>CAWHOH010000013.1:0-226455 GCA_963830945.1 uncultured Actinomycetota bacterium | reverse complement strand
CCCCCCACGTGTGCGCACACACACACACACACACTGCTACCGTCGCTGCCGGGATCACCGTAAGAAATACCGCGACATCGCGACCGGCGATCGTCGCCTCGGTCATGATCTCCGACGTCGAGTACTGCAGCTGGGAATCTCCCAGCTTGTCGTTGGCCACGATGATGTGCGAGTCGCGCCCGTCGAGGGTGATCGCGGTTCCGGCCTGCTGGGGCACCACGGGATAGGTCGGCGTGGTCTGGGGCGCGGTGGGGATATCGATCGCGTCGATGGAGACGTAGTTGTCGGTGGAGGCGCTGCTGTGCGTGCCATCGACGACGATCCTCAGCGCGGCGCCCCGTCGCTCTAACCCCGTCTTGGAGAACAGCACCGCCTGATCGGCGTTGCCCGAGCAGTCGACCGTCGCCTGCTTGACCCCATCGATGAAGACATCCGCGAGACCGTGGTTGGTCTGCGAGCCGATCCAGCGCACTGCGGTGCCGGTGAAGGTCACGCTCATCGCATCGCCCGCGGTGTTCGAGAACGACTCGGTGTTCGCATGGGCATCGGCGGATCCTGGCGGTCAGTGCAACAGTAGCTCGGCGAGGCGTTCGTTGGGGTTGTAGAAGCCGAGGCGTTTGCGGGGTCGGTCGTTGAGCTCGTCGGCGACGCGGTCGAGGTCGAGTGCGGTGACGGTGGCGAGGTCGGTGCCTTTGGGGAAGTACTGGCGCAGTAGCCCGTTGGTGTTCTCGTTGGTGCCGCGCTGCCAGGGCGATTTGGGGTCACAGAAGTAGATCTCGATCCCGGTGTCGATGCGGACCTGTTTCCAGTCGCGCATCTCGGCGCCCTGGTCCCAGGTCAGCGAGCGACGCAGCGTGTCGGGCAGCGTTTGGATCTTGGCGGCGAGCGCGGGCGCGACCTGCTCGGGCTTGTAGCCGTCGGGGAGGTGCACCAGCAGCGCGTAGCCGGTGCGAGCGTTCCACCAGCGTGCCGATCGCGGTCTTGTTGGCCTTGCCGATCATCAGATCGCCTTCCCAGTGGCCCGGGACGGCGCGGTCATCGGCCTCCTGGGGGCGATCGGCGATGTTGATCATGTCGCGCGGGCCGTTGTGCGCGCCGGCTTTGCGGCCGGGGTGACGCAGCTTTCGCCCGGTCCGCAGACACTTGGTCAGCTCGCGACGCAACGCGCCTCGAGAGGTCACATACAGTGACTGATAGATCGTCTCGGTCGACACCCACATCTCCGGGTCAGCAGGGAACTTCACGCGCAGGCGCCCCGCGATCTGCTCGGGAGAGTACCGGCGCTCAAGCAGATCCTCGACGATCTCTCGCAGCCGCTGGTTGACCCACAGCTTGGCCGGCTTAGGACGACTGGCTCGCTGCCACGCCAGCGCGTGCGCGCTGGTCGCTCGGTACTCGCCGCGACGATCAGTGTTGCGCGACAGCTCGCGCGACACCGTCGACGGTGAGCGACCCAGCTGCTCGAGCGATGCACCGCACCGACTCCCCGCGGGCGCGACCCAACGCGATCTCCTCGCGCTCTGAGAACGTCAGACAGCGGCCCTTGAGATCACGGCCGCGACGCGGGCGGATCCCGCTCTCGGCCAGGATCCACCGCCGGCCCTTCACCCGATAGGTCCCGACGCCCTCCGCGGCCTCGCTGATGAACTCCCCGGCCTGCAACGCCGCCCAGAACGGCTGGATCACCTCTGGGCGCATCCGCTCGTTGAACATGACCATCGACGCTCCGATCCTCGAGGTGGAGGGCATCCTCGGAGGCGCCCCGGACGCGATCGCCGTCATCCCCGTCGCTCTACGAGCTCCGGCTCGACGACGACCGCGTCCGGCTTAGCCCTCGTCAACCGGCTACCAGCCAGCGGCTACCGAGAACACCCTGTTGCGATCACCGCGAGAACCCAGGCACCGCCGGTGTAACTCTGGTTGGCTACGTGCGACCAGCTGCCCGTGTAGTTCAGGGTCGGGTCGGTGTCGTCGTAGGTGTAGGTGATCTCCGGGATCGGCTTGGCGTTGAAGTCGATCGCGATGTGGGTGCGGTCGACCGAGGTCGACGTCGAATCGGCGTGGCGCAGGACGTGGAACTGCGTCCCGGTGTCGGGGTTGATTCGCGCGGTGTCGATGATCGCCGGGTTGTCGGGGGGCTGGGCGTTGATCAGGTCGGTCTTCGTCAGCGGGGTCACGGCCTGGGTGAAGTAGCCGATGAGCTTGTCCTCGTAGTACTTGGGGTCGAGTTGCCGGGTCTCCCGGATGGCGGCGCCATAGTCATAGGAGGTGTAGTTCTCCGGGATGCCGAGCCAACCCCAGTTGGTACCGCCATAGGTCATGTAGAAGCTCTGAGCGGTCGCGCCGACGGCGATGTTCTGCTTGTAGAAGACGTTTGCGAACTGGTCGTTGATCAGCTGGGCGCACTTGTCATATCCCGGGCCCCCCCACGGGTCGAACGCACCGCCCTGGAACTCGGGCGAGTACAGCGGCTTGTCGGCCGGATGGTCATAGGAGATGTTCGGGACGCCGTTCCACTTCGACGGGTTGGAGCAGTTGAACCCCTGCGGATAGGAGTCCGGACCGTCGACGTTCAACTCCCCGGTGCCCGAGTTGAAGGTGCCGTTGTTGTTGCCCGTCAGGGGGACTGTGATGCCGTCTGCCCGTGCCTTGTTCTCCAGGTCCTGCATGTAGCTGCGCCCGGCCGCTGAGCCGTTGTAGTACTCGTTCTCCACCTGGTAGGCGATGACCGAGCCGGTCCCGTTGGTGAGCTGATGTCGGGCGATATGCCGGTCGATCTGCGTCATCCACTCATAGGCGAACTGCAGGAAGCGAGGATCGGCGCTGCGGTTGCTCTCGGCCTTTGTGGTCAGCCAGCCGGGCAGGCCGCCGGAGTCGACCTCGGCGTTGATGTACGGGGCGGGGCGTACGATCACGTACAGCCCGGCCTGTTGGGCCATGTCGAGCAGCTTGTCGACGTCGCGGACGCCGGTGAAGTCATAGACCCCCGGCCGCGGGAGTGATAGCCCCAGTCGAAGTACAGCGAGACGGCGTTGAACCCAGCCGCCCTCATCTTCTGGAAGATGTCGCGCCAGAGGTCGGGGCTGGGCAGCCGGAAGTAGTGGAACTCACCCGACCACAGGTAGGTCCGCCGCCCGTCGATGATGAACGAGTAGTGGTCGTAGGACACCGTGTGCGTGGTCGCCGCGCGCGACGTCGCCTCCTGCGTCCTCGCCGACACCGTCGCCGGCCAGGCCGTTCCGACTGCGACCATGACCGCGGCCAGCGCCGCCAGTCGCCCGATGTGCGTTCGCCGGCCGATCGGCCGCGTGCTCGTGGTGAAGCGCATGCCTCTGCCTCTTCTCTCCTGGGACTGACCCGGGCGGCCGGGCGCGTGCGCGCTCGGCCACCTATGCGATCGGTCCCTGCCCGCGCCTGGATACGCGCGACAGCCCGCGCAAATTGTGAGCGCTCACACCAGAGCTGTCAAGACCCGCGAGCGACCCAACACCGTTCGATCGAGCGCCCGGTTGGGCGCAGGATGCTCGCCGTCGATCCATCGATGGTCACTACGGCGGGTTCATCTCGCCGATCTCAGCAGCGATCGGTAGTCGGCGACCGGCCCGAGGTGCGCCAGCTTGTCGGGGTTGACGATCGCGCTGATGCTGGTGATCTGACCGCCGGCGATATCGAGCGCCAACACGCCGATCAGCCGCTGCTGTGCGTCGAGAAAGAGCGCTCCCGGGCCGCCGTTGACCTCGACGGGGCGCAACGACACGCCCGGAAGGCGCGCGACCGAGGCGGAACCAGTTGATCAGCGTGCGCGCGACACGGTTGCGGCCGCGCAGCGACCGCGCGAGCGCCGGAACCTTGCCGCCGCCGTCGCCGGTCAGCTGCACGTCGTGCGCCAGCAGCGCCTCGAGCCCGGCGAGATCGCCTTGCTCGGCGGCCGCGAAGAACCGCCGTGCCAGCTCGTCGCGCTGCTCGCGCGTCGTCTGGAAGCGGGGCCGGCGCTGCTCGACGTGGCGTCTGGCGCGGGTCGCGAGCTGGCGCACGTTGTCCTCGCTCTTGCCGACGATCGTCGCGATCTCCGGATACGCGTAGTCGAACACGTCGTGCAGCAGCAGCACGGCGCGCTGCTCGGGCGAGAGGCTCTCCAGCAGCACCAGCATCGCCAGCGACAGCGAGTCGGCCATCTCCGCGTGCCGGGCCGGATCATCGGCGCCGTCGGTGATGATCGGCTCCGGCAGCCACTCGCCGACGTAGCGCTCGCGGCGGGCGCGCGCGGAGCGCAGCTCGTTGATCGCCAGCCGGGTGGTCACGGTGGCCACGAACGCGCGCGGCGAGGCGATCTGCTCGCCCGCCGTCAAGCGCCTGATGCACCCGCAGCAGCGCCTCCTGCACCACGTCCTCGGCCTCGGAGACGCTGCCGAGCATCCGGTAGGCGATCGCGAACGCGACCGGCCGCAGCTCGTCGAGCAGTCGCTCGCGCTCGGTCATGCCGCCGCCAACCCCTGCCGCCAGCTCGGGTGCGCCGGGCGCCACGCCAGCTCGCGCTTGGCCTTGGCGTTGGAGGCGCCGCGAAGCTCGGTCATCATCACCACGCCGGCCTCCCCGGCGAACAGCCGCCCGACGAACCGCGGCACGCGCATCGGCTTCTTGGCGCCGAGCTCCTGCGCCAGCGCCGGCAGCCACTCGGCGACCGGGGCGGGATCGTCGTCGACCACGTTGTAGACGCCGCGGCGTGCCGTGCTCGATCGCCGCCACCGTCGCGTCCGCGGCGTCGGCGACGTGGATGAACGACCACACGCCGCCGCCGTCGCCGACCACCGGGAACTTGCGCTTGCGGACCATCTCGAACTGCTCCTCGCCCGGCGCCAGCGATGTGCCCGGCCCGTAGAACGCGCCGTAGCGCAGCACGATCCCCTCCGTCCAGTCGCGCACCCAGGACCGCCTGCTCGAGATGGCGGATCGCCGCCAGGGTCTCGCGCATCTCGCGCGCCGGCGTCGGGTCGAGCGGGTCCTCCTCGCTCTTCACCGGCCCGCCGGTGCGCGCGTACGCGCCAAAGCCAGCTACCCCCTGTGCCACGAACCGTCGCACCCCGACCGCCTGCCCGGCCGAGAGCAGGTGGTCGGTGCCCTCGGTCCGCAGCCGGTTGGTCAGCGCGAAATCGCGATCGAAGTGACGCATGTCGAGCGCTCCGATCGCGGTCAGCTGATGGACGATCACGTCCGGCCTCGCCTGCGCCACCGCCTTCGCGACCTGATCGGGATCGAGCGCGTCCGCGACCACCGGCACGGCGCCCAGCTCGTAGAGCATCGCCTGCTTTGACTCGCTGCGCGTCATGCCATGAACCTCATGGCCCGCGGCGACCAGACGCGGCACCAGCTGCCTTCCGATCGCTCCCGTCGCACCTGCCACAAACACTCTCATCATCAGCTCCTAATCGAGGGTCGCCTGCACCGATATGACGGGACAGCACCCCCCGCTGTGACACTCGTGGGCGGCGTCACGCAGATTGAGGCGGGGTGATGGGCCTGCGCGAGGGTCTTGCGCAGCTTGATGAAGGCGACGCTGCCGAGCAGCGCCGGGGTCCACAACGAGATCGCGTGGTAGACGAGCACAGCGGCGGTGGCCGTGGCCAGATGCTGGTGGTAGAGCGCGAACGTCCCGACCAGTCCACCCTCGATGCCGCCGATCCCGCCCGGAAGGGGTAGGTTCCCGCCCAGTTGGCCGATCAGGTAGCCGAGCGCGAGCACGCCGACCGGGGGCGAGGCGCCGAACGCGCGGAAGCAGGCGCCGAGCACCGCGAGGTCAAAGCCCATCGTGCCCAGCGACCCGCCCATGACGCCGAGCGGCCGCTGGCGCAGCGAGGCCAGCCCGTCACGGACGCCCTCGGTGACCGAGTAGCGAAGCAGCCGCAACGCGGAGACGACCCGGTGTGACGGCGTCGCGGGTGAGGGCCGGGTGGGCAAGCGCCGCAGCACGTTCGGGAGCCCCAGCACGAGCGCGGTGGCGATCAGAGCCGCGGCGCCGAATGGGTAGGTGAGCGCAGGGTTGGGATCGTGGCCGAGGATCCCGAGCAGGTAGAGAGCGGCGAACAGGATCACGCCGGCGACGTTGGCCATGCTGGTGAGAAAGAAGAACGCGGCGGTACGGCGGGCGATCCGTGCCCGGCTCATCCCGAGACGGCGAAGCGCCCACACCCCGACGGCCAGCCCGCCGGCGCCGCTGGTCGACAGCAGCGAGTTGGCAGCCTGCGCGGAGAGCCCGATCTGGGAGCTCAGCCGCCAGCCCATCCGAGCGCAGAACACAGAGCGAAAGACAGCCACATACGACAGAGCCGAGAGCAGCTCCAGCGCGACACCACCGGCCACCCAGCCCAGCGCAGCGTGCCCAAGACAAGCGCGGACCTTCTCCAGGCCGGGGACCGCGAGCACCAGTGAGACGAGCACCAGCGCAGCGCCGGCGGCGCCGAGCAGCCGCCGACGCACCTGCCGCCGGGTCAGCGCCTGGGCCGGAACCGAGGATCGGCCGGCCGCGACCTTGGAGGATTCCGGGAGGCCGGACACCGCGCGCCAGCCAGTTGGTCAGCGGGCGGCCGCCGACGCAGCGCTCGCCTCGACGGTGAGTGCTCTTGTGCCGGGCTCGAACAGGGCTGCCGCGAGCACGGCGCCGACGGCGAAGACCGCGGCGGCCCAGGCGAACGCGGTGGTGTCGCCGTGCACGGCCGCGTGCGCGACGAGCCGCCCGGTCGGCGGAGCAGGGGCGCTGGTGATGTAGCTGGCCACAGCACTGGTGGCGATCGTCGAGAGCAACGCGGTCCCCAGCGAGCCGCCGATCTGCGTGGATGCCGAAACCGTCGCCGAGGCGACGCCCGCGTCGGCGGGCGTGACGCCGAGGGTGGCGCTGTTGACCGAAGTCGACATCACCAGCCCGAGCGCGACACCGAGCGCGACCAGCGCCGGCAGGATGCCGGTCGAGTAGCTCGAGGCGATGCCCAGCCGGGTGAGATACAGCATCCCGCCGCCGCCGAGCAGCATCCCGGTCACGACCAGCGAACGCGGGCCGACCCGGGGGCGGAGCCTGGTGGTGGCGATCACCGCCGCGATGATCACCAAGGGGGTCATCGGCAGAAAGGCCAGGCCGGTGGTGATCGGCGAGTAGCCGCGGTCCTGCTGCAGGTAGTACGTCAAGAACAGCAGCAGAGCGAGACTCGCCGCACCGGCGATTGCGATCGAGAGGAACGACGCGCCGCGGTTGCGGTTGGTCACGATCCGCAGCGGCAGCAGGGGATTGGCGCTGCGCGACTCGATCGCGGCGAATGCCGCGAGCAGCAGCAGACCGGTGATCAGCAAGCCGATGGTGGTGTGGTTGCCCCAGCTGGTGGTGTGAGCGTGCGAGAACCCGTACACGAGCGAGAACAGGCCGCCCGAGACGGTCAGCACGCCGGGAATGTCGAGCTTGGGCTTGACCGCCGGCGCGTCGTTGTCAAGCAGCACCAGCGCGCCGGTGATCGCGATCACCGCGAAGACGAGGTTGACGTACATGCTGTAGCGCCAGCTGAGCGTCTGGGTCAGGACGCCACCGAGGACCAGCCCGACCGCGGCGCCGCTGCCGGCAACCGCGCCCCAGACCCCGAACGCCTTGTTGCGATCGGCCGGGTCGGTGAACGTCGTGGTCACCAGCGACAGCGCCGCCGGCGCCAGCAGCGCCCCGAACGCGCCCTGAAACGAGCGGGCGGCGGCCAGCATCCCGAAGGACTGAGCGGCCCCACCCACCGCCGAGGCGGTCGCGAACCCCGCCAAGCCGGCGATGAACGTCCGCTTGCGGCCCAGCACGTCCGACATCCGGCCGCCGAGCAGGAGCAGACTGCCGAACGCCAGCGCGTACGCGGTCACAATCCACTGCCGCTCCGAGTTGACGAAATGAAGCGCCCGTTGCGCCGAGGGCAGCGCGATATTCACGATGGTGGCGTCCAGGACGACCATCAGCTGCGCGATCGCAAGAATCGCCAGGATCATCCAACGCTTGGAATTGTGGGGATTTTCAGCGGTCACTGGTTGCGTCTCCGTCATCGAATGGATGCCGCGCATCCGTGTTGAGTGGCTATCTGCTTGACAAGATGCGGCGCGGGAATGTGACAGGTGAGCGGACCTGACGGTGGCGCCTGGTCTACGGCCGAGGTGCCTCTCTCCAGCCACTCACTCATGCCGGGACCTCCGCGGTGACGGTCGCCGGGGGCGAGGTCGTCGCGAACCCGTGCCGCCAGCTGGGGTGCGCCGGACGCCACTGAAGCTCGCGCTTGGCCTTGGCGTTCGACGCGCCGCGGATGTCGGTCATCATGACCACGCCCGCCTCGCCGGCGAACACCCGCCCGACCAACCGCGGCACTCGCATCGGCCTCTTGGCGCCCAGGGTGTGAGCCAGCGCGGGCAGCCACTCGGCCACCGGGGCTGGATCGTCGTCGACGACGTTGTAGATCCCCCCCACACCGCGCTCGACCGCTGCGACGGTCGCCTCGGCGGCATCCGCGATGTGGATGAACGACCACACGCCCGCTCCGTCGCCGACCAACGGGAACTTTCGCCTACGGACCATTTCGAACTGCTCGCCGCCGGGGGACATGGACGTGCCCGGGCCATAGAAGGCGCCGTAGCGGAGCACGATCCCCTCCGTCCAAGCCTGGCTCGTGACCGCAGCCTCGAGGTGGCGGATCGCCGCGAGCGACTCCCGCATCTCGCGTGCGGGCGCCGGGTCGAGCGGATCCTGTTCGCTCCTGACCGGCCCGCCCGTGCGCGCGTAGGGCCAGCTGGCGTAACTCTGCGCGATGAACCGCCTCACGCCGACCGCACGCCCGGCCGACAGCAGATGGTCTGTGCCCTCCGTCCGCAGACGGTTGGTCAGCGCAAAATCACGGTCCCAGTGGCGCGTGTCAACCGGCCCGATCGCGGTCAGCTGATGGACGATCGCGTCGGGCCTCGCCCTGCCCACCGCCTCCGCAATCTCAACGGGATCAAGCGCGTCGGCCACCACCGGCACAGCACCCAGCTCACGGATCATCGCCTGCTTTGACCCGCTGCGGGTCAGGCCCGTCACCTCATGACCCGCGGCGACCAGACGTGGGAGCAGCTGTCTGCCGATCACTCCCGTGGCACCTGCCACAAACACTCGCATCATCAACTCCTTGCCTGAGGGTTACCAACACCCACAAGACAAGACAGCCGGCCCGGCCGTGACACCGCGCGGGTGGCTTACTCGGGGCCCCGGCTCACCGTGCTGCGCCGATCATTCCGGCACGCCTGAGCGTGGTCGACGGGTAGGTGTCGTAGCGCGCGTGATAGAGAGCGGCGAAGCGCCCGGCGTGCGGGAAGCCCCACTTCGCGCCGATGCTCGCCACGGTGGTCTCTTCGGCGCTGGCATTGACGAGATCGTGGTGCGCTCGCTCCAGGCGCGTGTGCTGGATGATCTGGTGAGGCGTGGCGCCCAGCGATCGTTTGAACCCCTGCTGCAGCGCGCGGATGCTGACGCCCGCCGACGACGCCACCTGTCCGACGGTGAGCGGCTCGTGAGCATGCTGCTCGATGTATTCATCGGCCCGACGGACCGAGGTTGGGCCGATGCTCCGCGCGGGCGCGTCGAGCTGCGCGCGGAGGTCATGGTCGGCGCCGAGGAGCAGGCCCGAGAGCACCGCGTGCACGAGGGGAACGGTCATGAACGGCTGGCGGAACAGCGACTCCGGATCGAAGAGTCCCGTGGCGAGGGTGCACACCAGCCGGTACCAATCGGCGGCGGCGCGGCGGGAGAGGTCGAGCGCGAGCTCGAACGCGATCGGGCCCGTGACAGGCCGCTGGAGCAGTTGGCGCAGCTCGTCCTCGAGCGCGTGTCGCTCGATCTTGATCACGAGCATGTGGCCGGGGGTGCGCCACCCCGCGAAGCCGGTCGGCCTGTCAGGTCGGAAGACCATGCCCCTGGTCGACGTCGCGACCATCTGGTCCGACCCGCAGTACGCGCGCAGCTGTCCCGCACTGACGAGGTTGACCTGGTAGGCGTCCTCCTGTGGCTCGGCGTCGACCTGGATGTCAGTATCGAACGAGAGCCAGCCCAGCGTGACCGGGCCGAGCATCATCGGACCCAGCGACGCTGCGTCCAGGCTCATCGTCAGAGCGCGATGATCGCCTAAGATCGCGAGACGGTGCTCGTGGTAGACCTGCGCGGCGATCGCGCTCGCGTCAACCGGATCGCGACTGCGCAGACTCACCGCGGGTCGCGCGCCCGGCCAATCGTCCGTCGGACGTTCAGCGCCAGCCATACTGTTGTCCCGAAGTTAGGCGTCGATCGGCGGCTATCCAGATTGCGAAGCCAGCGATCCGATTTGCGTACTCTTTCACCTGCGGGTGCTTGCTGCAAGCTGATCAAACCGGTTTGCTTCGCCGAGCCGGCGAAGGTCTAACGCGGACCGGCACGCGGGCAGTCGAGAGGAGGAGTCGCACCCATGTTTAGGTCTAGGCGCGCGCGTATAGGCGCGGGCGCGATAGCGGTGGCCATGATGGCGGCAGCACTCGGCGGATGCGGGTCGACCTCGTCGACGTCGAGCGCGTCGGCGGCGGGGGGATCGTCGTCGAGCTCGTCAGCGGCCGCGGCGGCGCCAACCAGTTCGAGTTCCTCGGCGGCGAGCGCGTCGGGGACGCGGATGGCGATCTTCTACTACAACCCGAGCCCGTATGGGGTCGCCTCGTTGAAGGGCGCGCAGGCGGAGGCACAGAAGCTGGGGATCAAGCTCGACGCCTTCGACGCCAACAACAACCCGCAACTGCAGTCCACGCAGATCCAGGACGCGATCACCACCGGCAAGTACAAGGCCTTCTGGGTCTGGGGCCTGAACGACGTCGCGCTCACGCCGATCGTCAACAAGGCGCTGGCGGCGAACATCAAGGTCGCGGCCGCCGACTACACCTGGGGACCGCTGTCCTCCCAGAACGTCCTGACCGCCGACCCGAAACTGGTCAGCACCATCGGCCAGGCGATCGGAGCGGAGGGAACGAACCTGATCGCCGCGATGAACGCGGCCTGCAAGAAGCAGGTGGGAAGCGGCCACTGCAACATCGCCTTCCTGCCGGGCCTCGCCAACTATCCGACCGACACGGTCCGTGAGAACGCGATGACGGCGTACTACAAGGGTAAGTCGAACTACTCATTCACGATTCTGCCCCCCGGCATGTACGACCAGGCGGCCTCGCAGAAGGTCGCCCAGACGTACTTCAACGCGAACAAGAACGTCAACGTGTTCGCGACCTTCGGCGACCAGATGGCGGCGGGGACGGTGACCGCGCTGAAGCTGGTCGGCGGCTACACGCCGGGCAAGAACATCGCGATCATCGGCTACGGCGGCGCGAAGGAGGCCGTCGCCCAGGTCAAGGCCGGGACCTGGTACGCCACCCTCGGCCTGTATCCGGCCTCTGAGTCGGAGCTCGGCATCGCCGCGCTCAACGACGCGCTGAACGGCAAGTCGACGCCCAACCTGGTCAACATCATCAACCCGGCGACCCGCCCGGCGATCATCGACCAGCCGTTCCTGAAGGCGCACCCGAGCTTCGAGCCTGACTGGACGCTCGAGGGCGGAATCAATTAGGCAGGTGAACCCGGGAAGGTCGAGGACGAGGCGAATGACAGCTCGAGCACGCGTCGGATGAGTGCAACGGCAGTCGCGCCGATCCGGCTCGTCTCGATCGGAAAGCGGTACTCCGGCACCAAGGCGCTCGATGACGTCAGCGTCGAGGTCGCCGGAGGCACCGTGCACGCGCTGGTCGGCGCGAACGGAGCCGGGAAGTCGACGCTCGGCAAGATCGTCGGGCGGCGTGATCCGCCCCGACGACGGACAGCTGTTCATCGACGATCGCGCGGTCCGTTACGCGAGCCCGCGTGAGGCCCGCATCGACGGGATCGCGACGATCGCACAGGAGCTCGCGCCGGTGCCGCAGATGAGCGTGATCGAGAACGTCTTCCTCGGCATCGAGCCGCGTCGCTCCGGGCTGGTCCACCGGCGGCAGATGCGCACGCAGTACGAGGAGCTCATCGCACAGTGGGGCTTCGAGCTCGACGGCCACGCCAAGGTCGGTTCGTTGCGCACCGCCGACAAGCAGAAGGTCGAGATCCTGCGCGCGGTCGCGAGCGACGCGCGGGTGATCGTGATGGACGAGCCGACGTCGTCGCTGACCAGCGTCGAGACCGAGAGACTCCACCGGATGATCCGCGCGCTGCGTGCGAGCGGCAAGACGATCGTCTACGTGAGCCACTTCCTCGACGAGGTGCTCGAGCTCGCCGACACCGTGACGGTGCTGCGCAGCGGGCGCCTCGTCCGGACCGGACCGGCGGCGGCGGAGACCGAGGAGAGCCTCGTCGTCCGGCATGTTCGGCGCCGCCGCCGAAGCCGAGCACTTCGAGAAGCCGCAGGGCTCGACCGCGCCGGTCGTCCTGGAGGTCGCCGGTCTGCAGCGCAAGGGCGTGCTCAGGGACATCTCGCTGCACATCCGGGCGGGTGAGATCGTCGGCCTCGCCGGCCTCGTGGGCAGCGGCCGCACCGAGCTCGCCCGCGCGATCGCCGGCGCCGATCCGATCGACGGCGGCACGATCGCCGTCGACGGCACGGCGCGCCGGATCCGCTCTCCCGCGGATGCGATGGCGGCCGGCATCGCGTTCCTGCCCGAGAGCCGCAAGGACGACGGCCTGTTCATGGAGCTCTCGCTGGCCTCGAACACGACGTTCGCGGATCTCCGCGCCGTCGCCTCGCGATTCGGAGTCCTGCGCCGCGCGCTGGAGCGCGTGAAGACACGCACGCTCCTTCACTCACTGTCGGTCGAGCCGCCGAACCCGTCGGCGAGGGTGGCGAACCTCTCCGGCGGCAACCAGCAGAAGGTCCTGTTCGCCCGCTGGCTGTTCCGCAACCCGCGCGTGCTGATCCTCGACGAGCCGACGCGCGGCGTCGACGTCGCGGCGCGCGCAGCGATCCACCGCCTGATCAACGACCTGGCCGCCGAGGGCACCGCCGTGCTGCTGATCTCGTCGGAGATCGAGGAGGTGCTCGGGCTCGCCCATCGCGTGCTCGTCATGCGCCTCGGCTCGATCACCCGCGAGTTCGGCGCCGACCCGCCGTTGGAGGCCGTGATGGAGGCCGCGTTCGGCCTTGGAGGGAGCACGCCCGCATGAGCGCCACCCAGCCGCCCGATCCCGTGGCCCCTGACCCCGTCGGGGCGACGGATCGCGTCAGCGCGGACACGATCGCTGCTCCACGCGTGCGCGGGCAGCGCCGGATCAAGGCTGAGCACGTCCGCGACTACGGCATCGTCGTCTTCGCCATCGGGCTGTTCATCTACTTCACGATCGCCTCGCCTGTCTTCCTCACCAAGAACAACCTCCTCAACCTCGTCTTCCAGAACGCGACCATCGGCGTTGCCGCCTGCGCCGTGACCTTGACGATCATCGCCGGCAACTTCGACCTCTCGCTCGGGTCGATCTTCGTGCTGGCAGAGGTGCTGGCGGCATACGCCGCCGTGCACATGGGGGTCGTGTGGGCCTTCCCGGTCGCCCTCCTCTCCGGCGCGGCGATGGGCGCCATCAACGGGTTGCTGGTGACCAAGCTGCGCATCAACGCCTTCCTCGCCACGCTCGCGTCCGCTCTCACCTTCGGCGGGATCGCGGTCGGAGTGACCAAGGGGGGCCTGCTGATCACGCCGACCAGCAGCGTCTTCACCTTCATCGGCCAGCACCGCGTCGCCGGCGTCCAGTACCCCGTGGTCATCTTCGCCGTCGTCGCGATCGTCCTCCAGCTCGTGTTGGCCTACACCGTGTTCGGTCGCCACCTCTACGGCGTCGGCGGCAACCGCGACGCGGCGCGGCTCTCGGGAATCAAGGTCCACCGGACCGTGATCATCACCTTCGTGATCACCGGCGCCGCCTGCGGCCTGGCCGGCCTGATCGACGCGTCGACGACCGGGTCGGGGTCGAGCGACATGAGCGGCCTGGGCGGCCAGCTGGCGCTGCTCGCGATCGCCGGCGTGGCCCTCGGCGGCACCAGCATCTTCGGCGGCGTCGGCTCGGTCTGGCGCACGGTCCTCGGCGTCCTGATCCTGGGCATGATCACCAACGGCTTCGACCTGCTCGCGGTCCCGGACTACTGGCAGGACGTTGTGCGCGGTGTCCTGATCATCGGTGCGGTGGCGATCAGCTCGGTGGTCGACCGCCGTTGAAAGGTCGCCATTTGAGCCTCACTACCAAGCTACGCAGCCCTCTTCGCCCCCCACAGATCCTGAGTTGCCAGCCGCGCCCTGGGCGAGCGATGCAAAGGGTCACTGATTGAGACGACTTCTCGCGCGGATGTGCAGGCGCGCCCAGACCCCCTCGGATATAACCGGTCTCACACGGGCGCCCAGCGGCGGACGAGGAGGACGAGGATGAAGGTCAGTATGTTCGAGCAACTGCCGTATCGGCACTTGCCCGCGGGCTTCGAGGATCGCTACAGCTCGGTGGTGACCACTCCGTACTTCGATCTGGTGGAGCCGGAGCGGATGCAGGAATCGCTCCAGTCCGGATACGCGGAGCTGTTGCACGCGGCCCGCGCCGGGTTTGACGGCGTGTGTCTGACCGAGCACAGCCAGTCGGTGTATGACATCTCGCCGAACCCCAACCTGATGGCGGCCGCGGTGGCCTACGCCACGCAGGCTGAAGGCCTCGATGTGGCCCTCACCATCCTCGGACGCTCGCTGGGGAAATCGCGAGAGCCGCTGAAGGTCGCCGAGGAGTACGCGCTGCTCGATTGCATCACCGGCGGCCGGCTCATCGCCGGCTTTCCGGTGGGGCTCAGCTACGACGCCAATCAGAACGGCGCCATCCCGGCGATCGAGACCCGCGAGCGCTACAACGAGCACCGGGAACTGATCCTCAAGGCGTGGGCGGAGCCCGAGCCGTTTGCCTGGAACGGCCGATTCGAGAAGTACGGCCAGGTGAACCTATGGCCGCGCCCGATCCAACAGCCCCATCCCCCCATCTGGATCCCAGGCAGCGGCTCGCCGGGCACGCTGCTGGACATCCTCCGGCGCGATTACGCGTTCGTGTATCTGAGCTGGAGCGGGCCCAAGCTGGTCGGGCGCCAGGTCTTTGACCGCTACTGGGAGATGGCGGACAAGGAGGGGCGCGACCGCAACCCATATCGGTTGGCGTTCCTGCAGGTGGTGGCGGTCTCCGAGACCGATGCCCGCGCCGAGAAGGAGTACGCCGCGCACCTGGAGGCGCACTACCGCTCCGGCCTCGGGGGCGTCCCGGCGTCGGGCTTCGCGGTTCCCGGGTACGCCGAGCCGGCCGGGATCGAGCACATGATCCGCAATCCGGGCGACCTCGGCATGTTGGCGAAGATGCGCCACATCACGTACAAGGAGATCGTCGACACGCAGGTGGCGATCGTCGGCAGTCCTGCGACGGTGGCCGATCAGATCGAGGAGTTCGTCAGGGAGTTCCGCATCGGGAACCTGCTGGTGATGCTCCAGAACGGGTCGATGCCGCGCGAGCTGACAGAGAAGAACATCTCGTTGTTCGCCTCGGAGGTGCTGCCGAGGCTGCGCCCGATCTGGGACGAGGAGGGATGGGAAAACCACTGGTGGCCGCGCGGATCCGAGGTCAAGCGCGCCGTCGCACGCGCGGCGGCCGGAGGGGAGGCGTGATGGCGACCGGTCTTGCCGACGTGCGCGACGAGGTGGTGGAGGTGTGCGACGGTCGTCTGCGCCTCCACGTCAAGGTCGCCGGCGACGGTCCCCCGGTGGTGTTCTTTCATCCGCTCCCCGGCCTGGAGTGGCAGCCGCTGCTCGACCGGTTGGCCGAGCGCCACACCGTCTATGCGCCGGAGCATCCGGGCACCTCGCCGGGCGAGCCGCAGGCGATCCGCGAGGTCTACACCTTCTGGGAGCTGCTGCTCGCCTACGAGGAGGCGCTACGGACGCTCGGGCTGCAGCGCCCCGCGGTGGTCGGCATGTCGTTCGGCGGGATGATCGCGGCCGACCTCGCCGCGAGCTTCCCGGAGGCTTTGAGCCGCCTGGTCCTGCTGTGTCCGATCGGGCTATGGCGCGATGACGCTCCGATCCGGCTGGTGGAGATGATCACGGGCCCGCCGGAGGAGGTGCCCACCTACCTGTTCAAGTATCCCGACAGCGAGGCGGCACAGGCGCTGATGGCGCTTCCCGACGACCCCGACCAGGTCCCGACGGCGATCGCGCAGGGGGCGTGGAACGTCGGCTGCACGTCGAAGTTCGCGTGGCCCATCGCCGATCACGGCCTCGCCCGGCGGCTGCACCGGATCGCGGTACCGACGCTGGTGCTGTGGGGCCGCGACGACGCGCTGGTCCCGGTCGTCTACGCCGAGGAGTTCGCCGCCCGGATCAAGGGCAGCCGCGTCGAGGTGCTCGAGGACTGCGGGCATGCCCTCCAGGGCGACCAGCCCGAGCAGATGTTCAACCTGGTCACAGAGTTCCTGCGCTGAACCGCCACGCCGCGTGCACGGCGAGAGAGGAGAAGAGGATGCGATTCGGAATTGGCGGGGTCTGCACCGAGGAGACGCTTCGCCCCGCCGAGGTTGCACGGCGCGTGGAGGATCTCGGCCTGGAGTCGTTGTTCCTGGGCGAGCACACGCATATTCCATGGTCGCGGGAATCGGCCTACCCCATGGGCGAGCTGCCTCGCAACTACTGGCGGACGCTCGATCCCTTCGTGGCGCTCACCGATGCCGCGGCCGGCAGTTCGCGCATTCGCCTCGGAACCGGCATCTGCCAGCTCGCACAGCGCGACCCGATCGTCTGCGCCAAGGAGGTGGCGAGCGTCGACGTGCTGAGCGACGGCCGGTTCGAATTCGCCGTGGGCGCGGGATGGAACCTGGAGGAGATGAGAAACCACGGCACAGACCCGCCTCAGCGGTTCGCGATCATCGAGGACCGCCTGGGGGCGATGCGTGCGATGTGGGCGCACGACGAAGCCACCTACCACGGTCCCTACGTGAACTTCGACCGCATCGCGGTGTGGCCCAAGCCGGTGCAGAAGCCCCACCCGCCGGTATTGCTGGCCGGGAACGGCCCGAGCGCCGAGAGGCGAGTGCTCGAGCACGCCGACGGCTGGGCGCCCGTGGGCATGCCGGGCATCGCCGACCGGGTGCGGCGGTTGCAATCGGACGCGCGCGCCGCCGACCGGACGGTCTCGGTGACGATCGTCGCCTGCCCGCTGAGCGCGAAGGAGTTCGAGGAGCTCGAGAACGCGGGGGTCGACCGCTGCCTTCACTGGGTGGACTCGATGCACGCCGACGACTTCGACGCGCAGATGCAGCCGTTCCTGACGGCCATCGAGGAGTACGGGGCGCCGGAGCTCGTCGGTACCTGACACGCGCGCGGCGGAGGTCGCCAACGACGGCATGTCGTGCCTCAGCTGATGACCTGCGTGACGGACGCGTTGATCAGCTCCCAATCCACCTCGACGCCGAGGCCGGGACCGGTCGGCGCGTGGATGTCGCCGTGGGAGTCGATGACCGGGAAACCGCTCACGCCGTAGCTCAGATGCTCGAGGGTGTGATCGCCCGTCCGGTTGAACGGCAGCACCTCGAACCAGTCGCAGTTGTCGATCGCCATGGCAACGTGGAGGTTGGCGACGTTGTTCATGGCGTTGTAGCCATCGTGGATCTCGCACGGGAGGTTGAACGCCTCCGCGAGGTGGGCGATCTTCATCAGGCCCGTGATGCCTCCCTTGATGACGACATCGCCGCGCAGGTAGTCGGTCGCCTCACTCACGATCCAGTGGGCCAGAGCCTCAAGCCCGCCCGGTGTCACCTCGGTGGCCATCAGCGGAATCCGCAGCTGCTGCTTGAGCCGGCGGTAGCCGTGGATGTCCAGCGCGGGGAGTGGATCCTCGTACCACAGGTAACCCAGCTCCTCGATGCTCCGCCCCACTTCCAATGCGGCTGCGTAGGAATAGCTCCACGTCGCATCGAGCATCAGGGCCATCTCGTCGCCCACGGCCTCACGGACCCGCGCACAGGCATCGACATCGAAGGAGACCGGCGGCGGGGCGTCCGTGCGCCACGGCGCGCGCGGCGGGTGGAGCTTGTACCCACGCCAGCCCTGTTCACGCCAGTAGGCCGCCTCGTCCGCATACTCCTCGGCACTCGCGTGGTGCGCCGATGACAGGTACACCCCAAGCCTGTCGCGGCAGTTGCCCAACAGCCGGTGAATCGGTAGCCCGGCGGCCTGGCCCGCGATATCCCACAGCGCAACGTCGACCACACCCAACGTGATCGCGCTGATGAAGTGGCCGAGCCCGCCCAGCCGACGCCAATGACGCCCGATCTCCAGCGGATCAGCGCCGAGCAGCAGCGGCTTGACGAAGGTGACGATCTCGCGCGCGATCGCCTCCGGGCCGGGACCCGGATAGCTCAGGAAGTTCGTGCCCTCGATTCCCGCGTCGGTCCCGATCCTGAGAACCCCCATCGGGAGCTTCCCGTCCCGGGTCCCGAACACCGCCGGCCGGGGCGACGAGCGCTCGTGCATCGCGATCGTGATGTCGGTGATCTGCACGCTCGGGCAGCGAACCTATCACTTGAGTGCACGCGTCCCTGACGCCGGGCCTCGCCCGACGCCTTACGCCGGGACCTCCCCCTCCTCGATCCGCGTCGACGGCGGGATCGCGGACGGGTAGGGCTGCTCGGGCCCCTCGACCAGGAACACGCGACCGATGCGATTGAGCAGCTCCGGCCGCGACGTCTTGAGCCAGAAGGAGACCACGATCCCCAGCGCCAGGACGCCGAGCACCCCGTAGGGGAAGATGTTGAACGGCGATGCCGGGACGGGGTAGAAGGTGCCGACCAGCGGGATCGAGAACGTCGCGATTCCGAGCACCGGCAGCACCAGATGCAGGATCGGGTTGAAGTCGGCACGGAACCGCCGCTGGAAGGCGACGATCACCGCAATGCTGACGGTGATGAAGATGATGATCAGCGACAGCCCCGACAGGGCTCCGATGTAGGCGAAGGCGAGGAAGCCGCCTTGGCTGATCGAGACCGGCAGCCCGACCACCAGCGCGATCACGCCGACGGTCGCCACGGCGACGTGCGGAGTCTTGTACTTCGACAGCGTGGACAGCTTGTGGGGAAGCATCCGCTCGCGTCCCATGGCGAACAGCATCCGCGTCGCAGCGTTGAAGGCGGCGAGGACGAAGGCCATCGTGCTGAGGGCGACGACGAGGTCGATCAGCCAGGCCCAACTCGAGTTCCAGAAGATCCCGGTCAGATATGTGAGCTCGGCCGGGTTGGCGGCAAACGCGGCCATCGCCTTCGGGGCCACTCCCTGTGCCTCGGAATAGGAGACGAACAGATAGAACAGCCCGACGAGGGTCACGGCGCCGAAGATCCCGCGCGGGATGGTGCGCCGCGGCGACGTCGATTCCTCGCCGAGGACCGCCCCGGATTCGAAGCCGGTGAAGATGACGACGGTGTAGACCATCGCCAGCGTGATGTCACTGAACTTGTGGTTCAGCGTGTGGGAGGGGTTGAACGGCTGCAGCCCGTGGAGCCCCGGCCCCCCCGTGCCGAGGATCGTCACGGCGAGCGCCACGATGACCAGCACCTCAACCGTGAGCACGATGAGATCCACCGACGCTGAGGTGGCGATGCCGCGAAACGCGAGGAAGATCACCACGGCCAGCACCACCACGAGCAGGACGTTCTCGTTGATCGACCAGCCGAAGGCGTCATTGAAGAACTGGGAGAAGAAGGTGCCGGTGGCGCCGATCCCGGAGGGCACCCACAGGATGTAGGCGAACGTCATCATCCACCCGGTCACGAACCCGGCCTGACGGCCCAGGCTCACCGCGTTGTAGGTGTACAGGCCACCGGCGCTGGGCAGCCGCTGCGCCAGCTGGGCCACGCTGTTGCTGGCGAACAGGGCCCCGAGGAAGGCGAGCAGGACGACGAACGGCGTCGCGAACCCGGCGAAGCTGAAGGCGGCGACGAGGCCGAGGGCGATCGATGCCGCGGGCCCGATGAACGCTGCCGTGAACGCCACGACTCTCGGCAGCCCGATCGCGTCGCGCTGAAGCTCCGCATGGGTCTCGCTCATCCCGACAGGCGCCTGCGATGTGCTCATCCTCGCCTCCTCGGCGTGCATGGTCTGGGCGGTCGTAGCCCACGGACCTCATTCCACGCAAGCCACGTCCGTGACCGATAGGGCGCCGCGATCCTAATCGATTTGGATCCGATGTCAACCTCTCGTCGACACGGAAACCGGTGAAGTGCCTTATTTTGTCGGGTCCTTCCCTGCGGTGATTGCGAAGTTGGATCCAAAATGGTTGATCCGGCTCCACCGGGGAGGTATGCTCGCCGCCCGATGACGGTCCCCGCCGTTGACATGAACCGGCTCTGGCACCCCTTCTCCGACATGAGCAAGGTGGCGGGCCATGAGCTCGTCCTTCGCCGCGCCGAAGGCGTGTGGCTGTGGGATCGCGACGGCACGCGTTACCTCGACGCGACCTCGAGCCTGTGGTACGCCAACATCGGGCACGGCCGGGCGCGGATGGCCGATGCGATCGCCGCGCAGATCCGCACGCTCGACGCCTACTCGACGTTCGGCGACCAGGCCAACGAGCCGGCGATCGAGCTCGCCAATCGCCTCGCCGACCTCTCGCCGCTCGACGACGCTCGCGTGTTTCTCACCACCGGCGGCGGCGACGGGATCGAGACCGCCGCCAAGCTCGCTCGGCTGCATTTCTCCGCCCTCGGCCAGGGAGAGCGGACGCACGTGATCGGACGGACCGAGGGCTTCCACGGTGTGTTCGGATTCGGTACCAGCATCGGTGGCATCGAGATGAACCGCACCGGCTTCGGCCCGTTCGTCGGCGACGTGTCGCAGGTCCCGTATGACTCCGTCGAGGCGTTGGAGGAGGAGCTCAACCGGATCGGGCCCGAGAGCGTGGCGGCCTTCTTCTGCGAGCCGGTGATGGGCGCCGGCGGGGTGCTGCTCCCCGGCGAGCGCTACATCGAGGGCGTGGCGGCATTGTGCCGGCGCCACGGGGTCCTGTTCATCTGCGATTCGGTGATCTGCGGGTTCGGCCGGCTCGGCACCTGGTTCGGGGTCGAGCGCTTTGACATGACGCCGGACATGATCGTGTTTGCCAAGGGCGTGACGTCCGGCTACCTCCCCCTCGGCGGCGTCGTCGTCAGCGGCCAGGTGGCCGAGCCGCTGTGGACCGAGCCGACGGCTCGCCCGTTCCGCCAGGGGACGACCTACGCCGGTCACCCCACCTGCTGCGCGGCGGCGCTGACGAACCTCGACATCATCGAGGAGGAAGGACTGCTCGCCCGCAGCCTGGATCTCGAGAGCCGCCTGGCGGAGGTACTGAATGCGGCAGCGCTCGACGGCCTTGGCGCCGGCACGGTGTCGGAGGTCCGCGCCGGTTTTGGCCTGCTCGGCGCCGTGGAGCTGGCCGCCGACCTGCTCGCCGCTGACCCTGGTCTGATCGTGAGGCTGGGTTTGGCGGTGCGCTCGCGCGGCGTCATGGTGAGGCCGCTGAGCAGCTCGATCGCGGTGTCACCGCCGCTGATCTGCGCCCCGGAGCATCTCGAGCTGATCGGCGATGCGATCTCGGGCGCGCTCGCCGAGACGGTGGACACGGCCGCGGCCGCACGGGCGATCCCATGACCCAACCGATGCGGCTCTATGCCCTGCACTGCGGCGGGGATCTGTCGGACATGGCCACGTTCGACCCGTTTGACGAGCACGTGGGCACCAAGGTCTACAACCCGTATTTCATGTACGTGATCACGCACCCGCGTGGGACGGTGCTGTTTGACAGCGGGGTTCACCCGGCGATGCTGACCGACCCGGAGTCGCGACTCGGGGAGGCCGCGGCGTCGTTCCAGGTCAAGATGACCGAGGAGGACCACATCGAGCGTTGCCTGGCGCGGATCGACCTGCAGCCCAGCGATGTCGACCTGGTGGTCCAATCCCATCTGCACTTCGACCACGCCGGCGGCCTGGAATGGGTGCGCCACGCACCGGTGCTGGTGCAGCGCGAGGAGCTCGCGTTCGCCATGGACCCCCCCGTCTACCAGCGCGAGATCTACGTGCGGGCCGACTTTGACCACGGCCTCGACTGGCAACAGGTCGACGGCGACCATGACATCTTCGGCGACGGCCGGCTGGTCGCGCTCAGCACCCCCGGCCACACTCGGGGCCACCAGTCGCTGATGGTGACGCTCGATAGCCAGGTGGTGATGCTGCTCGCCGACGCCGCCTACCTGCTGGCGAAGATGAGGGCGCGGCTGCTCCCGGGCATCCTGTGGAGCCCTGACGCGATGATCGCCTCCTGGGACAGGCTGGAGGAGCTCGAGCGCGAGCACGATGCCCTGCTGATGACCACGCACGACCTCGACTACGAGGAGCGGGTCAGGCTCGCGCCTCACGAGTGGTACGAATGAGCGCTGCCGGTCCGCCCCGCGCGGACAAGCTCGCCGAGGTCCGCGAGCGGGCAAACCTGATCCGGCGCGAGACGATCCGGCTCATCGACGTGGCCGGCAGCGGTCACTACACCAGCGTGTTCTCCGCCGCCGAGGTGTTGGCGACGCTGTACTCGGGAGTGATGCGACTGGCCGAGGATCCGGACTGGCCTGAACGCGATCGGCTGATCCTGTCCAAGGGCCACGTCGCGGTCGGCGTCTACCCCCTGCTGGCCGAGCGCGGCTACATCGAGCCGGAGCTGCTGGACCAGTACACCCGCCTGGGCAACCCTCTCGGCGACCACCCCGACATGCGCCGCGTGCCCGGCATCGACTTCTCATCCGGCTCGCTCGGCCACGGGCTGTCCATCGCGGTCGGGATGGCACAGGCGGCCAGGCTGCGCGAGCTCCCGGACGTCCGGATCTGGGTGCTGCTCGGCGATCAGGAGCTCAACGAGGGCCAGGTGTGGGAGGCGGCTCAGGCCGCCTCGCATTTCAAGCTCGGGAACATCTGCGCGATCATCGACCGCAATCAGATGGGGCTGGACGGCTTCACCGAAGACGTCATGGCGATCGAGCCGATCGCGGGCAGATTCTCCGCCTTCGGCTGGAGCGTCGACGCGGTCGACGGGCATGACCCGTCGGCGCTGCTCTCGACGCTCGGCGCGCTGCCGCCGCCCACCGGTGACGTGCCGCTGTGCGTGATCGCCAACACGGTCAAGGGCAAGGGTGTGAGCTACATGGAGCTGTCGCGCACCTGGCATCTCGGCTACCTCGCCCCGTCAGACGCCGCGGCGACGCTGAGAGAGGTGGAGCTCAGTTGAGCGAGCCCTACGTCGCTCCCGCCCCGTCTGATCCCGCGACCTGGGACCTGGGGACCTCGGCGACGTTGAACCGCTCGTTCGTCGCGGGCGAGGTGCTCGCCGAACTCGCCGACAGCGATTCGCGGATCGTGGTCTTGACCGCGGACCTCAAGTACTCAAACCGCACCGTGGACTTCGCGCGGCGCCACCCGCACCGCTTCTTCAACGTCGGCATCGCCGAGCAGAACATGGTGAGCATGGCGGCGGGCATGGCCACGTTCGGGTACATCCCCTACGTCGCGACGTTCGCCAGCTTCCTCGGCCTGCTGTGCGCCGAGCAGATGCGCACCGACCTCGCCTACCCCAACCTCCCGGTCCGCCTGCTGGCACACCACGCCGGGATCTCGCTGGGGTTCTACGGAACCTCGCACCACGCGACCGAGGATCTCGGGCTCCTGCGCGCCATGGCGAACATGACGGTCGTCTGCCCGTGCGATGCCCTGACCACGCGGCGAGCGATCACGAACACGGTCGACCTTCCCGGTCCGGTCTATCTGCGGCTGGGACGCGGACGCGACCCGGACGTGTATGACACCGAGACGGCGTTCCAGATCGGCCGGCTCGCGACGCTGCGCGACGGCGGTGACCTGACGATCGTCGCCAACGGCGCCACCGTGCAACCGGCGCTCGTGGCCGCGGAGACCCTCTCCGAGGAGGGCATCGAGGCCGACGTCCTCGACGCGCATACGGTGCGTCCGTTTGACGCCGAGGGGCTCTGCGCCGCGGTGGCGCGTTCCCGGCGGCTCCTGGTGGCCGAGGAGCACAACGCGATCGGCGGCGTTGCCTCCGCCTGCGCGGACGCGCTCGTCGACGCCGGGATCGCCGGGATCGCCTTCACGCGGCTCGGGATGCCGCCCGACGAGTACGCCCTGATCGGACCGCCGACGCACCTCTACCGTCACTACGGGCTCGACGCCGAGGGCATCGCGCACGCCGCGCGTAGGTTGCTGGCCCGCTGAGCGGTGGCCTACGGGCCCGAGCCCTGCTGCTCGAACAGCTCGGCGTGCGCGGTGAGGTCGAGCCGCGTGCGCCGGATGTGGGAGCGCTGACGCTGCTCGGCGTCGACCGGATCGTGGCGCTCCAGCGCCTCCAGGATCATCCGGTGCTCGAGGTGGATGATCTCAAAGGTCTGCGCGGTGAAGGTGCTCAGATGCGCCCGCCGGTAGTGCTGCGTCGAGTTCCAGAACTCGTTGATCATTCTCAGCAACCGCGGCAAGGGAGCCGCAGCGTAGGTGGCGAGGTGAAAGGTGCGGTCGTGGCGGATCCACAGGTTCGGATCTGACTGGGAGTCCTCGATCAGCGCGGCGAGCTCACGCAGCTCGGCGAGCTGCTCCTCGGTGAGGCGGGTGGCACTCTCGGCGATCGCGATCGGCTCCAGTGCCTCACGGATCCGATAGATCTCGACGTGCTCGGCGATGTCGAGCCGGGCCACGCGCGCGCCGCTGTGCGGGACGAGCGTCACCAGCCCTTCGCTCTCGAGCTGGCGCAGGGCCTCACGGACGGGGATCCGACTCGCCCCCAGCCGCTTGGCGAGCGCCTCCTGGCGGATGGGCGTCCCGGGACGCAGGCGCCCGTCGTGAATCGCCTCCCTGACCACGCGAGCGATCGCCTGGCCCAGCGGCTCATATCCGGTGCCGGTGCCGTTCTCCTGGTCGGCGAGGTCGATGAGCTCGATCGCGCCGAGGGCGGCATCCCTGGATTCGTTAGGCTCAGTCACGCAGCGCTCCAGCAGGATCGTACTGAGGCTGATTGGATCCAGTCATGCACTCCACCGACGGATCCGTCAGCCCTCACAGCCTGTAGTCGCGGGTGGCGGGGCCGAAACGGTCCCCGGGGGTCGCCCCATATTGGATACGATTTGATCTTTTCGATCCTCGCTCACCCGGGCGGTTGCCCGTCAACCGCGGACACCGAAGGGAGCTCCGATGACCATGTCGTCACCCGCCCCGACTGAGTCCGGCGCCGATAACGCCTTCGCCGCCGGCTGTGCATGGATCGAGGGCGAATACGTGCCGATCCGAGACGCCAGGATTCCGATCCTGGACGCGGGCTTCGTCCGCTCTGACCTGACCTACGACGTCGTCGGGGTCTGGGAGGGGAGCTTCTTCCGGCTCTCCGATCACATGGACCGGCTCGAGCGGGGTTGCCGGCGGATCCGCCTCGAGCTGCCGAAACCGCGCTCGGAGATCGAGCGGATCGCCATCGAGACCGTCCGGCGGTCCGGGCTGCGCGAGGCCTACGTCGAGACGGTGATCACGCGGGGGGTGCCGGAGCCGGGCGAGCGCGATCCGCGCCGATGGACCCCGCGGCTGTACGTCTACGCGATCCCCTACGTCTGGATCGTCCGTCCCGAGCAGCAGCAGGTCGGGACCCAGGTCATCGTCGCGCGCGACACCCGAAGGATTCCGGCCGGATCGGTCGACCCGACGGTGAAGAACTTCCACTGGGGCGACCTGGTCCGCGGCCTGTTCGAGGCCTACGACCGTGACGCGTGGCTCGCGATTCTGCTCGATGGCGACGGGCTCGTATGCGAGGGCCCGGGCTTCAATGTGTTCGCCGTCGTCGACGGCGAGCTGCTGACTCCGTCGCGGGGGGTGTTGGAGGGGATCACCCGCCGGACCGTGATCGAGATCGCCGAGGAGCTCGGATGGGCCGTACACGTCGGGGACCTTCCGGCGGGCGCGCTGTACCGCGCTGAGGAGATCTTCCTGACCAGCACGGCGGGCGGCGTCATGCCGGTCTCGATGCTGGACGGCGAGCCCGTCGGCGAGGGCCGCCCGGGGCCGATGACGACCGCGATCCGCGACCGCTACTGGGATCTGCACCGCGACTCGCGCTATGCGCTCGCCGTCGACTATGACTGACGGCGGCGCGGAGACCGACCGGGGGAGCGAGCGCTGCGGCTCACCGCCGCACGCGTGGCGCCGCACCGCGTCGCGGTGTGGCACGCGCTCGGCACTCAGAGACCGAGCCTGGCTGATCGCGTTCTGGACGATCCGGCCACCCGCGTGGCTGCGCCACGGATCGCCGGTCTATTGTCCCGCGACGAAGTGGGCCACCGCGGCTCTGGTGATGAGCCCGTGGGTCACACCGACGCACGCGTCGGCCGCCTGGACCACCGCCGGCTGATGGACGTCGATCCCCGCGGCGGCGAGCATCTGATGGGTCAGCTCGCCGCTGCTGCTCGGGTCAGGGAACTGCCGGAACCCGTGACTGCGCAGGCAGCGGGCGAAGGCGAGCGCGGCGACGGTCTGCGCCTGACGCTGCGCCGCGGTCTGGCTGGGCGAGCCACTGCCACCCAGCAAGTGCCGGCAGGCCGTCTCCGCCGATTGGACTGCCGGCGACGTGTTGCCCGCCAGGCTTGACTTGAACTCCCGGGGAGACGTCGGGTCCGGGAAGTTGTGCACTCCATGAGAGCGCAGGCACCCGGCGAACCTCACCACGGCCTGCTGTGCCTGCTGCAATTGGGACTGGGTCGGTCGTCCGGCGGAGCCCGAGGCGCTGGACGAGGTGGGCGAGGTTGAGCCACAGGCGGCGATCACGGTGGTGGCGGCGAGCGCGGCGGCGGCCATGGGGAGGCGCGACGGAGTTCTGAACATGACCCACGTGGTAGCTGGTCGCTGGTCACACCGGTGCAACAGGAGCGGTGACACTGGCCGCGGTCACGATGTGTGATGGCGTTGTGATGCGGGGTGGTGCAGGATGTCCGGGTGCGCATTCTGGTGGTAGAGGATCACGTCGAACTGGCCCATGACATCGCCCAGGGGCTGCGTGATCGCGGGATCGCGACCGACCTCGCCTACGACGGGGCCTCCGCGCTGCAGAAGGGTTTGGTGTACCGCTACGACGTGATCGTGCTGGACCGCGATCTGCCCGGCGTGCACGGCGACGCCGTGTGCGTCGCGCTGCGTGACGGCGGGTCGGACGCGCGCATCTTGATGGTGACCGCGGCGGCGGCGATCGGCGATCGGGTTGACGGGCTGAACCTGGGCGCAGATGACTATCTGCCCAAGCCGTTCGCCTTTGAGGAGCTGGTCGCACGGGTGCACGCCCTGGCCCGCCGCGCGCCGGCAGGAGCACCGCTGCTGGTGAGGGGCGATGTGGTGCTCGACCGGGCCCGGCGGCAGGCGACCCGGGCAGGGCGGGAGCTGTCGCTGACGCGCAAGGAGCTGGGCGTGCTCGAGGTTCTGCTGGCGGCCGACGGGGCAGTGGTCAGCGCCGAGGAGCTGCTCGAACGCGTCTGGGACGAGAACGCGGACCCGTTCACGCGCACCGTGGTGGTGACACTCACGCGCCTGCGGCGCAAGCTCGGCGAGCCCGACCTGATCGAGACGGTCGTCGGCACGGGCTACCGCGCGCGATGACGCCCGCCACCCTCTCGGTCGTCCGGCGGCGCGTGTGGCCGCCCCGGGTGCGCACGCGACTCGCGGTCACCTACACCGTGCTGTTCCTGATTGCCGGGACGGTGCTGCTGGCACTGACGTACCTGTTGCTGACCCGCGTCCTGCTCCCGCCGCTCTCCCCCGTCAACCCCAAGACGATCTCGCCACGCGATGCGCAGGTGCTGGCGCTGTGCAAGCCGCCTCCCACGTCGGCATCGCTGCTGGGCGAGTGCAAGCGCGTGATCGCCGCCACCGGAATCGGATCCGCCAACCAGCGCGAGAGCACGCTCCACGCCCTGAAGGACGCCTCGCTGATCGCCCTCGGCATCCTGGCCATCGCCTCGGTGGGCCTCGGATGGCTGGTCTCCGGGCGAGCACTGCGGCCGGTGCGGTCGATCACCGAGGCCGCGAGACGGGCCTCTGAGCTGCGGCTTGGGCAGCGGCTGGCTCTCACCGGCCCCGATGACGAGTTCAAGCAGCTGGCCGACACCTTCGACGTGATGCTCGAGCGGCTCGATGCTGCCTTCACCAGCCAGAAGCGGTTCGTCGCCAACGCGGCGCACGAGCTGCGCACGCCCCTGACCGCCATGCGGACCGCGATCGAGGTCACGCTGTCCAAGCCGAACCGGACGCCCGATCAACTCGAGGAGATGGCGGCCAGGGTCAAGCGATCGGTCGAGCACGCGGAGGCCACCATCGAGGCGCTCCTGACGCTCGCCAGCAGCGAGCTCGGACCCACCGCCCAGGAATCGATGGATCTCGCCACGGCCGCCGAGGACGCGCTCGACGCCACGCACGCGGCCATCGACCAGCGCCACATCACGATCGAGGCTGCGCTCGCGCCCGCGCTCGCCCGCGGCGATCGGGTGCTGCTGGAGCGCATGGTCTCCAACCTCGTCGAGAACGCCGTGCGCCACAACCATCCCGGTGGCTGGATCGGGATCCGCACGATCCAGCTCGCGGGCACCGCGGTGCTCGAGATCGCCAACACCGGGCCCCTCATCTCCGCCGAGCAGATCCCGACCCTGTTCGAGCCCTTCGCCCGCATCGAGCAGCGTCTCAACCCCTCTGACGGTGTCGGGCTCGGCCTCTCGATCGCTCACGCGATCGCCGACGCTCACGACGCCACGATCACCGCCCAGCCGCGAACCGGCGGGGGACTCGAGGTGTCGGTCACGATCCCCACCAGCCGTCCTCCGAGTGCTCCTTAACCGTCAGTCGAGGCCGTGTCTACCCAGCGGGCAGGTGGCGACTTGGGCATGGACCCATACGACCGTCCAGCGCGTTTGCCGCAATCACTGACCATTGCTACCAAACCCGCGCGGCGGGCTGACGCAGACCCGACACGAAGGTGCCAGAAAGGAGTGACCGCGATCGTGGCAGGGAAAGGACCGCCCTATGTTCCGCTTGCTCCGCATACTGCTGGCCGGCTGCGCCTGCCAGCTCGCCCTCACCAGCGTCGCGCACGCGGAGGTATCGCTGTCAGGTACCGGCTACCGGGTCTCCGAGACCGCCGGCCAGGTCACGGTCACCGTCAACCGCACCGGGTCGCGCCACGGCGACGAGTACGTGCGCTATGGCACCCACCGCGCCAACGCGGTCGACGGCACCGACTATCAGAACGTCGGCGGCACTCTGCACTTCCTGCCCGGCCAGGCGCAGGCCACCTTCACCATCCCGATCGTCGCGCATGACTGGCGCGGACCCTCCGTGCACGCTGCGGTGTACCTGTACGGCTCCTTCCCCGAGAAACTCGGCCACCACAACGCCAAGCTCTTCATCCTCCACAACGCCGCGGTGGAGGCCCGTGACCCCACCAACCCGCTCGAGCTCCCGGGCGTCCCCGACGCCACCGGAAACCTGCTGGCCGGCGCCCGCTTCTACGCCGACCCCCATCACTCCCCGGCGGCGGAGGCGGCCCGCCGGCTGCGTCGCGGGCATCCCAAGGAGGCGGGGCTGATCCAGGGGATCGCCGAGCAGCCGTTCACCGACAGGTTCGGGTCCTGGAACGGTCGGAGCCCCGAAGGCGCGGTCTTCCAGTTCCTGCGCAACGCCGACGTCCAGGACCCGACGTCGGTCCCCACGCTGGCCACCTACTGGATCGTCAACGGACAGTGCGCCCGCAGCGGCTCCGCTGACCCACCCGCTCGCGTGGCGGCCTATCAGCGTTTCATCAACGGCCTCTCGGCCGGGATCGGCAACTTCCGCGCCGTCGTGTTCCTGGAGATGGACTCGCTGATCACCACCCCCTGCCTGCACGGCCGCGCGCTCGCCGCGCGCATGACCGAGTTGCACGACGCCATCGCGACGCTGGAACAGAACCCGCACGTGGTCGTCTACGTCGACGCCGGCGCCGGCGACGCGCTCTCGTACGAGACGGCGGCCCGGCTCCTGACTCGCGCCGGCATCCATCAGGCCCAGGGGTTCTTCCTCAACTCCACTCATTTCGATTGGACCACGTCGGAGGTCGCCTACGGGCAGAAGCTCGGGCGGGCGCTGCACGGCGTCCATTTCGTGGTCTCGACCTCTGACAACGGGCAGGGCCCACTGCGGCCCATAGACCGGGTCCACCACGGCAACGAGATCCTCTGCGGTCCCAAGGGCCGCGGCCTGGGCCCCAAGCCGACGAGCGCCACCGGGTATGCGTTCGCCGACGCGTTCGCGTGGATCGCCCTGCCGGGCAAGTCCGGTGGATCCTGCGGTCCCGGGGTCAAGGCCCCGCCCATCGGGGCCTTCTGGCCCGCCAACGCCGTCAGCCTGGTCCTCAACGCCGACTACGGCATCACCGGCCCCGGCAGACGCCGGCTGCAGCTCGCCCTCTAGCCGACCCCGCGGCTCCAGCTCGCCCACTAGCCGACGTACGCCGCCAGATGCTCGCCGGTGAGGGTGGAGCCGTCGGCCACCAGCTCGGCGGGGGTGCCCTCGAAGACGATCCGGCCACCGTCGCGCCCGGCGCCGGGGCCGAGGTCGATGATCCAGTCGGCGTGGGCCATGACCGCCGGGTGGTGCTCGATGACGATGACCGACCTCCCCGAGTCGACGAGGCGGTCCAGCAGGCCTAGTAGCTGCTCGACGTCCGCGAGGTGCAGGCCGGTGGTCGGCTCGTCCAGGATGTTGACGTCGGGTGCGTGCGACCGTTTCTCCGCCATCTGGCTGGCCAGCTTGAGCCGCTGGCGCTCGCCGCCCGACAGTGTGGTCATCGGCTGGCCGAGGCTGAGGTAGCCGAGCCCGACGTCGGCGAGCTGGCCAAGGATCTTGTGCGCGGCGGGCGTCTTGGCGTCGCCGGAGCCGAAGAACTCCTCGGCCTCGGTCACCGACATCGCCAGCACCTCGCTGATGTCGCGGCCACCGAGGTGGTGGTCCAGGACCGATGCCTCAAAGCGCTTGCCCGCGCACTCCTCGCAGGGAGTCGCGACGCCGGCCATCATCGCCAGGTCGGTGTAGATGACGCCCGCGCCGTTGCAGTTGGGGCAGGCCCCCTCGGAGTTGGCGCTGAAGAGCGCCGCCTTGACGCCGTTGGCCTTGGCGAACGCGTTGCGGATCGGGTCCAGCAGTCCGGTGTACGTCGCCGGGTTGCTCCGGCGCGAGCCGCGGATCGCGGCCTGGTCGACCAGCACCACCGCGTCGCGTCCGGCGATCGAGCCGTGGATGAGCGAGCTCTTGCCCGAGCCGGCGACGCCGGTGACGACGACGAGCACGCCCAACGGGACGTCGACGTCGACGTCCTGCAGGTTGTGGGTGGACGCACCGCGCACCTCCAGCACGCCCGTCGCGCTCCGCACCGACGACTTCAGGGAGGCGCGGTCATCCAGGTGGCGCCCGGTGAGCGTGTCGGCGCCCCGCAACTGCTCGACGGTGCCCTCGAAGACGACCTCGCCGCCCGCGGTACCGGCACCGGGTCCGAGATCGACGACATGGTCGGCGATCGCGATCGTCTGCGGCTTGTGCTCCACGACGAGCACCGTGTTGCCCTTGTCACGCAGCCGCAGCAACAGGTCGTTCATCCGGTGGATGTCATGGGGATGCAGGCCGACGGTCGGCTCGTCGAAGACATAGGTGACGTCGGTGAGCGATGAGCCGAGGTGGCCGATCATCTTCACGCGCTGGGCCTCGCCGCCCGACAGCGTGCCCGACGGACGCTCGAGAGAGAGGTAGCCCAGCCCGATCTCAACGAACGAGTCCAGCGTCTGTTGCAACGTGGCCAGCAGCGGAGCCACCGACGGCTCGTCGAGGCCGCGAACCCATTCGGCCAGGTCGGTGATCTCCATCGCGCACGCATCGGCGATGTTGGTCCCGCGGATCTCCGAGGAGCGGGCCGCCTCGCTGAGGCGGGTGCCGCCGCAATCGGGACAGGCGGTGAAGGTGACCGCGCGCTCCACGAAGGCACGGATGTGCGGCTGCACCGACTCCTGGTCCTTGGAGAGCATCGACTTCTGGATCCGCGGAATCAGCCCCTCATAGGTCATGTTGATGCCCGCGATCTTCATCCTCACCGGCTCGTGGTGGAGAAAGTCGTGCAGTTCCCTCTTGGTGTACCTGCGAACCGGCTTGTCCGGGTCCACGAAGCCCGACGACGCGTAGAGCCGGTAGTTCCAGCCGCCGGCCTTGTAACCCGGGACGAGCATCGCGCCCTCTGCGAGCGACTTGGTCTCGTCATAGAGTTGGGTGAGGTCGATGTCAGAGGCGGTGCCACGTCCCTCGCAGCGCGGACACATGCCGCCCGCACGGGTGAAGCTCCTGCTCACCGTCTTGTCGCCGATGGTCATCTCCCCGTGCGCCTTGACCGAGGGGACGTTGAAGGAGAAGGCGTTGGGCGACCCGATGTGCGGCTCTCCCAGGCGGCTGAAGAGGATGCGCAGCATCGCGTTGGCGTCGGTGGCGGTACCGACGGTGGAGCGGACGTCGCCCCCCATCCGCTGCTGGTCGACGCTGATCGCAGTGGTCAACCCGTCGAGCACGTCGACGTCCGGCCGCGCCAGCGTCGGCATGAAGCCCTGCACGAAGGCGCTGTAGGTCTCGTTGATGAGGCGCTGCGACTCCGCCGCGATCGTGTCGAACACCAGCGAGCTCTTGCCCGAGCCCGAGACGCCGGTGAACACGGTCAGCCGGCGCTTGGGCATCTCGACGCTGATGTCCTTGAGGTTGTTGACCCGCGCGCCGTGTACGCGGATCAGATCATGGGTGTCGGCAGCGTGGGGCGCTGCGGTCATCGGTCCTGCAGCAGCCCGAGGACGTTGCCATCGGGGTCGGTCACGCTGGCCACCAGGCGGCCGCCACCGACGTCGCGCGGCGCCTCGTTCAGCGTCGCTCCGGCCGCCGTCACCTCGGCCAGCTTGGCCTCGATGTCCGGCACGTGCCAGTAGGCAACCGGCGAGGTCATGCCCTGCGCCGCGCCGCCCGGGACCAGCCCGATGTGCTGCCCCTCGGTCTCAAAGCCGACGTAGTAGTCGGCATCGTGCTGCGGCGGGATCCCGAGCAGCGCCGTGTACACCGCTTTGGCCGCCGCCAGGTCTGACACCGGATGCAGCACGGTCTTGATGCCTTGGGTGGAAGAACTGGTCATGGTCACTCCTGAGGTCGATGGTCGCATCGACTGTAATTGCGGTCGGCTGCCGGCGCTTCTCGATTCCTGCTCGGTCGGCGGCCCGCATCGGCAGCTAGGGCAGCATCCGCGGCAGTCCGAAGTGCGCGAAGAGGCTGCTGTCGGCAAACCAGGTGATGGCGGAGATCCGGTCACGATCGAGGGTCAGGACCAGGGAGCGAGAATGCGCGCGCGGCCTCGGTCTCCGAGCCTGACAGGTAGCACCCGAATGCCGGCTGTGTGTTGGCGCGCGTCGCCACCAACCGCATCGGCGCGCCGCGGCGCTCCTCCGCGCCGCGCAGGAACGCCCCGATCGCATCGAGGCCCTGGTAGGTGTGCGGCAGGGGCGGCATGGTGAGCCACGCGTCCTCGGTGAGCAGCGCGACCATGCCGTCGATGTCACCGCTCTCGACGGTCTCGGCAAAGCGGCAAAGCGGCAAAGCGGCACGCAACGAGGTCACGCTCGGGCTGTGAGTTGGGAAGCGGCGCGCGCTCGCGTCCGGTGGCGGGCAGTCGGGAGTCGAGCGCCGCCCGCCGTTGTGGCGGGAGATGCTGGAGGCCGACGATGAAGGCCAGCGCGAGTGCGTCTGATGGTCTACCCGGTCGTGCTCGGCGCCGGTGAGCGCGTCTTCGGCGAGACCAGCGACAAGCTGCCCGTGCGGCTTCTCGACACCCAGACCGTCGGTGACGGCCTGGCCCACCTCACCTACGAAGTCGTCCGAGACGCCTAGGGCTCACCCGACCGGCACCGGCACGACGCTGGCGACGCCGTCCGCCACCGCGTCCGGATTGTCGATCGGGACCCATGTCTTGGCCCCCGGGACGGAGATCAGCCTCGCCTGGGGGAACGCGGACGCGAGCCGATGGGCGTGGGCCATCGGGAAGAACTCGTCGGACTCGCCCCAGATGAGCAGGACCGGCCGGTCAAAGCGCGGGATCGCCTCCGCGGCATCGACGAGGAGCTCCGGGCGACAGCCCGCCATCGCCGCGACCATGTCGTCCACCACGCCCGGGTCGCGACGCCCGGGCCCGAAGAACGCGGCTTCGCGCTCAGCGTCAAGCCCATTGGCGACGACGGTCGCGACGCTCCGGCGCCGCCCGATGGCCGTACTCACCTGAAGCCGGAACGCGGCTCTGGCGATCCCGGGAACCCGGCGACACATCGCGGAGGCCTTCTTGAGCGCGTCCGGGGGGAACTGGTCATAGCTGTCGCAGTTGGTCAGGACGATCCTGCCCACGCGCCCCAGCGCCGGATGTCCGGTGGCCAGGGAGAGCAGCAGCAGTCCGCCGGCCGTGTCATTGACGACCACCGTGGTGTCGTCGACGTCGAGCAGTTCGAGGCAGTCGAGCATCAGCCGGGCCAGCGACATCGCCGAGCGGTCGGCGCCCGGCGCCAGCGGCCATGGGTGCGCGCCGAGCGGAAGGTCGATCGTGATGCAGCGGTAGCGGTCCTCCAGCGCGGACACGACGTCGCGCCACAGCTCGCCGTTGGCGAGTGCGCCGGCGAAGAACACCAGCGTGGGCCCGTGACCAGTTGACCGCCAGGCGAGAGGTCCGAGCCGGGTTTCAAGCCTTTGAGATTCCATAGGTAGCCAACATACTCTTGGTATGTGAGATGTCAAGCCGGACGCGCCGGCGCGGTCAGGACGCTTACCCGTCGCCCGGACCGAGTGCCCTCAGCATCAGCTCGATCGCCTGCCCCAGCGTCGCTCTCGTCGTCTCGGGATCACCGGCACGGGCGATCATCAGGCCGCCGAGGAGCGCGAGCCCTCCGACAAGGTGAGCAAAGACGCCGGGATCCAGATCGCGCAGCTCGCCGCGGCCGATGGCCGCGGCGATGAACGACCGCAGAGCCACGTGGCCGGGCACCTGGTCAGGGGGGCCCTCCGGCTCGAGACCGAGCACCACCGGTCCGTCGATCAGCGTGATCTGGCGGACCTCCTCATCGAGCGCAACCTCCAGGTAGGCGTCCACCTTGGCCACGAGCTGGTCGATCGGCGACGCCTCCGGGTCTCCGGCTCCCGCCGCACGCATCGTCGCCTCGGCCTCCACCTCGGCCCACACGGCACGGAACAGCGCCTCCTTGCCCGAGAAGTGGTGATAGACCGCGCCCTTGGTGACCCGGGCCGCCGCGGCGATCTCGTCAACCGAGGTCTGGGCATAGCCCTTGGTGCCAAACGAGGCGCGGGCGGCGGCGAGCACGGCGCGGCGGGTGGCCTCGACATGCTGGGACCTCAGCGTCGGCGAGGGCGCGGCGTCGCCCTGGTCCCTCGTCACTCGCCGCGGCATCCGCGGAGTATGTCAACGGGGTCCGACCGCGGCACCCGTGTCAAGCCCGCCCGCCAACAGGAAAACGGTGCCTCCCACCACAGCCATCCACTGCAAAGGGGAGCACTGCCCTGCGCACAGGTTCATGGCGCACAACCGTGCAAGAACCCACACGCGCGCGTCCACCGGAGGCCCAAATATATGCTCGCATGGTTGGGGCTGTCTGCGACCGGGCGTCGCGGAGCGAGGGAATGATTCAGTGGCCTGGACCGGGCCAAGAGGCGACGAGATCGTGAGGGATCATCATGAGTGCAGGTATCCAAACCGACGCGGACTTCGCATTTGCGGGGCTCGCCACTCCAGAGGCGCCGACCGCGGAGGCCGCCCAGGCCATCATCGCGCAGACGCCGAATCCGCTGGGGGCGCTGGCGGCGCTCGCCGGGACGTGGGTGGGGCACGGGTTCAACTCGATCTGGCGGCCGCATCACCCGGCCTCTCAGGATCGGTTCCTCGAGCTCAACATGACCAATGAGACGCTGGTCGTCACCCCGATCAACGGCGCGATTCCCAACCGCGGGCTCGCCATGCCCGACATCAACATGTTCGGGCTGACCTACCTGCAGCAGATCAGCGAGGCCAGCACCGGCGCCGGACTGCACATCGAGCCGGGCATCTGGGCCAGCGTGCCGCACACGACCGATCCCAACGAGCCGCCGTCGGTGGTGCGCATGGGCTCGATCCCGCATGGCACCGTGATCCTCGCCCAGGGCGTCGCCCAGGTGCTGCAGGGCGGGCCGCAGAACATCCCGGACAACAACATGCTGCCGTTCTTCTTCGGGAGCCCCGCGCCGGCCAACAGCGACTTCAACTCCGTGGCGCAGACGTTCACCGAGCTCGATCTGTCCCAGCCGAGTCCGTTCCGATTCGTGGCGCCCGGAGTGACCCAGGCCATCGTCAAGAACCCCAACAGCGTGCTGCAGACCGCGCTGCAGTCCTCGCTGCACAACACCCACATGAACAGCCGGACGTTCCTGCACGTCGCGACCAACCACAACGTCATCAAGGCCGGCGGCGGCACCGCCAACACGGCGTTCCTGACAACCAGCGGCAACCCGCCCGGTGGCAACGCCAAGGCCACCGAGATGGAGTGCACGTTCTGGATCGAGACGATCGCGGGCACGGGAGGCCAGCCCGACAAGCACCAGCTCCAGTACACGCAGCTGGTGATGCTGGACTTCAACGGCATCCACTGGCCGCACGTGACCGTCGGCACGCTGGTCAAGCAATGACCGCGGGCTTGATGGTTGACTCCGGCTAGCGGCGGCGTGGTCCGCGCGTGAGTGGGAGCCCGGCCAGCGGTCTGCAGACCGCGATCAGGGGGCACGTGTTCCAGCCCCACGATCCCGGGTTCGATGCGACGGCCCACGTCTTCAACACCCGCTTTGACCACGTTCTGCCTCAGGCGGTGGCACGGCCGGTCGACGGGGCCGACGTGCGTGACGCGGTCCGCTTCACCGTCGCGCACGGCGTGCGCGTCCGGGCGCGCTCGGGTGGGCACAGCTACGCGGGCTATTCGACGCTGACCGACGGCATCGTCCTCGACCTCCGTCGGCTCAACGCGGTCCGCTTCGACAAGCCCAGCGGCCTGGTCACCGTCGGCGCCGGCGCCCAGCTGATCGATCTCTACGCCGGCCTGGCTCCGCACGGCGTGGCCGTCCCGGGAGGCTCCTGCCCGTCCGTGGGGATCGCGGGCGTCGCCCTGGGCGGCGGGTTCGGGCTGGTCAGCCGTCACCTCGGCCTGACCATCGACAGCCTGCAGGCGGTGAAGATCGTCACCGCCGACGGCAGCCTGCGCTCGGTCGACCACGGCTCCGACCCCGATCTGCTCTGGGCCTTGCAGGGCGGCGGCGGAGGCAACTTCGGGATCGTCACCGAGTTCGTCTTCCGGACCCACCCGGTGCCCGCCCGCAGCACGTACTTCCAGGTGAGGTGGCCGTGGCCCTCAGCCGACGCGGCCATCGATGCGTGGCAGCACTGGGCGCCCCACACCAACGACAAGGTCACCTCGATCCTGCACCTCAACGCCGGCGGTCCCGCTGCCATCAACGCCAACGGGCAGTACCTGGGGCCGGCCGGGGACATCCCGGGACTGCTGGGACCGCTGCTCTCGGTCCCCGGCGCCACGCTCAGCTCGAACCATGAGGCGCCGTTCCTGGCCATTCAGCTGCTCCTCGCCAACTGCGACGGAAAGAGCGTGTCCGCCTGCCATACCGTCAACGCCGCACCCGGCGGCACCCTCGCGCGCGAGCCGTTCAATGCGAAGTCCGACTACGTGGCCACCCCGCTGAACGCGGCCGGACGCGCGGCGATGATCGCCGCCACCGAAGCGCCGGGCGTCGGCTCGCTGCTGTGCGACGCCTACGGTGGCGCCGTGGGGCGGATCGACCCCACCGCGACGGCCTTCGCCCATCGCCACCCCCTGTTCTGCATCCAGTACTACGGCGTCGGGGCGACGGCCGACTGGATCCACCAGGCGTGGACCAAGCTGCGCCCGCACGTCTCGGGCCGCGCGTACCAGAACTACATCGACCCGACCCTCCCGGCCTGGCAGGACGCCTACTACGCCCAGAACCGCACGCGCCTCGAGGCCACGCGCGTGCGGGTCGACCCTCACCACTACTTCAACTTCCCGCAGGCCATCGGCCGCTGACGTGGACGCCGCGTCTGCCGCTGGGCCGCCTCAGGACATGACCGGCGCGATCGCCTCCTCCGGGGTGAGGCCGCGGTCCGGACCGTGCGCGACGACCTGCTGTCCCGGAGCGAGCTCGAGCCGTTCCCCGTCGATGGTGACCATCACCTTGTCGGGCTCGAAGGAGATGAGATCGTCGATGCGGTCGACCTCGCGGTAGGCGTCGCGGTAGGACCATGCCGCGCGGCCGGCGTCGCCGATGTCGTAGTAGTCGCACAGCCCCTTGTAGGGGCAGAACGTCTGGCGCGACACGGGCGCCAGGTGCTGCGCCCTGAGATCCTCGCGAGGCACATACCAGCGGGGCGCGAAGCCCGACTCGTAGAGGACCAGCGGTCGGTGCGTGTCGGCCACGATCTCGTCCCCCGCGCGGACGACGAGGTGACGCGAGCTCTGGCGGATGTCGATGCGGTGGTAGGGGTCGGCAGCATGACCCAGGATCCGCTCGTCCTCCTCATAGAAGGCGTCCATCGCGTGCCACGCGAACGCCACCCGATCGGCGAGGATGTCGGCGAAGGCGGGAAGGCCGGTGTGCTCCCAGGCACCGCGCGGCGCCTCCTGATCGCCCTGGCGCACCACGTACCACGACGTGCGTCCGAGCTCCGCGTGCGCCGTGGTGCGCTCGGTGGCCTCGAGAACCCTGTCAGCGACGTCGGCCTTGGGGAAGTAGGCCACCGGGTAGCGGCCGGGCTCGTGCAGGATGACGACGTCGTCGCTCTGCGCGATCCACGTGCCCCCGAACATCACCCGCATGCGCCGCCGCAGAGGCTCGGCGTAGAGCATCCGCTGCGGGAGCGGCTCCGCGACGAGAAACGTCCCCGTCGCGCCCGATGCCAGAGGTCCCTGCTGCCACGCCAATCCCATGTCGGTGTCCTTTCATGGCTTGCTCACATGTTGGGGAGCCGTGCGCTCCCCTGTCTGCCCTATCAGTGGCGGCACCGCCCGCCGTCTTACCGCGGTAAGAACGCTCATGGCACGAGCCACTCATGTCCGGAGAAGGCGATTAGCATGCGACGGGGTGACCAACGAGCCGCACGCCGCCACCCGGGCCCGGAGCGATGAGGAGTCCTGCCGGTGGGTGGAGCAGCTTCGCGCGGAGGACCCCCGCCACGACGAGGCCGTCGCCAGGCTGCACGAGCTGCTGCTGCGGGTGTCCTTCCACGAGCTCTCGCGCCGCCGCTCCCAACTCGGGTCGATCGCAGGCCCCGAGTTCGAGGACCTGGCCCAGCAGGCGGCCGACGACGCGCTCATGAACATCATGAAGAGGCTCGACGATTTTCGGGGCCTCAGCCGGTTCACCACCTGGGCCTACAAGTTCGCGGTGTTCGAGGTCTCCAGCAAGGTGGCACGCCATGCGTGGCGCCGTCAGGCGCCCAGCTCCGAGGAGCTGAGCTGGGAGCGGCTGCCCGATCGCCTCTCCCCCGGCCCGGCGATCGGCTCGAGCAGCGCGAGCAGTTGCAGGCGCTGTCGGCGGCGATCGGCGCCCTGAGCGAGCGCCAGCGCGAGGTGTTCGTGGCGATCGCCCTCAATGAGGTCCCGATCGACGTGCTGGCGCTCCAGCTCGGCTCCAACCGCAACGCGATCTACAAGAACCTGTTCGACGCTCGGCGCAGCCTGCGCGAGAGCCTCGCCCGCGCCGGGCATCCGGTCATCGAGGAGGACGCGGTCGCACAATGAGCGACGAACTGCGCCACCTCGACGACCTGTTGCGCTCCACCGACGGTGACGCCGGCTGTGTCGCCGGTGAAGGGATCCTGGACGCCTACGTCGATCTCGAGCTCGCCGGGGAGGATCCCACCGCGGCGTTCCCGGGCACCGCGACCCACCTCCGTAGCTGTCCGGGCTGCCGCGCCGACCACGACGGGCTGCTGGAGGCGGCGCGCGAGTTCGGTCACGTCGGGCCCGATTGAGTGACCGATCCGACACGAGCGGTGGTAAGAACGGCTCCTCCCCTGGCACTGATCGCTGTGACACCGGATCTGGCCACGCCCGGTCCCTGGAGCGATTGGAGAGGAGCGCAGATGTCAGACCGCAACACCATCGCGAGGTGCCTTGCCCACGCCGTGCGCCGCTGGCTCCCCGGCGCGGAGGGCAGTGCGGGCGCGGGCGCGGCCGCCGGTAACCCCTCTGCCCTGCTCGATCTCGAGGCCGACGTGCGCCGGCACGACGACGCAGCGGGCGCGGAGTGAGCCTACGCGACGCGACCCCGTCGCCCGCGGGGCGTCTCGTGTCGCTCAATGTCGGGGGGCCACGCGACGTCCCGTGGGAGGGCAAGACCGTCCGCACCGCGATCTGGAAGGAGCCGGTTGACGGACCGCGGATGGTCCGGCGGATCAACATCGACGGCGACGACCAGGCCGATCGCGCCGCGCACGGCGGCGAGCACCGCGCGGTCTACGTCTACCAGCTGGAGTCCTACCGCTACTGGGAGGAGCAGTTGGAACGCCACGACTTCACCTACGGCCAGTTCGGCGAGAACTTCACGGTCGAGGGGCTCGCTGACGACGAGGTGTGCATCGGGGACCGCTACCGCATCGGCGGCGCCACCTTCGAGGTCACCCAGCCCCGGGTGACCTGCTTTCGCCTGGGGATCCGAATGGACGAGCCGCGGATGCCCTCACTGCTGGTCTCCCACCATCGACCGGGCTTCTACCTGCGCGTCCTGGAGGAGGGACCGGTGGCCGCCGGCGACGCCATCATCCGGCTGCAGAGCGGTCCCGAGCAGCTCAGCGTCGCGGACGTCGATGGCCTGCTCTACCTCCCCAAACGCTCGCGACCCATGCTCGAGCGCGCGGTGCGGATCCCGGCTCTCAGCGAGGGATGGAAGGGCTCGTTTCGCGCCCTGCTCGAGCAGCGCGAGCCGGCCGCTGAGACACCGGCGCCCCCCGCCTGGCAGGGCTTTCAGCCGCTCACGGTCACGGACATCCGGCGCGAGAGCGCCACGATCACCTCGTTCACGCTCGCGCCCGTCGCCGGCGCGCGCCCAGCGCCGGGGACGGTGGGCCCTGGGCAGTACCTCACCGTCCGCCTGCGCCCCGGCGGACCCGACGAGGCCGCGGTCATCCGCAGCTACTCGCTCTCCACGATCCCCGGCGACGACGGGTATCGCATCAGCGTCAAGCACGCGCCCCACGGAATCGGGAGCTCCTTGCTGCACGAGCACATCCACGTGGGCGACACGGTGGAGGCGGCGGCGCCCCGCGGCGCCTTCACGCTGCGCGACGGCGAGCGGCCGGTGGTCCTGATCAGCGGCGGCGTGGGCGCGACCCCGGTCCTGGCGATGCTCCACGGGCTCGCCGACGCGCAAACGACCCGCGAGGTCTGGTGGGTGCATGGCGCTCGCGATGGCCGCGAGCACGCGTTCGGCGCCGAGGTCGACGGCCTGCTCGCGGCACTGTCGCGTGCCCACCGGCTCGTCAGCTACAGCCGGCCCGGTCCCGGGGAGGCACCGGGAGCGGCGTTCGACACGATCGGGCGGCTCTCGATCGAGACGATCGCCGCCGCGGGCATCCCCGTCGACGCCGACTACTACCTGTGCGGGCCCGACGCCTTCATGCAGTCGCTGTCGGCTGCGCTCATCGCTCGTGGAACCACACCCGAGCACGTCGCGATGGAGGTGTTCGGGGCCAAGGCCGTGATCGTCGCCCCCGGGCTGGAAGGCGAACACCCGCCCCCGCACGCCCCGGCAGGGCCGCCCGCGGACGGGCCGCCGGTGACGTTCAGCCGCAGCAACCTCACGCTGCCATGGGATCCGGGATACGGGAGCCTGCTCGAGTTCGCCGAGGCGTGCGACGTCCCGGTGAGCTTCGGGTGCCGCATCGGCGTCTGCCACTACTGCGAGACGGGGCTGCTCACCGGCGAGGTCAGCTACGCCACCGAGCCGCTGGAGGCGCCCGACGGCGAGCACGCGCTCCTGTGCTGCTCGGTGCCCGCCGGCGAGGTCACCCTCGAGCTCTGACCACACGGCCACCGCGCGAGGCGCTCCGCGATCATGCGCCGATGCGCACCGCCGACGTGATCGTCGTGGGACTCGGCGCGATGGGCAGCGCCGCGTCCCGGCAGCTGGCCTCGCGCGGGGTCTCGGTCATCGGGATCGACCAGTACGCGCCCCCGCACGCGTGGGGGTCGACGCACGGCGACACCCGGATCACCCGGCTGGCGATCGGCGAGGGGCGCGAGTACGTGCCGCTCGCCCGCCGCTCGCACGAGCTGTGGCGCCAGATCGAGCGCGAGAGCGGCGCCGAGCTGCTCACCCAGCCGGGAATCGTCATCCTGGCCCACCCGTCGAGCACGTTCCTGGAGGAGACGCGGGCGGCCGCGCGCGAGTATGTGATCGAGCACCGGGACCTCACCAACGACGAGCTGCGGGCCGGCTTTCCGATGTTCGCCATCGACGATCAGACCGTCGGCTATCACGAGCCGCAGGCCGGATACGTGCGGCCCGAACGGGCGGTGGCGGCGCAGCTGACGCTCGCACTGCGCGACGGGGCGCAGCTGAGCCTGGGGGAACGCGTGGAGGGCTGGACGGCATCGGCGCGCGGCGTCACGGTCACCACCGATCGCGACACCTACAGCGCGGGACAGCTGCTGCTGTGCGCGGGCGCGTGGATCGGCGATCTCGTCGCGCAGGCGCGCGACATCGTCGCCGTGTACCGCCAACTGCTGTTCTGGTTTCCGATCCGCGAGCACTACGAGGCCCTGCGTGACATGCCGGGCTTCGTGTGGGACATCGGCGGCGATCAGCGGGGCTTCGTCCACCTCGACGGGTTCTACGGCTTCCCGGCCATCGACGGCCCGGGCGGCGGCGTCAAGGTGGCCTCGGAGACATACGAGCACACGACGGCGCCCGACGGACGGCAGCATCCGGCCGACCGGGCTGAGATCCAGCGCATGTACCGCGGCTGCGTCGAGCCCTACCTCCCATGGCTCGGCGCCGACCCGCTGCGGACGGTGTCGTGCCTGTACACGAGCACTCGCGGCAGCCGCTTCATCATCGACCATCACCCCGAGCACGACGGCGTGATGGTCGTCTCGGCGTGCTCCGGCCACGGCTTCAAGCACTCGCCGGCCATCGGGGAGGCGGTGGCGCAGTGGCTGACCGGCGAGCGCCCGGCCATCGACCTCGCGCCCTTCAGCTTCGACCGCGCGAGCCGCGGCTAATGCGTGCCGCCGCTGGTGGGGGTCCAGACGCCGTCCAGCGGGGAGGCCTGAAGCCGGCCCGAGCAGGGGCCCAAGCGCGCGCGGCTGGGCGTGAGCGCCACCTCGAAGGGCCGCGAGATGCCGGGCAGCCCGACGCTCGCCGAGGTGGGCGACGGCAGGCTGCAGTGCCGGCGCGGATGTGACCACAAGAGCGTGGCGGCGAGCATCCCGTGACCGGTCGCGGTCGCCACCGGCGGCACCGCCGGTTGATGCGCGAGACCGACGGGCAGTCGGCGGCCGCTCGCCGCGCGCAGACTGATCGTGGGACCGCCCTTCACGCTGCATGGGGTATGGGTGAGGTTGTGCACCGTCAGCTGTGCCTCGCCCTGCGTGGGCTGCAGCGAGGGGGTGCCGATCGACACGGCGAGCTGGCTCGCGACGCAGCGGATGAGGGATCGGGCGGACCACAGGCGCGGCAGGAGGGCATAGCCGCCGATGAGCGCGGGCCCGCGCTGCGTCCCCACGGTCATCGCCATCCATCCGCAGCCGTCGCCCGAGTCATAGGCGAGGTGGGCCAGCCAGCGCCCCCGCGCGTCGACGAAGGTGATCCCGATGGCCTGGCCCGGAGAGCCGGACGGGCATGAGTAGCCGCCGGGCGCCACCACCGCCGCGGTGTTGACAAGGGCACGCAGGCGGGCGAGCGCCGCCCCGGTGACCGTCCGCTGGGCGAACCCGTCCAACCGGACCCGCGCGGCCCGAGCCCCGGCGGAGATCTGCTCCCAGGTCGGGCGCCACAGCACGATCGCGTCGGCGCGGATCGCGGTGTCGCCGCCGTTGCCGGGCGCCGTGGTGATCTGGAGGAGCTCTGAGGTCACCCGCCCGGGCTGAGCGGGAAAGCTTCTCTCCTCCTGCCAGCCCGGCGACAACGGCGGCGGCCTCCCCATGCCCGCCTGGGAGTAGAAGCGAGACCCGGCAGGCGGGTGCGAGTAGATGTAGTCGCTCACGGTCCCCGGCGTTCCGCTCACCGTCCAGTACTGGCTATTGATGACCTGCTGGGGCCCGCGCGGGTCGAAGACCTGGCTCAGCGAACTGCCCACACTCGGGTCGGTGGACTGGGCCACGGCGCCCGCCGGTAACGGGGTCAGGGCGAGGATCCGCTGGGCGGCGGCGCGCGCGGCGACGAGATTGGCGTCCGGTGCGGCGGCGGCTCCGGCCGTCGACGCGACGACGCCCAGGACGGCGACCGCGGCCGACACGGCCGCGACCCAGCGGACGCGATGCGCTGACGTGCGCCGTCTATCCAACCACCTCAGCTCCTCCGCCACATCGGGCCATGTGCTCACCTACTACGCGAGGCGGAGCGAAAGGTCACGCCGGTACGCATAACGGCGGCATAACGGCGTTACCGCGGTGTTAGCCCGCGGTCCGTAGAACCGCGCGCATGCTCCCCGCGAGATTGCTGCTGGCGCCGGTGGTGGGGGCGGCCGCGCTGGCCCTCGCGGCGTGCGGCAGCAGCGGCGCACCGAGCGCCTCCGCCCAGACCGGCTCGGGAACCGGCCCGAGAGCGGTGACGTTCGCCAAGTGCATGCGCGGGCACGGCGTTCCCCAGTTCCCCGATCCCGGCGGCACGCCATCGGCGGGGTCGTCGATCTCCATCATGGGGGCCCGGCTGCCGCCCACCATCAACATCAAGGCGCCGACGTTCCGATCGGCGCTGAACACCTGCATGAAGCCACTCCTCGCCGCGCCCCCCCGCCCGCCGCTGAGCGCGGCCAGGAAGGCGGCCCTCCTGAAGTTCGCCCAGTGCATGCGCGCCCACGGCGTGCCGAGCTACCCAGACCCCAAGTTCCCGCCCAACGGCCTGATCGGTGTCGGGCCCGGCCCTGGGTCGAGTATCGACGTGAACTCCCCGGCGTTCCAACACGCCGAGCAGGTGTGCGGCAGCCCATGAGGCCGAGGCGTTATCCGACTAGGCGCAGTTGCCCAATGGCGGCCCGCACGACGACGCGTTCGCGATGCGCCTCACGACCCTGCCGGTGGGCCCGTACCAGACCGGTCGGGGAACAGGAACGAACCGGTCGCCCGCGCGATCGACGTCGCGTCGGCTCTCGCTGGCCCACGCCCGCCCCGCGGCGATGACTCGACGCATGAACAGGCCGCTGCTCATGGGCCAAAACGCAACTGCCCTCTGGCGGATGACCGTCACCCGGCGCAGCCCGGGCGGGCGCTGCGCCGGCTGCCGTCGAGTGGGCGGCAGATACGGGATGAGGAAGATGCGCTGACCCCACGGGGCGATGGTCGCCTGGCGGACCTGCGAGCTCATGGGCATGCCGAGGAGCCCGACGGCGATCGGACTGCGGGATTGCCGGGCCAGCAGCGCGACCAGAGCGGGCGGCGGGGCGAGGGGTGGCGGCGGAAGAGGGATCACGCGGCCGCTTGTCAGTCATACTGACCGCGCCGGATCCCTCGCCGATGGTAAATGGCCTCATAGTGGAGCAATTCACCATCGGCGACGACCTGCCGCGGCCGTTCGGGCAATCTCCACGCCCCCTCGATGCCCGCCGTTGACGACCGCGAGGGTGCCCGGCCGCGCTACTCGGACGGCGACCGCGAGGCGGCCCCGACCTCGCCCCGACCCGCCGGGCTCACGCGGTCCCCCCGTGCTCGACCGCGGCGGTCCCCGTCACCGTCAGTGACCGAGTGTCATCCGTGGTCACCAAAGCGATCCGTGCGTCGGCCACCGAGCAATTGTCGACGATGCGGCCAGGTCCGCGCGGGCTCTCGTAGTCCCAGGTGACGGTGCCCGCAGGCGGTGCGGTCAGCTCCACCGTTACCGCCGCGCCGCCGGACAGGGAGACGCGGGCGATGGTCCGCTCCCCGGCGCGCTCGCACGTGACACGGTGAAGCGGCGCCGGGGCGTAGCGCCGGCCGTCGATCTCGATCGCGCCGGAGGCGATCCAAGGCGTGACCAGCAGGCCGATCCGGATGCGCACGAGCGCCAGATCAAGCCAGCCCCGTCCGTCCGCACCCAGGCGGCCGGCGTGCATCCAGCACCATTGATGGGCGTGCTCGGAGCCCCAGTTGTGGCCCACCATCGCCTCCCAGCCGTCGAGTGCCACCTCGTCGCCGTCGAGCACGAGGGAGCCGCTGGCGCTCGCCGCGGGCAGGAGCGCGGCAGCGTTGGACCGCGGGACGCGACGGTCATAGAGCCAGCGCGCCGGCAGGTAGGCAACCTCGCCGGCGCGCGGCTCCCAGCGCAGGTCCCAGCTCGCGCGTGGGGCGGACGGGGCGGGCGGGTTCGAGGCCCCGGGCCCCGTGTCCGGCGCGTCGCTGAGCTCCCCACGGGCTCCGGTCGGCCCCATCTCCCCCAGGCTGGATCGCGCCCACCCCGTTCCGGGGTCGGCCAGCGGCTCGGACGCGGTCACCCGCAGCGCCCGGGGCGCGCCGGCCGAGGCGTCGAAGAAGGTCAGCCAGGTGGTGGGGTGCGCCGGCTCCCCGGATCGCTTGAGCGCGGTGTAGCGCAGCCACAGCGCGCGGCCTCCGGCCGGATCGGCCGCGGTGAGATAGTGCGACTCATAGAGCGCGGCGCCCGGTGGCGCCGCCGGAGCTCGGGGGCTGGCCAGCGAAATCATCGGTCCCGCGCGCATTCTCTCGCCTTGGCGTACGGACTGCCGTGTCCTCGCATTGGGGTATCGGCGAAACGTCAACGACGGCAACGAGGGGGAGGCTGGGGCTGGCCAGACGCTGGCCGCGGTGTGTCGGCGGGCTGTGGGAGATTTTTACTCTGTAGCGAGCACTATCTACCAGAACCACCTGCAAATCCGGCTATTTACGCTCCAGCCCACCCCTTCCCACGCCCGCCGTTGACGTGCGCCCATACCCCGATGAACGTCCAGTGATCGCCGCCCGTCGCCCTCGGTCACCCCGGCCGCGCCCGGCCGGCGGCAAGGTTCCGGCAAACCGCGGTCAACTTCACGGCAAGGCGCGCCCCGCAAGGTCTGCGCCATGGACACCACACACACATTCCCACTCCCCTTCGACGCGCCCCCCGCGGCCGCCGAGCAGATCTCCGGCACCTCCACCGCGTCGGCCGCGCCGGCGCTCATCTGGCCCGACAGCGACGAGTACGACACGGCGCGGCAGGCATGGAACCTGCACGCCGACCAGCGCCCCGCATGCATCTGCGTGGCGCGGACGGTGCAGGACGTGCAGGCCGCGGTCGCCTACGCCCGCGAGTCCGGGCTGACGGTGGCCCCCCAGGGGACCGGGCACCTCGGCCAGGCGCTGCCCTCGCTGGAGCGCACCCTGCTGCTCAAGACGGCGCTCCACGACGGCGGGGTCGAGGTGGACCCCGTCAAGCGCACGGCGCGGATCAAGGCCGGCGCGCGATGGGGCGACGTCGTGGACGCGGTGACGCCCCACGGGCTCGCCGTGATGCACGGCTCCTCGCCCTCGGTCGGCGTGATCGGCTACCTGGTCGCGGGCGGCCTGTCGTTCTACGGTCGCAAGCATGGGCTCGCGGTCAACCACGTGCGCGCGCTGGAGGTCGTCACGCCGGACGGCGTGCACCGCCACGTCGACGCCGAGCACAACCGCGACCTGTTCTACGCGCTGCGCGGCGGGGGCGGCGGCTACGCGGTCATCACCGCCGTGGAGATCGGCCTGCTCCCCTACGCCGAGGTCACCGGCGGGGCGCTGTTCTTCGCCGCGACCGACGCGCAGCGGGTGATGCGGGCATGGCTGGGCTGGACGGCTCATGCCTCTGATGACATCACCACGACGTTCCGGGTGCTCAACCTGCCGCCGCTGCCCGAGACCCCGGAGCCCCTCCGAGGGATCACCTCGGTGTGCGTCAACGGCGTGGCCCTTGACCCCGCGCAGGCGCGGCAACTCGAGGCCCGCCTCCGCTACGCGGCGACGCCGATCCTCGGCGGCTTCGGCCCCATGCCGACCGCGGCGGTCGCCCGTCTGCACGGCGACCCGGAGGATCCGGTCCCCGCCGTCGGCGACGGGATGATGCTGGAGAAGCTCGACGACTGGGCCATCGACAGCTTCCTGCGGACCAGCGGTCCTGGGTCACCGCTGCTGGCGGCCGAGATCCGGCATCTCGGCGGCGCGCTGGCGGCGCCGCCGCCCGGGGCGGGCGCGCGCGGTCATCTCGAGGGGCGCTTCCTGCTCTTCGGCGTGGGTATCCCGGACGCTCCCGCACCCGCCGCCGTGCTTGATGGCTACCTTGACCGGTACCTGGAGGCGATGAGGCCGTGGGCCACCGGCACACGATTCCTCAGCTTCGCCGAGCGCACCCGCTCACTGCGCACCTGCGTCCCCGACAGCGTGCTCACGCGCCTGCAGCGGATCCGGTCCGCGGTCGACCCCGACGGCATGCTGGTGGCGTCGCACATGCCCACCGACTGACCCACGGGCGATCACTGACGGGCCTGCGGACGATCACTGACAGGCCTGCGGCGTCGCCGGAGCGCGCGTTCCGGCCAGGGCCTCCGTGGCGCGGCGCGCGAGCTCGGCGGCGCCGCACGCCTGCGCCAGCTCGGCGGCGGCGCTCCACTCGGCGCGGGCCTCGTCGCCGGCGCCGGCCTCGGCCAGGGCGTCACCCAGCGTCGCCCGCGCCTTGGCCAGCTCGAGCCGGGCCGAGGACTCGCCCAGATGCGCCACGGCCTCCCGGCCGATGTCGACCCGGTCGGGACCGGGGAGCTCGGCGAGGACGCGCAGCCCGCGGCCGATGACCCACGTGGCCCCCAGCCGGCGGCAGAGCTCGAGGTCCTCCAGGGCGAGCCGCCGGGCCTCGGTCACGTCGCCGAGCGCCGCCAGCGCCCGCGTGCGCAGCGAGCGCCACGGCGCCCACACGGGATGGGTGTCGGGCGGGCGCGCGGACTCCAGGCGCTCGGTGACACCGACGGCGTCGGCGGGCCGACCGTCGGCGAGCGCGAGCTCGGCAAGGCTGGCGAGCCAGAAGCGAGCGCCGTCAGGACGGGGGTCGTCGGCGTGGACGCGGTGCAGCGTCTCGGCCGCGATGGCGGGCGGATCGCCACGCTCGAGCTGGACGAGCGCCGTGAACGCCGCCGAGTAGGCCATGACCGCGTCGAGCTTGGTGCCCCACAGCCGCTCCCCCTCGTGGGCACGCTCCAGCAGCGCCATCGCCGCCCGCAGGTCGCCGGCCCAGATCTGCGTGATCCCGCCCCATAGGTCGGCGCCGATCGACCCCAGGATCTCCCCCTGGCGGCGCGCGTGCTCGGCGTAGCGGCGGATCGCCTCCAGGCCGTCGGCGGGCTCGCCCAGGGCCAGCGCCGCACTGGCCAGAGCCACCGGAGCGGTGATCTCAAACGCGGTCAGCCCCGCCGAGAACGCCTCACGGGCCAGCGCCGAGGCCTCGGCCGCCGGCCCGCAGGTGAGGGCGACGGCCAAGGCCGACATCGCGGTCAGCGCGCGGGTACCTGGCCCACCCACCCCACCCACCCCGGTCCCCCGGGGGCCTGCGCGCACGTCGTCCAGGGCGCGAAACTCCGTCGGGTCCACCGCGCCGAAGGCCGCCCCGACCAGGCGCACGGCCCGCAGGCCATCGCGGAAGTCGTCGAAGGCCTCGCCGTCGGGGAGCTCGGCGGCGGCGCGCCCGGCCAGCGCCACCCCGTCGGCGGGCGAACGCACGAACAGGAGCAGGTGGCTGAGGCGGACCGCCGCGCGGGCGCGGGCGGCCGGGTCGGTCAGCTCGGAGTAGGCCCGTTCCAGCGGCTCGACCCCGGCGGGCCCGCGCACGTAGGCGGCGCTACCGCCCAGCTCGAAGGCGAGCGCGGCCCGGTCGGCGGCGGGTGGTGGCTCGGCCTGGGCCCGTTCGAGCAGCCGCATGGACGCGTCGGGCGCGCCGCGGCGCAGCGCCACCTGAGCCGCCTCGCGCAGGCGAGCGACCACCCACGGGTCACCACGCGGCGTGGTCAGCAGCAGCTGCGCCGCGACCCGCTCCGGCGCCGCCCCGAGCTCCGCGAGCAGGCGGGCCGCCCGGGCGTGCTCGAGCGCGCGCTCGGGGGCGGTGAACTCGGAGTAGACGGCGTCGCGGATGAGCGGGTGCACGAAGCCCAGCGACTCGTCGCCGCGCAGGATCTCCGCCCGGGCCAGGGCCTGGATGGCGCCGGCGGCGGCGGGCTCGTCGGCGCCGGCGAGCGCCGCGACGGCGGGCAGGCCGGGCTGCTCGCCCAACACAGCTGCCGCGCGGGCCACCGCCACCGCCGGCTCGGGGAGCCGCCGCAGGCGCAGCAGCACCGTGCGCGCCACCGCAACCTGGCCGATACCGCGCACCCCGGCGGCGGCCGAGGCGGTGGGACTGACCTCCTCGGCGGCCAACGCGCTGAGCAGCTGTCCCAGCAGCAGCGGGTTGCCCGCCGTCACCTCATGACAGGCGGCGGAGAAGGCGGCGTCGGCGTCCCCACCGAGGCGCAGATGAACGAGGCGGCGCGTGGCGTCGGCGGTGAGCGGGCGCGGCGTGAGCGCGATCGTGACGGGCTCCTGAGCCAGCTCGCCGAGCAGCGCCTCGTCGGCGTCGGGCTCGCCGCTGCGGATGGTGGCGGCGACGAGCACGGGCAGGGCGCCGATGCGGCGGGCGAGGTACGCGGCGAAGCGCAGCGACGCGGGGTCTGACCACTGCAGGTCGTCGACGCACAGCACCACCGGCCGTGTCGCCGCCAGACGCTCGACCAGCCGGAAGAGGCCGTTGAGGATCGGGAACGTCCCCTCGGTGGTCCCGGCGTCGCTGAGCACGGCGCGGGCCGCCGCCGCGGGGCCCTCGAGCAGGCTCGGGTCGGCGACGGGCTCCAGCAACTGGCGCACGACGCCGAAGCCGAACTCGCGCTCGAGCAGGCCCGCCCGCGCCTCGAGCACGAGCGCGTCGCGGGCGGCGGCCCGGTCGCGCAGCTCGCCCAGCAGCCGGGTCTTGCCGATTCCCGCCGCCCCCTCAAAGAGGACGACGCCCCCCTCCCCCGCGGCGACACGCGCCACCGCCGCGTCCACGGCACGCAGCTCGTCGTCGCGCTCGACCAGGTCGGCCGACGCGCCCGGGCCAGGCGCGCGGCCGGCCGTGGCGGCGGCGCGGGCGGCCGGGGCGGCTGGGGCAGCTGTGGCTGGGGCAACACTCGGAGCCTCGTCGGTGTCGGCCAGCAGCTGGGCGTGGAGTGCCAGGAGCTCGCGCCCGGGGACGGCGCCCAGCTCCTCGCGCAGCCGCAGCCGCACCTCCTCGAAGGCGTGCAACGCCTCGGCGACATTGCCGCGGGCGTGCAGCGCGGAGATCAACGCAGCCCAGGCCGATTCCCGAAACGGGGCGGCGGCCACCGCCTCGCGGGCCAGCGACTCGGCCAGCGGCGGCTCCGTGGTCCGAGCGGCGACAGCGGCCAGTTCCAGCGCCTCGACGCGCAGGTGCTCCAGGGCGTCGCGCTCCGCGGTCAGCCACGGCGCCTCAAGTCCCGGGAGCAGCCCGGGCTCGGCGATCGCCATCGCCTCCTGCGCGTGGATGAGGCGGTCGGTCGCCTCGGTCGCGGCGCGAGCGCGCTTGACGGCGTCGCGCGCCACCTCGACGTCGACCCACGCCGGCTCGGGCAGTACCAGCGCGAGGCTGTCGCGTCCCGCCACCGTCGCGGGCTCGATCGCGCGGCGCAGGCGCGAGAGCACGGGAGCGAGCGCGCCCTCGCTGGGCGGCAGGCCGTCCTCGCCCCAGAGCGCCTCGACCAGCGCGTCGCGCGGGACCGGCCGGCCGCGGTGCAAGACCAGGAAGGCGAACAGCAGGCGCCCCTGGCGCCCGCGCAGCGCCAGCTCGTGCGCCACCCCGCTCATCGTGACGCGCAGATGCCCGCAAAGGTGAATGTGCGCCACCCAATCCATGGGCCCGTGAAAGGTACCGGACGGCGCGGGCGCTCACAGGGCTCATGTGTGGCGCGTTTCTGCCGATGACCAGGGCAGATGAGCGACCTGCTGAGAGATGCTGCGCGCCTTGACGCCCTGAGGCGCTCGGAATTGATGGACTCAGACCCCGAGGAGGTCTTTGACCGCCTCACCCGGCTGGCGACGAAGCTGCTCGGCGCGTCGGTGGCGACGATGACGCTCGTCGACGACTCGCGTCAGTTCTTCAAGAGCTCGGTCGGGACGGCGGTCAGCCAGACGCCGCTGTCGCACTCCTTCTGCCAGCACGTGGTCACGGGCGGCGCTCCGCTGGTGGTCACCGACGCCCGGTCCGATCCCCGCGTCAAGGACAACGCGGCCATCGAGGACCTCGACGTGGTCGCGTACTGCGGCGTCCCGCTCACCGACGCCGACGGGCACACGCTCGGCTCGTTCTGCGCGATCGAGCACACCCCGCGCCAGTGGACCGAGATCGAGATCGAGATCCTCACCGAGCTGGCCCACAACATCATGACCGAGCTCGACCTGCGCGCGGCCCACCGCGCCCTGATCGCGCGCGAGCAGGAGACGCGCTCGATCATCGAGAGCGCCCACGACGCGTTCATCGCCCTCGACGCCGGCCACCGCATCGTCGACTGGAACCCCGCCGCCGAGCGCCTGTTCGGCTGGCGCATTGACGAGGCCGTCGGACAGCTGGCCTCCGCGACGATCCTGCCCGCGATCGGCTCGGCCCCCGACCTGGCGCGCCACGCCCGCCCCGGCGGATCGCACCTCCCGGCGCTCCCGGTCGAGCTGAGCGCCCGCCATCGCGATGGCCGCGAGCTGCAGGTGGAGGTGTCCATCGCCCGCGTCGAGACGCCCGAAGGGCCGCGTTTCAACGCCCTGATCCGCGACATCGCCGAGCGCCGCGCCGCCCAGATCCAGCGCGAGCAGCTCGCCCGGGTGGTCGAGTCCACCAACGACGCGGTCATCACCGTCGACCGTGCGGGCACCATCACCAGCTGGAACGCCGGCGCCGAGAGGCTCTACGGCTACACCGCCGAGGAGATGATCGGCACCCCCCAGGTCGCGCCTGCCCGGCGCGATCGCAGCCATTCCGACGCGCAGGAGCTGATGCCGCGGCTCATGGCCGGCGAGCACGTGACCGAGCGCGCGCGTTCGCGCCGGCGCCGCGACGGCTCGCGCATCTTCGTCGACCTCTCGGCCGCACCGCTGCGCGACGAGAGCGGCAACGTCATCGGCGCCACCTCGATCGCCCGCGACGTCACCGACCAGCACCGTCTGGAGCTGGATCTGGAGCAGTCTGAGGCGCGCTTCCGCGAGACCTTCGACGAGGCGCCGATCGGCGTCGCGCTCGTCGGGCCCAACGGCCGCTGGCTCGAGGTCAACCGCGCCCTGTGCGAGATCGTCGGCTACAGCGAGGCCGAGCTGCTGCAGCGCACCTTCCAGGAGATCACGCATCCCGACGACCTCGACGCCGACCTGGCGAAGCTCGGCCAGGTCCTGACGGGCGAGATCCAGACCTACCAGATGGAGAAGCGCTACTTCCACAAGGCGGGGCACGTCATCTGGGCCAAGCTGTCAGTCGCGCTCGTACGCGACGAGCGCGGCACGCCGCTGCACTTCGTCTCGCACATCGAGGACATCACCCGGGCCAAGGCCGCCGAATCGGCGCTGCGCGAGGGCCGGCGGCTCCTGGACGAGTCCCAGTCGGTGGGCGGCGTGGGCAGCTGGACCTGGAACCTGGAGAACGGCGAGCCCGCGTGGTCGGTCCAACAGTACCTGCTGCACGGCGTCAACCCGCTGGCCGAGGCGCCCCCGCTCGATCAGTTCCTGGAGCTCGTGCATCCCGAGGACCGCGAGCGCGTCCGGACCAGGATCTTCGACATCGTGCGCACGCGCGAGCCCTTCATCGACGAGTACCGGGTGGCGCTGGGGGGATCGCGGGTGAGGACCCTGTCGGTCCGCGGCGGTTACCTGTCCGCCGACGCCAGCGTCGGCCTGCCGCCGCGCATCGCCGGCACGGCGCAGGACGTCACCGCCGAGCGCGCGGCCCGCATCGAGCGTGAGGAGACCGAGTACCGACAGCGCGTCCTGCTCTCCAGCCTCCCCGACACGATGGTCGTGCTCTATGACCGCGAACTGCGCTGCCGCTTGGTGCAGGGCGCGCTGATGAAGGAGCTGGGCGCCGATCGCGACGCCTTCGAGGGCAAGCTGCTCTCAGAGCTGGTCACCCCGGCGCGGCTCGAGACGCTGGAGCCGGCAATCCTCCGGGCCTTTGCGGGCGAGTCGGGCTCGCTGGAGTACAGCGCGGGCGATGGGCGCACCTACTCCGTCGACATCGCCCCCTACCGCACCGAGGACCGCTCGATCACCGGCGCCTTCAGCGTCTGGCGCGACATCTCCCAGCGCCGGCGCATGGACGACGAGCTGCGCGCGAGCCGTGAGAAGGCCCTGGAGGCCTCCCGGCTGAAGTCCGAGTTCGTCGCCAACATGAGCCATGAGATCCGGACGCCGCTCAACGGCGTCGTCAGCATGGCCGAGCTGCTGCTCGAGACGCCGCTCAACGGCGAGCAGTCCCAGTACGCCCAGGTCGCGATGACCTCGGCCGAGGCGCTGATGCGCGTCATCAACGACATCCTGGACTTCTCCAAGATCGAGGCCGGCAAGCTGGAGATCGTCCGTGAGGACTTCTCCCTGCGCACCGCCGTCGACGACGTCGCCGAGATCGTCGGCGTCAAGGCGGCCGAGCGCGGTCTGGCCCTCGAGGTCTGCGTGGACCCGGAGGTCGCGCCGGTCGTCAACGGGGACGGCAACCGGGTGCGCCAGGTGCTGATGAACCTGCTCTCCAACGCGGTGAAGTTCACCTCGGAGGGAGAGGTGACGGTGACGGTGGCGCTCGCTGACGGCCCCGGAAGCGCCGAGCGCCTGCGCATCGAGGTCGCCGACACCGGAATCGGGATCGACGCCGAGAAGCTCTCGGCGCTGTTCGAGCCCTTCTCACAGGCCGACGCCACGACGACGCGCCGCTACGGCGGGACCGGACTGGGCCTGTGCATCTCCAAGCAGCTGGTGGAGCTGATGGACGGGGAGATCGGCTGCGACAGCGAGCCGGGGCTCGGCAGCCGCTTCTGGTTCACCCTTCCCTATGAGCCCGGGCTCGGCCTGGAGGCCGACCTGCTGGGCAACGATCTCACCGGCGCCCGGGTGCTCGTCGTCGACGGCGACGCCACGGACCGCGAGAGCCTCAAGAGCACGCTGGCCAGCTGGGCGATCCATCCCGACACCGCCGCTGACGGCGCCACCGCCCTGGGGCTGCTGCGCGCCGCCGCCGAGGCGGGTCGTCCCTTCGAGACCGCGCTGATCGCCGCACGACTGCCCGACACCGACGGCCTGGCGCTGGTGCGCGAGATCGGCGAGGTGCCGGCGCTGCGGGCGACTCGGCTGATCATGGTGGTGTCATCGCACGTCGAGGCCGCCGCCGCAGACGCCGCCGGCGTCGACGCCCAGGTCGCCAAGCCGATCCGCCCGTCCCGGCTCTATAACCAGCTTCTCACCACGCTGCACCGCACGGGCACAGGCCAGCAGGCACTCGCCGCGACCGCCTCGGTGCCCGTCGCGGGCGTCCTCGCCGGCGACGGCTGCCACGTCCTGGTGGTCGAGGACAACGAGATCAACCAGTTCGCCGCCCTCCGCCTCCTGCGGAGCTTCGGCCTGGTCGTCGACGTCGCCGCCAACGGCCGGGAGGCCATCACCATGACCGGCCGCACTCAGTACAGCGCGGTGTTCATGGACTGCCAGATGCCCGACGTCGACGGCTACACGGCCACCCGCGTCATCCGCCGGCGCGAGGAGCAGACCGGGCGCCACACGCCGATCATCGCCCTCACCGCGCACGCCCTGGACGGCGACCGCGAGAAGTGCCTGGCCGCCGGGATGGACGACTACCTGTCAAAGCCCCTGCGCCGTCAGACCATCCAGGATGTCCTGGGACGCCTTCCGGAGTTCAAGCCCGCCGGCGAGGCCACCGCCGAGACCGCCTGCGAGGTCTTCGATCCCGCCCCGCTGCAGGAGATCGGCGACCCCGAGACCGAGGTGACCCTGGCGACGATGTTCCTCGACCAGTCGGCCGAGCGCCTGCCCGCCATGCATGGGGCCATCGCCTCAGATGACGCCGACCGCCTGCACGGCCTGGCCCACGGCCTCAAGGGCTCAGCCGCCACGATCGGCGCGACGCGGATGAGCGAGATCGCCACGGAGCTGTGCGAGATCGCCGCGGCGGGTCGGACCTCGGGCGCCCTGGAGCTCCACGCCGAGCTCTCCGACGCGCTGGCACAGACCCGCGCCGCCCTCGGCGGCCATATCAGCCGCGCCACCGCCTAGACGGGCTCAGGCGGGGCTGAGCTGGCGATCGCGGCCCGCGGCCAGCCCGAACACGACCTGCGGGACCAGGAGGGCCAGCAGCAGGATGAGCGCAGGCGTCCACGAGCCGGCGGCGCCATGGAGCGCGCCGACCGCCAGCGGGAAGATCGCCGCCAGCACGTAGCCCACCGATTGGGCGAGAGTGGACAGGCCCTCGGTGGTGGCCAGGCCGCCCCCACGCAGCACGATGAGCATGAGCGCCAGGGGGAAGATCGAGTTCTGGCCCAGTCCGAGCAGCACCACCCACAGGTACGGCGCCGACATCGGCGCGACGATGATCCCGATGAGGCCCGCGGCCCACACCGCGCAGCAGACCACCACCAGCCGGCGCTGGTCGCGCATGCGGGTGGCGAGCCCCGGCAGCGTGGTGGCGGTGAGCAGCCCCACCACGATCGACAGGCTGAGCAGGAACCCCGCGCGCGACTCGCTGGCGCCGTGGCTGCGAAAGATGTCGGGCAGCCAGGCCAGAGTCGCGTAGAAGCCGCCTGACTGCACGGCGAAGAACAGCGTGACCTGCCAGGCGAGCGGCTGGCGCAGCAACGGGCGCACTCTCGGCGTCCTCGTGCCGTCGTCCGCGTGTGCGCCCTTCGGGGCGTCCCGGCGGACGATCGCCGGCAGCCAAGCCAGGGCCGCGACCGCCGCGGGTGCGGCCCAGATGCCCAGACCGGGGCGCCAGCCGCCACCGAGGCCGTTGGCCAGCGGGACCGTCGTACCGGCCGAGAGCGCGGCGAAGCCGACCAGCGAGGTCGTGTAGAGCGCCATCGCGCTCCCGGTCCGGTCCGGGAAGTCCCGGCGCACGATCACCGGGAGCAGCACGTTGCCGGTCGCGATGGCGGCGCCCGCCAGGGCGGTCCCGGCAAACAGGAACACGTCGCCGGGGACGAGCCGCAGCAGCATCCCGGACACCAGCGCCACCATCGCCACGGCGATCGCGGTGTGCACGCCCAGCCGGCGGGCCAGCGGCGGGGCCAGCGGGGCGAGCAGACCGAAGCACAGGACCGGGAGCGTCGCCAGCGCGCCCGCCCACCCCGAGGACAGGCCGGTGTCTGACTGGATGCGGTCCAGGACGGGGCCGATGCTGGCCGCGGCCGGGCGCAGGTTGATGGCGACCAGGACCACGCCGCCGGCCAGCAGGGCCGGTGAGAGCGAGGGCCGGCCGGGCGTCTGTGCTTCCACCCCCTCAACCTATCCTTACTTCGCTTGACGATATACCGGCAACCGATATATGATGGCCCGGTGGGGGCCATCGACGTCGCGGGCCTGGCGGTGATGGCCGCGGCCTTCCTGGTGGCCGCGTCGGCCCTGCGGCGGACGGTCCGCGCCTGGATGTCGCCCTCCGGCGCGGGATAGCCGGCGATGCCCAGTCCCCGAACGCCCACCCGTCGCGATCAGGAACCTTCTTCTCCCGGGCCCGCCGGCGCAGGGTCGGCTACACGATCGCCTACCCGCCGGGCCACCGGGTGGGTGAGCGGCTGCCGGTGGCGCTGGTGCTGCACGGCTTCGGCGGCAACCACGCCAGCGGGCTGGGCGGCATGTCGCCGGCTCTCGCGCTGGCGGCCCTAACGTCGGGGGCTGAGCGGGCGGCGATCGCGCTGGCCGCCGCCGACGGCGGCGGGGGCTACTGGAACCCCCATCCCGGCGATGACCCGATGGCGATGGTCACCGAGGAGTTGCTGCCGATGTGCCGGGCGCTGGGGCTCGGACGCGATGCGGCCCACACCGGGGTGATCGGGACGTCGATGGGTGGCTTCGGGGCGCTCCTGCTCGCCGAGCGCCCGGATCTCGTCTCGGCGGCGGCGGCGATCAGCCCGGCGATCTGGACCACCTATGACCAGGCGCTCGCCGCGAACCCCGGCGGGTTCGCCTCAGCGGGCGACTTCGCCCGCGACGACGTCATCGCTCATGCGGGAGCGCTGGCGCGGTTGCCGACCCGCATCGCCTCGGGCGCGGACGATCCGTTCGCCCCCGGTGTGCGGGCCCTGGCGCGCCGGGTGCCGGCCTCGGTGACCGTCGTGGTCACCGGGGGCTGCCATGACACCGCGTTCTTCGCCAGCCAGACGCCGGCGTCGCTGGGGTTCCTGGCTGCCCACATTGGTTGAGGCGCGTGGTGCGGGCGGCCGCTGGGCGCCGACGGTAGTCGGGCGCGCGTGGTGCGGGCGGCCGCTGGGCGCCGACGGTAGTCGGGCGCGCGCGGCCGGCTCAGATGCGCACGCCGGCGGCGGTGGTGATCCGCCCTCCGAACAGGAACGCGGTCTGGCGCAGCGAGGACTCCAGATCAAACCGGTCCAGCGCCGAGACGGCGTCGCGGGGGATGATCACGTCATACCAGCGTAGGGCGGCGCTGGCCGCCGTGTAGTGCACGCAGATGTTGGCCACCGTGCCGCAGATGACGAGCGTGGTCACGCCCCACAGCCGCAGCAGATGGTCCAGCGGCGTGCCGTAGAAGCCGTCGTAGCGGACCTTGGTGATGACGGTCTCATCCTCGCGCGGGGCCAGCGGGTCGACGATCTGCCAGCCCCAGCTGCCCTCGCGCGCGTGCTCGGGCCAGATGCGCCACTCTGGATCCCCGTCGCGGTGGGTGTCCTGCGTGAACACCACGCGCATCCCGTAGGCGCGAGCCACGTCCAGCAGCATGGTGATCGCCGGGATGGTCGACTCGGCGTCGGGGACCCGCAGGCTGCCGCCCTGCGCGACGAAGTCGTTCTGCATGTCGACCACCACGAGCGCCGTGCGCGTGGCATCGATGCGGACCTCGTCCTGGACGGCGTAGTCGGGGACCTCGACGGCGGGGCTCATGGCTGCCCTGAACGCTAGCGAGGGTCATCTCCGAGGGCGTTCAGCTTGGTCGGCGCACGTCAACGGCCTGCTGGGGAAGGCGGCCGGGTCTGGGCCGCCGCGGCGCGAATCGCGACGCTTTGCAGGGGGTTCTGGGAGATACTGCTCGTCACAGCGTCACTATCTCCCACGACCCCGCCGCAGGCCGCCCCGCGGGGGCTCCGAGCACCCGCGCCCTCCCCTCGTTGCCGTCGTTGACGTTCGCGGGCGCCCCAGCGCGCACACGCAGTCACCCACCCCGTGTCGACGGGTGGCGCGACTCGCCCGGCCGGTCCGCTATGTTGGCCGCCGTTTCACGCGCCGTTCACCTGGACCGCGCGACGAGAGGAGCATTCGCTATGAGAAGGATCACGGCCGCGCTGGCCGCAGGCGCGATCGTGGCGCTGGGGGCAGCCACGGCGCAGGCGGGGGCTGCGGATATCGACTATTCGCAGGTCGCGCGCAACATCATCCCTTCGGGGCAGAAGGGATCGGTCCCGATTCCGGCCGACGCGACATCGCAGGCGCAGATGTACAACGCGCTCACCCCGCTGTTCGATCACGTCACGAACGCCGACCTGTTCTCCGACTTCAAGTCAGAGCAGTTCGGAGTCGGCAACGAGGGCCCCGGCACCGTCGAGCCCGTCCCCTTCCCGGGCGTCACCATCGTGCGTGACCGCTTCGAGGTCCCGCATGTCACCGCCACCACCCATGCGGGCGGCGTGTGGGCGGCCGGCTGGATCGCGGCCGAGGATCGCGGGCTCCTGCTGCAGCAGGCACGCGACAACTCGCGGGTGGCCGCGCTCGACGTCCCGGGCCTGACCGCCATCGGCCTCATCGAGAACCTGCAGAACTTCCAGCCCAGCGCCCAGACCGAGCAGGTGCTCTCCCGTCAGACCCAGGTGCTTCAGAAGGCCGGGCCGGAGGGGCAGGCGGTGCTCTCGGACATCGACGAGTTCGTCACCGGGATCAACGCCTACCTGGCGATCAACAGCCCGACCACGCCCCAGTGGACCCGCAACGACGTCTACGCGCTCAACGCGCTCAAGGACCAGTTCTTCGGCGAGGGCGGTGGCCGCGAGGCGCAGGACTCCCAGTTCCTGGGCTCGCTCGAGCACCGGCTGGGGGTCACGAAGGGCTACAGCGTCTTCAACGACCTGCGCCAGAACACGAACGCCGGGAGCCCGACCACCGTGGACGGGACGTTCAACTACGACCACACCCCCACCAAGCCGGGCGCTCCCGGCAGCGTCGTGCTGGACCCGGGCAGCTTCCACGCCACCCCCTCGGTGTCGGCGGCGCAGGCGGCCCGGTTCGGCCGCATCGAGCCGCGTCCGCATGCCTCCAACGAGCTCATGGTCGAGGGCAAGGACTCCACCACCGGGCACCCGCTGCTGGTCGGCGGGCCGCAGGTCGGCTACTTCTATCCCGGCCTGACCTACGAGATCGACATGCACGCCCCAGGTCTGGACTGGCGCGGGGCGACCTCGGCTCCGTTCCCGGGCTACATGCTGATCGGGCGCGGGCCGGACTTCGCCACCACGCTCACCTCGGCTTCCGGGGACGTCGTGGACGAGTACGCCGAGACGCTCTGCGGCCACAGCCGGACGAAGTACCTGTTCAAGGGCAAGTGCCTGTCCATGCAGTCGTTTGACGCCGGCACGCTCAGCGGCAAGACGGTGTCGTTCAAGACGACCGTCCACGGGCCGGTCGAGGGCTACGCCCGCGTGCACCATCGGCTGGTGGCGATCTCGAGCAAGCGCTCGAGCTACGGCAAGGACGCGCTCGACCTGCTCTTCAACCGCCGTCTGTCCGACGGCCAGGTCAACAGCCCGCAGTCGTTCTTCAAGGCTGCCGAGCTGACGCCGCAGACGTTCAACTCGTTCTACATCGACGACAAGCACGTGGCCGAGATCACGACCGGGCTGCTGCCGCTGCGCCCCAAGGGCACGGATCCGAGCCTCCCGACGATCGGCACCGGCAGGTGGGAGTGGCGCGGCAGCGCGTCGGACAGCGTGCACCCCAAGGGGATCGACCCGCTGCACACGCCGGTCAAGGGGACGATGACCAACTGGAACAACGTCTCCGCCCATGGGTTCGGCGCGGCCGACGACGCCTGGAACGCCAACGGCACCTCCGCGCGCGTCGACCTGCTCAACTACAACCTGGCCCGGCTGCGCCAGGGCGGCAAGTGGTCACTGGCCACCGTCACCTCGGCGATGAACGCCTCGGCGACGCAGGACGTCCGGGCGATCCTCACCGTCCCGGTGCTCCAGGACCTGCTCAAGGGCTCCAAGGCCCCCAGCGCCCGGGCGGCGAAGATGCTGTCGCTGCTGGTGGCGTGGCGCAAGGCCGGCGGCAACCTGCTGGACCTCAACAACGACGGCAAGATCGACAACCCCGGCGCGGCGATCATGAACGCGGCGTGGCCGAGGATCGCCGCCGCCTTCATGCGGCCGGAGCTGGGGCCGCTGGAGGGGGAGTTCGGCAGCCTGGTGAGCGTGTTCGACTCGCCACCGGACGGGCAGTTCAGCGGCTGGTATCAGTACTTCGACCGCGACGTGTCAAAGCTGCTGCACATCAAGCAGCCGCAGCCGTTCACCAACGCCTACTGCGGCGCGGGCAGCCTGCATCGCTGCCAGAAGTCCGTGTGGGCGGCGATCGCGGCGGCCGGCAGGGCGCTGGCCGGTCAGCAGCACAGTGCCAATCCCAGCGCGTGGCGCGCCAGCGCCACGGCCGAGCGGATCAAGTTCATCCCCGGGCTGCTGCCGTACACCATGGCCTATACCAACCGGCCGAGCGGCATCCAGCAGGTGATCAGCTTCAACGGCCACCGCTGACCCACGCAGTGCTCAGCCCGCCGGCGCCACCGCCGGCGGGCTGAAGTTGCGCACCGAGGGCGCGGCGAGCCCGAGGCCGAACAGCACCACGGTCAGCACGGCGGCCCCGTACAGGGTCGTCGAGGGGCTCACCGCGGCGGCCACCGGGCCGCTGAGCGCCTGCCCGAGGGGCAGGACGGCCACCGAGCCGAAGTAATCCCAGGACATGACACGGGCCAGCTCCCCGGCCGGGACATCCGATTGCACGGCGGTGAACCAGAACGTGTTGAACATCGTGCCGCTGCTGCCGTCGATCACCGCCACGGGCAGGATGACCAGGAGCGGCGCGTGCGCCGCCACCAGCGCGAGCATCGCCGGCGTCACCACGACGAAGATGATGAAGGAGAGCCGGAACGGATGGCGGGGCCGCGCCCGCAGCCCGATCACACCCCCCACGATGGATCCCGCGCCCAGGGCGACGGCGATCGCCGCCCACGCCCCGGGGCCGCCCAGCGACACCCGGGCGATCTGCGGCCCGAGCACCTGCCACGGGGCCCAGGCGCAGCCGATGTACAGCGTGAAGCAGCTGACCGTGATCCACAACCACCGTCGGGCCCGGAACGCGCCCCAGCCGTGGCGAAGCTCGTGCAGCAGCGTCGCCCGCTCGCGCACCACCGCGGCGACCGGCGGCATCGCCCGCACGCAGGCCGCGCTCCCCAGAAAGGTGACGGCGTCGAAGGCCAGGCCCCACCCGGGCTCCGCCGCGGCCACGATCACCCCGGCCACCGCCGGCCCGGCGACCGCGGAGAGGTTGCCGGTGAGCGCGATGAGGCTGTTGGCGCGCTGAAGCTCCCCGGCGCCGACCGTCTGTGGCACCACCGACAGGGCGGCGGGGTCAAAGAATGCGCGCGCGGTCCCATAGATCGCCTGGAGCACCGCGAGCTCCCACAGATGAGCCGACCCGGTCAGCAGGAGGACCGCGCACAGGCCCTGGGACGTCGCGCGGACAAGGTCCGAGGCCGCCATCACGAGCCGCCGCGGCAGACGGTCGGCCCACACGCCTCCGACCAGGACGAACACGACCAGCGGGATGGTCTGGGAGGCGAGCACCACGCCCAGGCCGGTCGCCGATCCCGTGAGGTTGAGGACGGCGAAAGCCAGCGCCACGGGCACGAGACGATCGCCCAGGGACGAGATCGACTGGGCGGCGAACAGCAGCCGAAAGGCTCTTTGCGCCGGAATTCCTCCCACATCGGCAAGGCTACGCACCGTTGGTGCGGCGTGGGCGCGCCACCGGCCGCCGCCCCAGCCGGCCGCGTGCCGGCGCGGGATGACAGCATCCCCGGTGATGAGCGAGGTCATGATCGACACCCCGCGGGGCCTGGCCCGCGCGCACCTCAGCTTCCCGGACGGCGCTGACCCGGCGACCGCAGCGCTCATCCTGAGCCATGGCGCCGGCGGCGGGGTCGGCGCCCCCGACCTCCAGGCGGCCCAGCGGGCGGCCCTGGCCGGCGGGTGGGCGGTGGCGCTCGTCGAGCAGCCCTACCGCGTCGCCGGGCGGCGCGCCCCGGCACCGGCCCCGCACCTCGACGAGGCCTGGACGGCAGTGGTGGCGGGGCTGGGCGCGCACGAGCTGGCCGGCTTGCCCGTGGTCACGGGCGGACGTTCCATGGGTGCCCGGGTGGCGTGCCGCACCGCCGCCGCGACGTCATCGATCGGCGTGCTCTGCTTGGCGTTCCCCCTCAAGCCGCCCCAGCGCGCGTCCGCGACCAAACCGTCGCCCAGCCGGCTCGGAGAGCTCGAGGCGGTGGCGGTGCCGACGCTGATCGTCCAGGGCGTCAACGACCGCTTCGGGATGCCGCCGCGGGCCCGGGCCGCACCGTGGTGCAGGTGGCGGGCGATCACGGGCTCAAGGCCGACGTTGCCGCCGTGGCGAGCGCCGTCGCCGACTGGCTGGCGGGGCGTCAGGTCCGACTGGGCAAAGCCTGACGAGACGTCGTCAAACGGCACAAACTCGGCGTCGCGGGCGACAATATGCCGCCCGCGCGCCGTCCTTTGTGAAGATGGGGTGCCGGCGGGCGGGCGCGCCAGGCGAGGCTGCCCACTCGGGGAACGCGCCAGCACCCGGGGGAATGTCGGTTGCGCACGAACGCTCTCGAAGGCGTGCGCGGAAAGTTCAGCGCTTGCTCCGGCAAGGCTGCACGAAACCGCCCGCCCCGCGCCCCGAAGCGGACGGTAGTTTGATGTCCATGCAGGACGCCGAGCCCGCCGCCGCGCCGTGCCCCAGTCGTGATGACGAGGCGCCCTGGCGCACGCCCGTGCGCGGTGGCCATCCCGACCCTGTCCTCGCCGCCAGGCCGGGGATCGAGTTCCTGCGGGCCGATGCTGGCCAGGGATACCCCGGCGCCCCCGCTGTCGCACCTCACGGGGATGCAGCCGGTGGCGCTCAGCGCCGAGGGCGCCCAGTTCACCATGCCGGTCTCGCGTTGGCTCTGCGGCGACGACGGCCGCGTGCCGCTGGGGCTGCTGGCCATCCCCGCCGACGCGGCGATGGCCTGCGCATCATCGCCGACCTCCCCGCGGACACTGCGATCACGACCTCGGAGCTCGCGATGCGCCAGATCCGCCCGGTACGCCCCGGCGGACATCGGTGACCACCGCCACGGTGCTGGACCTCCGTCCGCCGGTCGCGCTGGCCGAGGTCACCGTGAGCGATCATGCGGGGGCGCTGATCGCCCGCGGCGGGTCGTCGTGCGTGATCCTGCCCTTCTCGGCCGAGGCCGAGGCCGGACCAACGCGGCCGCGCCCCGCCGGAGGCGGGCCCGGACCCGTGGCAGTGGCCCTCTCCGGACGCCGGCCTATCGCGGCTCACCGGATTGACCGCGATCGCGATCGCGCCCGGGGAGGCCGCGTTCGCGCTGCCCACCACACGCTGGATGTGCGCGCCTCCACCCGGGCGGGTGCAGGGCGGCGCGGTGGCGATGCTCGCCGGCGCCGCGATCGAGGCCGCCATGCAGACGGCCGCCCCGGCTGAGCACCGGTTCGTCCCGCTGGAGCTCAAGCTCAACTACCTGCGTCCGCTGGCCAGCGACGGCCGCGAGGCCACCGCCCACGCGACGCTGGTCCACGGCGGCCGCCGGACCGCGGTGGCCCGGGCCGAGATCATCGACGCGGACGGCCGCGCGATCGCGGTGGCCAGCGGCTCCGCGATCGCCGAGCGCATCGAGTCGTGACGGTCCGGTGGGCGTGCGCGGTCGCGCTCGCGGCCGGATTCATGCCGGCGCTGTCGGCCTGCGGAACGAGCGCGGTCCGCCACGGCACGGTCCAGCGCACCCCGTCCCCGGTGACAGCGCTGCGCGGCGGGCCCCCGGCCCACGTCGCCGTCATCGTCATGGAGAACGAGGAGTTCCGCGACATCATCGGGTCGCGCCAGACGCCGTTCATCAACGCCCTGGCGCGTCGCTACGCGCTGGTGCGCTCGATGTACGCGATCACCCACCCGTCGCTGCCCAACTACCTGGCGCTGACCGGCGGCGACACGTTCGGGATCGACAGCGACTGCACCGACTGCCGCGTGCCCTCGGCCACGAGCCTGGCCGATCAGCTCAGCGCCGCGGGGCTGTCCTGGAAGGCGTACATGGAGGGCATGCCCCACCCCTGCTACCGCGGCGCAAGCGCCGGGGACTACGCCAAGAAGCACAACCCCTTCATGTACTACGGACGGGTCGCCCACAACGCTTCCCAGTGCGCTCACGTCGTCCCGCTCACCGAGCTCTCGGGCGACGAGCGGGCGCACGCGATGCCCCGGTTTGCCTGGATCACCCCCAACCTCTGCCATGACATGCACGACTGCGCGCCCGTCCAGGGCGACGCGTTCCTGGCGCAACTCGTGCCGCCGCTGCTGGCCGCGCTGGGGCCCCGGGGGCTACTGGTCCTCACCTGGGACGAGGGGACGACTGACGACGGCTGCTGTCGCCTGGCCGCCGGCGGCCACATCGCCACGATCCTGGCCGGGCCGCTGGCGGCGCCCGGCGCGCGGGTGGCGGCGCCGGTCGACCAGTACTCGATCCTGCAGACCATCGAGGACCTGCTGAGGCTGCGGCGGCTGCGGGGCGCCGCGTGCGCCTGCACGCCGTCTCTGGCGCCCCTGTTGCGCGGCGTTACGCGCTCGGCGAGCTCCGGCTGACCGCATCGGGCAGCTCGGCGTCGTCGACCTGGAGCGTGGGCCCGAAACCGATCTCCAGCAGCGCCCCGCCACCGGGAGCGTTGGCGGCGCGGACGAACCCCCCGTGGGCCTCGGCGGCCTGGCGCACGATGGCCAGCCCCAGGCCGGAGCCGGGCTGGGAGCGCGCATCCCGGGCGCGATGGAAGCGGTCGAACACGAAGGGCAGGTCCTCCTCATGAAAGCCCGGCCCGTGGTCGCGGACGCTGAGGGTGCCACCGGCCAACGTGACCTCGATGGAGCCCCCCGACTGCCCGTACTTGGCGGCGTTGTCCAGGAGGTTGGCCACCGCCCGGGCGATCCGGTCACCCTCCCCCTGCACCAGCGTGGGCTCCATGGCGGCCGAGACGGTGAGCTGCGGCGCGCGGCGGCGCGTGCGATCCACAGCGGCGGAGACGATCTGATCCATGCGAACCTCGGCCGGCTCTCCGGCGAGCTTTGAGCCGCGGGCGAGCTCCACCACGTCCCCGACGAGCGCAGTGAGCTCGTCGAGCTCCTCGATCACGTCGCGGCGCAGCGCCTCGCGGTCTGACGCCGAGAGCAGCTTCTCGTCGCGCATGAGCTGGAGATTGGCACGGATGGTGGCGATCGGCGTGCGCAGCTCGTGGGAGGCATCGGCGACGAGGTTGCGCTGGGACTGCACGGAGCGCTCGAGCGCATCCAGCGTCCGGTTGAAGGTCTGGGCCAGCCGGGCCAGCTCGTCACCGCCCTGGACGTCGAGGCGCTCGGATTCCAGGCGGTCGGGGTGGGCGGCGATCGTCTCTGTCTGGCGCGTGAAGCGCGCGATCGGCAACAGCGCGGTGCGGGCGACGAGCAGCCCCAGCAGGGCGGCGAGCGCGATCCCCGCGGCGGCGATGATGATCAGGAGCAGCATCTGATTGGAGAGGGCGTCGTCGACCTGGGTCAGCGGCAACGCCACCTGGACCGCGCCGTCCTTGCCCGCTCCGCGGACGAGCACCCGCAGGTGGTGAACGCCGAGGGTGATGTCGGTGAGGTACTGGCCGCGGCCGCTGCGCGCCAGCGCCTTGACGGCGCCGTCGACGGGCAGCTTGGTCGTCTCGCCCGTGGCCAGGCACACCGAGCCGGTGGGGCTCACCAGCTGGACGTAGCCCTGGGGTCCGCCGAAGCCGCCGCCGCGCGCGCGGTCGAGTCCCAGACCCTGGTCGCAGTCGTTCTGGGTGAAGCCGCCCCCGCGAGCGCCGGGCGTGCCACCGAATCCCGGAGGCGGGCCCTCGTCCCCGTCGCCGCTGGTGCCGGGCGCCGGGCCGCTGACGACGCCGGCCCGGGCCAGGAGCGGGTGGATCAGACCTGCCAGCGACGTGTCGAGCTGTCCCTGGAGCTCAGAGCGGGTGCCCGCATACGCCGACACGGCCACCGCGATGACCGCCACGGCCACCGCCGCCCCGGCGGCCAGGCCCATGCGCGCGCGCAAGCTCATTCATTCGGCTCCCGCAGCGCGTAGCCCACTCCCCGCACGGTGTGGATGAGCGGCCGTGCGCCGGCGTCCTCCAGCTTGCGGCGCAGGTAGCCCACGTACACGCGCAGGGCGTTGGAGGTGGGCCCGAAGTCATAGCCCCACACTCGGTCATAGATCGTCGAGTGGGGCAGCACCCGGCGGGGGTTGAGCATGAGCAGCTCCAGCAGCTGGTACTCGGTGCGCGTCAGCTCGACGAAGGTGCCGGTGACCTCGACGCCGTGGCGCGCGGGGTCCAGCTTCAGCTCGGCGAAGCTCAGGCCGCCCTCCACGTCGCCCTCGCCCCCGGCACGGCGCAGCAGCGCCCGGAGCCGAGCGCGCAGCTCGTCGACGTCGAAGGGCTTGACCAGGTAGTCGTCGGCGCCGGCGTCCAGGCCGTCGATCCGGTCAGAGACGGCATCGCGTGCGGTCAGCATCAGCACGGGCACCCGGTTGCCCTCGCGGCGCAGCAGGCGGCAGACCTCGAGGCCGTCGATGTCGGGCAGGCCGACGTCGAGCACGACCGCGTCGGGGACCGAGCTCGTCACCTCAGACAGCGCCTCGGAGCCGGTGGCAGCCTGGACCACCTCATAGCCCGACAGCGTCAGCGCGCGGCGCAGGACGTCGCGCAGGCCGCGGTCATCATCGACGACGAGAAGTCTCATGCCTCTGATTGTCGCCCGCTGACCGGTCGGGCGTGAGCAACTCCTACGTTCCGCTTAGGGTCCGTGGCGGGCGCCTACGTGCTCGCGTGCTCGCGGCGCTCGCGCAGCACGGCACCGAGGATCCCGTTGATGAACGCGGGCGCGCCGGAGCCGCAGAAGCGCTTGGCGGTCTCGATGGCCTCGTCGATCGCCCCCTCGGGCGGGATCGGCGACTCGCCGGGGACGACGTCGGGATAGAGCATCTCCAGCAGGGCCACGCGCAGGATGGAGCGCTCCAGGGGCGCGATCCGCTCCAGGGGCCAGTCGTTGGAGTAGCGGCGGATGAGATCGTCGAATTCGGGCTGATGCTCGCGCGCCTGCTCGGCCAGCGCGAAGGTGAAGGTGTGGACATCGCCGGGGAGCATCTCGCCCAGGGGACGCCCGAGCAGGTCGCTCTGGTACAGCGCCCACACCGCGGCGCGGCGCTGGTCGGTTCGACGGGCCATCGTCCCGGGTCAGCCGACGGTGATGAGTTCCTTGGGCACCGAAGTGAGGATGGTGCACGCCGTGTCGGTCACGACGACCAAATCCTCGATCCGCACCCCGAACTGCCCGGGCAGGTAGACCCCGGGCTCGACCGTGACCACGTTGCCGCTGGCCAGCACGGAGTCCGACCGCTGCGACAGGCGCGGCGCCTCGTGGACCTCCAGGCCCACCCCGTGGCCGAGCCCGTGGCCGAAATGCTCGGCATGACCGGCGGCGCCGATGACGACGCGCGCCGCCGAGTCGGCCTCGCGGCCGCCAGCGCCCGCGGTAACGGCGTCCAGGCCGGCGAGCTGGGCCTCGCGGACGAGATCGTAGGCCTCGAGCGTCGCGTCGGGCAGGTCCCCGGTGGCCAGCGTGCGCGTGCAGTCAGAGCAGTAACCGTCCAGCTCCGCGCCCCAGTCGATGACGACGAGCTCGTTGGGGCCGATCTCGACGTCGCGCGGCTGCGCGTGGGGCAGCGCGCCATGGGGACCGGAGGCGACGATGGTGCCGAACGACGGCCGCTTGGCGCCGAGGTCCTCCATCGCGCGCTCCAGCGCGACGGCGACGCTGATCTCGGTGCGACCGGCGAGGCCCTGCTCCATGATCTGGCGCAGCGCGCCATCCGCGACCTTGGCCGCCTCGCCGATCCGGCGGACCTCGTCCGCGTCCTTGACGGCGCGCAGCGATTCGACGGCGTCGCCACCGGGGACCAGCGCGACACGCTCGGGCACCAGCTCGCGCAGGCGACCGTGGGCGCGGACGCTCATGTGGGCATCCTCGAAGGCCAGCCGCAGCTCCCCGGACCCGAGCAGGTCCGGAAGCGTGTCCATCAGCTCCTGCTGGGCGATGGTGCGGTCAAAGGCGCCGTCGACCTCGGCGGCCGACTGCGCGAGGTAGCGGAAGTCGGTGACGAAGGCCCGCGTGTCGCGGCCGACCAGGGCCATGGCGTTGGAGCCGGTGAACCCCGTGAGGTAGCGGACGTTGACCAGCGAGGTGACGACCAGGAGATCGGCGCCGATCTCCGGCAGCTTCTCGGCCAGACGTGAGGCGCGATCGCTCATACGGCGCTCGTGAGCTCCTGCGCCAGGCGGGCCAGCGCCTCGCGATAGCCGTCGCGCCCCTGGCCGGCGACGCGCGCGCAGCAGAGGTCGCCGATGACCGATTCGCGCCGGAACGCCTCGCGCTCGTCGACGTTTGAGAGATGGACCTCCACCGCGGGCAGCTGGGTCAGCTCCAGCGCGTCGCGGATGGCGTAGGAGTAGTGCGTCCATGCCCCCGGGTTGAGGATGATGGCGTCGGCCATGCCATCGAGGCCGTGCAGGTGCTCCACGAAGGCGCCCTCGTGGTTGGACTGAAAGAAGCGGGTGGCCAGGCCCAGCTCGGCGGCGGCCTCCGAGATGCCCATCTCCAGCTCGGTCAGCGTGAAGCTCCCGTAGTGATCGGGGTCGCGGCGGCCGAGCTGATCGAGGTTGACTCCGTGCATCACCTCGACGCGGTTGCGGACTTCCATGGCGCTCACGTTAGTGGCATCCGGGAGACGACCGCTAGGTCGAGAGCTCGCGCACGGCGGCGATGAGCTCGCGCGGGGCCACGGGGCTGCCGGGCCGGGGGTCACCGGGCTCGGGCAGGAGTACGAACGGAACCGGCCCCTCCCCCATCCGCTTCTTGTCGCGGGCGGTGGCCATCACCACCGCGTCGGGATCGACGTCATGCAGCACGGTGGGCAGGCCGCGGGCATGCAGGAGCTCGGCCACCTCGGCGCGCAGGTCGTCGTTGCCCGAGAGGCGCAGCGCCGCCAGCAGCCCGAGCGCCACCGCCTCCCCGTGGCGGTAGGTGGCATAGCCGGTCACCGCCTCGATGGCGTGCCCGACGGTGTGACCGAGGTTGAGCGACTGCCGGGCGCCGCCGTCGCGCTCGTCGCGAGCGACGATCCTCAGCTTGGTGTGGGCGCACGCGATCACCACCTCAGGCAGGTCCGGCTGCGCGCCACCGCGGACCAGCTCCCACAGCTTGCCGCCGGCGATGAGCGCGGTCTTGACCACCTCGGCGTAGCCGGCCGCCACCTCCTCGGGGGAAGCGTCGAGAGCGCGTCGGTGTCGGCGATCACCGCCTGCGGCTGGTGATAGGCGCCCACGTAGTTCTTGGCGTCGGGCAGATCGACGCCGGTCTTGCCGCCCAGCGCCGAGTCGACCTGGGCGACGAGCGTCGTCGGGACCTGGACCACGCGCACGCCGCGCTGGTAGGTGGCGGCGCAGAACCCGGCGAGGTCGCCGACCACGCCGCCGCCGAGGGCGACGACGACATCGGCGCGGGTCATGCCCGCGCGGGCGAGCTCGGTCCAGACGATCTCGGCGTGGGCGATCGTCTTCGATTGCTCGCCGGGCATGATCGTCACGCGCCCGTCCAGGGGCTCCAGCCGTTCGGCGTACAGGCGCCCGGCGTTGTAGTCGCTGACGAGAAAGCGCCGGCCCTCCACCGAGCGGGGCCAGAACGCCGTCGCGCCGCCCCCCAGCAGGCCCGGACCGATGTAGACGGGGTAGTCGCCGCCGGCGGTCGTCGCCCACAGCACCGTCACGCCGGCGGGGGCACCGTCGAGCGCGTCCAGCACCGTCGCGATGTCGGTGACGCGCGACTGGGGAATGATCACGTCGGCGGCCTGCCACGGATCCGGCACCGGATGGGCGCCGTCGTCGGCGTCGACCCAGACCACCAGGTGGTCGGCCAGCCCCCCACGCGCCGCCTCGGACTCAAGCGCCGCGCCGCTGAAGGCGGTGACCTGCCGCCCCGGCGTGTGCGCGTCCCCCAGCGCCCGGGCAGCAGCCTGTAGCGCAGTCTCCTGCGACCCGATCAGCGCCACGCCGCGGGTCCCGACGTTCACCGCCGCTGCCAGCCGATCCGCGCGCGGTAGGCGTCCAGCGCGGCCTTGACGTCGTCGATGTGATCGCCCCCGAACTTGCGCCGGTAGGCGTCGGCGAGGACGAAGGCCACCATCGCCTCCCCCACGACGCCGGCGGCGGGCACCGTGCACGAGTCGGTGCGCTCGCGCAGGGCCTCGGCGGGCTCGTGGGTGGCGATATCCACCGAGCGCAGCGGCTTGGTCAGCGTCGGCAGCGGCTTCATGTAGCCGCGCACCACCAGCGGATCGCCGGTGGTCATGCCGCCCTCCACGCCGCCTGCCCGGTTGGTCTGGCGATAGAAGCCGCGCGCGTCGTCGTAGAAGATCTCGTCGTGAGCCTCGGACCCGGGCAGCCCGGCGACCTCGATGCCGTCACCGACCGCCGCCCCCTTGACCGCCTGGATCGACAGGATCGCCTGGCCGAGCACGCCGTCGAGGCGCTCCCGCCAGGAGACGTGCGAGCCCAGCCCCGGGACCAGGCCGAAGGCACGCACCTCGAACACCCCGCCCAGGGACTCGTTGGCCTTGCGCAGGCGGTTGATCTCGGCGACCATGGCGCGCCCGGCGTCGTCGTCCAGGCAGCGCACCGGTGACTCGTCCACGGCGGCGAAGTCCTCCGGGGTCAGGTCGTGGCGGCGCGGGGCTGTGACCCCGGTGATCTGTATGACATGCGAGAAGACGCTGACCCCGAGGGTCGCCAGGAACGCCTTGGCGACGGCGCCTCCGGCCACGCGGGCCGCCGTCTCGCGCGCGCTGGCGCGCTCCAGGATGTCGCGCACGTCGGTGAGCCCGTACTTCTGGGTGCCGACGAGGTCGGCGTGACCGGGCCGCGGCAGGTGGACCTCGGCGGTCTGCGCCTCGACCGGCCACGGATTCATCCGCTCCTCCCAGTTGGCGAAGTCGCGGTTGGTGACGGTGAGCGCGATCGGACCGCCCAGCGTCCGTCCATGGCGCAGGCCACCGGTCACCTCGACGCGGTCGCGCTCGATCTTCATGCGCCCGCCGCGACCGTGGCCGAGCTGGCGGCGGCCCAGATCGCGGTCCAGCGCCTCGCGCTCCAGCGTCAGCCCGGCGGGCATGCCCTCCAGGATGCAGGTGAGCCCGGGACCATGCGATTCGCCGGCGGTGGTCAGCGTCAGCGTCATGACGACGACGGAGCGGGACCGCCCTCGGCGGGGTGCTCCTGGGCGTCGCGCCCGGGGATACGGTGCCCGCTGCCCTCACACCAGGGGCAGACGACCTGATGGGGCTCCCCGCCCAGCCCCGAGATGAGGTGGCCGGTGCCGCGGCAGGGGTTGCAGATCTGGTCCTGGGGGGTGGAATCCTCGGTAGCCATGGCGGCGGAGGTTAGCTAGCGGGGGTCGCCGCCGCCCGCATGGCCTCGAGCGAGGCCGGGACGCCGGTGAAGATCTCGAAGCTGAGCGCCCCCTGCCCGATGAGCAGCTCCAGGCCGTCGACCGCCATCACCCCCTGCTCGCGCGCCCGGTCCACCAGCACCGTGCCGGTGACGGTGTAGACGAGGTCGACGACGCAGCCGTAGTCCGTCAGGTCGCCGGGCGCGAGCGGTAGCCGGTCAAAGGGCGCCGAGCCGTCCAGGCCGACGGCGGTGCAGTTGACCAGCAGGTCGGCGGAGCTCAGCCGTTGCACCGCGGTGGCGCCGAGCTCGTCGGCGAGGGCGCGGGCGCGTTGGGCCGTGCGGTTCCACAGCCGCACCTCGGCGGCGCCGGCGTCAAGCAGGGCCCAGACGACCGCTCGTGCGCTGCCCCCGGCGCCGAGGACCATGGCCGTGCGCCCGGAGACCGGGAACGGCACGGCCGCGATGAGCGCGGGGGCATCGGTGTTGTCGGCGCCGATCTCCCCGCCGGGGCCGAAGCTGAGCGTGTTGGCGGCGCCGATCGCCCGGGTGCGGGGGGTCGCGGTGTGCGCCAGCGCGAGGGCCGCCTCCTTGTGGGGGATCGTGACGTTGGCGCCGGCAAAGCCGGCCCCGGGGAGGGCCGGAACGGTCTCGGCGAAGAGCTCGGGCGCGACGGGCAGGAGCTGGTAGCGCCAGTCGTGCAGGCCGGCGGCCGCGAGGGCCGCGTTCTGGATGGCGGGCGAGCGGCTGTGGGCGACCGGCCAGCCCAGGACGCCGAGCCGGCGTCGCTCGGTCATTTGCCGCAGTGCGGGCGCCGGTCGACGGCCAGCAGGTGCTGGAACTGCGCGTAGCTGGTGGCGAACACGGTCTGGTTCGAGCACGGCTTGGCGAAGAAGTACAGGTAGTGCGTCTGCGCCGGGTGAGCGGCCGCGTCGATCGAGGCGAGCCCGGGGCTGTCGATCGGCGTCGGGGGCAGCCCGAAATGGGTGTGGGTGTTGTAGGGCGAGTTCGACTTGAGCTGGGACACCGTCAAAGGCTTGGTGAAGTTGCCCGTGGCGTACTGGGTGGTGGTGTCGAACTGGAGCATCATGTGGTCGGCCAGCCGGTTGTAGATGACCGAGGCGATGAGCGGGCGCGCCTTCTGGGAGGCCGCCTCGGCCTCGACCAGCGACGCCACGGTGAGGACGTCATACGGGGACAGGTGCTTGGAGCGCGCGTAGCTCAGGTTGACGCGGGCAAAGCGCTGCTTGAAGTCCTTGAGCTGGTCGGCGACGAGCGCCGAGATCTTCACCGGCTTGACCAGCGAGAAGGTGTCGGGGAAGAGGAAGCCCTCCAGCGACGGGACCTTGCGCGGGGCCCCGTACTGGCGGGGGTCCAGCAGCGGCGAGTGCCGTGTCGCGGTCAGGTAGTTGCCCTTGATCCTCTGCTTGCGCAGCAGCGCCGCCACGTAGGCGCGCGTGTGGCCCTCGCTGAGCGTCAGCTGCGTCGTCGGGGCGGCACGGGGAGCCTTGGACAGCACGTCGAGCACCGACGCGTAGCTCATGTCGAGCTGGAGCTGGTAGGTGCCCGAGCGCAGGGTGCTGCGCTCACCGCTCAGTGTCGCCCGCAACTCGAAGAAGAAGCCATGGGCGATGACCCCGTCGCGCTGGAGCAGGGCACCGATCTCCTTGGCGCTGGAGTGAGGCGGGATGACGACGGTGACGCTGCCGTGCGGCGAGGTCCCCAGGGGCTGGAAGAGCTCGACGATGAACCAGATGAGCGCCCCGGTGAGGATGAGCGCGATGAGTGCCGCCACACGGCCGCGCCAGCGCCCGCGGCGACGGCTGTGGGGCGCCCGGCGCCGTACCGTGCGCGCCTTGGGCGGGCGGACGCTGCGCTGCTCCAGGCGGCTGATCCGGCGGGTGCCCGACGGGGCCTCGGCGCTCGTCGCGCCCAGGCCGGCGTCGTTGCCCTCGTGAAAGCCGGTCTCCTCCTCGTGGACGTGATGTGCGTCGTCGTGGTCGTCTCCGGGGTCGGCGCTCCAGTCGGTGAACGAGGCGTGACCGCCGTCTGTCTGCCCCTGGTCGGTGGCCAGGGCGGGATCGGCGTCGCGGTCGCTGGCCAGGGAGGGCTCGGCCTCCTGGTGGTCAAAGACGCCGGCCTGGGCGCGGCGAGCGGCCTCGCGCTCGCGCCGGGCAGCCTCGCGCTCCTCGGCGCTGCGTTCGCCGTCAGCCATGGGCGATCTCCTCGGCGGGCCGGCTGGCCAGCCAGCTCTCCAGCAGGTGCGCGGCCGCGCGCGAGTCCTCGCTGGCGCGGCCCGGGGTGCGCTCGGCCAGCCGCGTGGTGAAGCGCTCGTCGTAGAGCTCGACCGGGATCGGCACCGCGCGGGCAAGCCCGGCGGCGAACTCCCGCGCCTCGGCGGTCTGCGCCGAGTCGGTGCCCGACAGCGACAGCGGCAGGCCGACCACGACACGCTCGGCGCCCACCTCCTTGACCAGCTCGCGCAGCCGCGCTCGGCCGCGGCGCGAGGTGACGTCGGTGACGGGCTCGAGCGGCGTCGCCAGCGTCCCGGTGGGGTCGCTCACCGCGCAGCCGCAACGGGCCCTGCCGTAGTCGAGCGCCAGGACGCGCACGGCCTCAGGCGTCGAGCGCGGCTTCGATGGCAATCCGTGCGGCATTGATGGCGGCCGGCAGCTGTGCGGGGTCCTTGCCGCCGGCGCGCGCCATAGTGTCACGTCCGCCCCCACCACCGCCAACTTCTGCCGCGGCCACCTTGATGATCTCGCCGGCGCGTACGCCGCGTTTCACCAGTGCGGGGGCGACGCTGGCCACCAGATCCACGCGTCCCTCGCCGGCGGTTCCCAGGACGATCGCGGCATCCCCCAGCTTGCCCTTGAGGCGATCGGCCAGCTCGAGCAGCGCCTGGCCGTCGGCCACCTCGACCGCCGCGGTGAGGATGCTGGCGCCGTGTGACTGAGTGGCAGACGCGAGCAGCTGGTCGATGTCGACGGCGCCGTTGCTCGCCCCGCCGCGCTTGGCCGCACGCTCGAGCTCGCGCACCCGCTCGGTCAGCTTCTGCACTGAATCGACGACCCGCCCGGTGGGGACGCGCAGGGTCTCGGCCACCGCGGTCAGCTCGCGGTCGCGCTCGCGGAACAGGTCGATCGCCTCAGGACCGGTGATCGCCTCCACCCGCCGGACGTTGGCCGCGCTCGAGGTCTCGGTGACGATGCGGAAGAGGCCGACCTCGGCGGTGTTGTGGACATGCGTGCCACCGCACAGCTCGCGCGAGAAGGATCCGTCGCCCACCTCGACCATCCGCACGACCTCGCCGTACTTCTCGTTGAAGAGAGCCATCGCGCCCAGGCGCTTGGCCTCGTCGAGCGAGGTGCTGATGGCGCGGACCGGGTGACTCTCCACCACCCACCGGTTGACGTCGTCCTCCACCAGACGCAGGTCCTCGGGGCTCAGGGCGCTTGAGTGCGTGAAGTCAAAGCGCAGCTTGTCGGGGCCGACGTAGGAGCCGGCCTGGTGCACGTGGGTCCCCAGGCGCCTGCGCAGCGAGGCGTGGAGCAGGTGGGTGGCGGTGTGGTTGCAGGCGGTGGCGTGGCGGGCCGGGCGATCGACGTGGGCACGCACCCGCTCGCCGGGCTCGAAGGTCCCGTGCTCGGGCTTGAGGCGCACGACCTGGTCGGTGCCCAGGCGGATGACGTCGGTGACCGTCGCGCGGCAGGTGCCGGTCTCACATTCCAGGATCCCGGAGTCGGCGACCTGGCCGCCGCCGGTGGCGTAGAACGGGGACTCGACGAGCTTGACCAGCACGTCGCCGTTGTCGGCGACGGCCGCTCCGATCGTCGTCTCGGCGTCGGTCGTCTCATAGCCGACGAACTCGGTGGCGAACCCGGCGCGGCCTGACAGCGCGGCCGCCTTCTCACGCATGCCGTCGGCGGCGCGCTCGCCGCGAGAGCCTTCGCGCGCCCGGGTGCGCTGGTCCTCCATGAGCGCCTCAAAGCCCTCCTCGTCCACGCCCAGGTCGTGCTCGGCGACGATCTCCAGGGTGAGGTCGATGGGGAAGCCATAGGTGTCGTGCAGCAGGAACGCGTCGGAGGCGGCGATGCCCTCCTCGTCGTTGTCGCGGGCCCGCGCGATCAGTTCATCCAGGCGCTTGAGGCCCTGCTCCAGCGTGCGTCCGAAGCTCTCCTCCTCGGCGGCCATCCAGCGCCGGATGGTGTCGCGCTGGGCGCCGAGCGCCGGGTACTCCGCGCCCATGAGCTCGGTGACCACGTCGGCGTAGCGCTCCAGGAACCCCGGCTCCAGGCCGAGCGCGCGGCCGTGCTGGATGGCGCGGCGCATGATGCGGCGCAGGACGTAGCCGCGCTCCTCGTTGGAGGGCACCACGCCGTCGCCGAGCAGGAAGGTCATCGAGCGGCCGTGGTCGGCCAGCACCCGCAGCGACCGGTCGGTGGCGAAGTCCTTGTCGTAGGGGCGGCCCGACAGCTCCTCGCCCAGCTCGATGAGCGGGGCGAACTGGTCGGTCTCGAACACCGTCGCCTTGCCCTGGAGGATGCAGGCCAGGCGGTTGAGGCCCAGCCCGGTGTCGATGTTCTTGGCCGGCAGCGGCGTGAGCACGTTCGTGGGGTTCTGATCCATCTCCATGAACACGAGGTTCCAGTACTCCATGAAACGCTCGTTGTCGCCACCGGGGAGATCGTCGGGCTTGCCGTGCTCGACGCCACGGTCCAGGTAGAGCTCCGAGCACGGCCCGCACGGGCCCAGCGGTCCGGACTGCCAGAAGTTCTCCGAGCGCGGACACTCGACGATGCGCTCCCGGGGAAGCCCGATCTCCAGCCAGGCGTCGATCGCCTCCTGGTCGGGCCCCAAGCCCAGCTCCTCATCGCCGGCGAACACCGTGATCCAGATGTCATCCGGGTCAAAGCGGAATCCCTCGGTCGAGAGCGCCCAGGCAAACCGGGCGGCCTCGCGCTTGAAGTAGTCACCAAAGCTGAAGTTGCCCAGCATCTCGAAGAAGGTGAGATGGCGGGTGGTGGTGCCGATGATCTCGATGTCGCCGGTGCGAAACGTCTTCTGGCACGTGGTCACACGCGGGTGCGGGGGCGGCTCGATACCGGCGAAATACGCCTTGAGCGGGTGCATCCCGGCGATCGTGAACAGCGCCGACGGGTCAAGCTCGGACGGCACGAGCGACGAGGAGGGCAGTCGCAGGTGGTCCTGGGACTCGAAGTACTCGAGGAACGTGCGGCGGATCTCGTCGGAGGTCATCGGGGTGGGAGTTTAGGTATGACCCCGGCCCACCCGCCCGTCGATCGTCCCCCACCCCACGACGAGGTCCCCGTCCATCAGGCAGGCCAGCTGCCCGGGCGCCGCGCCGTCGACGGGCTCGGCCAGCTCCAATGAGAGCGAGCGGTGGCGGCCCTCGCCGGGGTCGCCGGCGACGCTGGCGCTGAGCGGGCGCTGGCGATAGCGCAGCTTGACGCGGTCGACGCGGCTTCCGTCGCGGTGCAGCCGCGCCGCGCGGATGGCGACGTTGGCGGTGCGCAGCTCCTCACGGGTGCCGACGGTGACCCGCCCGCTCTGCGCGTCCTTGTCCAGGACGAACAGAGGCTCGCTGGCGTGGATGCCGATCCCGCGTCGCTGACCCACGGTGAAGCGGTGCTGGCCGTCGTGACGGCCGAGGGTCGTGCCGTCAGTGCCCACGATCTCACCGGGCTGAGAGCTGACGGCGCCGTGGCGCTCCATGAAGCGGGCACGCGTCGTTCCCGCCAGGAAGCACAGGTCCTGGGAGTCGACCTTGGCGGCGACCGGCAGGCCGGCCCGCGCCGCGATCTCGCGCACCTCGGGCTTGCGCAGCTCGCCCAGGGGGAAGCGCATTCGCGCCAGCGACTCGGGCCGCAGCGCGGCCAGCATGTAGGTCTGGTCCTTGGCGCTGTCGGCGGCCGCCCGCAGCAGGGGCCCGCGCGCGTCGCCTGACTCGGCGGTGCGCGCGTAGTGGCCGGTGGCCAGATGCGCGCAGCCGAGGCGATCGGCCAGCTCGAGCATCGCGTCCAGGCGGACGTGGCCGTTGCAGCCGACGCACGGGTTGGGCGTCTCGCCCGCCGCGTAGCCGGCGATGAACGGGTCCACGACCCCGGCCCGGAACTCCTCGCGCAGGTCGATGGTGAAGTGCGGGATCCCCATCTGGTGCGCGAGCGAGCGCGCCTGGGCGACCGCGGTGGCCGAGCAGCAGCTGCGCTCGGCATCGTTCTCGGCGTCGGCCCACAGCTCGAGCGTCACCGCCAGGGTCGGTCCCGTGCGCGCGCACAGGTGCGCCGCGACGGCGCTGTCGACACCGCCGCTCATGGCCACCAGCGTGACTGGATTTGAAGGATTGCGCGGAATGCTCGCGTGGGCTCGAACCGCCCTGCCCAGGGCACGAGCCAGCGCGTCGGCGGCGAGCTCGGCGGCGTGGAGCTTGCCCGGGCTGAGCCCTCCGAGCTCGGCGGCGACGTCGTGGGCGCCGATGCGGGCGGCGTCGATCATGTGAGCACCGCGGATGAGGGACACGGTGGCGCTGGCGGCGGCCGTAGAGGCCCCGCAGCCGCGGGCCTCGAATCCGGCGTCGGCGACGCGGTCACCGTCGACGGCGACGGTCATGGTGATCTCGTCGCCGCAGGCGTAGCCGCCGACGGTGGCGGAGCGGCCGTGAGGCGGGTGGTGGCCCTGGCCCTGGGGCGAGGTGAGATGGTGCTCGAACGCGAGGGCGTCCATGCCTGCCTAGCTTAGGTCAGCGCCGGAGGATGGTGACCGGCATGGTGCCGATCTCCGTGGTCATGAGCCCGCCGGTCACGGCGGGATCCGCGCCGGTCAGCTCGCGGACCTCCTCGACGCTCGAGCCCTCGATGACGCCGAGGCCCCAGGAGGTGCTGTCCTCCAGGACGGGCCCGTAGACGACGATCTTGCCCGTCTCGGCCAGCTGCGCGTAGTAGGCGGCGTGGGCGCCCATGAGCTCGCGCTCGGCATCGGTCATGTCGCCGGGGAAGGTGGCGCGCGGCGGAATGAGGCGAACGACGTAGTGGGTGCCCTCGGTGCGCTCGACGCCGGCCATGCCGTGGCTACCTCAGCTTGAGGCCGAGCTCGCGCAGCTGGATGTCGTCCACGGGCGCGGGGGCGCCGGTGAGGGGGTCGGCGCCGCTGGTGGACTTGGGGAAGGCGATGACCTCGCGGATGTTGTCGCGGCCGGCCAGGATGGCCACGATCCGGTCGATCCCGAAGGCGATGCCTCCGTGGGGCGGCGCGCCGTACTTGAGGGCGTCCAGGAGGAACCCGAAGCGCGCCTGGGCCTCCTCCTCGTCGATCCCGATGAGGTCGAAGACGCGTGACTGCACGTCGGTGCGGTGGTTACGGACAGAGCCGCCGCCGATCTCGTTGCCGTCGAGCACGAGGTCATAGGAGCGCGACAGCAGCGTTCCGGGGTCGCCCATGTCGGCGACGGTGGCGGGCGCGCCGGAGGCGGTGGCGGGCGCGGTGAACGGGTGGTGCTCGGCGTCCCAGCGCTGCTCGTCGGGCTTGAAGGTGAACATCGGGAACTGGATGACCCAGCGGATGTCGTGGACGCCCTCGGGCGCCAGATCGAAGCGACGCGCCATCTCCAGGCGCAGCGCGCCGAGGACCTGGTTGGCGGTGGCGGCCTCGTCGGCGACGATGAGCAGGACATCGCCGGGCTGGCCGTCGAGCTTTCCGGTGATCGCGCTGATCTCCGCGGAGGTCAGGAACTTGGCGATGGGCGAGCGCCAGGGCTCTTCGGCGCTCTCGTCCTGGACGAACGCCCACACCAGGCCCTTGGCCCCGTGCTGCTTGGCCAGCTCGGTGAGGGTGTCCAGATCCGAACGGGTCAGCTCGCGGGCGCCGGCGTTGATCCCGCGCACAACGCCCCCGGAGGCGAGCGCGCCGGAGAAGACCTTGAACTCGCTTTGCGCCACCGCGTCGCCGAGGTCGGCGAGCTCCAGGCCGAAGCGTGTGTCGGGACGATCAGAGCCGAACCTGCCCACCGCCTCGGCATGGGTCATCCGCGGCCACGGCGGGGCGGGCACGTCAAAGCCGGTCTGGGCAAATACGGCACCGATCGCGGCCTCGCTGGTGGTGAGAACGTCCTCCTCGTCCACGAACGCCATCTCGACGTCGAGCTGGGTGAACTCGGGGAGGCGGTCAGCGCGTGCGTCCTCGTCGCGGAAGCAGCGCACGATCTGGTAGTAGCGCTCAAAGCCGCCGATCATCAGCAGCTGCTTGAACAGCTGCGGCGACTGGGGCAGGGCGTAGAACGACCCGGCGGCAATCCGCGCGGGGACGAGGAAGTCCCGGGCCCCCTCGGGCGTGGAGCGCGTGAGGAACGGGGTCTCGATCTCCAGGAAGTCGCGCTCGTCCAGAACCTCGCGGATCGTCTTGACCACCCGGTGGCGCAGGGCGAGAGCCTCCTGCATCGGCGCGCGGCGGAGGTCCAGCGTGCGGTGGCGCAGACGCAGGTTCTCGTCCACCGCGCCGTCCTCGTCGACCGGGAACGGGGGCGTCTCGGCGTCGGCGAGGATCTCCATGTCCGTGACGGCGATCTCGATCTCGCCGGTGGCCAGGTTGGGGTTGACGTTCTCCGGCGCGCGCTTGTTGACCGTGCCGGCGGCGGTGACGACATCCTCGGAGCGCAGCTTGTGGGCCTCGGCGTGGGCGGCGGCGGCGGTGGCGGGGTTGAACACGAGCTGCACGATTCCCGAGCGCTCGCGCAGGTCGATGAAGATCAGGCCGCCGTGGTCACGGCGGCGGTGCACCCAGCCCGAGACGCGCGCGGTGCTGCCGTCGCGCCCGGCGTCAAGCTCCCCGGCCCAGCTGTCGCGAAACGTGTTGGCCCGGGGCGGGTGCTTCACGCGACGCGGCTCCCGCGCAGGATCGTCGCGATGACCGCTGAGGCCTCGACCTCGGTCTGTGTGCCCGCGTCCATGTCCTTCAGGTTGATCCGCATCTGGTCGTCGATGATCGCAACGTAGCGCGCGCCGATGCGGTCCGCGTGCTTGAGCTGGCCCTTGAGCCCGCGGCCGGCCAGCTCCAGCTGGGCGCCGAGGCCGGCGCGGCGAGCGTCGTTGGCGAGCTTGAACCCGATCTGGTGTGCGGCGGTCGAGTCGCGCGCGCCGATCGCGACGAACAGGTCCACGACGTTGGCCGGCGTCGGCTGCTCGCCGGCGGCCATCAGCATCCGCTCCACGCCCGCCGCCCATCCGACCCCCGGCGTGGGCGGGCCGCCGAGCTGCTCGATGAGCCCGTCATAGCGTCCGCCGCCGCCGATGGCGGACTGGGCGCCCAAGGCGGTGGACGTGAACTCCCACAGCGTCCGGGCGTAGTAGTCCAGGCCGCGCACCAGCGTGGGGTCGATCTCATAGGCGATGCCGGCGTCGTCGAGCAGAGCCCTGACGCGCTCGAAGTGCTCAGCGTCCTCGGCCGCGAGGCGGTCCAGCAGGATGGGGGCGCCGCGCATCGTCTCCCGCGTGCGCGGGTCATCGGCATCAAAGGCGCGCATCGGGTTGAGGTCGATGCGGCTGATCACCTCGCGTGAGAGGCCGTCCTCGTGCGCGTGCAGATAGGCGGCGAGCTCCTCGCGGTACTCGCGGCGCGTCTCGGCGGTGCCGAGGCTGGACAGCCGCAGGTGCGGGTCCTTGACCCCGAGCGCTCGGAACAGGTCGGCGAGCAGGATGATCAGCTCGGCATCGGTCTCTGGCCCCACCGCGCCGATCGCCTCGGCCCCGACCTGCCAGAACTGGCGGTAGCGGCCCTTCTGGGGAGCCTCGGCGCGGAAGAAGCTCGACAGGTACCAGAACTTCACCGGCTGGGGCTGCTTGTGCATGCCGTGCTCGACGTAGGCGCGGGCCACCGGCGCGGTGCCCTCCGGCCGCAGCGTCATCGAGCGCCCGCCGCCGTCGTCGAAGCTGTACATCTCCTTCTGCACGATGTCGGTGGCCTCCCCCACCCCGCGCGCGAACAGCTCCGTCGCCTCGTAGGTGGGGGTCTCGATCCGGCCGTAGCCGGCGGCGCCGAGGATGCGGCGGGCGTGCCCCTCGAGCACCGTACGGCGTGCCGCGTCGGCGGGGAGCACATCAAACGTGCCTCTGGGGGCCTGAAGCGAGCTCATCTGGCGCGCTTTTTTAGGACTGGTGCGCGAGCTCGCGCAGGAACGGATTGGTGTCGCGCTCGACGCCCAGCGAGGTGAGGCCCATGTGGCCGGGGTAGACCGTCGTCTCGGCCGGATAGGCCTTCATCAGCGAGTCGATCGAGCTCAGGAGGGTGGGCCAGTCGCCGCCGGGGAGGTCGACGCGGCCGACGGAGCCCTGGAACAGGACGTCGCCCGAGAAGAGCGCGTTGTCATTGGTGACGGCGTAGGCGACATGGCCGGGGCTGTGCCCGGGGACGAACGAGACCTCGAAGTCCACGCCGGCGAGCGCGAGGGTCTCGCCGCCCTTGACCGTCTCGTCGGCGTCGTAGCTCTCGAAGGGGCCGAAGCCGGGCAGGCGCATGTGCCCGTTGATGTCGGCGAGGATGTGGGTCTCCAGCTCGGGGCAGTAGACCGGGGCACCGGTGGCCCGGGCCACGGGCGCGACCGCGCCGACGTGGTCGAAGTGCGTGTGGGTGAGCAGGATCGCCTCGACCGTCGTGATGTTCAGCGCCTCCAGCGCACCGATCAGCCGCTCGGCCTCGTCGCCGGGGTCGATTATCACCGCCCGGTCAGCGTCCTGAAGCCGGACGATGTAGGCGTTCTCCTGCACCGGCCCGACGGTGAACATCCGCGCGTCGATCACTGCTTCTGCAGCTGCTTTCGCTGGTAGCGCCGGTACATGTAGCTATCGAGGTAGTAGCCCGACGGGATGTAGAGCAGCATCGCCAGGATCGCGAACACCAGCGCCGGCACGACCTTGAACTTGTTGGTCACCAGCAGGAAGATGAAGATGAAGCCGGTGGCCAGAAGCGCCTTCTTGATGGCGGCGTTCCACGTCGGCGGCTTGGGCGTCCGGGCCTGGGCACGCTTGGCGCGGTCCTGCTTCTTGCGCTCCTCCGGTGTCGGCGGGCGGCCGGTGCGGCCGCGGACCTCGATCGTCCCGGCGGCGTTGCCGCGGTGCTTGGTCCGGCGCTTGCGCTTGGTCTGTGCCATGTGAGACAGAGCTTAGGGCACGCACGGGCATTATTGGCAGTTTCCGACGGCGTCGGATCCCGCCCCTGATCCCGCGCGCGCCCTTACGCGCTGCGCGCATGACGGTGAAGGGTTTCTTCGATCGTGGCGTACCCACGAAGCGGGATGTTCTGGGGGAATTGATCGAAAGCGGCCTCGGGTGCGAGGCCGACCAGCTCCGCGCCCTGGACGGGAGCGTGGCGGGCCACGGCCTCGACGACCGCGCGCAGCGGGGTGGCCCGGTGGTCCTCGACGTTGGTCGACACCTGGGCGGTGTTGGTCTGCGCCAGCCACAGGCCGATGGCGCGGAGCCCGGGGAGACCCTCGTCCCCGCCTTCTCTGATGTGGGCGGCGATCCGTTTTGCCTGTTCTAGCGTGGCCGGCGGCTCGAGCTCCACGTTGAAGGCGACCAACGGCGGGCGGGCGCCGACGAGGACCGCGCCCGCGGTGAGATGCAGCGCGGGCGGCCCGAAATCCGGCTTGAGCTCCGCGGCGTCGATCCGGCGCTGGAGCTCGGCGGGCCCGCCTCTGCGCAGCTCCGCCCGGGTGCGGCCGCCGGCGAGGATGCCGTAGAGGAAGACCGGGAGCTCCAGCTCGGTGCCGAGGGTGTCGGCCAGGACCAGCGCCTCGGCCGCCGCGGCGCCACGGTCGTCGTCTGAGAGGTAGATGATGGGCGCGACGTCGATGGCGCCCACGCGCGGGTGCACCCCCTCGTGGGCGTCAAGCCGGATGGTGGCGATGGCTTCTTTCGCCCCGTTCGCGACGGCCCGCGCCAGCTCCCCGGGGGCGCCCGCGAGCGTGTAGGCGCTGCGGTGGTGGTCGGCGTCGGAGTGGACGTCGAGCAGGGCGGCGCCGAAGGCGCGTCCGATCCGGTCGATCGCGGCCCGGTCCTTGCCTTCCGAGACGTTCGGATAGGCCAGGAGCGTGGTGGTGGTGGCGGTGGTGGCGGCGGCGGTCGCGGTCACGGGCGCTGGATCATAGGTGCCGGTATTCGGCCGCCCCGCGCCCCCAAGTGCGCGATCTTTCCAACATAGTTAGAAAGATCGCGCGGGCGGCGCGGGCGGGAAACCGGCCGCCCAGGATTCCGACGAGACGCGGGCGGCGTTGGCCACGTAGGCGATGGTCCGGTACCACCCGGCCGTGACGATGAGCTCCAGGAGCTGTTGGTCGGTGTAGTGGGCTGCCAGCCGCGCCCACAGGTCGTCCGAGACCGTGCTGGTGTCGTGAAGCTCGTCGGCCAGGCGGACGAGAAGCGCGTCCTGCTCTGACCACGAGGGGTCGTCCGCGGCGTCCGGGCCGTCCGCCGTGGCCGCGATCTGCTCGGCGCTGAGCCCGACGGCTTCGGCGAACGCGACCGCGTGCACGCCCCACTCGTACTCCGCCCCCGCGCGGGCGCACGTGCGATGCAGGACGATCTCGCGGTCGCGCGGCGGGACCTGCCCGTGATTGAGGATCCCTGAGCCGAGCGGCCGCATCCGCGACATCAGCTCGGGGTGGATCGCCAGCGTCCGGAACAGGGCCAGCGGCTCGATGGCCGCGCCCGGCGGCATCCAGCGCTTGAGCATCTCCCCGTCTCGTCGTCATACGGCGGCTCGACTGGCGCGATCCGAGGTGTCCTATCCATCACCTATGCTCCTCTCAGCTTCGAAATCCAAAGCGGATGTGTCGAGCACCATGGTAGCTTCGAAATCCAAAGCACGCAAGAGCAGCCCCGCACCAGGAGCGCCGGTACGCGGATCCACCACCGGGCGCCCGATCATGGCCCTCCTCGACCTGCTGGGCCGCCGCTGGGCCCTGCGCGTCCTGTGGGAGCTGCGCACCGGTGAGAGCCTCACCTTCCGCGAGCTCCAGACCCGCTGCGCCGAGGTCTCCTCCAGCGTGCTCAACGACCGCCTGCGCGAGCTGCGCGAGGCCGGCATCGTCACCGCCCAGCCCGGCCGCGGCTACTCGCTGACCCCCGAGGGCGTGCGCCTGATCGAGGACCTCGCACCCCTGGACGGCTGGGCCAAGCGCTGGGCGCGCCGCAGCGCCCGCGCCGAACACGCGCCCGCGGGCCGCCGATAAACTCCGCCGCTCCCCGCCGGAGTAGCTCAGTCGGTTAGAGCAGCGGAATCATAATCCGCGTGTCGGGGGTTCGAGTCCCTCCTCCGGCATCGCAGAAAAGCCCTGCAAACGGCATCTGTACCCGATTCCGGCGACGCAGGCCCTGTGAGATTCAAATCGGTTTCTGTGAGATTCAGGGCAATCTCACAGCCCGACCGTGGCGAATGGGCGCGGCACGCATCCGCTGGCCGGAGGTCAGGGTCAGCGTCTGACGGGCGCAGCCGCGGAGGCTCGCCGGCGCTGCCTTCCCCAGTCAGTGGGAGGCCGGCAGCGACCCGGTCGACGGCGGCGCTGAGTTCGTCGGTGGTGACCTCGCCGAGTGCCCACCTCTCGCCGAACTCGATCACCTCGGGGCTCGGCAGGGCATCCTCGAGATGCGCCGAGCAAGCACCGAGGCGAAACCCCGGTAGCGATCAAGCGTGGCTTTGGAATCCTGGGAGTCATCAAGCTCAGCTTGGTACCCCTCGTAGCGATCGAGCACGGCTCTGTACGCCTGGTAGCGATCGCCCACGGCTCTGAGTTTTAACCTCGGCTGCGGGCGCGCGCGGGTTCGGCCGGGGTTTTTGCATCCGTCCGGGCACGTTTCTTCGTGCGCGATGCGCGACCGGCTAGCGATCACGTTCACGCTGGACGACGAGCCGGTTGAGAGCGTCACGCACCTGGTGCGCTCAGGCCCGTACGTGCTTGTCCTGCAGACCGTGATGCCGCAGGCCGGCCTGGCGGTCGAGCTGCACTCCACGTTCGTCGGACACGCCGCCGTTCTCATGCACGCCACCCATCTTCTGCTCGGTCCGGTGGGCCGGCGTCCCCACGTCGTCACACGCGAGGACGCCTCGGGCATCATCGACCCGGTCAACCGCCCCGACTCCTGCGTCTACGCACACTGCCATGAGCTGATCGACCTGCTGGCAGCGTGCGGTCTGAGCGTGACGGTCGACCGGTTGCCGGCACGGCCGGCCCCGCTCTCCCAATAGGAGCCTCGCCTAAGGCGCTCGAGGGTCGGACAGGTTGCCCTGCGCGTCCCGATGTTGGTCTATCAGCGCCCAGAGCTGTTGCGCTTCGGTCCGGTCGGGACCTTTCGCGTGCCCGCATGCGCCGCAGGTCAGCGCGCCAATCGAGAAGCTCTGCGGTCGCGATGCGCCCGAGTTGTTCGTTTGGGACCAGGCCCCTGAGGGCGGTGTAGTCACGGGCTGCAACCTCGCCGGCCCGAACCTCGTCGACGACGAGCTCACGCAGTTCTGGGTCCGGCCGCATGCCTCGGTGTTCGGCGATCGAGCGTTGCGGGCTGCCGATCCAGAAGCCGATCCCGGCCTGTTCGCACCAGCGAGCGAGACATGCCCATTTCATCCAGTTCGTGAAATCGCCCAGGCCGACCTCCGGCTTGGCCTCGATGATGAACGCACGCCCGTCGTCGAGCCGCACCAGCACATCAGGCGTGTACTCGCGCGCCTCCCCGTCAATGCACGTACGGGATCGTGACCGGCTGCTCCTGGTACGCCACGACACGGGGGTCGCGATCGAGCTGGCGCAGGATGACCAGCTCGAGCTCGGACTCGAACTGCACCAGCCGGCCAAGCTTGGGGCTCTGGAACACACCGACCTTCGGTGCCGTCCACGCCGGCAAGTGGCCGCCGGACGCTGAACCGATCCAGACCGGAGAACTTCACGGAGTCGGAAGGCCAGATCACGTGCGCGAGCATCCGGTCCACCGCGTCGCCTCGACGCGTCGGCCTGCTCGCGGTCGGTCAGAGGTCTCCCCCACCGGTTGCCTCGCCCGAGACCGATGTCGACCACATGCTGGCGCGCAACCCGATGCGCTTCAGGCACATCCAGCCCGGCGACCGAAAGCAACAGCACCGTCTCTGCAAACTCGCAAATCTGGTTGCCCCACCGTCGCTCAGCGTGCGCCCACGCTCGCTCAGCCCACCGCTCCGGATCCTCACCCAACACCTCGCGGATGGCGGGGAGCTCCTGTGCCCGCGCGTGACGAGCAACGTTCCACAGGCAGCGGTCCAGCATCAGCTCCACCGTCGACCTGGTCACTTCGAACTTGAGCGCGGCCTGGTTGACGAGGTGCGGAAATTGGCCGCGCAACCCCCACCGGAAGCAGAACACCTCGCGGTAGCGCTGCGGCATGAACTCGGCCAGCCGGCCAAGCTCTTCATACACCCGCGCCGACGCGGCCTCATCACTCCCGGGCGATGGCGTCGCCGACGCGCCCTCGCTGCCGGGCACCTCATGCTCTCGACACTGGTCGGTTCCTGGATTGCTGACATGTGTGGCTCCTTCGGGGTTGCGGTTTGCAGCCCCCGAACCACGGCGCCCCGGCGCCGTACCATCGGGGCGCAAAACCGCGACCCCCAGAGCCACCAGGCGACACCCTGACTCGCAACCCGGTGCAAGGACTGCTTGCCTCCTGCCCCAATCGGACTAACGCGATGTCGAGCTGACGCGGCTCTCCCTGGCTTGCAGCGGCTTCGGCCGGGCTGGTCGGCGGTGAGGCCGCCGCCTGTGCGGGTCAGCTCGCGCCGCTTCGCACGGCCGGGGCACGACCGAGAAGGCCATCCGAGGCCTCGACCTTTGTCAAGGCCAGGTGACAACCTGGCCAGCGGCAACCTTGCACTCCCTGCGAGCGTTGAGCTCTCTTGTGAGCGCGGCCTGCTCGATGCAGGTTAGCCCAACGCCTGGTTCTCCGGATCGTCCTGCTCGATGAGAAAGGTTCCCAACTCTTTGACTCAGTCGATGACGCGGGGGACTGATCCTGGAGCCGGGCGAAGACTTGAACCGCGAACTCACACGTCATGCACGCCGACTGGTCGTCGCTTTAGAGCTGTGCGGTTCGAACAAGCCCATCCACGGCTCGGTAGCGGACACACGCGGTCGACTCCGGCCGGGAGCGCCTGCCGCATCGCCCGCTCGCGGACAGCTCGTCGCCGGAGACGAGCTCGTACAGCCAGTCACCGAGTAGCTGAGTGACGCCCCTGATAGTTGGGTCAGCCCGGAGCCGAGCGGATCTCCCAATGCCTGAAGTCGCATTGCGCATCGTCCGTGTAGCCGGTACCGATCGAGCGTGCCGAAGGTCACGCCGCCGGTGAAGCTTTCGCCGACGTTGTCAGTGAGCACCCGGCGGTCATCGACGTAGGCCGTCACGTTCGGCCCGTCGCGCATCACCGCCAAGGACGTGCCACTGGGCAGGATCGTTTCCGTAGCTTAGTGACAGTGGCCCAGCGAAGGCCCGGGCGGGGATGTGACCCTCCCACCGCGCGAGTTGCAATCCGTCGAACCGCATGGCCAGCTGGTAGAAGCGGTTGCGATTCTCGTAGCCGAAGATGAGTGCGCACGCAGTCCCGATCGAGCCGCCGGCAACGGCCCGGGCGCTGACTTGCGCGTAATAGTGCTGGCCGGGATCGCGGCTCGGGTAGAAGGCGATCAGGTTCGATTGGCTGCTGTCGAGATGGATGGAGATCAGATTGGGGGCGGCTGAGGCCCATCCAGTTCCGTACGCGGTTGTTCCTGCTGAGAACGGCCGAAGTGATCTGCGTTGGGTACGGGGACGGGCGCCCACTTCGCAGCTGCGGTGCGTGCATCCCGGCCCGGGCGGGTGGCCAGCCAATGCGCCGCCGCGGCGTAGCCGAACAGAACGCCCAACGTGACGACCAGGCAGGTTCCGAACTGCGTCCAGACCTTCGCCGGCTCGAAGAGCAACCCCGACCACCGGCGGCGATCGAGGACGGTGACGGCTGCCACGACCGTGCAGATCCGCCGTGCGCGGCAGCAGGCTATTAGGGCCGGAGCCCGATACGTGCGTCAGCACGGCCACGACCAGTGTGATCGCCGCGGCCGCGACCTCCGGCGTGAACTGCCAGGCCGAGGCCGTGGCGTGGCCGGTCGAGGTGACCGGCTTAGCTTGAGGCTTGTTCGGCAAAGGCGTTGTCATCTGTAATCGGTAGTTGGCTCGTGTCAACGGCGCGGCTGGTCGGCCGTCCATTTGCCCCGGCACGAACTATGCAGCAAGATGCGCTGAGCGGCGACGCTGAGTGTTTCGCCGCCGCGTTCGAGTCCTGCACGATGAGCGTACGCTGGTCCGCGTGCCCCTCATCCCATTGCCAGGACCAACGCAGCTCGCCGATTTTGCGGCTGAAATCGGCCGCGCGCGGAAGCGAAAGGCATCTGCGCCCCAGATCCTGCTCAGCTACCTGAGCCGGGATCCGTGGCTTCATGGCCACGACCTCAACCTCCGAGCCAGCGTGCGCGCCACGGCGCCGGCCAGCGACGAGCAGCCCACGCGACGATCATGGTTCCGACCATCGTCTGGCGCCCAGAGGGCGAGGACGCGTCTCGCGACGACTCTGGTGGGCACTGTCTTTGGTCTGCTGAACCAGACCACGGGGCGACTCGATTTGACGCCTCAAGCGCTTTCGCCTCAGGAGAGCCGATTCGCTGCCGTCGTCCAAGTTCAACAGGCCAGCCTGGGCTTCTTGGGTGGCGCCAACGCAGTGAGATCGTTCTCGGAGCCTGGCGAGTTGACGATCCGAGCTGTCGTGTCCTGGGTCGATGAGGCGGACATTCAGGCGGCGTATAAGGATGAATACGAGATCACGGTTGCTTGGAAGCCCGGCAAGATCGTGTTAGGCGAAACATTGCGCTTCTCTGCCGGACTCGTCCCGGTCTGAACCTTTATTGAGCCCAATCCGGCTCGGATTGGCGGCATCCAGTCTGCGTCGCGCTGCGGGAGTCTCGTGCTCCACGACGTTCGGCCCAGTGCATCGCTCGCGTACGCTTGGGTTCGCCCGACAGGGTGCGCCCCCCTCCACCCCCACGAAAGTGAACCGGGTCACGTCTCCTGGCCTGAGGACGATCGGATCATCATCCGTCGTGAGCGCGGTCCGGACATCCCACAACTTGTGGCGTGCCTTGAACTCACGCACCACGGACCATCGTTTGGCCGATCTTCGTGGGAAGATTCCGCTGTCCGTTAGGCCCGCTTCGATGAGTGCGATCGGCTGGCGGCCTCCATTGCATGACATGCATGTGGACACGCGTGATGTATCTGCCGTCCGTGACCGGCCCGCCTCTTACCGTCAAGCGAACGAGAAGCTGCGCGCGATCTCGCCGGTACGCCATGTCGCCCAAGACCGCTCCGGTTACGCCGGTGACCGCCCCGATCACCGCCAACACACTCGTGACGGATGTGGCTCCAGTGGCCGCCGCGTGGGGGCGAGGATCACGAGCACGACGTAACAATAGTTCGGTCGGTTGCTCTCACGGCAACCAAGCAGCCAGCAACATCCGCCGGTCAGGCGACTCGCGATCAGAGCGTCAGCTGAGCTGCTCCCGCCAGGAGATTGGGTGCCGGCACGCGTGTGCCTGCCATGCCGCCGGGGTCAGCTGCCAGAGCTCCTCGTCATTGACGTGGTCCGTCCGGGCCGTGCGATCCAGCCGCGCGCGATCGCGGTGGCCCACGCGCCGACGACATCTTGGTCGGAGACCACGAGCTCCCAGGCGACAAGCTCTGGGCTGGCGCCGCCGTACATGTCGAAATCCACCAGCACAGCGAGCAGCCTCCGGTCAGAAGTCCCCATCACGGCTACTACGTTGAGTTAGCGCCTACGGACGCCCCCCTTCGTTACACACAGAAAACGTGAGGATCGTCTCACAACCTTCCCTTGAGGACGCAGCGTCCCTCGGAGGGCCTAGTCAGGCCGGCCCAGCCTCGGTAGTGTCACGCACCGATGGCGGCCACGCGAGGAGCTCAACGTGAAGCCACGGTATCGGCGAGCCTTTCTGGAGGCCATTCTTGTCGGGCTGTTCCTCGTTTTCGAGTCCCCGATGCTGCTTCCCCTCGTGTTCGGCTGGCTCCTTGCTGGGCTGGTCTATCTGGGGTCGAGGCTTGTGGCCGCCGCCTCTGGTAAGTCGGTCTACCGCGTCGCACTCCGGACAGATCGCAGGGTGGATCCGCATCTTTCTCCCGGTTGTCGCGGTCGTCGGCTATGCCCTCGGCCTCGACTTGCTCAAACCGACGCAGAACGGCGCGTTCGCCACGGACTTCGCGTCGTTCTTTGGTACCAGTGCACAGGTCATCGCGACCCTGTTGGTCGCACTTGCAGTGGGCCGGGTGGTATTCGGGCGAACCATCACAGCGGCTGCGCTCATCGCCAGTCGCTGGGCGCTGGTGTTCATTGCCGTCAGCGAGGTTGCTGCGGTCTCGGCTTTGAGTCTGCGGCTTCAGAGCTCTGTGTACAGCCAGTCATTTGCCATCACCGTTGGCGGCGGGCTGGCCGCGCTGACAGCAGTCGTCCTGGTCGGGTGGGAAAGCGCGGAGCGAACGGTCGCCGATCAGGCCGAGGCGCGGAAGAAGGCCTGGGACGCCGTACGCGTTCCGGGCGGCGACCTAGTCCTCGAGCCGCATCTCGAGACCGTGCTGCTTGACGTAGTCCTCGAGCAGCGCTCCGCTGATGATCGCTGTGACGAGATGTCCGAGCGCGTAGCCCGGCGGTACGTCTTCGTCTGGCAGGCGGATGAAGAGTGCCCAGGAGCTCTTCACCGCGTGGTGATAGGCCTACGGGCAGGCCACGCAACTCAGATGGTGGGCTCGTCAGGATTGCGAACGACTTCTCGGGCCACTGCACTCCAGCTTTGATGGTTGCGGACGGCTCGACGGAACGGCCATCCGCGTATGGCGCCGCCTGACACGGCATCAAGTTCAAGGTCCGCCGCTCCAGAAAGATGCACATAAACGCTGATTGATGGAGTTGCTCCGTTCCGCCACCAACAAGGGGCACGAGTTCGTGCGAGTGCGTTACGGCAGGCCGCCGGTCACTACGAGTCGGCTTCTGCAGCCTCGGCCGCTTCGGCCTCCGCAAGTGCCTCGTCCAGCGGTCGGCCTCCGCCGGCCCGGAATTCCTCAAGCGCCTCCGCCGCGTCGCGCACGAGCTGCGGGGCCGCTGCGACCGTCAGAGCCTCGATGCGTTCGCCCTGTAGCGGAAGCATCGCAACGATGGGTCGCCCGTGGCGAGTCACGATCACGGACTCGCCCGCCTCCGCCTTGGCGATGAAACTGCTCACATTCTGGCCTAGTTCAGCTATTCCAACCACCGGCATCCGTGACCTCCTCAGTCGAAGCCGACGACAAGCTCGACTCTCTCTGAGCCAGAGCACTTGGCAAATCTTACAATTGTTCAGCAGAAGTATCGGTAGATCTACTTGAAAACCTGAAGATGAGGTTGTCCCGGGGCTCGTAGAACTTTGAGGTGACGGCGGTTCCCCCGCCGCGTCCGCTCCGGTTGGGAGCGTTCGCGGTGATCCCGCAAAGATCTAAGGAGGAACCGCCGTGAGTAGCAACGTACCGGTCGCGCAGGCGACCATGCAGGAGGCCGTGCTCCCCGAGCGCGTCCAGGTGGCGTTGGGCGAGTTGGTCGGGGCAGCGAAGGAGGGGTTGCTGGCGCTGAGCGTCGGTGTCGGGCTCGGTGTGCTGAGCGAGTTGATGGAGGAGGAGGTCGACGATGTCGTGGGCCCGAAGGGCGAACACAACGCCGATCGGACGGCGGTGCGTCACGGTCACGAGGGCGGCGAGGTGACGCTCGGCGGCCGTCGCGTCGAGGTTCGCCGGCCTCGGGTGCGGACGGCTGACGGCGAGTCCGAGGTGCCGCTGTCGACGTACGAGCATTTCGCTGATCGGGATCCGCTAGGTCGGGTCGTGTTGGAGCGGATGCTGGCCGGCGTGTCCACCCGTCGGTATCGCCGCACGCAGGAGCCGGTCGGGGAGGACGTCGAGATTCGGGCGCGGTCGACGTCGAAGTCGGCGGTGTCCAGATCGTTCGTGGAGCGCACCCGCGAGGCGCTGGGTGAGCTGATGGGCCGCCAGTTGGGCGATCTGCGCCTGGCGGTGATGATGCTCGACGGCCTAGAGCTCAAGGGGCGGATGATGATCGTCGCGCTGGGGATCACGACCGAGGGGGTGAAGATCCCGCTCGGGCTGTGGGAGGGCTCGACGGAGAACGCGACCGTCGCGACCGCGTTGCTGTCTGATCTGGTCGACCGCGGCCTGGATCCCGAGCAGGGGATGCTGTTCGTGATCGACGGCTCCAAGGCGCTCAGGAAGGCGGTGCGCTCGGTGTTCGGCGACGTGCCGGTGCAGCGGTGTCTGTGGCACAAGGAACGCAACGTGCTCGGCCATCTCCCCGAGCGCGACCGACCGCCGATCAAGCTGCGGATGCGCCGGGCGTGGCGAGAGACCGACTACCCGCGAGCGCTCGAGCAACTGACACGACTCGCGGACGAGTTGCAGCACACCCATCCCGGCGCGGCCGGCTCGCTGCGCGAAGGGATGGAGGAGACGCTCACCGTGATCCGGCTCGGGATACGCGGCAAGCTGCGCCGCACCCTGGAGTCCACCAACCCGTGCGAGTCCATGATCGACACCGTCCGCACCACCCAGCGCAACGTCAAGCACTGGTCCTCCGGGGAGATGGGGCTGCGGTGGACCGCCGCCGGGATGCTCGAAGCCGAGAAGCAGTTCCGCAAGGTCATCGGCTACACCGACCTGCCGCGTCTCGCGGTCGCGATCGAACGCCGACTCCACCTTCCCCAGCCCAACCACGCCACGAACCAGGAGGCCGCGATCGCAGTCACTGTGTAACGATCACACCCGGACCGCCGTCACCGAAGTTCCACGGCGCCCGGGGCAACCTCTCGAGAAACTCCATCACCCCCGTGCCGCTGAAGCGCGCTTGCTCGAGCAAGAGACGGTAGGCGATCCGTACCGTTCGAGAGAGGACGGCAATGAGGCCCTCAGGGCCGAGGATCGCTTTCTATTCGTCCCGTCATCCACTCCGCCGCCCTTGCGGCCGAGCATCCCGAACGGATCCTAGGCGGTCCACTAACCAGATCGCAAGCAGGGTCAATCGGTCGGCGCCCTCGCGAACGCCAACATTCAGCCATTGCGTGCGAATGACGCGGCGTGTTCCGCTGAGAGAGCACCAGTCAAACGGACGACACGCGGAGACGGCCGGACCTTTTCCCTATGACAGCCGTTCCATCCCACGTCGCGGGCGCGCTGCCTGGGAAAGCAGTGTCCCTAGCTATAACGTGTGGGTGCCTTGGCGGGGGTGGTGGATCAGCCGCCCCTAGTCGACGGCGGGCGACGTCCATCGTCGGCGCGTCGGCGACGAGGTCCGAACGGCTGTGGTCGGCCATGGGCTGGCCAACGATCAGGCGGCGTAGTAGTGCTTTGTTAGGTTTCACTCGTCGTAGCGGTCGAGAGCGAGTGTCAATCGGTCGACGTTGATGGGTCGCTGGCAGGTTTGGCAGCGGCCGGTCCAGCACTTAAAGAGCGGCTGCAGGAGCAGCACGGCCTTCGGGAGTGTCAGGCCGGCCGCGGGCGAAAAGGGCTGAGCCGTTCGAGGGTGAGAAACCCGTGCGCGGCGGTCACGAGCGCGGTGTGGTGATACCAGCCGAGCCAGGAGCGGCCTTCGTAGTGGTCGAGGCCCAGCTCGCCTTTGAGCTGTTTGTAGTCGAGCTCCATCTTCCAGCGCATGCGCGCCAGCCGTGCGAGCCGCTCAGGTTCGGTGTCGGCGGGCAGGTTGGAGAGCCAGTAGTCGGTCGGCTCGGCCTGGTCGTGGGGCCATTCGGCGATCAGCCATTCTTCGCGCGGAGGGACCTCGGCGCCTTCGCGCCACTTGACCTGGTCTGCGCGCCACTGGTGCCCGGCATGCACGCGCGCGAAGCTGAATCTGGAGGTGACGGGCTCGCCATGGCCGCCGTCGCGGAAGGTGACGGTCTGCGCGCTGTCCGCCGCGACCCGCGCGATCAGCTCGCCGATCGGCTCGGGCGGGCGGTCCGGCCGAAGCCGCGTCGGGGCCGGCCCCATCCTTCTTCTTGCGGGGTGGAACCGCGAACGAGGTCCCCTGCTCAAACACCTTCGTGTCCGGGCCAACGCACAGGACGTATTCGCACCCAGCCTCATCCAGGCGATCGCGCAGCCAGGTGTTCGCACCATAGGCGTGGTCGCCGAGCACCGGCGCTCGCGGCAGCGCCCAGCCCGCAGCCCGCTCGACCAGCTCGACCCCGAGCTCTGACTTGGTCTTGAACACAACCTGATCAGGGATCTTCGCCTTGCGCCGCCTGACCGGGTCCTCGCACCAGTCCTCGGGCAGATACAACGCCCACCCCAGCGGCACCGTCCCCCGAGCACCCACCGCGTGCACCGACACCCCGATCTGACAGTTACCCCGTTTCCCCAACGTCCCCGAGTACTGACGCTTGACCCCCGGCGAATCCTTGCCGTCCTTCGGAAACCCCGTGTCATCCAACACCCACGCCTCCACCGCGATCACCGGCGCGACCCGCTCAGCGACCGCTTGGACCACCACCGCTGGATCCCACGGGCTGTCGGCCACGAACTGCTGCATCGACTGATAGTCAGCCTCCTCACCCAGCCGCGCAGTCAGCGGCTCAAGCGACTTGCGAGCACCCTGCTCCAACAGCCCACGCAGATACAGCTCGCCGTTGATCCGCTGCACCGGCCGGTTCATCGCCGCCGCCAACACCTCGCCCGCGAACGCTTCAAGTCGCTCACGTACCAGCGACGGCGGATCGACGTCCTGCTTGACCTGCGAACCCGCAACAGTCACAACGACCATCATGACCTCCTCGCGTTCGGCAGCAACCACGAAAAGGATTCGCCGCAACCAGCGAGAACTCCTACCCGAAACCTAACAAAGCACGATTAAACGGCTCGGATGGAAGCCTCAGTTCTGACCGTCCCGGATGCGACCCTCACGCCACCCGATCACAGGAGGCGCGACGTGCCTGGCCCCGGACGCAACCAGCCCTGCCCGTGCGGCTCAGGCCGCAAGACCAAACGCTGCTGCGGCCAGCAGCGCGGCCCCGCCGAGGATCAGCTCGCCCGCGCTCACCTCGCCACGCTCGCCCACGACGCCGTCCATGACCTTGCTCGCCTCTCAGACGACGCGCTCGAGATCCTCTGGGAAGGCCTATTCGACCTCCCCACGATCGACCTCTCCCTGCAGTCAAGCTCCCCGACCTGATCACCCCGGAACTGCAACGACTCCGCAACGCCGTCGCCGACGACGATCCCGACCGAGGCTGGGACGAGCTACGCACCGTGACCGACCAGATCGACACCCCACAACAACGCGCCCGCCTCGCCGACGCGATCCTCCGACTCCGCGACCAGCACCGCCTACCCGCACCCAGGCCGCCTACGCCATCTACCACCTCAACACCCATCCCACACCTCCTCGCCGCCAGCCTCACCCACACCATCGCCGTCGCCGCCGGCGCCAGCCGCACCCCGGCCGGGCCTTCAAATCGCCGCCGTAACCCCGTCATTTATCCGGGGGAAGCTCGCTAGGGACCGAGGGGTGAGAGTGAGACGGGCATTCAGGGCGCGCCTCGCCCCACGCGCCGTGGGTCTCCGCAAGGAACTGATCCTGCAGCCAGTGCGCGAGTTCAATGCGAGCCTCCGGGCTGTCGTCTGGGGAGATCGCGCACCCAGCTCCGCCCGGCTCATCCTGCTCCGAGATCCAGAACTGGCCGCCATGCTCGGTGGTCACGAAGCCGAGTTGGACGTTGATCGGCTTCGGGTGCTGTAGGTCCCAGACGTCCTTGATCCAGTTCGGGACCGGGTCCGCTCCCAGCTTTGCTGGCCACGTCAAAGCCTACGGTCTCAGTGCGGCGCCGAGATCGTTCCGGGGCCGCCGGCTGGTCCGAACCACGTCTCTCGAACGTCCGATGACCGCCTGAATCCGCCGAACCTCCAACCGACGCCGGAGTAGGTCGCGTCTGTCTCGCTCCGCGCGTTGTCTCAGCCAGGCTCATGTCTAGTCTGGGTCGATGGGGTCTGCCGCGCTTGACATGTACGTCAGGGCCTTCCTCGCCCGGTGCGTCGCGACGTCGCAGTCGGGTCAGGCCGTGCTCGACGAACCCGGCATCCATGGTCTGCTGCAGTGCGGCCGTGACCAGCATGTCCGGCTGCTGGTGACCGATGACCGAGCGCGTGACTCATTGCCGACGCTGGTCGGCGATGCAGGGGCCGGGATGATCACCGTGTGCTCTGCCGCGGTGCAGTGCGCCGCGCTTCTCGCCGCGGACCCAAGGTGGGTGTCGGGCACTGCGACGGCGATGATCTGTCGGGATCTGCAGAAGGTGTCAACGGTTGGGCTGCCCCGCGGGTTGACGCTGCGATCGGTGCGGCGACTTGCCGAGGACACCCCTGGCGGCGTGTCGCTCGCGCAGGCGGTCGCCGCCGCGAGTCGGGCGGATCCGGGGGTCGCCGATCCGCGAGCACTTGCCGATCATCTGCGGTCGCTGCCACGCGCGTTCAGTCTGTGGGCGGCTGTCGATGACGGCGGCCTGGTGCGCGCCACCTCAGGCTCCGGTGCGTTTGAGGCGACCGCGAGCGTGGTCTTCGTCAACACCGACCCTGCTTGGCGTCGTCGCGGGATCGCACATGCGATGACGGCTATCGCGCTGCGCGCGGCCCGCCAGGCAGGTGCGCGCAGCGCTGGCATCGACGCCAGCCCCGCCGGCCGAGAGCTCTACCTACGACTGGGGTTCGAAAACGCCACGGCCATCAGGCGCTTCCGCCCATCGTCATGAGCTCGCCTCACGATCAGAACCCCTGTTCACAGCGGAACGCTCTGCGAACAGATTCGAGGGCCTCCGACACGGCGCGCTCTTGGCGCAACCCAAATCGCCAACCTGGCTCGTCGACCCTCGCCGGTTCATCCAGTCGTTCAGCGATGTCATCGCGACCAGCGCGGCGATCATCAAGGGCAGGCCGATGACGATTGGCAGCACATGGATCGCGGCAGCCGGAGCACGCCGGCAGTCTCGAAGATGCGCAACCTCCTCTACGTGGGGACGTTGTCATGGTCAGGGCCAATCGAAGGAGTCGCCTGCGCGTGCTCACCTGTCGGTCGGGTCGGTGGTGTCTGGCGGTCGACCAGCAGAACCGAGTGTTGATCTCCACCGACCCGGCGCATAGCGCGGCCAGCTGGCGGCTGGCTCCCGGAGGCCCCGGTCGCCACCTCTGGAAGCACGGGCTGGACCGGTCCGGCCGAGATCTCGTGTCAGCGAGCCTGGCCTGCGCGTCGGCCACCCAGCCAGGGTCCTGGCGGCGCCAGACGATCGCGCAGCCCAGCCAGAACGGATAGCGAGTCAGCGCCGGGCTGGCTAGTGGCGTCGTGTCGCGAGCGCGTACAGTCCGTCCGGAAGTGTCGGAAATGAACGCGGATCCAGGCCTTTCAGCGTCGAGCGGACGCTCACACGCGGTGCGGTGCACGTGGTTCTGGGCCTGGGCCCTGGTTGGCGTCGCCGGAGCCCTTGGACTGATCTCGCTGGGCCCCATCGCATTGGTGCCCGCATTCATCGCTGGCGTGGTGATGTCACGGAGTCCTACTGGGTCTCAGTCAGCGCTCGGCCTGCTGGTAGGGGCGGGACTGCTGTCGCTGTTCGTCGCGTTCGTGCAGCGGGATGGACCGGGCACCACGTGCTGGCATACGGCGTCGGCGAGCGGCTGCGAGCAGCACCTCAACCCGATTCCATGGCTGGTTGTCGGCATGGTGCTTGTCGTCGGCGGCGTGATCGCGCAGTCTCGCCACCCATTATTCGCCTCGACCTAGCCGCCGGGCGGCCCACGAGCTCCCGGAGGGACTCGTGGACCGACTCTCGTCTACTCCGGGCGGCGCTCAGCGCCTGGGCACCAGGATCTGCGCAAGGGCTCCACTTCGGAAGCGCTCCTCCGCGACGACGTCTAGCTTCAGCGGCTCATCCAGCGTGGCGAAGGGGCTGTGGCCCGCGCCGATCGCAATCGGGATCGTCGACAGCTGGTATTCGTCCACGAGACCCAAGCGGGTCAGCGATTGAGCGAAGTCCGGGCCGCCGTGAACCAGGACCGTCCCTTCGTCGTCTCGGGCCTTCAGGTCCGCGATGCTCGCGCTCAGATCCCCGCCGAAGGTCTCGGCCGGTCCCCATTGCGCGTTCTGCAGGGTGTGGGAGAAGACAGCCTTCGGCTTCTCGTTCATTGCGGTGGCGATCGGCCCCTCAGACGCGGCCCAGTGCGGGCCCATGATCTCGTAGCTGCGGCGGCCCATCGCGTGCACCCCGGCCTCGTCGAGCGCCCGCAGGTTTCGCTCCATCGAGTCCTCGCCAAACCACTCGAACATCCATTCATGGGTCCCGTCGGGGCTGGTGGCAAAACCGTCGAGGGACATGACCATCTTGAGAATGACTTTTCTATTGCTCATGCAGTAGAGACCTACCCTCTCGCCTGAACTCATCGCCCATCTGTGAATTCGGCAACCGAGAGGGCCCCAGCGTGTGACGGCCCTCGGCAAAAGCGGTCTGCGAGCAAACCGCGGCAGGCTGCCGTCTCCGGCAGCTTCTCGTCAGCCTGGCGGACCACGCAGCTTCTCGGCGAGGACCGGACTCCGCGTGGCGTGCAGGTGGCTCGGTGGCGGGGACACCGATTAGCGACTCTGACGCCTCCCCGGTCGGCCGTCTTCAGCGTCCCGTCGTGCCTACCTCCGGCCGTTAGGGCAGCGTCCGGGACGCGTCCTGGCGGGTGGTGTCCGTAGCCTTGACGGCGGCCAGCAGGTGCGGACTGGCGGCTGACGGCTCATCAGGGGCCACGGGCGAGCGCCGCAGTGCGCCGTCCTCCAGCTCGTATTCACCGATCGAACGGATCGGCGGGGAATAGACATGGATCGTGACAGCGCCGGCTTCATGCTCCATGCGGTGGATCCCGTTTCGCGAGAGCGCAAAGCGGTCGCCCGGCCCGTACTCGTCAACGCTGCGCGGCTCCCCGATCATCAGCCCTTCATTGCGGGCCGTGCCTTCGATGACGTAGACCCCGACGCACGAACCGTCATGGTCGTGAAACCCGGTGTCGCGGGGTTGCCACCACAGGTTCAACCAGGCTTCGGATGCATCGCTGCGCCAGAGGAGCACGGCGTCGCCGGCGCTGGTCCGATCAAGCGCCGCGAGGTTCAAAGCCTTCGCCGCTCGCTCAGCCCGTCGCATGCACTCCATCGGTGTCAGAGGTCCAACGCCGTCGGAAGCCAACCGCTCTAACTCACCGCGATCCCTCACCAGCCCGAGCTGAGAGTCCGCAGTCGCCTCGAATGCCGCCATAGCCAACCAACCTCATCACACGCGTTGAACAGGGTCGAAATCCTATCGCCGGCCGCCCGATCGCCCATCGCTCAGCGGACGGGCCCCGCTGCCTGGGTGGCTACGTGATCGCGATCGCCGACGTGACCCGGCGCGTCGTTCGCCCGAGCCGCTCCCAGGCGCAACACCAACGTCAGGGCGCCAACGGCGCCGACGGCCAGCTCCTCCTCGCCCACTTCGCCGAGCCGGGCAGCTCGACCGAGCAGGGCCTCCAGCTCCTGGCCACCATCAGCGGCGAGCAGGCGGGGTCGCCCGGCGAGGCGGGAGACCCGACGCTCGAACCTCGCTCCGGACAGGCCGGCCGCCGCGCCGTCACCCGCCCGGCGTGAGCTCGCTGGTCGGATCCCGAGTGACGGTATCGGTGACGGTCACTGACGGGTGACCGAGATCGGCGCCCACGAAGCGCACCGGCCCGCCACGCGGAAACGGCGTCAGGGCAGCGAGTAGCGCAGGATCTTGGTCGCCACTGACCGGTACTGGTTGCCCAGCCGACCGCTGTTGTACGGCAGCCCGTTGCGCTCGCAGACCTCACGGACGCGCGGTGCGATCTCGGGATAGCGGCAACTCGGGATGTCGGGAAACAGGTGGTGCTCGATCTGGAAGGAGAGGCTGCCGCTCATGATGTGAAACAGCCGCGTTCCCTCGAGGTTGCAGGAGCCGAGCAACTGCCGGACGTACCACTCGCCGCGGGTCTCCGTCGGCGGTCTGCTCCTGGGTGAAGGTCTCCGCGCCCTCGGGGAGGTGCCCCATGAACACGATGGTGTGGACCCACACGTTACGAGCGACGTTCGCGATCAGGTTCGCGGCCGCGGTGTGCTTGGCCGCCCGGCCCGAGACAGCAGGCCACAGCACGAAGTCCTTCAGCAGCTGGCGCCCCGCCTTGCGCGCGAACGCCCCCAACTCCGCCCGGCCCTTCTCCCATGACTTCTCGCCTCGGCGCACCGCGTCGAGCTCCATGTCATAGATCGCGATTCCCCACTCGAACGTCAGCGCCACCGCGATCCCGTAGATCGGCTGGAAGAGATAGATGGGATTCCACGACTGGTCGGCATCGACTCGCATCACGGAGTAGCCGAGGTCACGGTCCTTGCCGATCACGTTCGTGAACGAGTGGTGCTGGAAGTTGTGGGCGAACTTCCAGGAGGCGGCAGTGGAGACCGCATCCCACTCCCAGCTGCGCGAACAGACGGCGGGATTGTCCATCCAGTCATATTGGCCGTGCATCACGTTGTGGCCGATCTCCATGTTCTCCAGGATCTTGGCCAGCGTGAGCATCGTGGTCCCGGCAAAGAACGCGGGACGCCGCTTGGAGAACAGGAGCGAGGCGCGGCCCGCGAGCTCCAGGCAGCGCTGGACGGTGATCACGCTCCGGATGTACTCGGCATCGCGCAGGCCGAGCCGGCTGACGACGTCGGTGCGGATGGCATCGAAGTCCCGACCGATCGCAACGAGATCCTCGGCGTTGAGGTGCGCAGCCGCCGGCAGCGGGGGCACAGAGCGGGCGGGCGCCGCGATCACTGGGGAGGCAAGAGCGGCGATCCTAGTCCGACAGCATGCCCGATCGCGGCCGAGACCGTGGCGCGCCCCCGCCGAGGCCCCCCACAGGCTGCCGGTCCCGACCCGGACGGTGAGAGCACGGAGGCGAGCGGAGTCGCAGGCTGCGCCTGCCCAGAACGCGCTTACAAGTTGGGGAAGGAGAAGTCAACCGGCGCGCGGCACGCGCCCGAGGTGAACGATCCCTTCACCCCCGTGGGATACACCAGGTTCCGGCTTCGGACTCGGCCGGTGAACGCCAGCCTGAACACAACCGTTGTCGGTGCGGCCGTGCCGGACGAGCCGATCGCAGAGGCGGTCGCCGGTCCCGAGTACGCGAAGCTCCGGCGGCCGATGACCGGTGCCTCGCCCGGGACCGTCAGGACGATCGCCTGGTCGGCTGGTATTCCGGCAGGGGGCGTCGAGCCGGTCACACATGCCAGCGTCACGTGGCGCGCGACCTCGGGCCGGTTGGGGTCTCGCGAGAAAGGCCTGTCCCGCTCGATCGTGAAACTGAGCAGGGCGGCTCCCGGGCCTCCCGGAAAGGAATACAGCTGGCGACCGAGCTTCGCCGTGTGCACGGCCCGCGCAGCGTGCGCGACACCGGTGATCGCACCGGTGACAGCGATCACCACGACAACGGCTGAGAACCTCACGCCCTTCACCTTCGTGAGAAGGTACCAGGGCTCCACTATGCACTGGCGCACATTGACCGCGGCTACGATCTCGACGGCGATCGCCGGCTTCGTGGTGGGCAGCCCAGCGATGGCGGCTGTGAGCCGGGCGTCCACGGCAGCGCGCGTCGCGCCGGCGGATGGTCTTCATGGCCGGAGTGTCTCCGTGGCCCGCTCACCGCGTCCGGACAGGGCTGACTGGCTAACGATCCAGGCGGCTGCCGGCCTGCGCCGCCTGGCATTGGCGCCGAATCGGACGGCACCTTTCAGGGCCTTTGCCGCGTCTGAGGGGCTGCGCGGACTCGCTTCCATCCATCCGCTCGCGCCGGGCCGGTGCCTCACCACGGTGACGGATCTCTACAACAACCTGCGCGACCTCGAGAACGCACAGCCGGGTGAGAAGTGGGGCCCGCTTCGCCGGGCCGTGGCCAAGGAGCCCTCAATCGACGCCTGCGCCCCGCGACCATCGAAGCAAGCCGGCGCGCGACTGATCATCTCGGATCCGCCGAGCCGTCACGGATCGACGCGAACCTGAGCGGTGCTCGCGAGCACGCCGTTGACGTACTCCAATTCGGTCTCGTACACATGAGCCGACTTGACGATCATCACCAAGCGGCCGACGGGCACGCCGAGAGTGTCGGCGACGTGGCGCTGCAACGACGCCAGCTCGACCAGGTTGCCGTAGCCCTTGGCGCCGAAGTCAATGCTGTGCGCGTAGACGACGAGCTCGACGGCACCGTCCGGAAGCCAGAAGTCGAGCATGCTGACGCACGGGATGTACGCCGTGTCGGTGTGCGGCTGAAACGTGGTGATCGTCGCCGAGCGTGACGAACCGTCCGCGCGGAGCCGGTCGATGACCCAGGCGACCTGGTCATAGCCGGAGTGCTCGTAGTCAAACAGCCGCGTGGCGTAGCTGTCCGCGTCACCGAGGTCGCGGACCCGCGCGTGATCGGTGAAGTTGGCGTGCATCCAGGCCAGCCGCTCCGGGTCCGCGTGCGTCGCGATGATCTCGTCGTCGGGATCCGGGCGCGCGACCACGAGAGTGATCAGAGAGATCTCCCGGATCGGTAGGCCGTCGTACCGGCTGGGTACGCCGCTGGCGACAATCCGGCGGGCCACATCACGCCATGACTCGCCGATCGTGTCCGAGTGCACGACGTGCGGTTCGTCGAGGGCCAATCGCGTCGCCAAGGCCGCATCGTAGCCAAGCCACGGCGGGGGAATCGAAGGCGCAGCCCGTGGGGCGAGGCTATCTCGGCGCCGAGACCGGGATCCCGAACACGCCATCTGAGCGGATGCTCCAGTGGTCGGTCGGGAAGTCATGCGCGGAGAGGGCCCTGACGAGCTTGGTGCTCGCGCCCGTGCGATCGGGGCGCGGCAGCCCGCCGACGAGGGTGATCGGGATCCACCGGGCGGCCAGCGTCCGGCCGCCGGGGGCGAGCGTCGCGCGCAGAATCGCGCTGTCGTCGAGCACGCCGCCGCCGGAGAGCGTGTGGTAGCCGACGAAGTTGCCCAGTGAGTACGCAATCAGCCGGCCGCGGTAGCGCTCCACACCGCGGATCACGTGCGGGCCCGAGCCGAGGACGATCGATGCGCCGGCGTCGATCACGGCGTGGGCGAACGCGCGAGCGTCACCGCGGTTCTCGCCGAGATAGAACTGCGTGCCGTAGGGCGTGTGCAGCTGATCGGCGCCCTCGGCGCCGGCGTGGATCATCACGACGACGACCGCCGCGTGCCTGCGCGCGCGGCGCACGAGCGATCGCGCGCCGGCAATGTCGAGCAGGTTCGCGTCAGACGCGTAGGGGGCGAAGCCGAGGAATGCCACCCGGATCCCGTGCGAGCGCACGTAGGTGATCTGCCCCGGAAAGCCCGTGTGCGCGATCCCGGCACGATCGAGCGCGGCGACCGTCTGCGCGCGGCCTGAGGCGCCGAAGTCCATGGAGTGGTTGTTGGCCTGGTTGACGAGGTCCAGGCCAAGGCTGCGCAGCGCCAAGGCGTAGCTCGGCGGCGCCTGGAAGGCAAAACACACACCGCTGGGCAGCGACGCACACTTCGACACGCCGCCTGTCGACAGCGTCCCCTCGAGGTTGCCGAGGGTGATGTCAGCGGCGCGCAGGTCACCCGCGACCGGCGCCAACGCCCGCTCCAGGCCGCCCGGCGGAAGCCCGCGTTCGGTGCTCATCGCCATGTCTCCGACCCACTCCAGCGTGACTGCAGGCGGCGGATGCTTGCGCCCGCGAACCGGCCGCCCGGACGCGCCCGCCGCCCACGTCAGCACCGTCATGAGCACTGCAACCGTGATGAACGACCGCACCCGGGGATCATCGTCGATCAGGACGCCGGCGCGAGCTCGCGTCAGGGAGCTCTACCGGCCGCCGACCGGCGCCTGGCCCGGTCTCATGATTTCTCCTGGTGGTGTCTGCAAGTCTGGCGCCTCGAGCGCCGTGTATGTGCGCTGAGACATCGTCGCTTGGAGGCCGCACGGGGCGTTTGATGAGGGGCGGTCGGGCGCCGCGCGCGTTGCTTGTCGTGGCTTGCGCGCTGGGCCTGCTGCTCGGTCCCGCGGCCGCGTCGGCGTTCGCTCAGGGAGCTGAGAAGATGTGAGGAGCGGCGCGGCTTCGTCGGCGCTGATCGAGGTGGCGGCTGGCTTCTACAGCGGGAACGTGACGATTCCCGCCCTTCCGGCCACGGCGCCCGTGACGATCCAGGGCGCGGGTCCGTCCACCGAACTTGGTGGGACCGGCGCCGGCTCGGTGGTCACGGTGCCGGCCGGAAGCCGGGTGGCGATCTACCGACCTCAGCATCGCGGGCGGGAATGCAGTGCAGGGCGGTGGGGTCAACAACGCCGGGGATCTGACCCTGCTCCGCGACACGGTCGCATTTAACACCGTGAGCGACCCGCCTTCCGGGCACACGCTCGCCACCGGGGACGGCGGCGGGATCCTCAGCACGGGATCGCTGGTCGTGCAGGACTCGACGGTCGCGAGCAACCGAGCCACTGGATCCGCGACGGCTGCCGGCGTCATCCTCCAGCTCACAGCATCGGGCACGCTCGCGTTTCGCAGCCAACCGATCACGCTCAGCGCCACCGCCCGCGCGAACCGCCACACCCTCGCGGCGACCAGATCCACGGCGTTGCGGCCCGGCCACGCCACACTCGTCCTCATTCCCACCAGGCGCGCCGCTCGCATCGTCCACAGCGCGCACGTCGCGGCGATCACGGTCATCATCACGATCCGCGGTGGTGCCGGCAGACAGATTCGCCGGCTCACGATACGGCTCACGCGCTGACCGCACGGATCGTGGAGGAGCCCCGGGGCTCGTGTAACGCTTGAGCGGGCCGGGGGACTGGGGCGCCATGACCTTCACTGCGCCTCCATCTCCCGCCTCATTCACCCACCTCGGTTTCGCCACTCGTCGGCGTTTTGCAGTGTGCGCGGCAGTCCTGACGTGCTTCGGCGCGTGGCTGTCCTCCTCCGCGTCCGCCCAGGCGGCGACGCCGTCGCTGTATGTGTCGAGCACCTTCGGCTTCGGTCACCCGGCGCGGCTGACGGGGTACGCGGCGGGCGCCACGGGCGACGCCGCGCCGCTCACCGATGTGGTGGGAGCGGCGACCGGGCTCAGCGGCGCGACCGGCGTCGCGCGCGACCCACAGGGCCTGGTGTGGGCGTCCAACAGCTTCGCTCCGGTGTCGTTGACGGCGTACGCGGCAACCGCGACCGGCAACAGCGCGCCCGTCGCCACGATCAGCGGCGCGGCGACCGGCCTGGCGGGCCCGGCGGGGCTCGCGTTTGATTTCAGCGGGCGCCTGGCCGTGGCCAACAGCGCGGGCGGGGGCTCGATCACCGAGTACGCCGCGGGCGCGCGCGCAAACGCCAGCCCGGTGGTCACGATCTCGGGGTCGGCGACGGGTCTGTCAGACCCGCACGGGGTGGCGTTCGACGCCGCGGGCGATCTCTTCGTCACCAATGCCGGCAACGCCTCGGTCACCGAGTACGCGCCGGGCGCCAGCGGCGACGCGTCGCCGATCGCGACGCTCCAGGGGAGCGCGACGGGGCTGAACGCACCCGACGGGGTCGCCTTTGACGCCGCCGGGCGCCTCTACGTCGCCAACCACGGAGATGGGACCAACGGCACGGTGACCGAGTTCGCGCCGGGCGCGAATGGCAACGCCGCGCCGGTGTCGACGATCGGCGGCGCGGCCACGAAGCTCACCGAGCCCGACGCCGTGGCCCTCGACAGCGCCGGCGACCTCTACGTCGGTGACTTTCACAACCTCGTGGCGGCGTTCGCGCCCGGCGCCAGCGCCAACACCGCGCCGCAGCGCGTGATCGCCGGCGCCGCGACGGCGCTCGACGGGGTGAGCGGCCTCCTGGTCATCTCCACGCCGACCGCCATCACACTGCCGGCTGCGGGCCGCAGTCAGACCACCGCGACGCTGGCCGCGACCGTCGCTCCTCACGGCATCCCGACCTCCTATCACTTCCAGTACGGCACGACGACGTCCTACGGCAACAGCACCCCGAACGCGAACGCGGGCGCAGGCCCCGGGCCGCAGGCGGCGTTCGCGTCGATCGCCGCCCTGCGCGCGGGCACCACCTATCACTACCGGGTGGTGGCGACCAGCTCGTCGGGCACGGTGCTCGGCAGCGACCACAGCTTCACCACCGTGACCAGCTCCCCCACCTCGACACCGATGCGCTACGTCAGCAGCGCCCCGGAGTTCGCGCCGGCCGCCAACTCCAGTGCGGCGCCGGGCATCCTGGGCTTCCCCGCCGGCGCGCGGGGCAACCTGGCCCCGACGGTCACGATCTCCGGATCCCAGACGATGCTCACGTCGCCCACCGGAGTCGCGGTGGACGCCGTCGGCGACGTGTTCGCGGCGGACTTCTTCGGTAACCAGGTGCTCGAGTTCGCCCCCGGCGCTCGCGGCAACGTCGCGCCCATCGCCCGGATCCCGGTTCCCAACCCATCCCAGGAGGGGCCGATCGGCCTGGCCCTGAGCCCCACCGGCCGGCTGCTCGTCTCCGGGTTCAACAGCGCGTCGGTCTATGAGTACGCCAAGGACGCCACGGGCGCGTGGGGCCTGGCGCACACGATCAGCGGAGCCGCGACCGGGATCATCCACCCGGCCGGCGTGGCCTTCGGCCCCGGCGGCACGATCGTCGTCGCCAACGACGTGTTCCTCGGCAGCGTGCTGGAGTTCGCGCCCGGCTCCGAGGGCAACGTCGCGCCGGTCCGGACCCTGGCCGGCACCGCGACCGCCATCAGCGAGCCATTCGGCGTCGCCGTCGACTCCGCCGGTGAGGTCTACGTCGCGGACGTCGGCAACAGCTCGATCTTCATCTTCGGCGCCAATGCGAGCGGCAATGCCGCGCCCGCGCGGTTCATCTCGGGAGCGACGAACGGCCTGACCACCCCGGACGCGCTCGCCCTTGACGGCGCCGGGGATCTGCTCGTCGCCGACGGTCAGGGTCAGATCGAGGACTTCGCCCCCGGCGTGTCAGGCAAGCAGGTGACGCCCTTTGCCTCCTTGGCGGGCTCGCAGACCGGCATCGTCGGTGCGCTGGGAGTGGCGATCTCGCCGCCGCTGCTCGGCATCTCGACGACCGCGCTGCCCACGGCGACGGTCGCAACCGCCTACAGCCAGACGGTCGGCGCCGGCGGCGGGGTCAGGCCGTATCGCTTCTCGCTGGCCTCGGGCGCTCTGCCCGCGGGATTGACCCTCGATTCCGCCACCGGCGCGATCACCGGCACCCCGACGGCGCCGGCAACCGCGAGCTTCACGGTCAAGGTGACCGACGCCACCCAGCCGACGTCGCAGTTTGCTCTGCAGGCGCTGTCGATCGTCGTCGCCCCGCCGACCCTGCCGAGTGTGTTGGTCGCCAACGGCGGCTCGGGCACCGTCACCGACTATCCCCTCGGCGCCAAGGGGAACGTCGCGCCGCTGTTCACGCTCGGCCAGGGCAACAGGCTCTCCGCGCCCAGCGGGGTGGCTGTCGACACCACGGGCCGTGTCTATGTCGTCAACAGCTCCGGCAACAGCATCAGCGAGTTCGCTCCCGGCGTCACGTCGAGCGCGGGTCCTGACGTGACCATCTCGGGTTCAAACACGGGACTCAGCAATCCGGCAGCGATCGCGTTGGACGCAGTGGGACGGATCTACGTGACCTCGCAGACCACCGACACGATCACCGTGTTTGGCGCCGGCGCCCGCGGAAACGCAGCGCCGGTCGCTTCGATCTCAGGGTCCAGCACGGGCCTCTCCGGGCCCGCATCGGCGACGATCACGCGCGCCGGCAACCTGTGGGTGGCCAACGCCAGCAACAACTCCCTGACCGAGTACGCACCCGGCGCGAACGGCAACGTGGCCCCGATCGCCACCGTGGCCGGCACCGCCACCGACCTCAACTCCCCGGACGCGATTGGACAGGACGGGCACGGCAACCTGCTCGTGGCCAATCTGTACGGCGAGTCGATCGCTCGCTTCGCGCCGACCGCCGCCGGCGACACGGCGCCGATCGGCCTGATCACTGGGGGTAACACCACGCTCGACTTTCCCCGCGGCGTCGACGTGGACGCCCAGGGACGTATCTATGTGGCCAACCAGTTCGGAGACTCGGTGTCCGTGTTCGCGCCTGACGCGACCGGCAGCGTGGCGCCGGTGGCCACGATCGCCGGCGGGGCCACCGGGCTCTCCGCCCCCGACGCTCTGGCCGTCGTCCCGCCGCTGTCGGTCCTCACCAGGCGACTGCCCGCCGGCACCGTGGGGCATCTGTACCACGCGACGCTCCGTGCCGCGCTGGGCACCTGGCCCTATCGCTGGTCGCTCACGCGCGGGCGGCTACCCCGGGGCTTCCGTCTCAGCCGCCAGGGTGTGCTCTCCGGCGTCCCGCGCCGTCCCGGCCGCTGGCGGTTGATGATCGCCGCCACCGACGCCGGCCACCCGAGGATGACGGCTCACCGCCGGTTCTCGCTCACTGTCCACTGCCCGATGATCGGCCACCGCCGCACCTGCGCGATCACCCCCACAAGGCGTCGACACCGGCTGCCGTCAGAACGCTCCCGCATACGCGTTGAGCGCCGGTTGGCCGCCGAGATGCGCGTACAGCACCCGTGAGCCGGTAGCGATCTCGCCCGAGCGGACGAGGTCGATCAGCGCGGCCATCGATTTGCCCTCGTAGACGGGGTCGGTGAGCATGCCTTCGAGCCGGGCGCAGAGCCGGATCGCCTCGAGCGTCTTGGCATCGGGGATCCCGTAGCAGCCTGCGTGCCACCCATCGAGCAGGATGATCTCGTCGTCGCGAAGCTCGCGGTCGAGCCCGATCGCGTCCGCGGTCCGCCGCGCGATTCGGGTGATCTGCTCGCGTGTCTGCTCGCACGGTCGCCGAGCCGTCGATGCCGAGCACGCGACGCGGCTGCGGCTGTGTCGCGAAGCCGGCGAGCATTCCTGCCTGCGTGGAGCCGGTGACCGAGCAGACGACGACGGTGTCGAAGAACACGTCGAGCTCCTGCTCCTGCTCGCACACCTCCTGGGCCCAACGCGCGAAGCCGAGCCCGCCGAGCGGATGGTCAGACGCGCCGGCCGGGATCGCGTAGGGCGTGCCACCTCGTTCTCTGACCGACTCGAGCGCCGCCTCCCAGCTCGGGCGAAAGCCGATGTCAAAGCCCGCCGGGTCCAGGCGGACATCGGCGCCCATGATCCGCGAGAGGAGGATGTTCCCGACCTTGTCGTAGACCGCGTCGGGCCAGTCGACCCAGTGCTCCTGCACGAGCACACAGCCAAGGCCAAGCCGCGCGGCCACGGCCGCCACCTGACGGGTGTGATTGGACTGGACGCCGCCGATCGAGACCAGCGTGTCGCAGCCCGGTGGCCAGCGCGTCGGCCGCGAGGTACTCGAGCTTGCGCACCTTGTTCCCGCCGTACGCGAGACCCGAGTTGCAATCCTCGCGCTTGGCCCAGATTTCGACGCCGCCGCCAAGATGCGCGCTGAGACGCTCGAGACGGTGGACCGGCGAGGGGCCGAACAGCAGCTCCACACGTTCGAATCGGTCCAGGCTCACAGTCGCATCCCCCTCCGAGTCGCTGATCATCGACTGCTCGATCTGCTCGGCCAGCGATGCCCAGTTGCGCCGGGTTGCCTCCGCCGCGGCCTCGGCGTCTGCCACGCCGCGCCGCCGCGAGGATGCGCTTATGCGCGGCGATTGAGCGGCGACCGGGCAGCGTGCCGAACCGCAGCGCCTCCGCTCGCCGCAGCAGCGGCAGGAACCGCTCAATCGTCTCGCGCAACGGCCCGTTGTCCGCCACGGTCACGAACACGCCGTGAAACTCGTCGTCGGCGTCGATCGCGCGCTCATCATCCCCGGCCTTCACCGCCTCCTCAAAGTCGCGCGCGGCCTGCGCCAGTCGCACCAGGTGCCGCGCCTCGAGCCGCGCCACGGCCGTGCGCACGGCCAGTTCGTGCATGGCGCTGATCACGGCGAGTGCCTGGCGCGCCTCGTCCAGACGCAGCGGCGAGACCCGCGTGCCCGAACGCGGTCGCGTCTCCACGAGCCCCTCGTCACGCAACCTCGCCAGGGCCTCGCGCACCGGCGTTCTGGAGAGGGCGAGCTCCGCGGCGAGCTCATCGATCCGCAAGCGGATCTCCCGGTGCGAGCGCGCCGCTCAGGATCGCGCCGCGCAGCCCGCGGTAGGCCAGGTCGCGCAGCAGCGGGGATTGGACCGGAGCGAGCACTGAAATCTAAAATATCAGATCTCAGAGGAGGCGCAGGCTCGAGGTTCGCGCGCAGCGGGCAGCGGGCAGCGCGCGCAGCGCGCGGCAGCGGGCAGCGCGCAGCGGAGGCTGGTGCTCTCAGACCCATGATCGCCAGACTTCTTGTGCAGCCGACATCTGAGGCGCAGGCTGTCGGCATGAACAAGACATCCTTCATCGGCAACAAACCCGTCAACCGCATCGGCTTCGGCGCGATGCAGCTCGCCGGGCCCGGCGTCTTCGGCCCCCCGCGGGATCCGGACGGGGCCCGCGCGGTCCTGCGCCGCGCCGTCGAACTCGGCGTCGACCACATCGACACCGCTCAGTACTACGGCCCAGACGTCGTCAACGACCTCATCCGCGAGAGCCTGCATCCCTACCCCGAGAACCTCAAGCTCGTGACCAAGGTCGGCGGCCGGCGCGACGACGAGGGCGCCTGGCTGCCCGCCCAGCGTCCCGCCGAGCTGCGCGCCGGCGTCGAGGACAACCTGCGCTCCCTCCAGGTGGAGCGGATGGACCTGGTCAACCTTCGCCTGATGGATCACGAGGCCTCCGGCGACCTCATGGCCGAGCAGCTGGGGACGCTCGAGGATCTGCGCAGCGAGGGCAAGCTCGACCTGATCGGCATCAGCGAGGCCGGGGTCGACGCCGTGCGCCACGCGCTCGACTTGGTCGACATCGCCGAGGTGCAGAACGCCTACAGCGTGGTCAACCGCTCGGGCGAGGACGTGGTGAGGCTCTGCATGGAGCGAGAGATCGCGTTCGTCCCCTACTTCCCCCTCGGCTCTGCCTTCAGTGGCGGCCCCAAGCAGCTGGCGCAGGATCCGGCCATCGCCGGGGTCGCGGAGCGGCACGGGATCACGCCCACGCAGGTCGCGCTCGCCTGGCTATTGTGGCGCTACGAGCGGATGCTCCTCATCCCCGGCACCAGCTCGGTGGCGCATCTCGAGGAGAACATGGCCGCGGCCGACGTGGAGCTCGACGAGGCAGACCTCGCCGAGCTCGAGAACGCGACGCAGCTGGGCGACCCGCTCGCCGCCGCCCACGACTGACGGGCCGGTGGCTCAGAGGGTCGCGAGCGCCGCGCGGGTGGCGTCATCGGCCGGCGCATACACGGCCATCCTCAGCTCAGGCTGACCCGTCGGCACGGTCTGCGCGTGGTGCAGGCGCAGCGTGCCGAGCTGAGGGTGCTCGATGACCTTGGTGCCGCGTTGCGCCTCGATCACCTCGTGCTCGTCCCACCACTCGCGGAACTGCGCGCTGTGCTCGCGGATCCGTGCGAGGAACTCCTCGTACTCCGGCTCGCCCGCATGGCGCGCGTACTCCGCACGAAATCGCCCGAGGGTGTTACGAGCGGTCGCCTCCCGCTGCGGGTTCATCCCCTCCCCCGGCTCGACCATCAGCCACCACAGCAGGTACCGCCTGTCTGGAGCCAGATGGTCAGGCGAGCCGAGCACGACTGACGCCGCCCGGTTCCAGGCGAGGATGCGAGTCATCGCCCCGAGCAGGTACGCCGGATTTGGATGCATCGAGTCGACGAGGGCGATCAGCTGGCTGACGTCCCCGTCGCGCCGCTCAGGATCGGTGCCCGCCACGTCGTCGGCGAGCGGGAGCTCGGTTCGCGCGAGCGCGAACAGCGTCCGGCGCTCGGCGGCGTCGAGCCGCAGCGCACGCGCCACCGCGTCAAGCACGTCGGGGGACGGGTTGATGTCGCGCCCCTGCTCGAGCCACGTGTACCAGGACACGCCGACCCCCGCTACCGCGGCGAGCTCCTCGCGCCTCAGCCCCGGCGTCCGGCGCCGGCCACCGTGGTCCGCGAGCCCGACGTCTGCGGGCGAGAGACGGGCCCGCCGCGAGCGCAGGAATGCTCGCAGCTCATCGCGTCGGGAGGGTGAGGAGGCGACGGCCATGATTTGACCTAGGCGACTGTAGCCGGGCTTGCTCGGCTAGTAGCAAAGTAATATCATCTAGCTATTAGCCTCCCGGATCATCCAGCACGGCGCCCGATCCTCGGCGCGGCTCTGGCTGTCGTCGCAGGGTTGCTGGTTGCGGCATGCGGCGGCGATGGGAATGCCGCTGCGAGGTCCGGCTGCACGACCGTCACCCCGCACGCGACGGTTTCGACGGCGTCGGGGTCCGTGTCGTGGCCGTACCCAAACGCCGACCTCGCCAACACCCGCGACGCCACCGGATCGACGATCTCCTCGGCAGACGTGTCCAGGCTGGCGCAGGCCTGGACCTTCAAGCTCACGGGCAAGGCCGCGGCCGGCGTTCGCCCCTACGGGTCATTGACCGCCAGCCCCATCGTGCAGAACGGCACGGTGTATGTCCAGGATCTCGACTCGGACGTGTACGCGCTCGCGCTCGCGACCGGCAAGCTCCGCTGGGAGTACCGATGCAATCAGCCAGAGCGGAGTGGACCGGGACCCAACGGCGTCGCCGTCGCCGACGGCAAGGTGTACGGACTCACCCCGACGGCGGCGTTTGCCCTCAGTGACACCACCGGCCGGACCATCTGGGTCAACAGCGGTCTCCTGCACACCGGTCAGGGCACCTTCGGCATCCAGCCACAGGCGGCCGACGGGCGGGTCTATGCGGCGAGCCAATACGGTGCCGGACCCGGCGGCGGGGTGCTGCTCGCGCTCAACGCGTCAAGCGGAGCGGTGCTGTGGAGCTTCAATACCGTCGCCGGCCCAGAGCCCGGAGTGCAATCGCTCGGCCTCGGCGCCGGAGGCGCGTGGGAGACGCCGCTCGTCACCGGCGACGGGTCGGTGACCTACGGGACCGGGAACCCGTATCAGACCCCGGCGGCGGCGATCGCGCATCCGGCGGCGGATCTCTACACCAACAGCGACGTCAACCTCAACGCCGCGACCGGCAGGCTTCGCTGGTACCACCAGGGCGTCCCCGACGACTTCAAGGACTACGACATGCAGACCTCGCCCATCTCCGCGCGGACCGGGGCGGTCCCCGTCGTGATCGGCAGCGGGAAGATGGGCGACGTCTACGAGATGAACGCCACTACCGGCAAGCTGATCTGGAAGACCCCGGTCGGCGTGCACAACGGCCACGACGACGACTCGGTCCAGGCACTCGAGCACCACAGCACGCTCGCGGCCCCTCTCACGATCGTCCCGGGGTCGTTCGGCGGCGTCTTGGCCGACCTGGCCGTCGCCAGCAACACCGTCTACGTGGCGACCTTGGACCTACCGCTGACCTACACGACCCTCAACGTGCCGACTCCGAACAAGGCAGCGGGGTCTCCGACCGGTGAGGTGGAGGCGCTCAGCCTCACCACGGGCAAGGTCGAATGGGACACGAAGGTGGCGCAGTTTCCGCTCGGCGCCGTCACGGTGTCCAACGACCTCGTGTTGACAACGCTCTACAACGGCGTGCTGATCGCGCTGAACCGCCGTACTGGCACGATCGTGTATCGCCGTCAGCTCCCCACGTCGGCCAACTCGCCGATCGCCGTCGCGGGAGACACGGTGATCGTTCCGGCGGGCGGCCCCATCACGAGTACCGGTGGCGGAGTGCCGCAGGTCGTGGCCTACACGCTGCCGTAGCCGGGAAAACCCTCCCGGCCCACCCATTCTCAGGTAGGCTCCTCGCGTTCGGGGACCCTTTGGGGGTGCAGTGGCCGAGACGGTTGAGCTGGCGACGATCTGGCTGGTCGATCTGGTCGGATCGACGCGGTTGGCCACGGCGGTTGGTCCGGTGCGGGCCGACGAGATGATGGACGAGTTCTTTGCGCTCCTGCGTGAGGCGATCGCGGCCTCCGGCGGGCGTGAGTTCAAGAACATGGGAGACGGGCTGTTCGTCGCGTTCAGCTCGGCGTCGGCGGGGGTGAAGTGTGCGGTGTTGACGCAGCAGTTGTTCGAGCGGCGCTATCGCGGAGCGGAACAGCGCCTGCATCTGCGGATCGGATTGGGGACGGGCGAGGCGACGGTGAAGGACGGCGACTACTTCGGGATGCCGTCGATCGAGGCGACGCGGCTGTGCGACGAGGCGGCCGCGGACGGGATCCTGGTGTCGTCGTTGACGAGGAGCTCGCCGGACGTGTCGACGGCGCCCGGTTCGAGTCTGTCGGGGAGCTTGAGTTGAAGGGGATCCCGGAGCCGGTGGAGGCGTTCGCGGTCGGATGGGAGCCACTTGATCCGGAGCGGTCCGGGGTGGAGATGCGCCGGTGGCCGTTGCCGGCAGCGTTGGGGGTGGTGCCGCGGATCGCCTACGTGGGGCGCGAGACGGAGCGCGCACTTGTCGAGCGGCTCGGAGAGCGGCGCGGTCGGGCGTCCGGCAGGTGGTGCTGGTGTCCGGCGAACCGGGCATCGGCAAGACGCGGCTGGCGTCGTATGCGGCGCTCGGCGCGAATGCGGATGGGTTCGCGGTCTGCTGGGGCGCCTGCAGCGAGGATCTGGCGGCGCCCTACGAGCCTGGATCGACGGTCGCTCGCAGATCGTCGAGCACGCCTCCGAGGAGGTGCTGGCCGGTTATGTACGGATGCACGGCGGCGAGATCGGCGCGCTGGCGCCCAACCTTGGCCGGCGGCTCGCCCATGCCCCGGCACCGCAGTCCTCTGATCCTGAGACGGAGCGGTTCATGCTGTTCAAGGCGGTGGCGGATCTGCTGCGGGCGGTCACGGCCTCGGTGCCCCTGTGCATCGTGCTGGACGACTTTCACTGGGCCGACGGGCAATCGGTCGCGTTGCTCAAGCACGTGGCGCGCAACGTCGAGCACGGCGCGATTCAGCTCCTGGTGACCTACCGCGACACGGATCTGACCAAGAGTCATCCGCTGACCGGGGTGCTGGCGGATCTGCGCCGGCTCGAGGGTGTCGAGCGGGTCGCCCTGCACGGGCTCACCAGCGAGGACGTGCGGGCGATGACCGAGGCGGCGGCCGGCCACGAGCTGGACTCCGACGGGGCGGCTCTGGCCGGCGAGATCGCTGCCGAGACCGACGGGAACCCGTTCTTCGTCGGTGAGATCCTGCGCAACCTGTCGGACTCGGGGATGGTGGTATTCGACGAGGCACGAGGGCGGTGGGAGGTCGATCGCAGTTCGGGGGTCGCGTTGCCCGAGAGCGTGCGAGAGGTGGTCGAGCGGCGGGTGGATGTGCTCGGCGCCGGCGTGCGCGAGACGCTGACCGCGGCGGCGGTGACCGGTCGCACCTTCGATCTCGAGTTGCTCACACAGTTGGTGGAGCCCGAGGAGCCCGAGCTGCTCGTGCACCTCGAGGCGGCCGTCACGGCGTCGCTGCTGGTCGAATCGACCGACCGTGTCGGACGGTTCACCTTCGCGCACGCGCTGATCAACCACACCCTGTACCAGGCGCTCGGCCCAACCCGCCGCGCACGGATGCACCTACGGGTCGCCGAGGCGCTCGAGGAGCGGCACGGCGGCGATCCCGACGCACAGGTTGCCGAGCTCGCGCTGCATTGGCGGTTGGCCACCGTGTCGGTCGACACCACCAAGGCGGCCGGCTACACGCTGCGGGCGGGCCGGCAGGCGCTCGACCGACTCGCGCCGAGCGAGGCGGCGAAGCTGTTCGGCGACGCGCTCGAGCTGCTTGGGCCCGACGACACGGCCGAGCGCTGCGAGGCGCTCATCGGACTTGGCGAGGCGCAACGGCTGACCGGCGAGGCCCGTACCGCGACACCCTGCTGGAGGCGTCGCGGATCGCCTCACAGCTCGCGGACGCCGACCGCGCGGCGCGGGCGGCGCTCGCCAACAACCGTGGCATGGTCAGCGTCCTTGGCCATACCGATGAGGAGCGGATCGCGGCGATCGAACGCGCGATCGAGCTCGACCAGCCACCGCAACACGCGCGCCGCGTGCAGCTGCTGTCGCTGGCGGCGCTCGAGCGGATGTACGAGCTCGACTCAACGCGCAGCCGGACGCTCGCCCGCGAGGCGATCCTGCTCGCTCGTGCAACCGGAGACGCGCGCATCCAGGCCGAGGTCCTGGTCAGGGCGTGGCAGACGCTGATCAGCGCGGACACGGTCGCCGAACGGGCGGCGCTGCAGCCAGAGCTTGTCGCCAGCGCCTCGGCGTCCGGCGACAGCGCACTCGAGTTCTGGGCGCAGTGGCTGACCGTCTACGTGAGCATGGAGCAGGGTGAGCTGGACCGCGCACAGGAAGCGCTCGAGCACGCCGATCGAATCGCCCAGCAGCTCGGCCAACCGACACTGAGATGGGCGGCGACCTGGATCGGCGTCACGCTGCCGATGCTGCACGGCGACCTGACGGCAACCGAGCGACTCGCAGAGCATGCCCTGCAGTTGGGGCAGGAGGCCGGTCAGCCCGATGCGCCGGTGCTGTACGGCGGCGCGATCGTGGCGGTACGGATGGTGCAAGGTCGGATCGCGGAGCTCACGGAACGGATGGAGCAGAGCGTCGCCGCCTACCCTCGCATCGTCGCCTTGCGAGCCGGTCTGGCCCAGGCGCTCGGCGTGGACCGGCCGCACCGACGAAGCCGCGGCGATCGTCCGAGAGGCCATCGCCAACCGGCTGGACGACGTGCCGTGGGATCCGGCCCGCACGCACGCGCTCGCTCGGTTCACCGAGGCTGCGGTCGCCGCCGGCACCTCGGACGCCTACGCCCTCCTGTATGAGGCCCTCGAGCCGTTCGCCGACGACATCGTCTGCAGCGGGGCCGGGGGCTCCGGTCTGTCGCGCACATATCTCGGGATGCTGGCGGCAAGGCTCGGCCGGCACGAGCAGGCCGACGTGCACTTCGGGGTCGCCTCGGCGTTTCACCGGCTCAACAAGATGCCCCTCTGGGAGGCGCGCTCCGAGCTCGCGTGGGCCCAGGCGCTGGCCGAGCGCGGCGAGACCGAGGGCGCGCACGCACACGCCGCCCGCGCTCTGAAGCTCGCACGCGAGCACGGCTATGGCGCCTTCGAGCCCCGCGCAGCCGCCATCCTGGGCGCTGACGTCGGCGCTCGGCCCTGACGTGACCGGCGTCGACGGCCGGCTCGACGCGCAACGCGACGACCGGGAGCTGGCTCAACGGACCGCTCTTGTGTCAGGGCTGGAATGGGATGCGATCGAGCCGGTCAGCCCACGTCAAGCCATGGCGCGCACAGGTCCTCATGCCTGAACCCCGCGACGCCGTTCGGTGATCGACGCGAGCAGGACGCTGGCCTCGAACAGCAGGTAGAGCGGCAGCGTCTCGAGCAGCATCGTGATCGCGTCGCCCGGGAGCAGGCCGCGACCAGCCCGCAGGCGAGGACCGCGTAGCGGCGGTTGCGGCGCAGCTGTCGCGGGGTGACGATGCCTGCGCGGGTGACGCGCGATGATCGCCACCGGAATCTGGAACAGCAGCCCCATCGCCAGCAGGGTCGTGGCGGCGAACTTGTAGTACTGGCTGGCCTGCACCAGGACGTTGAACTCGCCGCTGTTGAAGTTCTGGAAGAAGTGCAGGGCGGCGGGCAGCACGACGGCGTAGCCGAACGCCACCCCGGCGGCGAACAGGACCGGGATCGCGAGCGTGACCGGCAGCATGCGCCGGCGTTGCTCCGGGCCCGAACGCCGGCATCAGGAAGCCGTAGGCCTGCAGCAGCAGCACCGGCAGCGAGAGGATCAGGGCGAAGATCAGCGTCACGGTCACCGTGGTCGTGAACGGCTCGCCGATCCCGAGGGTCACCGGCTTGTCCCCGGTGGGCGGCGCCGACAGCTGTGCGACGTCGCGCCGCAGGCTGTGCCGCACCGTGGCCAGCGACGACGTCACGCGCCGGCCCGGCTCGGGCGTCGAGCAGCCGGCGGCCACGTCCCAGCTGCGCGGCGACGTCGCGCGCGCTGCGCTGGACCTTGTAGGTCGCGCCCAGGGGCCCGTGCCCGGCGCGCACCTGCTGCTGGGTCTGATGCGCCAGCGGCGTGTCGATCAGATGCAGCAGCTGTTGTTCTGCCAGAAGCAGATGCCAAACGCGACCGCGACCGCGACCAGCGAGACGATCAGCCGCGTGCGCAGCTCGTCGAGATGGCCGACGACGCTGAGGCTGCTCGGCGTGGCGCGATCGGGCGCCAGCGGACTGGCGCGACGGCGTTTGGCATCTGCATGGGTGTCGTCCTGATCGGCGGCCGGGCTCAGGCGGCGGCCGGGCCGGGTCGAGCGGCTGGGCTCCTCAGCGGGCGGGCACCTCGGCGTGGGCCGGCACGTACGGCGCTGCGGTGACTCGGCCGTGAAGCGCGCGGCGTGATCGGCCAGCGATGACGGTCTCATCGTCAGCTGCTGAGCGAGTCCTTGAACCCGCGCAGTCCTGCGCCCAGTGAGTGACCCATCTCCGGCAGCCGCTTGGCGCCGAACACCAGCAGCAGGAGCACGAGCAGGAAGAGCAGGTGGATTGGGTTGTCGAGTCCGAGCATTGCAGGCTCCCAGTCGTTGTCGAGGTTCTTCAGTCCATCCAGTCGCTACGGGGTCGCCGGCGCCGATCAGCGGTTATCAGGCTCGGACGCAGCGCGGTCCGCTGACCCGGCCGTCGTCGGACCGCGACGTTGACTTCTTGATGAGCGGCCCGGCCTTGGCCAGCACCTGCGCCTTGCTCAGCGGCTTGTCGAACGCGCCGTCGGGGGTGATCTTGTCCCCGGTGAGCAGCGCGATCGAGGCGGCGTGGCGCGCCTCGACCTGGACGATCGATCCGGCCGCGGCCAGGTAGCTGCTTGTTGGAGAGCGACGGGCCGGCGCCGTTGTAGGCGCCGACGCCGGTGTTCTCCAGCACGTAGGCGAGCTTCAAGAAGCCGGCCTGGTTGGTGACCGGGAACGCGAACGTCGGCTTCTTGACCGGCTTACCGCCGGCGCCTTGATCGCGTTGGTGAGCGCCGCGACGTGCTCGGCCTCCTCGTCGCCGAAGGTGGTGGCCAGCGCCTTGGCCTCGCCGCTGAGGCCGACCGACTTGCCCTTGACCTTGTAGAAGTCGGTCTCCAGGTACTCGAGCGTGAGCGCGAAGTTGAGGATGTCGACGTCGCTGCTGCCGCCGGCGGCGAACGCGCTGCTCACGAACGGGGCGACGGCGGCCGCGCCGTAGACGGCGCCGGCGGCCAGCGCGCCGCGCAGGATGAAGCTGGCCCGGGTCATGCCGTGGACCTCGACGGCTCCCAGCCCAGGGCTGGGTGATGTCGTCACTCTGATTCATGCTCACGGTTTCGTTTCGGGCTCAGGCGATGAACGGCTTGACGACCGTGAGCACCTGGTCCATGCTCATCGGCTTGGCGAACGCGCCGTCCGGCGTCGGTGTCTGCTTCAGCACCAGGTTGAGCGTCGCCGCGTGGCGCGCCTCGATCGTGTGGATCGCAGCGCCGCGGCCAGGATCTCCTTGCTCTTGATGTGCCGGCGCCTGGCCGAGGTACGCGGCGGCGCCGAGGTTCTCCACCATCGCCGCCAGCTTTGTCACCGACGCCGCGTTCTTGAGCGGGAACTTGCCCAGTCGGCTTCGCCGCCGGCGTGCCGAGGCTCCTCGCGACCTTCTTGAGCGCGATCACGTGCTGGGCCTCCTCGGCGCCGAAGGTCTTGAGCACCGACAGGTTCTTGCCGTGGAACAGGCCGCTCTTGACCACCTTGGCGTAGAACTGCGACTCGAGGTACTCGAGTGTCAGCGCGTAGTTGACGATCGCCAGGTCGCCCGAGCCCGTGCCGAGGCCGTCATGCTCGACGTCGTGGTCCCGCCGCCGGCCGCGCTGACGACGTCGCCCCAGGCCCGCCGGAGGCTCCGGACGCCGGCGCCGACGAGCCCGAGCTCGACGAGCCGCACGCGGCAATGAACGCCGCCAGCCCCGTCGCCGCGGCCGGCGCCGCCCATCCTGCGGCCGGCCATCTTCAGAAACCGCTTGCGCTCAACGTCGTCGCGCACCAGCTGCTCGACCACACCTGTTCTCGCCGGCCCAGCCTCGTTCGTGGTGGGTTCCGTCATCGGATCTCCTTGCTTGAAGTCCGGACTCACCGTCCGGTGGTCCCACCCCCAACTACGGGACGCTCCGCAAGTCAGATCATCAACCCACCGTGATCCGCCGCCACACCCCGTCCGTAGGCCGTTGCATGAAGCTCTCTGTCAACGGCATGCGGACCGTGGCCCTCGCCGGAGTGGCGGCGCTGCTGCCGGCGTGCGGCTCAAGCAGCGCGCAGCCGGCACCCCGACCGGGCGTAGCGCGCCTCACCATCAGCGGCTACGCCTACCAACCGCCCAGGATGACCGTCAGGCCGGGCACGAAGATCACCTTCGCCAACCGCGACCAGACCGCTCACACTGCCACCAGCACGAACACAGGCTTTGATACCGGCACCATCAAGCCCGGCAAGAGCGCGACGGTGACGGTGAGCAAGCCGGGCACCTACGCCTACTACTGCCAGTTCCATGCCTTCATGCATGGAACGATCATCGTGAGATAGGCACCCGGCCCGCGTGGTGCAGGCCCTCTGGACCGCCCGCGCGGGGAAGGGTTGTCAGGCCCGCGCGGGGCGCCGCCGGCGCCGGGGCGGACGCCGTGATGAGCGGGTGCCGGAGGCACCGGACCGGTCTCGGGGAGCCGAACCCGACCGGTCTCGGGGCTCCGGCGTAGCCGCGCGCGCCTCGTGGTCGGGCGTCGCGCGCCGAGGGCTGTTGCTCTGAAGGCCGTGGTCCAGGCCGAGCTGCGACGCGAGCTTGGTCACGTCGCGGTGCTGGTCGGGGGACAGCAGCGTGATGCCGATGCCCGTGCGGCCGGCACGGCCGGTGCGGCCGATGCGGTGGACGTAGGTCTCGCTGTCGGCGGGCGGGTCGAAGTTGATGACGTGTGAGATCCCCTCCACGTCGATCCCGCGGGCGGCGACATCGGTGGCGACGAGGGTGTCGACCGCGCCGGACTCGAAGCGGGCGAGCGCCTGCTCGCGCTGTCGCTGTGACTTGTTGCCGTGCATCGCCACCGCCTTGACGCCGTGGGCGGCGAGCCGTTTGACCAGCCGGTCGGCGCCACGCTTGGTGCGCACGAACACGAGCGTGAGGTCGCGATCGCGGCGGAGCTCGCCGACCAGGGCCTCGACGCGGTGCTCGTGGGCGACCTGAACGAACCGGTGCTCGATCTCCGCGCTGGCGCGCCGCTCGGCCGGGCCGGGCTGGTGCACCACCGGGTCGCGCGCGTAGCGCTGGGCGAGCCGGCCGGCCTCGCCGTCGAGGGTGGCCGAGAAGAACAGCGTCTGGCGGTCCGCCGGGCAGGCGGCGACGATGCGGTCGATCGCCGGGCGAAAGCCCATGTCGAGCATCCGGTCGGCCTCGTCGAGGACGAGCATCCGGATCTGGTCGAGCCGGAAGGCCCTGCGGGCCAGCAGGTCCTCGAGCCGGCCGGGGGTCGCCACCAGCACGTGCGAGGCGGCGGCGTCCTTGGCCTGCTTGACCAGACCGACGCCGCCGTAGACCGCGGTGACGCGCAGGGCGCGGGAGTGCGCGATCCCGCGGATGTCCTCGACGATCTGGGTGGCGAGCTCCCGGGTCGGGGCGAGCACCAGCGCCGTCGGGCGCCGGTCCTCGGCGGTGATGCGCTCCACCAGCGGGATCCCGAAGGCGAGCGTCTTGCCCGACCCGGTGGGTGACTTGGCGATCACGTCGCGCCCGGCGATCGCGTCGCCGATGACGGCGCGCTGGATCGCGAAGGGCTCGGTGATCCCGCCTGGAGAGAGGGAGCTGACAACGGTGCGCGAGACGCCGAGATCAGCAAAGGATCCTGAAGACATGCACAACTCCTTGGCGGCGCAACTGGGCCGCGTACGATTTGGGATGAGACGGCTGACCCAAACCGCTGAGCGGGACCCAAGCAAGCTGCCTCGCGGCCGACAACACCGGCCGCAGACACTCGAACCTAGCAGGTCGCCGCGAGGCTGCGCTCGGGCCTGAGCGAACGTCACCAGCCGGCCGGCCTGCTCGTCCCAGAGCTTGAGCCTCACGCTGCGAATGCCGTCCCACACCGAAAGCGTCGGCACAGCTGTCGAACATCGGACTCGCCTTGTGGGCGCGCGGGAGGTTGTAGTTGGGTATCCGCGCGTTGAGGTGATGCACATGGTGCAGCCCGATGTTGCCGGTGAAGAACCGCAACAACGGCGGCAGCCTCAGGTACGAGCTGCCACGCAGGGCCGCGTCGGCGTAACCCCACTCGTCGCTGTTCTGCCAGTAGGCATCCTCGAACTGGTGTTGGACGTAGAACAGCCAGATACCGATCGAGCCCGCCAACAGGGCAGCGGGCGCCCACACGATCGAGGAAGGCATGCCACCCGATCAGCCCAGCAGACGCCGCCGACGATGGCCACCAGCGCCACGTCGGTCCACAGCACGCTGTTGCGCATCCGAGGCCGTGCGCCCGCGAGACACGATGCGCGGTCCGATGACCATCGCGAACACCGGGCCGAAGCCGAACATCACCAGTGGATTGCGAATCAGCCGATAGGCAATCCGACCCCGGCGCGAGCGCGCCTGGTACTCGGTGACGGTGAGCGTGATGACATCGCCGACTCCGCGCCGGTCCAGGTCTCCGGACGTCGCATGGTGGACGGCGTGGTCATGGCGCCACCGGCGAAACGGCGCGAGCACGAAGAGCCCCAGGACCGTGCCGACAATGGCGTTCGCGCGCTTGGAGGGCAGCAGTGAGCCATGCGCGCAGTCGTGAAAGACGACGAACACCCGGACCAGGAACCCGGCAGTCGGAATCGCCAGCGCGAGCGTCAACACGAGCGAGACGCTCAGCGTCAGATACATCAGCACGCACAGCGCCACGTAGGGCACCGCGGATGTGGCGACTGCGAGCAGGCCACGGCGGGGACACGGCACTGCGTACGGCGCGAGCACGTCGCGCCACGGCGAGCGGTTCGGGGTCATTGGCGCTCCGGTTTGGAGAGGTTAAGGGTGGGTTGGTTATGGGAGCCCGCGGTGCGGGCGAACGGCGTGGGTGGTGAAGGTGGCCGGGTGTGCCGACCTTCGCCCGCCCGTTCGGGCTGTAGCCGCGGTGGAGCATACCCGCGGCCGCGGGGGACGTACACCCCGGGAGCGTAAGAATCGGCGAAGCCGCACGAGGGTGCCGAGGTGGCGGGAGCGCCTACCAGTCGCGCCGAGGGTGCCGAGGCGGCGGGAGCGCGCCTACCAGTCGTGCCCGAACCAGCGCCTGATGCGGCTGGAGCCGAACTGCGCCTTGTCCGCGGCGAGCGCGGCCGAGGGTCCGATGAGCTCGCCGGATCTCTGGTCCCCAAAGAAGGTGACGTCCACCAACGCGAGCTCGCCGGCTCCGAATTCCAGGTAGCAGATCCCGCGCCCGCCGTATTGGGCCGTGCTGGTGGTGCCGCGGATGCGCGCGGCGATGTGCTCGGCGGCGATCGCGGCGTGGCCCTCGGCGAAGACGCCGGCTCTTGGCGTGCCGACAGCCGCCACGTCACCCAGCGCGTACACGCCGGGGTATGAGGTCTCGAACGTCTGCGCGTCCACCTGGATCCACCCATCCTTGGTCAGCCCGGCCTCGGTCACGACCGCCGGCGCGTGATGCACGGGGACGGCGAGGAAGAGGTCATAGGGCATCTCGCCGCCGTCGCGCAGGATCGCCACGTTGCGGCCGGCGTCCAGCTCGCAGACCTCGCGGCTGGGGTGCCACTCGATGTCTCGCTCCGCGAAGGCCTTCAGCAGCGCGGCCGAGGCGGCGGGCGAGGGCGGGATCGGACGGCCGAAATCGATGACCAGGGCGATCTCGGACTTCTCGCGGAGCCCGCGCGCGACCAGCTGCTCATGGAGGAGCAGCGCGGTCTCGCTGGGCGCCGGCGGGCATTTGTACGGAGTCGAGAGCACCCCGATGACCACACGGCCGCCCTCGAACCGCTCCAGCACATCGCGTGCGGCAAACCCTCCGGCCACGGTGTAGAACTCGTGTCCGCCTTCCAGGAGGCCGGGGGTCGCCGCCGGATCGAGGTCGGCCCCCAGCGCCACGACCAGCACGTCGGCCTCAAAGGCGCCCGCGTCGGTCTGGACTGTCCGCCCGGCGGGATCGATCGAGCGGATCGCCGTCTGGACGAACCGCACCCCGGGTTTGACGATGTCCGCATACGGGTGGCGGACCTGCTCGGGCACCGCGCGCCCGAACATCACGTCGAGCTTGGAGAAGCCGAACACGAACGCGTCGCTGCGATCGATCAGCACGACCTCGATGTCGTCGCCGAACTCCTCCGAGAGCCGCGTGATGAGCTCGAGGCCCGCGAATCCCGCTCCGAGCACGACGACCCGCGTGAGGCCCTCCGCATGGTCAGAGGTCATCGCCGCACCTCGCGTCGCCGCCGCACCTCGCGTCGCTGCATGTGGTCACCGCTCTTCCTGCGTCCGTTGGTCCCGTGGTCGGCCGCCCGCCCCCGCTGGCGGGCCCACACTGTAGCCCTTGGCGGCGCGCTGAAGTAGAACTGCAACCGTCGCAACCCAGAGCCATCTGACCCGACCGACCGACGACCGACAGACCGACCGACCGAGACCGAGACAGGACCGTGACCGACATGCGCAAGATCCAGAGCCAGGGCGTCCACCACATCACGCTGGTCGGCGCCGGCCGCCAGACCTCGATCGACTTCTGGGAGGGCGTGCTCGGGATGCCCTTCGTGTTCGAGCAGCCCAACCTCGACAACGCCGGCGAGAGCCACCTGTACTTCGACCCGGGCGACGGGCGCCTCATCACCGTCTTCACCAACGAGGAGCGCACCCCTGACCCCGCCCGCACGCCCACCGACCCCGGGTGCGTCCACCACGTCGCCTTCGCGCTGTCCCAGGCCACGTTCGCCCAGACCGTCGAGCGGCTCGACGAGCGCGGTATCCACCACAGCGGCGTCAAGGACCGTGGCTTCATGGACTCCATCTACTTCACCGACCCGCTCGGGCTGCTCATCGAGCTGGCGTCCTACCGCTTCGAGCCGCCCGCCGGGCACACCCACGCCGAGGTCCTGCTCGCCGCCCACCGGCTCCGGGTGCTGCGCGGCGACTACAACATCGCCCCCACCCACCTGGCCGACGCGATCGAGCAGCTCGTCACCGCCTCACGCGACTCCCTGTCTGAGGACCGCTCTCCCAAGGACCCCTACGTGCACGCGCGCCCGACCGAGGTCGAGACGCCCGATGAATAGAGTCCTTGCCCGTGTCCCTGTCGGTCACCGCCACCATCCGCCGTGCCACCGCTGACGATCTCGCGGCCGTGGTCGCGGCCTACAACGCCGGGATCAGCGAGCGCATCGCGACGCTGGAGACACGGTTGCGGACCCCGGCGGACATCGCCGGGTGGCTGACCGACGGCCGGCCCTTCATCGTCATCGAGCACGACGGTCGCGTCCTGGGCTGGGCGCGTGCCGGGTTCTATTCGGACCGCTGCGTCTACGAGGGCGTCGGCGAGCACGCCGTCTACGTCCATCCCGACGCCCGGGGCCAGGGCCTCGGCCGCCAGCTTCTGCGCTCGCTGTGCGCGGAATCCGAGCGCCGCGGCCTCTACAAGCTCACCAGCCGGATCTTCGCCGACAACCACCCCAGCCGGGCCGCCCACCGCGCTGCCGGGTTTGACGAGGTCGGCATCCAGCGCCGCCACGGGCGCCTCGACGGCGACTGGAAGGACTGCGTGCTGGTCGAGCGCCTCCTCGGCGACGCCGCGACGTAGGACCAGCGCCCGGTGACGCGGGTTCAATGCTCGCGCAGGAGCCGCCCAAGGGGCAGGGAGCGCAGGCGCCAGGCGGTGAGCGAGACCGCCGCAGCCGCCGACAGGAGCGCCACCCCGGCCAACTCGCCGAGATAGGCCCACGGCAGCGCGAGATGGTCGGGCGGCGGGTCGAAGACGTGCTGCAGCATCGCGATGAGCATCAGCGCGAGGAGCAGGCCCAAGCCCGCGGCGAGGACGAGCCCGGCCGCCAGCACCAGCGCCGCCTCGCTCCACACGAAGGCGCCGATCGTGCGCAGGCCGGCGCCCAGGGCGGCCATCGTGGCGAACTCGTGGCGCCGCTCGATCAGCGTCAGGACCACGAACAGCCCCATCGCCGCGCCCGCGAGCGCGATCGTGAACGCCTCCTCGATGCGGCTGATGCCGCGCAGGTCGACGGTGGTGATCGAGCTGACCGTCCGCGCGGACTGCTCATCGATCGTCGTCACGGCAGTCCCGGCGGTCCGTGTGGCCTGTCCGATCGCACGCCCCGCGGCGGCGGGATCACCTGCGCGCACGAACACCTCGTTGGGACCGCCCGCGTGGTCCGCCGCCTGCAGGTAGGCGAGGTTGGCCACCATGAACGAGTCCCGCGGCGCCGAGGGGAACTCCTGGACGATGCCGGCGACGTGGAAGTCCACCACGTGAAAGCGGCCCGCGCGATGGTCGAGCACGCGCAGCTTGAGCAGATCCCCGATCCGCAGCTGGTAGTCGGCGATCGTCTCCTTGGAGACGAGGATCCCGTCGGCGCGAGCGCGCAGCCGGGCGATCGTCTGCCGCGCGCCGGCGCCGAGGAAGTAGGAATCGCGCAACGTGGTGGCCCGGCCGATGGTGGCCGGGTCGATGCCGTAGGTGTCCTGGAGATCAGGGCCGACGTAGGCGTATGAGTGGTCGATCGCGGTCGTGCCCTGCACGCCGGGGATCCGGGCGATCCGCGCCTGCAGCCCCCGCGCGGCGATCGCCCCTGGCGGCGCGGTCGCGGTCACGTCGGCGCCGAGCGTGAGCTGGGCGTCAACGTTGGACTGCTGGTCATAGGTGGCGGTGAAGATGCTGAGGCTCACGCCGAAGGCGAGCAGCAGCCCGACGACGACGAGGCCGCGGTTGACCGCTGCACCGCGACGTCCGGCGCTGGCCAGCAGGAACGCGCTCGCTGTGCCCGCCCGCCCGCCGGCGGCGTGGGTCAGCGCCCAGCCCAGCAGCCTCCCGCGCAGCCGGACGAGCAACAGCGTCGCCCCGACCCAGAGCAGCGCCGGCGCGAAGAACATGTACACCGACAGCGACAGCGTCGGGTTTGAGTCGGGGTTCACGACGGCCGCGAACCCGGTGGTCGCGGTCAGCCAATAGATCAAGCCACTCACCGTGAGGGCGGCGAGGTCGAGGTAGAGCCGCTGCCACAGCGGGCGGCGAGCGCGGAGCACGCTCCGGCGGCTCTCGGCGACGCTGGCCCGCCACACCGACGCACCGGCCCCGAGACGTGCGCACAGCGCCCCCACGATGGCCAGGGCGACACAGGCGCCCCCCACGATCGCCGCCCGGGACACGGTCAAGCCGACGCCACCGCTGACGATGCGGGTGACGGCGAGGAACGCCGCTCCCGCGCCGAGCACCCCCGCGGCCAGGCCGACCGCGATGCTGTCGAGCGCGGCCAGCTTGAGCAGGTCGCGCCGCGTCGCGCCGCGGGCACGCAGCAGCGCGAGATCGCGGCGATCGCGCTCAGCGGTCCCAAGGGCCGCGAGGTAGCCCACGCCGAGCGCCGCCAGAGCCCCCGGCACCGCCAGCATGATGTAGAGGGTCTCGGCGTACAGGGCGTCGCCGGCGGCGGTGTTGAGCTGATCCGACAGGTTGTCGACGAACTGCACCTGTCCCGGAAGTGAGCGCTCGACGCGGTGCACGATCTGACCGGCACGGGTGTAGGCCTGACCCGGCGACGCGCCGAGGCCGGCGCCGGCAAGCTGCACCTGGACCTGCCACTGCACAACGCGCTGGGCGCCGGGGACCGCCCCGGCTCCACTGGCTCCCCCGGCCCCCCCGGTTCCGCCCAGGCTCGGCAGGTCCCGCGCGACCGTGTCGGCGAAGGTCTGCAGCGGCAGGATCGCCGCGTTGGCCGGCGGTTGCGCCGGTGCCGGCCCGAGCACCGGGTTCAGCGGCTGGAACACCACGTCGGGGGCGGTGATGAGGGCCACCCCGGAGACGCGGAAGCGCCGCGGCCGAGCGCCCGGGCGCGCCGTGACCGTCACGGCGTCGCCGATCCCCGCCTGCAGCGTCGCCGCCAGCTGCTGGTCCAGGACGATCGCGCCGGGGACCAGCGCACCCTGCAGAAGCCGGAAGGTATGGATATGGCTGAGGTATCCGGGGCCGACGGCGAGAATCGATCCGCTGCCGGCGCTGGTCGTGCCCGACGGCCCGACGTGCGAGGCCCCGCTGAACGGCGCGGTGGCCGTCGGTGACGCCTGTGCGACAGATCGCTGAGCACCGACCTGTCCCGCGACCTGCTGGGCCTGGGCATAGGAGCCAACAGGGCCCTGCCAATCCAGCGGGACGGCGCGCACGGCAGTGCCGGCCATCGTCCGCAGGGAATGCCCCACGAAGAGCATCATCGCCCCCAGCAGTGCCACCGCGGCGGCTAGGACGACCACCCGCACCGCGGTCCGGCCCGGAGAGCGCCACAGTGCGCCGAGTGACAGGCGCGCGGCGACACTCATGCCGGCTCCTCCTCAAACACCACTCGGCCGTCACCGAGCCCGATCACACGATCGGCGCGAGCGGCCACGTCGGCGTCGTGGGTGGCGGTGACGTGGGCGAACCCGAACTCCCGCTGGAGGGCCTCGAGCAGGTCCAGGACACGCTCGCCGGTGTCGGAGTCCAGGTGGCCCGTGGGCTCATCGCACAGGAGCAGATCGGGTCGCTGGCCCAGCGCCCGAGCGATGGCGACGCGCTGGGCCTCGCCGCCTGAGAGCTCGCCGGGAAGCGCGTCGAGCTTGGCACCGAGGCCGACCAGCTCCAGCAGGCCCCCGGGATCCGGCGGCGGCATCGCGCTGCGAGCTCCGGCGTCGGCCGCCCGGGCGGCAAACGCCACGTTCTCGAACGCGGTGAAGGTCGGAAGCAGGTTGGCGCCCTGGAACACGAAGGCGATCCCCCGGGCGCGGCGGCGACCGCGTGCGGAGGCGTCGAGCGAGGACAACGGCTCCCCCCGCCAGAGCACCTCGCCCGTGGCCGGCACGATCAGACCGCCGAGGACATGCAGCAGCGTCGTCTTGCCCGACCCCGACGGCCCGGACAGGGCGACCCGGTCCCCGGCGCGCAGGCGCAGGCTGACGTTGTCGAGGGCGACCACCCGCGCCTCCCCCCGCCCGTGGACGACCGAGACGTCGCGGCACGATGCCAGCTCCGCGCGTGTGGTCAGCGAGCTCATGCGACCGCCCGCCCATCGCGCATCTCGATGACACGGTCGGCGCGAGCCGCGACCCGCTCGGAGTGAGTGACCAGCACCACCGCGCTCCTGCGCCGATCGCGCAGGGCGAGCAGGGCGTCGAGGACGCGCCGTTCGTTGCCGGCGTCCAGCTCCCCGGTGGGCTCGTCGGCGAGCACCAGGGGTGCCTCGCGGGCGAAGGCGCCGGCGATGGCGACGCGCTGCTGCTCGCCCCCGGACAGCGCCCCCGCTCGGTGACGGGCACGCCGCAGCAGCCCGAACTCCGCCAGAGCCGCATCCGCGGTCGCCAGTGGATGCGGCCGGCCGGCCAGCCTCAGGGCGACGACGATGTTCTCGCGCGCCGACAGCGCCGGCCACAGGTTCTCACTCTGGAAGACCAGTGCCACGTCGCCGGCGCGGTAGCGCGCCAGGTCGGCCTCGCCGCAGCGCTGCAGCGACCGCTCGCCCGCGCGCACCTCGCCGGCCGACGGCTCCTCCAGCGCGGCGGCCAGCATGATCATGGTCGACTTGCCGCACCCCGACGGACCGAGCACGGCGACGACCTCGCCGGTTTCGACGCGCAGGTCGAGTCCGCGCAGCGCGACCGTCTCGACCGGCCCGGAGCGGTAGATCTTGAAGACGTCACGCAGCTCGAGCGCGGCGAAGTCCACCTGGGATGCGTCGCGCTCGGGCTCGCGCCACAGGCTCGGCGTTGGCGACCCTCCGGGCGTCACCTCCATCGGAAGCTCTCGATCATCATCCGGTAGGCATCGACGTTGTCCACGCCCTTGGGCGTGCCGAGATCGACGACCGCCACGTCGCCCGCGTGAGCGAAGGAGTAGCGATCGACGATCAGCGTCACCCTCCGCCCGGTCACCGGGTTGGCGGCGCTCTGGGTCGTGTAGACCGTCCTCACGGCGTGGCCCGCGGGCAACTGGATCGACGTGGGCGCGGTGAAGGTCAGGCTCGGGTTCCCTTTCTGCGCCTGGCGCAGATCGGTGCTCACCGATCCCGGGGTCGGCGCCGCCCCACGTCGCAGCGTCACCCTCACGAGGTTGTTCTTGTCGCTGAAGGTGACCGCGTGGCCCGAGCGCGACTGCGTCCAGCCCTCCGGGTACTTCATCGAGAACCCGGCGGAGCGGCCGGCGTAGACGAGGAAGACCTGGTTGTCGGGGATGTCACCGGTGGCGGCCGAGCGGGCGTCGGGCGCCAGCGCCGCCGCGCCGGACGTCGTGGTGCCGGCGGCGGTCGTCCGGCCCGGGCCCGACGCACCGGATGAGCTGGATGCGCTGGAGGTGCTTGACGGCGGCGGCGTGGGGGCACTCGCCGACTGGCCGTTGGAGCCGCAGGCCGAGATCCCGACGGCGAGCGCGAGGCACGGCAGAGCAAATGTGTGAGACCTGAGCATTGCCGAAGGGTCTCGCTCTGAGATGACTCTCTCCTGAACGGCCTCGATGGCGTTCAGGTCGTCGTCAGATCTGCCGGCCGAGGCCCGCGATACTGAGCGGCATGCAGCCGAAGCTCCTGCTCGCCGAGGACGACGACCACCTGCGCGAGGTGCTGGTGCGAAGCCTGATGGCAGAGAGCTTCGACGTGACGGCCTTTGCCAACGGGCACAGCTTCATCGAGGGCGCGGCCCGTGGCACCGCTGACGTGCTGGTCATCGACATCGGCCTGCCCGACGCGGATGGCCGGGACGTGTGCCAGGCATTGCGGGCCCGTGGCGTGAGCGTCCCCATCCTGTTCCTGACCGCGCGCGATGCCCTCCCTGACCGCCTCAGCGGCTTCAACGCCGGCGGTGACGACTACCTCACCAAGCCCTTTGACATCGCCGAGCTGTGCGCGCGCCTGCATGCCCTCATGCGCCGGGCGGGGACCGCGCACGAGTATCAGGACGCAGGACTGCTGTTCGATCCCACCGAGCTGACGGTGGGGCTCGCCGAGCATCGCCAGACGCTGTCGCCGACCGAGTTTCGCCTGCTCGCCGCGCTCGCCGCGGGGTCTCACCGCGCGTTGACCCGGGTGCAGCTCATCAACGCGGCCTGGCCCCACGGCGCGATCGTCCACGACAACACGCTCGACGTCTACATCGGCCGGCTGCGGCGCAAGCTGCGCGCGCTCGACGGGGCCCCGGCGATTCAGACCGTGCACGGCGTGGGGTACCGGCTCTCATGACCCAGGCGGCGGCCACCCACGTGGGACTGCGCGGGCGGATCTGGCTCACGGTGGTCGTCGCGATCGCGGCGGTGCTGCTGGGCCTCACGGCGGCGTTCAACGTGCTGGTGGACAACCGGCTCGACCATGACGCGGACACGGTCGTCAGCGCGCGGGCCACCGCCGAGCTCGACGCGCTGAAGGTGACGCCGGCCGGGATCGATCTCGGCGAGACGCCCGACGCCGGCGCCGTGGACACCCTGACCTGGATCTTCCAGGGGTCGCGGGCGCTCGAGGCGCCGCAGCTCGGTGATCGGGCCGCGGCGGCGGCGCTGGCGCTGACACGGGCCCCTCACGGATACCGCGATCTCGCCGCCGCGGATCTGCGCCTCTACGGGGTGCCGATCGTCGCCTCCGGGCGCCGTGTCGGCACCGTGGTCGCCGCGGTCGGCCTGGCGCCGTATGAGCAGATCCGGCGGATCGCCCTCATCGGCTCCTCTCTGCTGGCCCTGCTGGCCCTGTGCGCGGTCGCCGCGGCCAGCCGGTGGATGATCGCCCGGTCGCTGCGACCGGTGAGTGAGATGACCCAGCAGGCCGCTGAATGGAGCGAGCGTCAGCTGGACCGCCGCTTCGCGCTCGGAGAGCCGCGCGATGAGTTCACGACGCTGGCGGCGACGCTCGACGGCCTGCTGGATCGGGTGGCCACCAGCCTGCGTCACGAGCAGAATCTGACCGCCGAGCTCTCGCATGAGCTGCGGACTCCGCTGGCGCAGATCAGCGCCGAGACCCAGTACGCGCTGCGCCACGGCAACCTCTCCGACGAGCAGGCGGAGAGCTTCAGGCGAGTCCTGGGGAGCGCCCGGCAGATGACGCGGATCCTCGAGACCCTGATGACCGCCGCGCGGGCGCAGGCCGGCGGCGCCCAGGCGAGCTGCGAGGCCACGGCGGCGGCGCGTGCCGCCGTCATGCCCTTCGTGGACGTCGCGGCGGGCAAGGGAATCGCGCTCGAGGTCCTTCCGGACGCCGAGGCCCTCCGCATCCCCTTCGAGGCCGGCATCGTCGAGCGCATCCTGGCTCCGCTGCTGGAGAACGCGTGCAGCTACGCCCGGGAACGGGTGACGGTGGAGGTCTCGGCGACCGCGCGCGATGTGAGCTTCATCGTCGCCGACGACGGTCCGGGGATCGCGCCCGAGGTTGCCGAGGAGGTGTTCGAACCCGGGTTCCGCACGGGGACGGGAGGCGTGGCGCTGCTCCAGGGCGCGGGCCTGGGCCTCTCCCTCGCGCGGCGGCTCACGCGGGGTCTCGGCGGCGACGTCCGCGTGCTGGAGAACCGCGGTGGAGCGCGGGTGGCGGTGAGCGTCCCACGTGCCTGACGGCTGGCCGCACGCCCACGGCGCGGGGGCGACCGTGGGCGTGTGCGATGACGACCATCACCTGCGCGATGTCCTACGGCGGGCGCTGGAGGGCGAGGGATTCGCGGTGCGCGCGACGGCGTTGGCCGTCGAGGCCCTGCGGGCGTTCGCCGACGACCCCCCGGAGCTGCTCGTCCTGGACATCGGCCTTCCGGACGGCGACGGGCGCGAGGTGTGCAACGCGCTGAGGGCCCGCGGGATCGACGCGCCGGTGCTGTTCCTCACCGGGCGCGTGCACCTCGCCGACCGACTCGACGCCTTCGCCTCCGGCGGCGACGACTTCCTCGCCAAGCCGTTCGACATCGAGGAGCTGGTCGCCCGGACGTACTCGCTGCTGCGCCGCTCCGGACCGCACCATCCCCTGCGGTGTCTATCGGCCGCACGATGTTGAACAAAGTGCCAGAGGTCACTATCTACTTCTGGCTGATCAAGATCCTCTGCACCACTGTCGGTGAGACCGCCGCGGATTACCTCAACACCAACCTCGGCTTCGGCCTCACCAACACGACCTGGGTCGCCGGAGGCGTCCTGGCGATCGTCCTCACGATTCAGTTCAGTCTCCGCCGGTATGTGGCTGGCATCTACTGGTCCGTCGTGGTGGTCATCAGCGTCTTCGGCACGCTGATCACCGACAACCTCACCGACCACCTCAATGTGTCACTCACTGCGACGACGCCGATCTTTGCGGCTGTTCTCGCCACCGTGTTCGCGACGTGGTACGTGGTGGAACGCACACTGTCGATCCATACGATCGTCACCCGCCGGCGCGAGGCGTTCTACTGGGTGACCATCCTGTTCACCTTCGCCCTCGGCACCGCCGCCGGAGACCTGCTGGCAGAGAAGCTCTCGCTGGGCTATGCCGTGTCCGTGGTCCTGTTCGCGGGCGTCATCGCCGTGATCGCGATCGCGCACCTCCGGTTCAAGCTCAACCCCATCCTGGCCTTCTGGCTGGCCTACATCATGACCCGGCCGCTCGGGGCCTCCATCGGTGACGAGCTGTCCCAGCGCGACCCGGATTTCGGGGGCCTGGGCCTGGGGACGACCACCACCAGCTATCTGTTCCTGGGCGCCATCCTCGCCCTCGTCGCCTACCTGAGCCTCAGTGGCGCGGACCGGACCGAGCGCCGGCGCGCTCAGATGCTGCGCCCGGCCTGCCTCCCAGTAGCGCTCGCGGATCCGCCGCTTGAAGATCTTGCCCGACTCCTCGCGCGGCAGCTCGGTGTCGAAGACGACGACCTGCGGCACCTTGTAGCCGGCCAGCCGGCGACCGACGTGCTCGCGCATGGCGTCCTCGGTCAGGCCGGCCGAGGGCTCGGCGTCGACGTGGGCGGCGAGCGCCTCGCCGAACGAGTCGTCGGGGATGCCGAACACGGCCACGTCGCGGACCGCCGGAGAGCTCGAGCAGACAGGCCTCGATCTCCGCCGGGTAGATGTTGACCCCGCCCGAGATCACCATGTCGCGAGCGCGGTCTGACAGGTAGAGGTAGCCCTCCTCGTCCACGTGACCGACGTCGCCGATCGAGATGTAGCCGTCGCGCTCGATCTCGCGGCGCTTGTCGTCCTGGCCCAGGTAGGTGAAGCCCGGCCAGTAGTCGGGCGGGCGGATGAAGATCTCGCCGGTCTCGCCGGTGGCGAGCAGCCGGCCGTCGCCATCGTGCACGTGGATGTCAGAGCCGCCGAAGGCGTGGCCGACGGTCCCCTCGTGCGCCAGCCACTCGCTCGCTGTCGCAGACGATCACGACGCCGATCTCCGTGGCGCCGTAGTACTCGCGGATGACCGGTCCGAACCAGTCGATGATGCGCCGCTTGACGTGTGCCGGGCACGGCGCGGCGGCGTGGACGACGCACTCCAGCGAGCTGAGGTCATAGCGGGCGCGAACCTCCGGCGGGAAGCTCGAGCAGCCGCACGAACATCGTCGGGACGGTCTGGGCATGGGTGATGCCCTGTTCCTGCACCAGCCGCAGGAACTCCTCGGGCTCGAAGCGCGGCATGATCGGTGAGCTCGATGCCCAGCGCGAGGGCGAACAGCGCCTGGGCGTTGGGCGCCGAGTGATACATCGGCGCCGTGACCAGCGTGTGCATGTCGGGCCGCAGCCCCATCGCCCGCAGGGTCGCGGCGGCGACGTCGCGTGACTGCTCGGGGGTCATCGCGTCGCGGATCACGCCCTTGGGCAGCCCGGTGGTGCCCGAGGTGTAGATGAGGCTCATCGGCGCGGCGTCGAGCGGCTCGGCGTAGGGCTCGTGGGCGCCGATCCAGTCGGCGTAACAGGGGCCGGCGGCCGGTGACCGCCGCCGCGCCGTAGTGGGCGGCGAGCTCCGCGGGGACGGGCACCTCGACCAGCGGCACCCCTGCGGGCAGGACCTCCTCGACGTTGGCGACGAAATCCGAGTGGGCGAACACCACCCGGGACCCGGAGTGCGTGATCACGTGGCGCAGCTCGAGGCCGTGCCAGTGCCAGTTGACCGGGACGGGGACGGCCCCGATCAGCCCGCACGCGGCGCTGAGCGACAGGAACGTCGGCTCGTTGCGCAGGACCAGGGCGACACGGTCGCCGTGCCGCACGCCCGGCCTGCGACGAGCCCCGCGGCCGTCCGCGCGGCCTCGCGTACGCAGCTCCTCGTGGGGGATCTCGCGCTCCCCGTAGCTCACCATCGGTCCGCCCATACCCGTCGCTCCCTCCGTTCGCCCCTTGGGGTTGCGGGCATTCCACCACACACCGCCCACTCCCGGCCAGCGGCGCATCCTAGGATCGCGGGCATGCCCCTCCCCCGTGCCCTCGCGGCGGCGCTCGCCCCGGCATTGGCGGCCGCGGCCGTGGCCGTCGTCGCGGCCGCGATCGCGCCCGCAGGAGCGCTTGGCGCGCCGGCCTGGAGCCGGATCCTGCACGTCGGCCCCGGCCAGCGGTTCGCCCGGCCGTGCGAGGCGATCGCGCGGGCGCATCCCGGCGACACCATCCAGATCGACGCCCGCGGCAACCGCTCCTATCGCGGCGACGTGTGCGCGTGGTCGACGAACCGCCTGACGGTCGTCGGGGTCCACGGCCGAGCCCACATCGACGCCGCGGGAGCCAACAGCGAGGGCAAGGCGATCTGGGTGATCGCGGGCAACGACACGACGATCAAGAACGTCCAGCTCTCCGGCGCCCACGTCCCGGACGACAACGGCGCCGGCATCCGCCAGGAGGGCGCCGGGCTCACGCTTCAGCACTGCCTGTTTGACCACAACCAGGAGGGCATCCTCGCCGCTGACAACCCGGCCAGCGACATCGTCATCGACTCCAGCGTGTTCACCGGCAACGGCGCCGGTGACGGCTTCTCCCACAACATCTACATCAACCACGTGCGCAGCTTCACGCTGCGCTCCAGCTACTCCACCGATGCCCACGTCGGGCATCTGGTCAAGTCGCGAGCCGCCCGCAACTACATCCTCTATGACCGGCTCACCGGCGAGCGGGGCACCGACAGCTACGAGCTCGACCTCCCCAACGGAGGCCTCTCCTATGTCATCGGGACCGTCCTCCAGCAGGGGCTCAACACCCAGAACCCCAACATGCTCGCCTACGGCGAGGAGGGCGACCTGCAACCCGACTCCCACCTCTACGTCGTCAACGACACGTTCGTCAACGACCTGGGCCGCGGGTCGGCGCTGCTCATCGGCCCCGCGGTGCGCACGCCGCTGGTGGCTCAGAACGACATCAGCACGGGCAGCCCGGTGTTCGCCGCCCAGCGCCGTGCCAGGCTGCGCCACAACTGCGTGACGGCCAACCCGCGGTTCGTCGACGCCGGTCGCTCCGACTACCGGCTCACGGCGTCCTCGCCGTGCCGGCGCGCGGGCCGGCGGCCCGGCTCGGCCCAGGGTTTCTCGCTGGTCCCCCGCTTCCAGTACGCGGGCGTCGCCCGCGATGTGCGCCGGAGCGACGGCGGCGTGATCGCGGGCGCCTTCGGCCAGACCGCCGGCTAGCGGCCCCGCACGACATCGCCACACGCGCCTCGCGCATCGGTAGCCTAACCGGCCATACCATGATGACCGGTGAGGGGCTCGACGTGGATGGGGGCGCGGTGCAGCCCGGCGGACGCGCGCCCGCGCCCGGGCAGCTGGCGGTCGTCCAGGCGTTCATCAACTCCTTCTTCGATCTGGAGGTCGAGTGGGGCGCCGATCTCTTCGCCACGCCCGACCGCCTGGCCGGCTGGCTGGCCCACCGCGGGCTGCTGCCGGTCAGCACGGCGCTGCGCGCCCGCGACCGGACGCGCGCCATCACCGTCCGGGAGGGCCTGCGCGGCCTGGCCGCCGGCAATAACGACGCGTCGGAGGTGATCCCCGCGGCGGGCCTCGCGGACCTCAACGGCGCCGCCGACGGCGCCCGTGTGGAGCTGCGCCTGAGCGCCGACGGACCTCGGTTCGTCCCCACCGGATCGGGCCTTGACCGGGCTCTGGGCGTGCTGCTGGCGATCACCGCGACGGCGATGCTCGACGGGTCCTGGCAGCGGCTCAAGGCGTGCCCCGGCCACGACTGCGGGTGGGCGTTCTATGACCACTCGCGCAACCAGACCGGTCGCTGGTGCTCGATGGCGGTGTGCGGCGGGCGGGCCAAGGCGCGGGCGCACTATCACCGCCGGCGGGAGGAGGAGCGCAGGTGAGCGCGCAGCGGCGTGACGAGGAACGGCAGGGGTGAGCACGCTGGGCCCGGCGCTGACGCTGGCTCTGGCTCGAGCCCGGCGTCGCCCGTGGCGCGCGCTGGCCCCGGCGCTCGGCATCGCGCTCGCCGGCGCCTTCATCGGCGCGGTCTGGGCCGAGGGGACCATCGCCGGTGAGCAGGCGGCGCGGTCAGAGCTCGCGGGCCTCACGCCGGTCCAGCGCGCGGTGACGATCACCTGGCAGGGCGCCGACACCGCCACCGTGGACCGCCAAGCACGGGCCGCGCTGACCGGCCTCGGGCTCGGCCCCACCACCACCGCCACGCTGCTCAACCCGGTTCGCCTCAACGGGCACGTCGTGCGCCCGGCCGCGATCGCCCCGCTCGGGCCGTGGACGGGCCGCGACGTCCCCGTCCCCGGACCGTGCCGCGCCACCACCTGCCCGGTGCTGCTGGACGGGACCGGCCTTCGGCCGGGCGAGACTCTGGCCGCGCCGGGCGTGCACCTCCAGGTCACCGGGACGGCCGCGCTGCGCTCGGCGGCGCCGCTGGGGTTTGTGCCGGGACAGACCCCCGGGCCACCCGTCGTGCTGGGCGCTGATCCGGCGGGGCTCGAGCGCCTCCCCGGCCTGAGCTCCTTCTATCGCACCGGGAGCTGGCTGGCGCTGCTGCCCGGGACCGGGCTTCACTCCTGGCAGCTGCCCGGGCTCCGCCAACGCCTGCAGCGCGACCAGGCCACACTGCTCGCCCAGGGAAGTGGCTTCAGCATGACGGCGCCATTCGCCGGGCTCGACGCGGCGACAGCCGAGGCGAGCGGCGCGCCGCGGCGGCTTCTGCTCGTGGCCGGCGGGGGCATCGCTGCGCTGGCGCTCTTCCTCATGCTCGTCGTCGGCGGGATGCGCCACGAGGCCCGAGAGGAGCTCGAGCGGTTGCGCACCGTCGGGGCTCGCTCACATCAGGTCGCGGCGTTCGTCCTCGCCGACTGCGCGGTGACGTGCGGCGCCGCGCTGATCGCCGGGGCCGTGGCCGCCATCGCCGCCACGGCGGCGCTGGCCGGCTCGGCCCATGAGCCCGTGGGGGGCATCCTGGCCCACAGCCTGCTCACGTGGCACGGCCTCGCGGCCCTGGCCGGAGGCTGGCTGGTGAGCACGCTGCTCATCGCGGCGCTCGTGGGGGCGCCCGCCAGCGCCCGGATCGCCGACGTCGGCGCGCTGGCGGCGGTGGCCGCGCTGGCGCTGGTCCTGGCCGGCAACAGCACCGGCAGCACGGTGCAGACGATCCTGCTCGCCCCGCTGTGCGCGCTGGCCGCGGGCGTGCTCGTGCTCCGGCTCTCAGGGCTGGTCCTCATGGCCGGCGAGCGCGCGGCGCGGCGCGGGCCTGTGGCCGTGCGAGTCGCGTTCGTCGACCTCGCGCGCCAGCCCGCGCTCCCGTCGCTGTGGGTCGCCTTCGTCGCGGTGGCCGTCGGCCTTGGCGGCTTTGCCCTCTGCTATCGCGCGACCCTTCAGCGCAGCGCGTCTGACCAGGCGGCGGCGGCTGTCCCGCTCGACGCCATCGTCTCCCCCGGCCTGAGCTTCGCCACCCCGCTGACGCTCGCGTCCCCCCGCCGCTGGGACGCGCTGGCCCGCGGCGTCGCGTGGCCGGTGCGCCGAACCCAGGCGACGTTCGTGAGCGGCGAGGCGTCGGTCACGGTCCCCGCCCTGGGCGTGCCGGCCGCGGCACTGCGGCGGGTGCACGGCTGGCGCAGCTCGGACTCGGCGGAGTCGCTGGGGACGCTCTCCGATCGCATTGCGCCGGCCGGGCCGGTCCGGTCACCGGGCCTGGTGATTCCGTCTCGGGCGCGGTCGCTGTCGGTGCGCGCCGGCCCCTCTCAGATCGCCGCCACCGTCACCGCCGACCTGCGCGATGCCGGCGACACCATCCACCAGGTGCCCCTCGGGGAGACAGGAGCGCAACCCGGCAGGTTGCGCGCGGCGCTGCCCGCGTCGCGCAACGGCCGCTGGGAGCTGGCAGCACTCGAGCTCGACGAGCCCACCGGCCTGCAGGCGACCAATGGCCACCAGAACGGCGAGAACATCGCCGCCGGGACACAGGCCACCGGCACCCTGACGCTCGGGACCGTGTCGGTCCTCAACGCCGGCGGCACCGCGATCGCGCGCGTCAGCCCGGCGGGCTGGCGCGGCGTCGGAGCCGCCTCGGGATCGCGGAGCACGAGCAGCGGCGAGGTGACGGTGCACTTCACCGACTCCGGCCAACCCGGCATCGTGCGCCCGGCGCAACCCAGCGACACACGACCGGTGCCGGTGCTTGTCGATCCGGCCACCGCGGCAGCCGCCGGTGAGGACCACACGCTCGCGCTCACCGTCGACGGCGAGCCGGTGGCCGCGCGGGTGGCCGGGATCGTGCGCCGGTTCCCGACGGCTCCCGCCGGCTCGGCGGGGTACGTCGTGGCCGACGAGCGGACGCTGGCGGCGGCGCTGGATGCTCAGCTGCCCGGGCAGGGGCGTGCCGACGAGCTGTGGATCTCCTCGCGGAACCTGGCGCCGCTGCGCGCCGCGCTGGCGGCCCCGGCCCTGGCGAGCCTCCAGCCCCAGTACCGGCGGGCGATCGCACGTGGGCTGCGCGACGCTCCGGTGGCGCGCGCGGTGCTCGGCACGCTGATCGCCGCGGCGGCGCTCTCGGGGGCGCTCGCGATCGTCGGGCTGCTGGCGGCGCTGCGGGGACCGGCCCGTGACGCGCGCATGGAGAGCGACCTCGTCGACCAGGGCGCCAGCCCGCGCGCGATCCGCGCCCAGATCCGCCTCCAAGCCGTCATCGCCAGCACCCTGGGCGTGGCGGCCGGCGCCATCATCGCCGTCGTGCTGGCTCGGCTGGCCGTCACCACCATCCGCGCCGTGGCCGCGCTGGCCGTCGGCGCGCCCCCGCTGGTGACGGTCGACCCGGCGGCCGAGCTCATCCTATGGAGCGCCGCCGGGCTGGTCGCGCTCGCGCTGGCCATCTGGCTCGGCACCGCCGGCCGCACCCGCGGGGCGCGATCGTGACCGAGATGGTGGCAGTGCGCGACGTCTTCAGCGTGCACCGCACCAACGAGGGCGACGCCGCGGCGCTACAGGGCGCGACGCTGACGGTGCGCTCGGGCGAGAGCGTGTGCGTGCTCGGTCCCAGCGGCGCCGGCAAGACCACTCTGCTGCGTGTCATCGCCGGGCTGCAGGCGCCCTCGGCGGGGGCGGTGCGGGTGCTCGGGCGCGACATCGGCCGGGCCCCGGCGCGCACCCGTGCGCGGATCCGGCACCGGTCGATCGGGCTGCTCGGCCAGCACTCGGGCTCCGCGCTGTCTCCCGACCTGCCGCTGCGCGACTGCGTCTCCCTGCCGCTCGCGCTGCGCGGCGCCGGGCGCGGCGAGCGCCGTCGCCGGGCCGAGGAGCTGTTGCAGGCCGCCGGCCTGCACGACCGGGGCGCGGCATTGCCTGACGCGCTCTCGGGCGGCGAGCGCCAGCGGGCGGCGCTGTGCATGGCGATCGCGCACCGTCCGGCGCTGCTGCTCGCCGATGAGCCGACCGGCGAGCTGGACGCGGGCAACGGCCGGGCCGTGCTGACCCTCATCGCCGAGCTGGCCCGCGCCGAGGGCACGACGGTGATCGTCGTCTCCCACGATCCGACGGCGGCATCGGCCGCCGGTCGCAGCGTGCGGATGCGCGACGGGCGCATCGTGGAGGAGCTTGGCGACGCCCCCGGTGGTGGCGGCATCGTGGTCGGGCGCAGCGGCTGGCTGTCGCTCCCGCCGGCGCTGCTGCGCGAGGCCGGGATCGACGAGCGCGCCCACGTCCGCATCGCCGACGGCGGCCTGCTGGTGAGCGCCGCCGCCGCGCCGGCACCCGGCGAGACCTCGACGGCGCGACCACCGGCCGGGGCCGCGGGGGCGGACCGGCCCGTCACCGTGCCGTCCGCCGCGGGCGAACCCGGGTCCGCGTCCTGGAGGCCCGCCACGATCGAGCTGCGCGATGTCGTGCGCACGCGCGGCCGCGGCCGGGCGCAGCGGACGGTGCTGCACGGGCTCACCCATTGCCTGGCCACGGGGCGCATGAACGCGGTGGCCGGCGCGTCGGGATCGGGCAAGACCACGCTGCTGCGGCTCGTCGCCGGTCTGGACCGCCCCGACAGCGGCGCGATCCTCCTCGACGCGCACGACCTCACCGCCGATGACGCGGAGTCACTGGCCGCGCTGCGGCGACGGCGGATCGGCTACCTGGCCCAGGAGCCCACGCCGGTCGGCTTCCTCAGCGCCGAGGAGAACATCGTGCTGGCGCTGCGCTCGCGGGGGTGGGACGAGCCCCAGGCCCGGGCCCAGGCGGCCGGCGTGCTCGCGCGCGTGGGGCTCACCGACCGGGCGCGCCAGCGAGCCGGCCGGCTGTCGGCAGGCGAGGCCCAACGGCTGGCCCTGGCTCGCGCCCTGGCCAGCGCGCGGGGCCTGCTCATCGTCGACGAGCCGACCTCGCGCCTGGACGAGGCCAACGCCACCATGACCGCCGAGCTGCTGAGCGCGGCCGCCCACGAGGACGGTCACACGGTGCTGTGCGCCACCCACGACGAGCGCCTGCTGGCTCTCGCCGACCACGTGGTGGACCTCACGAACGGCCGATCCGGGTGAGCGTCAGCACGGCGGTCTGAGTGACCGTCTCGTCGACGGTGGAACCGTCTTGCAGCCCGAAGTCGCGGAGGTGCCCGGAATCGGATCCGGTGAGAACCAGCTTGCGCCTGGTCCTCACCGCCGCGGGCGACGGCATCCCGATCGACAGGTCCCCCTTGAAGAAGTTGAGGTCGTTGAGGGCGGCATACGCTCCGACGAGACACGACCCGCGCGGTCGGATCTGCTCACCGACGAGCAGCGACGAGAGCACCCGCAGGGAGCGCCGGTCGATGCCGAAGACGTTTGTCGTGCCGTCGACCGCGTAGGGCCGGCAGCCCCGGGTGTCGACGGATCCGGTGCAGCCGTCCGATCCGCCGATGGTCACGTCGTTGGTGTAGGTGATCTTTCCGGTGGCTCGCTGCGGCCCGAGATCCAGCGCGGCATGGCCGCCCTTGGCCAGGACGAGCAGCACCCAGCGATGTCCGGCCGAGTCGAGCTCCGGGAACGCCCGCGCGGGGCGCCGCCAGGTCTCGGTGAAGGTGACGGTGCCGTCGCCGACGGGAGCGCACCCCAGGTCGGCCGTCCGCGTCCAGTGGTCGGAGGCCGTCACCTTCAGCGTGACCATGTGAGTGGGTCCGAACCCGGCGGCGGGACTCTGGACGCAGAGCGCCAGGCTCACCGCCGCGACGGCGAGGACGGGCGGCCCTCGCCGCGCGGCGATCTGCGCGCGGTGCCGGGCAGGCAGCGCGCGCCGTCCGGTGGTCAGCACACGGCCCATGCGCTCGGATCCACGAACCTCAGGCTCGGCTTGGCGTGTGGGTCGGGGGGCGAGACGACGCCCAGGTACATGTCCGCGTCACGGCCGGGCAGGATGAGAGCGGTGCCGGCGAAGGAGACGCGGCCCAGGTAGGAGCCCGGCTGCCGGGGCGAGGTGAACGTCAAGGATCCACGCCCGGTGCCGTTGAGGGTCACGCTCCGGCGCAGCACCGTGCGCAGCCTGAAGGTCCCCTTGCGCGGCGAGGTGCACGTGGCGCGGCTGATCGCGACCGTGACCCTGCCGTGGGCGGCCGCCGCCGCGTCGGTCTTGATCGCCGGGACGGTCAGCCGCATCCGGCCGCCGGTCAGGCGCCGGAGCACGGTGTGGGTCTGGTCGCGAACGAACTCGCCCTGGACGGTGATCGTGGGCGTGGTCACCCACGGGGTGCCGAACTCGTTTTCGCCGTTATCGCCGCTCAGCGCCTGCACGGAGCAGGCCCAGCGCCCGGGACCGCTGAACGCATCGGCCTCCGGCACCGGGAACGTCGTGCCCCCGGCGCCCGTGTCCGACGCGCTGGTGGTGGCGGTGCCGGAGATCGAGCCGTCGGGCCCGGCCACGGGGTCACGGGCGCATCGCCAGTTGTCGCCCTGGTTGCCCGCGGGCAGCGACACCACGGGCCCGTTGAGACCATGCGCCTCGCGCTTCGTCCGCGGGACCAGCGGCGTCCCGGCGATGCGCAACGCCGGCATGGCGTTGACGGTCAGGCTCACCGTGCTTGTGGGGCCACCGCTGCACCTCGACCCGGGGAACGCGCTGTGCTGGGCATCGGTGTACATCGAGACGTTCAGCACGTACGTGCCGTTGCCGTGGAAGTACAGCTGGGCGCCGGTGGGCTGGATCGTGCCCGGCGTGCCGGCCACTGTCGCGCAATAGGGCGCGTAGGGATCGAACGTGGTGCTCCACACGCTCGGCACCGGACCTCCGGGCTGTGAGACGAGGTCGACCTCGACCCCCTGGCGGTTGTACTCGCCGGCGGTGGACTGCAGCGTGACGCCGATGTCATACGGCCCCATCGACGACAGCGTGGCGCTCAGCGGCTGCCACGGGGTCACGCCCACCGTCGCGTTGCTGGGGTCGACGAGCCGCACGGACACCTGCGGCGCCGTGACCGCATCGGCGCCGGCGGTCGCAGGGACCACCCCCAGCACAACAGCGATCGCCGCGGCGATCGCGCCGAATCCCCGGTAGATCGGCACGTCCCCAACCCTACGGCACACGGAGGCCGGCGCGGGGATTTCTCGCGGCCCTCGGGGCCCTCTCCACCCGTGGGTGGAGACCGGGCGCGATCTCCACCCGCAAATCGACCCGGGAGCCGATGTGCGCGTCGGCCGTTCTGGCCGACCATGCTCCCATGACCACTACCGATTACCTCATCGACTCAGCCCTCGTCCTCCTCGTCCTGCTCCAGATCAAGGAGCGCAAGCTCACCACCCAGGCCATCGTCCGCCCCATCGTCATCGTCGGCGTCGCCGTCGCCAACTACTTCCACAGCATCCCCACGGCCGGCAATGACCTCATCCTCATCACCGTCCTGGCCCTGACCGGCCTCACCATCGGCGTCGCCAGCGCCCTCGCCGTTCACATGCGGCGCGGCCCCGACGGCGAGTCCTCGCCCGCGCCGGCTGGGCCTCGGCCTTCTTCTGGGTGCTCGGGATGGGCTCGCGCTTTGCCTTCCTGGTCTGGATCAGCCACGGCGGCTCCTCGTCGATCGCCAGCTTCAGCGCCGCGCACTCGATCACCAGTGGGGCCGCCTGGACCGACGCGCTGCTCGCCATGGCCGTCCTCGAGGTCCTCGGCCGGTCGCTGGCCATGGCGGCCCGCCGCCGTCAGCTCCAGACCATCGGCACCCCCGAGCTGGCCTGAGCCCTGGCCTGACCCCGGCGAGCGGGATCCGCAAAGCGCGGGTCTCGCGTCGCCGCATGGGTGCGCCTTGAGTTGCCGCGCCCCGGGCCCGTACCGTGTTCTCCGTGCTCCTGACCCGACTGGACCGCCGCTCCGCGACGCTCGTGCGCCTTGCGGGGCTGGTCCTCATCTGCTGGTCGGTGCTCCACGCCGACCACCATCCCGGCGGCCACGGCCGCGGCCTGGTCGTCAGCCTGCTGTTTGCCGCGGCCGTCATCTCCTGGCTGTGGTGGACCGTCCGTCCCGACCAGCGAGCGCGGGATCACGCCCGACCTCTGGATCATGGCCGTGCGCCGGCGGCCTGCTGTCGGGCGCGGCACCTGACAGCGCGGCCAGCGCCTTCGTGTTCGTGGCCGTCGTCTCGGCGGGCATACGCGTCGAGCTCGCCCGCGCGGCGCCGGTCGCCGTGCTCGGCGCGCGGCCCTGGCGGTGGGCGACGTCATCTACCACAACCTCGGGGTCGGCCTGCTCGCCTACTCGCTGGGGTTCGCCGCCAGTTGCCCTGGCCGCGTCCAACAGCCGCCAGTCGGTGCAGCGCGCGGAGCAGGCCGAGCTGCTGCTGGCCCAGAGCCAGCGCTCGCACGAGGAGCAGCTCCGCGACCGCGCGGCTGGAGGAGTCCACGCGCATCGCGCGCGAGATCCACGACGTCCTGGCCCACGCACTGGCGGGGCTCACCATCCAGCTCGAGGCGACGAGCGCGCTGATCGAGCAGGGCGCCGACCGGAGACGAGGTGCTGGCGCGCGTCCAGCGCGCACATCGAGCTGGCCCAGGAGGGCCTGCGCGAGACCCGCCTGGCCGTCGGCGCCCTGCGCGGCGACGCCGTGTGGCCGCGCCGGCGGCCGTCGAGGCGCTCGTCGCCGAGTACCGCGCCGGACGCCGACGCACCGGCCCAGCTGACCATCGACGGCGACCGCGAGCGGCTCGCCGGTCCCACCGGGCCAGGCGGTCGCTGCGCGTCGTGCAGGAGGCCCTCACCAACGTGCGCAAGCACGCCCCGGGGCGCGGCGGTGTCGGTCACCGTCCATGCCGGCGCGCGGCGCGGCGACGAGATCGTCGTGGTGGTGCAGGACCGCCCCACCGCGCCGAGCCTCGCCCGGGCGCAGGCGGCGTCGAGCTCCCTGGCGGCGACCGGCGGCGGCTACGGGCTGGAGGGCATGCGCGAACGCGCGCGCGGGCTGGGCGGCACGCTGAGCGCCGGCGCCGACGGCGACGGCTGGCGCGTCGAGCTGCGCCTGCCGGCGCCTCCGGAGCGCGGCGGACGCGGCCCAGGGCGGCGATGAACGGGCCCGTCCGCGTGATGGTGGTCGACGACCAGGCGCTCGTGCGCGAGGGCCTGATGACCCTGCTGGGCGCGGCGGCCGACATCACGCCGGTGGCCGCCGCCGCCGACGGCGAGGAGGCCGTCCGGCTGGCGGCCCGCCACCGGCCCGACGTCGTGCTCATGGACCTGCGCATGCCGGTGCTCGACGGCGTCGAGGCCACCCGGCAGATCCGCGCGGCGCGGCCGGAGACCGAGATCGTGGTCCTCACCACGCACGCCGACGAGGCCTCGATCCTCGACGCGCTGCGCGCCGGGGCGCGCGGTTATCTGACCAAGGACGCCGGTATCGCGGAGATCTCGCGCGCGGTCCACGCTGCGGCCGCCCACCAGGCGGCTGCTGGACCCCGTGGCCCAGAGCGCGCTGATCGAGGCCGCCAGCGCGGGGGCCCGCCCAGCCCCGGCGCCAGCATCGGCGAGCCTGCCCGACGACCTGACCCCGCGCGAGGCCGAGGTCCTGTCGCTCATCGCCAGGGGTCTGTCCAACGGCGAGATCGCCGTCGACGCTCGTCGTCTCGCGAGGCGACGGTGAAGACCCACATCAACCACGTGTTCGCCAAGATCGGCGCCCGCGACCGCGCCCAGGCGGTGCACTACGCCTACACCCACGGCCTCGCCGGATGACCCATCACACGCTGTTCGACCACGCCGGCGATGGACCCGCCGTCATGCTGGTGCATGCGGGCATCGCCGACCGCCGGATGTGGCGCCCCGTACCTGCCCTGGCTGCCCGGCGAGGGCTAGCACGCCATCGCGCCCGACCTGCCCGGGTTACGGCGAGCACGTCCCATCGCCGGACGCTGCGGCGCCGTGGGACTTTCTGCGCGAGCGTGCTCGACGAGCTGGGCGTGGACCGCGCAGCCGTCGTCGGCAACTCATTCGGCGGCGCGGTGGCACTGCGCCTGGCGGTGACGGCGCCCGAGCGCGTCCGCGCCCTCGCCGATGCGCTTCCTCACGCGTCGCATCACGTCATCCCCGGCGCCGGGCATCTCGAGCCGCTCGAGGCACCCGAGGCGTTTCGCACGCCCCGTCCGGCTTCCTGGCCGGCCTCGACCGCTGAGCGCGCGCCGCCGCCCGCGTGGGCAGCGGCTCTAGTGGGGCAGCTGGAGGCCGGACATCCCGCCGTCGACCGCCAGCAGGGTGCCCGTGGTGGACGCCGAGAGCGGGCTGGCCAGGTAGGCGATCGCGTGGGCGACCTCCTCGGCGCTGACCAGCCGCCCCATCGGCTGGCGCGCCCGGAGCGCGCGGCCCGCCTCGTCGGGATCGTCGGCCTGCGCCAGCAGCCGCGCCACCCACGGGGTGTCGGCGGTGCCCGGCGTCACCGCGTTGACGCGAATGCCCTCGCGAACGTGATCGGCGGCCATCGCCAGCGTCAGCGCCGCCACCGCGCCCTTGCTGGCGGCGTAGACCGCCCGTTGCGGCAGCCCGACCGGCGCGGCCACCGAGCAGGTGTTGACGATCGCGGCGTGCGGGGACGGGCGCAGGTGCGGCAGCGCGGCGCGGGTCACGCGGGCGATCCCGACGACGTTGACGTCGAGCACGCGGTGCCATTCCTCGTCGTCGTTGGCGGCCATGTCGCCCACCGCGCCGATCCCGGCGTTGTTGACGACGACGTCGATCCCCCCGAGCTGCTCGGCGACCGCGCCGACGGCCCGCTCGACGGCCGCGGTGTCCGCGACGTCGCACGGCAGCGCGAGCGCGGGCACGGGCTCGCCGCGCGCTTGGTGACGTCCCGGTCCAGCACGGCGACCGCCGCCCCGCGCTGCCCGAGAAGGTCCGCGGTCGCGGCGCCGATGCCGCTGGCACCGCCGGTGACGATGGCCACCAGGTCCGTGAAGTCAGTCATGGGATGTCATTCCGATCGTGGGGGTCATTGCAGCGGGTCGACGTGGATCTTGGGCCCGGCGCCGGCGCCGGCGGGACGGCGGCCCGCCAGCACGTCGCCCACCGCGTCGAGCCCGACGGTCGCGGCGACGAGCGGACGCGGATCGACCGAGCCCGCCGCGTAGGCCTCCACCGCACCGGGCAGACGCCGGCGAGCCGGACAGGATGCCGACCGCGGTCACGTCCTTGAGCAGCATCGTCCGGGTGTCGATCGTGCTCGGGGTGCCGGAGATCCCGATGTAACACGACGCGCTTGCCGGGCTCCACCAGCTCCAGCGCCAGCGCCGGCAGGGACGCCGCGGTCGAGGCGTCGATCACGGCGTCAAAGGCCAGCGGCGGCAGGTCCGCCGCCGTCCACACCCCGTCGAGCCCGAGCGAGCGGGCGAAGCTCAGCGACGGCTCGCGCTCCCCCAGCACGTGCACCTCGGCGCCGGCGGCGCGCGCGAACTGGGCGGCGAGCGTGCCGATCGTCCCGGGCCCGAGCACCAGCACCCGGTCTCCCGGACTGCAGGCCCGCGCCCCACACCGCGCGCAGCGCGTTGCCGCCGGGCTCGACCATCGCGCCGGCGGCGTCATCGACGACGTCGGGCAGCGCGACGCAGCGAGGAGGCGGGGACGGCGAGCTGCTCGGCCAGCGCGCCCGGCCTTGCCGCCGCGGATCCCGACCTCGAAGCGGTCCGCGCACAGGTGCTGGCGCCCGGAACGGCAGCGCTCGCAGTGGCCGCAGCCCGAGCATCGTGTCGCCGGCGACCCGACGCCCCAGCCACGCCTCGTCCACTCCGCTGCCCGACGGCGGCGACGACGCCGCACCACTCGTGGCCGAGCCGCATCGGGTAGGCGGCGTGGCCGTCGTGCAGGTAGGCCATCTCGCCGGTGAAGAACTCCACGTCGGTCCCGCACACCCCCACGCGGGCGACGTCGACGACGACCTCGCCGGGACCCGGCGCGGGCGCCTCCACGTCCTGGACCGAGCACTCGCCCGGCCCGGTGACGACGAACGCCCTCACGGCCCCGACCACGGGGCGACCGGCAGGCCGACGGCGCCGACGTGGGCGGTGAACAGCCGACCCGACAGCGGGTACTCGTCGAGCTGGGCGGCGCTGAGCTGGTCGGTGGCGGTCGTGATCAGCAGCAGATCCCGGTCCGGGCCGACGAAGGCGACGCTCGTCGTGTGCGGCGCGGGCACGCTGACCGTGGCCAGCCGTTCGCCCGGCGGGCGTGTAGCAGCGGACCTCGCCGCCGCCCCAGATCGCCACCCACAGGTTGCCGTCGGTGTCCACGCACAGGCCGTCGGGCCAGCCGCCCCGGTCGAGGCGGACGACCGCCGTGCGCTCGCCCCACTCGCCGGTGCCGGGATCGTAGGGTCGCGACCACACCACCCCGGGGATGGTGTCGACGCTGTACATGACCTCGCCGTCCGGGCGACCACGCCAGCCCGTTGGAGATCGTCAGGTCCCGTCGATGCACGGCCACCTCGCCCCCGTCGTCGAGCCGGTACAGGCACTCCTCGCCCTGGCGAGCCGTCGAGCGCCATGCTGCCCACGACGAAACGGCCGGCCGGATCGCAGCGCGCCGTCGTTGAGCCGGCTGACGCTTGGCGTCCGGCACGAGGTCGGCGTGGATGACGGCGCGCCCGTCGCCGACGACGCGGTACAGCCGCCGTGCGCCGGCGACGAGCAGCTGTCCGTCGGCGTCGCAGACGACCGCCCCGACGGTCTCCCCGAAGCGCATCTCCGTGTCCGCGGTGACGAAGCCGCCCTCGAGATGGCCGCCGTAGACCGTCCCGGCGTTGATGTCGACCCACAGCACCCGCTCGCGGGCCTCGTCCCACACCGGACCCTCGCCCAGCTCGTACGGGCCGTCGGAGGCGACCGTGGCGGTGAACACCTTCATGGCGAATGTGATCGTATGTGAGCCAGTCTTCGAGAACCCCCCCGCCAGAGGTGCCGATGCCGACCCACCGCAGCTCACACTGGTACGCCGGACCCGACCGCAACGCGTACATCCACCGAGCGTGGATGCGGCGCGGGCTGCCCAGCCACGCTTTCGACGGACGACCGCACATCGCGATCGCCAACACCGCCTCGGACCTGACGCCGTGCAACGCCCACCTCAACGAGGTGGCCGAGAGCGTCAAGCAGGGCGTCTACGAGGCCGGCGGCATCCCGATGAACCTGCCGGTGGTGTCCCTGGGCGAGACCAACGTCCGCCCCACCGCGATGCTGTGGCGCAACATGGCGGCGATGGCCGCGGAGGAGATGTTCCGCGCCAACCCGATCGACGGCCTGGTCCTGCTGGGCGGCTGTGACAAGACGATCCCGGCCCTGCTGATGGCCGCCGCCTCGGTCGACCTCCCGGCGATCGTGGTCCCGGGCGGGCCGATGCTCAGCGGCACCTTCCGCGGGGTGGCGCTGGGCTGCGGCACCGACGTGTGGAGGCTCTCGGAGGAGGTGCGCGCGGGGACGCTCTCGCGCGAGGACTTCCTGCGCTCGGAGTCCTCGATGATCCGCAGCCGGGGTCACTGCAACACGATGGGCACCGCGTCGACGATGGCGGTGATGGCGGAGTCGCTGGGCACCACCATCCCCGGCCTGGCCGGGACCCCGGCGGCCGACAGCCGGCTGCTCGAGGCCGCGCACGCCGCCGGCAGCCAGGTGATCGAGATGGTGCGCGAGGACCGGCGGCCCAGCGGGCTGTTGAGCCGGGGCTCATTCCTCAACGCGATCGTCGCCCTGGCGGCGGTGGGCGGCTCCACCAACGCCGTCATCCATCTGCTGGCCATCGCCGGGCGGCTGGGGGTCGAGCTCACGCTCGACGACTTCGACCGCGTCGGGTCCTCGGTGCCGCTGCTCGTCGATCTGCAGCCGGCCGGCCGCTTCCTCATGGAGGACTTCCATCGCGCCGGCGGGGTGCTGGCGGTGCTGCGCGAGGTCCAGGATCTGCTCGATCCCGAGGCGCTGACCGTCACCGGCCGGCCCGCTGGTGGAGTACCTCGACGGACGCGCAGATCTGGGACCCCGAGGTCATCCGCACGCGGTCGCAGCCGCTCCAGCCGCGACGCCGGGATCGCCGTCCTGCTACGGCAGCCTGGCGCCGACCGGCGCGGTGATCAAGCCGGCGGCGGCGTCCGCCGAGCTGCTGCGTCCACCGCGGCCCGGCGGTGGTGTTCGACTCGATCGAGGACTTCTACGCGCGCATCGACGACCCCGACCTGAGGTCGACGCCGACTCGGTGCTGGTGCTGCGCGGATGCGGCCCCAAGGGCTACCCGGGCATGCCCGAGGTGGCGAACATGCCGCTGCCGGCCAAGCTGCTGGAGCGCGGCGTGCGCGACATGGTGCGGATCTGCGATGGGCGCATGAGCGGCACCGCCTACGGCACCGTCGTCCTGCACGTCTCCCCCGAGGCGGCGGCCGGCGGCCCGCTTGCGCTGATCCGCACCGGCGACCCGGTGATCCTCGACGTGCCGGCGCGCCGCCTCGAGATCGACATCCCCGAGGCGGAGCTGGCCGGCCGCTCGCCCGCCCCGGCCGCCACCGAGGCGTACGCCAGCCCGTCAGCGTGGGTGGCAGAGCCTGTACGTCGACACGGTGCAGCAGGCCGACACGGGCGCCGATCTCAGCTTCCTGGTCGGCGCCAGCGGCGACCAGGTGACCCGTGAGTCCCACTGATCGGCCCCCGCCCGCCCCCGCCGCGCGCTGGTCACCGGCGGGGCCAGCGGCCTCGGACGTGCGTGCGCGCGCCGGCTGCGCGACGACCATCACGAGGTCATCACCGCCGACGTCGCCGAGGGCGCCGACGTACGCCTGGACGTCACCGACGACGCGGCGGTCGCCGAGGTCGATCAGCCAGCTCGGGCCGATCGACATCCTGCTCAACAGCGCCGGGCATCATCGGGCCCAACAAGCCTCTGTGGGAGACGACGCGTGCGGAGTGGGACGCGACGTTCGCGGTCAACGTTCACGGCACCGCGGCCGCTGTGCCGGGCGGTGGTCCCCGGGATGGTGCAGCGCGGCTGGGGCCGGATCGTGAACTTCGCCAGCATGGCCGGCAAGGACGGCAACCCCAACCTCAGCGCCTACTCGGCCACCGAAGGCCGCGGTGATCGGCCTGACCAAGTCGCTGGGCAAGGAGCTGGCCACCACCGGCGTGCTCGTCAACGCGATCGCCCCGGCGGTGATCGCCACCGAGATGAACGCCACCACCGCTCCGGACGTGCTGGCCCACATCACCAGCCTCATCCCGATGAAGCGCGTGGGTCGGCCCGAGGAGGTGGCCGAGCTCGTCGCCTGGCTGGTGTCCGATCGCTGCACCTTCTCCACCGGCGCGGTCTACGACATCAGCGGCGGGCGCGCGACCCACTAGCCGGCGTCGTTCCCAGACAGGTCAGCGCAAGCACAAGCCACCGCCGCATCGTGTTTGCGGTAACGCGCGCTGCGCTGACCGTCCTGGGTGTGTGGGCGTCAGCGGACGCAGCGCGTGCTCAGACGCCAGCCAGCACCGGATCGCCCACCAGTGCCAGCGCTGCTTCGTCTGCCTCGACCCGACGCACGCTTCGACCGGCTGACGCAGCCAGTCCATGCCGGAATCTCCGAGAAGCCCGGAGCGTCACAGATGCGACGTCCTCGCGTGCGATGACCAGTTTCCAGTAGAGGATCTGCGCGATCGCGACCGTCGACGATCACGCAGAGCGTGATGTAGATAGCCAGCGTGTCCCTCACCAATGCCCCCATCGGTTTGGTTGTGGTTGCCCCTGAGCCGCATCGTCGACGACGCCCGCTCGCGATACTCGATTGCCCATTTTCTTGACCCCGCGCCGGTTGCCATCCTGCGGCGCTCCGGGTTTCCGCTCATCCGAGCGGAAATCCGACGGCGCGACGGTAGTCGCGCGCCGGGTGAAAGTCAAGCTCGCCAGGGTGTAGAGCGACACACCTGGGTGTGCAATCGATCACGGGGCGCAGCACCAGCCGTCGAGCGCGCAGCGGCACCGGAGCGCGCCGCCGGGGCCGAGCTTGGCGGCCACGCGGGACTCGGCGATGATCCGCGGCCGGCCGGTGGCGCGGACGAACCACCACTGGTCGGCGCCCGGCCAGGTGACGAGCAGCCAGCGCGAGTCCGGCGCCCATGTCGGCTGGCTGACGGCATCCCGGAGAAGACCGTGCGGGTCGGGCGCGCCGGCGCGGTCAGGTCGGCGAGCTGGAGCTGCGGGGTCGCGGCGCCGCCTGCCCGGCCGCCGCACCGCGCACCGCGCCAGCCACCGTCCGTCGGGCGACCGCGGCCGCTCGAGCACCGGCCCGCGGACGGGCAGGCGGATGCGCAGCGGCGGGGACTGGCCCGGGAGGTACAGCCACGCGCCGGCGGAGGTCACGAGCACGAGCTGCGGTCCCCGTGGGCGACCAGCTCAGCGCCACCGGCCGCCCCGGGTGCGGTCCGTGCGCCACACCAGCGACGCCGGTGTCGCCGCCGCGGACCACGATCGCGCCGCGGCGCGTCACGTAGGCGAGCTGGAAGTCGTGGCCCGGGCCGCCACGCCGGCGCGATCGGCGCGACCCGGGTCGCCAGCAGGTGGTCGCCTGCGCCCGTCGCCGGCGACCTCGCGCAGATCGGCGCCCGAGCGATAGGCGACCCGGTAGCCGCTGGGCCCGTACCACCGCGGATCGCTGACCGCGCGCTCGGGCAGGCGCCAGGCGATGGCCCCGCCGGGATCGACGGCGGCCAGCGTCTTCGGCCGAGGCGACCGCGAGATATTTGCCCGCGCGGCGACCAGCTGGCCTGCGTCCACGCGCCCAGGCGCCGGACCGACCCGTGGGCGGACACGACCCACGTCCCGTGCGCGTTGGAGAGCAGGAGCCTGCCGGGCGCGGGCAGCGACAGCGCCGGCGCCCGCGAGATGTGGGGCACCGACAGCGCCCGGTTGATGATCCGCTTGACCGTCGCGCCGGCGGGCGAGAACGCGATGGCGCCGATCAGCGACCGCCGCGACCGGCACCACGGCGACCCGGCGGCGCGAGCGCGCGGGCGCGGGGGCGGGCCGGTCGCGGTAGGCGGCGCGCACCGTCGCCCACGCGCGGTCCTGGGCGCCGGCCTCGTCGGGAGCCCGCACGCCGGTCAGCGCTCGCCGGGCGGTCGTCTCGAGCCGGTCGCTCACTCGCGGATCCTCCTCGCCAGGTGCGCCTTGAGCGCGTCCAGCCCCCGGCGCAGACGGGAGTTGACGGTCCCGCGCGGAAGGTCGAGCGCGCGGGCGATCTCCCCGGGGGTGTACTCGAGGACGTAGCGCAGGACGACCACGGCCCGGTGCTCCGGGGTGAGGGTCGCCAGCGCCGCCATCACCTCGTCGGAGTAGCGGCCGGTCGGCGGGTCAGGCGCGGCGACCGGCTCCGGCGGCTCGTGCTCGGACTCCCGACGGGCGGCGCGGGCCCGGGTCCAGTCGATCGCCCGGTTGGCCACGATCGCCCCGAGCCACGGGGCAAAGCGCCGGCGCCGGTCGAACCGGTCCAGCCGGCGGATCGCCTGGACGAAGGCCTCCTGGGCGATGTCCTCGGCGGCGGCATGGTCATGGGCGATGAGGAAGGCGATCCGGTACGCCCGCGGCCAGAAGCGGCGAAACAGCTGCTCCAGGTCCTCCTCGGAGCCCGCCATGGCGCCGCGGATGAGGGCCTGCTCGCTCCGGACGCGCGCGCGGCGCACGCGCGACTGGCGACCGGGCGCCACGACGCTGTCGGCCGGACCTGCCAGCGCTTCAGAGGCAGGGGACATGGGCTATGCGCATCGTCCCTGGTACGGGTGGCGGTTGGCAAGAGGTCCCTGAACACTTCTTTGCCGGGACCTCGGCGCGGCCCGGTGCGTAGTTCTGGCGTGCGCGCGCCTGCCCTCCTGGCGATGCTGCTGGCGGCGGTCGCGCTGCTCGCGGGATGCGGCGGGTCACGCCTGCGCAGGCAGTCGCACACCACGCCGGTCGCCGCCGCACGGTGCCCGGTGGCCCGGCGCCGCCCCGCGTCGACCGCCGCCACCCTGGGGGTCTTCCGCGCCGGTCCGCTGAAGCTGGTTCTGTATCGGGATCCCGCCCAGGTCTCGATGGCCGGGATACGCCAGCCTGACGGAGGCATCGGCGCCTCCGTCACGGTCAGCGGCCGGCATCCCGTGACCCTCCGCGTCGACGGCGGCTCACAGCGGCGCGTCGGCCTCCAGTTCACCGACATGAGCGGCTACGGGCCCGGGCTGAGCGCGGTGCGCTTCCCACCCTGCCTCTCGGGTCAGGCGATCGGCGGGATGCTCGCGGTTCACGCCCTCGGCTGCGTTGCGTTGCACGTCAGCACCCCGGCGACGCGGCCGCTGCCCCTGCTGATGCCGATCGGAAACGGCCTGTCCGGGTGTCCGCGGTCCGGCAGCGCCGCCCGGCTGCCGTCGGCGTCGTTCCCCTATCTCGGCATCGCCTGCCACACCCCCAATTGGGCCCGCTGCGATCGCATCCGGATCGGCGTGCACCTGAGTCGCCCGGCGATCCTCGTCACCGTCAGGTCGCGGGCCGGCTCGTCACGCTGAGCCCGCCGCTCGATCCCCCCGACGACCTGTGGCAGGGCGCGCTGCTCGGCGCCGGCCCACGCCACGGGCCCCTGCGCGTTCGCGCCCGCGACGGCCACTGGTACGGCGAGCCGCCCGTGTGACCGCGCGTCCGCGTCACCGCCTATTTCGCCGATGGGACCGCGGCGACGCACGCCGGCGTGGGCTACCTGCACGCCGGCTACGGGTAACCCGGTTACCGCGGGCCACATTGGGCGGCGTGCGGCGTGATACTTGACCCGTGGAGCGAGAGGAGCTGTTGCGGACATTGGATGCCTACCTGGACACCGCGCCGCGCGTGGCCAGCCGAGTGGAGTCGCTGGGACCGTTCACGGTGTTCGTCGGCACCGGGCCGTGGCCGTACTACGCACGGCCGATGCCCGGACGGGGCCTGGCGGTGAGCGCCGATGCCGTCGCCGCCGTCTGCGCGCGGCAGAAGGAGCTCGGCACCGCGGTGGCCCTCGAATGGGTGGTGGAGCTCGCGCCGGCCCTGGGCGAGGCGGTCACGGCGGCGGGCCTGGAGTGGAACGCGATGCCGTTGCTGGTGCTCGAGCAGCCCTTCCCGGCCGCGGCGGTACCCGGGGTGCGAACCCGGGTGCTGGCCGCCGACGACCCCGCGCTGCCCGCGGCGGTGGCCGCGGTCGAGGTGGGGTTCGGCACGCCGGGCACGGCGTCCGGCGCCGCCGGTGTGGCCGAGCGTGACGCCGCCATCCCCTCGGGGCGCGACGCGGTTGCCTTTCGCCAGGAGCTCATCCGCGACGGCCATCTCGTGCTGGTGGCCGCCGAGACCGAGGACGGGCCCATCGCCGGCGGAGCCGCGGTGCCCCGCGGCGCGGTGGCCGAGCTGACCGGGATCGCCACCTTGCCCGCGTGGCGGCGCCGTGGCGTGGGGGCCATGGTCGCCGCCGAGCTCACGCAGGCGGCGGCCTCGGTCGGGGTCCGGACGGTATTCCTCTCCGCGGGCGATGAGGACGTCGCGCGCGTCTATGAGCGCGTCGGATTCCGCCGCGTCGCCTCGGTGGGTGAGGCCGCTCAGGCCAGCGCGCCGTAGTCGCCGGGTCCCACGCCAGCAGCGCGTAGACCTGGACCATGGCGCTCTGGTCAAGCAGCGTCGGCCCTCCCCGCCGAAGCGGAAGCGGTCCTGGCGATCGCGGCGTGAGGCCCAGACGGCATCGGCGTAGCCGGAGATGGCGCCCCGGATGCGCGCGCGCAGGCCGGCGTCGGCGGTGACGGCATGCAGTTGCAGCAGGTTGCGAAACAGGATGGCGTTGAAGGCCGGGGGCTGGCGCTCGTAGGCGCCGGCGTAGTGGCGCAGCGCCCTGGCGGCGATCGCCTCCGCCCGCGCCAGGTATGCCGCGCCATGCTGAGATCCGGACTGCCGCGCGAGCAGGACGTTGGCGCCGACCATGCTGCCCTGGTTGTAGGTCCACAGCGTCTGGTCGACGCTGCCGTCGCCACGCATCTTGTCGAAGAACAGGCCCGTCCCGGACGTGGGCGCCTCGCGGCCGGCGTCGAGCGTGACGTTGACCCAGGCGTACATGTCGTGGGCGCGCGCATAGCGGTGCGGGTCGCCGTCGCCGACGGCGAGCTCGGCCAGGTGCAGGCCGAGCTGGGCGTTGGGGGCGTTGGAGACCGTGTTGCGATCGTGATTGGCCAGGCCCGCGCCGCGGCCCTGCTCCACCCAGAACACGCCGCCGGGGCTGGGGACGTCGGGGCGCACGTCCCACCCGCTCGCGGCGAAGCGAAACAGCACCTGAGCGCGCAGCGCATGGCCGCGACCCGGGCGCAGCCGCTCGAGCTGCACGAGCGACAGCCCGACCCAGGCGTTGTCGTCGTAGTAGCGGTCCCCGCCGAAGCGACTGCCGATGACGTCTGACGCATACGACGGCACGCCGGCCGCGTCGTCCCAGTAGGACTCCAGCGCGCCCAGGTGGTCGCTCACCGCCGACTCGGCGTCAAAGCCACCGAGCAGGTCGCCGCGGACCCCCAGCAGGTCGACCGCCCCGGCGAACGCGCGCGCCGTCGGCCACAGGTGCGCCGCCATTCCGGGCACGCGGGGCCGGCCGTCGCGGCGGTAGAGCCCGTCGCGGCGCAGGAAGTGGTGGCGCATGGCCGCGTAGGCGCGGACCGCGCGGGCGGCATGACGCTGAGCAGCTCCTGATCGACGGCCGGCGCGTCGCCGTGAGCGGCCAACTAGCCCACGGCGAGGAGATCGACGACGAACACGAGTGTCTCGTCGGGACCGATCACCCCACCGGCGCCGCGCTTGCCGTAGGCGAGCATCGGCGGGATCGTGATCCGCCGCCGCCCGCCCACCTTCATCCCCTGCACGCCCTGATCCCATCCGTCGATGACCTGGCGCTTGCCGAGCTTGAAGCGGAACGCCTGCCCGCGGTCCCAGGACGCGTCGAACTCCTTGCCGTTCTGCCAGGACACGCCGACGTAGTGGACCTCGACGACCTTGCCCGAGACCGCCTCGTCGCCCTCGCCGACCTCGATGTCGTCGAGCTCGAGCTGATAGGAGGGCGCCTCGTCGGTGGGGACCTCGACGGTGGGCTTCTCGTCGGGGGCCATATCAGCGAAAGGCGTTGATGCCGGTGATGGCCTGGCCGACGACGAGCGCGTGGACGTCGGCGGTGCCCTCGTAGGTGACGACCGACTCGAGGTTGTTCATGTGGCGGATGACCGGATACTCGAGGGTGATGCCGTTGGCGCCCAGCACCTGGCGGGCGGTGCGCGCGACCTCGAGCGCGGCATTGACGTTGCCCAGCTTGCCCATGCTCACGTGCTCGGGGCGCAGCCGGCCCTCGTCCTTCATCCGCCCCAGATGCAGCGCCAGCAGCGCGCCGCGGTTGACCTCCAGCGCCATCATGGCCAGCTTCTGCTGCTGGATCTGGGTCGCGGCGATCGGCCGCCCGAACGCGATCCGCTCCTTGGCGTAGGCCAGCGCCGACTCATAAGCAGGCGCGCGCCGCGCCGATCGCGCCCCACACGATCCCGTAGCGCGCCTCGTTCAGACACGACAGCGGCCCGCGCAGCGAGGTGGCCTCGGGCAGCATCGCCGACGCGGGCAGGCGCACGTCGTCCAGCAGCAGCTCCGAGGTCACCGACGCGCGCAGCGACAGCTTCTTGTGGATGTCCTGGGTGGTGAAGCCCTTGGTCCCGCGCGGGACCAGGAAGCCGCGGATGCCGTCCTCGGTGCGCGCCCACACGACCGCGACCTCCGCCGCGGATCCGTTGGTGATCCACATCTTGGAGCCGTGCAGGATCCAGTCCTCGCCGTCGCGGCGCGCGCGGGTGCGCATCGCCGCCCGGATCGGATCCCGCGTCGGGCTCGGTCAGCCCGAAGCAGCCCAGCGCCTCGCCGGCGGCCATCCGCGGCAGCCACTGGAGCTTCTGCTCCTCCGAGCCCCAGCGGTGGATCGCGTACATCGCCAGCGACCCCTGGACCGACACGAGGCTGCGCAGCCCGCTGTCGCCCGCCTCGAGCTCCAGGCATGCCAGCCCGTACGCGGTCGCGCTGGCCCCGGCGCAGCCGTAGCCCTCCAGGTGCATGCCCAGCACGCCGATCTTGCCCAGCGCCGGCGCCAGCTCGAGCGGGATCCGGGCCTCCTCAAACCAATCCCCGACGTACGGCAGCACCTGATCGGTGACGAACGCGCGCACCGTGTCGCGGATCATCCGCTCCTCGTCGTCGAGAAGGTCATCGATACCGAGGAAGTCGTGGGGGCGGATCTCCCGCGGGGTGGTGGCGGTCATCTCACGTTGCTCCTTTGCTCTGTGCCCGTAGCATCCAAGCAGACCGTGGGCGGGGAAGGAAACGATGTCGCCGGCGTCTTGCTCGCCGAAGCCCCAACCGGCTTCAACCGATCCGCGGGCCCGTCCCCGGCAGACACCGAACACCAAGGAGTCTCCGCATGTTCAAGCAACCTGCCCTCCTTCTGAGCGCCGCCGTGCTGGCGCTGGGCGTCGCCGCCTGCGGCGGCTGCTCGAGCTCCAGCTCGTCGGGCGGTGGCGGCACGCCCTCGGCCGCGGCGACATCGTCCTCCGCCGGCACCGCGCACGTCTTCGCGCGGCGGCGACCGGGACCGGCGCGACGGGCCGCGACGCAGCGCGAGACCAGCTCGGCCGCGGCGGCCGCCGGCGGCGGCTCGGGCACGCTGGCCATCGCCGCCAACCCCAGCGGGTCGCTCGCCTATGACAAGAAGACCCTGAGCGCGAAGGCCGGCAAGGTCACCATCACGATGACCAACATGGCGCCCGTGGGTCACAACATCACGATCCAGCAGGGAACCAGCGGGCGCGGTCCTGGGCTCGACGCCCACGTTCCAAGGCGGCACCAAGAGCGTGCGCCTGACCCTCAAGGCCGGCACGTACACGTTCTACTGCAGCGTCCCCGGCCACCGCGCCGGCGGCATGGTGGGAACCCTCACCGTCTCCTGACGTCCGCGCTGCGCGTCGCGCTCAGGCGCGGCGCCCGTCGGCGCGGCCTGCTCAGGTGCGGCGCGCCGCCAACCCGTCCAGGAACGCCAGGACGTCGAAGTAGCGCGTGGGCAGCCAGCCGCGCCAGCGCGTCGAAGACGTAGGCGTCGGGGCCGACGAGGATCCGGCTGCGGCCGGCCTTGACGCCCTCGTGGATGATCCTGGCGGCGCGCTCGGGCGTGGTGAGCGCCATCGCATCGAACTCCGGGCCGCCTCCTCGTGGGTCATGCCCGGACGCGTCGGATGCGCGTGGTAGCGGGCGTTGCGCGCGATGTTGGTCTTCACGCCGCCGGGGTGGATGGTCACGGCGCGCACGCCGGTGCCGCGCAGCTCATGGCGCAGTGACTCGGTGAAGCCGCGGACCGCGAACTTCGACGTGCAGTAGGCGCTCTGGAACGGGATGCCGACCAGCCCGAACACGCTCGAGGTGTTGACGATCACCCCGGAGTCCTGGCCCAGGAGAATCGGCAGGAAGGCGCGGGTGCCGTTGATGACGCCGCCGAGGTTGATCTCCATCACCCACTCGTCGTCCTCCACCGAGCCGTCGGCGATGCTCTGCGAGGTGGCCACACCGGCGTTGTTGAGCACCATGCCCAGAGGCGCCGGGCGCCCACTCCGCCACCTCGGCGGCAAAGGCCATCTGGGCATGGCGGTCGCGGACGTCGAGCCTGCGGGCCAGCACCGGCCCGGTGATCAGCTCCGCCGTCTCGCGCAGGCCGTCCTCGTTCTGGTCGACGATCGCCACCGGGCATCCGTGGGCGGCCAGCCGCAGCGCCACGGCGCGCCCCATCCCCGACGCCGCGCCGGAGACGAATGCGGTGCGGCCGTCGACCTCAACCCTCTTCTTGCTCATTCGCTCTCCTGTGACTCAGACGAACGCCGGCTCGCGCTCCGGAAGGTGGCGCGGGAGCTGGGCGTCATAGTCGCCGGCCTCGAAGCGCGCGAGACGGCGCTGGTAGGCCCGGACGCTACCCGGCCACAGCGTCGAGTTGCGTCCGGTCTCGTCCACGTACCAGCTCAGGCAGCCGCCGGCGGTCCAGACGCTGCCCTCGGTGCCCCGGTCCACCTCGGCGATGTACGCCGCCTGCGCCTGGGCCGTGGGCTCGAGCGTGCGCCAGCCCGTGGTCGCGTTGGTAGCGCAGCGCCCGGCGCAGGTAGGCGATCTGCGCCTCGATCATGAGCAGCACGGAGTTGTGCCCGAGGCCAGTGTTGGGGCCCAGGAGCATGAACAGGTTGGGGTAGCCGTTGACGGCCATCCCCAGGTGCGCCTCCGGGCTCCCCTGCCAGCGATCGGCCAGGAGCTCACCGCCGCGCCCGCGGATCCGGTGGCTGACCGGCACGTCGGTGACGTGAAAGCCGGTGCCGAAGATGATCGTGTCGACCGGATGGTGCACCCCGTCGGCGTCGACGATCCCGTCCGGGCGCGATCTCGCCGATCCCGGCGGTGATGACGTCGACGTTGGCCTGGGTGAGCGCGGGATACCAGGTGTTGGAGCCCAGGACGCGCTTGCAGCCGAGGCGGTAGTCGGGGATCAGCTTGGCCCGCAGCTCGGGATCGGCCACCTGGTGCTCGATGTGGGCGCGCGCCCGTCGCTCCGCCACGCGCATCACGGCGGGGTGCTGGAAGCCGAGTGGAAGGACTCATAGCAGCGAGAACACCGACCGCGCGCAGCCACGCCAGGAGCCGGGGATGGCGCGCGAACCGGCGCCGCCAGCCTTCGGGGATGACGGGGTTGCCGCGCGGGAGCACCCACGGAGGCGTGCGCTGGAAGAGGTCGAGGTGGCCGACCTGGGGCTGGATCTCGGGCACGAACTGGATCGCCGAGGCGCCGGTGCCGACGACCGCGACGCGGCGGCCGCTCAGGTCGAGGTCGTGATCCCAGCGCGCCGAGTGAAACGCGGTGCCCGAAGCGGTCGAGCCCGGGCAGGTCGGGGATCGACGGATCGGCGAGAGCGCCGACCGCGGAGATGAGGATCTCGGCGGTGAAGTCGCCGCCCGAGGTCCGGATCTGCCACCGCTCGGCGCTCCTCGTCCCAGTCGGCCTCCATCACCTCGTGGCCGTAGCGCATGTGCCCGGTGGCGTCGTGGCGGTCGGCGACGTCGCGGATGTAGGCCATGGATCTCGGGCTGGCGGGCGAAGGCGCGGGTCCAGGCCGGGTTCTGCTCGTCGGAGTAGGAGTACAGGACGCTGGCGATGTCGCAGGCGCAGCCGGGATAGCTGTTGTCGCGCCAGGTGCCGCCGAGGTCGTCGGCCCGCTCGAGCACGACGAAGTCCTCGATCCCGTCCCGGCGCAGGGCGATCGCCATGCCGAGGCCCGCACAAGCCGGCGCCGGCGATGGCGATCTGGACGTCGCGTGTCTCGGTGTCGGGCATGCCGTCTCCTGGTCGGGGCGTGTGGTCCGGGGTGCGCCGGGCGGTACGTCTCCGTACCGTCCGTGGTACGTGAGCATACCACGGAGCGGCCTCCGCGAACCCCGGCGTCCGCTAGAGCAGCGCGCCGCCGAGGATCGCCTTGATCGTCTCCCCCGCGCTCGCGCGCAGATCGCGCATGTCGCGCCCGCGCTGCAGTGCGATGACCAGCAGCTCCCGCAGGCCACCGACGATGATGATCGCCGTGTCCATCGTCAGAGGACGAAGGTCCAGCTCGGGCTGGGCCTGGCGCCCGGACTCGACGAAGCCGACGAGCATCTCGGCGAACCGCTCCAGCGTGGCCAGGCCGCGGTCGGCGCCGGTCTGTCCGAGACCGGGCAGCTCGCGCACGAAGCTGCGGTACAGCGCCGGGGTGGCCGCGACGTTGTGCGATGTAGGCGTCGACGGCGCGGTCCACCTGCTCATCGAGCGGGCGGTCGGGCTGCACGGCGTCGGCGATCTCGCGCATCATCGCCTCGTTGGTGGCGTCGAACAGCGCCAGGAAGCAGGCGTCGCGGTCGGCGAAGTGCTCGTAGAAGTTGCGCCGGGAGGTGCGGGCGATGCGGACGACGTCGGCGACGGTCGTGTCGCGGTAGCCCTTCTCCTCGATCGAGGCCGCCATCGCGGCGATCAGCCGCTCGCGGTGCCCGCCCGGCTCGGCGGCGAGCGCCTGTGCATCCGACACTGACATCACCGAGGACCTTAGACCGCGCACGGACAGGGGCGACCGCTAGTCCGGATAGCGGTGCGCAACGCGCACCAGACAACCGCTGCGGGGGATCATCGTCACGTTGCGCATGCGCGGCCGCTCGGGCGTGGGGTCCGGAGCCCCCAGATCGGTGCGCCGCGCGATCGCGTCCAGCACGACGCGCTGCTCGGCCATCGCCAGCGTCGCCCCCAGGCAGCGGCGGATCCCGCCGCCGAAGGGGATCCACGTGTAGGTGCCGGGCTTGACGCCGACGAAGCGCTGCGGCGCGAAGACGTGAGGGTCGGGATAGACGTCGGGGCGGTGGTGCAACGCGATGATGCTGACCCCGACCGGGGTGCGCGCCGGGCACGGTGTAGTCGCCGAAGCGCCAGGGGCGCATGGCCAGCCGGGCGATCATCGGGATCACCGGGCGGTTGCGCATCCCCTCATGGATGGTGGCCTCGACGTACTCCTGGGCCTCGGCGCGGTCGCCGGAGCGCACCAGCTCGCGCAGCCGGTCGTAGGCGGGCGGGGTGCGCAGGAGCCGCTCGAAGGTCCACGCCACGGAGTTGGCGGTCGTCTCGTGGCCGGCGAGGACGAGCGACATGAGCTCGTCGCGCAGCTCATGGTCGGTGAGCGGCTCGCCCTGCTCGTCGCGGGCGGCGAGCAGCACCGAGAGCACGTCGCCGCGCCGGTCGCGGTCAGCGGCCGCCCGGCGCTCGCGGATGACCGCGTACATCTGGCGGTCGACCATCCCCATCACCGCGGCGAGCACCCCCTTGGGCTCGAGATGGCGCGCGTTGCGCAGCTCCACGAGCAGGTACAGGGTCGACATCGAGGCGGCCAGCATTCGCCGCAGCGCCTGGCGCATCCGGCGCTCGGCGGCGGTGGTGTGCGACGCCACGCCGACGCCGAAGACCCCGCGCATGATCACCTCGAGCGTCACCGCCTGCATCCGCGGCGCGAGCGCGAACGGCTCGCCGAGCGGCCAGTGGTCGATCTCCTGGCGCGCGACGTCGGCGATCATCGCCACGTAGCGCTGGACGGCCTCGCCGTGAAACGGCGGCAGCAGGAGCTTGCGCTGGCGCATGTGGCGCGCGCCGACCGAGGTGAGCACCGAGTTGGGCCCGAGGATCGGGCGCAGCGGCGACTCGCCGGTGAGCGAGGGCGCATCGGCGGGGTCGGCCTTGAGCAGCGAGCGCAGATGGTCGGGGTGGCAGGTGACGACGAACGCCTCGCTGCGCGTGGGCACGCGGATCTGCCACACGTCGCCGTACCGCCGCTGGGCGCCCAACGCGAAGGTCATCGGCCGCCGGGCGAAGCGCAGCCCCTGCAGCGCGGCCGGCAGCCCGGATGCGGGCGGCATGTGGATCGCCGTGCCCGGCTCGACCGGACCGGCCGGCGAGGGCGGCTGCGCCCTGCGGCTCGGGCGGCTCTCGGCGAGCGCCGGTGTCTCGGCCGACTGCAGCTCACGGTACGGAAATGTACCGCACCTCGCGACCGGCTGGCTCGAGGCTAGCGCGAACTGCTGTCTCGAGGTCGGGCCAGCGGCGCCGAGGGCCGCGCCGCGTAGGTGTTGGCCTCGTCGTGGACCACCGAGACGAGGTTGCCGAGCTCGATGTTGGCGTCGAGCAGGTGCAGGCCCCACGTCGGGTCCGGGCTGGGCGTCGCGGTCTGGGCGCCGCCGAGCGCGGTGATCTGGAGCACGCTGGCGCCACCCGCGGAGGAGCATCGCGCGCTGTAGGCGCCCGGCTCCGAGATCCACGTCGTCGATGCGACGGGTTGGGTGATCTTCAGCAGGGTGATCCCCGCGGCGATCAGCGTGCCCGGCGCGAACGGTGCGGACGGGAACACCGGATCGACCTTGGCCGCCCCGCCGCCGAGCGTGGCCGGGTTGGTGCAGAGCACCTGCTCGCCGGCAGCCGTGGTGCGCCCGAACAGGGCATTGGCCGGCGGTGGCTGGTCGAAGGTGGAGAACGCCATCACGCAGCCCAGCTGCGTGGCCGAGCGGCACGCGGGGATGTGCTGGAAGCTTCCGCCCACACCCTTCCCGCGCTTGACCAGCACGTTGCCGCCGAGCAGGATCGCCGACACCAGCCGCTTGCGCACGGCGGGCTTGGCGTCCACGTCCTTGGCGATGAGCTGCTCGAGCACGAACGAGCCCTGCGAGTGGCCGATGAGCACGAACCCGCGCCCGTGGTTGTACTTGCGCAGGTAGGTTGCGAACGCCGCGCGGACGTCGTTGAGCGGTGTCGCCAGCTGCTGGGGCGACTCGTTGTTGCCCGAGTCCAGCGCCGTCACCGTCACCTGCCGGTACATCGGCGCGAACACGCGGCAGTACTGCGAATACCGCGCTGCCTGGTAGAGCGCGATCGAGCGCTCCTCGGGGTCGATGTGGAGGTTGGCGAGCGTCGTCTTCTGGTCAGAGACCGTCGGGTAGACGTAGAAGCAGTCGACGGCCGGCTTCTTCACGCGCGCGGGATGGATGACCTTGAGCTTGTGCAACGCCGGCGAGAACACGGTCGTGGCCAGGCTCACGTTGCATGGGTCCGGCGACTGTCCGGACTTGCACAGCCACACCGTTCTGGCCGAGGCCGTGGCGGCGAGCGTCACGGCGAGCAGAAGCGCCAGTGCGCGCCACGGCGGCGACGGCCGGCAGGAGGCGGAGGGCGGGGATGCGGGGCGTCATGAGACCGTCGGACGGCGCTGGGCCCACGGCGCCGCCGGCTTCGATCTGGCCGGCGAGCGAGTACAGCGTGTCCTCGGCGCCCACCCGACCGACGAGCTGCACCGCCAGCGGCAGTCCGTCGGTGCCTATGCCCTGCCGGGACCGCGATCGCCGGCTGGCCGGTGATGTTGAAGATCGGCGTGAACGGCGTGAAGCGTCCGGCGATGTCGATCGCGACCGGCGCCGGCTTGCCGTAGCCGCCCTCGGCGGCGATGGCCGTCTTGGCCAGCGCCGGCGTGAGCAGCACGTCGAACTCATCCCACAGCGCGGTGATGCGCGCGGTCGTCCGGGCGCGCGCGGCCAGGATCGCCTCGCGGCGGCGCGGCGGGACCAGATAGCGGCCGGCCGCCGCCATCTGGCGCGTGCTGCGCTCCAGCCGCGAGCGGTCGGGGACCGTCAGCGACTCCTCGTAGACGCCGCGCGACCCAGGTCTGCAGGAACTCCAGCTGGGCCATCCGGTAGGCCGGGTCACGCGGGACGACGTCGTGGCCGAGCGCGCTGAGCAGCGCCCCGGTCCGCTCCCAGGCGCCGCGCTGGTCGCCCGACACCCGCCCCAGCAGCCCGGGCGGCAGCTTGCGCGACACGGCGATCCTCAGCCGCGCCGGCGGTGTGGCCGCGGCGTCGACGTAGCTGCCGCTGAACGCCGGGCGCATGGTGGGCATCGCCGGGCAGGGCGCCGTGCATGACGTCGAGCATGAGGGCGCTGTCGGCCACCGTGCGCGCCAGCGCGCCGTAGGTCGACAGGCCCAGCCAGCCCACCGCCGCTCACGCGACCTCGCGTGGGCTTCATCCCCACCAGTCCGCAGGCCGCTGCCGGGATGCGGATCGAGCCACCCCCGTCAGACGCGGTCGCGGCCGCCACCAGGCCGGCGGCCACCGCCGCGGCCGAGCCGCCCGATGACCCGCCCGTCGTGCGCGCGGGATCCCACGGGTTGCGGGTCACGCCGTTGGCGGTCGTCGCCGTCCAGGGGAAGATCATCAGCTCGGGGACGTTGGTGACACCGATGGGGATCGCGCCGGCGGCCCGCAGGCGGCGGATCGGCTCGGCGTCGGCCGTCGCCGCGGGGCCGAAGCTGCGCGAGCCACGGGTGGCGACCTCCCCGGCGAGGTCGAGGTCGTCCTTGACGGCGATCGGGACCCCGGCCAGCGGACCGGAGCGATCCGACGCGCGTCGGCCTCGGCGAGGGCCTGTTCGGCGCGCAGCACGCGGAACGCGTTGAGCTGCGGGTCAAGCGCCTCGATCCGGCGCAGGATAGAGCTCCACGAGCTCGCGCGCGACACCTCCCCGGCGCGGACCATCGCGGCAAGCGCCGCGGGACCGGCGAAGGCGAGATCGGTGTCGGCGGTGGCGGTCATGGGTCGCGAAGCGACAGCACCAGCTGCCGGATCGCGCCAGGGTACCGGTAGGAGATCCCCCCGTGCTTGCCGTCGAACAGCTCGAGGGTGTGGGCGATGTCCAGCCGCGTCAGCTCGTCGGAGAACGCCTGTGCCCCGAGGTCCAGGAAGAACTCGTCCTGGCGACCGGCGTCGAGGTAGATGCGGCGCATGCCGCGCAGGGCATCGGCGTGGGGCTCGGCCATCCGGACCGGGTCGAGCGCCAGCCAGCGCTGCCAGATCTCCTCGTTCACGCGGCCGGTCGCGGGATCGAAGGGCAGCAGCGGCTTGCCCGGGTGGTCGGGGTCAGGCGTGTACGCGCAGGCGTACGCGTACATCGAGAACGCGTCGCCGAAGCGCCCCCAGTCGAAGGTCGGCGCGCTGCGCATGGTGCTCAGCAGCTCGTCGAACGAGCCGCCGAAGTCGTCACGCAGCCGGCGGGCGATGACGGGGAACTCGGGCAGGTAGCAGTACTCGAACAGCGCGTCGCCGGCATGGGATGCGAGTGCCCCGAACACGTCGGGACGCAGCATCGGCACCACCATCGCGCCGTACCCGCCCGACGATTTGCCCGCGACACCGCGATGCTCGCGGCCGGGCATGGTCGGGTAGCGCTCGTCGACGAAGGGGACGATCTCGTCGCAGAGGTAGTCCAGGTACCGGCCCGTGCTCGACGAGTTCAGGAACTGGGAGCCGCCCAGCGACGTCCACGCGTCGACGAACACGACGATCGCGTCGGGGCACTCCTGCGCGGCGAACATCTCGTCGATCCGCTCGACGTTGGTCGGCTCGAAGGCGGAGCGCCCGACCCACATGTCGACCTGGCCGGAGTAGCCCTGCAGCACGTAGACCGACGGGAACCGCTCCCGGCCTGGCGCGATCGCTCCCGGGGAGCGATACACGTAGAGCGGCCGCCGCGCCGGATCTCCCAGCGGGTTGTCCTCCAGGACCTCGGAATGCACCGTTATCCGGTCCAGCATGCCGGCCAGCGGGCGATCCCACGGGGCGCCCGGAAGGCCCTCCACCTTGCGCAAGGTCATGCCTCCACGCTACGCCAAACCGGCATGCCAGGCCGCGCGCGTGGCGGCTGCGATGGCGGAGGTATAGTCGAGCCCCTGAGCCCTACTCCCCATAGGCCATGACTGATCGAGTCCAGACCCAGACACCGAGCACGAATGGCAACGGAGCCGAGCCCGAGGCAGTCGATCCCGACGCGGTAGAGACGACCGAGTGGCTGGAGGCGCTGGATGCGGTCGTCAGCCATGACGGACCGGACCGTGCGCGGGACCTGCTCACGCGGGTCATCGAGCGCGCCCAGCACGCCGGGACCGGCCCGATCGCCAGCCTCAACACCGCGTACGTCAACACCATCCCGCGCGCGCTGGAACCGCCGTTCCCGGGCGGCGACGAAGCGTTCAGGCTCGAGCGCCGGCTGCGCTCGATCGTGCGCTGGAACGCGATCTGCATGGTCCTGCGGGCCAACAAGATCTCCTCGGAGCTGGGCGGCCACATCGCCACCTACCAGTCGCTGGCCACCCTGATGGAGGTCGGCTTCAACCACTTCTGGCACGGGCCCGGCGGGTCCGACTCAGAGCAGGGCGACCTCGTCTACTTCCAGGGCCACTCCTCGCCGGGCAACTACGCCCGCGCCTACCTGGAGGGACGCCTCACCGAGCAGCAGCTCGACGGGTTCCGCCAGGAGGTCTCCGTGGCCGGCGGGCTCAGCTCCTACCCGCATCCCTGGCTGATGCCGGAGTTCTGGCAGTTCCCGACCGTGTCGCTGGGCATCGGGGCCATCACCTCGATCTACCAGGCGCGCTTCATGAAGTACCTGCAGGCGCGCGGGCATGGCCGACACCGCACAGCGCAAGGTGTGGGCGTTCCTCGGCGACGGCGAGATGGATGAGCCCGAGTCGATGGGCGCGACCGCGCTGGCCGGGCGCGAGCAGCTCGACAACCTCATCTGGGTGGTCAACTGCAACCTGCAGCGCCTCGACGGGCCCGTCCGCGGCAACGGCAAGATCATCCAGGAGCTGGAATCGGATTTCCGTGGCGCCGGGTGGAACGTGATCAAGGTCATCTGGGGCTCGCGGTGGGACCCGCTTCTGGAGGCCGACGTCGACGGCGCGCTGGTCAAGGTCATGGAGGACTGCGTCGACGGCGACTACCAGACGTTCAAGTCGCGCGACGGCGCCTTCGTGCGCGAGAAGTTCTTCGGGCGCGACCCGCGGCTCCTCGAGCGCGTCAAGCACATGTCCGACGACGAGATCTGGCTGCTCAACCGAGGCGGCCACGACCAGCAGAAGGTCTATGCCGCCTACGACGCCGCCGTCCGCCACACCGGCCAGCCGACGGTGATCCTGGCCAAGACGATCAAGGGCTACGGCATGGGCGTGTCGGGCGAGGGCCAGATGGTCACCCACCAGGCCAAGAAGATGACCGAGGCGGCGCTGCTCGCCTTCCGCGATCGCTTCGAGCTCCCGCTCACCGACCAGCAGGTCCACGACGCCGAGTACTACAAGCCGCCCCAGGACTCGGCGGAGATGGAGTTCCTGCGTGAGCGACGCCAGGCGCTGGGTGGCTCGCTGCCGGTCCGCCGGCCGCGGTCAAAGTCGCTCACCGCCCCGCCCCTGGAGACGTTCAAGTCACAGCTCGAGGGCACCGGTGAACGAGAGATCTCGACGACGATGTCGTTCGTGCGCATCCTGGCCGCGCTCCTGCGCGACAAGGAGCTCGGCCGCCACATCGTCCCCATCGTCCCCGACGAGTCGCGCACCTTCGGCATGGAGGGCCTCTTCCGCCAGGTGGGGATCTACTCCCCCTTCGGCCAGCGCTACAGCCCCCAGGACTCCGAGCAGCTCATGTTCTACAAGGAGGACGAGCACGGCCAGATCCTCGAGGAGGGGATCACCGAGGCGGGCTCGATCTCGTCGTTCATCGCCGCGGGCACGTCCTACAGCGCCCACGACGTTCCCATGGTTCCGTTCTACATCTACTACTCGATGTTCGGCTACCAGCGGGTGGGCGACCTCGTGTGGGCCGCAGGCGACAGCCGCACCCGGGGCTTCCTGCTCGGCGGCACGGCCGGGCGGACCACGCTCAACGGCGAGGGCCTGCAGCACGAGGACGGCCACAGCCACCTGCTGTTCTCCGTGGTGCCCAACTGCCGCGCCTATGACCCGGCATACGGGTCCGAGCTGGCCGTGATCGTCCAGGACGGGCTGCGCCGGATGGTGCAGGAGCAGGAGGACGTCTTCTACTACGTCACCCTGATGAACGAGAACTACGTGCACCCCGCGATGCCCGAGGGCGCCGAGGAGGGGATCCTGCGCGGCATGTATCCGCTGCGCCAAGCTCCAAAACGCTCGCGCAAGCCCGTCGTCCAGCTCCTGGGCTCGGGCACGATCCTGCGCGAGGTGATCGCCGCCGCCGACCTGCTCGAGGCGGACTTCGGGATCCTCGCTGACGTGTGGAGCGTGACCTCGTTCTCGGAGCTGCGCCGCGACGGCCTGGACGTTGAGCGCTGGAACATGCTGCACCCCGATGACAAGCCCCGGGTGGCCTACGTGAGCGAGCAGCTCGCCGATCGCCGCGGGCCGGTCATCGCCTCCACCGACTACCTGCGCGCGGTGCCCGACCAGATCCGCCAGTGGGCGACCGAGGAGGACCGCTCCTACCGGACGCTCGGCACCGACGGCTATGGGCGCAGCGACTTCCGCACGGCGCTGCGCCGCTTCTTCGAGGTCGACCGCCACTACGTTGCGGTGGCCGCACTCAAGGAGCTCGCCGACGCGGGCACGATCGAGCGCAAGGTCGTGTCGGAGGCGATCGCCAAGTACGAGATCGACGCGGACGCCCCGCCGCCGACGACGGTATGAGCGCGACTCTGACGAAGGTGGAAGTCCCGGACATCGGGGACTTCGACGACGTACCGGTCATCGAGATCCTCGTCTCCGTCGGGGATTCGGTGGCGGTCGAGGATCCGCTGGTCACGCTCGAATCCGACAAGGCCACCATGGATGTGCCCGCACCGCTGGCCGGCGTCGTGCGCGAGATCAGCGTGTCCGTCGGGGACCGCGTCTCCCAGGGGTCGATCCTGCTGAGCCTCGAAGGCGGCGAGGGAGATTCCGGCGACGGGGACTCCGGCGGCGGCGAGCCGGCCGAGCAGGCCGCGGCCGCCGACCGCGGTGCCGCGGCCGCGACGATGCCGGCGGAGTCGGTCGAGGCGCCATCTCAGCCGACGCCCAGCCCGCCGCGGATGCCGCCCCCGCGCAGCCCCCTCGCCGACGCGCAGGCCGCGCCCCACTCGCCCGCGCAGGGCGGCCTCGCCCGCGCAGGGTCCCGCGCCCGCGCAGACCCCCGCGCACGCACCCGCGAAGACCAACGGCGGCGGACCGATCTACGCCAGCCCCTCGGCGCGGCGGATGGCCCGCGAGCTGGGCGTCGACCTGCGCTCGGTGACCGGCAGCGGCCGCAAGGGGCGCATCACCCGCGACGACGTGCAGAGCCTCGCCGACGGCAAGGGCAGTGCGGCTCCCGCGGCCGCCCCGGGCGGTGGTGGCGCCGGCGTCGGCGGCCTGGACCTGCTCCCGTGGCCCAAGGTGGACTTCGAGAAGTTCGGGCCGGTCGAGCGCGTCGAGCGTTCCCGGATCCAGCGCATCTCCGCGCCGAACCTCGCGCGCAACTGGGTGATGATCCCCCACGTCACCCACAACGACGAGGCCGACATCACCGAGCTCGAGGCCTGGCGCAAGCGGCTCAACGACGAGCACGCCCGCGAGGGGGTCAAGTTCACGATGGTCTCCTTCCTGGTGGCCGCGTGCGTGACCGCGCTCAAGGAGTTCCCGAACTTCAACTCGTCGCTGGACGGCGATGAGCTGGTCCTCAAGCGCTACTACAACATCGGCTTTGCCGCCGACACGCCGGGCGGCCTGCTCGTGCCGGTGATCAAGGACGCCGACAAGAAGGGCCTGAAGGAGATCGCCACCGACCTCACCGAGCTGTCGGGCCTGGCGCGGGAGGGCAAGCTCTCCGTGGAGCAGATGCGCGGCGCCACCTTCACCATCTCCTCGCTGGGCGGGATCGGCGGGACGTCGTTCACGCCGATCATCAACGCTCCCGAGGTGGCCATCCTGGGCGTCACCCGCGCCGCTATGAAGCCCGTGTGGAACGGCTCTGAGTTCGTGCCGCGGCTGATGGTGCCGCTCTCGCTCTCCTACGACCACCGCGTCATCGACGGCGCTGCCGCCGCGAGGTTCGTGACCTTCCTGGTCGGCGTGCTCTCGGACCTGCGCCGAGCGCTGCTGTGAGGGGCGGGCAAGGGTGAGCTCCGAGGTACGGGTCCCCGACATCGGGGACTTCGACGACGTCCCGGTCATCGAGATCCTCGTCTCCGTCGGCGACGAGGTGTCGGTCGAGGACCCGCTGGTCACGCTCGAGTCCGATAAGGCCACCATGGACGTGCCGGCTCCGTTCGCGGGGGTGGTATCCGAGCTGTCGGTGTCGGTCGGTGACCGGGTGTCCGAGGGGTCGGTGCTGCTCAAGCTCGACGGCGCCGGTGATGGCGCCTCCGCCACCGAGGCGCCGGCCGCGTCTCAGAGCGCCGCCCCGGGCTCGGAGAACGGCGCATCGAAGGAGGCGGCCACCGAGGCCGAGGTGGTCCGCGAGGCAGAGCCCCCGCCCTCTCCCCCCTCCTCCGACGGTGACCGTGACTTCCAGGTCGTGGTGCTCGGGTCGGGCCCGGGTGGCTATACCGCGGCCTTCCGAGCGGCGGACCTGGGGCTGAGAACCGCGCTGATCGAGCGCCACGAGAAACTCGGCGGGGTCTGCCTCAACGTGGGCTGCATCCCGAGCAAGGCCCTGCTGCACGCGGCGCGGGTGATCGCCGAGACCGAGGAGATGGCGGCGCACGGCGTCTCGTTCGGCAAGCCCAAGGTCGATCTGCCCAAGCTGCTCGAGTGGAAGGACTCGGTCGTCGACAAGCTGACCGGCGGGATCGTCGGCCTGGCCAAGCGACGCGACGTCGAGGTCATCCACGGGGTGGGCAGGCTCACCGGCGCCAATGCGCTGGCCGTGGGGGACCGCGAGATCTCCTTCGACAACCTCATCATCGCGGCCGGATCCCAGCCGGCGAGCATCCCCGGGCTGCCCGAGGACGAGCGGATCATCGACTCCACCGGCGCGCTGTCGCCCTCGTCGATCCCCGGGCGGCTGCTCGTCATCGGCGGCGGGATCATCGGCCTGGAGATGGCCTGCGTCTACGACGCGCTCGGCGCCAAGGTGACCGTGGTCGAGATGCTGGACCACCTGCTCACGGGCTGTGACGCCGATCTGGTGCGCGTGCTCTCCAAGCGGATCGGCGGCCGCTACCAGGACGTGCTCCTGTCCAGCCGGGCGGAGAGCATCAAGGCGCAGAAGAACGGGCTGAAGGTCGAGATCTCCGGGGCCGGCTCGCGCATGTTCGACCGCGTGCTCGTGGCCGTCGGGCGGGCCCCCAACGGCCGGGCCATCGACGCGGACGCCGCGGGCGTGACCGTCGACGACCGCGGCTTCATCCCGGTCGACTCCAGGATGCGCACCAACGTGCCCGGGATCTACGCCATCGGCGACATCGTGGGCGAGCCGCTGCTGGCCCACAAGGCGATGCACGAGGCCAAGGTGGCCGCGGAGGTCATCTCCGGCCTCGACGTCGAGTTCGACGTCAAGACCATCCCTTCGGTGGCCTACACCGATCCCGAGGTGGCGTGGATGGGCCTCACCGAGACCCGGGCCAAGGCCGACGGCATCGAGTATGAGAAGGCGATCTTCCCGTGGAGCGCCTCGGGCCGGGCCCTGGGCCTGGGCCGCGACGAGGGCATGACCAAGCTGCTGTTCGAGTCAGAGACCCACCGCCTGCTGGGGGCCGGGATCGTGGGGGTCAACGCCGGCGACCTCATCGCCGAGGCGGTGCACGCGCTGGAGATGGGCGCCAACGCCGAGGACATCGCGCTCACGGTCCACCCGCACCCGACCCTGTCGGAGACGATCGCGCTGGCCGCGGAGCTGCAGGACGGATCGATCACGGACCTGATCTCGCCGGCGGTGGCCAAGGCCCGTCGCGCAGCAGCTCGCTGAGCTCGGCCGCGACCTCGTCGGGGCGGTCGGTGACGTCGTCGCCGGTGAAGCGGATCACGCGCCAGCCGGCGCGGACCAGCTTGCGGTCGCGGCGGCGGTCGGCCGCGAACGAGCGCTTGGTGCGGTGAAAGCCGAAGCCGTCGACCTCGACGACGAGCCGGTGCTCGGGCCACACCGCGTCAACGAGCTCACCCTCGACGTAGACATTGAACTGCGGCTGCGGAAGGTCGTGGTTGCGGATGAGCTCTCGGAACGCCTGCTCCGCGGGCGACTGCAGCAGCGGCGGCTCGTCGCCGAGCTCCGTGATTGCCGCCGTCAGTCGCTCGATGCCGTGCCGGCCGGGGTTGCGGGCGATGACCGCGTGCAGCGCGCCCACGTCGAGCTTGTTCTGGCGCTGGCCGGCCTCGAGGGCGGCGACGACGCGGGCGCGGCTGAGGATCTCGGCGAGGTCGAGGTAGGTCCGAGCCAGGCTGGTCACCGGGATGGCGTCGATGACTCTGCGGTCGTCGCGGTGCAGCGTCCGCGCCTCGTGGCAGCGGACACCTTTCAGCTCATGTTTACCGGGGCTCGTGACGTCGATGGCCCCGCTGCCGATCTGCCGCAGGTCATGAAGAGCCGCGGCGTCGCGGTGGCTGAGAACCGCCCCCCTGCCGCACGCCAGGACGGCGGCCATCCAGCGCCCCTTCGCGGTCAGGCGCGTATGGCCCACTGCGTACACGGCCCGATTGACCCGGAGGAGTCTCCGCTTCTCAACGCGGCGCGTGATGCTCCCGCGCGAGCACCCGAGGTCGTACAGCTGGCGCCGGGACACGACGCCGTGCTGTCTGGTCGCCAACTCCGCGAGACGTGCCTCGACTAATGCACCGTATGCGGGCTTATTTTTCCTCACGGGGGGATGGTGGCCGCCACCGTGTGACGGAACAAGACGCGTGTGGGACTTAAGTGCGCCGGCGGTGCAACAAACGCGTTGCAATGAACGCCAGCGCCGCGGCGGCCAGCAGCTTGCCTCGGGGGTCGAGGCGGGGCTGCGGATCCCGGGCGTCTGCGTCGCCGTGGCCCGCGGGCAGCGCGAACTCCTCGGCGGCGAGGACGTCGTGGGGCTCGGCGATCCCGGTGGGGTCGCTGGGCAGCGTCACCGGGCCGTGATGGAGCGCCGGGTCCCGGGCGGGCATCCCGAACTCCTCCGCGGCCAGGACGTCGTGAGCCGGGTCCGGATGCAGGGCCGGGTCGGGCGCGGGCATCCCAAACTCCTCGGCGGCGAGGACGTCGTGGGCCGGGTCGTCGTTGTCGCGGGGCGGGTTGGGCATCGCCGTCGATGATCCCAGATCTCGGGCGATGGCAGAGCGAAACCACGCCCCTGAGGCGTGGTCCCGTTGATAATCTCAGTCAAGAGCACTGAGATCCTGGGGCACCGGCCGGGGCTGGTGGTATGCTCTGCTTACCATTCGTAAGCACCTACTGAAAGTGAAGACTTGATGAGTCGCCTTCTCCTGGTCCCGTTGGAGGACGTCGTGGTCTTCCCGGGCATGTCGCTCACGCTGGCGATCGACGCCGGCGACGAAGAGCGTGTCCTGCTGGTGCCCCGTCACGAGCATGAATTCGCGGCGACCGGCACGGTCGCCGAGGTGAGCAATCGCGTGCGCCTGCCCGGCGGCGGCCGCGCCTTCGAGCTGCAGGGCCTGCACCGCGGAGTCGCCGGTGCCGCCCAGACGCTGCCCGACGGCCGGCTGTTCGTCGACGTCGACGAGCGCCCCGACCCGGTCCCGGTCGACGGCAAGACCCGCAACCTGGAGCGCGAGTACCGCGCCGTGGTCGAGGAGATCCTCGAGGTCCGCGGCGACGATGGCCGCATCAGCGCCTTCCTGCGCTCCATCTCGGAGCCGGGGACGCTGGCCGACACCTCGGGCTACTCCCCCGACCTCAACTACGACCAGAAGGTCAAGCTGCTGCAGACGCTCGACGTCACTGAGCGGCTGGAGCTGGCGCTGGGCTACCAGCGCGAGCGGCTGGCCGAGCTGCAGGTGCGCAAGCGCATCCGCGAGGACGTGGAGTCCGGCGCCGAGAAGCAGCAGCGCGAGTACTTCCTGCGCAAGCAGATGGAGTCGATCCGCAAGGAGCTCAATGAGGACGACGCCTCGATCGTGGAGGAGTACCGCACCAAGATCGAAGAGGCCGGCATGCCCGAGCACGCCCGGGAGCAGGCCGACAAGGAGCTCGGTCGCCTGGAGCGCATGGGCGAGCAGTCCGCCGAGTCCAGCGTCATCCGCACCTACCTGGACACCATCCTCTCGGTCCCGTGGAACGAGCGCTCCGAGGAGAAGCTCGATCCCACGCACGCGCGGGAGATCCTGGACGCCGATCACGCCGGCCTGGAGGACGTCAAGGACCGGATCGTCGAGTACATCGCGGTCAAGAAGCTGCGGGTCGACCGTGGCATCACCGAGGACAAGCGCTCCGGCGCCATCCTCACCCTGATCGGACCTCCCGGCACCGGCAAGACGAGCATCGGCGAGTCCATCGCGCGCGCCACCGGACGCAAGTTCGTGCGCATGTCGCTGGGCGGCGTCCGTGACGAGGCGGAGATCCGCGGTCACCGGCGCACCTACATCGGCGCGCTGCCGGGACGGCTGGTCCGTGCCCTGCGCGACGCCGGGACGATGAACCCGGTGATCATGCTCGACGAGGTCGACAAGGTCGGCGCCGACTGGCGCGGCGATCCGTCGGCGGCCCTGCTGGAGGTCCTGGACCCGGCGCAGAATCATGCGTTCCGCGACCACTACCTCGATCTGGAGCTGGACCTGTCGGGCGTGATGTTCATCGCCACCGCCAACGTGGCCGACACCATCCCCGGCCCGCTGCTGGACCGCATGGAGGTCATCCGCTTCGACGGCTACACCACCTCGGAGAAGGTGGCGATCGCCCGCGGCTACCTGTGGCCGCGTCAGCTGGAGCGCAACGGCCTGCGGCCCGAGGAGGTCGACATCTCCGACGCGATCATCGAGACCGTCACCACCGAGTACACGCGTGAGGCCGGCGTCCGCCAGCTGGAGCGCGACCTGGGCACGCTGCTGCGCAAGACGGCGACGAAGATCGCGTCGGGCAGCAAGACGGCTCCGGTGACGCTCGACACCGACGCGGTGCGCGACGCACTCGGGCGCCAGCGTCACTTCCAGGAGTCGGCTGTGCGTACCGCGGTCCCGGGTGTGGCCACCGGCCTGGCGGTCACCGGCGCCGGCGGCGACGTCCTGTTCGTCGAGGCGACCGCGATGCCCGGCAAGCCCGGGCTGACGCTGACCGGGCAGCTGGGCGACGTGATGAAGGAGTCGGCGCAGATCGCGCTCTCCTACGTCCGTGGCCACGCGGCCGAGCTGGACATCAACCCCGCTCAGTTCGAGGACGAGGCGTTTCACGTCCACGTCCCGGCCGGAGCCATCCCCAAGGACGGCCCCTCAGCCGGCGTGACGATGGTGACCGCGCTCACCTCGCTGCTGTCGCAGCGGCCGGTCAAGCACACCGTCGGGATGACCGGCGAGGTGACCCTCCAGGGCCGGGTGCTGCCGATCGGCGGCCTCAAGCAGAAGGTGCTGGCGGCGCACGCGGCGGGGCTCACCGACGTCGTGCTCCCCGAGCGCAACCGCGGCGACCTGGATGACGTGCCCGAGGAGGTCCGGGACCAGATGACCTTCCACTTCGCGATGACCATCGACGAGGTGCTCAGCGTGGCGCTGGAGCCGGCGCCGCACCCCGCGGCCGCGTAAGCCACCGCGGCAGCCGCAGACAGCGCATAGGCAGAGAGAGGGCGCCGACCGCATAGGGTCGGCGCCCTTTTTCGTGATCACCTTCGCCACCCGCTTGTCAGCCCGAGGCAATTGTGCTTTGGTTGACATCGCCTGACTAGGAGGCAGCGTGGTGAGCAGGGAGTTATGGCGGTCCCGCTCTGAGCCGGAGGTGGTGGCGATGCTCGACCGCGTCACCGACGGCGTGGCGGTGCTCGACTCCGATTGGCGCTTCGGCTACGTCAACCTGCCCGCCGCCGCGATGCTCCGCCGCCCGCGCGACGAGCTGCTGGGCCGCAGCATCTGGAGTCAGTTCCCCGATGCCGCCGCGGGCGAGCCCTTCCTGCGCGCCTTCGAGGAGGCGATGCGCGACCGGCGGGCGGTGACCTACACGGGCTACTACCCGCCGCTGGGGCGGTGGTTCGAGAGCCGCTGCTTCCCGCGCGACGACAGCCTGCTGGTCCTGTTCCGCGACATCACGGGGCGGCGGCTGGTCGAGGAGACGCTGCGCGAGTACACCGACCGGATGTCCGAGGCCGAGCGGATCGCGCGGTTCGGAGTGTGGCGCTGGGAGCTGGCCAGCGGGCGCGTGCGCTGGTCCGATGAGCTGCACCGGATCTACGGGATGGCGCCCGGCGACTTCGGCGGCACCGTCGAGGGGTTCATCTCCTACCTGCACCCCGACGATCGCGAGCGCGTCTGGAAGGTCATCGACCGCGCCGTCGAGAAGCTCGAGCCGTTCGCGTTCGAGGAGCGGATCGTCCGCCCCGATGGTGATACGCGCGTCCTGTACTCGCAGGGGCGCGTGATCACGGGGCACGACGGCACCGCCGCGGCGCTCGTCGGCGTCTGCCACGACGTGACCGAGCGCAGCGCGGCCGAGCGGGCGCTGGGCGACAGCAAGCGCCGCCTGCGCGCGATCGTCGACTACACGCCGTCGATCGTCTCGGTCAAGGACCTCGACGGCCGCTACGTGATGGCCAACGCCGAGTGCGCGCGGGTCCTGGGCATCGGCGCCAAGGACATCGTGGGGCAGAAGTGCAGCGCGCTCTTCCCCGAGATCTCCGAGCAGATGCTCGCCAACGACCACCGGGCCGTCGCCGAGCGCGAGCCGGTCTACGACGAGGCCGTGCTCTTCCGCGACGGCGAGGCGCGCACCTATGTCACGGTCACCTTCGCCCTCCCCGACGCCGCCGGCCGCGCGGTCGAGACCTGCACGATCGGGACCGACGTCACCGAGCGACGCGAGCGCGAGTCAGAGCGCCAGGAGCGGCGCGAGTGGGTCCACCGCATCGACTCGGCGCTGCGCGAGGACCGGATGCTCGTCTACGCCCAGCCGGTCATCGACGTCGCGAGCGGTGAGCCCGAGGGCTACGAGCTGCTGGCCCGCCTGCGCCCGGTCGACGACGCCGACCCCATCCTGGAGCCCGCCTCCTTCCTGCCCGAGGCCGAGCGCTTCGGCCTGGTCCAGGCGATCGACACCTGGATGGTGGGCCAGGCCCTGGGGTTGGCGCAGCGCTTCGCCCCGCGGGTCAATCTCTCCGCGATCACGCTGTGTGACCCCGATGCCCGCACCGAGATCCTCGGCCTGCTGGCCTCCGCGCCCGAGGCGGCGCGGCGGATCGTGTTCGAGATCACCGAGACGGCGACGCCCGAGGTGCTGGAGAGCGCCGCGAGCTTCGCCACCGATCTGACGAGCCTCGGCTGCGGGCTCGCGCTGGACGACTTCGGCACCGGCTTCGGGTCGTTCACCTACCTGCGGGTGCTGCCGCTGCGCTACCTCAAGATCGACCGGTCGTTCGTCACCGGCCTGCCCGAGTCGCTCGATGATCAGCGCGTGGTGCGCAGCATCATCGGCATCGCCGAGCAGTTCGGGCTGCAGACCATCGCCGAGGGCGTCGAGCATGCCGAGACCGTCGAGCTGCTCACGGAGCTGGGCACGCACTACGTCCAGGGCTTCCACCTCGGCCGCCCGGCGCCGGTCCGTCATACATCCCGGCCAACGGCGGCGGCGCAGCCGCACTGAGGCGGCCGGCCCCTTGGTAGTAGGTTGGGGCCCATGACCACGATCACCGCCTCCCAAGAACAGCAGGTCGTCGACCAGGTTCCCAAGCAGCTCTACATCGCCGGCCAATGGCGCAACGGCGCCAAGGGCACCCTCAGCGTCGAGGACCCCTCCACCGAGGAGCCGCTGTGCGATGTCGCCGATGCCTCGGTGGACGATGCCAAGGCCGCGCTGGACGCCGCCGTCGACGCCGGCCCCGAGTTCGCCGCCATGGCGCCGCGCGAGCGCGGCGAGATCCTGCGCCGCGCCTTCGAGATGATCACCGAGCGCAAGGACGACCTCGCCCTCCTCATGACCCTCGAGATGGGCAAGACGATCAAGGAGTCGCTGGGCGAGATCGCCTACGCGGCCGAGTTCTTCCGCTGGTTCTCCGAGGAGTCCGTGCGCATCGACGGGCGCTATGCCGTCGCCTCCAACGGCGCGGGACGGATCCTGACCATGAAGCAGCCCGTCGGCCCGTGCCTGATGATCACGCCCTGGAACTTCCCGCTGGCGATGGGCACGCGCAAGATCGGTCCGGCGGTCGCCGCCGGCTGCACGATGGTGGTCAAGCCCGCCCAGCAGACCCCGCTCTCGATGCTGGCCCTGGCCAAGATCCTGGAGGAGGCGGGCCTCCCCGGCGGCGTGCTCAACCTCATCACCGCGTCGTCGTCGGGCGAGACGATGGGGCCGCTGATCGCCGACCAGCGCCTGCGCAAGATGTCCTTCACCGGCTCCACCGAGGTGGGGCGCCGGCTCATGGCCCAGGCGTCGGACACGCTGCTGCGCCTCTCGATGGAGCTCGGCGGCAACGCCCCGTTCATCGTGTTCGAGGACGCCGACATCGACGCCGCGGTCGCGGGCGCCATGCTGGCGAAGATGCGCAACATGGGCGAGGCGTGCACCTCGGCCAACCGCTTCCACGTCGCCGGCGCCGTCGCCGACCAGTTCGCCTCAAAGCTGGCGGAGAAGATGGGCGCGCTCACGCTCGGCCGCGGCGTGGAGGAGGGCACCGACGTCGGCCCGCTCATCGACGACACCCAGCGCGGCAAGGTGTCAGATCTGGTCGAGGACGCCCTCGGCCGGGGAGCCACCGCGGTGGTCGGCGGCCACAAGCGCGACGGCGCCGGGTACTTCTACCAGCCGACCGTCCTCACCGACATCCCCGACGACGCCGAGCTGCTGCAGGAGGAGATCTTCGGCCCCGTCGCCCCCGTCAAGGGCTTCGCCGACGAGGACGAGGCGATCGCCGCCGCCAACAACACCGAGTACGGCCTGGTGGCCTACGTGTTCACCAACGACCTCAAGCGCGCCCTGCGCGTGTGCGAGAAGCTCGACACCGGGATGATCGGGCTCAACCAGGGCATCGTGTCCAACGCGCAGGCGCCGTTCGGCGGCGTCAAGCAGTCGGGCTTCGGGCGCGAGGGCGGCTACGAGGGGATCGAGGAGTACCTGGAGACCAAGTACGTCGCCGTCAACCTGTGACCGACCGGGGGCCCGCCGTGAGCTGACGGTGTCGCCGGAGCCGGCGAGGCCCCCCACATGTCCTCCCCGCGGCGCGCCCCCGGTGGACGCACGCGAGGAGGACACTCGGACGAGGGGAGTCAGTCCGATGAGGGTCATCAGCCCGAAGGCGACGCCGACCGCGATGAGGCCACCGTCGGCGCCCATCGCGCGCGGATGAGCGGCGCCCAGGTCGATGAGGTTCCAGCCGAGCGTCGCGGACAGCGCCACCCAGAGCGACAGGCTCACGTGCCTCACCGGCCCACGCAACCAAGCCGTGCTTCCCGCAGCGGCAATCGCAACCAGGGCGCGCCCAACGAGCACGTGCCTCGCCCCGCACACCGTCTCCATCGCCCCCAATGTGCCCGACTCCTTTGGTCGATGCGTGCGCGCCCGGTCCCGGCGCTCGCGCGCAGTCTCCACCGGCCGCGCTCGCCGCGCAGTACCACGGGGGTCTCACCTTGGTCGCAGAGATCGCGTGAGACCCCGTCCGGTACCCATTTGCGAGATCTGAGCCTGAGGCATCGCTGTCATGCGCCACATGGACCGGACGGAGCATCGTCCGCCGGGGGGCGGAGTGGCTGCCGGAACCCTCGCCTCGCGCCTGGCGCGGGTCGATGAGGAGCGCTTCGTCGGCCGCGCGGCCGAGCTGACGGCCCTGGAGCGGTGCCTGGACGACGATGCGACCTTCCGGGTGGTCCACGACTTCGGCCCCGGCGGCATCGGCACGAGCTCACTGCTGCGCGAGTTCGCCCGGCGGGCGCAGGAGCGCGGCTTCACCCCGTTCGCGGTCGAGGGCCGCGAGCTCGCGCCGACGCCGAGGGCGCCTACGAGCGGCTGCGCAGCCTCAGTTTCTCCGAGCCCGTCGGCGACGGGCTGGCGCTGCACGAGCTGGTGCGCAAGGCCCTGCGCGCGGACCTGCGCCGCCGTGCCCCGGACCGCGACCGGGAGCTGCGGCGGCGCATCACCGACCATCTCTTTCAACGCGCCCAGGCGGGCGATCCCCTCATGGCCATCGAGCTGCCGCGCTCATCGACAACCAGGTGATCCGCTGGGGCTTCGGCTGGCAGGGGAGCATCGACTACCGGGTGGCCGGCGGGCGAGCGGGGCGACCGCGGCTTCTCGGGCAGCGGCGGGCGCGTCAAGGCCATGCTCGGCATGGCGGGGATGCTGCGCTCGGGCGTGCTGAACCCCCGCTTCATGTACCTCCCCATCAACCCCGAGAACGAGGGCGCCCGGGCGTTCGCGCAGGCGGCGGGCGCAACGTATCTCCCCGAGCTCGACTGCCGCCTCGCCGATCACACGATCGAGTGTCACCGCATCGACCACGGCCCCGGGGGCTGTTCGGCTCGCTGCGGGGGTTCGTGTACATGGAGCTCGGGCTGACCGCTCCGGCACCGGCCGCGGCGCGGGCGGGCGCCGGCTGCGTGGTCGACCGGGAGCTCGTGCGCGACGCGCTGCGCAACTTCCACGTCCCCCACGCCCTGGCCGCCAGCCGTCTGGCGCACGGCGAGACCCACGAGCAGCGCGTCGAGTCGGTCCGCGCGCGGCTGCGCGGCGCCGCCGAGGCGGCCTTCGGCGACAGCCACAACGAGCGGCCGCTCAAGCGGGTGCTCATCTGGGATACCTGGACAGGAGCCCCACCCACCCCAGCCATGAGCAGGTGGCCCACGGTCTCGCGCTCAGCCGGGCCGCGTACTTCCGCCGCCTGCGCGTCGCCGCCGACCGCGTGGCCGACCACCTGGCACAGACCACGCGGTCAGACTGACCTCCCAGGGGCGAACCCGCTCCCCGGGCGAGGTCTGTGGCGGGGGCCGGACGCGTCAACGCGACGCGTCCGGCACCTCGCTTGTTCTCTCTCAGTGCCCGCTGAGATCCCGCACGAAGTTGGTGCCCGGCGAGCCGAGCCCCGTCATGTTGTCGTACCCGCGCGTGGCGCGCAGCGCCACCTGCCGCGTGGTGCAGACCTTCTTGGTGCAGAACTGCTCCGGACCCTCGTAACCAATGATCCGATGCGTGTAGAGCAGGCCGTTGGTGTTGTCGACCGAGTTGGCGAAGTCGGAACGCGACTGAGCCTGGTTCCCCGCCGCTCCGATGTCGAGCACAGCCGACGGCTTTCCGGACAGGGAGTACAGCGCCGGGTTGACGAACCCGAGCGAGGCGCCGCGAGCCTGATCGGCCCGGGCCACCACGCCGGCCAACAACGGTGACGACACGCTCGTACCGCCGATCCGGTACTGGTCATAGAAGACGCCGTTGGGGAACTCCTGGGTCTGCCCCACCAGCATCCCGGTGCCGGGGTCGCCCTCCATGGAGATGTCGGGCACCACGCGCATCGGCGTGTTGCCGTTGACCTTCGCCAGGGAGTTGGGAACGACGCCCTGCTGGTAGTACGGCTCCGGGTACACGACGCTGGTGCCGCCGCCGGACCCGCCATCCAGCGCGAGGTCGACCGGCAGCCACTGGCCCTGCTGCGCTGCGGTGCAGCCGCCCTGGGACAGGAGCGTGTCGTTGCAGAGGAAGCTGCGCGCCGTGGACCAGCCGAACTCGCCGAGGCGCTGACCGGACGAGCCGACCTCGAGGCTGGTGCCGCCGACGGCGGTGGCGTAGGGGCTGGAGGCGGGGTAGTCGGCCGCCACCTGACCGATGGTGGTGAACTCGTCGCCATTGTCGCCACTGGAGAACATCACGGTGACGCCGGTGGCCGCCGCCATCAGCAGGATGGAGTCGGTCGCCTGGCGGTCGCCCGCGGTGTCCAGCGTGTCGCCGCCATTGTCACCGTAGGAGTTGCTCACGACCTGCGCCGAGTGCTGGTCGATCACGTTGCGCAGTGCCTTGTTGAGCGCCGTCGAGTCGCAGTTCTTGGCTGCCGCGGCCAGGACCGTGGCGCCCGGGGCCACGTTGTGCACCGCCTCCACGTCGAGGGTCTGCTCCCCGAACCATCCGGAAGCGTCGCACTTGTTGGGGCCGCCCTTGTTGAAGGTGGCCGGAGCCTGCGTCTCGAACTGACCCGCCTTGAACGGGTTACTCGGGTCGTTGATCTGCGCGAACTGGTGCGCGTCGGCGAACAGCGTCGGTGACAGGTACGCATCGACCACCGCCACGGTGACCCCGCGTCCGGTGTTGGCGTCGTTGAGGCCATAGGCGCTGCGGAACTGCGGACCGGTGTAGCCGCAGACCACCCACGGCGGGTTGGTCGGGCCGCCCGGGAACTGGGGCAGCGTCGTGTCGAAGATCTGGTTGTAGTACTGGCCGCACGGCGGGGCGACCCGGAAGCCGGCCGAGGGCGGGTAGGGCGGCTGGTTGGGATTCCCGGCGGCCGGCGTCGTGCTGGACGCGGTGCTCGGGCCCCCGACGGTGTTGTCGGGCTTCTCCAGCGTGTCACTCACGCCCGACACGCCACCGACGATGCCGGCGATGCCGGACGGGACCGACAGATTCTGGTCGGCGAGCACGAGCGGCTGGCCGTCCACCTGATGCATCGAGAGTGAGGTCCCGAAGGCCTGCTCGACCTGCGCCGCGGTGCCGGAGGCCTCGACGGCCATACGGTCGCCGGACACGCTGTTGACCGTGAACCCGCTCTGGGTCAGGAACTGCTTGACCTGGTTGACATCCGCCGCTGAGGGCGAGAACCGTGCTTCCCACTGCCCGGGCGTCAGGAACCTGCCGTAGGACGCGTTGCCAGGGGTCGAGACGTCCTGGGCGAAGGACTCGGCGCCGGTCTGATCGGCCAGCTTGAGCTCCACCTCGAAGTTCATCTGGGTCCCGGAGGCAACGGACCCGACGCGCGGGGTCGTGGCTGCCGCCGGCGACTGAGAGTTGCGCAGCGTCACCTTGGCCGGCGTGGCGGCCGTGGCCACAGATGCGCTCGCTACAGCCAGAGCAGCAGCTCCGGCGGCGGCGAGAGCGGGTAACCGAAGTCGGTTCATATTCCCTCCCAGGGCGTGGATTGTCCGGTACCGAATGGTCGAACCTATCGAAACGGTCAACAGAGGAGACAGACGACACGGAGCGCAACCGCTCCGGCGGCGCGGCGGCGAAATGTGGGTCCTCTGACAACAAGCGTTCGCACAGCGCACATGTGTTCGAAATTGTGAGTTTCGGGTATGTGGGGGCATAGAGGTATGGGTGCCCCGGCTGGGGTGCGCGGCGTGTGCTCGTGCTAGCCGCTGGAGGGCCAGCCAACCTACCCAAAGGGCGTACCGGTCCAGGTGCCCCGCACCCCTTCGCCGCCATGTACCCTCAAGCGAGCGCATGGCCTATGCACAAGAGAGACCGGGGGTGACGGGCCCGATCAACGAGCACGCGTCCGCGCTCGCCACGCGAGTGGCGGCGGCTGACACGGGCGGCGACGTTCGTGGCGCTGCTGACCGCGCCGGCGTTCTTCCTGGTCCTGTTTGACTCCGACCACTGGAGCCTCGCCGCCTCGCTGATCATCACCGCCGTGGCCGTGGTCATGTTCCGCGGCCTGGTCGAGGTGGTGACGCGCAAGCTCATCCCCTCCCCCAGCCTCTACGGCGCCGACATGTCGCTCAAGGAGGCCGACATCGTCGCGCGCCGCCGCTACTGGTACTGGCGCGGGAAGTTCCGGCGGCTGCCCTTCTACGCGCTGATCGTGCTCGCGCTGCTGGGCCTGTGCCAGGTGTTCTTCTCCTTCGCCGGCGTCAGCGCACCGTTCTTCAAGCCGTTCAACGGGCTGCGCACGATCTTCCCGCCCGACACGCTGCCCCAGCTGGGGCTCGTCTTCGTCCAGCTGCCGCTGCTGTTCTTCGTCAACTTCGCGATCTTCTTCGGGCCGTTCCTGTTCTTCGCGGTGCGGCAGATCCGCGGCTATGAGCCCGGCGACGCGAGCTGGGGCGTGAAGATCGACGACGTGCGCGGCCAGGCCGAGGCCAAGGAGGAGATCACGCGCGTGATCTCGCTGTGGCAGTCGGGCGAGGAGTTCGAGAAGGCCGGCGGCAAGCGCGAGCGCGGCCTGCTCTTCCTGGGCGCGCCGGGCACCGGCAAGACGATGATCTCCAAGGCCATCGCCACCAACTTCAACTGCCCGTTCGTGACCATCCCGGGCTCGGGCTTCGCCGGGATGTTCATCGGGATGGACGCCATCACCGTGCAGTTCCTCGCGCGCAAGGCCCGCAAGCTGGCGGCCAAGTGGGGCGGCCAGTGCATCGTCTTCATCGACGAGATCGACGCCGTCGGCATGCGCCGCCAGGCGCTGGGCAGCGGCATGACCGCCGCCTCCGCCGCCGCGTCCGCCGCGACCTCGATCCACGACCTGTGCTTCTTCGGCCCCAGCGGCGCGATCACCGCGTCGGGCGACGTGATCATCGAGTCGCGCGAGTGGCGCGAGCGCCTGTTCGCGGCCCGTGCCGAGCGCGACCGCCGGCGCACCGACGGTCGCCCAGCGCATCAACGAGCGCATCCTGCGCTACTACCCCGGCTTCGGCATGGGCGGCGGCGGCATGGGCGGCCAGGCGCTCAACCAGCTGCTGGTGGTGATGGACGGCATCGACGAGCCACCGTTGATGCGCAAGGTCTTCACCAACCGCCTCAATACGTTCCTGGACGCGATGTTCGTGGTCCCGGGCAAGATCGGGAAGCTGCGGCTGCGGCTCTCCCCGCCCAAGCCGCGCTCGGAGCAGATCTACTTCATCGGCGCCTGCAACGTGCCGATCGAGGTGCTGGATCCCGGCGCTCACCCGCCCGGGCCGCATGGGCCGCCACATCTGGTTCCGCACCCCGACCAAGGACGACCGGCTCGACATCCTGGACCTGTACCTGGGCAAGGTCGACCACGAGCCCGACCTCGACACCGACCGCCGCCGCGACGAGCTGGCGCGCATCACCAACGGCTACTCGCCGTCGATGATCGAGCAGTGCTGCTCGATGGCCCTGACCATCGCCCACACCGAGGGCCGCCGGGAGTTCGCGTGGCGCGACATCGTCGAGGCGATGACCACGGTGGAGACCGGCACCGCCCAGAACATCGAGTACATCCAGGACGAGACCCGCGCCGTGGCCATCCACGAGGCCGGACACGCGGCCGCCAGCCACGTGTACCTGGGCAAGGACGTGGAGTCCACGCGCCTCTCGATCCGCAAGCGCGGCGGCTCGCTCGGCCACCACATGAGCCTGGAGAAGGAGGAGCGCTTCAGCCACTTCCGCAGCTACTTCCTGGGCCGGCTGATCGTGGTGCTCGGCGCGATGGCCGCCGAGCACGTCTTCTACAAGGAGAACTCCGCCGGCGTCTCCGGCGACGTCGCAGTCGGCCACCGCGCTGGCGGCGATGATGGTGGGCCAGCTGGCCATGGGCCCCGACCCGGTGACCATCGGGCTCGGCCCCGGACCCCGGCGCGGCCCCAACGCCGAGGACACGCAGGAGGACCTGGTGCGCCGGCGGCTGGAGCGGATCGGGACGCAGATCATGAACCGGGCCAGCGGCGGCGGCGCCTTCAACGAGAACCCGATGGGCTCGGTGCTGGGCGACGGCGCCAAGCGCGCGGCGCGCGGCCGAGCTGCTCGGGCAGGCCTACGTCACCGCGTATGCACTGATGGCGGCCAATCGCGACGCACTGGATGCCATCGCCGACGCGTTGGTGGAGCGCAAGGAGCTCCACGGCGACGAGGTCGGCGATCTCCTGGACAGCGTCCACCTGCAAGGCCCGAGCTCGACCTGATGAATCCCGCCACCTGGCCCGAGCTGTGACCGAGCCCTCCGGAGCCGACCGCTCCACCGACGACGGGGCCGTCGGCGCCGGCGTCGCCCGGTCCGCGCGCAGCGAGTCGAGCCGCAGCCACGAGCACGCGAGCGCGTCGCCGCACTCGCGGACGCTTTCGCACCGTGACCGCGCTGCTCGTCGCACTCGGCATCGGGGCGATCGTCGTCGCCGTGTCGGTCGCCGTCGGCGGGCGCCAGTCGGCCCCGGCCGGCGCGAAGTGGTCGCAGTGGAAGCCGCCCGACAGCGGCACGCTGGGCGCCCAGGACATCGCCAACTTCGTGGCGCCCTTCTACCGCATCGACAGCGTCCATCAGCTGGCCCTGGTGACCGTGGTCAACCTGGAGAGCGCCGCCGCGGCCGCGGCACAGCACAGGCCGCCGCCAACGGCACCGCCTCCAGCGGCACGGCCAGTGGCCTGCAGGTGGCGGTCCGGCCCAGCCCCACCTCCAGCCAGGTGTCGCTGCTCAGCGGCAACACGATCGCCTACAACCTCTGCGGGTTCGGCGGCAAGGACTGCGCCATCGGCGTGGGCAAGCCGTCCGCCAACCGGCTCCTGCTGCTGCGCCGCGAGGCGCTGGAGCTGGCGCTCTACACCTTCAAGTACATCGGCGGCACCCAGAACGTCGTCGCCATCCTCCCGCCGGGCCACCCCCAGCGACCGGCGACGCTGAGCAAGAAGCCGCCGAGCGCGAAGGCCACCCAGACCGCGACCAAGCCCGTCGACATCGCGGTCCTGTTCGTGCGCCAGGAGCTCGCGCCGCTGCTCAAGCACCCGCTCGGCCAGATCCTGCCCGAGCAGACGCCGCCGACGGTGGCCCAGATGCCCAAGGCGCCCGGAGGCCGGCCTGGTCGACCAGGTCACCGGCCGCGGGTTGTTCTCCGAGCAGCTCCAGCAGGCTCAGGACGGATCGAACCTGATCGTCCTCAATCCGCTTCCGCCTCAGTAGGCCGCGGCTCGTAGCCGGGCACTGCGTGACCGGCAGCCGCGGGTAGCGGGGAAAGCGGTCGGGCTCGGTCTTGGAGCGCCGGCACAGCGAGAACACCGAGCCGCGCGTGTTGCGCACGATCTGCTGGTGGCGGCAGCTGTCGCACAGCCCCGCGGGCGGAGGGGCCGGGCGGTCGGCGCGCATCGCCGGCGCGCGGCGGCGCTCATGACCGCGTCAGCGCCTCCAGGGTCAGCACGAGCGACTCGTACGGGCGCCCGGTGACCTGGTGCAGCGCGATCTCGCAGGTGCGGTTGCTCGACAGGCAGGCGTCGAAGGTCCGGCCGTCAAGCTCGGCCGCAGTGTCGGCCAGCGCCGCGGCGGGAGCTCGGGGTGCAGCCAGCCGCGGTCGCCGGCCATCCCGCAGCAGCGGGTCGCCGCCGGCACCACGACCTCGTCGGCGAGCCGGGCGGCCACCGCCGTGAGCTTGCCCGACACGCCGAGGTGCCCGGTGGCGCAGGTCGGGTGGACCACGACCGAGCCCAGCCGGCGCGTGATCTCGAGGCGCTCGAGCAGGTGGTCGTGGACCCAGGCTCACCGAGTCGATCACCTCGATGCCGTCGAGCGCGAGGTTCTCGCGCAGGCCGAGGCTGCACGAGCTGGCGTCCATGACGACGGGCAGCGCTCCATCGCCGCGTCCAGCGGCGCAGCGCCGCCGCGGTCCGGGCCGCCATCTCGGCCAGGCCGTCGGCGTAGCCCTTGGAGCTCCACGGCGTGGCGCAGCAGTGGCCGGCGACGTCCGGGGGATCCACAGCGGCCGCCGCGCGCGCGCCGAGATCGCCACCAGCGCCTCGGGCAGGCTGGCGCAGGGACCGACCCGGGGATCCGGCCCCGCCCCCCCGCCCGAAGATCCGGTTCAGGCAGGAGGGCAGGTAGACCGCGGCCGCGCCCTCGCGCTGGGTGCGCGGCAGCCGTGCGCCGGAGCCGGCGGCGGGCATCGACCGGCCCAGACGCGCCGGCCACCCGCCGCGCCACCGGCGACGGGCCACCGGCGCGGGCGACGCGCTCGGCCGTCGCGTAGCGGCGGGCGAGCTCGAGCGCGGCGCGCTGGGCGCGGGGGCCGTGCTCGCGCCGGCGCAGGTCCTTGATCAGCGTCCCGGTGTCGATGGCCACCGGGCAGGCGGTCATGCACGAGCCGTCGGCGGCGCAGGTCTCGATCGCGTCGTACTCGTACTGCTCGCTCAGCGCCGCACGCACCGGCGAGCCGGCGCGGCTGGCGCGCCATCTCGCGGCGCAGCACGATCCGCTGGCGCGGCGTCGTGGTCACGTTCTGCGACGGGCACACCGCCTCGCAGAAGCCGCACTCGATGCACTTGGTGACGCTCTCCTCCACCTCGGGCACGCTCTTGAGGTTGCGCAGGTGCACGCCCGGGTCGCGGTTGAGGACCACGCCGGGAGCGAGGACCCCGGCCGGGATCGGCGAGCCGCTTGATCTCCCACATCAGCTCGGTCGCCTGCCGCGCCCCATTCGCGCTCGACGAACGGCGCCATGTTGATCCCGGTGCCGTGCTCGGCCTTGAGCGAGCCGTCGTACTTGTCGACGATGAGCTCGACCATGTCGGCGATGAACGCGTCGTAGCGCTCGAGCTCGCCCGCCTTGCCGAACTCGGCGGTGAGGATGAAGTGCAGGTTGCCCGCCGAGGCGTGACCGGCCAGGCCCGGAGGAAGCCGTGCTGGCCCAGCAGCGCCTGGAGGTCCTTGGCCGCCTCGGCGACGCGCGCCGGCGGCACGCAGACGTCCTCGATGAGCATCGTGATCCCGGGCGGGCGCATCGCGGCCAGCAGACCCTGCATGCCCTCGCGCACGCGCCAGAGCATCTCGATGTCCTCGGGCGTCGCGCGAGAACCGGCCGGGCGGGTCAGCGCCGTCGCCGCCGCCGGACTGGGATCACGCCCGCCGTGGGCGCGCAGGATCTCGCCGGCGGCCTCCTCCAGCGGCCCGAGCTCCTCGGGCGTCTCGGCGCGGAACTCGATGAGCAGCGCCGCCGAGGTCGGGGGCAGCTCCTTCCACGCCTCGGGCGTGCCCGGCATGTTGTAGGCGGCGGCGATCAGGGTCGGCGCCACCATCAGCTCGGTGGCGGTCGCGCCCGCGTCGACGAGCTCGCCGACGGCGCCGGCGGCGGCGTCGAGGTCCTCGAAGCCGACGAGGGCCAGCGTGGTGTGACGCCCGAGCGGGACGGTGTCGAACACCGCCTCGGCCACGAAGGCCAGCGTGCCCTCGGAGCCGACGACGAGCCGCCGGAAGATCTCAAGCGGCGTGTCGGCGTCCAGGAAGGCGCACAGGCGATACCCGGTGGTGTTCTTGATCTGGAACTTGCGGGCGATGCGCTCCGACAGCTCGCCGTCGGCGCGGATGCGGTCGCGGATCCGCTCCAGGCCCGCGGCCAGCTCCGGCGCGGCGGCGGCGAACTGCGCCTCGGCGTCGGCGTCCGCGGTGTCGATCACGGCGCCGTTGGCCAGCACCAGCGTCATCGCGCTCACCGTGCGGTAGGAGTCGGCGACGACGCCGCAGCGCATCCCGCCCGAGTTGTTGGCGACCACCCCGCCGACGCAGGCGATGTTGGTGGACGCGGGGTCGGGCCCGATGCGCCGGCTGCGGCGGGCGAGCAGGCGGTTGGCGTGGCCGAGCACCACCCCGGGCTGCGCCCGCACCCGCGCCCCGTCGTCCTCGACGCGCGACCCGGCGCCAGTGGCGGCGGACGTCGACGAGGATCGCGTCGGTCTGGCTCTGGCCGTTGAGGCTGGTGCCGCCGGCGCGGAAGGTGACCGGCACGCCGAGCTCGGTGGCGCAGCGCAGGAGCGTCGCCATGTCCTGTCACGTCGCGCGGGACGGCCACCGCCTGGGGAATGAGCCGGTAGGCGCTCGCGTCCGAGGCGTAGCGGATGAGGTCGAGCGCCCGGGTGAGGACCCGGTCGGCGCCGAGAGCGGCGACCAATCGGGAACGCAGCGGCTCGGGCGTGCCCGCGGCGACCCAGTCGGGTGCCCGGTCGGGCGCCGGACCGGGCGGCTCGGGGACGATCGTCGCCGGATCGGCGGCGGTGGCGGCCACTAGTGGTCCTCCCCGCGCGCGGTCACTGGGAGGGCCACGCTACTCCAGCCACATCCCGGACGCCACCGGGACCTGGATGACGCGGGGGCCGTCGCCGGCGGCGATCGAGGCGCGCAGCGCCTCGGTCAGCTCCTCGCGCCCGCTGACGTCCTGGGCGGGGACGCCGTAGCCGCGGGCCACCGCGGCGACGTCGAGGCCGGGCAGGTCCAGGCCCGGGCGCGCCGCGTGACCTGCTCCAGCATGGCGAACCACTTGAGGATCATGTACTCGTCGTTGCGCAGGATGAGGAACGTGACCGGGCGCCTTGTAGGCGAGCGCGCTCCACAGCGCGGTGATCCCGTACTGGGCCGACCCCTCGCCCAGCACGCACACCACCGGCCGCGCCGGCTGGGCCAGCTGCACGCCGACGGCCGCGGCGATGCCGAAGCCCAGGCCGCCACTGGCGCAGAAGTAGTAGCTGCCGGGCGTCGAGATGCGCAGCCGGTTGCGCAGCGACAGCGTGCATGACGGCGACTCCAACACGATGATGCGCGTCGTCGGTCATGGCGTCGGCCAGCGCCGCCATCGCCTCCGAGCCGCTGAGCCGATCGGGCGGGTCGGCGGCGGGCGGGTCGCCCGGGCTCGGGGCGCGGCTCGGGCGCGTCGCGCGTGCCCTCGGGCACGAGCGCCACCAGCCGCTCGAGCGCCAGCCCCACGTCGCCGACGATGGCCTCCCCCATCGGCGCCCGGGCGGCCTCGCCGGGATCGCTGGTGAGCGCCACCAGCTGGGTGCTCTCGCCCAGCAGCGGGCCGGGGATGTAGGGGTAGTAGGGGAACACCGAGGAGCCGACGACCAGCACGAGGTCGTGGGCCTTCAGGGTCTCTGACACCGCCCCGATCGCGGGCGGCAGCACCCCGACGAAGTTCGGATGGCGCTCGGGAAAGCCCAGCCGGGACCCGCCGGTGGCGGGGCTGGCCCACACCGGCAGGCGCTGCTTCTCGGCCAGGGCGACGGCGGCATGCCAGCCGCCGGCGGCGTCGATGTCCGGACCGGCGACCAGCACCGGCGAGAGCGCCGCGGCCAGCCGCCCGGCCAGGTCGCCGAGCGCGGCCTCGTCGGGCGCGGTGCGGCCGATGACGCGGCGGGCGATGGCGGCGGCGCTGCGGTCCGCGTCGGCCTCGGCGTTCCAGTCGTCCATCGGGATCGAGACGAACGCCGGGCCCTTGGGCGGCAGCGATGGCGTGATGGATCGCGCGGGCGATCGCGCCGGGCACGTCCTGGGCGCGCGGCGGCTCGTGGCTCCACTTCACGTAGGGCTGGGGGCCGACGGTGGCGTCGCGGTTGGTGAGGTTGGCCTCGATCGTGATCTGGGGGCGGACCTGCTGGCCGGCGGTGATCACCAGCGGCGACTTGTTGGCCTGGGCGTTGAAGATCCCGCCGACCGCGTTGCCCACGCCCGGCGCGGTGTGGAGGTTGACGTGGGTGGGGCGGCCGCTGGCCTGCGCGAACCCGTCGGCCATGCCCATCACCACCAGCTCCTGGAGGCCGAGAACGTAGGTGAAGTCGTCCGGGAAGTCGGCGAGCATCGGCAGCTCGGTCGAGCCGGGGTTGCCGAAGATCGTCGTCATGCCGTGGGCCCGGAACAGGTCGAACGTGGCTTCACGAACGCTCGTCATCGCACCTCCTCGTGGTGATCGGGGGGACAGTATGGACTCAGAGGCGCGCGAGCGCCTCGGTCGCCGCGCGCTTGCCGGCCTGCACGGCCCCGTCCATGTAGCCGGTCCACACGGTGGCGGTCTCGGTCCCGGCCCAGTGGATGCGCCCCACCGGGGCCCGCAGCGCCTGGCCGTACTCGATCATGACTCCGGGCGGCATCAGCCCGACCGGGCAGCCGCCGGTGTAGATCTCCTTGTCCCACACCTGGTCGAAGTACATGCGCGGGTTGGCCGCCTGCTGGCCGAAGTAGGTGGCGTAGGACTTCAGCGCCGCGGTGGCGCGCGCCGAGTCAGACTGATCGGACAGCGCGCGGGCGTCGTCGCCGTCGATGAACCCCAGCAGCACGCCGGGCGTCCCGCTGGCCGGGGAGGCGTCGAACATCACGGTCACCGGCCCGGTGTCGCTCGTCACCTGGCCGTTGAGCCCCTGGGCGCGCCAGAACGGGGTGTCGTACACCGCGATCGTCTTGATCAGCGAGCCGATCGGCATCCGCTGGGTGAGCTGGTCGCGCACCGCCGGGCAGCCCGGGCTCGTAGACGATCCGCCCGGCGAGGTGGGGCGGAATGGCGACGATCACCTGCTGGGCCTTGACCGTGGCCTTGTCGGCGTAGACGTAGACGCTCCTGGGGCCCTGGGAGATGCGGCGCACCGGCTGGGAGAGCAGGACCCGCTTGCGGCCGAGCTGGTCGGCCACCTTGATCGGCGATGCCCTGGGTCCCGCCGGAGACGCGGAAGTCCTGCGCGCCGCCCTGGCCGGCGTTGTTGACGAGCGGCTCGATGCCACCGGCGGCGTGGACGTAGAAGAGGAAGTACAGGAACGAGACGTCGCGCGGGAGCACCGAGAGGATGGCGTCGACCGCCAGCGTGAACAGCTTCGGGGTGTCCGAGCCCTTGGTGTTCTGGCCCACCCAGCTGTCGACGGTGATCGAGTCCCACGGCAGGGCGTCGGGCGCGGTCCAGGGCGCGTCGAGCGGCACCGTCTGGGCCATCTTGTCGATCTCCGGCAGGACGACCTCGCCGAGCTCGATCACCGACGCAGGGTCGTTGGCCGGGGGGATGAGGCCCGTGTAGGGGGTGAGCTTGCCGCTCTCATACCAGAGCAGGTTGCCGGTCGAGTAGACGTCGAACTTGCCGATGCCCAGCTCGGACATCAGCCCGAGGATCTGGGTCTGGCTCGGCCCCACGAACGTCGCGCCCATGTTGGCCACGTCTGAGGCGCCGGAGCCGATGGAGCGGCTGAAGCAGCGGCCCCCGACGCGGCCGCGCGCCTCGAGCACGATCACCGACTTGCCCGCGGCGGCGATCTGGCGGGCGGCGGTCAGCCCCGACAGCCCGGCGCCGACGATGGCGACGTCGGCCTGGTGCACCGTCGACTTGGGCTTGGCCGGGCTTGTGCTTGGGCTTGGGCTTGCCTTGGCCTTGGCCTCGGCGGCGCCCGGGACCGCGACGGCGGCGCCCGTCACCAGCGATCCCGCCACGAACCGGCGGCGGGTGATGGGGCTCTGGCCTGAATCGGTGTCTGGGGTCATGACGGGACGGTGCTCCTGGTCGGGGTCTGTGCGGCAAAGGCGTCGGCGGCGCGTCAGGTCGAAGGTCCCGTGGTCAGAGCCCAGGCCGGTCGCCACGAGCGCGGCGCAGGCGCAGCCGAGCGTGGCGGCCTGCGCGCGGTCGCGGCCGAGGGCGAGGCCGCGCAGGAAGCCGGCGGAGAAGGCGTCGCCGCACCCGGTGGTGTCGACGACGTCGACCTCGAACGCCGGGACCGCCCGCTCGCCGTCGGCGTCGACGACCACCGCGCCGTCGGCGCCCCGCGTCGCGGCCACGCAGCCGACGCCGCGGTCGCGCAGCGCGCGGCAGCCGGTCGACGCAGATCGTCGGCGCCGGTGAGGCCCAGCACCTGCTCGTCGTTGGGCAGCAGGTAGTCGAGGTGCGCGAACACCGGGGCGATCCAGTCCAGGATGGCCGCCGCCTGGTCGCCGGGGGCGAGGATGTCGGCGGAGGTGGTGACGCCGTGCTCGCGGGCGAAGGAGAGGATCTGCGCCGCCTGCTCGCCGCCCATGAACTCCGGCGCGCCCAGGTGCAGATGGGTGGCGGCGGCGATCGCGTCCCAGGGGGCGTCGGCGGCGGTGTAGGTGGCGTTGGCGCCGACGACGTGGAAGGCGGGCCGCGAGCCGTCGGGGCGGATGGGCAGCACGCTGGCCGATGTCTGCACGTCGGCGACGGCGGACGAGCAGATCCGGGTCGACGCCGGCGCGGGTGAGCAGATCGACGAGCACGTCGCCGAGGGCGTCTGAGCCGATCGCGCCGGCGCTGCGCACCTCGGCGCCGAGCTTGGCCAGCGTCAGCGCGGTCCCGCCCGCCGGCCCGGCGGCGGTGATGCGGATGCTGTCCACGAGCTGGCCGCCCTGACCCTCGGGGATGACCTGGACGGGGCGCACCAGCACGTCCACGACGTGGACCCCGAGGGCCACCACCCGCATCGGCGCGGTCACTCGCTCGCGGTCCTGGAGCGCTGCCGTAGCCGCGCGCGGCGATGGCGTCGATGAAGTCCTGGGCCTGGCCGGCGTCGAGCGCACGCGGGCGGCCGACGGCGGCGGCCCGCCAGTACAGATCGCACGCCCACTCGAGCAGCAGGGCGTTCTCGACCGCCGCATCGAGATCGGGGCCGAGTGGCGATCATGCCGTGGTTGGCCATGAGCGCCGCGGCGCGGCCCTCGAGCGCGTCGAGGGTGAGCTGCGCCAGCTCCGGCGTGCCGAACGTGGCGTACGGCGCCACCCGGATGGGACCGCCGAGCGCGAGCATCTGGTAGTGGACGAGCGGCAGCTCGTCCAGGACGCAGGCCAGGGCCGTCCCGGCCGGGCTGTGGGCGTGGACGACCGCGCCCGCCTGGAAGCGGCGGTAGGCGCCGAGGTGCAGCTCGATCTCGGAGGTCGGCGCATAGTCGCCGTGCACCGTCGCTGCCGTCGAGATCGACGACCACGACCTCGCGCGGGCTCGAGCTCGGCCAGCACCGCGCCGGTGGGCGTCACGGCCACGTGCTCGCCGGCGCGCGCGGAGACGTTCCCCGCGGTGCCCACCACGAGCTTCTCGGCCGCCACGCGCCGGGCCGCGGCCGCGACGGCCTCGCGGGCCGCGTCGAGCGTTTGCGTCGTCATCGCACCCACGCTAACATGAAGCTGTACTCACTTTCAACTTTTATGGCACCCGCAACTCGACACCCGCCTGCGCAACGTGCCCACCCAGGCCCGCAGCCGCGAGCGGCTGCGCCGGGTGCTCGACGCCGCTGACCAGGTCCTCGCCCGCGACGGCGCCGGTGCGTTCACCACTACCCGGATCGCGCGGGTGGCAGGCGTCCCGGTCGGCTCGGTCTACCGCTACTTCCCCGACAAGGAGGCGATCGTCGAGGCGCTGGCCACCCGCTACTGGAGCGAGTTCGCCGATCTCGTCGCCGCGGCGGCGGAGCTCGACGAGCACTCCCCCATGCCCGACCCGGCCGGTGGCGTGCTCGAGGCGCTGGCGGCGGCGTTCCGGGGCGGCCCGGCTTTCTCGCCCTCTGGTACGGAGGTCTGCGCACCGAGCACATCCGCGACGCCACCCGCCCGACCCGCGAGGCCATCGCCGCCTCGGTGCAGCGGATCCTCGCGGTGCACTGGCCGCGGGCCTCGGCCCGCGATCGCGCCGCGGCCGCCCGCATGGTGGTGGTGGCCGGTGATGGGCTCCTGCGCGAGGCCTTCCGCACCTCCCGCCGCGGCGATGAGCAGCTGCTGGCCGAGAGCCGGCTGATGCTCGGCGCGTACGTGCGCGACCGGCTGGGCGACGAACCGCGATGACGCGGCGCTTCGCAGGGGCTCTGGCCCTCCTGGAGCCATGAGCGCCCCTCCTATACTAAATGAAGTATGTCCACGTTCTGGCGGCTGCTCGGATTCCTGCGCCCCTACCGCAAGGGGGTGATCTGGTCGTTCGTGCTCGCCTTCGGAGCGCTGGGCGCCACCGTCCTCATCCCCTCTCTCACCGGCGTCGCCATCAACGCCATCAGCCACCACCACCGCCACGAGCTGGTGCTGCTGGCACTGGCGATCCTCGCCGCCGGCCTGGGCGGCTCGTCCTGAGCGTGTACCGGCGGCTGATCGCCGGGCGAGGTGTCGCTGCGCGTCGAGGTCGACCTGCGCGAGACGCTCTACGGCCACCTCCAGCGCCTGGAGCTCGGGTTCTTCGACCGCCAGCAGACGGGCCAGCTCATGTCCCGGGCCACGGTCGATCTCCAGTCCGTCCGCTTCTTCCTCGGCTACGGGCTGGTCTTCATCGCCCAGGCGGTGGTCACGATCGTGCTCGCCGCCGTGGCCATGTTCATCCTCCAGCCCGACCTCGCCGCGATCTCGCTGGCGCCGGTGCCGTTCGTGATCCTCATCGCCAACCGCTACGGCCACCGGTCGCGCCCGGCGATGCAGGAGGCCCAGCAGCGGATCGCCGAGCTCACCGCCGACGCCGAGGAGAACGTCTCCGGCGTGCGCGTCGTCAAGGCGTTCGCCCAGGAGGAGCACCAGCTCGAGCGCTTCCGCCACACCGTCCAGCGCGTCTTCGACCAGCAGATGCTCGCCACGCGGATCCAGGCGCTGTTCAACCCGCTGCTCAGCTTCCTGCCCAACCTCGGCCTCGCCGCGATCCTGCTCTTCGGCGGGCGCCAGGTCATCGACGGCTCGCTTTCGCTGGGCGCGTTCACCGCGTTCTACGCCTACCTGCTCATGCTCATCTCCCCGATGCGGACGCTCGGGTACATGCTCGGCGCCTCGCAGCGCTCGACCGCCTCGGGCGCGCGCATCTTCCAGGTGCTCGACCGCGAGCCCCGCATCGAGTCCGCGCCCGAGCGCCCCGCCGCTGCCCGACGGCGGCGGCCACGTGTCCCTGCGCGGAGTCGGGCTCACGCTTCGAGGGCGCGAGCCACCCGGCGCTGAGCGACATCGACCTCGAGGTCCCCGCCGGCCAGGTGGTGGCGCTCGTCGGCGCGATGGGATCGGGCAAGTCGGCGCTGGTGTCGCTGCTGCCGCGCCTGTACGACGTCAGCGCCGGTGCGGTGCAGATCGACGGCGCCGACGTGCGCTCGGTGGAGCTGCGCAGCCTGCGCCAGGCCATCGCCGTCGTCAACGACGACCCGTTCCTGTTCAGCGCCACGATCCACGACAACATCGCCTACGCGCGCGCCGACGCCACCCGCGAGGAGGTGGAGCGCGCGGCCGTCGCGGCGCAGGCCGACGCGTTCGTCTCGCGCCTGCCCGACGGCTACGACACCCGCGTCGGCGAGCGCGGCCTCACGCTGTCGGGCGGCCAGCGCCAGCGGATCGCCATCGCCCGCGCCATCCTGGCCGACCCGCGGATCCTCATCCTCGACGACGCGACCTCGTCGGTGGACACCTCCACCGAGGGCGAGATCAAGCGCGCGCTGGGCGATGTGCTCACCGGGCGCACGACGTTCGTCATCGCCCACCGGCTGTCGACGATCTCGCTCGCCGACCGCATCGTCGTCCTCGAGTCCGGGCGCGTCGTCGCCGACGGCACCCACGACGAGCTGTTGGAGCAGTCCGAGCTGTACCGCGAGATCGTCGAGACGAGCCCCGCCCGCCCGCCCGATCAGGTGTTCCTCACCCGCAAGCCCATCGAGCCTGAGGTGGCGGGCCTGTGAGCGCCACCACCACCCGCCGCACGGAGCTGCGCCGACGCCTGCAGCGAGACCGGCGGGCGCGGGCGCAAGCTGCGCGGGCTGGCCGAGCTGCTCGCCCCCTACCGCTGGCGGGTGCTGGCGATGTTCGTCGCCCTGGTCGCCGCCACGGCGGCGGCGCTGGCCCCGGCCCCGCTGGCCAAGCTGGCCATCGACCAGGGCATCCGCCGCAAGGACACCGGCGAGCTGGACCTGATCGTGGTGGTGTTCCTGGCCTCCGCGGTCATCTACGGCGTCGCCACCTACGCCCAGACCTACCTCGTCGGCTGGGTCGGCCAGCGCGCGCTCCAGGACCTGCGCCTCAAGCTCTTCGCCCACCTGCAGTCCCTGTCGATCGGCTTCTACTCGCGCAACCGCGCGGGCGTGCTCATCAGCCGCATGACCAACGACGTGGAGGCGCTCGATCAGCTCGTCGAGGACGGCCTGGCCACGCTCATCCAGTCAAGCCTCACCCTGCTGGGCGTGGTGGCGATCCTGCTGGTGCTCGACTTCCACCTGGCGCTGCTCACCTTCATCGCCCTGCCGATCCTCGGCCTCGGCGCGCTGGCCTTCCGCATCGCGTCGGCCGACGCCTACCGGCTCACCCGCGAGAAGATCGCCTCCATCACCGGCTATCTGCAGGAGAGCCTGTCGGGGATCCGCGTGGTCCGCGCCTTCGGCCAGGAGCGCCGCCACATCGAGCAGTTCAAGGCGCTCAACGATGAGAACCGCCGCGCCAACTGGACCACGGTCAAGCTCAACGCCGCCTACTTCCCCGGCGTGGAGCTCCTGTCGGCGCTGGTCACGGTGGAGATCCTGGTCATCGGGGGGATCGAGGCGCTCAACGGCCACAGCACCACCGGCGTCGTCTTCGGCTTCATCGCCGCGCTCAACAACTTCTTTGACCCGATCCAGCAGCTCTCCCAGCTCTACACGACCTACCAGTCCGGCATGGCGGCGCTGGACAAGATCTTCACCCTGCTCGACGAGAAGCCCGAGCTGGTCGATGCCCCCGACGCCGCCGAGCTCGGGCAGATCCGCGGGGCGGTGAGCTTCGACCATGTCTCCTTCCGTTACGGATCTGACGAGGACAGCGCCTGGGCGCTGCGCGACATCGATCTCGCGATCGCCCCCGGCGAGACGGTGGCGCTGGTCGGCGAGACCGGCGCCGGAAAGTCGACGTTCGCCAAGCTCGTGGCCCGCTTCTATGACCCGACCGACGGCGCGGTGCGCGTCGACGGCCACGACCTGCGCAGCGTCACCTCCCACTCGCTGCGCTCCCAGATGGGGATGGTGCCCCAGGAGGGCTTCCTGTTCAGCGGCACCGTGCGTGACAACCTCGCCTTCGGCCGGCTGGACGCCACCGAGGAGCAGCTGCGCGACGCCGCCCGCGCGGTCGGCGCCGACGACTTCATCATGGCGCTGCCCCAGGGCTATGACACCGAGGTCGGCGAGCGCGGGGTCCAGCTCTCCGCCGGCCAGCGACAGCTGGTGGCCTTCGCGCGGGCGCTGGTGGCCGACCCGCGGATTCTCGTCCTCGATGAGGCCACCGCCAACGTCGACGTGCACACCGAGAGCCTCATCGAGGTGGGCCTGCGACGCCTGGTGGCCGGGCGCACCGCGATCGTGATCGCCCACCGGCTGTCCACGATCCAGCACGCCAACCGGATCCTGGTCATGGAGTACGGCCGCATCGTGGAGCAGGGCACCCACGACGAGCTGCTGGAGGCCGAGGGGCGCTACTGGCAGCTCTACCGCGACTGGGCCGAGCAGGCGGCCGCGTGACCCGGTGGGCTTGTCGCCCGAGGACACGACGCGGCACACTGGGGAGATGGCGATCACCGTCACCGCCCTCGCCGTGACCCCGGTCAAGGGCATGCGCCTGTCCACCGTCGACGCCGTCGAGCTCTCGGAGCTGGGCGCGCGCGGCAACCGCGCGTTCTACGTCATCGACGAGAAGCGCCGGCTCATGAACGGCAAGGGGGCCGGGCGCATGCAGGCGGTCGTTCCCGACTACGACGTTGACGCGGGCCGGCTCAGCTTCAGGTTCCCGGCGGGCGAGGTGGTCACCGGAGACGTCGAGCTCGGCGACGAGATCCAGACCAACTACTTCGGCTCCATCCACTTCGCACATGAGCTCCTGGGACCCTGGGCCGACGCGCTGTCGGAGTTCATGGAGCAACCGGTGCGTCTGGTGGCGGCGCCAGGGGTCGGCGCCGACCGCGGGCAGGCTGGGTCGGTGTCGCTCATGTCGCGGGCCTCGCTGCGCCAGCTCGCCGAGGTCGCGGGCTCAGAGCCGGTGGACGGGCGACGGTTTCGCATGCTGATCGAGGTCGAGGGCGTCGATGCCCACGCCGAGGACGACTGGGTCCGCCACAAGGTGCGCGTCGGCCCCGCGCTGGTGCAGTGGCACGGGCATGTCGGGCGGTGTGCCACCACGACGCGCGATCCCGACACCGGCGAGGTGACGTTCCCCACCCTCCAGCACCTCGCCGCCTACCGCAAGGAGCACCCCAGCGAGGAGCCGCTGCCCTTCGGCATCTACGGCGAGGTGCTGGAGGGTGGCTCCGTGCATGTGGGCGACACCGTGGAGGTGGTGAGGTGAGCTCCGAGGGAGAGCGGGTCACGGTCGAGGTCTCAGACCACGTCGCGACCGTCACGCTGACGCGAGCCGACAAGCACAACGCGCTCGACGTGCCCATGTTCGAGCAGATCATCGGCGCCGCCGACCGGCTGGGCGGCGAGTCCGGAGTCCGGGCAGTGGTGCTGTGCGGCGCGGGGCCGAGCTTCTGCAGCGGCCTGGACGTCGTCAGCATCATGGCGGCGGGCAATGGCCTCGACGGCCTGGTGCAACGCGTGCGCGGCGAGGTGCCCAACTGGTTTCAGCGGGCCGCGCACGCGTGGCTCGAGCTCCCCATGCCGGTGATCGCCGCCCTGCATGGCAACTGCTTCGGCGGCGGGCTGCAGATCGCGCTGGGCGCCGATATCCGCATCGCCGCGCCCGACACCCGCCTGTCGGTGATGGAGGTCAAGTGGGGCCTGGTGCCCGACATGTCGATCACGCGCACGCTGCCGCGGCTCGTCGGGATCGACGTGGCCAAGGAGCTGACGTTCACCGGCCGGGTCTTCGACGGCGAGGAGGCGGCGCGCCTGGGCGTCGTCACCCGCGTCAGCGGCGATCCCCGGGCGGCGGCGCGGGAGCTGGCCGCCGAGATCGCCGGGCGCTCGCCGGACGCGGTGCGCGCGGCCAAGCGGTTGTACGACGAGTCATGGACGGGCGAGGCGCAGCGCACGCTGGCGCTGGAGGCCGAGCTTCAGATGGGGCTGATCGGCTCGCCCAATCAGCTCGCGGCCGTGGCCGCCGGGTTCGCCAAGGAGCCGGCGGAGTTCGTCGACCCCTGAGCCGCGTCCTCGGCGCGCGGGCGGTCCAGGATCGTGCGAAGCGCATGCTCGAGCTCGGCGGCCGGGTCCGCGGCCATCGCCGCGGCGCGCCAGCCGACGTGAGCGTCGGGGCGGACCAGGATGCACCCGTCCTCGCCGACCTCGCGCAGCCGCGCCCAGTCGTCGTAGAGGTCGATGTAGCGGCGGCCGGGCCCGATGACGTGGGCGGCGATCTCGAGGCCCAGCGCGTTGCCCGCCGCCTCGGCGGCGTCGGCCCAGCGCCGGCCGGAGATGCCGGTGAGCACGGAGAAGCGGCCCTTGCCGACGAGATCGTGCGTGGACACCTTGTGACCCTCGCCGTGGCCCAGCCAGCAGTGGGGTAGACGGGCCCCCGGCCACGTGGTCGGGTGGTAGTAGAGCTCCGGGTCGCGGGTGTACTCGGGCTCCGGGGTCCCGTCGCTCACGACGGCGCCCGAGCGGTAGCGCTGGCCCATCTCGACTCCGTGGGCGTTGAACTCGTAATCCTTGAGCTCGAGCGCCGCCTTGAGCTTCTCCCGGCGGCCGGCGCCCTCGGCGCTGTCGTCGGCGCGCGCCCGCATCCGCTCGTTCATGACGTCGGGATCGCTGGTGTCGGTGATGCCGAGCGCCTCGAAGATGGGACCGAACTCCTCGATGGACTTGTTGGCGCGCAGCACGATCTGCCGGCCGATCGGCGCGCGCTCAGGGTCATAGCTGTCCAGCAGGCCCGGGCCGGCCTGGCCGCGGAGCACGTAGGCCAGCTTCCAGCACAGGTTGTAGGCGTCCTGGGCCGAGGTGTTGGAGCCCAGGCCGTTGGACGGCGGATGGCGGTGCACGGCGTCGCCCATGCAGAAGACCCGGCCGGCGCGGTAGCGGGTCGCATACCACTTGTTGTTGCCCCACAGCGAGGTGGAGCGGATGGTGATGGGCACCGTGTCGTCGCCGATGAGGTTGTGGGCGATGGCGCTGGCGGCCTCGTCGTCGAGCTCCGGCGCGGGCTCTGAGATGTCGTAGCCCCACACGATCAGCCACTCGTTCCAGGTCCGCACCATCCGCACCAATCCCAGGCCGATGCCGCCGATGTCCGAGCCGGGCTGGAGCACCCAGTACAGGACGCTGGGACGGTGCGCCACCTTCGCGCTGAGGTCGGCGGAGAAGACGATGTTCATCGAGCCGGCCACGTCCATCTGGCCCTCGGAGGGCAGCTCGACGTCCCGCGCGATCTGGCTGCGACCCCCGTCGGCGCCGATCACGTACTTGGCGACGATCGTGTACTCGCTGCCCGAGAGGCGATCGCGTACCCGGACCTCGACGTCCTCCTCGCGCTGGGTCAGGCTCAGGTACTCGGTGTCGAAGCGGATCCGCGAGCCCCGCTCGGCGGCATGACCCACGAGGATCGGCTCCAGGAGCGTCTGGGGCAGGTCGCAGTGAGTGCAGGGGCTGGCCAGCGTGTAGTCGGCCTGCCGGGACGGATGGGTCCCCCACGTCCGCACCCGACCGATCTCATCGCCGGACAGGCTCGTGCAGAACACCGTGTCGCCCATCAGGTGCTGTGGGGTCCCGTTGGCCCTGATCTCATCCTCGATCCCCAGGTCGCGGAAGATCTCGACCGTGCGCTGGTTGGTGATGTGAGCGCGGGGGGTGTTGGCGGTCCACCGGTACTTGGTGACGACGATGTGCTGCACCCCGAGCGTGGCCAGCGTCAGGGCGGCGGTCGCCCCCGCCGGCCCGGTGCCCACCACGAGCACGTCGGTGTGGATCGCGTGAGTCATCGCCGGAAACCTTTCACACAAGACGCTCCCGTTGCAATCGGCAACGCAGCGCTGCGCCTCCGGGCAATGGCTTCTGCGCTCATTTGCTGGCCACGCAAGGCCGAACTGATAACAATGCTGCCGACATGCTTGGCCCCGTCGGAAAGGACAACGCCTGATGGCCACCGGAATCGGACAGCGGATTCGCCGTCGGGAGGACCCGCGTTTCCTCCTGGGACGGGGTCGGTACGTCGACGACACCCGCGTTGAGAATGCTCTGTACGTGACCTTCGTGCGCTCCTCTGTGGCGCACGGCACGATCACCTCGATCGACGCCGACGACGCGCGCGCGCGGCCGGGCGTCCAGGTCTTCACCGCCGCCGACCTCGGGCTGCACCCCAGCCCGCCCCCGCCCATGCTCCAGGTGCACGAGAGCATGTTCCGCGAGCCGATGGCCTCTGACCGCGTGCGCTACGTAGGCGAGATCGTGGCCGCGGTGGTGGCCGACTCGCGCGAGGCGTCCGTCGATGCCGCCGAGCTGGTGGCCGTCGACTACGACCCGCTGCCCGTGGTCACCGACATCCGCGAGGTGGTCAAGGACGAGGTCCTGCTCTTCGAGCCCTCGGGCTCCAACACGTGCCTGCGCATCCCGGGCGCGGGCGACGAGAACCTGTTCGACGGCTGCGACGTGATCATCACCGGCTCCAACGAGAGCCCGCGCCTGCTCGCCCTGCCGATCGAGCCCCGCTCGACCGTCGCCGAGTTCGAGGACGGCAAGCTGACGATCCGCCTTTCGACCCAGACCCCGCATCAGGACAAGGGGGGCCTCGCCGCCACCTTGGGCCTCGAGCCCGAGCAGGTCCGCGTCATCGCGCCCGACGTGGGCGGCGGCTTCGGGGGCAAGGGCTTCGACGTCGAGGACATCCTGATGGGCGCGCTGGCGCGTGCGACCGGCCGGCCCTGCCGCTGGACCGAGACGCGCTCCGAGCACATGGTGGCGATGCACCACGGGCGGGCCCAGTGGGCCGACTTCGAGCTCGGGGGCAGCAAGGACGGGACGTTCAAGGCCTTCCGGGTCAAGCTGCTCCAGGACGCCGGCGCCTATCCGGGCATCGGCGCCTTCCTGGCCGTCCTCACCCAGATGATGTCCAGCGGCGTCTACGACATCCCCAAGATCGAGGTCGACATCACCTCGGTCGTCTCCAACTCGACGCCGATCGGCCCCGTGCGCGGCGCGGGCCGGCCGGAGGCGACCCAGATGATCGAGCGCGCCGTCGACATGTACGCCGCGGATATCGGGATGGACCCCGCCGAGCTGCGGCGGCGGAACTTCATCGCCAACGAGAAGTTCCCCATCCAGACCGCCGCCGGCGCGACGTACGACGTCGGCGACTACGGCGGCGCGCTGGACCGCGCGCTGGAGCACGCCGGCTACGAGGAGCTGCGCCGCGATCAGGCCGAGCGCCGCGCCAACGGCTCCCACATGCTCCTGGGCATCGGCATCAGCGTGTACGTGGAGATCACCAACGGGATCGGCGAGGGCGAGTTCGGCGCCGTCGAGATCACCGAGGACGGCGGCGCGATCGTCCGCACCGGGTCGTTCTCCCACGGCCAGGGCCACGAGACGACGTTCGCCCAGATCGTGTCCGAGCGCACCGGCATCGACCTCGACAACATCCAGGTGGTGGCCGGGGACACCGATCGGGTCCCGCGCGGGACGGGCACCTATGGCTCCAAGTCCACCCAGATCGGCGGGGCCGCCGCCGGACAGGCCTCCGAGATCCTCGTCGACCGGGCCAAGCAGCTCGCCGCCGACGCGCTGGAGGCCAACCCCGATGACATGGAGCTCGACCTGGACACCGGGAGCTTCCACGTCGCCGGATCGGCCCAGCCGTCGCTGGGATGGGCGGAGCTGGCCGATCGCCTGCACGAGGACGGTCGCCTGGCCGAGCTGAGTGCCGAGACGGATTTCAAGCCCGACCAGCCGACGTTCCCCTTCGGCGCCCATGTCGCCGTCGTCGAGGTCGACTCCGAGACGGGCTCGGTCCGCCTCATCAGGATGATCGCCTGCGATGACGCCGGGCGGATCATCAACCCGCTGGTCGCCGATGGCCAGGTTCACGGCGGTCTGGCCGCCGGCATCGCCCAGGCCCTCTATGAGGAGGTCCGCTACGACTCCGAGGGCAACCCCCAGCACGGCAACCTGGTGACCTACTGCATCCCGACGGCGGCGGAGCTGCCGTCCTTCGAGCGCATCGAGATGGAGACGCCCACCCCGGTCAACCCGCTCGGGGCCAAGGGCATCGGCGAGTCGGGAACGATCGGCGCGACGCCGGCGGTGCACAACGCGGTGGTCGACGCCCTCTCGCACCTGGGCGTGCGTCACCTCGCCATGCCGGCCAACGGCGAGCGGGTGTGGCGGGCGATCCAGGACGCCCAGGTCGCCGACGCGCAGGTGCGGACGTGACCCCGAGGCGGAGCTAGAGCAGCTCCAGCAGGTCCGCGACGCCGTCGATCGCGGCGTCCGGGCGCCGCTTGGGCGTGACCGTCTGGAGGTCGATCGCGGCGCTGATGCCGCTGCGCACCAGGACGGTCTGCGAGCCGCCCATCTTTCCCAGCGCGATGTCCATGCCGAGGTCGTCGCCGACCACCGCGATGTCCTGGGCGGGGACGCCCAGCCGGTTCTGGAGGGCGGTGACGGCGGCGCGCGACGGCTTGCCCAGGACGCGGGGGCGGACGCCGGAGACCTTGGCGATGGCGGCGGTGATCATGGCGCCCCGGCTGAAGATGATCCCGTTGGCGCCGGCGTAGCCGCGGACGTAGCTGGAGGTGAACAGCGGGGCGCGGCGGGTGGTGATGGCCCGGGCCGCGCGCTCGATCTCATCCAGGGAGACCTGGGCGAGGTGAGCGACGAAGACCGCGCCGGCGTCCTCGCCGTCGGTGACGGGCACCTCGTTCTCGGTCATGAAGGCGCGCACGGCGTCGGTGGCAAAGGCGTGCACCGGGTGGCGCCCGGGGTGGCGCTTCAGCCACGCGGTGGCACTGTCCACGGGCGTGAGCACCTCGTCGTCGGCGACGTGGAGCCCGTCGGCGCGCAGGCCCTCGGCGATCATGGGCGACGGGACGTGGCTGCCGTTGGTGAAGAGCACGAGCTTGCGGCCCGACGCGCGGATGCGCTCGAGCACGTCGACGGCGCCCGGCTGAGGCCGGCCCCGGCCGTCGGGGCCGCGGTGCAGCAGCGTGCCGTCGATGTCGAACATGAAGGCCCGAGCGTCATGGAGGCGCAGCCGCCCGTTCTCAGGCACGGCGCCACACCACCTGTTCGGTGTCGGTCCGAACCTCGACGCTGGTCAGGGAGGGCCGGCGCTCCAGCTCCTTGAGGAGCGTGACCAGCGGCGCGCGGCCGGGCCGGGCCGCGGGCAGCGGCCCGTGCGGGCGGCCGTCGGCGGAGTCTCGGGCGGCGACCATGGCGTCGACCTGCTGGGCGGGCATGGTCAGGCGGAGCAGCAGGTCCTCCTCGGAGATGCGGTGGCCGAACGTCTCGCGGGCGCCGTCCAGGGTGATGGGCTTGAGGTCCTTGAGCTTGGCGGCCTGCGGGCGGGCCAGGACCCTGTCGGCGATGGCCGGGTCCACCGGGGCGGGCGGGTCGCCGTAGTGGCCCAGGAAGAAGCGGACGGTCTCGTCGGAGACGTTGGCCCAGCGCTCGCCGTCGATCACATTGCGGGCCGCCTGGCTGGCGATGAACTGGGAGACGGGCGTGACGATGATCGGGTAGCCCATCTCGGCGCGCACCCGGGTCACCTCCTCCAGGACCTCGTCAAACAGCTCGGGCCGGCGCAGCTCGGCCAGCATCCGCCGCGTCGTGGTGACCATGCCGCCGGGGAGCTGATGGCGGTAGTAGGCGGCGTCGAACTCGCGCGGGGCACCGGCCGGCAGGCCCTTGGCCGCGGCGATCTGGGCGAAGTGCGCGGCGACCTTCGCCTGCTGTGAGAGGTCGAGCGGGTGCGCGTAGCCCGCCGCCTCGAGGTTGCGGGCCGTGTTGAGCGCCTCGGGCTGCGACGTGCCGCGGCCCAGCGGGCCGGCCGCCGTGTGCACGGTGTCAAAGCCCGCCCGCACCCCCTCGACGTAGACCTGCGGCGCGAGGCCGATCGTGCAGTGGCTGTGGAGCTCGAGCGGGCGCTGCCCGGCGGCTTGGCGCAGGGGCCCGGCCAGCTCGCGCACCGCGTCGACCGTGAGCAGGCCGCCGGGGTCCTTGAGGTAGAGGATGTCCATGTCCGGGCAGTTCGCCAGCGAGGCCGCGATGCCGGCGTAGTACTGGTGGGTGTGGACCTCGCTGATGGAGTAGGTGAGTCCGATCACCACCTCCTCCACGCCCTCGGCCTTGGCCATCGCGGCGATCCGCTGCACGCGCTCAGGATCGTTGGACGGGTCGGCGATCTGCACCCGGCGCAGCCCGTTGCGCACCGCGAGCCGGTAGGAGAGGCGCATGACCTCCTCGTCGGCCGGCACCCAGGAGATGAAGCGCATGCCGGTGGTGATCATCCCCAGCGGCGTGTCGGGCATCGCGGCTGACACCAGCCGGATCCGCTCCCACGGGTCCTCCTGGTGAAAGCGCACCGAGACGGCCATGTGGGTGCTGGAGGTGAAGTCCAGCGCGTGGTAGCCGACGCGGTCGAGGACCGGGGCGATGGCGAGCACGTCGGGCGTGGTCAGCCCCGTCGCGCTCCACAGGCTCTGGTTGCCGTCGCGCGTGGTCGTGTCCACGAAATCGATCGTCCCTGGCATCGTTAGCGCAGCGCTCGTTCCAGCCAGTCGGTGGTCACGGGGCCGGCGCGGAAGTCCGGGTGGCCGAGGATGCCGATCAACAGCGTCCGGTTGGTCTCCACGCCGTCGACGTCGAGGTCCTCCAGGGCCTCGATGAGGATGTCGATGGCGTGCTCGCGATCAGCGCCGTGCCCGATGAACTTGGCCAGGAGCGAGTCGTAGTACGGAGGGACCGCTGTGCCGGCCTGGCAATGCGTGTCCACCCGGAGACCGTCGCGGTGGGTGACGGCGAACAGTGACAGTGTCCCCGGGCTGGGGCGATAGCCGTGGCTGGGATCCTCCGCGTTGAGACGGCATTCGATCGCGTGCCCGTGGTAGGAGACGTCGTCCTGCCCGATCTCGAGTGGATGGCCGCTGGCGATCTGCAGCTGCATCTGGACCAGGTCGAGGTAGGTGATCGCCTCGGTGACCGGGTGCTCGACCTGGATCCGGCAGTTCATCTCCAGGAAGTAGGGATCGCCGGTGACCGCGTCGATCACGAACTCGGCGGTGCCGAGGTTGCGGTAGTTGATCCGCTCGGCGAAGGCCACTGCGGACTCCTGCAGGCGACGCCGCGTGGCGTCCGGGAGCTGCGGGGCGAGGGCTTCCTCCACCACCTTCTGAAAGCGGCGCTGCACGGTGCAGTCGCGCTCGCCCAGGTGGAGCACGGTGCCGTGGTCGTCGCCGGCGATCTGAACCTCGACGTGGCGGGCGGCCTCGATGAGCTTCTCCAGGTACACGCGGTCGTCACCGAAGGCGGCGCCCGCTTCGCTGCGCGCCAGGCTGAGCGCGCCGTCGAGCTCGTCGTCGTCGCCGACGCGCTTGATCCCGCGGCCCCCTCCCCCGCCGGCCGCCTTGACCAGCAGCGGGTAGCCGATCTCCTTGGCGAGCGCGCGGGCCTCCTCGGGGCTGGTCACCTCGCCCCCGGGAAGGACGGGAGCCCCCGCTTGGGCGGCCTCCTCGCGCGCCGCCAGCTTGTCGCCGGCGAGCCTCAGCGCCCTGGCGGGCGGGCCCACAAAGGTCAAGCCGTGCTCTCGGGCACGGGCGGCGAGCGCCGGGCTCTCTGAAAGGAAGCCGTAGCCGGGGTGAATGGCGTCGCAGCGCGTGCTCAGCGCGGCATGGACGACAAGGTCGTCGCGCAGGTAGCTCTGCCCCGCCGGCCCGGGACCGATGCACACTGCGCGGTCGGCGAGGCGGGCGGCCAGCCCGTTCATGTCGACCTGCGAGGCCCCGACCACAGCCTCGAGGCCCAGCCCGTGGCAGGCATTCACGATGCGGACGGCGATCTCGCCCCGATTGGGGATGAAGACGCGCCTCATCCCTCGGGCGTGACTCGGAACAGAGGGTCCCCGTACTCGACGAGCTGCCCGTTCTCAGGCACGATCTCGGCGATCGTCCCGCTCACCCCGGCGGGGACCGAGTTCATCATCTTCATGACCTCGATGATGCAGACCGTCGTCTCAGGCCCAACGCGCGCGCCGACCTCGACGAACGGCGACGCTCCGGGCTGCTCAGCTCGGTAGAAGGTGCCGAGCATCGGCGAAGCAACGGTCTCCAGCCCGGCAGGCGACTGTGAAGCAGATGCGCCCTCGGGGGCCGTGGGTGCGCGCTCGGAAGCTGTTCGCGCAAGCACAGCTTCCGAGCGTGCATCCGCGGGCTCCGCACCCTTTCGGACGTGGAGGGAGAAGCCGTTCGTTTCGATGCGGAGTTCGTCCAGGTCCGATTCGTCGATGATGCGGAGGATTTCGCGGACGTCGTCGTCGTTGAGAGGCATCAGCCGCCGGCTCCGAACTTGTTGAAGATCATGGACATGGCCGACGTGGGCGCGGGCGCCTGGGTCTCCTTATTGGCCAGGCCGGTGACCGGGCGGGACTGGAGGACGAAGAGCTCGCCGTCGTGGTCGAAGGCCCATTCGATGTCCTGTGGGGAGTCGAAATGGCGTTCGACTCGCTTGGCGACAGCGACGAGCGCCGAGATGTCATCCGCGTGGAGGCAGGGTGCTTGCCGGAGCGCATCGTCGACGTCTTTGCGCTCGGTCCCGTTGGCAGCGGGCACGTACTGGATCGCCTTGTCGTTGACGGTCTGCCTGACGATCTCGCCGGTGACCTTGGAGACGAGATAGTCGTCGGGGCTGACCTCGCCGCCGACGACGGCGAGCCCCAGGCCCCAGCTGGCGTTGACCGCGACCATGCTGCGGTCCCCGGTCACCGGGTTGCAGGTGAACATCACGCCGGAGACCGCCGCGTCGACCATGAGCTGGATCGTGACCCCCATGGCGGGGTTCTCGACGCCGAAGCGCTCGCGGTAGCTGACCGCCTCGGCGCTGTAGAGGCTGGCCCAGCACTTGGTGACGGCATCGCAGACCGGGTCGATGCCCCGCACCCACAGATAGGTGTCCTGCTGACCGGCAAAGGTGGCCTCCGCGCTGTCCTCGCCCAGCGCGCTGGAGCGCACCGCGACGGGCACCTGGTCCCCCAGCAGCCTCATATCGCGTCGCGATATCGCGGCGCAACATGTCGGTGAGCTCCTCGCCGGCCTCGGTGCTGATGGCAAAGCCGGGCGGCACCGGGATGCCCGCGTGCAGCAACTCTCCCAGGCTGGCGCTCTTGCCGCCGAACCGGTCGGCGTCCTTGGCCCGAAGCTCGTCCAGCCCGCGGGTGTGCTGAGCCTCGGCGGCGCTCATGGCGTCAATCCTGCCCGACCAGGGTCACCACGCCGGCCGTGCCGTCCACCCGGATGATCTGGCCGGTGTGGATCAGCGCCGTCGCCCGGCCGGTGCCCGACCACCGCGGGCAGCCCGTACTCGCGGCACACGATGGCGGCGTGGGACATGACCCCGCCGACATCCGTGACGGTGCCCCGGATCTTGGAGAAGATCGGGGCCCAGGCCGGCGACGTGCTGCCGCAGACGAGGATCTCGCCGTCGCGGACGTCGGCGATCTCGGCGACCGAGCGCACCACGCGCGCCGGCCCCTCGATCGTGCCGGGCGACGCGGGCGCGCCGTTGAGCTCGGAGCCGCCCTCGGTCTGGCGGGCCCACTCGCGCACGCGCTCGGTGGTGACGCCCCAGAGCATGATCGTCATCGGGTCGGTGACCTCGGCGGGGGCGACGCCGAGCGCCGGTGGCGGCGTCCACGTGGCCAGGCGCTCGAGCAGCTCCTTGCGGCGAGCCACGATCGGCGGCCAGTGCTTGGGCCCGAGCGGCTGGCCGCCGGTGGCCCAGCAGAGGACGAGCTCGTCGAGCGCCACCGACACCTCGTGGCGGCCGAGCTGGAAGATGTCCTCGGCCTCCTGAAAGAAGCCGCCGTCGGCCAGCAGCGCCCCGAACTCGCGCACCTTGTTCCACCAGCGGGTGAGGAACCAGTAGTCGCAGAAGAACTTGTGCTCCTCGACGTAGGGGAACACCGTCCGCGACAGGTTCAGCAGGTCGTGCCAGGGCCCGCGGACCTCCTCGGACAGCAGGGCCCCGTACTCCTCGGCCAGGCGGTCGCGCTCGCGCGCCACCTCCTCCTTGGGCCGCTCGGCGGGCGCGCCGGAGCGCTGGGCGTTGATGTGGCCGATGATCGACGCGTAGGGGATGCTGGGGTCGTCCAGCCAGCTGCGGTAGTAGTGGGTGAGCCCGTCGCCGGTGGCCATGTTGAACCACGGGTCCTTGACCTTCTCGAGCTCCTCCAGCCACGCGCGGCCAGCGTCTGAGCCTGACAGCTCGGCCTCGATCTCCTGGTGCGTGCGGCCCTCGGCGAACGACGCCGTCGACGCCCTTCTCGATGGCGACGCCGGCCAGCCGGCGCAGCTCGGCGTCGGGCCGGAAGAGGAGGACGTCGATCCCGGCCACCATCTGGGCGATGTGCTGGTCGGGGATGTCGGGCAGGTTGTCCTTGCACAGCTCGACGAAGGTGGCGTAGGCGCCGTAGCCCAGCAGCAGGAACTCGAAGTGGTTCTGCCACATGAGGTCGCCGAGGCGCAGACAACGGCCGTAGGCGTTGAGCACCTCGTAGAACGCGGTGTTGCGATCCGCGTCGAAAGCCACCTCGTCGGGCTCGTACTCGGGCAGGCCGGGCACCACGAGCGCGTCGAGCTCGGCGATGAGCGCGCGCATCTTGTCCTTCCACTTGCCGTAGAGCTCGTCCCAGTTGGCGAAGTAGTGGCCGGCCCGCTTCTGGAAGTAGCCGGCCCGCTCGGCCATCTTGGCCGGGTCGGTGACCGGGTTGCCGGAGATGTAGACGTAGCCGTTGACGACCCGGTAGTCGATCCCCATCGCCGGCGGGACCGCGAACACGCGGTTCTGCCACGAGCCGACCGCCTGGTAGGGCGAATCGATGCAGATGACGTCGAACGCCGGATGCGGGATGGGGAAGTGCATCGAGTTCCAGAACCAGAAGCGATTCTCGTCGGACTCGCGCCGCCGCTCGTCGAAGAGCGCGTAGTAGGGGTACATCTCCTCCCAGCCCTCGCACCCATCCGGGGTGGCGATCTCATACGGGCTGGGGAATGAGCCGGTCTCTGCCGTCGTGGTCGTCATGCGTGGAATCCCTCCTCCGCCGCGCTCTTGCAGACACGGCATCGACCTGCCTTGACCTGTATATACGGGACCGCATCCTGGCAAGTCAAACCGGCTTGCCCGTCAGCGCACCGGCGCTTGCGAGGCGGCGCGCGATTTGCGCGGCGGGTCGCGGGGCGCGATAGGGTGCGCGCCGCCATGGCCAACTTCCTCCTCATTCACGGCGCGATGGGCGGCGCCTGGTGCTGGGAGCGCGTCATCCCGGGTCTTGAGGCCGCCGGCCACGACGCGGTGGCCATCGACCTGCCGGGCCAGGGCGCCGACACCACACCGCTGGCCGAGGTCACGTTGTATCGCTACGCCGACGCCGTATGCGACGCCCTGGACGGCATGGACGGGCCGGTGCTGCTCACCGGGCACAGCATGGGCGGCATGGTCATCACCCAGGCCGCGTCCCAGCGCCCCGAGAAGCTCGGGGGCCTGATCTACGTCGCCGCCTTCCTCCCCGCGCCCGGGCCAGTCGCTGATCGACATCACCCACGAGCCCGAGGCGGCCGGCGACTCCGTCCAGGCCAACATCGTGGTCGAGGGCGACCCGCCCGTGGCCACCATGCCGCCCGAGGCCGCGCCCGAGGCGCTGTATCACTGCTGCACCCAGGAGCAGATCGACTGGGCCCTGCCACGGCGAGGTGGCCAGCCGGTGATCCCCTTCACTCAGCCGTTCAGGTTGCCGGACGGCGATGCCTGCGGCGTTTGACGGGTTGCAGCGGGCCTACGTGACGTGCCTGCAGGACCGGGCGATCCGGCCGCCGCTGCAGCGCCGCCTGTACACGGAGGCCGGCTGTGACCCGGTGATCGAGATCGACACCGACCACTCGCCGTGGCTGTCGCGGACCGATGAGCTGGTGGCCGCGTTGGACTCCGCGGCTGGGGCACTGGCCGCTCGGTAGGGGTCCCGTGTCGGCCGGGGACCGACGGGGCTGACAACGGGCTTTTGAGGGAGGGGGGTGATTTTCGGCCGCCGTCGAGGCTCTCATAGGTATGGGCGATATTCCCCGTGGCATGGGCAAAATCTCCCGAGGCCCGCGTAATGCGGCGATCCGGGAGATCGCGCGACGCCAGCCGGGAACGTGTCGCGCCCCCAGTTGCTCGAGCCCGGTCTCAGCAGCGCCGCGATCGAGGCGCGGCTGAAGAGCGGCGCGCTCGTCACCCGTTACCAGGGTGTGTACTGCCTGGCCCCGGCGCGCCAGGATCCGCAGGCCCTGATCGCCGCTGCTGTCCTGGCCGGCGGCCCCGACGCCGTGGCCAGCCACGCCTCCGCCGCCTACTCTGGGGCTTCCTGCCGCGCTACGAGCCGCCGCCCGAGATCAGCCTTCCCACCGGGGATCGCCGTCCACGCCACATCCTCACCCATCGATGCCCGTCGTTATCGCCACGTGACGTCACCCGCCAACACGGCGTCCCCACCACCACCCGCGCCCGGACCCTGCTGGACCTCGCCCCGCGCCTCACCAACAAGCAACTGACCCGCCTGGTCAACGACCAGCGCCGCGACGGCCGCATCCGCCTCCCCGCCCTCGACGACATCATCACCCGCAATCCGCTGCCTCCCGCTGCCAAGCTGCTCAGACCATTCGTGGAAGACCCTCGCAACCCGACGGACTCACCGTTCGAGGACGAGTTCCTGACCTTCGTGAAGAAGTACGGCCTGCCGAGCCACAGACCAACATCTGGCTCCTGGACGGAAGGTCGACGTCTTCTATCCGAGGCCCATCGCATCGTCGAGCTGGACGGCGGGGACTTCCACGACGACCAGGACGCATTCAGGGACGACCGCGAGCGCGACACCGAGAACCTCAAGCACGGGCTGACGACCATGCGACTGACCAGGGACCGCCTGAAACTCACCCCCGGCTACGAGGCCGAACGGCTCATGGAGATCTACAGCCGCCGCGTCGGCTAGTGGTCCCGCATTGACGCTGGCCAGATCCCCTGCTTGCCCGGCGACAGGATCCCGTTGGGGTCCAGGGCGTCCTTGATCGTCTCGCAGAAGCGCCGGTAGGCGTGGTCGCCGAAGGAGTACTGCTCGGCGGCGAGGTCCATGAAGTCCAGGTGGGCGCGGTACTCGCCGTAGCCGAGCTTGGCGGCCTCCACCACCAGCCGGCGGCTGACGTCATAGGCGGCCCGGGACTGGGCCTCGTCCTTGGTGTCGAAGATGACCATGGTGATGTGGATGAAGCTGCGGGCGTTGACGGGCAGCAGTCCGGCGATGTAGTCAAGCCCCGCGCCCTCGACCATCCCGCGCAGGAGGTCGCGCAGCGCCAGCGCGTCGGGCCCGGTCAGCGGGGCCACCGGCGAGAAGCCGATATGGCCGCCCTCCTCGCCCGCCGTACCAGGCCGTCATCGCGTTCCAGTCGAGGTTGGGGATGCCGCCCTGGATCTTCTCGGCGGGGTTCTCGATGCCCGGGATGTCCTCCGGGGCGTACTTGGTCCCCCACACCTCGGCGCCGGGGATCGCAGACTCGAAGGCGCGCTTGATCTTGGCGAACTTGACGTCGGCCACCGCCTCGTCCTCATACAGCGCGAAGCGCATGAGCCAGCGCCCGATGTCCAGCTCGCGGGCCATCCGGTCCAGCACGTCATCGGGGATCGGCCCCTCCCCCGTCCAGAAGTCCGCGCGCTTGGCCACGACGGCGCCGTAGAGCACCGTGTTCATCACCTGCGGGACCATGCGGATCGTCCCGTCGAGCATGAGCTTGCGCAGCGTCTCGAACATCGGCGCCAGGTCGTCGTCAGACCACACCCGCAGCCACAGCGGCATGTAGGTCTCCGGCATCGGCATCAGCCACACGCCCATCTTGGTGACGATCCCGAAATTGGATTGCATGAAGAGCTGGTCGGGCGTCGGGCCCAGGCCGCGCTTGTACAGATGCCAGGAGCGATTGCCGGGCATCGCGCCCATCCCGGTGCGCATCACCGAGCCGTCGGCCAGCACCACCTCCATCCCGCACTGCATGCCCATGTCGACCCCGTAGGGCAGGTAGGTCACCCCGTGGTCCAGGGTGTTGCCGACCACACTCCCCCACCCCAGGTCGGCGATCGACAGCATCAGCTTGTGCCCGCCGGCCTGGATCGCCTCGTAGAGGTCAAACCAGCGCACGCCGGGCTCGACCACGGCGTAGGCCAGGTCGCCGTCGATCTCCAGCACGCGGTTCATCTGGCGCAGCGACACGATCACCGATCCGCTCACGCGCGGCGCGGGGCCGCCGTAGCCGTTGTTGCGGCCCTGCCCATGCGTCCACAGCGGCACGCGGTGGCGGTTGGCGATCCGAACGATCTCCTGGATCTCCTCGACCGTGGTCGGCGAGAGCACCGCGGAGGCGGTGTTGTCCTCCCAGGTGGCGAACTGGAACGGGTCGCGGAAGGCCCGCAGGCCCTCGGCGTCGGTGATCACCCGCGCATCGCCCAGCACGTCCGAGAACTCGCCGAGCGCGGCGTCGAGCGCCTGGGGCGAGACGGGAGAGCGGATCTCGGCGCCACATGGGCAACCGTATCCGCGCGCCGCCCCCGAGGGACGGCGTCGCGCGCTCATCGGCAAGACACCCTGCGCGCTGGCACTGGACGCGCCCGGCCCCCGCCGGTAGCTTGGCTTGCGCCCGGCAACGAGGAATAGGAGAGCCGGTGGGCGAGATCGAGGTGATGGTCACCTACTGGACCGTGAGTGGTCCGGTGGTGGTCCATTTCGGACGGGAATGGAGCACGTTCAGCTGGGAGGATCGCTGCGCTCACGCCCAGCGGGTCGGGTTCACGGGCCTGGGCCTGTGGCACGCGGACGTCGAGCATCAGCTGGAGACGACGACGCTTCAGGACATGGCCACGGTCTTTCGCGACCATGGCCTGAAGTACCTGGAGGTCGAGTTCCTGGCCGACTTCTTCACGCCCGAGGGCAGCGACGCGCGCAAGGCGTCAGACACGCAGCGCAGGAAGCTGTTCGAGACCGCCGCGGCCTTCGACGCGCACCACATCAAGGTCGGGAACATCCCCGAGACGCTGTGCGAGCTTGACCGGGTCATCGAGGAGTACGCGGCGCTGTGCGACGACGCCGCCAACCACACCGACGCCAAGGTCGCCTACGAGATCATCCCGTTCGACCCCAACGTCGGCACGCTCGAGGCCGGGCTGCGCCTGGTCAGCGAGGCGTCACGACCCAACGGCGGCCTGGCCATCGACACCTGGCACATGGGCAAGCTGCGGGTCGACCCCGAGCAGCTGGCGACCATCCCCGCCGAGCACATCGCGTGGGTGGAGCTGTCCGACGGCCAGCAGGAGTACATGGAGGACAAGCTCGACGAGGTCATCAACCACCGCGAGCTCCCCGGTGAGGGCGAGTTCGACATCGCCGGGTACGTGGGCGCGCTGCACCGGGCCGGCTATCCCGGGCCGTGGGGCGCCGAGATCCTGTCCGAGAAGCTGCGCAACCTGCCCATCGAGCAGGAATTCGACCGTGCCTATGAGACGACGCTGGCGCAGGTCCGCGCCGGCGTCGAGTGAGAGGAGACCGAGGATGACCACCGCCGAGCTGAGCGACGAGCGCCTGATCTGGATGTTCACCCAGATGCTGCGCATCCGGGAGTTCGAGGAGCGCGTCAAGCGCACGTTCGAGGAGCACCCCGGCGTGATCCGCGGCCACACCCACCTCGCCGACGGCGCCGAGGCGTCGATCGTCGGCTCGCTGGCGACGCTCAACGACGGCGACCAGCTGATGACGACCTACCGCTGTCACGGCTACCCGATCGTGCTGGGCACCGACACCAAGGCGATGATGGCCGAGATCTACGGCCGCAAGGACGGGCTGTGCGGCGGCTACGGCGGCTCGATGCACCTCTGCGACCCCGGCCGCGGGTTCCTCGGCACGTCAGGGATCGTCGGCCAGGGCATCCCGCATGCCACCGGCGTCGCCTTCGCCGCCCAGATCCGTAAGCAAGGACCAGGTCGTCCTCTGCTTCTTCGGCGACGGCGCCTCCAAGCAGGGCGCCTTCCACGAGTCGCTCAACCTCGCCTCGCTGTGGAAGCTGCCGGTCGTCTACATCATGGAGAACAACGGCTACAACGTGGCCACGCACTCCGAGCAGGAGGACGCCAACGCCGCCAACGGCGAGCCGCTGAGCGTCAAGGCCAAGGCCTACAGCATGCCCGGCGTCACCGTCGACGGCACCGACCCGCTCGCGGTGTACGAGGTGGCCAAGACCGCGGTCGAACGGGCCCGGGGCGGCAACGGGCCGACCCTGATCGAGTCCAAGGTCTACCGCCTGTCGGCCCACGGCAACCTGATCGCGCCGCCCGGCGTGCCGCTGCACTACCCCGAGCACGAGGCGATCACGGTGTTCGGCAACCGCGACGAGTACGAGGCCGCCCTGCGCGGCGACCCCGTGCCCCGCTTCCGCGCGCGCCTGGTCGAGCAGGGCACGCTCGACGCCGCCCGCGCCGACGCGCTCGCCAAGGAGGTCACGGACGAGATGGACGCCGCCGTCCAGTTCGGCCTCGACAGCCCCTTCCCAGAGCCCGAAGCGGCCACGAACTTCGTCTACGCCTAGCGCCGAGGAGAGCAAGCAATGGCACGAGAGATTCCCTACATCGCGGCCGTCAACGAGGCGATCCACCAGGAGATGGCGCGCGACGAGACCGTCGTGTTCTACGGCCAGGACGTCGCCCCGTCAGACGAGGACCCGCTGGTCCAGTCATTCGGGCGCGACCGCATCCGGGTCAGCCCGATCTCCGAGACGGCCGAGATCGGGATGGCCGTCGGCCTGGCCCTCGCCGGCTACCGGCCGATCGTGGAGCTGCTCATGGCCGAGTTCATGCTCGTGGCCATGAACCAGGTGACCAACGAGGCCCCGCGGCTGCGCTACATGAGCGGCGGCCAGGTCAAGGTCCCGCTCGTCCTCAAGGCCGGCTACGGCTTCACCGCCGGGTGGGCCGGCCAGCACACGGGCTCGATCTACACGATGTTCGCCGGCATCCCGGGGCTCAAGGTCGTGCTGCCCTCGACGCCCGCCGACGCCAAGGGGCTGATGGCCGCGGCCGTCCGCGACGACAACCCGGTCGTCTACCTCATGCACTACCTGCTGGTGCTCGAGCACGGCGACGTGCCCGAGGGCGAGTACGTCGTGCCCATCGGCGAGGCGGCGATCCGCCGGCCCGGCAACGACGTCACGATCGTGGCCACCGGCTGGACGGTGGGCAAGGCGCTGGAGGCGGCCGAGGCACTGGCCGGGGAGGGCATCGACGCCGAGGTCATCGACCCGCGCTCGCTCCAGCCCCTCGACATGCCGGCGATCCTCACCTCGGTGGAGAAGACCGGGCACCTCGTGCTGGCCGACCAGGCCACGCGCCATGCGTCCGCCGCCTCGATCATCGCCGCCGAGGTGGCTGAGCACGGGTTCGGCTCGCTGAAGGCGCCGATCAAGCTGGTGACCGCGCTCGACGCCACCATCCCCTACAGCCAGCCGATGGAGGCGTTCGTCCTGCCTGACGAGAACAAGATCGCCGGCGCCGTCCGGGAGGTTCTCGGCACGGCATCCGCCGTGGCCTGACATGACGCAATCCCGGGCGCCTGGAGGCCGAGCACGCGCTCGACCTGCTGCGGACGATGTGGCGGATCCGCTGCTTCGAGGAGCGCGTGGCCAAGCTGCACCACAGCCTGCAGGTCCACGGGCTGGTGCACCTCAGCATCGGCTCCGAAGGTGTCGCCGCCGGCGTCTGCCGCCAGCTGCGCGACGATGACGCCGTCTACAGCGGCCATCGCGCCCACGGCCACGCCCTGGCCAAGGGCGCGCCGATGGACCGCGTGATGGCCGAGCTGATGGGCCGCTCGGCGGGGCTGTGCCAGGGACTCGGCGGCTCCATGCACCTCGTGGACACCGAGCACGGGCTGATGGGCGCCACCGGCGTGGTCGGCGGCAACCTCCCGATGGCGCGCGGGCGACGCGCTGGCCGCCCGGCTGCGCGGTCAGACCGGGTCACGGTCGTGTTCTTCGGCGACGGGGCCGTGCAGGCGGGCCATTTCAATGAGACCGTCAACCTCGCCTCGCTGTGGGAGCTCCCGCTCATCTTCGTCTGTGAGAACAACGGCATGGCCGAGTTCACGCCGCGCTCGGCCCACACCAAGGTGGCCAGCGTCGCCGACGTCGTGGCGCCGTATGACTTCGAGCGGCAGACGGTCGAGGGATCCGACGTCGGCGCGGTATGGACGGCGTTCGGCGACTACCTCGCCAAGGCGCGATCGGGACGCGGCCCGTTCCTGCTGGAGTGCTCGACCCATCGCCGCAGCGGCCACTACGAGGGCGATCAGCAGAGTTATCGCGATGCCCTGGCCGACGCAGAGTGGGCGCAACTGGACCCGATCGCCCGGCTGAGGCGCGGGCGACGGAGCAGGGCTGGATCGACGAGGAGGCCGCCCGGCGCCTGACCGCCGAGGCCGACGCCGAGGTCGACCGCGCGGTGCGCTTCGCCCGGGACAGCCCGCCCCTGTCACCGGAGCAGGCGGCCGAGCTGGTCTATGCGACATGACTGAGACGACCTACGTCAAGGCCATCAACGCCGCCCTGGCGCAGGCGATGCGCGAGGACGAGCGCGTGATCGTGGTCGGCGAGGATGTCGCCGAGGGCGGTCCCTATCTGGCCACCGAGGGCCTGTCGGAGGAGTTCGGCCGCGAGCGCGTGCGCAACACGCCCATCAGCGAGGGCGCGGTGTGCGGGATCGCCGTCGGCGCCGCCCAGGCCGGCCTGCGCCCGGTGGTGGAGATCATGTTCATCGACTTCATCACCCTCGCGCTCGACCAGCTCGTCAACCAGGCCGCCAAGGCCCACTTCATGTCCGGCGGTCAGCTTTCGGTGCCGATGGTCCTGCGCACGCAGGGCGGCTCGGGCGGCCGCGCCGGCGCCCAGCACTCCCAGAGCCTGGAGGCGTGGCTGACCCACATCCCCGGGCTCAAGGTCGTCATGCCCGCCACCGCCGCCGATGCCGCCGGCCTGCTGCGCTCGGCCATCGCCGATCCCAACCCGGTGGTGTTCGTCGAGAACAAGTCGCTGTACTTCCGGCGCGAGTCCGTGCCCGACGCGCCGGAGCCGGTGCCGTTGGGACGGGCGCAGGTCCGGCGCCGCGGCCGTGACGTGACGATCGTCGCCCTGTCGCGGCTGGTCGGCGAGGCGATGACCGCCGCCGAGCGGCTGGCCGCGGACGGGATCGAGGCCGAGGTCATCGATCCGCGCACGCTGGTGCCGCTGGACCTCGAGACGATCGCCGACTCGGTGCGGCGCACCGGTCGGGCCGTGGTGGCCCATGAGGCGGTGCGCACCGGCGGCTTCGGGGCCGAGCTGGCGGCGGAGCTCCAGGCAGCGGCGTTCGACTACCTGGACGCGCCGGTCCAGCGCGTCGGGGCGCCGTTCATGCCGGTGCCGCTCAGCCCGCCGCTGGAGGACGGCTATCGCCCGCAGAGCGATGAGATCTACGCCGCCGCGCGCCACGCGGTGCGATGGGCCGACGTCGAGGACCCGGTCCCGGTCAGCGAGGCCGCGAGGGCGGGGCGCGAATGAGCGAGCGCGCGTCAGGCGGGCTCGGCGCTCCCGGCTCGGGCGCCGGATCGGACCTCGGCTCCTCGGTGAGCGTGATCAGGGCCGCCCCCGGCACGTGCTCCAGGACGTCGCGGTGCTCGACCACGATCTCGAGGTTGGCCAGGGCCAGCCGCGCGTGCTCGCGGGCCAGGCTCTCGGCGCGCGCCCCCTGCCGGCGCTCGATCGCGTCGATCAGCCCCGTGTGGTGGCGATAGGCGATGACCAGGATGTCGCGCGAGGCAGGCAGCTCGGCCTGCGACGAAGACCAGCGCGCTCGGCCCGGCGAACGGCAGCGACATGATCCCCTCGAGCGAGCGCACCAGCAGCGGGCTGCGTGCCATCTTCAGCATCCGCGCGTGGAAGGTCTCGTTGAGGCGCAGATAGCGCTCGAAGGACTCGTAGTCGGAGCGGTGCACCAGCGTCTTGATCGTCTCGTTGGTGGCGCGCAGCGCGGCCAGGTCACGCGCCGGCGCCCCGCGCTCGGCGGCGAACCGCGCCGCGGTGCCCTCCGAGCACGCCGCGCAGCTCGATGGCGTCGCGCACGTCGCCCTGCGTGAACTCGCGCACGACGTAGCCGCCGCCGGGCAGGCCGCGCAGGAGGCCCTCGTGCTCGAGCTCGGCCAGCGCCAGGCGCAGCGGGGTGCGGCTCACGCCCAGCAGCTCGACGAGCGGCAGCTCCGACATTCGTTCACCGGGCGAAACCGGCCATTGAAGATCAATTCGCGCAGGCGGAGGACCGCCTTCGTGATTTGGGTTCGGTGGGCTCGCCTGGCCAATTCGATCGCCGTGCCGGGCAGGGCCTGTCAG
>CAWHOH010000012.1:0-116357 GCA_963830945.1 uncultured Actinomycetota bacterium | reverse complement strand
GGAGCTGACGCGGCGGGAGCTTATGAGGAGATCGACTTCCGCTTCCCGCTGGCGGATCGGATCAACAAGGACTGGTCGTATCTGGGGGTGGAGTCATGAGTGGCGAGCGGTTTGACGTCGTGGTGGTCGGCTCGGGTGCCGGTGGCGGACTGGTGGCCGGCGAGGTCGCCGACGCGGGCGCCAGCGTCCTGCTGCTGGAGACCGGGCCACACCGCACCGCGGCCGACTTCACCCGCTGGGAGGCCCATGCCAACCACGACATCTGGTTCGCGCCGACCCTGGTGGAGCCCCGCGCCGAGGGCGCGCCGCCACTGGTGGTGATCCGCGGCCGCTGCGTCGGCGGGACGAGCACCGTCAACACGAAGGTGGCGCTCCGGCCATCCGACCAGGACTACGAGAAGTGGCACGCCGCGGCCGGCCTGGTGAGCGAGAGCGGCGACCCGTTCTGCGCCGCCGACATGGCCCCCCACTTCGAGCGCGTCGAGGCGCGCCTGGGAGTACGGGAGCGCGCGGATTGGCAGACGTGCATCCACACCGTGGCCCCGGGCTTCGCGGCCATGGGCGCCGGGCTGGAGCCCGTCATGTCCTACACCGACGCCAACTGCATGCGCTGCGGCTCGTGCCTGCAGGGCTGCCCGACCAACGCCGGCAAGAACTCGATGAACGTCTACATCCACCCGCCGTGGGCGGAGGGGCGCCTCACCCTGCGCGCCGAATGCACGGTGACGCGCGTGGTCATCGAGGACCGCGGGTCGGGGCTGGAGGCGACCGGCGTGGAGTACGTCGACGCTGACGGGCAGGCGCACACCGTCGACGCCGCCGTCGTCGTCGTGGCCGCCGGGGCCATGGGCAGCTCGCACCTGCTGCTGCGCTCGGGCATTCGCGAGGCGGCCGGCGGCTCGGCCAGCTCACGGCTGATCGGCCGCAATCTCGGCTGGCATCCGGCGCGGATCATCTCCGGGTTGTTCAAGGAGCCGCAGGACGCGCATCGCGTCTATCCGATCAGTGCCCACTGCATGAAGTTCCAGAACGACGAGGACGGCGGGTTCATCGTCGAGGCCGCGACGATCCAGGACCCGATCGGGTTCTCGGTCATGCTCTGCGACGAGGACGGCGTGCCGATGTGGGGCCGCCAGTTGAGCGAGACCGTTCGGCGCTACCGGTACTTCAGCGGGCTGCTGGCGATGGTGTCCGACCAGAACAACGGCGTGGCCTGGATCGACGAGGACGGCCGCGACCGGTACTCCTACGAGTTCAACGAGGTGGAGCGCGAGCGTGATCAGGCCTCGTCGCGGTTCGCCCGCGAGGCGCTGCTCGCCGCCGGCGCGAAGCGCGTCCTGCCGTCCAGCCAGTGCTCCACCCACGTGCAGGGCGGGTGTCGCATGGGCTCAGACCCGGAGCGGTCGGTCGTCAATGCCCACGCCGAGTCCCACGATGTGCGGCGGCTGTTCCTGGGTGACAGCTCGGTCGTGCCCACGACGCTGTCGGTCAACCCGTCGCTGACGATCATGTCGCTGGCCAGCCGCCTGGCCACCTACCTGGCCGGCGGCGAGCACGGGTACTTCGAGCGCTCGGCCGTGCACGCGGCCGTCTAGCGCGGCGACATGAGGGTGGTGATCGCCGGCGCCGGTGGCGGCGTCGGCGCCTCACTGGCGTTCAACCTGCTGCTCTCCCCGCTCCCCTGCGAGGTGGTGATGGTCGACGCGCGCCAGAGCATGGTCTACTCGCACCTGTGGGACCTCGAGCAGGTGTTGGAGCAGGCCCCACCGGTCCCGGCCGGCGCTTCGGTGCGCTCGGGCTCTGAGGACGACGTCGAGGGCGCCGACGCGCTCGTCATCACCGCCGCGGCACCGCTCACCGTCAACAGCTCGCGGATGGTCTACCTGCGCGACAACGCGGCGATCCTGGCGGCGCTGCTTGACCGGCTGCCGCAGGGCTGGCCGGGCACCGTGATCCTCGTCACCAACCCGATGGACCCGCTGGGCACGTGGGCGCAGCGGCGCACGGGCCTTCAGCGCACCCGGCTGCTGGGCTACACGCTCAACGATTCCCTGCGCCTGCGCACGGGCATCGGCCGGGTCCTGGGCGTCGCGCCGGGCCGGGTGCAGGCGTGGATGGTCGGCGAGCACGGGGACCTGGCCGTGCCCCTGTGGGACCGCGTGACCCTAGACGGTGCGGTCGTGGCCCTCGATGAGGCCCAGCGGGCGGCGGTGATGGAGTTCGTGGGCGGCTGGTACGTGCGCCACGTGGCGCTGGACTCCAAGCGCTCGTCGACGTGGACGTCGGGGCTGGGGATCGCGCGGATGGTGCGGGCGTGCCTGGATCCCGCGGGGGACGAGCTGTGGCCCGCGTCGATCATGCTCCGCGGCGAGTACGGGCTTGACGGCGTCAGCCTCAGCGTCCCGGTCAGGCTCGGCGGCGGCGGCGCGCGGGGCATCGAGGAGTGGGACCTGTCCGCCGACGAGCTCGAGGCGCTGCACGGTGCGGCGCGGTTCGTGCGCCAGGCCGCCGACGGGCTGTGAGCGGCAGGCCGTCATGCCGGCCGGCCAGCGGACGACGCGTTAGCTCACTAAACTTATGAGTTTACTTATGTACCGCTCCGCACCTCGGGAGCGTCGCGTGGCGCGAAGGCGACATCGACGAGCAGGGCGGCGGTGCCCACCACCGCGATGACGATCACCATCGGCAGCGCGTCCCGGCTGCCAGCCACGCCGACCAGGGGCGCGACCACCGCGCCCGCGCCGAACTGGCCGAGACCCAGCAGCGCCGACGCCGCGCCCAACGACCCGCTGTGGGAGGCCATCGCCGAGGCCGTCCCGTTGGGCAGGACCACCCCGTTGGCGCACAGAAGCACGAAGAAGCACACGAGCAGGGGCCACAGGCCGGCGTGGGTCACCGTGACCACGAGCGCTGCGATCGAGGCCACGGCGGTGCCCACCAGCCCGCGGCGCAGCAGCCACGCCGAGCCGCGCCGGCCCACGGCGCGGCTGCCGAGCAGCGACAGCGTGATCAGGCCGCCCGAGTTGACGGCAAAGATGACGCTGAACAGCTGCGGGGAGATCCCGAAGATGTTCTCCAGCACGTATGACGAGCCGGAGATGTACCCGAACATCGCGGCGAAGGAGAGCGAGAACGCCAGCGCGTAGGGCATGTAGCGCCGGTCGCGCAGGAGCGCGCTGAACCGGCCCAGCACGGGGCGCAGGCCCCCGCCGTGGCGCTGATGGACAGGCAGCGTCTCGGGCAGCATGACCGCGGTGGCCACCACCAGCGGCACGCCGATCGCCGCCAGCACGATGAACACCCCACGCCACGAGGTGACGAGCAGCACCTGGCCGCCGATCAGCGGCGCGGCCACCGGCACCACGCCGGTGATCCCCATCAGCACCCCGAAGAGGCGGGCCGCCACCGTCCCACCGGTGAGGTCGCGCACCACCGCGCGGGCGATGACGATGCCGACGCTGCCGGCCATCCCCTGGATGAGCCGCATGGCCACCAGCACTCCGACCGTCGGCGACACCGCGCAGGCCACCGACGACGCGGTGTAGCCGACGATGCCGGCCAGCAGCGGCCCGCGTCGCCCGCGCGCGTCGCTCAGGGGGCCCGCGATCACCTGTCCGACGCCGAGGCCGACCATGCAGGCCGTGATCGTCAGCTGGGCAGCCGACGCGGTCGTGTGCAGATCCCGGGTCAGCGGCGGCAGGCCGGGCAGGTACATGTCCAGCGACAGCGGGCCGAACGCCGACAGCGCGGCGAGCAGCACGATCTGCCCGCGCGTGGGACGCCCGGGCTCGCGGGTCACAGTCAGGCGAGGGCGACTTCGATGAGCAGCGGCTCCCGGCGCCTGGCCAGATCCGGGAGGACCTCGTCGAACGTCTGGAGCAGCTCGTCGTGCGTGGTGATGTTGACCGCCGGGCAGCCGAGGCAGCGGGCCATGCCGGCGATGTCGATGGAGCCGAACGCCGGCCAGGCCGCCGGGGCGCCCGCGGCGCGGGCCAGCCCGTCCATGACCGCGTAGCGGCCATTGGCCATCACCAGCAGCAGCACCCCGACCTCATAGTGCGCGGCGCTCCACAGGGCCTGGATCGCATACATCGACGAGCCGTCGCCGACCACCCCGACCACCGGGCGGTCCGGGTTGCCCATGCGCAGGCCGACTGACCCGGCGACGCCGAAGCCCAGGCCCCCGTTGCCACAGGCGACGTAGCCGCGGGGGTGCCGCACCGGCAGACGCTGGTAGAGCTCGGGCTGGCTGGAGGGCGTCTCCTCCACCACGACCGCCTCACGGGGCAGCCGCTCCGCCAGCGCTGCATAGACGTGGCCGGGCAGCAGCGGGTCCCCGGCGGCCGGTGGTGGGGGCGCGTCGGGGCGCTTGAGCGGCGCCGGTGGATCGGTGTCGCGCTGGTCGACCTCATCGACCAGAGCGGCGCAGGCCGAGGCGACCGGAGCGACGATCGCCAGCGTGCACGGGCTGCGGTGCGCCTCGCCCTGATCGTCGGTGAGCACGGCCACACGGGTGTCCTCGTACACCATCGGGCCCGGGTCATCGAGGATGTAGAGCCGGAAGGCGTTGGTGCCGATGACGAGCACGAGGTCATGGGCCGCGAGCGTCTCGCGCATCTGCCGCCGGCGCCAGGGCAGGTGGCCCGCGAACTGGGGATGGTCCTGGGGAAAGCCTGCCGCGCGCGCAAACGACTCCTGCCACACGGGACAGCGCAGGCGCTCGGCGAGGCCGATCACCGCCTCCCACGACTCGCAGTCGTCGCTGCGGCCCACGACGAGGGCCGGCGATGCGGCGGCGTTGAGCATGTCGGCCAGCTCGCCGATCTCCCTGGATGTGGCGACCGCGCTGCGCAGCGTGCGCTCGGGCCAGCCGGCGGCGTATTCGTCGGCCGGCTCGGTCCAGTCCCCCATGGGGACGACGACGAGCGCCGGACCCTGGGCGGCGGCGGCCTCGTTGTAGGCGCGCGCGATGGCGCCGGGCACGTCCTGGGCGCGCACCGGGAAGCTCGACCAGACGGGGTACTCGCCGGCGAGCTTCTCCAGTGCGCGGCCGGTGAGGAACGGCTCATAGGCGAGCTGGCGGCGATCCTGCTGGCCGACCAGCACGACCAGCGGCGCATGCATGTCGCGGGCGTTGGCGATGGCGTTGATCGCGTTGCCCAGGCCCGGCGCGGTGTGCAGGTTGACCAGCGCCGGCTCACGGCGAGCGACGGCGTAGCCGGTGGCGATCCCCACCACCGACCCCTCGTGCAGGCCCAGGACGAAGTGGATGTCGGGCGGCAGGCCGGTGAGGAACGGGATCTCTGTCGAGCCCGGGTTGCCGAAGATGGTGGTCATCCCGAACCGTCGCATCACGTCAAAGACGGCGTCGCGAACCGTTCTGGTGGCGCCGCCCGGCTCATTTCGATCGTCTGCTGCGGGCATGGCGGTGCGTTGCGCGTCTTCGATCATGCCTTGCTCGATTCTCTGCCGGGCGCCAACGCTATCACGTACGCTTTGAGAACAATCGGTCACAGTGCGTACGTCAGCGCTTTGGGAGAGGCGCGACGGGCCACATGTCGCGCGAGAGTCAAGGAGAGAGTCTGTGTCGCTGAAGGGACTGAAGGACCGCGTCGTCATCGTCACGGGCGGCGCCTCCGGCATCGGCCGGGCCACCGCCACGCGGCTGGTACAGGAGGGCGCTCGCGTCGCGCTGGTGGACATCGACGGCGAGGCCGCCTCGGCCGTCGCGCAGGAGCTTGGCTCCGATGTGCTGCCGCTGACCGCCGACGTCTCCTCCGAGGAGGACGTTCAGCGCTACTTCGCCGCCGCCGCCGAGCATTTCGGCCGCGTGGACTCGCTGCACAACAACGCCGGGATCGAGGGGCCCCTGGCCACGCTGGCCGACTTCGAGACCGACGCCTTCGAGCGCCTGGTGCGGATCAACTACTACGGGATCTTCCTCAACCTGCGCCAGATGCTCCGCACCGCGCGCCGCTCCGGAGCGCGAGCCACCATCGTCAACACCTCCTCGGGCACGGCCCTGCACGGCGTGCCCCAGCTCGGCGCCTATGGCTCCACCAAGGCCGCCATCATCGGGCTGACGCGAGCAGCGGCGATCGAGAACGCGGCCGCGGGGGTGCGGGTCAACGCGGTCGCCCCGGGACCGATCGATACGGCACTGTTCGATCGCTTCGATCAGAGCTTTCGTGACCGGGCGTCCGCCGTGCTCCCCATGGGCCGCATCGGCGCCGCCGACGAGGTCGCCGCCCTGGTGGCGTTCCTGCTCTCAGACGAGGCGCCGTTCATCACCGGCGCGGTGTTCCCCATCGACGGAGGCGAGACGGCATGACCACCACCGACGGCATCCGCTCCGTGACCGACCCGGCCGATCTCGGGGTCCTGGAGGCCACGTCGTTGCTGCGCGAACGGTCACTGTCGGCGGTGGAGTTGACCGAGGCCTGCCTGGCGCGGATCGAGGAGCGCAACGGCGGCGCCCCGACGTTCGAGGGCGCCCCGGACGCCGTCAACGCCTGGGTGCGCCTGTACCCGGAGCTGGCCCGCGAGTCCGCTCGGGCCGCCGACGAGCGGCTGGCGGCCGGTGACGCGCCGGCGCTGTGTGGGATCCCCCTGGCCCTCAAGGACCTCTACGGGATGGAGGGCCTGCCGCTCACCGCGTCGAGCCGCGTGCTTGCGGGCAACGTGGCGAGCGCGGACGCGGAGGTGTGGGCCCGGCTGCGCCGGCAGGGCATGGTCCCGCTGGGCCACACCCACACACACGAGTTCGCCGCGGGGGGCACCACCGACCAGGTGGGCAACCCATGGGCGCTTGACCGCGTCGCGGGAGGCTCGAGCGGCGGGAGCGCCGCGGCGCTGGCGGCGCGGATGACCCCGGCCGCTTTGGGATCTGACACGTGCGGCTCGCTGCGGATCCCGTCGGCGTGTTGCGGCACGAGCGCGATCAAGCCCACCCACGGCCTGCTCTCGCTCGACGGGGTCATCCCCCTCGCCCCCACGCTGGACCATCCGGGCCCGATGGCGCGCACGATCGCTGACTGCGCGGCGCTGCTGTCGGGGATGGTCGCAGGCGGGTCGCCCGTCAACCCCACGGTGCCCCCGCCGGCCGCGCTGGGCGGACTGGCCCTGGGCCCGTCGGGCGGGCCGCGGCCGCTGGAGGGGCTGACGATCGCCCTCACCGACCGCAGCGACCTGACGCCGCTGGACGCCGAGGTGGCGGCGGCCCTGGACACGGCCCGTGAGGCCTGCGAGCAGCTCGGGGCCCGCGTGGTCTCCGCCCCGGCGCCATGGCACCAGGACTGGGACGACCTCAGCTGCCTGCTCCTCACCGACGTCTGGGCCTACCACGCCCAGCACGCCGACCGCGCCGAGCTCTACCGCCCGGCCATCGCGGAGTTCGTCGAGGCCGCCGAGCACTTCACCGACGCCGGCGCCTACCTTGCGGCCCAGACGCGCCGGGCCGCCGGAGCCGCCGTCTGGGAGCGCTGGTTTGCCGCGGGCGGGATCGACCTGCTGCTCGAGCCGACGCTCCCGATCGTCCCCTACGGCCGGGGCCCGGGCTATGACCGCGGCCACGCCGGCGGTCCCGGGGACCCGATGATCGCGCTCACCGCCCTCTGGGACCTCACCGGCATGCCGGTGGCGGCCCTGCCGGTCACCTGGGAGGCGGGAATCTCGCTGGTGGCGCCGCGCGGGCATGAGGCGAGACTGGTGTCCGCGGCCATCGACCTGCAGGAGAGCGCCCTCCCGGCCCCACGCTGGGCCGCCACCGCTGCGCGCGGCAGTGCGGATGCGAGAATCAGACCCACCCACCCAGAGTCGTCCGACGGTACGGAGGAGACATGATCGGGGAGATCCTGTGGGAGCCGCCCGGCGATCTGCGCCAGAGCACGCAGATCGGCCGCTTCATGGAGTTCGCGGAGCATCGCTGCCATCAGCAGTTCGCGGGCTACGACGACCTGTGGCGATGGTCGGTCCAGGATCTCGAGGGCTTCTGGGGCTCGATCTGGGAGTTCTTCGAGCTGCGCGCCCACGCCCCGTACGAGCGGGTGCTGGCGTCACGCGAGATGCCGGGAGCGGTGTGGTTCCCGGGCGTGCGGCTCAACTACGCCGAGCATCTGGTCGGCCGCGACGAGGACACCGACACCGTGGCGGTGGTCGCCCACTCCCAGACCCGCCCGGAGTTCGAGGTCACCTTCGGCGAGCTGCGCGAGCAGGTGGCGCGCGCCCGGGCCGGGCTGCAACGGCTGGGCGTCGGCCCCGGTGACCGCGTCGTCGCCTACATGCCGAACATCCCCGAGACGCTCGTCGCCTTCATCGCCACCACTTCGCTGGGAGCCATCTGGGCCGCATGCGCCCCCGAGTTCGGGGCGCGCAGCGTCATCGACCGCTTCGCCCAGATCGAGCCCAAGGTGTTGCTGACGGTCGGCGGCTACGGCTTTCGCGACCGCTACGTCAGCCGCCTGGCCGAGGTCGAGGCGATCCGTGGGCGGCTGCCGAGCCTCGAGCACGTGGTGGCGGTGCCCTACGGAGAGGCCGTGGTCCCCGACGCGGTGGCGTGGTCTGACCTGCTCGGCGAGACGGCGCCACTGCAGTTTGAGCCGGTGCCCTTCGATCACCCGCTCTACGTGCTCTTCTCCTCGGGAACGACGGGGCTGCCCAAGGCGATCGTGCACGGTCACGGCGGCCAGCTGGTGGAGCATCACAAGAACCAGGGGTTCGGCTGGGACCTGGGGCCCGGCAAGCGGCTGCTGTGGTTCTCCACGACCGCGTGGATGATGTGGAACGCCCTGGTGAGCGCGCTGCTGCTGCGGACATCGATCGTGATGCTCGACGGCGACCCGGCGTGGCCGGACCTCGCGGAGCAGTGGCGGCTGGCCGAGCGCTACCGGCCGACGGTCATGGGGGTCTCCCCGCCCTACCTGATGGCCTGCCGCAAGGCGGGCATCAATCTGAGAGACGACTTTGACCTGAGCTGCATCGAGGTGCTGTGCACGGCCGGCTCGCCGTTGCCGGCCGAGGGCTACCGGTGGGTCTATGAGCAGCTCGGCCCCGATGTGTGCCTGGTCAACGGCTCGGGCGGGACCGACGTGTGCACCGGGATCGTGTCGGGGTGTCCGGGCGCACCGGTCTATGAGGGCGAGATCTCGTGTGCCTCGCTGGCCGTCGACGCCAAGGCGTTCGACGAGGACGGCAACCAGGTGGTGGGCGAGCTTGGCGAGCTGGTGATCACGTCGCCGATGCCGTCGATGCCGGTGGCCCTGTGGGGCGACGAGGACGGCGAACGCTACCGCTCCTCCTATTTCGACCGCTACCCGGGCGTGTGGCGCCAGGGGGACTGGATCAAGTTCACCCCGCGGGGCAGCTGTGTGCTCACCGGGCGCTCGGACGCGACGCTCAACCGCGGCGGGGTGCGTCTGGGCACGGGCGAGTTCTACTCGGTGGTGGAGGAGTTCCCCGAGCTCGCGGACGCGCTGGTGGTCCACCTGGAGGACGACGAGGGCGGGATGGGCGAGCTGCTGCTGTTCGTCGTCCCCGCCGCGGGAGCGACGGTGGACGACTCGGTCCTGGCACGCGTACGCGCGGCGCTGCGAAGCGAGCTCTCACCGCGCCACGTGCCCGACGACATCATCGTGGTGAGCGGGATCCCGCGGACGCTGACGGGTAAGAAGCTCGAGGCGCCGGTCAAGCGCATCCTGCGCGGCGAGGCCGCGGAGAGGGTCGCCAGCCGCGACGCCCTGGCCGATCCCGGGGCCCTGGACGCCTTCGTCGCGATTGCCGGCAAGCGAACCGCGCAAGCTCCCTTAAACTGAGCGCACGAGAGAGGCTGACGGTCATCGCCAGGGAGAGAGACAGGACGTGACGAGATGGCGTTAGTGCAGGCGCCGGCGCACGAGCCGCCGCTGGAACGGTGGAGTCCGCGCGGGACCGATCCCGCCGCGCGGCTGCGCTCGTGGTCAGACATCCTCGCCGCCACCCATCTCGCCTTCGAGATCAAGCCGACGTGGCGCACGCCCTCTCGCTTCCAGGCCGCCGTGACCCGCCGCACCATCGGCGACCTGATGCTCCTGGACTGCGCCGCCTCCCCGTTCCTGGGCCAGCGCGACGTGGCCGTGATCGGCTCCGACGCCGATGCGGGCCATGAGAACGTCCTCGGCTTCCAGTTCGTCTTCAAGGGCGTGGAGCTGGTGCGCGAGGGCGACCGCCAGCTCGCGCTCAAGCCCGGCGACATGGTGCTCTGGGACGGCCTGCAGCCGACCGAGATCGAGATCGCCGAGGCCTTCTACAAGCGCACCCTGCTCTTCCCGCGCGACCGGGTCCTGGCCGTCTGCCCCCGCCTGGGGGCGCTCGACGCGCTGCCGTCGCTGGCGGGCAGCGCCTCGGCGCGCCTGCTCGTGCGCTTCATGAACGCGCTGGCGGTGGAGATGCCCGCGCTGGACGCGGCGGCCGGCGCGGCCGCGGCCAACGCCGCATTGGAGCTGCTGCGGGCCGCCGTCGAGCCCGCGCTGCCCAGCGACCGGGCCGCCACCCGAGCCGCCATGCGGACCGAGATCGCCCGCTACGTGCGCACGCATCTCCAGGACCCCCAGCTCGGGCCGGCCTCGATCGCCCGGGCCTACGCGATGTCCGTGCGCACGCTGCACGCGCTGTTCGAGGACGTCGACGCCTCGGTCGCCGGCCTGGTGCGCCGCGAGCGCCTGTCCCGCTGCCTGGAGGACCTCCAGCAGCCCAACGGCGGGTCGGTCACCGAGATCGCCTTCCGCTGGGGCTTCTGCGACGCCGCGCACTTCTCGCGGGTGTTCAAGCGCGAGTTCGGGGCCACCCCCTCAGAGATCCGTCAGGCCGCGCTGGCCGCGGCGTAGCCGTCGCAGAGACGGCGTTGCCCTCCGCATAAAACTGGCGGATTGCTTCCCAGTCGTAGTGTTCCCGTCGGCCAGACACGAACGTATGTTCCCACACGCAGCGGATGGAATCAGCTGCATTTGGCTATGCTCTAGCCCGAGTGCGGGGTCGTCTAATGGCAAGACGCCAGCCTCTGGAGCTGGTTATCAAGGTTCGAGTCCTTGCCCCGCAGTTCGATGACGCCCCCCGCGGGGCGACCGCGCGCGCTGATCAGCGCCGCACGGCGCGCGGAGCGCTAGAGCGTCTCGAGGTCGGTCGAGAGGGCGCCCAGCGCGTCAGAGCGATTGCCGATCTCGGTGTGCTCGGCGATGAAGCGGCGGGCGTGCTGGAGGTCCTCGGAGCGGCCGACGGACAGCGCTCCCTCGACCCGGCCGTCGCGGAGGTAGAAGACCGAGAAGGCGCCGTCGTCGACGGAGCCGCGGATGACCTCGCGGTCCCAGTCGTAGGCGGGGCCGACGTACTCGATGGCCGCCCAGTCCGAGAGGTCTGAGAAGAAGTAGGGGACGACGTCGTGGGCGACGTCCTTGCCGAGCATGTTGAGGGCCACGGTCTTGCCGTGGTTGAAGGCGACGTCCCAATGCTCGACGCGGATGCGCCGGCCGCCGTGGACGACGCTCTCGTACTCGGCCATGTCCCCCGCGGCGTAGATGCCCGGGGTGCCGGACTGAAGGCGCGAGTTCACGCGCACGCCGCCGCTCTCGCCCAGCTCGAGGCCGGCGCTGCGAGCGAGCATCACGTCGGGGTTGACGCCGGCGCCGATGATCACCGCATCGGCGGGAATCTCGCGGCCGTTCTTGGTCACGACCCGGGTGACGCGCCCGTCGGCGCCCTCGAAGCGGTCGAGCTCGTCCTCGCCGTGCAGGGTGATCCCGTGGCCGGCCAGCAGATCGTGGAAGTAGGTGGCCGCCTCCCGGCCGAAGGAGCGGATCAGGGCGCGCTCCTCGAGCATGACCATCGTGCACTCGCTCCCCAGCTCGGTGAGCGTCGCCGCGACCTCTGAGGCGATGTAGGAGCCGCCGATCAGGACCACGCGCTTGCCGGCGGCGTCCTGACGGATCGCGTCGCTGTTGCCGAAGGTGCGCAGGTAGTGGATGCCGTCCAGCTCTGACCCGTCGACGTTGAGGCGGCGGACGTTGGCCCCTGTCGCCACCAGCGCCTGGGCGAAGCCGACCTCTTCCTTATTGGAGAGCTTGACCGTGCGCTCCTGGAGGTCCAGCTTCATGGCCGAGGTGCGCGTGAGCACCTCGATCTGCTGCTCGGAGTACCAGTCGGCGGTCTGAAACAGCGCGTCCTCGCGTGAGTCCTTGCCCTGGAGGTAGCTCTTGGACAGCGGCGGGCGGTCATAGGGCAGGTCGGGCTCACGCCCCACGAGCAGGATGGAGCCGTCGGCCCCGGAGCGGCGCAGCCACCGAGCGCAGTTGCCCGCGGCCAGGCCACCGCCGATCAGCAGGAAGTCGACGTTGCGGTCGGCCATCGAAGGCGACGTCGGCTAGTTGCGGGCCGAGAGCTCTGAGCCCTCGGGCGCGAAGCGGGGCGTGATCTCGCCTTCCAGACCGGGGTCGAGAATGAGCAGCACCTGGTCGCCGGCCTGGATGACCGAGTCGGCCTTGGGCACGAAGCCGGTCCCGTTGCGCAGGACCGAGATGATCAGCGACCCCTCCGGCAGGGGCACTTCCTGGACCCGGTGGCCCGCGGCCGATGAGCCCTCCCCCACCTCGAGCTCGATGATCTCCAGGTGCTCCTCCTCCAGCGCCAGGAGCTGGACGAGACCGTACTCCGGGACCTCGTGCTCGATCAGGCGCAGGATCAGGTCCGTCGCCGAGACGGCCGGCTGGATGCCGAGGGTCTTGAAATGCACCATGTTGCGCGGGTTGTTGACCCGCGCCACGATCCGCTCGACGCCGTACTTCTCCTTGCCCACCTGGCAGATGAGGATGTTGTCCTCGTCGTCGCCGGTGACCGCGATGACGAGGTCGGCGCGCTGGATGCCGGCACGCTCGAGCACCCACAGCTCAGTGGCGTCGCCGTACTGGACGGCGTGCTCGAGCTCCTCCTCCACCACCCGAAAGCGGCGGTGGTCAGACTCGATGAGGGTGACTTCCCTGTCCTTGGCGATCAGCTCCCGGGCGAGGTTCCACCCCACCTTGCCCGCTCCCGCGATGATCACATACATATGGCCGGTCCCTCCCTTCAGGCCTCGAGAACGACGCTCTCGGCCTGGTCGATGGCGTGCTGGGTGGGACAGATCGTGAGCAGTCCCTGCTCCCCGTACCAGGCCGCGCGGGCCGGATCTGCCACGCGCACGACCACGCGGGGCACGTTGAAGCGCCGCTGAGCGAGCTGAGCGATCACCAGGTTGGTGTTGTCGCCGCGGGTGGCCGCCATGAAGACGTCGGCCTGTTCGATTCCGGCCTCGACGAGGCCGTCGACCTCCAACGCGGCGCCGACGGTGAAGCGGCCGCCGGCGTCCTCCCAACTGATCGACTGGTCCTTGTCCAGCCGCTCATGCGACAGGGGGTCGCTGTCAAGCACAGACACATTGTGTCCGGCGTCCAACGCGCGCTTGGCGACCGCCGACCCAACGCGGCCGGCACCGACGATCAGAATGAACATGGGCGGGACTCTAGGTCCTCTCGGCGATAAATGGCGTCACATCGAGACCAATACCCGTGGATGGGCCTGGCCCAAGCGGCGCCGTTCACGCGGCGTTAACACCGTCCGCCCGCGGCGGGGGTGTGAGCGCGGCGGCGACGATCACCAGGGCGAAGGCCACCAGCCGCACCACCACCCCCAGCCGGGAGGACGGCATCGGCTCGCCGAACACGATCGGGCCGGCCGCGATGGTCGTCAGGTTGGCGGCGGCGCTGGTGAGGGCAATCATGGGCACGGCGTCGCCCAGTTGGAGGCTGCGCGCCGAGATGAGCAGCCCGACCAGCGAGGCCACGAGGATGACCAGCGCCAGTGGATGGAGCAGGACGCCCGCGCCCAGAGCGTTCAGATGCGAGCTCAGCGCCTTGATGGAGGTGTCCGACGTGGCCCACAACAGCCCGGCGGAGACCGCGAGCATTCCCGGTCGTCGCGGCCGCAGCGCCAGCAGCAGGCCGACGGCTCCGGTGGCGCACAGGAACACGGCCAGGGTCCCCGGGTCATAGCGCGAGTGCGCGCTGCCCGCGTCCCCGTCGAGGGTGGCGGCCAGGAAAGCCAGGCCGGCCGCGGTCAGCCCCACGCCCACCCACTCACGGCGGGTGACCTCGATACCGAACAGCTTGTCGGCGACCACCGTGAGCAGGACCAGGCCGCCGGCGATGACCGACTGCACCAGAGAGATCGGGGCCAGCGCCAGCGCCCCGACGTGGAAGCCCCACGAGCCCAGGGCGATGCCGATCCCCAGCGAGTACAGCGGCGAGCGAAACAGCTCGACGGTGCTGCGCCAGGGGTGGAGCAGCTCGACCGACGGCGCCTCGCGAGCGCCGCGGAACTTGTAGAGGAACCCCGCCACCGACCCGAACGCGGTGAGGAGGGCCAGGACCAGCCCGATGTCGACAGACACGGACATCCGTGCCGCAGGCTACGCGGCGCGCCCGCTGGACGCGCCGCGACGCTTCATGAGAGCAGGGGTCAGGTGATCAGCGGGATGATCAGGAGCGCCACGATGTTGGCGACCTTGATCATCGGGTTGATGGCCGGTCCGGCGGTGTCCTTATAGGGATCGCCGACCGTGTCGCCGGTCACCGCCGCGGCGTGGGCCTCCGAACCCTTGCCGCCGAAGGCACCGTCCTCGATGAGCTTCTTGGCGTTGTCCCACGCCCCGCCTCCGGCGGTCATCGAGACGGCCATGAACAACCCGACGACGATCACCCCGATCAGCAACCCGCCGAGGGCCTGGACCGAGATGATGCCGACGATCACCGGGATCACGATCGGGATCAACGCGGGCAGGATCATCTCCCGCTGCGCGGCGGCGGTGACGATGCTCACGCACTGGCCGTACTCGGGCTGCTCGGTCCCGTCCATGATCCCGGGCTTCTCCCGGAACTGCCGGCGCACCTCCTCCACCACGGCGCCGCCGGCGCGGCCGACGGCCTCCATCGAAAGGGCCGCGAACAGGTAGACCATCATCCCGCCGACCAGCAGGCCGATGAGCACCGGCGGGTTGGAGAGGTCGAAGGTCGAATTGGTGCCGCTGCCGAGCTCCTGCTTGAACGCGTCGAACAGGACCAGGGCGGCCAGGGCGGCAGAGCCGATCGCATACCCCTTGGTCACGGCCTTGGTGGTGTTGCCGACCGCGTCCAGCGGGTCGGTGACGTTGCGGACCTCCTCGGGCAGCTCGGCCATCTCGGCGATACCGCCGGCGTTGTCGGTGATCGGCCCGAAGGCGTCGAGGGCCACGATCAGGCCGGTGAGCGAGAGCTGGGCCATCACGGCGACGCCGATGCCGTAGATGCCGTGGCCGAGCTTCCAGGCGCCGAAGATCCCGAGCGCGATGACAATCGCCGGCAGCGCGGTGGCCTGATAGCCCTGGGCCAGGCCCTGGATGATGTTGGTCGCGTGACCGGTCTGCGACGCGCGAGCCGTGCTCTTCACCGGCGAGAAGCGGGTCGACGTGTAGTAGTCGGTGATGACGAACAGGGCCGCGGTGATGACGAGGCCGATGAGCGCGCACAGGTAGTAGTGCCACCACTTGGGGGCGTTGCCGATCTCGGTGGTCAGGCCGTGCATGAGCCAGTAGGTCACCGGGATGAAGGCCAGCGCGGCGAGGCCACCGGACAGGATCAGGCCCTGGTAGAGCGCGCGCTCGACATTGCCCGAGCGCGACTTCACAGCGAACGTGCCGATGATCGAGGCGATGATCGAGATCCCGCCGAGGACCAGCGGGTACACCGCGACCGAGGTGGCCTGGCTGAACGTCAGGACGCCGAGGAGCATGACGGCGACGGCCGTCACGGCGTAGGTCTCGAACAGGTCGGCCGCCATGCCGGCGCAGTCACCGACGTTGTCGCCCACGTTGTCGGCGATCACGGCCGGGTTGCGCGGGTCGTCCTCCGGGATCCCGGCCTCGATCTTGCCCACGATGTCGGCGCCGACGTCAGCGCCCTTGGTGAAGATGCCGCCGCCCAGACGGGCGAAGACCGAGATCAGCGAGCCGCCGAAGCTCAGTCCGATGAGCGCGTCGACCGCCTGGCGGGTGGTCTCGCCGACGATCCAGGTGAGAACCCCGTAGTAGCCGGCCACGCCGATGAGGGCGAGCCCGACGACGAGCATGCCGGTGACCGCGCCGCCGCGGAAGGCGACCTTCAGCGCCGGAGGGACCCCACCGCGCGCCGCCTCGGCGACACGGGCGTTGGCGCGCACCGAGACGTTCATTCCCACGAAACCGGCACTGGCCGAGAGCGTGGCGCCGATGAGGAAGCCGATCGCCACCCGGATGTTCTGGAGCGGGATCAGGAGGATGAAGACGACCACGCCGACCGCGGCGATGATCGTGTACTGGCGAGTCAGGTACGCCGAGGCGCCCTCCTGGACCGCCGCCGAGATCGCGCGCATCCGCTCGTTGCCGGGTGAAAGCGCCAGCAGCGACCGCGAGGTGACAAAGCCGTAACCGATGGCGCACGCCGCACACACAAGCGCGATCACGACGCCATGGTGCGTCAGAAAGCTAGACAAGAAGGTCCTCCGGGGAAGCTCTTAATTCGGGAAGCGCGAATGAGATCGCGAGCACAACGTCAAAAAGGGCCTTCCGCGCTCAGATGCTGCGGAGACCCCGGCATAAGCCCGGCGCGAGTCTAGCGTGCACGCGGGCGGAACGTCGGCTGAAACGGGTCAGGCGCGGGCCATACGCCGCCGCGCGGGGCTGTCGGCAAGGGCTACTGGCCCGGCACCCAGAGCCGCCCGCTGCGCTGGGCCGGACCCGGTTCACCAGGTTTCGGAGCGTCGCCCTCAGGCGCGGGCGGGGGCGCCTGCCCCCCGGGCGGGCCGCCGGGGCCGGGGCCCGCGGGGCCCTCGCCGGGACCACCGGGCCCTCCCGAACCAGGACCGCCAGGCCCTCCCGAACCAGGACCGCCAGGCCCTCCCGAACCAGGACCGCCAGGCCCCCCGGAACCAGGACCGCCAGGCCCTCCGGCACCCGGGCCGCCAGAGCCTCCGGCCCCGGGATCGCCCCCCGCGGGGGTGGCGCCGGGCTGGCCCGCTCCGCCCAGCCGCACGAACGCCATCTGCAGCTGGGACAGCGCGTCACGGATGGGCGCGGCCTGCTGGGGCGCGGTCTGCTCGATCAGCGGCAGCAGCGCGCGCACGGCCTCGACGGACAGCTGGACCTGGCCCAGGTCGCGCTCGTCCTCGGTGCCCGGGGACAACCCCGTGCGCCGCATGCCGAGGTTGATCAGAGAGACGATCTGATCCAGGAGGATCTGCTCGACCCGGATCTTCTTGATCTCGGCCTCGTAGGCGGCCCTCAGCTCTTCTTCGGTTGGCTGGTCGCTGGTGCTCATGTGCTCTGCTCCCCTCGCGTGTGGCTGCTCACCGGCAATGGGGCTCCAACACGCCGGAGTATGTCTCCCGGGTCTCAGCCTGCACAGCGGCGTAGACCTCGGCCAGTGTCATCCCGGATTCCAGCATCCGCCGCTGACGCTGCGCGCCGTTGGCCGAGGGCAGGGTCACCTCGAGGCCCAGCTCGGCCCGCACCGGAGCCGTCCAGTCCAGCAGCCGGTCCACGGCGCCGGCGGCGGCGTAGGGCTCACGCCGCTCGAGGTCCAGGAGGTCCCCATCGAGGCCAAAGCGCAGCGCGCGCCACACGTTCTCCTCGATCAGCCGGTTGGGCAGGTCGGTGAACGGGACGGCCTCGTCGATGTCGCGCGCCGCCTGGGCCACGCAGGCCACGATCAGCCCGGCCAGGCCGTCGGACTCGCCGGCGGTCGCCTGCGCGTCGCAGATGCGGACCTCGACCGTCCCGAAGGAGAAGTGCGGGCGGATCGACCACCACACCTGCGTGTACTCGACGATCGAGCGGGTCTGGATGAGGAAGCCGATGTAGTCGGCAAAGGCCGCCCAGTCACCGAACGCGTCGGGAACGCCGCAACGCGGGAAGCTCTTGGTGAACGTCTGGGTCCGGCTGCTGTGCAGCCCGGAGTCCCGGCCGTCGAGGAAGGGGGAGTTGGCCGAGATCGCGAGCAGCACGGGCAGGACCGGACGAAGGCGGTCGCAGACGCGCACCGCCCGGTCGGCGCCGCGGATCCCGACATGGACGTGCACCGAGAACGTGTTGTTGCGCCACGCCACGTACTTGAGCCCGTCCTCGACGCGGTGGTAGTGATCGGTGTCGATGATGTGCTGCCGGCGGTAGTCGGAGAACGGATGGGTCCCGGTGGCGCCGAGCTCCAGCTCCTGAGCGCCGGCCAGCGCGAACAGGCGGCGGCGCAGCTCACGCTGGGCGGACCGCGCCGCGGCCAGGTCCTCCCCGCGGCCGGAGCGGATCTCGATCTCCGATGAGATCAGCTCTCCGGCGATGGCGTCGCCCAGCAGCGGGTCCTCTACGCCCGCGTCGCGCAGCCGCTCGAAGCCGGGCGTGAGCTCGAGGCCGCCGGGATCGAGCACCGCGAACTCCTCCTCCAGGCCGACGGTGAAGTCGGTGGATGCCTCAAACGCGGCACGCGCAGTGTCGATGTCAAGCTCCACGGCAACCAGAGTCGGAACGAGCTAGGTCAGATAGAAGTACAGCGCGTAGAGCAGATCGACTGCTGGGCTCGACGTGTGCACGGTCACCTCGGGCGGGACCTGGAGCAGCGCCTCGGAGTAGTTGAAGATGATCTTCACCCCGGCATCGACGAGCTCGTCGGCGATGCTCTGCGCCGCCGCGGACGGGACCGCCAGGACCGCGACGACGATGTCCTGCTCGTCCACCACGGTCCGCAGCTCGCTGTTGTGGCGAACGGTCATGGGCCCGATCCGGGCGCCCACGCGCGCGTGGTCGATGTCGAACATCGCCACGACGCGGAAGCCATGGTCGGCGAAGATGTCCGAGGTGGCGATGGCGGTGCCGAGATGGCCGGCTCCGAACAGCGCGATGTTGTGCTGCCCCGCGGTCCGCAGGATCTTGCGGATCTGGCTGACCAGCGACTCGACGTTGTAGCCCACGCCCCGCTTGCCGAACTTCCCGAAGCCCGACAGATCGCGACGGATCTGGGTCGAGTTGACGTGCGTGTAGTCGGCGAGCTCCTGAGAGGAGATCGTCTCCTTGCCGATCTTTCGCGCTTGGGTGAGGACCTGTAGGTACCGCGACAGTCGCGCCGCAACGCCGAGAGACAGCTTCTCGCTCGGTTTGTCGAGGCCCGGGCCCGCCGGTTCGGTACCGCGGCCGACCGTGTAGCTCATCCTGTTTTCCACTCTAGTCGGTCTCCGAGAGACGTTGCGCGCGCGGGACCCGCGCTACGCGCCGAAGCGGGGCGGATCTGCGGGCTGCGGCCCGCGTAGGCGGCGCTCGAGCTCGGCCTCGTCGACGAACAGCTCGAACACCTCCACCCCGTCGATGGCGATGACCGGGATGCGCTCCAGGTAGGCGCGCAGCAGGGCCTCGTCGGCGTCGATGTCGCGCTCGACGAGCGCGAACGGCTGCCGGGCGCGCACCCGCTCCAGGACCTCGCGGGCCTCGTCGCACAGGCAGCACCCGTCGCGCCCATAGAGCACCACCTCGCTCACGCGGATCGCCTCCGCTCGTCATCCAGACGCGACCGTATGTCAGCGGCGTGAGTCATCCGGCTGAGACGAGCGCCCGCTCGCCGGTGGCGTACACGTCGACGTCGAGGTACTCCGGGAACGGCTGGGCCGGCACGTAGCGCGCGGCGCTCGCGATCATCGCGGCGTTGTCGGTGCAGAGCTCGCGTGGCGGGATGTCGATCGGGACCCCGAGCCCCGACAGCCGCTCGCGCAGCGGCCCGTTGGCGGCCACCCCGCCCCCGACCGCCAGCTGCTCGGCCCCGGTCTGCGCCAGCGCGCGCTCCACGCGCAGCGCCAATGCCTCGACGATGGCTCGCTGGTAGGAGGCGGCCAGGTCGGCGCGCAGGCGCTCGGACTCGGCCTCTCCCAGCTCGCGCACCCGATACAGCAGGGCGGTCTTGAGCCCGGCGAAGGAGAAGTCCAGGCCCGGCATCCGCGCGCCGGTGGGGAAGTCAAAGGCCGCGGGGTCGCCCTCGCGCGCCAGCCGCTCCAGGGCCGCGCCACCGGGATAGCCGAGGCCCAGGAGCCGCGCGCCCTTGTCAAAGGCCTCGCCGGCGGCATCGTCGAGCGTCTGGCCCAGCACCTCGTAGCCGGGACCGTGATCGGTCACCCGGGCCAGGAAGGTGTGACCGCCGGAGGCGATGAGGCTCAGGAACGGAGGCTCAAGCGGGGACGGCGCCAGGAAGCCGGCGGCGATGTGGCCATGGAGGTGGTCGACCGGAGCCAGCGGCAGCTCGTGGGCGGCGGCCGTCGCCTTGGCCGTCGCCAGCCCCACGAGCAGCGCGGCGACGAGCCCCGGCCCGCGCGTCACCGCCACGAGCCCGATGTCGGTCAGCTCGGCACCGGCCTGCTGGAGGGCGTCCTGCACCGCCGCCCCGACGAGCTCCAGATGGTGCCGGCTGGCGATCTCGGGGACGACGCCTCCGTAGCGATCGTGGATCCCCTGCGAGGAGATGACGTTGGAGAGGATCTGGCCAGCGCCGCTGACGACCGCCGCGCAGGTGTCGTCGCAGGAGGTCTCGAGGGCGAGGATCACCCCGCCGCGCCCGACGGGGAGGTCGTCTGCAGGGTGCGCCACATGATCACCGCATCCTCGCCGTTGTCGCGGTAGTAGCGGGGGCGCGTGCCCGCCGAGCGGAACCCGAACCGCTCGTAGAGGGCGATCGCCGGGGTGTTGGAGGTCCGCACCTCCAGCGTGTACTCACGGTCGGTGCCGGCCCGCTCGATCATCTGCTTTAGCAGGGTCCGGGCGATGCCGCGCCGTCGCAGCGCCGGCTCGACGGCGATGTTCATGAGATGCCACACGGTGTCGTAGCGGGCGCAGATGAGGTAGCCCAGCAGCGTGTCCCGATCATCCACCGCGGCCAGGCACAGCCCCGAGGGCTTGGACAGCTCGAGCACGAACATCGCCAGCGACCACGGCGTAGCGAAGGCACGGCGTTCTATGGCGATGACCTGCGGGAGGTCGGAGTAGCCCAGAGGCCGGATCGTGACGCTGTCTGTAGTCATTGCTGCCGGGCGGTGCGGAGGCTGATCTCGGCGTCCGGCAGACGCAGATACTCCGGCTGGATGCCCTCCGGAGGCTCAGGTCGCAGAGCACAGGCCAGCCGGCAATGCTCGACGGCGCTGACCCGGTTGAGCTCTGAGTCCGGTTCAGGAATCCGCGCTCCCGCATGCTCGAGAGCCGCCCTGAATTCTACCGCCCCGTCACCCACGACCAGCCACGCGCGGCCGTCCTCGCGCATGGCCTCGGCGAGGGCCTCGGGGGCCAGCGCACGGGGCCTGAACAAGGGCGCGGCGTCGGCCCGCGCCGTGTCCGCGGACGCCCAGCCGGCGGCGAAGACCTCCCCGCGGCGGGCGTCGATGACCGCCATCACGGCATCGTGGGAACCGGAGCTGAAACCGGCGCCCGGCCCACCCGCCCCGCGCTCGCTCGCCCCGCGCGCCAGAGACTGCAGCGTCGAGACGCCGACCATCTCGATGTCGCGCGCCCGCGCGAGCGCATGCGCCGTCGCGACGCCGATGCGCAGCCCCGTGAACGTGCCCGGCCCCACCCCGACGGCGATCCGGTCGACGTCGGCCCACTGGGCGCCCGCGACGCCCAGCACCTCCACCACGAGCGCCATCAGCCTGGTGGTGTGACGGGGCCGCGCGCCGGCCGGCGGATCGTCGCGCCGCTCGACGGCCTCGTCGCCGTCGGTGTCCAGCAGCGCCACCGTGGTGGCGCGCGTCGCCGTGTCAAACCCCAGAACCCTCACCGAATCACAACCTGACGCTCATCGCCGCCGGCGTGCTCGAGGCGCACCCTCGCGGCCACGCGTCCGAGCTGGGCGAGCTGCTGCGCGCCGGCGGCCGGCCATTCGACGAAGGCGATGGTGTGCGGGCCCACGTAATCGGCGAGGAGATCGGGATCCTCGCCCGCCAGGGAGGCGAGCCGGTACAGGTCGACATGGGCCACCGGGGCGCGTCCGCCGGCGCGATAGAGGTGGCCGATGGTGAACGTGGGGCTGGTCACGGGGACCGTCACGCCCAGCGCCCGCGCGGCACCGCGCACGAAGGTGGTCTTCCCGGCACCCAGCTCACCCTCGACCAGCACGACGTCGCCCGCGGCCAGCTCGGCCGCCAGCCGGCCTCCGATCGCTTCGGTCTCGGCCGCGTCATGTGACTGAAACCGGCCTTGCACAGGCCGAGACTGTAGGACCTCGGCTTCCGCTACCGTCAGGGCATCATGGCCGACGGTCCGTCCAGTTCCCGGGGGCGCATCGCCCTGCTCGTGCAGCGTGTCGTCGGGGATCGTGCCGAGCTTCCAACGTCGTTGGACGAACTGCGCGGCTCGGAGACGGCCAAGGCGGTGGGCCTCGCCGCGGCCATGATCGGCAACAACATCATCGCCCTGGGCTCGACGGTGGTGTTCACCCGGCTGCTCAAGGACGACCAGGGCGGCGGCTACGGCTCGCTGGCCGCGCTGGTCAGCTACTTCCTGATCCTCTCGGTGGTGGGCCAGGCGATGCAGGTGGCAACGGCCCGCGAGGCCGTGCTCGGCCACCTCGGCGTCGGCGCCGGCCTCGTGGCCACCACCCGGCGCTGGACCCGCGGGCTGCTGCTGTTCACGCTGGCGCTCACGGTCGTCTCGGTCCTGCTGCGCGACCCGATCGCACACGCGGTCGGCGTCAAGCACGACCCCTGGGCCGCCGCACTCGGGCTGCCCGCCGCCGGGTTGTGGCTGGAGCTGTCGGTCCTGCGCGGAGTGCTTCAGGGCGTCGGGGACTACAAGGGCGTGGGCCTCAGCCTCGTCGGCGAGCAGAGCGCGCGGCTCATCACAGGCGCGATCCTGGCCGCGGCCGGCATGGGCGTCACCGGGGCCTACCTCGGCACGCCGCTCTCCTTCATCGCGATGGGCCTCTATTGCGCGCACCGGCTGCGCCGCCACGTCCGCGAGCTGGAAGGCGAACCTCTGGCCGCGGTCTCGACGGTCCCCCCGGCGACGCTCAGCCTGTGGGACCACGTCAAACGCGCGTGGGCGCCGATTGCCGGCCTCATCATCATCGCCGTCCTGCAGAACATCGACATCATCGCCGCCAAGCACCAGTTCAACACGCACACCGCCAGCTCCTACAGCGCGGTGGCGGTGGCCGCGAAGGTGCTCATCTGGGTGGCGATGGGCGCCGGCTTCTACCTCGTACCCGAGGTCTCGCGCCGCCGCGCCGCCGGCGAGGACCCACGGCCGATCCTGGCCCGCGCCCTGGCGATCATCGCGGTGTGCTCGGTCCCGGTGCTCCTCATCTTCGCCGTGGCCGCCCATCCGCTCATCACCGCGGCGTTCAAGGCCTCCAAGGCGACGGCCTCGAACTCCCTGCTGGTCCTCGGCCTCGCCTTCACCGTGCTGGCCTGCACCTACCTGGCGATCCAGTACATGCTGGCGCTGCGGCGCACGTGGTTCCTGCTGCTCCTCGCCGCGGTGGCGGTGGCCGAGCCGATCCTGCTGCTCAATGCCTCCCACCGGCCCAAGAGCTTTGCCGCGGTGGTGCTGGCGATCCAGGCGGTCGGTGCGATCGTGGCCTTCGCCTGCGCCCTGAGACCCGAGCGCGCGCAGCTGTCGCCCCCCGGGCCGCCGGAGCCGGTGGCCGAGGAGCGCATTCCCGAGCCGGTCTGATCAGAGCGCCGCGGACGCTTCGAGCAACCGCGCGGTCGGCGGCGCGACCGCGAACGCCCGGACGAACGCCTCGACCACCGCGGGGTCAAACTGACCGCCCGCGCAGCGGCGCAGCTCGTCCAGGGCGTCGACGTGACCGAGCGTCGCGCGGTACGGGCGCTCGCCCGTCATCGCGTGGTAGGCGTCGCAGACGGAGATGATCCGCGCCTCGAGCGGGATCTGCTCGCCCGCGAGACGATCGGGATAGCCGGTTCCGTCGAAGCGCTCATGGGTGCAGCGGACGATCCGAGCGGCGCCGGCCAGCGCCGGAGCCGACGCCAGGATCCGCTCGCCGATGACCGGGTGGCGCTCGACGAGCTCCCATTCCGGGGCGGTGAGGGGGGCGGGCTTGGTGAGGATCGAGGCCGGCAGCGCCACCTTGCCGATGTCGTGCAGGTCGGCGGCGTGGCCGAGCTCCTGCAGCCAGACGCCGGTGATCCCCAGCTCCTCGCCGACGCGCTCGGCCGTCCCGGAAACGGCGGCGGCGTGCTCGTCGCACTCATCCTGTGCGGCGGCCAGCGTGGCCAGGAGGACGTCGCGCGTCTGGGCGGCGGGAGTGACACGCCGGCTGTGCTTGCGGGCGTACATGCGCCGGTCGCAGATCCGCAGGGCGTCTGAGGGGTCGGCGGCCTCCTCGGGGATGAGCGCGACGCCGCTGGAGGCGGTGATCGAGAAGCCCTCGCCGCGCTCACTGAAGCATCCGGTCCACTCCGCCAGGCGCAGCTCCAGCGCATCGCGGGAGACGCTGTCGGCGAGAACGCAGAACTCGTCGCCGCCGAGGCGGTAGGCGTTACCTGACCCCTCGACGGACTCGCGCAACGCCGAGGTGAGGCGCACGAGCAGCGCGTCGCCGGCGGGGTGACCGAAGCGGTCGTTGTACTCCTTGAAGCCGTCGAGGTCGAAGATCGCCAGCGCGGCCGGGCGGCCCTCCTCCAGCAGCCGCTCCACGTCGCCCATGAGCTGGCGGCGGTTGCCCAGGCCGGTCAGCGCGTCGGTCAGGCCGAGATGCTCGAGCTGCCGCTGGACGTCGCGCATGCGCTCGCGCACTCTCTCGTTGAGACCCCAGGCGGTCACGCCGGCGACGCCCGCCAGGGCCACGAAGAGGGCGTGCAGGCCGGCCCAGGCCCACGGATGCGCCCGCGCGGCGGCCGTGTCGAAGACTGCGGTCGGGTCGAGCGTCCCCATGATCCCGTGGTGGATGAGCACGAACGCGACCGCCACCAGGAACGGGACCCAGTCCTCATAGAGGGTGAGCACCACGATCACGACGAAGAAGCTGAAGTGCATCTCGGTGAGCCCGCCGGAGATGTCCACGAGCGCGGCCGAGCCGGTGAGCAGGCCCATCGACGCCGACACCGAGCGCCACTTGCGCGAGGCGGCGCTCCACCCGGCGAGCGACGCGAACGCGAGCATCGCGACCATCTCCGGGAGGTACCGGACGGCGGCGGCGCCGTGCGCGGCGACCGCGTACACGGCGACGATGACGATGTTGAACGCGAGCAGAACGCCGATCACGCGGTGACGGCCGCACCAGTCCTCCTCGGGCAGGGACCCGCCGTGAGGCAGCAGCGCGCGCACGCCAGCCAGGACCCCGCGCAGCCCGCGCGGCGTCGCGTCCGTCCGCCGGTCCCGCGCGGCGCTCATGTCAGCGGCTTCGCTTTCAGGACGAACGAGTGCGTCTGAGGGGTGTCGAGCCGGTGCAGCGGGCAGATGAGCAACAACGCCGCCGGCGGCCTGGCGCCCGCCACCGAGTACCCCAGCATCAGCAGATGCGGGCCCAGCGATGCAAGCGTCGCCACGGCGAAGACCACGGCGACGACGAGATTGGGATGACGGCGAAGGCTCATCGTCGTCGTATCGACCCTGAAACCCCCGTGCTTGAGCCTTAATCGGCCTTCGCGGCGGGCGTCCAGAATCCCTGGACGCCCGGCCCCTGGCGGGGCGAAAACGGGTCGATCAGGGGCTAGAAGAGCCCGAGTTGGACCGTCTCGGACTCCACGTGCGACCCCGCACTTGATTCCGGTTCATCGTCCTCACCGCGAGACTCACCCACCTCGCCCCCCGGCTCGGCACCCGTCTCGTCCGCGGGCTCCGGGACTGCCTTGTGCGCCGGCTCGCCGACCGGCTCGTCCGCGGGCTCCGGGACCGCCTCGTCCCCGGACTCGGGGACCGCCTCGTCCGCGGGCTCCGGAACGTCCTCGTCTCCGGCGTCGGGTTGCTCGGGCGGACCCTGGGCCAGAAGCTCCGGAATCCGCTGGAAATCAGCCCGCAGGATCTCGAGGTTGGAGGGTGTGTAGAGCGCCGCCGCCGGGTGATAGAGGGGGTACAGACGGATGGCGCGCGCGCCGATCGTGCGTACCTCGGCCTGGCCGTGCAACCGCGAGATGCCGGTGTTGTCGCCCCGGAGGAGCTTGGTGGAGAAGTTGCCCAGGGTGCAGATCACCGTGGGCTGGATGAGCTCGACCTGGCGGCGCAGGTACTCGTTGCAGGACTCGATCTCGTTGGGATGCGGGTCCCGGTTGTTGGGCGGGCGGCACTTGACGGTGTTGCAGATGAACACCTCGCCGCGGTCCAGTCCGATCTCTGCGAGGAGCTTGGTCAGCAGCTTGCCGGCCTGGCCGACGAACGGCAGGCCCTGCTTGTCCTCGTTGGCACCGGGAGCCTCGCCCACGAACATGAGGTCCGCATCCGCGTGGCCGGAGCCGAAGACGACCGTGGTCCGGGTCTGGTGCAACGGGCAGCGTGTGCAGCCCTTTGCCTGCTCGTAGACCGCCTTGAGCTGCTCGCGCCGCTCTGTGGGGCTTGTCACGGATCTCCATGCTAGAGAGGCCATCAGACGGGGTATCCTGAGCCTCGTGGCCGGCACCGACAAGGGGCCGGACCCAGTGACATCAACGTTTTTCCCCCAATCTCCGACCGGTATCTCACAATGCGGGAACTGGACCGGCTTCCTCAGCCCCCGAGCTGCGCCTGCCCTGACCGCCCTAGAACGGGTGGCCATCGTCGGCAACGGCCGGCTGGGCAACGCCCTGGCCGGTGCGCTGCGCGCCGCCGGCCTTCACGTGACCGGTCCGCTGGGCCGCGACGCGGCGCCCGGGGAGGCCGACGCCGTGCTCCTGTGCGTCCCCGACGGCGAGATCCGCCCAGCCGCGGCCGCGGTCCCGCCCGGGCTCGCGGTGGGCCACTGCTCGGGCGCAACCGGACTCGAGGTGCTCGGCGAGCGCGACGCATTCTCCCTGCACCCGCTCATGACCGTCACCGCCGACACGCAGCCCACCGCCGTTCGCCCGCGCCGGAGCCGCCGTGGCCGGGAGCAGCCCGGCGATGCTGGCTCTGGCCCGGGCGCTGGCCCAGCGCCTCGGGATGCGCCCGATCGAGATCGCGCCCGGCGACCGCACCGCCTACCACGCCGCCGCCTCGATCGCGTCCAACTTCCTGGTCACGCTGGAGGCCGCCGCCGAGCGGCTGGCCGCGACCGTGGGGATGGAGCGCGACGACCTGCTGCCGCTGATGCGGGCGACCGTCGAGAACTGGTCGCGGCTGGGCGGCGAGCGCGCGCTCACCGGGCCCGTCGCCCGCGGCGACGAGCGGACCGTCGCGGCCCAGCGTCAGGCCATCGCCGAGCGCGCCCCCGACCTGCTCGCGCTGTTCGACACGATGGTGGACGCCACGCGCGCCCTCGCCACCGCCGGAGCGCTGGTCCGATGAAGACGGTCCGCACCGTGTCCGAGCTGCGGGGGCACCTCGCCGACGCCCGGCGTGCCGGGCGCACGATCGGGCTCGTCCCGACGATGGGCGCCTTCCACGACGGCCACCTGTCCCTGATGCGCCGCGCCCGCGAGGCCTGCGACCTCGTCGTCGTCTCGCTGTTCGTCAACCCCGCGCAGTTCAACGAGGCCGCCGATCTGGACGTCTACCCCCGCGACGAGGAGCACGACGCCGGCCTGGCCGCGGGCGAGGGCGTGGACTACCTCTTCGCCCCCGAGGTGACCGAGGTCTACCCGGACGGCTTCGCCACCTCGGTGGCCGTCCGCGGACTCACCGACGGCCTGGAGGGCGCGCACCGGGGCCACGGGCACTTCGACGGCGTGACCACGGTCGTGAGCAAGCTGCTGAACATGGTGGGACCGGACGTCGCCTACTTCGGCCAGAAGGACGCCCAGCAGGCGGCGGTCGTGCGCCGGCTGGTCCGCGACCTCAACTTCCCGGTGCGGATCGAGGTCTGCCCCACCGTCCGGGCCGACGACGGCCTGGCGCTGTCGAGCCGCAACGTGCTGCTGGCCGACGCCGAGCGCGACGCAGGCGACGGCGCTGTACCGCGCGCTCCGGGCCGTTCAGGCCGCGGTGGCCGCCGGAGAGCGCGACGCCGGACGCGCCACGGCGGCCGGCCTCGCCGAGCTGGCCGCGGCGCGCGTCGAGCCTGAGTACCTGGCGATCGTGGCGGCGGACACGATGGAGCCGGTGACGTCCATCGAGGGCGACGTCCTGGTGGCCGTGGCCGCCCGCGTCGGCTCTGTCCGCCTGATCGACAACGTGCCGATAACTGTCATGAGACGTACCCTGAGCAGCACCGACACCACGGTGGCGACCCCCCACGGGGCGCCAACCACCTAAGGAGGCGAAAGCCATGTCTGCGACCCCCCACACCACGGTTCCCCAGAGCCTGGACGGCCCGGTGCCGATGACGCTGCCGCGCCTGGTGGAGAAGAAGCGCCTCGGCGAGCCGATCGTGATGGTCACGGCGTACGACTACCCCTCGGCGCAGGTGGCCCAGGAGGCCGGCGTGGACATGGTCCTCGTGGGCGACTCCGGCGCGATGACCGTGCTCGGCTACCCGTCGACGATCCCGGTGTCCATCGACGAGATGCTGATGCTGGCCTCCGCGGTGCGGCGGGGTCTGCGGACCCCGTTCCTGGTCGGTGACCTGCCCTTCGGCTCCTACGAGGCGTCGGACGAGCAGGCGATCGCCACCGCCCAGCGCTTCATCAAGGAGGCCGGCTGCGATGCCGTCAAGCTGGAGCGCGGCGGCACGAGCGTGCAGCGCGCGCGCGCCATCGTGGCCGCCGGCATCCCGGTGATGGGCCATGTCGGCCTGACGCCCCAGACTGCGACCGCGCTGGGCGGCTATCGCGCCCAGGGGCGCACCGCCGAGCAGGCGATCTCGGTCGCCCGGGACGCGATCGCGCTGGAGGAGGCCGGCTGCTTCTCGATCGTCCTGGAGGCGATCCCCGCCGCCGTCGCGCAGGAGATCATGGCGCGGGTGGAGGTTCCCGTGATCGGGATCGGCGCCGGGCCGGCGACCGACGGCCAGGTGCTGGTCTTCCACGATCTGCTGGGCATCTACGACGGTCACGTGGCCCGCTTTGCCAAGCGCTTTGCCGACGTTCGCGCTCACATGGTGGCGGGTGTGGCCGAGTACGCCGCCGAGGTGCGCAGCCGGGCGTTCCCGGCGCCCGAGCACTGCTACTCGATAGATGATGAGCAGCTTGCGACGTTCCGTGCCGGTCTGACGTAGAACGGTCCAGCGATCTGAGTAGCATCCGGGCGAATGGCACGGTTCGCCCAGGTCTTCGCCCCACGGGATCGCGTCTACTTCGAGCTGTTCGAGGAGGCGGGGCAGAACATGCTCCGCTCCTCCACCCTGCTCTACGACCTGCTCACCGACTACCCGGACAACAAGCAGCTCGCCGGCGAGATCCTTGACCTCGAGCACGAGGGCGACCGGATCACCCACGACATCATCGACCGGCTCAACCACACGTTCGTGACCCCGATCGACCGCGAGGACATCCTCGCGCTGGCCTCGGCGCTCGACGACATCGTCGACTACACCGAGGAGGTGGCCGACTACCTGGGCCTGTACAAGATCGAGGCCCCCATGGACCAGGCCATCTGGCTGGCCCGCGTGCTCAAGGAGGCCTCCAGCCAGATCGCGGAGGCCATCCCCCACCTGCGCGGCTTTCATGACATCAGCCGCTACACGGTCGAGGTCAACCGCCTGGAGAACGAGGGTGACCGCATCACCCGCGAGGCGGTGGCCTCGCTGTTCGACGGCGGGATCGACCCAATGGTGGTGATCCGCTGGAAGGACATCTTCGAGCGCCTGGAGGCGGCGATCGATGCTGCCGAGCGGGCGGCCAACATCATCGAGGGCATCGTCATCAAGAACTCGTGATGGGCGTGACCGCGCAGGGCCTGGGGAAGCGGCGGCGACGCGGATTGAGCTATCGGCCGCCGGGGAAGACTCTCGCGACGATGAGGCGACGGATCGCTCTGTGCGCGGCTGTGGTGGGCGCGATGGCAGCCATGGCTCCCGCGGCGGGCGCCACGATCAACCCCGTCTCGGTGGCGGTGACCCCGAGCTCGGCCGGCGGCGGATCGACGGGCAACCTCGGGACCGACATCAAGTTCACCCCCAACGGTTCGGATACGGCCAAGGAACTTACGCTCCAACTGCCGCCCGGGCTACTGGCCAACGCCGCGATCGATGGCGGGCAGTGCCTGACGACCGCCACGCCGGTCGCCGCGTGCCAGGTCGGCTCGGGCACCGTGACCGCCAATGTGTTGGCCCTTGGCGTCCTGCCAACTGGTCCGCTCATGCTGAACGCCTCCTTCTACCTCGTCAAGCCGGCCAACCAGTCTCAGCTGGCGGGCCTGGCGGTGGTCGTCAACGACCCGGTCAACGGCCCCACCCAGCTCGGTTCCCCGGCGGCGGTCACGATCCGGCCTCCCACCGACCCCGACGGCGTGGGTCTGAACATCGCCTTCACCAACATGCCGAACACGTTCGACAGCCAGCCGATCCAGCTCGACGAGATCAACAGCACCTTCAACGGGCTGCGCTTCCCCGACACCTGCCCGTCGACGCCGGCGAGCGTCATCGTCACCGCCGACTCCTACAGCACCGCGACCCCGACCACCGGGCGCGCGCCGCTGACGGTGACGGGCTGTGGCTCTGAGCCGTTCTCCCCCGGCTTCTCGGTGTCGATCAAGAAGGACTCCGCGGATCAGGGCGCCGCCGTCGTCACCGACGTGACCCAGACGGCCGACCAGGCGCCGGCTCGCTCGGTATCGCTCGCCTTCCCCACCGACGCCCTCGCGCCCAACATCCTCGTCGCCAGCCTGCAGTGCGCCAACCCGGCCTCGGGTACGTGCACGCCGGTGGGCGCGGCGGTGGCGATCTCGCCGCTGTACCCGTCGCCGCTGTTCGCCAACGCCTACCTGACCGGGTCGCTCACCGCGCCCACGCTCACGCTCACGTTCGGCGCGCCGTTCTCCCTGACCCTGGTGGGCCAGGTCGACCTGGCCCACAACGCCACGACGTTCAGCGGCATTCCGGACTTCCCCCTCACCGACCTCAAGGTGGCGCTCAACGGCGGGACCAAGTCGGTGTTCGACGCAACGTGCCTGCCCGCCTCGGGCTCGGCCACCGCGACCCTCACCTCCCAGAACGGCGACCACAGCAAGCAGGTCACGGCGCCGTTCACCATCTCCCCGTGCACCGGCGCCGGCGCCCCCGGGCCGTCCGGCGGCGGGACCGGCGCCAAGGGCAAGCCGCCCCGGGTCGACGGGACCTCCGCATCCGGGCTGACGACGGGCAAGCCGTCACTGGTCTTCCAGGTCGTCGCCGGCAAGGGCGCGGGCAAGCTCAGCGCACTCACCGTCCAGCTTCCGCGCGGCCTGCGGTTCGTCCGCCACCGCGTCCACGGCAAGCTGACGGTGCAGGGTGTGTCGCTGGCCGGGGCCAAGCTCAAGTCCGCCGTGCTGCAGCACGGTCATCTGGTGATCACGCTGCGCAGCCCCGTCGACAACGTGATCGTCAGCCTGTTGAGCCGGGCGCTGGGCGAGTCCGGGAGCCTGAAGTCACAGGCCCGGCGCCACAAGCTCAAGAGCCTGAAGATGACCGTGCTGGTCAAGGACGCGCGGGGCAGGCAGACCAAGGTTCCGGCCGTGATCCGGAGCCTGCACCTGCCAAGAAGTAGACGCGCCTCAGCCTTGCGCGTAGGTGGCCTGGAGACGCGGCTCAGCCTTGCGCGTAGGTGACCTGTTTGATCACGCGGGCAGGGGCGCCCACCGCGATCGAGTAGGGCGGCAGGTCGCCGTTGACGACCGAGTTGGCGCCGATCACGCACCGCTCCCCCACGGTCACCCCGCTGGTGATGACGACGTTGGCGCCGCACCACACGTTGTCGCCGACCCGCGTCGGCCCCTTGCTCCGGAAGCCCTGCCAGGTGATCGGGGAATCCGGGTCATCGAACCGGTGGTCGGCGTCGGTGATGAAGCAGCCGTTGGCGAACATGCAGTGGTCGCCGATCTCCACCAGTTCCATCGCCGCCACCATCACGCCGAGGTTGAGGAACGTCCCGGCGCCAATGCGGATCCGCCCCGAGGCGGGGGCGGTGAGCCACACTCCGGGCTCGAGCAGCGTGCCGGCCCCGATCTCCAGCCGGCCCTCCAGAAGCGCCTCGAGCACGTTGCCGTGCACCGGCCAGCGAGCGAACGCGCCCCGGCGCATCAGCTCCCAGTGGATCCGGGCGCGGTTCCACGGCAGCGTGTTGCGCTCATACCAGCGCCACTTCTGTGCCCATAGCTTCAGCTCGGCCCAAGACGGCACCCGCGGCGGGGGCTCGGGCGTCATCGCCGCGTCAGCGGTTGCCCGCGCTCGCGCGGCGCCGCGTGCCCGATCCGTTGCCTGAGCCGTTTGCCGTCGTCGTGCCGTTCTTGGAGCCGGCCGCCGGCGTCCGGCCCTGCTTGGAGCCGTTGGCGGACGGCTTGGCGGTCTTGGACCCGTTGGCCCGCGTCGACGTCGCCCTGCGCGCGGCCGGCTTGCGCCCGCGCTTGGCCTTGACCTCGAGCATCCCTGACAGGAACCGCCCGGTGTAGGAGGCAGGCTCGGCCGCCACCGCCTCGGGCGTGCCGGTGACGATCACCTGCCCACCCTCGTCGCCACCCTCGGGCCCCAGATCGATCAACCAGTCCGAGACCTTGATGACGTCGAGGTTGTGCTCGATCACCACCACCGAGTTGCCCGCCTGCACGAGGCGGTCGAGCACCTCGAGCAGCCGCTGGATATCGGCGAAGTGCAGCCCGGTCGTCGGCTCGTCCAGGATGTACATCGTGCGCCCGGTCGCCACCTTGCTCAGCTCGGCGGCCAGCTTGACCCGCTGCGCCTCGCCGCCCGACAGCGTCGTGGCGGGCTGGCCGAGCCGCATGTACCCGAGCCCGACGTCGACCAGCGCGTCCACGCGGCGCCGGATCTTCGGGATGTGGGCGAAGAAGTCCTGGGCCTCCGCGATCGGCATCTCCAGCACGTCGGCGATCGTCTTGCCCTTGAAGCGCACCTCCAGCGTCTCCCGGTTGTAGCGCTTGCCATGGCACTGCTCGCACGGCACGTACACGTCGGGCAGAAAGTGCATCTCGATCTTGATCTGGCCGTCACCGCGACATACCTCGCAGCGCCCGCCCTTGACGTTGAAGGAGAACCGGCCCGGCTTGTACCCGCGCGCGCGGGCCTCCTGGGTCTTGGAGAACAGCTCCCGGATCTGGTCAAACAGCCCGATGTAGGTCGCCGGGTTTGACCGCGGCGTGCGCCCGATCGGCGACTGGTCGACGGAGATGATCTTGTCCAGCTGGTCGAGCCCGGTGATCCGCTTGTGCGTGCCCGCGCGCTGGCGGCTGCGGTGCAGGTGGTTGGAGACCGCCTTGAGCAGCACCTCGTTGACCAGGGTCGACTTGCCGGACCCCGACACGCCGGTGACGCTGCACAGCACCCCCAGCGGGAATTTGACGTCGATCTTCTGCAGGTTGTTCTCCGCCGCGCCCTCGACGCCGATGCGGCCCGACGGCTTGCGGCGCCGCGACGGGACCTCGATGCGCCGGGTGCCGACCAGGAACTGCCCGGTGAGCGACTCCGCGACCTTGCCCACCTCCTCGGCGGTCCCCTCGGCCACGACATGGCCGCCGTGCTCGCCCGCGGCGGGCCCCATGTCGACGATATGGTCGGCGGCGCGCATCGTCCCCTCGTCGTGCTCGACGACGAGCACGGTGTTGCCGAGGTTGCGCAGCCGCTCCAGGGTGGCGATCAGCTTGTCGTTGTCGCGCTGATGCAGGCCGATCGAGGGCTCGTCGAGGATGTAGAGCACCCCCACGAGCGACGAGCCGATCTGCGTGGCCAGGCGGATCCGCTGGGCCTCACCTCCCGACAGCGTGGCCGAGGCCCGATTCATCGAGAGGTAGCCGATGCCGACGTTCTCCAGGAACTGGAGGCGCTCTTCGATCTCACGCAGCACCAGGCGGGCGATCCGCCGGTCATGCTCGGAGAACTCCTGGTCTCGGATCCACTCCAGCGCCCGGCGGGCCGGCAGTGACGTGAACTCGTGGATCGCGGTCCCGCCCACGAGCACCGCGCGGGACTCCGGCTTGAGCCGCGCCCCCTTGCAGTCCGGGCACGGGCGCAGGGTCATGTACTCCTCGATCTTCTCCCGCGAGTAGTCCGAATCGGTCTCCCGGTAGCGCCGCTCCAGACTGGGGACGATGCCCTCGAACTGCGTGGCGTAGGAACGCCGGCGGCCGAAGCGGTTGCGATAGGAGACCTGGATGCGCTCGCCGTTGGTGCCGTAGAGGAAGAACTCCTGCGCATCAGCCGGCAGGTCCTCCCACGGCGTCTCGAGGTCGACGTCGTAGCGCTCCGAGATCGCCTGGGTGAGCTGGTCGTAGTAGGAGGAGGCGCTGGCCGCCCATGGGGCGATCGCGCCCTCGCCGATCGACAGCGTCGGGTCCGGGACGACGAGATCGGGGTCGATCTCCATCTGCGATCCGAGCCCCGTGCAGCGCGGGCACGCGCCGTGCGGAGCGTTGAACGAGAAGATCCGGGGCTCGAGCTCGACCAGGCTGGGGCCATGGACCGGACAGGCGAATTTCTCCGAGAACGTGAGCACCCGACCCGAGGGCGGCTTGCGGGTGGGATCCGGCTCATCCACGAGCTCGATCTCCACCAGCCCGTCGGCGAGCGCCACCGCCGTCTCAATCGAGTCCGCCAGCCGCTTGCGCAGGTCGGTCTTCATCACCAGCCGGTCGACGACGACCGCGATGTCGTGCTTGTACTTCTTGTCGAGCACGATCTCCTCGTCGAGGCGGCGCAGCTCGCCGTTGACCTTGACCCGGCCAAAGCCCTCGGCCCGCAGCTCCTCGAACTGCTTGCCGTACTCGCCCTTGCGCCCGCGCACGATCGGCGCCATCACCATGAAGCGCGTTCCCTCGGGAAGCTCCATCACCTGATCGATGATCTGCTCGGCGGACTGGCCGGTGATGGGACGGCCGCACACGTGGCAGTGGGGGTGGCCGATCCGCGCCCACAGGAGGCGCAGGTAGTCATAGATCTCGGTGACCGTGCCGACCGTCGACCGCGGGTTGCGCGAGGTCGTCTTCTGGTCGATCGAGATGGCCGGGGACAGCCCCTCGATCGAGTCGACGTCGGGCTTGTCCATCTGGCCCAGGAACTGGCGGGCGTAGGCCGACAGCGATTCCACGTAGCGCCGCTGGCCCTCGGCGTAGATGGTGTCGAACGCCAGCGACGACTTCCCAGACCCCGACAGCCCGGTGATGACGGTCAGCGAATCCCGCGGGATCGCCACCGTCACGTCCTTGAGATTGTGCTCCCGCGCCCCTGAGACGATCAGTTTCTCCATGCTCATACGAGTCTAGTTGATCGAACAGACGTTCCCATCGGAAATCCGCCCCGACGCGGCCCGGTCCGGCCGCCTCTGGCCTACAGTTCACGCTATGAGCGAGGAAGAAATTTCGCCCGGGCCGGCCGGGAGGCGCTCCCGGGGCGTGCGCGCGTCCGACGAGGACCGCGAGCAGCTGATCTCCGAGCTCAACGAGCACTCGGTGGCGGGCCGCATCGATACCGACGAGCTCGAGCGCCGCGTGACGGCGGCCTACGCCGCCACCACCACCGGCGAGCTCGACGCGCTGCGCAGCGATCTGCCGGCGCCCAGCCGGCAGGTGGCCCTCCAGCACGCCGAGCGTCGCCGTCAGCTCACGCGGCGGATGATCCAGGAGAGCGGCGGATCGCTGGGGGCGTTCGGCGTGTGCACCGTGATCTGGGCGGCGTCAGGCGCCCACGGGCAGTTCTGGCCCGTGTGGGTGCTGGTGGTGTTCCTGCTCAGCGTCGTCCGCAACGGCTGGGCGCTCTACGGGCCCGCGCCGGATCTCGACGCCGTGGAGGCGCAGCTCGACGCGCGCCGTGAGCAGCGCGTCTCACGCGAGCAGCGCCGCGGCCACCGGGCCCACCGCCGCCGCGGCTGAGCCCCGCCCCGCCCTCAGCTCTCGACGCTGGCGTAGACCTCGTCCAGCAGCCCGCCGGCGTCGGAGAGGTGGAAGTTCTCGCTCAGATAGCGAGCCGTCTCCTCACGCGGGGTGCCGTTGAGCGCCATGTTGAGGGCGATCAGCCGCGCGCCCTCGGCGTCGCCGCCCTGCTGGACGGGCTGGGGGTGGTCAAACCCGTTGCTGTGACCCCCATCCCCGACGACGCTGTCGAGTTCGGCGGCCTCGGGCTCCGGCGCCGCCTCGACGGCCGGTGCGTCGGCCACCGGCTCGGCGGGCTGGAAGCGCTCGGCAAACGTGGGCTCCTGCAGGTCGCCGGACTGCGGCGGGTAGGTGTCGCCCGCGTCGTGGACGGGCCCGGGCTCCTGCGGATCGGCTGCGGGCGCCGCGAAGGTGGCGGCGGGGTCGTCAGGGACGAACTCGGGCCGCGGGGCGATCGCGCCCGAGACATCGGTGAGACCGCCCTCGAGCTGCTGGAGGTCGGCGCTGAGACGAGTGGAGCCGGTGCGCACCGACTCGACCATCGCATTCATCTCCTGCTCCATCGCGTTGACGCGCTCGATCATCGAGTTGGTCGAGGCCGAGACCTTGTCCAGGTACTCGCGGGCCTCGCGCTGGGCGTTCTCACGCGTGGAGCTCGCCTCGCTGGTGGCCTCCTCGCGGATCTCGCGCACGTCGTCCTCGGCAGCCCGGCGGATGTCGGCGGCGGACTGCTCGGCGGCCTCGATGATGGCGCGCACGCGATCCGATGCCGACGCCGCGACGCTGTCATTGCGGCGGCGGGCCTCCTCCTTGAACGCGGAGATCTCGTCGGCGAGAGCGGAGAGGTGGGCGTCGACGGCATCCGGGTCATATCCCCGCATCCCGAATGGGAAGTCCTTCTTCTCGATGTTGTGCCTGTCCAGAGCCACGCCTGTACCTCCGAGGGGATCACGACGATGAAGTGAAGGAGCACGGCGAGCGTAGCGAACGTGTACTACGCGGGCGCACTCTTGCAACGGTTAAAGCTCAGGAAACCGGAGCATGTCTGCCGTCAACTATCGCCTGATCTAGCTCGCGTTTGAGGTCGCGGATCTCATCGCGCAATTTCGCTGCATATTCGAAGCGAAGATCCTCCGCGGCGGCGAGCATCTCCTCCTCCAGCTCGACGATTGCACGCTCGATTTCAGCGGGCGGCATCGATGAGGCCGCGCGCTGACGGCGGCGGCGTGACTTGGGCACCTTGGAGTCGGACATGAGGAACTCGGCGATGTCGGAGATGCCCTTGACGATCGTCTCCGGCGTGATCCCGCGCTCCTCGTTGTACGCCCTCTGGATGGCCCGCCGGCGATCGGTCTCTTCGATCGCCGTCTTCATCGCGGCGGTCTGCTTGTCGGCGTACATGAGCACCTTGCCCTCGACATTGCGGGCGGCCCGGCCGATGGTCTGGATGAGCGAGGTCGCGCCGCGCAGGAAGCCCTCCTTGTCGGCGTCGAGGATGGCCACCAGCGAGACCTCGGGCAGATCGAGGCCCTCGCGCAGGAGGTTGACGCCGACGAGCACGTCGTACTCGCCCAGGCGCAGCTCCCGGATGATCTGAATCCGCTCCAGCGTGTCGATCTCCGAGTGCAGGTAGCGGACCTTGAACCCCATCTCCAGCAGGTAGTCGGTGAGGTCCTCGGACATCTTCTTGGTCAGAGTCGTCACCAGCGTGCGCTCGTCGCGGTCGACGCGGACGCGGATCTCGTTCATCAGGTCGTCGATCTGATTGCGGGTCTCGCGCACCTCCACCTCGGGATCGACGATCCCGGTCGGCCGCACGATCTGCTCGACGATGCGCGGGGAGTGCGAGCGCTCGTACTCGCCCGGCGTCGCCGACACGAACACCATCTGCGGCGTGATCGAGAGGAACTCGGCGAAGGTCTGCGGCCGGTTATCCAGCGCGCTGGGCAGGCGGAAGCCGTAGTCGACGAGGGTCTGCTTGCGGGAGCGGTCGCCCTCATGCATGCCGCCGATCTGCGGCACGGTCTGGTGTGACTCGTCGATGAAGCAGACGAAGTCGTCCGGGAAGTAGTCGAGCAGGCAGTAGGGCCGGTCCCCGGCGTTGCGCCCGTCGAGGATCCGCGAGTAGTTCTCGATGCCCGAGCAGAACCCGAGCTCGCGCAGCATCTCCATGTCGTACTGGGTCCGCTGGCGCAGGCGGTGGGACTCCAGCAGCTTGCCCTGCTGCTCGAGCTCGGCGCAGCGGGCGTTGAGCTCCCGGCCGATCTCGGCGACGGCGTCCTCGATCATGCCCTCGCGGACGTTGTAGTGCGAGGCGGGCCAGATGGCGACGTGCTCGAGGTCGTCCTCGATGAGCTCGCCGGTGACCGGGTCGAAGTGCTGGAGGTGCTCCACCTCGTCGCCGAAAAGGACGATCCGGTAGGCGGTCTCCGCGTAGGCGGGGAAGACCTCGAGCGTCTCGCCGCGGACCCGGAACGTCCCGCGCGAGAGCGCCGTGTCGTTGCGGGAGTACTGGATCGAGACGAGCTTGCGCAGGAGCTTCTCGCGGTCGATCATCTCGCCCTTGTTGAGCGTCTGGAGGTTCTCGTCGTAGACCTCCGGTGAGCCCAGGCCGAAGATGCACGAGACGCTGGCCACGATGACGATGTCGCGCCGCGCGAACAGGCCGGCGGTGGCGGCGTGGCGCAACCGGTCGATCTCCTGATTGATCGCCGAGTCCTTCTCGATGTAGAGGTCCTTGGAGGGGACGTAGGCCTCGGGCTGGTAGTAGTCGTAGTAGGAGACGAAGTACTCGACGGAGTTTGAGGGGAAGTAGGTCCGGAACTCGTTGCAGAGCTGGGCGGCGAGCGTCTTGTTGTGGGCGATGATCAGCGACGGGCGCTGGACGGCCGCGATCGTCGCGGCCATCGTCATCGTCTTGCCGGTGCCCGTGGCCCCCAGCAGCGTCTGAAAGCGCTCGCCTCCCTCGATCCCCTCCGCCAGCGACTGCACCGCGGCGGGCTGGTCCGCGGTGGGCGAGAAGGCGCTGTCGAGCTCGAAGGGGGGCATGGGCTACGCCAATGAATCTAGCGCCCGGGCAGGATCCTCCGGGGGCCTCTGCGGCCAGGAGCTGACCGCATTAGACCGCGCTTCTGACGCGCGGTTTTTGGCGCTCGGTCTTGGCGCTCGGTCTCCGCGTGCGGCTGAGCGAGGACCGGCGAACGTCAACGGCGGGCTGGGAGGGGCGGATCCGAGTGGCTGCGGCGGGATCCGTGGCGGATCTTTGATGACATGACTCCAAAATCCGCCACGACCCCTGGCTGGGAGGGTCTTGGGAGATTGTGGCCCTGGGACAGCCATTTGCGCCCAAGGGTCCTCGCGGGCGGCGCCGGCACCACCACACCCACCCCTCCGGAGCTGTCGTTGAACCCATGTGCCGTCTCGCGCCCGAGTCTTTGCTTACCCCGCCCACGTTTCACCGCGGCGGGGCGGACCGCACCGGGGCGCTACCCGTAGCCCAGCGCGGAGGCGTAGGTCCTTCGGTACTGGGCGCGCGCGCTGAGCACCCGCTGGACGTAGGCGCGCGTCTCGGGGAACGGGATGTCACCGACGCGGAAGCGCTGCCCGTCCTCGTGCACCGACCGCACCCAGTTGTCGACGTTGGTCTCGCCGCCGTTGTAGGCGGCCAGCGCGAGGACGGTGTTGCCGTGGTAGGCGTTGAGCAGGTAGCGCAGGTAGTAGCTGCCGTAGGCGATGTTGACCCCCGGGGTCGAGAGGTCCCCCGTGGTGAACGTGGTGGCGCCGGAGCGCTTGGCCAGGAAGGTCGCCGTCTCGGGCATGAGCTGCATGAGGCCGACCGCTCCGGCCGACGAGGTGCGGGGATCGAATTTCGTCTCGGCGTAGATCACCGCGGCGACCAGGGCAGGATCGAGGTGCTTGGCGGACGCCTCCTGGCGGATCACCGATGAGTACTGCAGGGGGAGGCCGAGCGCGTTGACCGCTCGCTTGGCCAGCGGCAGCGCCAGGAGCAGTGCCACCACCGCGGCCCCCACCACGGCCACGCCGAACGCCGTGCGCCGTCTGCGCCTGGCCACGACGCGCCGGCGGGCAGCGGCGCTGGGGCGCGGACTCCGTCGATGTGCGGATGCGGTCACGGTCACTGGGCTGACGAGGGGGCCGGGGGCAGCATGTCAAGGATTGCCGACAGCCGATCCTGCAACTCGCGCTCGGTGCCGTCGTTGATCACCGTGTACGTCGCACGCTGCGACTTTTCCTGCTGGCTGAGCTGACGGGCAGCGCGCTCGGAGAGCGCCTCGTGGCCACGGCCGGCGGCGCGCCGGGCGCGGATGTCCTCGTCGGCGATGACCGCGATGGTGGCGTCGAAGCCGTGGTCCGAGCCCGACTCGAAGAGCAACGGGATCTCCACCACGGCGGCGCGCGGCGGCGGGTCGGCGTCGCCGGCCTCGCGGCGAAAGGCGGCCACCCGCTCCCCCACCCGCGGCCACAGCAGCTGCTCCAGCCAGCCGCGGCCCTCCTCGGTGGCGAACGCGGCCCGGGCCAGAGCGGGGCGGTCGACGCGCCCGCCGGCGATGACCTCAGCACCGAAGCGCTCGGCGACGGCGTCGCGGATCTCCGCGGACTCGTAGAGCTCGTGGACGACCTCGTCCGTGGACAGGCACACCGCACCCAGCCGCTCCAGCGCTTGGAGCGCCGTCGACTTGCCGGCGCCGATCCCGCCCGTGAGCCCGATCCAGGGGATCACGTCGGCGGGGCCGCTCCGCGGCTAGCTGCCGGCTGCGTCTGTCTCGCCGGCGTCTGTGTCGGTCTCGCCGGCGTCAGCGCCGGCTGCGGGCTCGTCGGCCGGCGCCTCAGCCTCGTCCGCGCTGGCCGCGGGCTCCTCCGCGCTGGCCGCGGGTGCATCCGCGGAGGCCTCGGGCTCCGCTGCCGCAGTCTCAGGCGCCTCAGCCTCAGCCGTCTCGGCCGCAACCGCCTCAGACGCGTCAGCCGCAGGCGCGTCGGCCGCAACCGCGTCAGCGGCGCTCGGCCGCAACCGAGCAGCGCCCCAACCGCCTCAGCCGCAGGCGCGTCGGCCGCGACGGCCTCAGCCGCCTCGACTTCCGGTGCTGCGGCCTCGGGCACATCGCCGCCGGAGTCGACAGCGATCTCGCCCTCGGCGATCTCGGTGGGATCGAGCACCTCGGCGGCGGCCACGGGGGCATCGTCGCTGGAGGCGAACACATCCTCGGACAGGCCCAGCTCGGGCACGTCGTCGTAGCTGTCGCCCGACGTGGGCGGCTCGATCGGCCGTACCGGGAGCACCTGGCCCTCGACGCGCTTGATCGACAGAGACAGGCGCCGGCGCTCGGAGTCGATCTCCAGGATCTTGACGCGCACCGGATCACCCGGCTGGATGATCTCGCGCGGGTTGTCCACGTGGTGCTGGGCGAGCTCGGAGATGTGCACCAGGCCTTCGACGCCGTCGAGGATCTCGACGAAGGCGCCGAACGTGACGACCTTGGTGACGTTGCCCTCGAGCTCGTCGCCGATGTTGTAGGTGTCGACCACGCGCTGCCACGGGTCCTCCTGGGTCTGCTTGAGGCCCAGAGAGATCCGCTGGCGCTGGCGGTCGATGTCCAGCACCTTGACGCTGACGGTGTCCCCGATGTTGAGGATCTCCGACGGGTGGTTGACATGCGACCACGAAAGCTCGGAGATGTGGATGAGGCCGTCGATCCCGTCGAGGTCGACGAAGGCGCCGAAGTCGACGATGTTGGAGATCGTGCCCTCCACGATCTGACCGGGCTGCAGCCGGTCCAGGATCCGCTCGCGGTCCTCCTTGCGCTGCTCCTCGAGCACGGCGCGCCGCGACAACACGACGTTGTTGCGGCTGCGGTTGAGCTCGATGACCTTGCACTCGATCGTCTGGCCCATGTACTCGTCGAGGTTGGGCACGCGGCGGATGTCGACCAGCGACGCCGGCAGGAAGCCGCGCACGCCCAAGTCGATGATCAGGCCGCCCTTGACCACCTCGATGACGCTGCCGTTGACCGGCTCGCCGGACTCGGCCGCGGCCTCGATGCGCCGCCACGCCTTCTCAAAGCGGGCGCGCTTCTTGGAAAGGATGAGGCGACCGTCCTGGTCCTCCTTGGTGAGGACGAGCGCATCGACCTCCTCGCCCAGCGAGACCTCGTCGGACGGGTCGACGGACTTGCGGATCGACAGCTCGCCGGAGGGGATGACCCCCTCGGACTTGTAGCCGATGTCGACCAGGACCTCGTCCTTGTCGATCTGGACGACGTGGCCGGTGACGACATCACCCTCCTGGAAGGGGTGGATGGTGGCGTCATAGTTTGGGACGATCTGACCATCGATCTCGAGCAGAAGGCCGTCCGAGCCTTCGACGACCTTCGCGTTGGCGAGGGTTTGATCAGGATCGGTGGGAGGCGTCAAGGTAGAAGTTGAAGACATGGATTCTCGGAGGATAGCCGCCTTCTAGCCCAGGTGCGGCCCGTTGTCGCGGGCGGCGGGGCCGCCCGGCGCCGTGGGAGCAGCGGTCAGGCGGGCGAGTCCTATCTATCATCGGCGCGGCAATGCCCACGCGCGCCACCAAACGCGGCTCCCACCGAACCCCGCTGGACCGCGACTGCGATGTCCTCATCTGCGGCGCCAGCTTCGCCGGCCTGGCCGTCGCACGGGAGCTGGCCGATACCGGCGCCGACGTGATGGTGATCGATCGCTATGAGATCGGCGAGCGCCAGACCTCGGCCTGCGGCATCCCCACGACGTGGCTGACCGCGCTGGATCTGGAGGGCGCGCTCCAGCAGACCTTCCCCGAGCTCGTCATCCACACCCCTCTCACGACGGTCCGCTACGACCTGCCGTGGACCTTCTCCACATTTGACTACAGGACCCTGTGCGGTCTCCTGGCCGCCCAGGGCTCATTCGCGTTCGAAACGGCCAAGGTGGAGCGCCGCGAGGGCTCTGACGCGGTGGTCACCGATCGGGGCACGATCCGGGCCGGCATCATCGTCGACGCCCTGGGCTGGCGGCGCGTGCTGGGCTCGGGGGCCAACGTGCAGCCCCCCGACGCGCTGCTCTCACGCGGGCTCGAGGTCCACCCCCTCGGCGGCGGCCGCGAGCTGGAGGTGTGGATCGACCGCGGCTACGTCCCCGCCGGCTATGGCTGGAGCTTTCCCGCCGGCGAGGAGGTGCGGATCGGCATCGGCTCCTTCGATCCGCGCTTTCACGTGCGCGAGCCCACGGTGCGCCTCGCGCAGGACCTCGAGGCCGACACGATCCGCTACCAGGGCAACTGGATCCCCCACGCGCTGCGCCCGGCGACCGATGACGGCGTGTTCTTCGTCGGGGACTCGGCGGGCCACTGCCTGCCGCTGACCGCCGAGGGCATCCGCACCGCGCTCTACTTCGGCCTGGCCTGCGGCCGCGAGCTCGCGGGGGTCGTGCGGGGCGAGCAGACCCGTGAGCAGGCGCTGGCCCGCTACCACCAGTTCTCGGCCAGCCACGCCACGCCGTTTCGCTGGATGCTGCGGGTGCAGCGGCTGGTGCCGCGCGTCGCACCGCGGCTGCTGGCGCCCGCCCTGCACGGGATGGGGGCCAAGCGCTTCGTGGACTGGTCCTTCGGCCACTACCTCAACATCGCCCATCCGTCGTTTGCCACCGCAGGCGGATCGCCGGGGCGCGCGGCCGCCCGCGCCGCCCTGGCTGCCGCCTGAGCGTCGCGTCCGCCGTCCCGGACATGGACGCGGCGTCCACCCGGGCGTAGAGTCCGCCGCTTTCTCACCCCAACGAGGAGGGTTCGTCATGCCGCAACGCACGGCACACATCCGGCTGAGCGTGATGGTCGCCGCCGCCATCGCCGCGCTGTCGCTGGCCGCGCTGGTGGCCGCCGCACCGACCTACGCCAAGACGGCGCACGCGTCGGGCAAGACGGTGCATGTGATCGAGCACGCGATCACCGACACCGAGGTCCCGGGCGTCGGAGGCAAGGACGTCAAGGGCAACATCCTGACCTTCAACAACCCGGTGTTCGACACCGCCAACAAGAAGCAGGTCGGCCACGACGAGGGGTTCTGCACGCGCCTGCAGGTCAAGCTGGGCATCTGGGAGTGCCTGTGGACGACGTTCCTCAAGGGCGGCCAGATCACCGTTCAGGGTCCGTTCTATGACACCCGCAGCAGCGAGCTCTCGATCACCGGCGGCACCGGTGCGTACGAGGGCGCGCGGGGCCAGATGGACCTCAAGTCGCGCAACGGCGGCAAGGAGTACGACTTCATCTTCCACCTGATGTAGGGCCCTCGGTGTCTCCATGCCCGCGTGCGCGTGCATGCGTGTCTCCATGCCCGCGTGCGCGTGCATGCGTGTGCGTGTGCGCGGGCGCGGAGGCCCTCTCCGCGGACCGGCCCGATCTACTTGGCCGACAGCCAGTCCGACCCGATGCCGGCGTCGACGGCCAGCGGCGGATCGAGCTCGTAGGCGTTGGCCATCTCGCGGACCGCGATGGCCTCGACGCGCTCGGCCTCGTCGGCGGGGCCCTCGAAGAGCAGCTCGTCGTGGATCTGCAGGACGAGCTTGGACTCCAGGGCGGCCTCGGCGATGGCCTGGTCGCACTGGACCATGGCCATCTTCATGATGTCGGCGGCGGTCCCCTGGATGACCATGTTGACCGCGAAGCGTTCGCCCTGCTTGCGCAGGTCCCAGCGGCGCGAGCGCAGCTCCGGCACCTGACGGCGGCGGCCGAACAGCGTCGAGACGTAGCCGTGCTCAGTGCCCTGCTCGATCGTCTCCTCGATGAAGCGCTTGACCGCGGGGAAGCCGGCCATGTAGCGCTCGATGAACTCGGCCGCCTCCTCCTGGGGGATGTCTAGGCGATCGGCCATCCCGTAGGCCGAGAGCCCGTAGACGATCCCGTAGTTGATCATCTTGGACTTGGAGCGCATCCCCGGGTCGATCTGATCAGGGGTGACGTTGAAGACGCGGCACGCGGTGGCGGTGTGGACGTCCTCGCCGCGGCGGAAGATCTCCTTGAGCACGTCCTCGCCGGCGATGTGGGCGAGCAGCCGCAGCTCGACCTGGGAGTAGTCGGCCGAGACCAGCAGGTTCCCCTCATCGGCCACGAAGCAGGCCCGGATCTCCCGTCCCAGCGGCGTGCGGATGGGGATGTTCTGAAGGTTGGGGTTGTTGGAGGAGAGGCGGCCCGTGGTGGCCGCGGTCTGGTTGAAGGTGGTGTGCAGGCGGCTGCGCTCATCGACCACCAGCGGCAGGGCGTCGAGGTAGGTCTGGGCGAGCTTGGTCAGCTCCCGCCAGCGCTCGATCTTGGGGATGATGTCGTGCTCAGCGCGGATCGCCTGGAGCACGCGGGCGTCGGTGGAGTAGCCCGTCTTGCCCCGGCGCCCCCGCGAGAGGCCGAGCTTGCCGAACAGGATCTCCTCCAGCTGCTTGGGCGAGCCCAGCGTGAACTGGACCCCCGCGAGCTCGAAGATCTCCGTCTCCAAGCCGTCGGCCTCCGCCTTGACGCGCTCGGAGATCTCCTTGATCTGCGCGGTGTTGAGCTTGACCCCGACCTGCTCCATCTCGTGCAGGATCCGCACGATCGGCAGCTCGACGTCGTTGAGGAGATCGGTGAGGCCACGAGAGCGGATCTCGTCGCGCTGCCAGGCGGCCAGCGCCTGGCACAGGACGGCGTCGGCGCCGGTCTCGTCGTCGACCTGAGCGGCGAGGCCCCGGTCCTCGCAGAGCTCGCGGAACGGGTAGGCGCGCGCGGCCGGCTCCAGCAGGTAGGCGGCGACCTCGGTGTCGTGGACGAGATTCTCGGGGACCAGGCCCAGTGACTTGGCGTCATGGGCGACGACCGGCCGGCCGCCCACCGCGGTGACCAGCTGCGCCGGGTCCGGGACGGTGCCGATGACGACCTCCTTGGTCTCATCGACGTAGACGCCGAAGCGCCATTCGTTCTCGGTCTCGGCGAACAGGGCGCCCTCGGGCACGATCGGCGGGCGGACCGCGACGGTCACCTCGGCCTGGGGCAGCCGCTCGACGTCGCGGAGCGTGCCCCGGCGCAGCTGCGCGCCGATGGTGTGCTCAGCCATGGGGGCCGGAGCGGCCGCGTCAGCGGAGCCCAGCGCCTCCTCGAGCCGGCGCAGGGGCTCGCGCAGCTCGAACTCGCGGAAGACCTCGCGCAGCCGGGACCGGTCCGGCGGCTGGGAGACGAACTCGGCGACATCGAGGCCGTCGAGGGGGATGTCGCGCTTGGCGGTGGCCAGGTGCTTGGAGACCCGGGCATCGTCGGAGTGATTGGTGAGGTTCTCCTTGCGCTTGGCACCGCTGATCTCGTCGATGCTGTCCAGCACGCCCTCCAGCGTGCCGAAGCGCTGCAGCAGGTCGGCGGCGGTCTTGTCGCCGATGCCGGGGACGCCGGGGATGTTGTCCGAGGTGTCGCCCTTGAGCCCGATGAAGTCCGGCACGAGCTCCGGCGGGATGCCGTAGCGGTCGATCACGCCCTGGCGGTCATAGACCTTGGTGTCGGTGATGCCGCGCGACGTGGTCATGATCCGCACCTGCTCGTCGACGAGCTGGTAGGCGTCGCGGTCGCCGGTGACGACCATGACCTCGATCGGCGGGTCCTGGGTCTTGGCCACCTCGGCCAGCGAGGCGATCACGTCGTCGGCCTCGTAGCCGTCCACGTGGATGTTGCGGTACCCGAACGCATCGACCAGCGGCGCGAAGTGCGGCCACTGCTCCTTGAGCAGGTCCGGCCGGCTGGAGCGCTGGGCCTTGTACTCCGAGTAGACCTCCTTGCGCCCGCTGGACCCGGCGTCCCAGACGACGACGGTGGACTTGGGGCCGTAGTCGGTGAGGATCTTCACCAGCATCGAGGCGAACCCGAAGATGGCATTGGTGGGCACTCCCGTGGACGTCGCGATCGACTCGGGCAGGGCGAAGAACGCCCGGTAGGCAAGGCTGTTGCCGTCGATCAAAAAGAGCTCGTCCGCCATCAATCCTCAGGCTATCTCCCCAACCGGTGGGATCACGCGCCGGTGTCGGTCACGTCCCGTGCGCGAGCGGCGTTCCGAGGCATAAGATGCGGCGACCATGGCCTCGACCAACGACGAGCTCTCGGCTTCGAGCCCCAGCGCGCAGTACAGCCTCACCCTCCGCGTCGAGATCGATCACCTGCCGGGGATGCTCGGCAAGGTCGCCTCGGCCATCGGGAACGCCGGGGGGACGATCGGCGCCGTCGACCTTGTCGCGGTCGAAGGACCGCACACCATCCGCGACATCACCGTCGAGACCGGGGACGCCGCCGACTGGCCCCGGCTCACCGACGCCGTCAACGCGGTCGCCGGGGCCCGGGTCCTGGACACCACCGATCGCACCTTCATGATGCACATGGGCGGCAAGATCGAGGTGGCCAACAAGCACCCGGTCAAGACCCGCGACGACCTCTCGATGGCCTACACGCCCGGCGTCGCCCGGGTGTGCTCGGCGATCCGCGACGACCCGGACAAGGCCTTCCAGTACACGATCAAGCGCAACTCGGTGGCGGTCGTGTCCGACGGCACCGCGGTGCTGGGCCTGGGCGACATCGGACCGCGCGCCGCCATGCCCGTCATGGAGGGCAAGGCGATGCTGTTCAAGGAGTTCGCCGGGGTCGACGCCTTCCCGATCTGCCTGGACACCACCGACGTCGACGAGATCGTGGCCGTCGTCAAGGCGATCGCACCCGGGTTCGGCGGGATCAACCTGGAGGACATCTCAGCGCCGCGGTGCTTCGAGATCGAGTCCCGGCTGCAGGCCGAGCTCGACATCCCGGTGTTCCACGACGACCAGCACGGCACCGCCGTTGTCGTACTGGCCGCCCTGTTGAACGCGCTGACCCTGACCGGGCAGCGGATCGGGGACATCCGCGTCGTGGTGGTGGGGCTGGGCGCCGCCGGGGTGGCGGTATCCGACATCCTGCTGGCCGCAGGGGTGCGCCATCTCATCGGCTGCGACTCCCGCGGGGCGGTCCACACCGAGCGCGAGGACTACGTCGACGGCACCATGAGCCCGGTCAAGCGCGAGCTGGCCCAGCGCACCAACCGGGAGCTGCGGTCGGGCGGGCCCGCCGACGTGATCGAGGGCGCCGACCTGTTCATCGGCCTGAGCGGCGGACGGGTCCTGCCCGCCTCGGCGCTGGCCAGGATGAACCCGGACCCGATCGTGTTCGCCATGGCCAACCCCGATCCCGAGGTCTCGCCCGAGGAGGCCCTGCCCCAGGTGCGGATCCTGGCCACCGGCCGCTCGGATTACCCCAACCAGATCAACAACGTGCTCTGCCTTCCCGGGCATCTTCCGGGGCGCCCTGGACGTGCGCGCGGCGCACATCACCGAGACGATGAAGACCGCCGCCGCGCGCGCGATCGCGGACATCGTGTCCTCCGACGAGCTGCGCGAGGACTACATCATCCCCTCGGTGTTCAACCGCGAGGTGGCGCCGGCGGTGGCCGCCGCGGTGGCCGACGAGGCGCGCGACAGCGGCCTGGCCGATCCGCAGGCCGAGCACGCGTTCGCGGCGACCGAGGAGCTCATGCAGGGGCGCTAGCCCCGGAGGCTCAGCCGGCCGGTGGTGGGCCGTCGCCGGCCCGGGGGGGATTGCCGCCGCCGGGCGGGTCCGCGGGCGGCTCGTCAGACGCCGCGGCTGGCTGGTCAGACGCCGCGGCTGGCTCGTCAGACGCCGCGGGCGGCTCGTCAGGCGCCGCGGGCGCAGGCGCGCCCAGCGCGGGCCCGAGGGTCTCGGGCGCGGTGGGCGCGGGACCGAGCGCCGGGACGCCCAGGGGACGCCGCGCGCCCGGGTTGGGGAACGGGCCCTCGACCTTCCAGGTCGACCCCGGTCGCGCCGGCAGCAGGAGCACGATCACGAATCCCGCCGCCGTGAGGATGAGGCCGAACATCAGCCCCACTCGCTCGGTGTAGCCCTTGCGGTCGGCCACCCACGCGGCGCCGGCGGCCGAGAGCAGCCAGACGAACAGCAGATAGAGCGCGGATGACCCGATGGTGGCGAAGAGGAACATCAGGTCCCCAGATAGGCGCGCTGGACCTCGGGGTCGTCGCGCAGCAGGTCGGAGTCGTTGGCCAGCACGACACGCCCGGTCTCCAGGACGTAGCCGCGCTTGGAGATGTCCAGCGCGTAGTTGGCGTTCTGCTCCACCAGCAGGATCGTCACGCCGGCCTTGTTGATCTCGCCGATCGTCTCGTAGATGCGCTGGACGAGGATCGGGCGCGATCCCCATCGATGGCTCGTCGAGCATGAGCAGCTTGGGACGGGCCATCAGCGCGCGCCCGATGGCCAGCATCTGCTGCTCGCCGCCTGACATGGTCCCGGCCTTCTGCTTCTCGCGCTCGCGCAGGCGGGGGAACAGCGCGAAGACGCGGTCCAGGTCGGCGGCGACCTCCACGCCGCGGCGGTGGTAGGCGCCGAGGTCGAGGTTCTCGCGGACGGTCATGCGGGGGAAGCAGTGGCGGCCCTCGGGGGCGAGCGCGATCCCGTAGCTGACGATCTCGTGCGCGGGCACGCGTGTGATGTCCTGGCCCCCGAAGGTGACGCGGCCCGAGCTGGCCGGGGTCAGGCCGGAGATGGAGCGCAGCGTGGTGGACTTGCCGGCGCCGTTGGAACCGATCAGGGTGACGACCTCGCCCTCGTCGACGTCGAGCGAGACGCCCTTCAGCGCTTCGATCGAGCCGTAGTGGGTGCGGATGTCCTTGACCTCGAGAAGCATCTGTCAGGTGGTGTGGGGATCGGTGGGTGGGGTCATTTGCCGAGGTAGGCCTCGATCACCCGCGGGTCCTCGCGGACCTCGCCGGCTCGCCCTCGGCGATCTTCTCGCCGTGGTCCAGCACCCAGACGCGCTCGGACACGCCCATCACGACCTTCATGTCGTGCTCGATGAGCAGGATCGTCAGGCTGAGGTCGTCGCGGAGCTTGCGCATGAAGTCGGTGAGCTGGGCCGACTCCTGCGGGTTCATGCCCGCGGTCGGCTCGTCGAGCAGGAGCAGCGTCGGGTCGGAGGCCAGGGCACGGGCGATCTCGACGCGCCGCTGGTCCCCGTAGGAGAGCTGGGCGGAGAGCTGGTCCATCGACGGTCTCGCGCAGCCCGACGTACTCGAGCAGCTCGTGGGCGCGGTCGCGCGCCTGGCGCTCCTCGCGGCGCACCCGCGGCGGGCGGAAGATGGACCCGACGAGCCCGGCGCGCATGCGCGCGTGGCGGCCGATCATCACGTTCTCCACCGCGGTCATGGCGCCGAACAGGCGGATGTTCTGGAACGTGCGCGCCACGCCCAGGCCGGTGATGCGGTCAGGCCGGGTGCGGGTGATGTCGCGCTCGCCGAGGAGGATGCGCCCCGAGGTGGGCTTGTAGAGGCCGGTGAGCATGTTGAACAGCGTCGTCTTGCCGGCGCCGTTGGGCCCGATGAGCGACACGATCGCCCGAAGGGGCACGTCGAGGGAGACGTCGTTGACGGCCACCAGGCCGCCGAACACCTTGGTGACGCGATCGACGCTGAGGGCCGCGGCCACCGCCGGCGACGGGCTGGTCGGTGGCCTGGCGCGTCATGGCGCCGCGCTCTCGACGAGCTGGGCGTCCTCGGCGGCGATCTCGGCGGTCAGCTCCAGCTTGCGCCGCCGCTCCGGGACGAGGCCCTGGGGCCGCAGCAGCATCACCAGCACGAGCAGGAAGCCGAAGATGCCGTACTCGATCTCGGTCATGGAGAAGTTGAGCCCGAGCTTCTGGGGCAGCGTCGTTGAGCACGTCGGGGATGAGCCAGTTGTTGATGTAGCCCAGCAGCATCCCGCCGAGCAGCGCGCCCCAGATCGAGCCCAGGCCGCCGATGATCACCATCGCCAGGATGAAGATCGAGAAGCCGAACTGGAACTGTCCCGCGTTGACCGTCGTGTAGTAGGTGCCCAGGAACGCCCCGGACATGCCGCCGAACATGGCCCCGATGGCGTAGGCCGAGAGCTTGGTCGCGCACCGACGGGATCCCCATCGAGACCGCGGCCACCTCGTCCTCGCGCAGCGCCACCCAGGCGCGGCCGAGGCGGGAGTCGCGCAGGCGCACGTTGACCGCCAGCACGATGAGCAGGATGGCGAAGATCAGCCAGTACCAGGGTCTGAGGTTGAGCAGGTTGAACTGGCCGATCCCCGGGAAGTACGGCGCGTCGACGGCGCTGATGCCGAGGTTGCCCGCGGTCAGCGTCATGCCGCCGCCGAGCTGGACGCTCTGGCCGTTGACGGCGACCACGCCGATGATCTCCCCGAAGGCCAGGGTGACGATGGCGATGTAGTCACCGCGCAGGCGCAGCGTCGGGAGGCCGATGATCATGCCCGCGATGGCGCAGATGAGCGCCGCGGCGATCAGGATGAGGATGAAGTTGAGGTGGATGCCCTGCTCGGTGGCCGCGACGCCGTGCACGCCGACGTGGACCTTGGCCTTGAAGAAGAAGTCCGAGCCGAACCAGCCCAGCGAGTACGCGCCGAGGGCGTAGAAGGCGACGTAGCCGAGGTCGAGCAGCCCGGCGAAGCCGACGACGACGTTGAGCCCCAGCGACATGACGGCGAACGCGAGCGCGATGATCGTCGCGTTCATGAAGCCGCTGTTGTTGCTGAACAGGAACGGCAGCACGATCCCGATGACGAGCAGCGCGCCGGCCAGCGCCCGCGACCACCACGGCGGCAGCCGGCGCTCGATCCCCGCGCGCCATTCGCCAGCTGCGCGCGCAGCTCGCCGAAGCCGTCGGTCCAGCGGCGGGGTCGGAGTGTCGGACGGGCTCATCCGGCCTCCCTCGTCTCCTCGCCCAGCAGTCCGCGCGGGCGCAGGATCATGATCACGATGAGGTAGCCGAACACGACCGCCTCCGTCCACTGCGGGCCCGAGGCGTGCATCCGACAGCGCCTGGATGACCCCGATGATCAGCCCGCCGAGGACGGCCCCGCGGACGTTGCCGATCCCGCCCATCACCGCGGCGGTGAACGCGATCAGGCCGGCCTTGAAGCCCTGGAAGTACCAGACGTTGGTCTCATACAGCGCGTAGACGAGTCCGGCGGCGCCGGCCAGCATGCCGCCGAGCAGGAAGGTCAGCGAGATCGTCTGGTTGACGTTGATGCCCATCAGCCGCGCCGCCTCCGGATCCTGAGCCGTGGCCCGCATCGCGCGTCCGGCACGGGTGCTGTTGATGAACCAGGCCAGCCCGAACACCAGCGGGATCATCACCGCCAGCGCCAGCAGGTAGCCGCGCACGATCGGGACGCCGGAGATGCTGAACACCGTCTGGCCCTGGTGGATGAGGTCGTTGACGCCGAACGGCGAGCCGCCGTTCCACAGCAGCCCGACGTTCTGGAGGATGAACGAGAACCCGACGGCGGTGATCAGCGGGGCTAACTTCGGCGCCGCTCGCAGGGGCCGGTAGGCGACGCGCTCGATCAGCACGTTGAGCGACGCCGCAGACGAACATCGAGACGATCAGCGTCGCCGAGCAGCCCCAGGATCAGCCCCAGCGGGCCGGTGGCGAGGCCGAGGCCGAGCGTGCCCCAGAGCCCGACAGAGGTCATCGACCCGATCATGAACACGTCGCCGTGGGCGAAGTTGATCAGCTCGATGATCCCGTAGACGAGCGTGTAGCCGATCGCGATCAGGGCCCAGATCGCGCCGTTGGACAGGCCCTGGGCGAAGTTGAAGCCCAGCCGGGAGAGATCGTGGTGGATGACCGGGTGGCCGGCGACGAGCCCGGCCTGATAGCCGTGCGCGAGGTCGCGGATGCCGTAGTAGATCGGCAGCGCCAGCAGCGCGACGATCAGGCCCCACCGGCCCGAGGCCCGCCGGATCGCGGCCAGCGGACGCGCCGCGGGTGCCGGCAGGCTGGGCGTGAACGAATGCGCTTCCACGTCGTGAGATTCGCGAAGCATATGGAGAGAGGGCGCCGGAAGCGCCCTCTCTCACACAGACTCGCCTACTTCGCAGCCGACCGTCTTGGTCGGCGTGATCGTCTTGAAGAACACCGGGTCGCCGTTGGATCCGACCTTGTACAGGCCGTAGGACTTCAGCGTCGTGTCCCCGTTCTTGTCGAACCCGTAGGTGCCCAGCACCGAGCTGCGGCTCGTCGTCGCGAACAGAGCGGCCAGGACGGCGGACTTGTCGTTGCCCTTGGCGCCCAGCTTGGCGATCGTCTCGAGCCCCAGCTTCATCGCCTCGTAGCCGTAGATGGCGTACGGGTCCGGGTTGGCGGCGCCGTACTTGGCCTTGTAGGCGGCCAGGAAGTCCTTGCCGCCCGGGTAGGCCGCGAGGTCCTGCGTGGCCACCGTGCACTGCATCAGCGGGTCGATGGCCGCCGGCACGCCGCCCGCCTTCTGCGACGTGTAGGAGCTCGTGCAGACGCCGTCGCCGCCGAAGACCTTGGCCTTCGGCAGCGCCGAGTGGACGTCCTTGGTGATCTGCACCGCGCCGTTGGAGACGATGCCCGCGAAGAAGAAGCAATCCGCGCCCTGGCCCTGGATGGTCGAGGCGTAGGAGCGGAAGTTCGGCGACGTCGGGTCGATTCCGGTGTTGGAGGTGATCGTCACGCCGTAGAAGCCCTTCTCCAGGCCCAGCAGCGTGGCCAGACCCTGGCCGTAGGCCTCCTTGTCGTTGGCCACGGCCACCTTGGTGCAGCCGGCCTGCTTCATCGCGATGAGGTCGGCGGCCGCCTGGATCGAGTCGATCGGCACGATGCGCAGGTAGTTGCGCTTGCCCGTCGGGTAGTACTTCTGCGGCTCACCGGGAGCCGAGCCGGGCAGGTTGGTGGTCAGACCGACGTAGGTGTTGGCGGGGCTGACCATCGGGACCCCGGCCTGGTTGAGGATCGGGATCGAGACCTCGGACGCGCCCGAGTTGAACTCGCCGATGTAGTACACGGCCTTGGGATCGGCCGCCGACCTTGCGGGCGTTGGCCGCGGTCTGACCCGGATCCCACTTGCCGGCCGCGGCGGTGGAGTCGTCCAGCGACTGGTAGTTGACGGTGAAGCTGCCGGCCTTGTTGCCCGCCTGCGAGAGCGCGAGCTTGATGCCGTTGACCAACGGGCCGGTCTGGGCCGTCGAGGCGCCCTGCAACGGCAGGCTGGAATAGATGTCGACGGTGTTGCCTCCGCCTCCGCCTGATGCCGACGAGCTGCTGCTGGCCGGGGCGCCGGCGGGGGCGCTGCTACTGCTGCTCGAGCTGTTGCTGCTGCCGCAGGCAGCCAGCAGGAGCAGCGATCCCACGATCAGGCATACGCTGATCGCCTTTGCGCGAACACTCATAAAAAAGTCGTCCTCCTCATGGTCGACCGGGCTGTCAGTGCCCTCGATTGCGGGAGAGTAGTCGCGCGCTCGGATCCCAACAACCTCGAGATCGCTGTTTGTCGATCGCGCGCCGCCCCTCTAACAGAAAGTAAACCCCTCGCCGGAGCGGCGCAACACCTCACCGCCCCTTCGCATCACCCCGGCGCGCTCGCGACGAGGCTCCCGCCGTGCGGGCGGCCGAAGACGAAGTGGGCGAGGTTGGTGTCGCCCGAAGTGATCGAGTAGGTCCCCAGCGCCGACTGGCGGTTGCGCAGCGTGCGGAAGTCGTCGACGACGACGGAGCGGCTGCCGGCGCCCGCCCCCGCCTGCTTGAGCACGGCGAGAACGGCGGACATGGCCTCGTAGCCGAAGATCGCCTGAGGGGCGGGCGCATGGCCGTACGCGGTGCGGAATGCCGTGACGAACTGCTGGCCGGCCGGGGTGAGCGTGGCGGAGGTGAAGCCCGGCGCCGACACGTACAGATTCTTCTGGGCGGCGGCGCTCAGACCCCCGACGAAGGCGTCGTCATACAGCGCGGAGGGCGCGAAGAGCTTGGCCGCGACTGCTCGCGGTCGGCCGCCTGATCGAGTGCCTTGGTGGCCGTCGCGGTGGTCGTTGCCTCCGTAGAAGACGGCATCCGCGCTCGCCGCGCCCGAGACGACGCTCAGGCCCTGCTCGGCGGCGCCGGCGCGGACCTCGGCGGCGATGGTGGCGCCGTAGGGCGTGCCGTCGTCGGCGACGTAGAGCTTGGTCAGGCCCAGCGAGTGCATCTCGGCGGTGATCGCCTTGGCCTCCTGCGCACTCGTGGGCACCATCCGCGCGAACGTCTCGTGGTAGGTGGAGCGCGAGGGATAGAACGTGGTCGGTGAGCCGCTGACCCCCGGCACCTTCTCGGTGAGGTAGGCAGCGGTGTCGGTGGGGCTGACCTCGAGCAGGCCGAGCTCGTTGGTGATCGGCACCGAGTCCTGCGAGGTCCCCGGCTCGATCTCGCCGAGGTAGGCGATCGCGGACTTGTCCTCCACCGCGCTGCGCGCGTTGTCGGAGGTCTCCTTGCCGTTGACCGCGACCAGCTTGACCGTGAACTTGCCGACGGTGGTCCCCGCCTGCTTGAACGCGAGCCGCTCGGCGTCGAGCACGTCGGCGGCGGCCTGGCCGCCCGCGGCGCCCGGCGGCCGGCTGGCGTAGATCGTCAGCGTGGTGCCCGAGACCGTGACGGCGGAGTTGGTCTGCGTGGCGCAGCCGGCCAGCGCGATGCGCGAGCAGGAGCCCGCATGCGGTCGCCGCACGCGGCCGGTGCAACGACGCACCCAGCATCGCTCGCGGGGTCAGTCCCGCCGGCCGGGCAGGTACGGGAGCAGGTTGCGGACGCCGATGGCGACCAGCACCATCACGATGGCGATCATGATCGCGTCCAGGCCACTGACGTTCAGCGCCCAGATCACGATCCAGATGCAGAGGCCGGCAGTGGCGGTGAGGATCAAGCCCATGGGTTCGCAGATGCTAACCGAGCGGGGTCCCAGACAGCGCTGCCGAGAAGCCGGCCACCAGCTCGCGGACCGCAGCCGCCGGGTCTGAGGCCTCGCCGGCGGCCCGGACCAGGCGCGTGCCGACGATGACGCCGTCGGCGCCGGCGTCGGCCGCGGCCGACGCATGCTCGGGCGTGGAGATGCCGAACCCGACGGCGACCGGCACGTCGGTATGGGCCGCGGTGCGCGAGATCACCGTAGCCAGCCCGCCGGCCACCTCGCTGCGCTCGCCGGTGGTCCCGGTCACCGACACCGTGTACACGAAGCCGCTGGCCCCAGCGCCGATCCGCTCCAACCGCTCGGCCGGCGTCGTGGGGGCGACGAGCGGGACGAGGGCCAGGCCGCGCGCGCGGCACGCGGGGCGCACCTCGGTGGCCTCCTCGAGGGGCAGATCGGGGACGATCAGGCCGCTCACCCGAGCGGCGACGAGCGCGTCCAGGAACCGCTCGAGCCCCTGGGAAAGGATCTGGTTGGCGTAGCACATGAGCACCACCGGAACGTGCGCGGCGATGTCGCGCGCCACTTCGAGCACCGCGGGCAGCGTGGCTCCGGCGCGCAGGGCCACGGTGCCGGCGGCGTGGATCACGGGTCCGTCGGCCAGCGGGTCGGAGAACGGCACCCCGAGCTCGACGAGATCGGCCCCGCCCTCGGCATAGGCCAGGCCGATCGCCCGGGAGGTCTCGAGATCCGGGTAGCCGCCCATCAGGTAGGGCATCAATGCCGCGCGGCGGCCGCTGGCGCGGGCCCGCGCGAACGCCTCGGCGATGGTCTCAATGCCGGTGGGGGCCTCCATCGTGGTCATGCCTGCCGCGCCCTCTCCCCCACCATCAACGCTCCCCGCGCATCCGTAGCGCCTGAAGCGCCTCGGCCAGGTCCTTGTCGCCGCGGCCCGACAGGCAGATGAGGTCAAGCTCGGAGTCGGGGTTGGCCAGTGCCCAGGCGATCGCATGGGAGCTCTCGAGCGCCGGGATGATCCCCTCCAGGCGCGCCGTGCGCTCGAAGGCCTCGAGCGCCTGTTGGTCGGTGATGGCCAGGTACTGGGCGCGTCCCTGGTCGCGCAGCCACGCGTGCTCGGGCCCCGAGCCGGGATAGTCGAGCCCGGCTGAGATGGAATGGGCCTCGAGGATCTGACCGTCCTCGTCCTGCATGATCGCCGAGAAGGCGCCATGGAGAACCCCGGGGAGCCCGGCGGCGGTGAGCGGCGCCCCGTGGCGGCCGGTCTCGATCCCCTCCCCCGCCGCCTCGACGCCGATCAGGCGCACGTCCTCGTCGGCGACGAACGGGATGAAGACGCCGATCGAGTTCGAGCCGCCCCCCACGCAGGCGATCACGCGGTCGGGCAGCCGCCCCGCGGCCTGGAGGATCTGGGCGCGAGCCTCATCGCCGATGACGCGCTGGAGGTCGCGCACCACCGCGGGGTAGGGCGCCGGTCCCACGCACGAGCCGATGATGTAGTGCGTGGTCTTCACGTTGGTGACCCAGTCGCGGATCGCCGCCGAGACCGCCTCCTTGAGCGTGCGGGCACCGTCCTCGACGGGCTCGACCTGCGCGCCGAGCAGGCCCATGCGCTCCACATTGGGCTTCTGGCGGCGCATGTCCTCGGTGCCCATGTAGACGACGCACTCGAGGTCGAGCAGGGCACAGGCGGTGGCGGTGGCGACCCCGTGCTGGCCGGCGCCGGTCTCGGCGATGATGCGCCGCTTGCCCATCCGGGTGGCCAGCAGCGCCTGGCCCAAGGCGTTATTGATCTTGTGGGCGCCGGTGTGATTGAGGTCCTCGCGCTTGAAGTAGATCGGATGGCCCGCGGCCTGTGAGAGGCGCCGGGCGAGGTACAGCGGCGAGGGGCGCCCGACGTAGTCGCGCAGCAGCCCGTCGAGCTCGGAGCCGAACGACGGGTCCTCGCGGGCGGCCACCCACGCGAGCTCCAGCTCGGCGAGCGCCGGCATCAGCGTCTCGGGCACGTACTGGCCGCCGTAGGGGCCGAACCGGTGCTCGACGACGCTCACGCGGCCGGCGGGGTCGCGGTCATCTGGGGCGGGGTCGCGCCCATCTCATCGGCGCCCACGGCGGCGGCGAACGCCCGCAGCATGTCGTGATCCTTGCGGCCGGGGGCCGACTCGACGCCGCTGGCGACATCGACCGCGTAGGGCCGCACGGCGGCGACGGCGTCGGCGACGTTCTCGGGAGTCAGGCCGCCGGAGAGGATCAGCGGCACCCTGGTGGGGTGTGACCGCGCCAACTCCCAGGCGAACGTCTCGCCGGTGCCGCCGGGAACGCCCTTGCGGTAGCTGTCGAGCAGGTGGAAGTCGGTGTGGAAGGCGCTGAGGGCCTGGATGTCGGCGCCGCTGCGCACGCGGGCGGCCTTGATCACGCGGCAGCCGGTGCGCCGCGCGGCCTCTCCGCAGAAGGCCGGCCCCTCATCGCCGTGGAACTGGAGCAGGCTCAGCCCGATGTCGTCGGCGGCCCGCGTGACCTCGTCCAGGGTGGCGTTGACGAACACGCCCGCGATCTGGGCATGGCGGCGGTGCGCGGCGGCGATCTCGGCGGCGACCTCCAGGCGGCAGCGGCGGGGCGATCCCGGCCACAGGATCACTCCCAGCGCCCAGGCGCCGACCGCGATCGCCGCGTCGGCGTCGGCGGGATCGGTGAGGCCGCAGAACTTGATCTTGGTGATATGGGGCTCCACACCCCACATCGTACGAACGACGGGGCGCTACTTCCCGGACGTCGGCGGCACGGTCCGGCTGCCCAGCGTCACCTGGGCGGTGTGCAGGCGGTGATCGCGGCGGTACTGCATGGTCAGGGCCTGTCCCGGGCTGCGGGTGGAGACGATCGCCAGCACGGCGGCGATGGAGTGCACCGGCACCGAATCGACCTTCACGATGATGTCGTCCTCCTGGAGGCCGGCCTGCTGGGCCCCGCTGTCCTTGGTGACCACCCCGACGACCGCGCCCGCGCCCGCACCGGGCTTGTGCTTGGTGGGCGCAGCGATCCCCAGGAACGCCACCTTCGGCGTCTCCTCGCGGTTGACCTTGGACAGGATCGTGTCGGCGGTGTCGATGGGGATGGCGAAGGCGAGGCGCTGGATGGAGGTGCCGCCGCCGGTGACCAGCTGCGAGTTGATCCCGATGACCCGGCCGTTGGCGTCGATCAGCGGCGCTCCGGAGTTGCCCGCATCCGGGGGCTGGTCGACCTGGATGACGTTGTTGATCCTGCTGCCATCCGCGGCCTCGATCGTGTGCTGGAGCGCGGAGACGATCCCGCTGGTCAGCGTCCGGTCGACGCCGAAGGGGTTGCCGATCGTCAGCGTCGGGTCGCCCACCCGCACCGAGGTCGAGTCCCCACGCGTCAAGGGCACGACCTGGGTGACGCCGTGCATGTCGGAGCGCAGCACGGCGAGGTCGTTGCCCTGGTCCACGGCGACGACACGGGCATTGCGGAAGAGCGCCCCTTCGAACTCGACGGTGATCCCCTGGGACCGGTCGGCGCCGTCGATCACGTGGTAGTTGGTGAGGATGTCGCCGACGCGGTCGACGAGGAACCCGGTGCCGGTCGAGGTCTGGCTCTCGCGGGTGTGGAACAGGTTGAAGGGGTTGTCGACCTGCTCGACCAGCTTGGCGCGAACGAACACCACTCCCGGTGCGAAGTGCTGGTAGATCTCCAGCGGGGTCTGGCCGCTGGTCGGGTCGGTCGTCTTCTGGGCCACCAGAGGCGCCTGGTCGACGATCGTCTCCGTCTGGCTGCGGCCGGCCACGCCCGACAAGAGCAGCGCTCCACCGACCACGAGGCCGCCGACGATCGCCGATATGAAGTGCGACTTCAGCAGGCGACCCATGCGCACGAGTGTCGCGCCACCGCCTAACGTCAGCTAAACGCGGCCGACGGGTCGCGGGTGGGCCAGCGTCCGGCAGGCCTCTTCGATGTCCGGCGAGCGCATGAGCGCCTCGCCGACGAGCACCGCGTCCACCCCCGCGGCGGCCAGCCTGTCAAGCTCGGCGCGCGTCCGCCAGCCGGACTCGGAGACGACCACGGTGCCGGCTGGCACGGCATCCAGCAGCTCGAAGGTCCGCTCGGTATCGACGACAAGGGTGGTCAGGTCCCGGTTGTTGATCCCGATGACGGCGGCCCCGATGCCGCTCGCCACCTGAAGCTCGGCGCCGTCGTGAACCTCCACGAGGACGTCGAGGCCCGCGGACACCGCCTCGGCGTGCAGCCGCTCCAGGTCGGTCGGGGCCAGCGCGGCCACGATCAGCAGGATCGCATCGGCGCCACGGGCCAGCGACTCCGCCACCTGGTAGGGGCTGACGACGAAGTCCTTACGCAGGATCGGCAGCGCCGACGCCGCCCGCGCCGCCGCCAGATCCTCGAGGCCGCCGGAGAAGCTGTGGCGCTCGGTGAGGATCGACAGCGCCGCCGCCCCGCCGCGCTCATAGGCGCTCACGACCTCCTGGAGCACGAGGTCATCGCGGATCACGCCGGCCGAGGGGGAGCTGCGCTTGTGCTCGGCGATCACCGAGATCCCGGGGGAGCGCAGGGCCGCCGCGAACCCGCGCGGGGGGTCGGCAGCGATACGCGCCTCGCCGGCGCGGCGGACGTCCGCGATGGGCGTGGCCTGTTGCCGCGCCGCGACGTCCTGGCGCGTGCGCTCGATGATCGGCGTCAGCGCGTTCACGCCGAGGTGCTCCGCGGCGGGGCCAGCCGCTCGGTGGCGGCCACGAAACGCTTCAGCGCCGCCGCCGCCGCGCCTGAGTCGATGGCGGCCTGCGCCGCCCCGACGCCCTCGGCGAGGGTCGGCGCCCCACCGCCGGCGTAGATGGCGGCCCCGGCGTTGAGCACGGCCAGGTCGCGGGCGGCGCGGGCGGGGTGGGCGGGGTCCGTCTCCCCGGCGAAGATGCGCTGGGCGGTGTCGGCGTTCTCGCGTGGGTTCCCGCCCGGGATCGACTCGGCGGGCGCCACCTCGAGGCCGACGTCGCCGGGGGCCACGTCGTAGGTCGAGATCTCACCAGCCCGGACCTCGACGACCCGGGTCGGCGCCGAGATACTCAGCTCGTCCAGGCCGTCGTGGCTCGAGACCAGCAGCGCGTGCTCGGTCCCCAGCATCGCCAGCGCGCCGGCCATCTTCTCCAGGTAGGCAGCGTCAGAGACGCCGATGAGCTGCCGGGTGGCGCCCGCCGGATTGGTGAGCGGGCCCAGGAAGTTGAAGATGGTGCGGACCGCCAGCTGGGCCCGGACCGGGATCACGTAGCGGGTCGCCTGGTGATGGGCGGGGGCGAACATGAAGCCGAAGCCGACCTCGTCGATGCACTGGGCGACCGCGGCCGGCGTCAGGTCTATCCGCGCCCCCAGAGCCTCCAGCACGTCGGCGGAGCCCGAGAGCCCGGTGGCCGAGCGGTTGCCGTGCTTGGCCACGGTGCAGCCCGCGCCGGCGGCGATGAGCGCCGCCGTGGTCGAGACGTTGAACGTCCGCCGCCCGCCGCCGGTGCCGGCGGTGTCGAGCAGGTCGCCGCGCCGGACCGTGACGGCGGCGGCGAACCCGCGCATGGTGCGGGCCAGGCCGGCGAGCTCCTCGACGGTCTCCCCCTTGGTCCGCAGCGCGATCAGGAAGGCCGCGATCTGCACGTCGGACGCGTTGCCCGACATGATCTCGGCCAGCACGTCGGCGGTCTGCTCGGCGCTGAGGTCGCGGCCGTTGGCCAGCTCGTCGATCGAGCGGGTGAGCAGGTCGGAGGTGATCACCATGGCAGGGTGGGGTCCGCGGGCTCCAGGTCCGGCCACGGCTCCGGCGCGTCGCCCGAGGCCGGCGCCTGCTGGGCCAGGAAGTTAACGAGGAGCCTGAGTCCGTGCTGGGTGAGGATCGACTCCGGATGGAACTGGACCCCCTCGGCGGGCAGCTCGCGGTGGCGCACCGCCATCACCACGCCGTCGGCGGCGGCGCTCTGCTCCAGGTCCGGCGGTAGCGACGGGTCGGCGATGAGCGAGTGGTAGCGGCCGACCTCCAGCGGCGAGGGCAGGCCGCGGAAGATCGTCCTGCCGTCATGCTCGATCTGTGCGGTCTTGCCGTGGACCGGATGGTGGGTGATCACCCTCCCGCCCCACGCCTGCACCAGCGCCTGATGGCCGAGGCACACCCCCAGCGTCGCGATGCCGGCCTCGGGGAACCGCCGCACCGCCTCCAGCGAGATGCCGGCCTCGTCGGGAGTGCAGGGGCCGGGCGAGACGATCACGCGGTCATAGCCGCGGATGAGGAGCTCCTCGACGGTGGCACGGTCGTTGCGGACCACCTCGATGTCAGGGGCGGGGTGCGACGTCATCCCGACGTACTGGACGAGGTTGTAGGTGAAGCTGTCGTAGTTGTCGACGACCAGGACCCGCACTCGGGGCAACCGTACCTCAGTGATGGTGCTCGCCGGCCCTACGGCCACTCCGGCTGGGCCACCGCCAGCGCGATGGCCTCGAGCACGGCACGCGACTTGGCCTCTGACTCGCGAAACTCGTAGTCGGGCTTGGCGTCGGCGACGGTGCCGCCGCCCGCCTGGATGTGGGCGACGCCGTCCTTGACCACCACGGTACGGATGTGAATGCAGGTGTCCAGCTCGCCGGTGTAGCTGGCCCACCCGATGGCCCCGCCGTAGCCGCCACGCTTGACCGGCTCGAGCTCGTCGATGATCTGCATCGCCCTGACCTTGGGCGCGCCCGAGAGGGTCCCGGCGGGCAGTACCGAGCGCAGCGCCGCCAGCGCGTCGACCTCGGGGCGCAGCGTGCCGACGACGCTGGAGACGATGTGCATGACGTGGCTGTAGTTCTCCACCGCCATGAAGCTCTCGACCTGCACCGAGCCGTACTCGCACACCCGGCCCAGGTCGTTGCGCCCCAGGTCGACGAGCATGACGTGCTCGGCCCGCTCCTTCTCGTCGGCCAGCAGGTCCTTGGCCATGGCGACGTCGGCCTCCGGCGAGCCCTGACGCGGCCGGGTGCCGGCGATCGGCCGCGTCGACACCCGCCGGCCGCTGACGGTGATGAGCGGCTCGGGGCTGGCCCCCGCGATCTCGAAGTCGCCGAAGTCCAGGAAGTACATGTACGGGCTGGGGTTGACCGCGCGCAGCCCCCGGTAGATCGAGAACGCCTCCACCGGCACGGCCGCCGACCAGCGCTGGGAGGGCACGACCTGGAAGGCGTCGCCGGCGTAGATGTACTCGATGATGCGCGCCACCATCCCCTCAAAGCCATCGCGCGGCATGTTGGAGACAAAGTGCGGGGGGGTCCGCGCGTCGGACTGGATCGGCATCGGCAGCGGGCGCGCCAGGCGCCAGCGGACCTCGGCGATCGTCTCCGAGGCCTGGCGGTAGGACCCCTCCAGGTCGTCGTCGGCGTACACGTTGGCCACCACCGTGGTGGTGCGCTTGAGGTGGTCGAAGACCACGAGGGCGTCGGTGAGCATGAGTGCCAGGTCGGGCACCCCCACCGGGTCGGGGTTGGGCTCGCCCAGCGGCTCGACCGTGCGCACGAGGTCATAGGCGAACATGCCGACCGCCCCGCCCGCGAACGGGGGCAGGTCAGGCAGCGGCGCAACGCGGAAGCGGCGCAGCTCCTCGGCGGCCAGGGCGTAGGGATCGCCGTCGTCGCCCAGTGACCAGCGCAGCACCTTGCGGGGCCGGAAGCCGATGAACGAGTAGCGCCCCACGCGACCCTGCTCGGCGGACTCCAGCAGGAACGACGGGTGCGTGGGATCGCGCAGCTTCAGATACGCCGAGACCGGCGTCTGGCAGTCATCGATGAACGTCTGGTGCAGCGGGATGAGGTTGTGGTCGCGCGCCAGCTCGCGGACCCGGGTCAGCGAGGGCGCGGGCGCGGTGGCGTGCGCCTCAGCGCTGGCGACGGCCATCGAGGACCCGCTCGGCATCGGCCAGGCTCAGGTTGCGCGCGCGCATCAGCACCGCCAGGTGATAGAGCACGTCGGCGCCCTCCTCGGCGACGCGCTCGTCGGACTCCTCGCGCACGGCGCGGACGACCTCCTCGGCCTCCTCCTGCACCTTGGCCCCCGCGAGCGCCGGATCGTCGAGCAGGGTGACGGTGTAGGAGCCCTCCGGACGGGTGCGGGCCCGGTGATCGATCGTGCGCTCCAATGCGCCCAGGACCTCGCCGGGCGCCTGGGGCTCGAGCTCGCCGCGGTGAAAGCAGGTGCGCTCGCCGGTGTGGCAGGCCGGGCCGGCCGGCTCGACCAGCGCCAGCAGGGCGTCCCCGTCGCAGTCGTAGCGGATGGCGCGGACCGCCATGGTGTTGCCCGAGGTGGCGCCCTTGTGCCACAGCTCCTGGCGGCTGCGGCTGTAGAAGTGGGCCTCGCCCGTCTGACGGGTGAGGGCCAGCGACTCGGCGTTCATCCAGGCGAGCGTGAGGACCTCGCCGGTGCGCCAGTCCTGCGCGATGCACGGGACGAGCCCGCGCTCGTCGAATGCCACGTCGGCGTCGTCCACGCCACGGATGTTAGGCGTGCGCGATGATCTCCGCCGGGTCCCAGCGGGAGAGCAGGGCGGCCATGCCGCCGGCGCTCAGCGCCGGTGAGAACAGGTGCCCCTGCCCGAACTCGCAGCCCAGCGCGCGCAGCAGCCGCATCTGGGCGGGCCGCTCGATCCCCTCGGCGATCACCGGCAGCCCCAGGCTGTGCGCCATGGCCACGGTGCTGCGGATGATGACCTCGCTGCCCTCCACGTCGCGGCCCAGCTCGGCCACGAAGCTGCGGTCGATCTTCAGGGCGTCCACCGGGAAGCGATGGAGCACCGACAGCGAGGAGTAGCCCGTTCCGAAGTCGTCGAGGTGCAGCCCGACGCCGCCCGAGCAGACCTGGGCGAACACGTCGCGGGTGTGCTCGGGCTCGGCGATCAGCGTGCTCTCGGTGATCTCCAGCTTCAGGGCGGCCGCCGGCACCTGGGTGCACTCGATGGCCGCGTGCAGCTGGGCCGCCAGGTCAGGGTCGTCGAGCTGCCGGCCGGAGAGGTTGACGCTCATGCACACCTCATCGCTGATGATCCCGTCGCGCCGCCAGGCGGCGAGCGCGCCCAGCGCGGTGCGCAGCACGTGCTCCCACAGGCTGCCGATCATGCCGGTGTCCTCCGCGATGGGGATGAACTCCGAGGGCGAGACCTTGCCCCAGCCCTCGGGCCAGCGCGCGAGCGCCTCCATCCCGCAGATGTCGCCGGTGGCGAGGCTGACGATCGGCTGGTAGTGGATGTCGAGCAGGGCGCGCTCCACCACCTGGCGCAGCTCGTTCTCGCGCGCCAGCCGGTCCACCACGCGGCGGCGCATGGCCTCGTCGAACACCGCCGCGCGCCCGCGGCCACGGCGCTTGGCGTTGTACATGGCGATGTCGGCGTTGGCGAGCAGGTCGGCCGGAGTGACACCGGAGTCGTGGAGCGCGATCCCGATGGAGACGCTGGAGAACAGGTCGTGGCCGTCGATCTGAACGACGGGCGCAGGGCATTGAGGATCCGGTCGGCCACGAGCCTCGCCGCGGCCGCGTCGGCGATCTCCTGCAGCAGCACCGCGAACTCGTCCCCGCCGAGCCGCGCAACGGTGTCCCCGGGCCGCACGGCGGTCGCCAGCCGCGCCGCCAGCGCCACCAGGAGCTTGTCGCCGACCGCGTGGCTGAGGCTGTCGTTGACCAGCTTGAAGCAATCGACGTCCACGAACAGCACCGCGCAGGCAGCACGCGGGTCGCGCCGGAGCCGCTGCAGGGTCTGGTGCACGCGGTCCATGAACAGCGTCCGGTTGGGCAGGCCGCTGAGGCCGTCGTGCAGCGCGTCGTGCTGGAGGCGCAGCTGGGCCAGCCGGCGGTCGGTCACGTCGGACATCGAACCGGCGATCCGCGTCGGGCGGCCATCGTCGGCGCGCGTCGCCAGCCCTCGGGTGAGCACCCAGCGCCAGCCCCCGTCGGCGTGGCGCATGCGGTGCTCGGCGCGAAGCTGGGGGGAACGGCCCTCCAGGTGCTCCTGCGACCGCCGCGCGCAGGCGCTCGACGTCCGCGGGGTGGACGAGGTCGAACCAGGCGGCCGGCGGCAGCTCGCCCTCGGGTTGCGGGCGCCCGAGGATCGCGTGCCACCGCGGCGAGAAGTACAGCGTGTCGGCGACGAGGTCCCAGTCCCAGATGCCGTCGTTGGCGGCGCGGACGGCCAGCGCGTAGCGCTCCTCGCTGCGGGCCAGCTCCGCGACGGCCCGGTGGTGACTGAGCGCCTGGCGGATCGTGCGCTCGAGGCTGGGCGGCCCACCCGGTCCACGGCCACCTGCTGGCTGATGCCCAGCTCGGCCGGGTCCACGCCGATGTCGCGTCCGCCGTCGCCGGTGAGCAGGATCACCGGCGCTGAGGTCCGGCCGCCGAAGGCCTCGCGCACGAGTTCGACGCCGCTCTGCGCGCCGAGGCGGCAGTCGACGACGTAGACGTCGTGCCGGCGCTCCCTGATGGCCACCAGGCCGTCGTCGTAGCGCTCGCGCCAGTCGACGACGAGGCGGCCGCTGGCCCGGCCGGCCAGGAGCTCGCGCGCGGTGAGGTGCTGATTGCGCCCGCTGGACACCAGCAGGACGCGGAGCGGCTGGCCGGCCGCCTCTGATGACTGCGGCGCCGTTGCGGCGGGCGCCGGGGCTTGATCGGTCGCGAGTCCCATACGAGGTGGGTCGCAGCCAAAATTGGTGTTTCGCGAGCGAAGCTGGGCCATGGCTGCGGCTTTGCGCGAAAAGTTCCGCAAATCTGCAGGCGAACCTCTACTTCCGGGCGCTTTGTTGCGGCGCCGGACGGGGCTATTCGATCGTCAGGCGGATCGGCGACTCGATGCGAGACCGGTCGGCTACTCGATGCCGAGGCGGTCCAGCACGCGCTCGTCGCCGCGCCAGTGGCGACGTACCCGCACCGACAGCTCCAGGTGCACGTGGCTGCCGAGCTCGCGCTCGATGGTGCGGCGGGCCGCCGTGCCGATCGCCTTGATCATGCGCCCGCCAGAGCCGATCAGGATCCCCTTCTGGGACTCGGTCTCCGACAGGATCACGGCCTCGATGCGCACCAGATCGGCGCGCGGGTGCGAGATGTCCTCCACCTCGACCTCGACCGCGTGCGGGATCTCCTCCCGGGTGCGCGCGAGGACCTGCTCGCGCACCAGCTCGGCGAGGAGCACCGCGGGCGACTGGTCCGAGCGCTGCGTCTGCCGAGAAGTACAGCGGCCCCTCGGGCAGCAGGCCCACGAGGTGGTCCACCAGCGCCGGCACCCCCGCGCCCGTGCGCGCGCTGACGGGGAAGATCTCGGTGGCGATGTCGAGCGCCTCGGCGTCGTGCAGCGTGGCGGCGACGCGCCCCTGCTCGGCGCGGTCGACCTTGTTGACGGCAACGGTCACCGGGACGTTGGCGCCCTTGAGCAGCGCCGCGATGAAGCGATCGCCGGGCCCGAGGCCCTGCTGCGCGTTGATGACCAGCAGGCAGCCGTCGGCGTCGGCCAGCTCGTGCTCGACGCGGTGCTGCATCCGCTCGGTGAGCGCGTCGCGCGGGCGCTGGACGCCGGGCAGGTCGACCAGGATCGAGCTGCCAGTCAGGGCCGTTGGCGACGCCGCGGATGGCGCGCCGAGTGGTCTGGGGCTTGTCAGAGACGATCGCCACCTTGAAGCCCACGATGGCGTTGGCCAGCGTGGACTTGCCGACGTTGGGGCGGCCGGCGAGCGCCACGAAGCCCGAGCGGGCTGCAGCTCACCCACCGCATCAGCTCGGCCTGAAGGGCCAGCATCTCGCCGTCGTCGGTCTCGTGGTCCATGCCGCTGAGATGCAGGGCGCCGTGGACGACCGCCTCGCGCAGGTCCTCGGTCTGCGGCGGGCAGATGACGATGTCGCCGAGCTCACGCGGGCCGAGCGCTGACGCCGTCCTCGTCGACGCCGAAGGAGAGCACGTCCGTGGGCGCGTCGATCTGGCGGTGCTGGAGGTTGAGCTCACGGCTGCGGTCCTCGTCGACGAACTCGATGGCGACGTGGCCCTCCTCGATCCCGGCCGAGGCCAGCGCCAGCGCGCAGAGCTCCTCGAGCTCCACCGCAGTGGGCGGATGACTGGTGGGCCTGGCGAGATCGGGGTCCACGGCCTCGATCCCGATGACCTCCACGTCGAGCACGGCGGCCTCGCCTAGGCCCGCTTGCGCGCGCGCAACTCCGGCGCGGCCCGCTGGGTGTGTTCGTTGTAGGCGGCCACGATCCGCCGCACCAGCTTGTGGCGCACGACGTCCTCGTCGCCGAAACGGACGAACTCGATCCCCTCGACGGACTCCAGGATGTCCGACGACCACGATCAGGCCGGAGTCCTGCTCGCGGGGCAGGTCGACCTGGGTGATGTCGCCGGTGACGACCATCTTGGAGTTGAAGCCCAGGCGCGTGAGGAACATCTTCATCTGCTCGGGCGTGGTGTTCTGGGCCTCGTCGAGGATGATGAAACTGTCATTAAGCGTCCGGCCACGCATGAATGCCAGGGGCGCCACCTCGATGACCCCGCGCTCCAGATGCTGGCTGACGCGCTCGGGGTCGAGCATGTCGTGCAGGGCGTCGAACAGCGGGCGCAGGTAGGGGTCGACCTTGGCCATGAGGTCGCCGGGCAGGAAGCCCAGGCGCTCGCCGGCCTCGACGGCCGGGCGGGTGAGGATGATCCGGTTGACCTCGCGGCGGCTGAGGGCCGCCGCGGCCAGGGCGACGGCGAGGAAGGTCTTGCCGGTGCCCGCCGGGCCGATGCCGAAGGTGATCGTGTTGGAGCGGATCGAGTCGACGTAGCGCTTCTGGTTGACGGTCTTGGGCGCGACCCGCGTGGCGCGGTGGCGCCAGACGACGTCCTCCAGGATCTCGGAGGGGGACTCGTGCTCGTCCAGGGCGCGCGCCACCGCCTCGACGGTGCCCGGGGCGATGTCATGGCCCTGGGCGATCAGGTCTGAGAGCTCGCGCACGACGGCGGCGCCGGCCTCGACGGCCGCCTCGTCACCCTCGAGCGTGAGCACGTTGCCGCGCAGGAACACGTCGGCATCGAGATGGCTCTCGAGCGTTCGCAGCACGGCGTCCTGGCTTCCGGCCAGTTCGGCCGCCACCGCGTTGTCGAGCTCGATCGTGCGACGCACTAGCGCTGGGCCGCTCCCAGACCACGCCATCTAGGCCCCCAGCGCCCCGCGCACCCGCGCGGAGGTCCGCTTGCCGTCGGCGCGGCCGCCTGACGCGGCCATCACCGCCTTCATCACCTGGCCCATGTCCTCGGGGCTCGAGGCGCCGGTCTCGGCGATCGCCGCGGCGATCATCCGGTCAAGCTCCTCGTCGGACAGCTCCGCCGGGAGGTAGCCGGCGATCAGCTTCGGCCTCGGACTCCTCCTGGTCGGCCAGCTCGGGACGTCCGCCGTCACGGAACTGCGTGGCGGCGTCGAGGCGGCGCTTGCGCTCGCGGCGCAGCACGGTGAGCTCGTCGTCACCGCCCTCCTTCTCGGCCTTCTGCAGCTCGGACAGCACGAGGCGGAGCGCGCCGACGCGCTCCTTCTCGCCCGCCTTCATGGCGCCGGTGATGTCGCTGCGAAGCTGTTCGGTGACGGTCATATGTCCACCTATGAGGATAGCCCTCGGTGGCCCGGACCTCGCCGGCGACGCCGCGGCGACGCGCCGCCTCACGCGTCGCGTGAGCACCGGATGCCGTCGGCGTGCAGGCTCCGGCACTCCACGTCCACCAGGTCTCCGCGCGAGCCCGGCGCCGGCGGGCAGGTAGCAGCGCGTGTAGTCGGCGGTGTAGCCCGAGCACTGGGTGTCGGCGACCTTGTCGATGAGCACCCGCTCGGACTGCCCAGGCGGGCGGACCGATGCAGCCGGGAGCGCAGCTCCGAGCGGCCGCGCAGCACCTGGGAGCGGCGCTTCTTCTCGGCGGGGTCGACGCGGTCCCCGAGGTCGGCCGCCACCGTGCCGGGCCGCGGCGAGTAGGGGAAGACGTGCACGCGGGTGATCCCGGCGGCGTCGACGGCGTCCAGCGTGCGCTCGAACGCGGCCTCGTCCTCGGTGGGGAAGCCGACGATCACGTCGGTGGTGACGTTGATGCCGCCGCGCCGCCCGCGGCGGCGCGCACCCGGCGATGTGCGCCAGGTACTCGGCGCTGCGCTGTAGTGGCGGCCCATGGCGCGCAGCACGTCGTCGTCGCCGGACTGCATCGGGACGTGCAGGTGCGGGCACACCTTGGGCTCGGTGGCCAGCGCCTCGAGCAGCGTGTCCTTGACGTGGATGACCTCGACGCTCGAGAGCCGGACCCGCTCGCACGCCCGGGCACGCGGGCCACCGCCATCATCAGCTCGCCGAGCTCCAGGCCCTGCTCGGGGTCGCGGTAGTCCCCCACGCTGATCCCGGTCATCACCATCTCGGGCTGGCCGCTGCGCGACCCGCTCGGCCACCTCGGCGAGGATCGCGCTCGCCGGCCGCGAGCGGGCGGAGCCGCGCACGGTGGGGATGATGCAGTAGGCGCAGTGGCAGTCGCAGCCGTCCTGGACCTTGACGAAGCCGCGGGTCCGGGCGGCCGGCGCGCCGGCGCCACGCGCGCGCTCGCGGGCGAGCACGTCGTGGTCGAGGTCGACGCAGCCGAGGCCGTCGTGGCCGCCCATCGCGGCGGCGACGTCGTCGGCGGTGCCGACGAACGGCGTCACCCGCTCATCGATGTCTCCGAACTGGCCCGGGTTCGAGGTTGACCGCGCAGCCGCCGACGAACACCTGCTGCGCGCTGCGCAGCGACCGGCGCACCGACTGGCGCGACTTGGCCTCGGCCTCGCCGGTGATGCAGCACGTGTTGATGACGTGCAGCTCCGCCTCTGACTCGGGCGCCTCCGTGTGACCGGCGGCGAGCAGCGCGCGGCGGGCGAGCATCGCATCCGCCTGGGAGACCTTGCAACCGAGGAACTTGACCGCGAACGAGGCCACGCGCCGGAGAAGGTAGCGCGTGGCCTCGCCGCGCGGCTCAGCTGCGATAGCCGCTCGCGACCGGAGGACCTTCGTACTCCTCGACGGCGATGTCGTGCCGTGGTGTCCTCGAGACAGCGCGCGTCGAGAGGAGAGAGGGCTCTTGGCGATAAGCCAGCCCGAGGCTTGGGCCGTGGCGCGACGATGTCGAGGAGTAGGCCACCGAGTGTCACTCCCATCGCGAGTGGGTTTGGCAACTGTTCACCTCCTTCAGTCCAGTTCTGGATCACAAGCGACGCTGAGAAGGATGCGCCACAGGCTGCCGCGGCGACATGGGCCGCGTGTACAGGATTCGCGGCGCGGCGGTTGTCCATCGCGGGCGTCAGGCCGCGCGTGCGAGCAGCAGCGCCGCCCACTCGCCCGAGACCCGCCGCTCGCGCTCGGCGTGGCCGCGCTGCGCGTAGGCCGCGGCGACGCGGTCGGCCTCGGTGGCCAGCAGGCCGCTGAGGATCAAGGTCGGCGGCAGCTCACGCTGGGACGCGGCCCAGGTGACCAGTGGGCCGCCGAGCACGTTTGCCGCCCCACAATCCGCGCCCGGGGCCTGCTCGATCGCGCATGTCGAAGTCGCGCACGTCGAGCTCGACGCCGTTGCGCGCCGCGTTCTCGCGCGTGGCGGCGGTGGCGGCGCGGTCGTAGTCCAGCGCCATCACCGGCGCGAAGCCGAGCTTGGCGGCGACGATGGCCAGCACGCCCGAGCCGCAGCCGACGTCGACGAACGAGCCGGCGGGCGCCGGTCGTCCACGTCGAGCATCAGCTCCAGGCACAGGCGGGTGGTGGCGTGCGACCCGGTCCCGAACGCCTGCCCGGGATCGACGACCACGTCGAGCGCGGTGGCGCCGGGCGGCTCCCACGGCGGGCGCACGGTGAGGCGGTCCCCGATGACCAGCGGGCGGTGGAAGCTGCGCCAGCGCTCGGCCCAGTCGTCGGCGATCTCCTCGGTGGACACGTCCACGTAGGCGCCCCCGGCGGCGGCGCGCAGGTCCGGGACGGCGGGCAGCTCGCCGGGCGCGCCGTAGACCGCGTACTCGATCACGTCGGCGAGATCTCCACCTCCTCCACCCCGCTGGGGGCCAGCTCCAGCAGCTCGGCCAGGACCAGCTCGGCCTGGCGGCGGTGGACGCGAACGGCGAGGCGCAGCACCGCTGTGCGAGCCCGCCGCGTCAGCCGCCGAAGGCGCGCTTGAGCTTGCCCAGCACGCCCTCGTCGGTGCGCAGGTTGTGCTCGGTGAGGCTGTCGGCCAGCTGCTCGAGGAGCTCCTTCTGCTCCTTCTTGAGGTGACGCGGGATCGACGACGTTGACGATCACCCGGAGGTTGCCGCGGTGGCGGCCGCGCAGCGCGGGCATGCCCTCGCCGCGGATGTTGATCGACTCGTGGGGCTGGACGCCGGCGGGGATCTCGAGCTCGGTGGTGCCGTCGAGCGTCGGCACCTCCACCGTCGTGCCCAGCGCCGCCAGCGGCGCGGCGACGTCGACCACGGTGACGAGCTCGTCGTCGTGGCGGACGAAGCGCGGGTCCTCCTTGACGCGGATCTGGACGTAGAGGTCGCCGGCCGGGCCGCCCGCGCTCGCCGGCGTGGCCGCGCCCGGTGATCCGGATCCGCTGGCCGTCGTCGATCCCGGCGGGGACGTCGACCGACACCTTGACCCGCTCGACCTTGCGCCCGCGCCCGCCGCACTCCCGGCAGGGGCTCTGGGGCACCTTGCCCTCGCCGTGGCAGACGTCGCACACGGCGGCGCGGACCACCTGGCCGAACGGCGTGCGCGAGACGACGCGGAGCTGGCCGGTCCCGTCGCAGTTGGTGCAGGTCTCGATCGGGGTCCCGGGCTCGGCGCCGTTGCCGCGGCAGTGCTCGCACGTCGAGACGGCGTCATAGGAGACCTCGACCGGCGTCCCGTGGGCGGCCTGCACGAGCGTGATCTCGGCGCCGACGGCGACGTCGCCGCCCTGGATCGCGGCCACCCGCCCGGCCGCCCCCGAACATTCCGCCGCCGAACGCGCCACCGCCGAAGCCGCCGCCGCCGAAGAACGCCTCGAAGATGTCGGCCACCGACCCGAACCCCTCGAAGTTGGGCGCGTAGCCGCCCTGGCGCAGGCCCTCGTGGCCGTAGCGGTCATAGGTGGCGCGGCGGTCGGCGTCCGACAGCACCTCGTAGGCCTCGGCGGCCTCCTTGAAGCGCTCCTCGGCGTCGGGCTCCTGGTTGACGTCGGGGTGCAGCTCGCGGGCCAGGCGGCGAAACGCCTTCTTGATCTCAGCGTCGTCGGCGCCCCGGGCGACGCCGAGGACCTCGTAGTAGTCGCGTGGCATCTTCGCACCGCTCATCGCTCGTCGTACACGTCGGCGACGAAGCTGGAGAGCTGGGCGGCGGCCTCACGGACGGTGCGGATGGCGTGGCCGTAGTCCATGCGCAGCGGCCCGATCACCGACACCGCGCCCAGCGTCCGCTGGGGCAGGCCGTAGCTGGCCGCCACCAGGGCCAGCGAGCGCAGCGCCGGCACCCCGTTCTCGGCGCCGATGCGCACCGCCAGAGGGTGGCCGGCCGACAGCGCCGAGCGCAGGATCCCCAGCAGGGTCACCCGGCGCTCGAGCATCTCCATGAGCAGGTTGAGCTCGGAGACGTCGCCGACGCGGCCCATGGTCAGGAGCTTGCCCGTGCCCTCGACGTACAGCGTCGCCTGGGCGGACTCCTCGAGCTCGGTGAACACCGGCGAGAGCGCCTCCAGGAACGCCGCCTCGGTCGCCGAGAGCTCGGGATCGTGCAGGCGCTGGTGCAGGATCCGCGCGCCCAGCCCCAGGCCGACCAGCCGCTCGTTGAGGTAGCTGGCGGCCCAGTCGGCCAGGCCGGTGTCGACCGGGCGCTGGAAGGTGAACAACCGCTTGGTCACGCCGCCGGTGGAGGTGATCACCACCACCATCAGCACCTGGGGCTGGAGGGCCAGCACCTCGACGTGGCGGATGGTGGAGGTCTCGATCGGCGGCGCGGTGACGATGGCCAGCAGGTTGGTCACCTGGGACAGGGCCTCGCTGGTCACGCGCATCGCCTCGTCGAGCTCGCGGCGCACCAGGGTCACCGACAACGACGGGCCCGACGCGTCTCGGGCAGCAGACGGTCGACGAAGTAGCGGTAGCCGGCCTCGGTGGGGATGCGGCCGGCGCTGGTGTGCGGGTGGGCCAGCAGCCCCAGCTCCTCGAGGTTGGCCAGCTCGTGGCGGATCGTCGAGGGCCCCCATTCGAACGCGGCGCTCAGCGCCTTGGAGCCCACGGGGGCTCCCGCGTCGAGGTATTCCTCGACGAGGCGTCGCAGGACGAGCTCTTGGCGTTCGGTCAGCATCCTTCGAGATTGTAGGTAGGGCCTCCGCAGGTTTCCTGAGGGCCGTGAGGCGCTACAGGCGGATCGTCGGCCTCGCCGTTGCGGATGATCCGCTTGCCGTTCTGGGTGGCCTCGGAGTCGACGACGCGCGCTGTCGCCGTCCACCTCGCGCACGGTGCCGGTGACGACGACCTCCTCCTCCATCACGCCCATCCCGCGGAACTGGACCGACAGGCGCTCGAGCTTGTCGGGGCCCCCCAGAGCCTCGGTGTGGGCGCGGGCTACCTGGGCCATCGTCCACAGGCCGTGCAGGATCCGGCTCGGCAGGCCGACCTGCTTGGCGAACTCCTCGTCGATGTGGATCGGGTTGAAGTCGCCCGAGGCGCCCGCGTAGCGGACGGTGAGATAGCGGTCGGGGGTGACCTTGAGCTCGAAGGTGTCGCCGGCGTCCATGGCTCGGTCAGCCCGTACGCACGATGTTGGTCCAGGTGCCGACGCAGACCGTCTCGCCGTTCTGGTTGCGGCTCTCGGTCTCAAAGACGTAGAAGCCCATCCCACCGCGCTCGGAGATGTCAGCGAGCGACCCGGCGGTGGTGATCTCGTCGCCGGCGACGACGAGCGGGCCCCAGCGGAACTCCTGGGAGCCATGGACCATGTGGGCGAAGTCGATGCCCACCTCGGGGTCAAACAGGCCCGGCAGGATCGCCGCGTTGGAGTAGACGACGGCGAACATCGGCGGTGCCACGACGTCGGCGAACCCGGCGGCCCGCGCCGCCTCGTGATCGACGTGGACGGGATTGTGCTCGCCGACGGCGAACGCGTACTCCTTGATCTTCTCCCGGCCGACGGCGTAGCGGGTCGGGGGGTAGGTCTTGCCGATCGCGTCGGTGTTGACGGGCATCGCGCCGGGAGTCTAGGCGGGCCGGCGCGTCAGATGATGACCGGGACCGCGCCGCCGTCCACCGACCAGGCGGCGCCGGCGACATCGGAGGCCTGCTCGGAGCACAGGAACACGATCACCGACGCGATCTCCTCGGGGCCGGCGAGGCGGCGGATGGGCAGGCCGGCCGACGCGGTGTCGAGAACCTCCTTGCGAGTCCCGCCGCGGGCGGCGACCGTCTGGTCCACGAGGCCGCCCGGGTCCAGCCACAGCTCGCTGGCCACCGGGCCCGGGGTGACGGCGTTGATGAGCACGCCGAGCTGGGCGTAGGCATCGGCGTAGGCACGCGACAGCGACAGCTCCGCCGCCTTGGTCACCGAGTAGGCGACGTTGCGCTGCCCCGGCCGTTTGCCCGACGACGAGGAGACGTTGACGATCCGGCCCCAGCCGCGCTCGGCCATCTCGGGGATCGCCGCGCGCATGAGGCGCATCGGGGCCATGACGTGGATCTCCCACATCGCCTGCCACTCCTCGTCGGTGAGCGCCTCGATGGACCTGACCTGGCTCATGCCCGCGCTGTTGACGAGCACGTCGACGGTCTCGAAGCGCTCCCGGCAGGCGGCGACGGCGTGCCCGCCCGCGCCGGGCTCGGTGACATCGAGCGCGAGCCACGAGACCGTGCGCGCGTCGCCCTGGCAGTGCTCGGCGGCCTCCTTGAGCGCGTCCTCCCCGCGGCCGACAAGCAGGACGCGGGCCCCCTCGCCGACGAGCTGGCGGGCCACCTGGAGGCCGATACCGCGCGAACCGCCGGTGACGATGCAGGCGCGGTCTGTGAGGCCGAGATCCATCGCGGCTCGGATTGTTCCAGTCGCGGCCGTGATGAGTCGGTAGGTGAATTCGTCTTGGTCAGCGCGCGGCGCGATCGGTACGGTGCAGGGGCCATGAATACCCTGGCGGCGGCCCTGTCTCCGGTGCATCAGCAGTACCTGCTGGAGGCCCGGCAGATGCAGGCCCTGTCCTTCGCGGTGCACATCCCGTTGGTGTGCTTCGGGATCGCCTTCCCGGCCATGGTGCTGTTCGCGGAGTGGATGGGGATGCGGACCGGCGACCCGGTCTATCGCACCGTGGCGCGCCGCTGGAGCCGCATCGTGCTCGCGCTGTTCGCGGTCGGGGTGATCACGGGCACGATCCTCAGCTTCGAGATGGGGCTGCTGTGGCCCAACTTCACCGCCACCTTCGGCAGCGTGTTCGGGCTGGGGTTCGCGATCGAGGGGTTCTCGTTCTTCATGGAGGCGATCTTCATCGGGATCTACGCCTACGGCTGGGATCGCCTCTCCCCGCGGCTGCACTTCCTCAGCGGCATCCCCATCGTCATCACCGGGTTCACGGGGTCGTTGACGGTCATCGCGGTCAACGCGTGGATGAACCATCCCGGCGGCTTCCGGCTGGCCGGCGGCAAGGTGGTGGACGTCAACCCGTGGTCGGCGCTGTTCGGCAACTCGATGCTGTGGTCTGAGCTCGTCCACATGTACATCGCCGGCTACATGGTCACCGGCTTCTGCATGGCGGGCGCCTATGCGGTGGGCCGCCTGCGCGGCCGCTGGAGCCGCTACGAGCGGGTGGCGATGACCATCCCGCTCACCATCGGCTGCCTGGCGGCGCCCGTGCAGGTGCTGGTGGGCGACTGGATCGCCCGGGTGATCGCGATCCAGCAGCCGATCAAGCTGGCCGCCATCGAGGGCCTGGCCAAGACGACGCGCGGGGCCTCAGAGCACGTGCTCGGCTGGTACACCAACGGGCAGATCAAATTCGGGATCGGCATCCCGCACCTGCTCTCGCTGCTGGCCTTCCACAGCTGGAACGCCAAGATCACCGGCCTGGACACCGTGCCGCTGGCCGAGCAGCCACCGGTCAACGTCACCCGCCTGTCCTTCCAGACCATGGTGGGCATCGGCACGCTGCTGGCGCTCCTGGGGGTCGTGTACCTGTTCGTGCGCATCCGCGACCGGTCGCTGCCGACCTGGCGCTGGTTCTACTGGACGCTCGCCGCCGCCGGTCCGGCGGCCACGGTCGCGCTCATCGCGGGGTGGGTGACCGCCGAGGTCGGCCGCCAGCCCTGGGTGGTCTATGGCGTGATGACGACCGCGCAGTCGGTCACCGGCGCCGGCGGCATCCCAGTGGGCTACGGCGTGCTGGTCATCACCTACGTCGCGGTGGCCGGCGCGCTGGTGTGGATCCTGCGCCGCCTGGCCCGCTCCCCGCTTGACCTGCCCGGCGCCGACGCTGGGCGGGGCCATCTCCCCACGCAGCCGGCCTGATGTTCCTCAAGACCCTGCCCCTGGTGTTCGTACTGGCCGGCCTGGTGCTCTACACGGTGCTGGCCGGCGCCGACTTCGGGGCGGGCATGTGGCGCCTGCTCGCCGGCGGCGGTGAGCGCGGCGAGCGCATCCGCGACCACGCCCACCACTCGATGGGGCCGGTCTGGGAGGCCAATCACGTCTGGCTCATCTTCGTCATCACCGTGGCCTGGACGGCCTACCCCACGTTCGTCGGCTCGGTGGCCTCGACGCTGGCGGCTCCCTTCTTCATCGCCGCGCTGGGGATCATCCTGCGCGGAGCCAGCTACGCCCTGCGCTCGGCGGTCACCACCAGCCGCGAGTCGCGCGCCGTGGACAGCGCCTTCGCGGTCGCCTCACTGGTGACGCCGTTCGCGCTCGGGGCCATCGCGGGCGCGATCGCCGCCGAACGCGTGCCCGTGGGCAATGCCGCGGGCGGCCTGTTCTCGACCTGGACCGGGGCGGTCCCGATCCTCATCGGTGTGCTGGCGGTGGCCTTCTCGGCCTACCTGGCCGCCGTGTACCTGGCCGCAGACGCCGCCCGTCACGGCGACCACGAGCTCGAGGAGGCCTACCGGGTGCGGGCGCTGGGCGCCGGGACGGCGGCCGGGGTGCTCGCCGTCGTGGGGCTCGTCGTCCTGCACGCCGACGCACACTCGCTCTACAGCGGGCTGCTACACGGTGCGGCGCTGGCGGTGCTGATCGTCTCCCTGCTCGCCGGCGCCGCGGCGCTGGGGCTCGTCGCCACGCGGCGCTTTGAGCCGGCCCGCTACGTGGCGGCCATCGCGGTGGCCACCGTCGTCGCCGGGTGGGCGTTCGCCCGCTATCCGGTCCTCCTGCCCGGGCTGAGCGTCAGCCAGGCAGCCGCCCCACACGACACGCTGGTCGCGGTGGTCATCGCGGTGCTGGCCGGCGGCGCGATCCTGTTCCCGTCGCTGGGGCTGCTGTTCGGGCTGCTGCTGCGCGGGCATCTGGGCGGCCATGGCTCTGGTGCGGACGCGGACGTCGGGGCCGTGGGCACGGGCACGCTGGCACGTCCACCCCGGTCTACGCCGCTCCAGGCGCGGGTCGCGGTGGCGCTGCTCATCGCGGGCGTCGGGTTCCTCAACGCCGCCGACGCCGGGTGGGCGCACCTCATCGGCGTGTTCGCACTGTTCGGCTTCATGGTCATCGGGTTCGCCGCGATCGTGCCCCGGGCACTCGCGGAGGACACCGACGTCAACGACGAGCTGGGGAGGGCGGACGGGAGCACATAAATGGCCCGCCTGCAGGTAGTTTTGGGAGGCAATGGGCCCCGGAGGCCCGTTTGCTACCGAGGCTGGTCACGCATCGGGGTTGTGGCGACAGTGAAGGAAATGGCTGCACGGGCTCGTGCCGCGAACGGCGCCGGGCGGGGGGTTTGGCTCAGGGCGTCAGAATCACGTCCGCACCGCTCATGGACAGTCTCCCCGACAGCCCCGGCCAGACCGCGTTCCTGTTCGACCTCGACGGGACGCTGATCGACAGCGTCTACCAGCACGTGCTGGCCTGGCGCGAGGCGTTGCAGAGCGTCGGGGTGAACCTGGCGGTGTGGAAGATCCACCGCCGGATCGGCATGAGCGGCGGGCTGTTCGTCAACGCGCTGGTGCGCGAGCTCGAGACGCCGCTGGACGCCGACACGCTGGCCGCGCTCCCGGGACTGCACGGCGACGCGTTCATCCGGCGCTATGACTCGGTCCAGCCGCTGCCCGGCGCGCGGGAGCTGCTCACCACGCTGTCCGAGCACGATGTGCCCTGGGCGATCGCCACCAGCGGCCCCGAGCGCTACGCCGGGCTGGCCCGGGAGCTGCTCTCGCTGCCCGACGACACCCCGATGATCACCCGCGACCAGGTCCGCTACGCCAAGCCCGACCCGGACCTGTTCCTCACCGCGGCGCGGCAGATCGACGTGGACATCCGCAACAGCAACGTCGTGGGCGACAGCGTGTGGGATCTGCTGGCCGCGCAGCGCGCGCGGGCTCTGGGGATCGGGCTGCTCTCGGGCGGCTATGGGCGCGAGGAGCTCTTCTACTCCGGCGCCTACCGGGTCTTCGAGGACCCGGCCGACCTGCTGGCTCACCTCGACGAGGTGGGCGTGCGGCGCCCGCGCTGAGGGACGAGCGTCTACATCCCCAGGTGTAGGCGCAGATACATCCGTCGAGTCCATTGCGGCCGACCTTTGCGCCCTGTACCCTCCATTGTGTGGAAAAGCGTGTAGATCTGAGAGCGTCGGACGCAGACCGCGATCACGTCGTGTCGCGCCTGCACAAGGCTGCGACCGAGGGGCGGATCGCGGCCGAGGAGCTCGAGCAGCGCGTCGCCCATGCGCTCAAGGCGCAGACGTATGGTGACCTGGAGCAGACGGTCTCCGACCTGCCCGGTCCCCGCCCCCGCTCACGGCGCGCTCCGGTGCGCCGCACGCCTGTCGGCTGGGGGGTCGCGGCGGTACGCGCGAACCCCATGCTGATCCTGTTCGCCATCCCAGTGGTGGCGGTCACGCTGGCCATGATGCTGGCGGCGGCGATCATCTGGATGGTGCTGATGGCCGTGGTCATGGTGCTCGGCGGAGGCCGCCGCGGGCCGATGGGGCCGCGCGGACCCTGGATGTACACGCGCCGGGGACGCGGCTTCGGGCCGCCTCGCCGGGGCGGTCCGCGCAGCTACTGGGCCTGAGCGCAGCGGTCAGGCCGCGCGGCGTAGCCGCCAGACGACGCCGTCCATCTCAAACGGCGCCCCGTTGACGGTGTAGCGGTGCACGTAGCGCCGGCGCTCGAGTTCCTGCGCGTGGATACCGGCCCCCACCCACGCCGGGCCGGCGGCCCACATTGCCGCGGTCATGGCATCGGGGACCCCGCGACTTGGATCGTGCATGTAGACGACCAGCGCGTCGGGCGCCAGCAGGCCCGCGGCGGCCACCAGGGCCTCGGGCGGTAGCTCGGATCCGTCCACACCCACCGGGGCGACGCAGCTCAGGGCGTTGGCGTGCAGCGCCGTCACCGCGGCGCGCTCATCGTCGGTGAGCGCCAGGAGGTCCAGGGTCAGGTACTCGTCATAGAGCCCAGGACGGTCGCGCAGCGCGGCCTCGCGCGCGGAGGGCACGATGTCGGTGCCGAGCACCGGGTGCAGCCCGGCCGCCGCCAGCGCCTCGCCCGAGATGCCGTTGCCCGCGGCGATGTCGAGCACCCGCATGCCGTCCCGGTCCCAGCGCAGGGCGGTGGCGGCGTCCGCCAGCATGCCGGCCAGCTGCGCCGGTGAGCGGCAGCCGAGCCGGTCGTGGACGATCTGCTCATAGACGCCGGGCAGCGCGTAGAGCCGCTCGTAGTCGTGGAGGCGCAGCTCCTCCACGCGGCCGTCGTCGTGGCGGACGCGGATGACCTCGCGGCCGATCTCGGGGTCGGCCTGCTCGGCGAGCTCGGCGGTGAAGCCGCGCGCGGGCAGAGGGCGCCTACCCCTTGTCCCCGAGCTCGAGCACGGCCAGGAACGCCTCCTGGGGCACCTCGATACGGCCCACCTGCTTCATCCGCTGCTTGCCCTTCTTCTGCGCCTCCAGGAGCTTGCGCTTGCGTGAGATGTCACCGCCGTAGCACTTGGCGATCACGTCCTTGCGGTAGGCCTTGATCGTCTCGCGGGCGACGATGCGGCTGCCGATCGCCGCCTGGATGGGGACGTCGTACTGCTGGCGGGGGATCTTCTCGCGCAGCTTCTCGGTCAGCGTGCGTCCCGCGGCCTGCGCCTTGGAGCGGTGCACCAGCATCGACAGCGCGTCGATGGGGTCGCCGGCGAGCAGGATGTCGAGCTTGACCAGGTCGGAGTCGCGCAGACCGATGAGGTCGTAGTCAAGCGACGCGTAGCCGCGGGTGCGGGACTTGAGCTGATCGAAGAAGTCGAGCACGATCTCGGCCAGCGGCAGGTCATAGGTGAGCTGCACGCGCTCGGCCGAGAGGTAGTGCATCCCGGCGTGCTCGCCGCGGCGCTCCTGGCAGAGCTCCATGATCTGGCCCACGAACTCCTTGGGGCTGAGGATCGACGCCCGGATGAACGGCTCGCGGACCTCGGCGACCCGCGCGGGGTCCGGGAAGTCGTTGGGGCTGTGGATGGGCAGCACTGTGCCGTCGGTGAGTGTGACCTCGTACTCGACGCTGGGCATCGTCGTGAGCAGCTCGAGGTCGTACTCGCGCTCCAGGCGTTCGCGGACGATGTCCATGTGCAGCAGCCCGAGGAAGCCGCAGCGGAAGCCGAAGCCCAGCGCCTCGGAGGTCTCGGGCTCCCAGCTCAGGGCGGCGTCGTTGAGCGTGAGCTTCTCCAGCGCGTCGCGCAGGTCGGGATAGTCGTCTGACTCGATCGGGAACAGGCCGCAGAACACCATCGGCTTGACCTCGCGGTAGCCGGGCAGCGGCTCGGTGGCCGCGCTGTGCTTGGTCGTCAGGGTGTCGCCGACGCGCAGCGCGCTCACGTCCTTGATCCCGGTGATGAGGAACCCCACCTCGCCGGCGTGCAGCGCCTTGGCCGGCGTCATCTGCGGCGTGAAGAAGCCGATGTCGTCGATCTCGGCCTCGGTCCCGGCCTGCATGGCCCGGATCGCCTCGCCTTTGGTGAAGGTGCCGTCGACGACGCGGATGTAGGCGATGACGCCCCGGTACTGGTCGAACTCGGAGTCGAAGATGAGGGCGCGCGGCGGAGCACTGGGATCACCGCTGGGGGGCGGCACCCGGGCGATGAGCTCGTCGAGGACGTCGGTGATGCCCTCCCCCGTCTTCGCGCTGATCCGCCGGACCTGGTCGGCGGGCTCGCCGAGCAGGTCGGCCACCTCCTCGGCCACCCGGTCGGGCTCGGCTCCGGGCAGGTCGACCTTGTTCAGGCACGGGATCAGCTCCAGGCCGGACTCCACCGCGAGGTAGGTGTTGGCGACCGTCTGGGCCTCGACGCCCTGCGACGCGTCGACGACCAGCAGCGCTCCCTCGCACGCCGCCAGCGACCGCGACACCTCATAGGTGAAGTCGACATGGCCGGGGGTGTCGATGAGCTGCAGCTGGTAGGTCTGGCCGTCATGGGCCGACTCGTAGAACACGCGCACGGCCTGGGCCTTGATGGTGATCCCGCGCTCACGCTCGAGATCCATCGAGTCCAGCACCTGGGCGCGCATCGAGCGGGGGTCCACCGTGTGGGTCAGCTCCAGGATGCGGTCCGCCAGCGTCGACTTCCCATGGTCGATGTGGGCGATGATCGAGAAGTTGCGGATGTGAGCCTGGTCAGCCATTGCCACCGCTAAGGGTAGGAGGCGGCGAGGTGGCGCGGCCGCCTACCGCCCGGGAAACCGGCTCCGGATGAGCATGTCGATCTGCCGGGCCTCAGGGATCCGCATGACCAGCACGAGCCGCGCGTACAGCACTCCGCCCAGCGCCAGCGCGATTCCCATCGAGACGATCTGCGCCACCAGCGACGCGCCGAGGACGCTGTCCAGCCCTTTCCAGACGAAGTATGCGAGCGCGGTGACGGGCGCCGTCGCCACGAGGATCCGCGCCGTCACCATCGTCGTCTGGGCGCCCTCGAGGCGCCCGTTGAAGCCGATCCGCAGCCGCCGCAGCTGGAGCCCGGCCATGACCACATTGGCCGCGACGGTCCCGATCACCAGGCCGGCGACGCCCAGTGGCTTGTAGAGCGCGAGCGACACCACGATGTCGACCACCACGTTGATCCCGGCCAGCTTGGTCGGTATCCAGGGACGCTGGAGTGCGAAGAACGTCCGGCTGAGCAGCAGGTTGACGCCGGCGAAGGGCAGGCTGAAGGCAAACCAGAAGAGCGCCGGGGCGACACGATGCGTGTCGATGTTGTGGAAGTCCCCGTGCTGGAAGACCAGCCGCGTGATCGGCACGGCCAGCACCGCGAGCAGCGCGGCGGACGGGATCAGCAGCAGGTTGATCTGGCGAATGCCGTTGCCCAGCGTGCGTCGCATGCCCTTGACATCCCGAGCGCTGGCCATGCGGCTGAGCGTCGGGAACAGCACGGTGGCCACCGCCACGCTGAAGATCCCCTGAGGCAGCATGTAGATCCGGAACGCGTCGTTGATGGCGATCGGCGCGTGTTTGGAGACCAGCGCGCCCAGGCCGGCGTTCAGGAAGATGTCGAGGTTGATGATCCCGATGCTCAACGTCACCGGGAAGAACAGGATCAGCACCTGTCGCACACGCGGGTCCCGCCAGTCGAGCGCGAACGACACCCGGTATTCGACCCGGCGCAGCGCGGAGGCGATCAGCAGGAACTGGACCACAGTGGCCACCAGCCAGGCGATCGCATAGGAGTAGACGGCGTCCTGACCGTGGAAGTGCGCGTGCAGGATGACCATCAGCACGACGATCACGATGTTCCACACGGCGGGAGCGAGCGCCGGGATGGAGAACTCGTCGTAGGACTGCAGGATCCCCACGAGCAGGCCGGTCAGGCTCAGGAGCAGCACAACGGGGAACAGCACGCGCGAGAGGCCTGCGGTCAGCGTCGTCTGCGAGGCGTCGAAGTGCGTCCCCGTGAACAGCGGCATCACGAGGCCGGCGATACCCATGTACACGATCGTCAGCAGGCCCAGCGAGAGCAGGATCAGCCAGAACAGCGACGACGCCAGCCGGAACGCCTCCCGCTTCTTGCCCGCCTGCAGCAACTCGGTGAAGATCGGCACGAAGGCGGCCCCCAACGCAGCCTGCGAGAACAGGTTGGAGAACAGATTGGGGATCTGGGAGGCGATCGTGAACGCCGAGCCGGGGCCCGTGGTGGCGAAGTAGCTGGCCTGCACCACCTCACGTCCGAGCCCGGCGATGCGTGACAGCGCGGTGGCCAGCGCGAAGATGGCGCTGCTGACGGCGAGGCGGCGACGTCCCGATCCCCCCGGATTGCTGGGGGGCGCGGGCGGCGCGGGCGGTGGGGGCGGCGCCTCCGCGCTGGTGCTGTCGATGCTCACGAGCGCGCTATAGTACGCGCCGTCGCTGCGGTTACCCGCGCGCTTTTGTCATGGCCAACATCCACTCACAGAAGAAGAGGATCCTGCGCGCGGAGCGTGAGCGGCTGGAGAACCGCCGCTACACCTCCACGATCAAGACCTACTTCCGCCGGCTGGAGACCGCCGTCGCCGAGGGACAGGACGACGTCGCCGAGACCGAGCACCGCGTGCTGGTCAGGACGATCGACAAGGCCGTCAAGCGAGGGGCGATCCACCGCAACAACGGCGCCCGGAAGAAGTCTCGCGCAGCGCGGCTGCGCCACGGCGCGTAGCCGGCGGGCGTCACCTAGCCCCCCGCGCTCCTGTCTGCCCAACCCGAACGCATCAGCTTCGAAATCGAGCGCATCGACGCCTCCGCTCCAGGGCGTGTCGAGGTCGCCGGTCGCTGGTTCGGCGTGCGCGGCCGCCGGTTCGTCCGGCCGACGCTGACCCTCAGCCAGAAGGGCGCCGCGGTCCGGGCCCTCGCCGAGCTCGAGCACAAGCCGTGGGCGGCCGAGGACGGCGAGGTCTGGATGGCCGTCTTCAGCCTCGACGACGGACTGGACGGGGCCAGGGAGATCGAGCTGTCGGTGGCGCCCGACATCGTCGTGGAACTGCGGCGCAAGGGCCGGAAGCTGGCGCGGCCAGGCGACACCCTGTCGGCCGGGGCGGCAGCGCGGTCGCCGCGGTTCAAGGACGACAGCATCGCGGTGGTGCCCGACGAGCCCGAGCAGACCACCCCGCGCCCCGCCGGCCCGGGCGCCAAGGCGGCCGCGGAGACCGGCACCAGGGCGGCCGCCGCGTCCGGCGCCACGCGGGCCGCGGAGTCCAATCCCACCCCACGCCGCCGGTCGTCTCCCTCCGTCGAGCTCGAGCGCCTCGGCGCCCGGCTGGCGTCGGCCAATCATTCGCTGCAGCAGGAGCGAGAGCGGCGCGCCGCTCTCGCCAAGAGCCTCGAGGAGGAGCGCACGACCAACCGTCAGCTCCGCACCGAGCTGGGGCAGGCGCGCGTCGAGCTGGACGTCGCCGCGACCGCACGGGCCGAGGCCACCGCCGTCGAGGCCGAGCTGGAGGAGGCCCGCCGGCAGCTGAGGGAGAACCAGCGCCGCCACGAGGCCGACACCGAGGCGCTCACCCGGCGCCACGAGGAGGCCACGCAGGCGCTCGCCGGTGACCATGAGGAGGTGACCCAGGCGCACGCCGCCCTCCAGGAGGATCTGCGCCAGCATGCCGAGGCGCTTGACTTGACCCGCGAGGCGCTCGCGGCCGAGCGGGCCGAGGCGGGACGGCTGCGCAACCGGCTCGCCCAGGCCCAGGAGGCCCGGCAGCGCGGGGCCACCGCCCCGAGCGCCCGGACCGCCGGGAGCGCGCGGTCCACCGCAGCGACCGCGGGAGCCGGCGAGACGCCCGAGGCCGCCGAGGCGGAGCCACGCGTGTCGCGACGGGCGGCGCGCGCCGCGGCGCGCCACCGCGAGCCCGACCCCTCCGAGACCCAGCGCTTCGACGTGCTGGGGTTCGGCGACGAGCACGAGACCGAGACGGCTCCCCCGTCGCCCTCGCGGCCGGCCCCGCGCCGCAGCGCGCAGCAGACCCCCGACACTCCCGCGTGGAACCCGCCGGTGGCCGACCGCCTGCGCCCGCTCAACCCGTCGCTGCGCCACCGCACCTGGTGGTTCGGGCGGTTGCTGGCTCTGATCGTCCTCTGCGGCGTGATCGCCGCGGTCTATCTGGTGCTGCACACCACCGTGCTGCACTGAGGCCGCGGCCGGCCGTAGGCCACCGCCTGCCTGAGGCGGCGGCTCACCTGCGGCCGCGCCCCAGCCGGTCAGCTCGTCAGCCGGCCGAGCGCGATGAGCGCGGCGGTGTCCTCGCCGGCGCCGCCGGCAGCCCCGCCACGTGAGGCGAGCTCGAGGTCGGCGATCTCGCAGATCGCCTCGGCCAGACGGTCGGCGCCCGTCCGCTGCGCGTCGGCGATGAGCCGGTCCGCGGCGCGGGAGGGCATCCGCAGACGCCGCTTGACCTGTGCCGGGGGCTCACCCGCGTCCAACCCGGCGGCGACCTCGTGTGCGGTCCGGACGCGCTGCGAGATCCAGTAGAGCAGCCCGGGCAGGCGCTCTCCCTGCTGGCGCAACTGGAGGTAGGCGGTCACGGCGGCGCGGGTCTCCCCCGCGACGACGGCGTCAGCCACGGTCCACGCGCGCCGTTCAGCTGAGGAAGCCGTCAGCCGCTCCACAGTGTCGGCGTCGAGCGGCTCCCTGGGTTGGTCGGGATCGGGCTCATCGGCGCCGAGGGCGAGCTTCTCCAGCTCGCGCAGCAGCCGCTGCTGGCGATCGCCGACGTGGCGGACCAGCGCGCGGGCGCCGTCGGGCTCGAGCTCGACGCCCAGCTCCCGGGCGTGCGCGGTCACCCACTTGGGCAGCTCCCACGGCTTGACGCTCACCTCGGGGCTGATGTCCCCGCCGGCCTCGCGAACCGCGGCGTGGAGGCGGTCGGGCGTCTTGTAGCGGCTCTCCTCGCGGGCGAAGAAGGCGATCGTCGTCTCCGGCGGCATAGCACCCAGCGACCCCGCCAGCGCGTCGAGCTCCTTGTCGGACCAGCGTTCGACGCCGTCGACGATGATGAAGCGCCGGCTCAGGGTCAGCGTCATCGCATCCAGCGCCGCCGCGGCGCGCTCGGCCGTCGCGTCGTCGCCCTCGAGCAGCTCGACGCCCTCGGCCCCACTGATGGACTCGGCCAGCGCGCGCAGGCGCGCCCGGCGCTCGGCGATGCGGCCGTGGTCATCACCGTGGACGAGGTATGCGGGCTTGAACGACGGCGCCATCGATGGCGAGTCTACGCGCGGCTGGGGCGGCTCACGCGGCCTCGGCGTCGGCGGCGATCTCCAGGGCGCGCGCCACGGCGGCGGCCGGTGTGTCGGCGAGCTCGACGCCCTCGATCGCCCAGGTGTCGTAGCCGACCACGCCGATGCCGGCGTTCAGTGCCAAGGCGATCTCCGAGAGCGTCCCGTAGGCGCCGCCGACGGCGATGATCGCGTCGGCGGTCCGCACCACGAGCGCGTTGCGCACGTCGCCAAGACCGGTGGGGAGCGCGATCTGGACCCACTCGTTGGCGGCGCGCCGGTCCGTGCCGGGGAGGATGCCGATGACGGTGGCGCCCGCCTCGTGCGCGCCGCGGCTGGCGGCGGCCATCACGCCGCCGCGCCCGCCGGTGATGACCACGCAGCCGGCAGCGCCCAGGCCGCGGCCGACGTCCTCGGCGGCCTGCTCCTGCTCGGGGGAGGGTTCTGAGGCGCCGATGACCGCGATGTACGGGCCGGCGGCCATCGCGCCCCGGCTACGCCTTGACGACGATGTTGACGAGCTTGTCGGGCACGACGATGACCTTGACCACCTGGTGGCCGTTGAGGTGCGCCTGCACCCCCTTGGAGGACATCGCCAGCTTCTCGAGCTCTTCGCGGGGGGCGCCGGTCGGAGCCTCGACCCGGTCACGGACCTTGCCGTTGACCTGGCAGACGAGCTGGAAGGTGTCGGTCTGGAGCATCGCGGGGTCGGCCTGCGGCCAGGGCTCCTCCCACACACGGGCGCCGGTGAGCATCTCGTAGACCTCGGAGCCCAGGTGCGGGGCGAACGGGAACACCAGCGACGCGGCGGTGGCCACGGCGAAGCGGCGAGCCTCGCGGTCGGCGTCGAGGTGGAGGTAGATCTCGTTGACCAGCTCCATCACCGCCGAGATGGCGGTGTTGAAGGAGTAGCGCCCGCCGATGTCGCGGGTGACCTTGTCGATGGCCCAGTGGGCCTTGCGCACGATCGCCAGCGCGTCGCCCTCCAGACCGGACCCGCCCGGCGCCGCCGCCGGGCCCGGCGGGCGGGTGGGGTCTGAGTCCACCAGGTCGTCGGCCAGGCGCCACAGCCGGGACAGGAACTTGAAGACGCCCGCCACTCCGGTGTCTGACCACGCGGCGTCCTGCTCCAGCGGGCCCATGAACAGGACATAGCAGCGCGCGGCATCGGCGCCGAAGCGCTCGACGATCAGGCTGGGCGCCACGACGTTGCCCTTGGAGGACGACATCTTGTTGCCGTCGGCGCCGAGGATCATGCCCTGGGTGAAGAGCGCCTGGAAGGGCTCCTGGACGTCGAGCAGGTCCATGTCGGCCAGCGCCTTGACGAAGAAGCGGCTGTAGAGCAGGTGCAGGATCGCGTGCTCCACGCCGCCGATGTAGTTGTTGACCGGCATCCACGACGCCAGCACGCGGCGGTCCCACGGCGCGGTGTCGTTGCGCGCGTCGCAGTAGCGCAGGTAGTACCAGCTGGAGTCCACGAAGGTGTCCATCGTGTCGGTCTCGCGGCGTGCCGGACCGCCGCAGCTCGGGCAGGTGGTGTTGACCCAGTCCTCGGCAGCGGCCAGCGGGGACTTGCCCCGCGGCTGGTAGTCCTCGACGTCGGGCAGGATGACCGGCAGGTCGGACTCCGGGACGGGCACCAGGCCGCAGTCGTCGCAGTAGACCACCGGGATCGGGCAGCCCCAGTAGCGCTGGCGGGAGATGAGCCAGTCGCGCAGGCGGTAGTTGACGGATGCGTGCCCCCGGCCCTCATCGGCGAGCCCGGCCACGATCGCGTCGCGCCCGGCCACCGCGTCCATGCCGCTGAACTTCCCGGAGTTGATCAGCCGCTCGTCCTGTGTGTGCGCGGTGAACGCCTCCTGGGAGATGTCGGGGTCCTCGGCGTCGGCCGGCGCGACCACGGGGCGGATGGGCAGATCGAACGCGGTGGCGAACTCGTAGTCGCGCTGGTCGTGGGCGGGGACGCCCATCACCGCGCCGGTGCCGTACTCCATCAGGACGTAGTCGGCGACGAACATCGGGATCTGCTCGCCGTTGACGGGATTGGTGATCGTCCGGCCCAGCGACGCCCCGGTCTTGGGCTTGTCGGCGGCGCCACGCGTCTCGGCTGATTCGTTCAGCGCGCGGTTGACGTACTCGCGGACGGCCTCCTCCTGCCCGGTTCCGGCAACGAGTCTCAGCACGTCGGGGTGCTCGGGGGCCATGACGAAGAAGGTGGCCCCGAACAGGGTGTCCGGACGGGTGGTGAAGACGGTGTAGTCGGTGTCGAGCGCCTCGCAGTGGAAGGTGACCTCGGCCCCCTCCGAGCGTCCGATCCAGTTGCGCTGCATCGCCTTGACGTGCTCGGGCCAGTCGATGGTGTCGAGGTCTCCGAGCAGCCGGTCGGCGTAGTCGGTGATCCGGAAGAACCACTGCTCGAGCTGGCGCAGCTCAACCTCATGGCCGCAGCGCTCGCAGCGGCCGTCGATCACCTGCTCGTTGGCCAGCACGGTCTGGTCAAACGGGCACCACTTGACCGCGGCCTCCTTGCGGTAGGCCAGGCCGTGTTCATAGAGCTTGAGGAAGATCCACTGCGTCCAGCGGTAGTAGGTGGGCTCGTGAGTGCCCAGCTCCCGGGACCAGTCGATCGAGATGCCCCACCGGTGAAACCAGTGCCGGTAGGCGGCGATCGACTTGTCGGTGGCCACGCGGGGGTGCACCCCGGTCTTGATGGCGTTGTTCTCGGCCGGCAGCCCGAACGCGTCGTAGCCCATCGGGTGCAGCACGCGATGGCCCGTGCGGCGGGAGTAGTGTGCGATCGCGTCGCCCAGGGCGTAGTTCTTGAGGTGGCCGACGTGTGGCTCGCCGCTGGGGTAGGGGAGCATCTCCAGCACGTACGCCGTGCCGCCGGGGTGATCGGGATCGTTGGCGACCTCCCAGGTGTGCTCGCGCGCCCACAACTCCTGCCACTTGGGCTCGATCTCGGCGGGGGTGTAGCGACGGTCGGTCATCGGCTCCGCAGGTTACTTCGCGCGCCCAAGTACACGGCCCCACCCCGCCCCCACCCGGCCCGGGCACGAGCGCCCGCACCCTCGCCGCCCATGTACTAACCTCCCCAACAGACCCAACGGGGCTATAGCTCAGCTGGGAGAGCGCTTGCATGGCATGCAAGAGGTCGCCGGTTCGAGCCCGGCTAGCTCCATAGGACGTCAACGACGCCGCCCTTCGAGGCGGCGTTCGGCGTCTGTGGGGCCGTTGGCCCGCCGGGAGCGGGGATCTCAGGCCGCTTCGGCCTCGGGCTGCGCCGGCGGGCGCGCCTTCAGCCAGGAGGTGAGCGCTTCGGCCGAGACCGGCTTGGAGAGGAAGTAGCCCTGCGCTGTGTTGCAGCCCAACTCGCGCAGCGTGTTCCACAGGTCCAGCGTCTCGACCCCCTCGGCGACGACCTCGAGGCCGAGGTTGCGCCCGAGGTCGACGGTGGAGCGCACGATGACCGCATCGCCCGCCTGCTCCCCCATGCCCATCACGAACGAGCGGTCGATCTTGATCTCATCCACGGGCAGCTGGCGCAGGTAGCTCAGCGACGAGTAGCCGGTGCCGAAGTCATCGATCGAGAGGCGCAGGCCAAGGTCGTGAAGCTCGTTGAGCACCGCCTTGGCGCGCGTCGGGTTGGCGAGCATCGAGGACTCGGTGACCTCCAGCTCCAGCCACTCGGGCCCCATCCCCCACCGCTTGAGCAGCGCAGCGACCTGGTTGGGGAAGTCACGGTCCAGCAGGTTGCGCGTCGAGAGGTTGACGCTGATCGACAGGTCAAGGCCCGCGTCTCGCCACTGGCGGCCCTGGCGCAGCGCCTCCTCGACCACGTACAGGGTCAGCGGGCCGATGAGCCCGGTCTCCTGGGCGATGGGGATGAACGAGTCCGGGAAGACCATCCCGCGCTCGGGGTGCGCCCAGCGCAGCAGCGCCTCCACCGAGCGGACCTCGCCGCTGTCGAGGGCCGCCTTGGGCTGGTAGTGCAGGAGGAGCTCGCGGCCGGCGATGGCGCGGCGCAGCTCGGCGACCAGCGTCAGCCGGGTCACGTCGTACTCGTGGGAGCCCTCGTCGTAGAAGGTGTGCGAGGCGTTGTCGCGCTTGGAGTCATACATGGCGACGTCAGCCTTCTGGATGAGCGATTGCGCGTCGGTGCCGTGGTCGGGATAGATGGCGATCCCGATCGAGGCCTCGACGGCCAGCGGCAGCGAGTGGACGTACACGGGGCGCTCCAGCGCGGCCCGGATGCGCGTGATGACCGGCAGTGCGCCGTCGGCGTCGGTCAGCTCGGGCAGCAGCAGCCCGAACTCATCGCCGCCCAGGCGCGCGACCGTGTCAGAGCCGCGGACGGCGTCGCGCATGCGCTCGCCGACCTTGGTGAGGAGGTGGTCACCGGCGGAGTGCCCGAGCGAGTCGTTGACCTCCTTGAACCGGTCGAGGTCCATGAGGACGACGGCGAGCTTGGAGTTGTTGCGCTCGGCATGGCGGATGGCCTGGCCGATGCGCTCGCCGAAGAGCAGGCGGTTGGGCAGCCCGGTGAGCGGGTCGTGCAGCGCCTGGTGCTCGTTGAGCTGGGACTGGCGGATGAGCTCCTGCTCGGCGCGCTTGCGCTCGGTGATGTTCTCGATCATGGCCACCACCCACAGGGGTGCGTCGCCCTCGTGCTGCTCGGCGACCGCCCGTACGTGGGCCCACAGCGCGCCGCCTGACTTGGTGGTGCACCGCGCCTCCAGGACGAAGGACTCGCGCTTGCCCGCGACCGTCTCGGCCAGCAGCTCATCGACGGTCTGGCGGTGCTCGGCGATCAGGTGCGCGCTGAAGCGCGAGCCGATCAGCTCTTCGGCGCTCGCCCCCAGCATCTGCTCGAGCGCGGGGTTGACCTCGACGGCCACGCCGTCGGCGTCGAGCCGCAGGATGCCCAGCGAGGCGCCGTCGAAAAGCGTGCGGAAGCGGGCGATGGCCTGGGCCTGGGCGCGGCGGGCGTCGAACTCGGCGACGCGGCTGACGCCGGCCGACAGGACCACGGAGAGCATCTCCAGCGTCTGGCGATCTTCCTCGTTGAGGGGCTCGGTCTCCGAGTTGCTCACGACGTTGAGGGTTCCGATGATGTCCGAGCCCGAGAACAGCGGGACGCAGATCAGCGAGGTGTCGCCGACCTTGCCGCGCATCTCCTGGTTGATGCGGTGATCGGTCCGGGTGTCCTCGACCAGCAGCGGCTGGCCGCTCTCGATCGCGTAGCGCGCGATCGACTGGGAGATCGGACGGCGCGCGTTGGCGACCTCGGCGGCGCTGCCGCTGGCCGCGCGGGTGTGGAGCACGTCGCCCTCGACGAGGTTCACCATCGCCCCATCGGCACCGATGATCGCCGTCGATCGCTCGGCGACGATCTGCGTCACGCTCTCCAGATCGTCACCCGCGGCGGCGATCGCCTGCTGGGTCTCCAGGATCAGGGAGAGGCGCTGCTCACTATCGAAATGTGTGCCGGGCACCGCGCGTCCCTCCGATCAGAGCACGGCGCGGCCAGAGCCGGTGGCGACATGGAAGGCCATGCCGCCACTATCGGCCGGAATCCGGTCATCTTTAGGTCATTCGGCGAAATGCTTATGGGTTTTTCGCCGCTTCGAGAGCGGCCGGCGGGTCCAGCGCGGCGTTCCCGCGGGTGAGCTCCAGCGCGCGGTCAGCGAGCTCGGCCGCGTCCGCGCCTGAGACCTCCTCGTCGCGCAGCGCCAGCGCCAGCAGGACCTGGCGCAGCATCTCCGGGTTCTGGAGGTCGGGCGGGGCTCCCGCCGGCGGGAGCGAGCGGGTCCCGGCGAGCAGCTTTGAGGCGCCGCTGCCGCCACCGAACAGCCCGCCGGGATGCTTGTCCGGGATTGTCGCCACGATCGCGCCCGTGGCCGGGTTGAGCACGCCGACCTTGCTGCGCAGCCCATGGCGCTCGAGCGTCAGCCGGTACCCCGACAGGCGCAGATACCCGAGCTGGGCGGCGAGCTGCGTGAACGCGGCCACGTCGGCCTCGTTGCGGAGCTTGGACTGATGCAGCGCGATCTGGGTTCCGGCGTCGGGGAGGGACGGGTCGGGATCGGGCGCGATGAGCAGAAACACGTGGGATCCGATCCGGCCCGCCCCGACCCCGGCGACGTCGGCGAGCAGCTGGTAGCCGCCGATGCCGAGCGCGCCGACGATCCCGGGCGGTAGGGGGTGGGCCTGAAGGTGACCTGGCTCGTGGGGCATGGCGGTGATCCTCTAGTTGTCCAGCAGGCCGCCGACGATCCCGCCGAGCAACCCGCCGCCACCCTCGCGCTGCGCGTTGCCGCCCGCGCCCTCGGACACCGGCGGGTGGAAGTAGGCGCTCTGCAGCCCGACCCGGCCGGGTCCGCTGAAGCGGTTGAAGACGAGGTTGCCGCCCCCACCGAGGAAGCCGGTCTTGAAGCCGTAGACCTCCTGGGTCATGGAGACGGAGTGGTCGCGGTAGACCCAGCCGCCGGGTTCGATGTCGATCGTCTCGCCGGGCTCCAGCTGCTTCTCGAACACGTTGCCGTAGCCGTGCACCCAGACAACGCCCTCCTGGTCGGCGGCGAAGAACTCATCGACGAAGAAGCCGCCCCCGTAGAGCATGTTGGCGAAGCCCTTGATCCGGCTGTAGTCGTACTGGACGTTTGCGGTGGCGGCCAGGAACTGGTGCTCGCGCACGACGATGCCGTTGCCGGGCGGGAGGTGCAGGGCGGCGATGTGCCCCGGCGCATCGCGGCTGAAGGCCAGCTCGCCGGCCGACTGGGCCTCGAGCAGCAGCAGCGGCATGCCGCCGAAGACGCGGCGCTTGAGGCCCTTCTTGAGCGGGTGCAGTCCGATCTGGAGGCTCGGGTACTTCCACAGCAGCACGTGGTGCTCGAAATAGACGGGAACCTCTCCGTTGAGCGCCATGTGCAGCACCGGGACAAGCTCGCCCTCGAGGCGATAGCTCAGGCCCGGAGCGGTCCCCTGGGTGATCTGGGTGGGAAGGATGGTTGGTGCGGTCGGCATCGCCTCTCCTGGTTTTTGTGGCGGCTGGGGAACGGCAAGCGCCGCAACGGGCCCGTGGTTTGAGACGGGACGGTATCGCGCCCGCGATAATCGCTGTGTGCGGCCCATCTACGTCACCGGCCATCGCAATCCCGACACCGATTCGATCGCCTCGGCGATCGGCTACGCGGAGCTCAAGACCCGGCTGGATCCCAACAACGAGTACGTCGCGGTGCGGCTCGGCGACCTCAACTCACAGACACGCTGGCTGCTGGAACGCAGCGCCGCGCCCGAGCCGCGCTATCTCCCCCATGTGATGCTGCGCGCCGCGGACGTGATGCAGGAGAAGTTCCCCATCAGCCGCCAGGATGAGCCCGTGCGCGAGGCCGGGCGCGCGATGGCCAAGGCCGATCTGGAGCTGGTGCCGATCGTCGACGAGCGCGGGGCGCTCACCGGCGTGCTCACCGAGCGGGCCTTGGCGCGCCGCTATGTCCGCGACTCGCTGCGCACCTCCACGCTGGAGGAGGCACCGACGTACCTGAGCGCGGTGGTCGCGGTCCTGGAGGGAGAGCTCGTGTGCGGCGAGGAGTGCCAGCTCTCCGGACGGGTGTGGGTGTACGCCATGGACCCCGCGTCACAGAGCGGCATCTCGGACGGGGACATCGTCGTCGTGGGCAACCGGCCCGACGCGCAGGCGCGCGTGATCGAGCTCGGCGCCGCCCTGGTGGTGCTCTCCAACTCGGCTCGGCCGGCGCCCGAGGCGCTCTCGGCGGCACGCGAGCGAGGCACCGCGATCATCGTCTCGCCGTTGGACAGCTACGTGGCCGGGCGCATGATCACGCTCGCGGCGCCATGCAGCGCGCTCATGGAGTCCGACCCGCTCACCGTCAACACCGATTTCCTCGTCGACGACATCTCCGAGCAGATCAAGGAGAGCCACTATGGCGCGGCGGTCGCCGTCGACGCCGACGACCGCCCGGTGGGCCTGGTCACCCGCTCGGACCTGGTGGCACCCGCCCGTCGTCGCGTGGTACTGGTCGACCACGCCGAGCAGGCGCAGAGCGCGGTCGGGATCGACGAGGCCGAGATCCTGGAGATCCTCGACCACCACCACATCGGGTCGATCGAGACGCGGATCCCGGTGACCGCCACCTTTGACCCGGTCGGGTCGACGGCCACGCTCGTCGTCGAGCGCTTCCGTCATGCCGGTATGGAGCCCAGCCGGCCGACGGCGTTGATGCTGCTGGGCGCCGTGCTCTCGGACACGGTCATCCTCAACTCGGCGACGACCACGCGCCGCGACCATGCCGTGGTCGAGTACCTGGAGCGCGTGCTCGCCGTCGACGGGACGGCGCTGGGCCGGGAGATGTTCATGGCCACCTCCGACGTGTCCGGCCTGAGCGCCGAGCAGATCGTCACCCGCGACGCCAAGCGCTACCAGGTTCGCGGCGGGCAGGAGATCTGCATCGCCCAGGTCGAGGTCGTCGGCGACGCGCTGATGGAGCGCACCGGCGAGCTGCTCGAGGCCCTGCGGCGCGAGCGCGAGGACCGCGAGCTCGCCCTCTACGCGCTGATGGTCACCGACGTCGTGGACAAGGGCACCGAGATGCTCGTCGCCGGCGACGTCGCCGCGGTGGCCCGCAGCTTCGGCGTGGAACCGACCGACAGCGTGATCGACCTGCCCGGCGTCATGAGCCGCAAGAAGGAAGTGGCGCCGAAGCTGATGACGGCGCTGTAGGGATCAGACCACGCCGACGGCCAGCGACGGCGCCTCTCCCCACAGCTGCTCCAGCCGGTAGTACTCGCGCGTGTCCGGCGTGAACACGTGCACCACGACGTCGAGGTAATCCATGAGGATCCATCGCGACTCGGTGAGCCCCTCCACCCGCCGGGGCAGGATCCCGCGCGCCTTCATCCCGACATGGACGGCGTCGTGGATCGCCCGCGTCTGGCGATCGGTCCGTCCGGTGCAGATGACGAAGTAGTCCGCGTAGCCGATCATGCCCCGCAGGTCGAGCTGGACGATGTCCAGCGCCTTGCGATCGGCGGCAAGCTCCGCTACGGCGGCGACCATCTCCTCTGGACTGAGCTGACGGGGCGCGTCGTGCGTGGGGTTGGCTTGGGTCATTTCCCTCCTGGTGGGCCGTAGAGGCCATGTGTCTCGATGTAGTGCATCACGCCGTCGGGGACGAAGTAGCGAATCGGCTGCCCGGCGCGGACCCGGCGGCGGACCATGGTCGAGGAGATCCCGATCCGCGGCATCTGGAAGTACCGCGCCCGCTCGCCGCCCTCGAGCTGAGCCAGGGCGCCGTCAACCGCCGCCTTCGCCGTCCCGCGGCGCTTGGCGATCGCCACCGTAGCCAGCTCCAGCACCCGGTCGGCCTCGTGCCATCTGGGGAGGCCCGCGGCGATGTCGCCGCCGAGGATGAGGAACAGGTCGTCTGATGGCGATTGCGATCTCAGTGTCTCCAGGGTATCGACCGTGAAGGACGGGCCATCCCGGCGCAGCTCGAGGTCTGACACCGTGAAGCGCTCGTCGTCGCCGGCGGCGAGCCGGCAGAGCTCGAGCCGGTGCTCGGGCCCGGGCTCGTCGTCGACGGGCTTGTGCGGGGGAAGGCCCGCGGGGATGAACATCACCTGGTCCAGATCGAGCTCACGGTATGCCTCCTGCGCCGCGACGAGGTGACCGAGATGTGGCGGGTTGAAGGTCCCGCCGAGGATCCCGATGCGCATCGTCGCTGGTGGTGGCCGCGAGAGGGCGGGCAGGCCGGTCAGGCGCGGACGTGCCCGGCGCCCTCGACCAGGTATTTGAACGTGCACAGCTCACGCAGCCCGATGGGCCCGCGCGCGTGCAGCTTCTGCGTCGAGTTGCCGATCTCGGCGCCCATCCCGAACTCCCCGCCGTCGGTGAACCGCGTCGACGCGTTGACGTAGACGCAGGCCGCGTCGACGCCGAGCTGGAAGGCGCGCGCGGCGGCCGTCGACGGCGTGACGATCGCCTCCGAGTGGCCGCTGCCGTGCGTGTTGACGTGGGCGATGGCCTCCTCGACCGAGTCCACGACGGCGACCGCCATCTCCAGCGCCAGGTACTCGGTGTCCCAATCCTCCTCGGTGGCGGCGTCGACGGGCAGGCCAGGGACCGCACGGCGTGCGCGCTCGTCGCCGTGGAGGGTGACGCCCGCCTCGGTGAGCGCGCCGAGGACGTCGGGCAGGAACTGGTCGGCCTCGCCGGCGTGGACGAGCAGCTTCTCGGCGGCGTTGCAGGTGCCGGGCCGCTGGAGCTTGGCGTTGAGGACGATGGCGCGCGCGGCGTCGAGATCCGCGCCGGCGTCGATGTACACGTGGTTGTTGCCCGACGCGGCATAGATGACCGGGACGGTGGCCACGCCCTTGAGCGCCGCCTTCAGGCCCTCGCCACCGCGGGGAATGATGAGATCCACGACGCCGGTCTGAGTCGCGATCTCGGCCAACTCCTCGCGACCGCCCCCGGCCACCAGCGACATCGCGCCGGACGGCAGCCCCGCGGCGGTGGCGGCGTCGGCGGCAACCGCGGCGAGCACCGCGTTGGAGTGGGCGGCGGAGCTCGATCCGCGCAGCACCACGGCGTTGCCCGACTTCAGGCACAGCGCGGCGGCATCGATCGTCACGTTGGGACGGGCCTCGTAGACCACAGCGATCACGCCGAGGGGCACACGCACGCGGCGCATCTGCAGACCGTTGGACAGCGTGGAGCCGTCGATCACCTCGCCCACCGGGTCGGGCAGCGCGGCGATCTTGCGTACGCCCGCGGCCATGCCGGCGATGCGGCCCGGGTTCAGCGCGAGCCGGTCAAGGAGCGCGGCCGACAGGCCGTTCTCCTCCCCGGCCTCCAGGTCGCGCGCGTTGGCCTCCAGGATCTGCTCGGTGGCCTGCTCGAGCGCGGCGGCGATCGCCTCCAGCGCCTCGTCCTTGACCCCGGAGCCGAGCGTGGCCAGGGCACGCGCGGCGTGCTTGGCGCTCTGGCAGGTCTCGGCGATCGAGAGGGCGGTGCTGGCCATTGCGTGAAAGGTTATCGAGGGCGCTGCGCCGGGCTGATCAGGGGACCGTCCTCCACGGCGTGAGCCCGTTCTTGACGGGGTCGAGGATCTTGACGTCGTATGCGCCGCCGGTGCCCGCGGCGACGTAGTAGGACCGGTACTTCTTGAGGATGCCCTTGGCCGAGTAGATGTCGAGCGCCAGATCCAGCAGCTCCTGCCTGGCCGCCGCCTCGGTGCTGGCGGTGAACGCCTTGACGTAGAAGTCGCTGACGCCGGCAAAGGTGGAGGTGCCGCCGGTGTCGTGGCGGACGAGCACCACGGCGTGGGCGGCACGGTCCGTGGAGGGATCGGTCGGGTCCTTCTCGTCGGGCACGACGCTGAGGTAGGCCACGGTCGTCCATCCGATCGACCGGAACAGCCGCGCCCCGTAGGTGGCCCACACGTCGCAGTCGGCGATGATCTCGCCGGTGCTCGCGTCGACGCCGAGGCTGGCGAGCTTGCCCAGCGGGTCGGGCTTGATGTCGCCCTCGGCGTCGGTGGCGGCGCGGAAGAACACCGTGAGCATCTGGCCGATGACCTCCTGCTCCAGATCGGCCTGCTTGAAGCCGGTGACCCCCTGGCCCTGCAGCTTGACCAGGGCCTGCCCGATCTTGTCGGTGTTGGCGTCGAGCCAGGCCGTGACCTTCTGAGTGGCGCCGGGCGCGGCGATGGTGACCCCGGCCAGCCGTCCCATCTTCACCAGGTAGTTCTCCATGCCGGAGATCGAGCTGTTGCCCAGCTGGGCCAGCGCGGACCGCTCCACCGCGCCGTCCTTGGTGGCGGCGGCGATATCGATGCCGGCGTCCTGGGCGTTGTTGGCCATGAGGGAGCCGACGATGCGCTTGACCTGGCCGCGGGCGGCCTCGGCATCGGTGTCCTTGCCCGACCAGCACTTGGTGGCCAGCGCCTTGGCCTCCTGCTTGAGCGCGTCACTCACCGTGCCGGCACCGGAGATCTTCGCCTGGATGTCGGCGACCTGGTCGTCGAGGCTCTTCTCGCGGGCCAGGATCCGCCGGGCGCCGGCGGTGTGGTCGGCGATCGCCGCGCGCGCGACGCGATTGCCCGCCGCCCGCTGCAGCGCCAGCACGCCGGCGGGGCTGAGATCGCCGGCAGCCAGGCCACGGCCCGCGGGCCGCAGATCCGCCGCTGCATCCGCCGCCTGCGTCTCAGCCGACTCCTCGGTCCGCATCCCCGGCATCCCAGCGGGGACTGTATCCGCAGGCGCGGTGCACTAGGCCAGGACGAAATAGTCGCGGTGGATGGCCTCTTCGCTGGCGCGGGGCAGGACCGCGCGCACCGCTCCGGACTGCAGGCCCCGCACCTGGCGCAGCTCGACCGCCGAGTAATTGCTGATCCCCTTGCCCACGGTGGCGTCCTCATGGGCGATCTCGACGGCGTCGCCGGCCTCGAAGATCCCGGTGACCTCCACGACACCGACCGGCAGCAGGCTGGCGCCGCCGCCACGCAGCGCCCGGGCGGCGCCGGCGTCGACGAGTACCCGGCCCCGCACCGGCTTGGCGTACTTCAGCCACAGCTTGAAGCTGGAGTAGCGGCCCTCCCGCGCGGGGAACCCGGTGCCCGTCGCGGTGCCGGTGGCGGCGGCGGCGATCGTGCCGGGTGTGAGGCCACTGGCGATCACGGTCGGGATCCCGGCCGCGGTGGCCATCTCGGCGGCCACGACCTTGGAGCGCATCCCGCCCGAGCCCAGCGGCGAAGCGGTGTGGCCGATGTCCAGCGGATCCAGGGCGCTGAAGTCGGTGACCTCGGGGACGAGCTGGGCCGACGGGTCACGATGCGGGTCGGCGGTGAACACACCGCCGGCGTCGGTGAGCAGGAGCAGCTGCTCGGCGCCGAGCAGGATCGCCACCTGGGCGGCGAGGAAGTCGTTGTTGCCGAACGAGATCTCGTCGGTGGTGGTGGTGTCGTTCTCGTTGATCACCGGAACCACCCGCCAGTCCAGCAGCTTGCGCAGCGTCTGCCGGGCGTTGAGGTAGTGCGTCCGGGCGCTCATGTCAAAGAACGTGAGCAGGACCTGCGCGGTCGGCACCCCCCGCGCGCGCAGCAGCTCGTCATACACCTGGTAGAGCTTTCCCTGGCCCACCGCGCTGGCCGCCTGGAGCTCGTCGATGGTGCGCGGGCGTGGGCGGGTGGGGTCGAGTTTCATCACGCCCATCCCCCGGGCGATCGCCCCGCTGGTGACGATGATCAGCGCGCGCCCTTGTTCGTGGAGCGCCGCTACTTCGTCACAGATCCGGCCGAGGACGTCGGCGCGTACCTCGCCAGCGTCGGTGGCGACGATGCTTGAGCCCAGCTTGACGACCAGGGGTCCCATGATGCGTTTGCAAGCGTACGGGCGGTGGCGAGCCGGGCGTCTGAGCGGGGTCCGTGGCGAACGTCAAAAGCGGGCTTGGGAAGGGCTGGACTGAGGCGTAATTGGCGGCGTTTGCAGGGGGTTGTGGCGGATTGTGGAGCTATTTCCTCCACTATCCGCCACGACCCGGCCGAGGGACACCATCAGCGCCGATGCCGCCCCCCGCTCCTCACTCGATAGCCGTCGTTGACGTTCGCCGGTGCCCAGAGAGACGCCCCGGCGTCAGCGCAGGCGCTCAGCCGCCCCCGTGGCGCGGCTTGCACCACGGGTTCGACGGCACCCCGGCGCACGGGTTGGGCATGGACTGCAGGCTCTTGGGCAGGGGGTGCATGACGATCTTCTTGACCCGCGGGTAGCTGCCGCTCGGGCAGCTGGCCGGCGTGCCGGGGACGATCTGCACCTGGGAGTCGCACAGGACCTCGCCCAGGAACCGGCTGTCGCTGCTGCCCGACTGCGTCGAGGTGGTGGCGCAGCGGGACATCGCGGTCTGCATCGCCGCGGCGCTGGCGGGCTGGACGGCGCCGCCGCCGGCGTCGTGGTTGGCGCTGTAGCAGTCAGAGCCGGGGTCGGTGAGGAAGTTGACCTGGGCGAAGTCGCCGTTGGTCGGGTGGCCGTAGGAGCCGTTGTGGGAGAAGGTGTTGCCGACCAGGGCGTCGCCGTAGTCGTCCCACAGGCAGCTCTGGGCACCGAGCACGCCGCCGAACACCCCGCCGTCGCATGGCTTGCCGCTGTCCAGGAACGGGACGAGGATGACCCCCCAGGCGTTGTTGTGGGCGAACGTGTTGTCCATGACGGTGTCGTTGCGCCCGCCGGAGATGGACATGCCGGTGCCGACCGGGCCCGCCGCGGCCGAGCCGGCCGCCGGGACGTTGGGGTTGTTGTTGTCATGGACGTTGTTGTGGATGAAGACCCAGCAGGAGTGGGCGCCCTTCACCGGCGGTGAGACGCCGGCGGGGCAGGCGCCGTTCTGGGGAGCCGGGTTGTCGCCGTTCTGGCTGTTGGTGTCGAACCCGTCCTCGTTGTTGTCGAACTGCGAGTTCTCGATGAGCATCCGGCCGCCGGAGTTGGAGCCCGAGTAGCCCAGCGCGTTGAACTCGGCCCAGACATGGTTGACGGTCTGGTCGCAGACCTGGCGGCAGGCGCCGATGTAGAAGCCCGAGTCGTTGAAGTTGGAGGCGTAGATCTGGTTCCACGTCCCCCCGCTCCAGTTGCTGGAGAACACCCCGTACTGGGCGGCGCTGAACTCACCCGAGGCGGACTGGTTCTTGAGATAGGTGCTCGTCGCGGTGAGGTACTGGCCGGTGAAGCCGTGGCCGCCCACCTTGCCGCTCTCGGCCCCGCCGTTCCACCACACCTCGTTGCCGGCCTCCCGCGAGCCGCCGAGGAAGTTGCAGGCGGTGAGGTTCTCGATGGAGACGTCGGCGGCCTTGAACACCATCAGGCCGTTGACGCCCGAGGCCGCGCCGGCGGCCTTCCCCGCATACGGGCTGGCGCTGGATGTGGCCGAGCCGGCCAGGCCGAAGTTCTGCGCCGAGCCCTTGCTGCTGCACACGGCCGAACCGGGCTTGGTCCCGTCGAAGATCACCGTCTTGCGGTTCATGCCGCGGATGTGCAGGCGGGGCGTCGTGATGAGCACCGCCGCGGGGAACTGCGGCGCGCCCTTGGGCGTGGAGACGTGCGAGGTCTTGTAGTCGCCGGGCCCGACGAGGATCCAGTCCCCGGCCCTGGCCGCCCTCAGCGCGGCCTGGATCGAGGTGAACTGCCCCTTGACCCCGTGAAAGGACCCGACCCGCAGCACCTTCGCTCCGGCCACTGCAGCCGGCGCGAGACAGGCACCCAGGACGGCGGCGGCGACGATGACACGGCGCATGGCGCACCTCTCCTTCAAGCGACGACTCAGACCCAGACGGCGGCCGATCCTACACACCGCGTTCACACGTGAGCATCGCTGCGTGTTAGCGGTGTGTGAGGCTGTCAGTCGTCGGGGTCGAGGTCGAACGCCACCCCGGCGATCTCGACCTCGTTGCCGGCCTCGAATCCCTGGGCCTCCAGCGCGCTCAGCACCCCGATCCCGCGCAGGCGCCGCTCCAGGTGGGCCAGCGCCTCCTCGTTGTTAAGGTCGTAGCGCGCGAGCAGCCGCTCGACCCCCGCGCCGCTGACGCTGAAGCTCGCCTCCCCCGTGCGCCGCACCTCATAGCTCCGCCCGGCCGCCGGGCGGAACACCTGGTGCTCGGCGAGGTCGACGTTCAGCTCGGGCTCGCCGAGACCGTCGGCGGCGACCACCGTCTCGGGCACCCGGCGCACGAACTCGGCGGCGAGCTCGCCCAGCCCCGCCCGGCTCACCGACGAGGTCACCAGCACCGGCACCGCCCGCCCCAGCCGCGCCTCCCACTCGGCGCGCGCGGCCGCGGCGGTCTCGGCGTCGACGAGGTCGGCCTTGGAGAGGGCGAGGATGCGCGGCAGCGCGGCGAGGCGGGCGTCATGGCTGGCCAGCTCGTGCTCCACCGTCGCGTGGTTGGCCACCGGGTCAGACCCGTCGAGCGGGTTGAGGTCCAGCACGTGCACGAGCAGGCGGGTGCGCTCGACGTGGGCGAGAAACTCGTGGCCGAGGCCGGCGCCGTCGCTGGCGCCCTCGATGAGCCCCGGGATGTCGGCCAGGACGAGCTGGCGGGTGTCGGTCTGCAGCGTGCCCAGGACCGGCGAGAGCGTGGTGAACGGGTAGTCGGCGATCTTGGGGTGCGCGCGGGTGAGCCGCGCCAGCAGCGAGGACTTGCCGGCGTTGGGCAGCCCGATCAGCCCGATGTCGGCCAGCAGCTTGAGCCGCAGCTCCAGCCACGTCTCCGCGCCGGGCAGGCCGCGCTCGGCAAAGCGCGGGGTCTGGTGGGTGGGGCCGGCAAAGCGCTTGTTGCCCCGTCCGCCCGAGCCGCCGCGGGCCACCACGGCGCGCTGGCCGCCGCGGATGAGGTCATAGCGCGTGCCGTCGGCCTCGACGAGCACCTCCGTCCCCGGCGGGACGGCCAGCTCCAGGGTCCCCCCGTCGGCGCCGTGGCGCAGCGAGCCCTCTCCGTGTCCCCCGCGGCGGGCCTTGAAGATGTGCCCACCCATCCGCCGGAAGGCCTCCAGATCGCGCAGCGAGTCTGAGCACACGAGCACGACGTCACCGCCGCGCCCGCCGTCGCCGCCGTCGGGGCCGCCCTTGGGCACGTGGGCCTCGCGGCGGAGGCTGAGAGCCCCGTCGCCCCCACCGCCGGCCTGAACGTGAATACGCGCGCGATCGTGCATGCTGTGTCGCTCAGGTTATGTCGGATCCCGTCTTCCTCATCACCGGCGCCTCGTCGGGCATCGGCGCCGCCACGGCCCGCGCCGCCGCGAACGCGGGCTACCGCCTGGCTTTGGCGGCACGTTCAGCGGACAAGCTCCAGGCCCTGGCCGACGAGCTCGGGGGCGAAGAGCGCGCGCTGGCGATCACGTGCGACGTCACGGAATGGGCCGACCAGGAGGCGATGGTGACCCAGGTGCTCGAGCGCTTCGGGCAGCTCGACGTCGCCTTCGCCAACGCGGGCTTTGGTGCCAAGCGCGGTTTCCTCGCCGAGACGCCGGAGTTCTGGCGCTCCATGGTGCTCACCAACGTCTACGGCGCGGCCCTCACCATCCGGGCCACCGTGGAGGCGCTCAAGGCGTCCACGGGCCACCTGCTGCTCACGGGGTCCGTCGCCGGGCGCAGGGCCCTGCCCGGCTCCCTCTACTCCGCCACCAAGTGGGCGGTCACGGCGATGGGCGAGGGTGCGCGCCAGGAGCTCAACGGGTCCGGCGTGCGCGTCACGCTGATCGAGCCCGGCGCCGTCGACACCCCGTTCTTCGACAACCAGCCCAAGACGGCGCTCGTGGCCGAGGACGTGGCCCGGGCGATCATGTACGCGGTCTCCCAACCGCCGTCGGTCGATGTCAACGAGATCCTCATCCGGGCCACCTCGCAAGAGGGCTGACGCGAGACTCGCCGACCGCTGACCTAGGCTTGCGGCTCCCAGGTCACATCACCTAAGGGAGGTGCACGTCCATGTCGACCTACTGGGCCGACTTCAAGAAGTTCTTGATGCGGGGCAATCTGGTCGAGCTTGCCGTCGCGTTCGTCATCGGGGTCGTTTTCGCCGCCCTGTTGAAGGCGTTCATCGCCGACCTGATCACGCCGATCATCGCGTTGGTCTTCGGTGAGCCCAACTTCGCGAACCTGTCCTTCTCGATCAACTCGAGCCATTTCCTGTACGGGGACTTCCTCAACAACGTCTTCACGTTCGTGACGACGGCGTTCGTGATCTTCACCTTCGTGGTCAAGCCCTACAACGCGCTGATGGCGCGCCGGAGCCAGGAGGACCCGACCACCAAGGAATGCCCGGAGTGCACGAGCGCGATCCCCATCGGGGCGCGCCGCTGCCCGCTGTGCACGGCGGAGATCGGGGGGTCGCGACCGCGTAGACCGCGGTCGCGCTACTGGCCGCTGTCGGCCTGGGTGACCGAGATCACCCGGCCGCGGCGGCCGGTGGTGAACTGCACGGTCCCGGGCGAACGGGCGTAGATCGTGTCGTCCTTGCCGATCCCGACGCCCTCGCCGGGCTTGAAGCGGGTCCCGCGCTGGCGGACGATGATCTCCCCGCCGGTGACGGTCTGTCCGGCGAACACCTTGACGCCGAGGAACTTGGGGTTGGAGTCGCGGCCGTTGCGGCTGGATCCGCAGACCTTTCTTATGCGCCATCGGTTGCCTCCACGGTCTCGGGCTCAGCGGATGATGCGGGCGCCGCCTTGGCCTTGGCCCGGCTGCGACCCGATCCCAGCTTCAGCGAACTGATCTGGATCCGGGTGAGCTCCTGGCGATGGCCGTTGCGCCGGCGGTAGCCGCGCTTGGGCTTGAACTTGACCACCCGCAGCTTGGGACCGCGCTCGTGCGCGAGCACCGTGGCCTCAACGGTGACCTTGGCCAGGTCTTCGCCGTCCACCACGTTGTCGCCGTCCACGAAGAGCAGCGGATCAAGCGTGATGGTGGCGCCGTCGTCCACGGCCAGGCGCTCGACGAGCAGCCACTGGCCCTCCTGGACGCGGTATTGCTTGCCGCCTGTCTTGATGATCGCGTACATGGTCACTCCGAATCGGATGAGCCCGCGGCCGAAGCGGCCTTGGCGCCCGAACGGCGTCGCCCGCCTCTGCGGCCACGACGCCGAGGCTTCGATTCTAGTTCATCGTCCGAAGCACCGTCTCTCACCGGCCGGCACGTCGAGCAGCGAGGCCACCGCGGCGGTGCGCCCGACCTCGTCGATGCGCACCAGGTGCTTCTCGCCCACGAACTTCGTGCCGCCGGTGATCGAGATGATGTAGCCGTCGATCTTGGCCACAGCGTCGCCGGGGCTGTACATGTGGGGCTCGACGATCTCCACGAAGACCTCCTCGCCCTCGCGGAAGGGCAGCGCGCGCTCCAGCACCTGCTCGCGGTCGCCCTCCAGCAGCACCCGGAAGTGGTCGAGCGGAAGGCCCTCGGAGCCCTCGAAGTGAAACCACTTGCCCGTCTCCTCCTCGACAGCGTGCAGGACGCGGGCCTCGTTGCCGGTGAACTCGGCGCTCACCCGGGGGTTCATCTGGATGAGGATCGCCTCGGCCTCGGTCTCCTTGGCCAGGTCGCGCATGCGGCGCTCGAACTCGATGGCGATCGTCTCCTCGGACTTGATCACGCCCTCGCCGTCGCAGGTGGGGCACGGCCGGGTCATGATCTCGCGGACGCCGTCGGTCACGTTCTGGCGCGTCATCTCGACGAGCCCGAGCGGGGAGATCTCGACCACGAAGGTCTTGGTCCGGTCCTCGTCAAGCGCCTTGCGCAGCAACTTGAGGACGGCGTCGCGGTTGCGTGCCCGCGCCATGTCGATGAAGTCGATCACGATGATGCCGCCGATGTCGCGCAACCGCAGCTGGCGCACCACCTCGTCGGCGGCCTCGAGGTTGGTCTTGGTGATCGTGTCCTCCAGGCGCGCGCCCTTGCCGCGGCCGATGAACGAGCCCGAGTTGACGTCGATCACCGTCAGCGCCTCGGCGTAGTCGATCATCAGATAGCCGCCGCTGGGCAGGTCCACCCGTCGCGACAGCGTCGAGTCCAGCACCTGCTCGACGCCGTAGGCCTCGAACAGCGGCGTGTCGTCGTCCTCCCAGAGCTCGACCTGCTCGACGAGCTCGGGCGCGGTGCGGCTGAAGAACGAGACGAGCCGATGGTGCTGCTTGGGATCGTCGACCACGGCGCGCTCGAAGTCGGCGGAGAAGATGTCGCGCACGACGCGGACCGAGAGATCGGCCTCCTGGAAGACGAGCGCCGGGGCCTGGGTCTCGGCGACGCGCTTCTCGAGCACCTCTCCGAGCTTGAAGAGATAGACCATCTCGCGCTCCAGGTCGGCGCGCTTGGCGCCCTGGGCGGCGGTGCGGATGATGGCACCGGCCCCCTTGAGATCGAGCTTGGCGGCCTCCTTGCGCAGCCGCTCGCGCTCCTTGTCGTCGAGCCGGCGCGACACGCCGACGCCCTCACCGTAGGGCGCGTAGACCATGTAGCGCCCCGCGATGGTCAGATCCATCGACAGGCGCGCGCCCTTGGTCTTGAGCGGGTCCTTGACGACCTGGACCACGATGTCCTGGCCGGGCTTGAGCATGTCGGTGATGTTGCGGCCGTCGCGACCCCCGCCGCGTCCGCGGCGCGGCGCCTCGACGCCCGGAAGGACGATCTCGTCGACGTGCAGGAAGCCGTTCTTCTCCAGCCCGATGTCGACGAAGGCGGCCTCCAGGCCGGCGAGCACGTTGTCGACGCGCCCCTTGTAGATGTTGCCGACGATCGAGCGGCTGCCCCGTCGCTCCAGATAGAGCTCGGCGACCTGGTATTCGCTCGAGGCCGACGGCTTGCGGCGGCGTCGCGAGGTGCTCGTGCTCGGCTTGCGAGCGGGCACTGTTCCGGCCGCCTCCAGCAGCGCGACACGGGTCTCCCCACGGTCAACGCTGACCAATACTTGCTTTTTCAATTGTTTTCAGTCCTTTGCTAACTAAGGCCGCTGCGGATCTGGTCGCGCGGCGTTACGAAATCAGGGTGCGGGGTTTCCCACTGGCCGCCATTCGGGCCTGGACGTAGATCGATTCCAGGAGCCCGACGGCGATGAAGGTCACGATGACCGAGGACCCTCCGTAGCTGAGGAGGGGCAGTGGGACGCCGGTGATGGGCATGACTCCTATGGTCATACCCACGTTGACGAAGATCTGGAACATGAGCATCGCCAGGATGCCCGCAGCGATGAGCGTCCCGAAGAGGTTCTTGCTCATCGTGAGGATCCGCAGAGCACGCCAGATCAGCAGTGCATACAGCGACAACACGACGACAGCTCCGACGAATCCGTAGGTCTCTCCCACGGCGGCGAAGACGAAGTCGGTGTCGTTGGCGGGGAGGAAGTTCAATTTGGTCTGGGTCGCATTGTTTCCGCGACCGGTCTTCTGTCCCGAGCCGATGGCGATCTGCGACTGCTGTAGCTGATAGCACGGGTCCGGGACGTCAGGGTCGGCTTGCCGCACCCATTCGGGTGCAGGAAGGCCGTCAACCGCTGGATCTGGTACGGCTTGAGCACGTGCACCCCGACCGCCGGCGCGCCGGCGAGCACGATCGCGATCGAGGCGATGAAGATCGCCACCAGCGCGGTCATCTGCTTGAACGAGGTGCCCGCGAAGAACAGGATGCTGAAGCCGACGGCCACGTAGACCATCCCCGTGCCCAGGTCCGGCTGGGGGATGACGACCAGCGCCGCGAGGATCGCCAGCAGCATGATCCGCGCGGTGGTGCGCCATTCATGCACGCGCCGGGAGCGGTCGACGGCGAAGCCGGCCAGCGCCACGATGACCAGCACCTTGCCGAACTCCGAAGACTGGAACTGCAGAAGTGGGAGCGGGATCCACCGCCGGGCGTTCTGGATCGGCGGCATGGCGTAGACGACGAGGTTGAGCGCGACCATGATCCCGAACAGCGCGTATTTGAACTCGCGCAGCCGGGAGTAGTCGATGCGGCTCAGGACGAGCGCGATGAGGAGCCCGACACCTCCGAACAGCGCCTGGCGCTGGACGTAGAACAGCGGGTGGCCGGAGACCGCGTGCGAGGTCGCCCCCTTGAGGGTCTCCAGCGAGCAGACCATCAAGCCGATCGCGGCCAGGAGCAGCACCGGGTCGATCAGCGGCAGCGTGCGCGCGCGGGGCAGGGCGGTCTGTTCGGCGGGCGTGATCGGCGTGGCGCTCATAGTGACTTCGAGGTCCCCGCGACGTACTTGCCGGCCTTGCCGAAGAACCACTGCGACAGGATCTGGCGGGCCACCGGGGCAGCGGCAACGTCACCGAAGCCGCCCTTCTCCACATGGACGACCACCACGATCGGCTTATTGGTGTTGTCGACGACGAAGCAGGCATACCAGGCGTAGTCGGGCTGGTTGAGGTACTGCGCGGTCCCGGTCTTGCCGTAGACCTTCATCGGGAAGTTGCCCATCACGTCATACGAGGTGCCGCCGCTGGTCTGGGCGGCGTCGTTGAGGCCCTGCAGGATCGTCGACCGGTACAGCGGGTTGATGGGGACGTGACCGGAGCTGGGCGGGTTGATCGACTGCAGCACCGTGCCGTCCTGGTCCTGGACGTCGATGCCGAAGTGCGGGCGCACGACAGTGCCGCCGTTGGCCAGCGCCGAGTAGGCCACCGCCAGCTGCAGCGGCGTGACCTGGACGTCGCCCTGGCCGACCGCGAGGCTCTCGTTGTCGCCGATCGACCACGGTCGGTTGGTGCCGTCGGCGATGCCGCACCCGCCGGGCGCGTGCTTCTTGGTGCGGTACCAGCCCTTGTGGTGATGGGCGCTGGTGTGGTGCCCGTCGGTCCACTTGAACTGGCCGGTGGCGTTGTCGCAGTCGGCCTCGAGCCGGTTGCGGCTCTCGCGCCACACCGGGCTGGGTAGCGTCCCGATCGCCTCGCCCGGAAGGTCGACGTCGGTGGGCTTGCCGATCCCGAACTGACGGGCCGTCTGGTCCAGCGGGCCGCCATTGGGCGCCTTGCTGGGGTCCACGTTGAGCCTCGCGCCGAGGTTGTAGAAGAAGTCGTCGGAGGAGACGCGCAGAGCGTCGACCAGGTTGAGCGTCCCGTCGACGGCGTGGCCCGCGTTGTGGCGGCACTGTGTCGCCGCCCCGGTGCCGACGCAGAACGTGCCGTTGTCGGTGTACTGGCTGTCTGTGGTCCACTGCCCGCTCGAGAGTGCCGCGACCGACGTGATCGGCTTGAACGTCGAGCCGGTGGGCCCCGCGCTCTGGGTCGCGCGGTTGAGCAGCGCATCCCCGCTGTTGGGGTTGGTGAGCTGGTCGTACTTGGTCTGGCTGAGGTTGCCGGTGAAGATCGACGGGTCAAAGCTCGGCAGCGATCCCATCGCGTACACCGCTCCCGTATCGGGGTTCATGGCGACGAAGGACCCACCCGGTGAGTAGTTGAGGCTCATCGACTGCGCCAGCGCCTGCTGACCCACCCTCTGCAGCTGGGAGTTGAGTGAGAGCTTGAGGTTGTGGCCGGCAATCGGGGCATGGGTCCCCAGATCACCGGTCGGCTGGTTGAGGGCGTTGACCTGGACCTGCTGGTAGCCGTCCTTGCCGCGCAGGAAGCTGTCGTACTGGGCCTCCACGCCGCTCTGGCCGACGATGTCGGTCTTGGCCGCGCCGCGATAGGACTTGGCCGCGACCTGGCCGGCGGTGATCGGCCCCACCGTGCCCAGCACCTGAGCGGCCAACGACTTGTAGGGGTAATTCGTCACGTAGACCTTCTGGACCGAGATGCCCGGGAAGAGCCGCTGGTTCTCGCCCAGGTAGAACTGCATGGGGCGCGTCACCACCGCGCCCGTACGCACGGTGACGTCGGCGTAGGACTGCAGCGTCACCTGCTTACCCACCCTGCAGGCGATGGGCGAGAGCCGGAACACGTTGGGCGTGGGCATGTGCAGCTGGCAGCGGCTGCGCTTGGTGGACATGTCCAGCACGTGGGCGAGGCGGTTGTAGACGATGGCGTCGGCCTTGGGCGGATGCTCGAGGGTGTCGAGCTTGTTGAGACTCACCGGGCGCGGGAGATCCTCGGGCGAGATCTGGACCGCGAGGGTCTTGACGCTGTCCACGAGCGGCGTGCCGCTGGCGTCGAGCACCTCGCCGCGGGGCGCCGCGATGTCGATCTTGCGGGTTCGGTTCACCGTGGCCGCCTTGACGTACTGGTCGCCGGAGAGGACCTGCAGAAACCAGAGGCGGAAGAAGATGATCGCGAACAACCCCAGCGCGAAGCTGCCGACGACGGCGACGCGCAGGGCCAGCTGGGGCGTCATCGTGGGGCGCCGGTCTTCGGGTGGGGCGCTCATCCGCCACCTCGGTTAAGCTGGCCCAGCCGCTTGGACGGGCTCTGCAGCGGGCTGAGGCCGCCGGTGGTGTAGGCGCGGCGCCGGCGCCGGCGCGGATCGTCGGGGAGCGCCGGGTGGACGATCCGGCGCACGGCCGCGTAGACGGGCAGCGAGATCAGGGTGTTGACCAGGATCGTGATGAAGATCTGCTGAAAGAGCAGCACGCTCACCGGCGCGTCGACGCCGAGCAGGAACTGGATGAGCGTCATCCCGATCCCGGCCACCGCGGTCGCCGCGGCGCCCGCCGCCAGCGGGACGAGTCCGTGAGCGGGATCGCGCAACTCGCGCAGACGGCCGGCCCAGTACCCGATGGCGATGTACAGCAGCGAGGTGATGCCCAGCGTCTGGACGAGCACCGTGTCGACGAGCAGCCCGGTGGCGAAGCCCATCACCGCGCCGGTGAGCGAGCCCGCCAGCAGCCCCACCGACATCACCATCAGCGGCGTGAGGTCGGCGCTGATGCCGAAGATGGATACCTGGGACACCGCGGCCTCCTGGATGACCACGGTGCCCAGGGCCAGCAGGACCAGGCGCAGGACGAGTCGCACCGGTGGATTGCTCACGGCACCTGGGCCCGGACGTTGGCGGCGTGCGGCCGGGTGAGGATCTGGACCGAGCTGAAGTGGCGCAGGTCGGCGGTCGGCGAGATCGGCGCCTCGTTGTTGTTGAAGAGCTGGTTCGGGTTGACGTTGCCGACGGTGCCGATCGGCAGCCCCGGCGGATACAGCGATGTCAGCGAGCCCGACTTGAAGCCGGCCGTGACCACCAGGTCGCCCTGGCCAATCGGGGCGCGCCCGGGCAGATCCTGGAGCAGGAGCTGGTTGGGGTTGCCCACTGATGGCGCCAACAGCCCCGTGTCTCCGGCGTTGTCGGTGACCTGGGCGGTGACCGCGATATCGGGGGCGGTGATGAGCTTCACGATCGAGAACGAGGCATCGACCGTCGTCACGTCGCCCACCAGGCCGCCGTCGGCCAGCACCGGGTCGCCCGTCGAGACACCCTGGTTAGAGCCGGCGTCGACCTCGACCTGCTGATACCAGAGGCTGGGATCGCGCACGATGACGTTGGCGCCGACCGGGTGGTAGTTGCGGATCCCGATCGTCTGATCGAGCCCGACCTCGGCGGTGAGCTGCGCGTTCTGCAGCTGCTCGGTCTTGAGCGTCGCCAACTGCGCGATCAGCTTGCGATTCGCCTGACGCAGCCTGTCGACGTTGGACTTGGCCCGGAGGGTGTCCGAGACCCAGTTGGCGACGTCGCGGACCGGGGAGAGAACCTTGCTCGCGCCGGCCTGAACCGGCGAGAAGACCTGGACGATGCCGCGCTGCACGCTGTGCAGCGGACTCTGCGGCGATTCGCCGAAATAGGCGGTGAGCAGGATCAGGGAGACGACGACAAGCAGCGCGAGCACCGCTCTGCGCCGTCGAACCTGTTTGTCATGCACGGTGTCCGTGTCTCCAAAGTGTTGCTGCGCATACGCCGGACCGAAAGCTAATACCGACGGTGGCGGTTACGCGAATTCTTACTTGACCGGTGGATCGCTTCGAACTCCTCCAGGGACCGCCCTGAGCCGACCGCGACACACGTCAACGGGGACTCCGCCAGGTGCGCGGGCATCTGCGTCTCGTGGCGCAGGCGCTCCTCCATACCCTGGAGCAAGGACCCCCCTCCCGCCAGCATAATGCCACGATCCATGATGTCGGAGGCCAGCTCAGGGGGCGTCCGGTCCAGAGTCTGCTTGACGGCGTCGATGATCTGCGACACCGGCTCCTCCAGGGCCCCGCGGATCTCCTCGCTGGTGAGGATCACCGTCTTGGGCAGCCCGGAGACCATGTCGCGGCCCCGGATCTCCGCCTGGACCTCCTCGGGCATCGTATGCGCCGAGCCGATCTCCAGCTTGACCTCCTCGGCCGTCTGCTGGCCGATCAACAGCTTGTACTCACGCTTGACGTAGTTGATGATCGCCTCGTCGAGCTCGTCGCCCCCGACCCGGATCGACTGGGACACGACGATCCCGCCCAGCGAGATCACGGCGACCTCGCTGGTGCCGCCGCCGATGTCGACGACCATCGAGCCGGTCGGCTCGCCCACGGGCAGCCCGGCGCCGATCGCTGCCGCCATCGGCTCCTCGATGAGGTAGGCCTGGCGGGCGCCGGCGCTGAGGCAGGCCTCCTCCACCGCTCGCTTCTCGACGCCGGTCACCCCGGAGGGGACGCAGACGACGACCCGCGGGTGGGCCCAGCGGTTCTGGTGGACCTTCTGGATGAAGTGGCGCAGCATCTCCTCGGTCACCTCGAAGTCGGCGATCACGCCGTCCTTCAAGGGCCGGATCGCCGAGATCGTGCCAGGGGTGCGGCCGAGCATCCGCTTGGCCTCGATGCCGACGGCGTGGACCTCCCCCGTGCGGGAGTCGACCGCGACCACGCTGGGCTCCGACAGCACGATGCCGCGGCCGCGCACGTAGACGAGCGTGTTGGCGGTGCCGAGATCGACTGCCATGTCACGACCGCCGAAACCGGTCAGATACGTAAAGAAGCCCATGTGTTGGAGGTAGCGGGGAGCGATGGGCGAAGCGGCGAGTTGCCGACGGTCCCTCACCGAATTGCCAGCTTCGTCCGCTGTCGAGTGTATCGAAGAGCCAGGGGCCGACGAGGCTTCCGAGGCCCCTAACTCCAGAAAAAACCCTGGAAATCCAATTCCCGCTCATGCGGGCGCCTCTGGGCGGGAACCTGCAGCGGCACCCGGTGCCGGCGGGCCCGGCGCGTGCTGTTTTCAGTGATGAGGCGTTTCCTCGGGGAGCTCATACCAGCGTTTGCGCTCGCCGATGCGATCGCGCAGCTTCCAGCGGCGGCTCTTGGGCGCCTGTTGAAGGGCGTCTGAGAGGGTGTGAACGGCCTCGGCGGGGTCCAGGCGACCGCCTGCGGGCACGGCCACCGAGCCGTCCCCCAGCGCGGTGCGGATCCGCTCCAGATTGAGCGAGATCGTCTTGAACCAGCCCCAGTCGTCGCCGACGAGCGCCCGGATGACGCGCAGGTCGATGACGTCCGGGTCCTCGGAGTCGGCGAGCGCGAAGCTGACGAGCAGCCGCAGGCAGTCGTCGAGGTCCTTGGCGTTGAGCTCGACGATCTGGAGCTTGGAGAGCAGCAGATCGGTGGGCGACAGCGTGTAGGGCATGACGGTGGCCCGCTCCGCGAACTCGACGGTGTGGCACATGTGCAGACGGTCGATCATCACGTCGATGGCCAGGCCGCTCTCGGCGTGGGTGAAGTAGAGCTGCTTGTCGCCGTAGAGCGCGTTGAAGTTGCGGTCGCCGACGTAGCCCTCCTCGGCGAGCATCTCGATCAGCGCCTTCCGGCTGGAGCGGATCGAGCCGAAGTCCAGATCCTGTCCGGACCGGGTGCGCGGGGGCAGCTCGGGCGTGAGCATCTGGATGGCCAGGCCGCCGAGCAGGCGCAGCACGATGCCGCGATGGCCGGCCAGGTCGATCAGGCGGCGGCCTTCGCTCGCAAGGCCCGTCTCGGCGGACGTCTCGGTCATCTCCCAGGTACGGTAAACGACCGGCGTGACCGGGTTGTTAGGGTGCCGCCACCGTGCCCCTGTCCGACCTCGAACGCAGCGTCTGCGACGCCATCGCACACGGCCGGGACGAGCTGGTGGAGCTCGCGTCGGCGCTGATCGCGTTTGATACCACCGCCCGCGAGGTCGGCGATCCGCCACGCCAGGAGGCGGCGCTGCAGGCCTACCTCGCCGAGGGGCTGCGGGCCTACGGCGCCGCGATCGACCTGTTCGAGCCCGACGCCGCGGCGATGGCGGGCGCGCCGCTGGTGCCCGAGGGGCTGGACTTCGCCGGGCGCCCGCAGCTCATCGCGACCCTGCCCGGCGCCGGTCCGGGCCAGAGCCTGCTCTTCAACGGCCACATCGACGTCGTCTCGGGCGAGCCCGAGGGACAGTGGACGAGCGACCCGTTCACGCCCGAGGTTCGCGACGGCCGGCTCTACGGGCGCGGCGCCTGCGACATGAAGGGCGGCGTGGCGGCGATGGCCTACGCCGCCCACGCCATCGCGGCGGCCAACATCACCCTGGCCGGCGACCTGATCGTCGCCACCAACACCGACGAGGAGTCCTCGGGGGCGGGCGGCTCAGCGCTGGTGGCGCGCGGGCTGCGCGCCGACGCCGGGATCGTCACCGAGCCCACGGACTTCCGCACGTGGGTCGCGTGCCGCGGCTCGGAGTACGGGGTCATCCGCGTGCCCGGCCGGCCCGGCCACGCCGAGGTGCGCCATCCCGGCTGGCGCCGCGGCGGCGCGGTCAACGCGATCGAGAAGGCAGGGGTCGTCCTGGAGGCCATCGCTTCGCTGCGGGCGCGGTGGGCCGCCGACATGCGCTTCGGCCACCCGGTGCTCTCGCCGCCCTCGCTCCTGCCCACGGTGGTGAGCGGCGGCGAGTGGCCGGTCACCTACCCCGCCTCGTGCGATCTCACCATCGCCGTCATGTACCTCCCCGTCCAGGCCGACGGCGACGGGTGGGGCTCGGCCGTACGCGAGGAGGTCCAGGCCTGGATCACCGGCGAGTGTGCGCGCGACGACTGGCTGGCCGAGCACCCGCCGACGTTCACGTGGTGGGCCAACGGGGTCATGCCCATGGAGATCCCCGAGTCCTCGCCCATCGTCGGCGCCATGCTGGAGGCGAGCGCCGATCTCGGACTGCGCCGCGAGCTCGGCGGCCTTGATTCCTGGTATGACGGGGCCACCTACACGCACCTGGCCGGGATCCCCTCGATCGGCTATGGGCCGCCGGGCTTCGATCCCGACGGGGCCACCGTGGCCCACACCATCGACGAACACGTTCCGGTCGACGGGCTGGTCTCGTGCGCGCAGGCGCTGGCGGTGGCGGCGCTGCGGTTCTGTGGGGTGGCCTCGTAGCCCGGTTTTCGTCCCCGTTGTCCCCGGGACGTTTTGGCAGGGTATCGGCGCACGTCAACAGCGGGCTTGGGAGGGGCGGACCGGCGGGGTCGCCGGTGGCTCGCGAGAGGGGTTGGGGCGGATCTTTGAGCTATTTCCTCCACTATCCGCCACGACCCGCCGAGGGACGCCCGCAGCGCCGATGGCGCCCACGCTCTCCGCTCGATAGCCGCAGTTGACGTTCTGCCGGGTAGCCGGGAACGCCCGGGGCAGACCAGCCGAAG
>CAWHOH010000011.1:0-158115 GCA_963830945.1 uncultured Actinomycetota bacterium | reverse complement strand
ACATCGAGCATATCGAGGCGACCTCCTATAACGGCCTCGGCATCATCAAGGTGTTCTTCCAGCCCGACGTCGACATCCGCATCGCCAATGCGCAGGTCACGGCGATTTCGCAGACGCTGCTCAAGCAGATGCCGCCGAGCACGACGCCGCCGCTGATCCTGAACTACAACGCCTCGACCGTGCCGATCATCCAGCTCGCGCTTTCCGGCTCCGGGCTGTCCGAGCAGGCGCTGGCCGACATCGGCCTCAACGTCGTGCGCACGCCGCTCGTCACGGTGCCGGGCGCGGCCATCCCCTTCCCTATGGCGGCAAGACGCGGCAGGTGCAGATCGACCTCGACCCGACGGCGATGCAGGCGCGCGGCCTGTCCGGCCAGGACGTCGCCAACGCGCTCGCGGCGCAGAACCTGATCACGCCGGTCGGCACGCAGAAGATCGGCTCGTTCGAATACGCGATCCAGCTCAACAACGCGCCGTCGCGTGATCGCCGAACTGGGCGACCTGCCGATCAAGAGCGTCAACGGCGCGATGGTCTACATCCGCGACGTCGCCCATGTGCGCGACGGCAATCCGCCGCAGACCAATATCGTGCATGTCGAGGGCAGCCGCTCGGTGCTGATGCAGGTGCTCAAGAACGGCTCGGTCTCGACGCTCGCCATCATCGACGGCATCAAGCAGAAGGTCGCAGAGATCAAGGCGATCCTGCCGAGCAACCTCGAACATCGCGCAGATCGGCGATCAGTCGCTGTTCGTCAACGCCGCGGTGAGCGGCGTCATCCGCGAAGGCGTCATCGCGGCGGCGCTGACCAGCCTGATGATCCTGATCTTCCTCGGCAGCTGGCGCTCGACCCTGATCATCGCGACCTCGATTCCGCTGTCGGTGCTCGGCTCGATCGCGACGCTCTGCGGCGCTCGGCGAGACCCTCAACATCATGACGCTGGGCGGCCTCGCGCTCGCGGTCGGCATCCTGGTCGACGACGCCACGGTGACGATCGAGAACATCAACTGGCATCTCGAGCAGGGCAAGGACGTCGAGACCGCGATCATGGACGGCGCGGCGCAGATCGTGACGCCGGCCTTCGTCTCGCTGCTGTGCATCTGCATCGTGTTCGTGCCGATGTTCTTCCTGACCGGCGTGGCGCGCTTCCTGTTCGTGCCGATGGCCGAAGCCGTGATGTCGGCGATGGTCTGCTCGTTCATCCTGTCGCGCACGCTGGTGCCGACGATGGCGAACTACCTGCTGCGCAAGCACGCGCCGCACACCGACATGCACGGGCTCGACGGTCCGCTGCCGCCGCTCGCGCAATCCGCTGGTGCGCTTCCAGCGCGGCTTCGAGCGCGCGTTCGAGCGCTTCCGGCTCGGCTATCGCGAGCTGCTGGCCATGGCGCTGCGCCACCGCGCCGTGTTCGTCGACCGGCTTCCTGGCCTTCGTGGTCGGCTCGTTCGCGCTGGCGCCGTATCTCGGCCGCGACTTCTTTCCCGTCGGTCGATGCCGGGCAGATCCTGATGCACGTGCGCGCGCGCGTCGGCACGCGCGTCGAGGAAAGCGCCAACCAGTTCGCCGAAATCCAGAAGGCGATCCGCCAGATCATTCCGCCGCGACGAGCTCGGCGACCGTGGTCGACAATATCGGCTTCCCGGTCAGCGGCATCAACATGACCTACAACAACACCGGCACGATCGGCTCGCAGGACGGCGACATCCAGATCAAGCTCGAGCGAAGACCACCGGCCGACCGCGGATTATGTCCGCACGCTGCGCGAGGAACTGCCGGCGCGCTTCCCCGGCGTGACGTTCTCGTTCCTGCCCGCCGACATCATCAGCCAGATCCTGAATTTCGGCGCGCCGGCGCCGATCGATCTGCAGATCCGCGGCCCGAATCTCGACGGCGAACTTCGCCTATGCGCAGGAGCTGCTGCGCCGGCTTGCGCACGTTCCCGGCCTTGCCGACGCGCGCATTCAGCAGTCGCTCGACAGCCCGGGCTTCAACGTCGATGTCGACCGCACGCGCGCGCAGTATGTCGGCGTGACCGAGCGCGACGTGACCAACAGCATGGTCGTCAATCTCGCCGGCAGCAGCCAGGTCGCGCCGACCTACTGGCTCAATCCCGACAACGGCGTGTCCTACGCGATCGTGATGCAGACGCCGCAATACCAGATCGACTCGCTCAACGCGCTGAAGAACCTGCCGATCACCGCGCCGGGCGCGCCGGCCGCAGACGCTCGGCGCGCATCGCCGACATCAACCGCGTGACCGGCACGCGGTGGTGTCGCAATACAACATCCAGCCCATGGTCGCAGATCTACGGCACCACGCAGGGCCGCGATCTCGGCGCGGTCGCCGCCGACGTGCAGAAGATCCTCGACGAAACCGCGAGCGACTGCCGAAGGGCGCGCAGGTCGTCCTGCTCGGCCAGGTCGCGAACGATGAACAGCGCCTTCGCGGGCCTGCTGTTCGGCCTGCTCGGCGCGATCGTGCTGATCTATCTGCTGATCGTCGTCAATTTCCAGTCCTGGAGCGATCCGTTCGTGATCATCACGGCGCTGCCGGCCGCGCTCGCCGGCATCGTCTGGACGCTGTTCGCGACCGGCACGACGCTGTCGGTGCCGGCGCTGACCGGCGCGATCATGTGCATGGGCGTCGCCACCGCCAACAGCGTGCTCGTCATCAGCTTCGCCCGCGAGCGGCTCGACGAGCTCGGCGATCCGGTCGCGGCCGCGCTCGAAGCCGGCTTCGTCCGCTTCCGCCCGGTGCTGATGACGGCGCTCGCCATGATCATCGGCATGTACGTCATGCGCCTGCTCAGCGGGCGGGTGGGGATCCGAGTCCCTCCCCGAGGAGCTGCACCAGGCGTCCAAGCTCACCGTCTATTGCGGGCGCCACGAGCGGGTCGGCCGCCGTCCCGCGTTCATGGCCATCGTGGACCTGCTACGCCGCCACGGCCTGCTCAGCGCCACGGTGCTGCTGGGCGTGGACGGAACGGCGCACGGGGTCCGGGAGCGGGCCCGGTTCTTCGCGGCCAACGCCCAGGTGCCGCTCATGATCATCGCCGTCGGCCCTGGGGCGGAGCTCGGTCCGGTGCTGCCCGAGGTGGCCGCCCTGCTGGACCGGCCCTTGCTCACGCTCGAGCGCGTGCGGATCTGCAAGGCGGACGGAGACCTCCTGGCCGAGCCCCATGATGTGCCGGGCACTGACGACGCCGGATTGAAGACGTGGGTCAAGCTGATGGTGCACGCCGATCACGACACCCTCCACGCCGGCCGCCCGCTGTTCTCTGAGATCGTGCGCCGGCTGCGCGCGGCCGGGGCCGGGGGAGCGACGGTGCTGCACGGGATCTGGGGCTATCACGGAGACCGGGCCCCGCAGGGCGACCGGCTGCTCTCGCTGCGCCGACACGTCCCGGCGACGACGATCGTCGTCGACAAGCCCGAGCGCATCGGTGGATGGTTCTCCATCATCGACGAGCTCACCGATCAGGGTGGTGTGGTCACCTCGGAGCTCGTGCCCGCCTTTCACGCGCGCGGCGCCTGGGGCGAGGCCGGCGGCCTGGCCCTGGCCAACCGCGCCGGCGCCGGCTGACGCGGGCTATTCTTGGGCGCCGCCGCGCCGGCCCTGCGCGCGGCTGCGTTCGAGGAGAGGTGGAGGTGGCAGGTATGAGTCGTCGTGTGACCCTGGCGATCGTGTGCGGCGCGATGTCGCTGGCGTGTGCGCTGCCGGCCGGTGCCGGCGCGCGCAGCCTCAGCGTGCGCTCGTTTGACGGCACCAAGCTTCACGTGAACTACTTCACCGCGGTGGGGCTGCGTCGCGGCCATCGTGCGCCGACCGTGCTGATGGGTCCCGGCTGGGGATTCGCCGGGGGACACGAACGCCAACGACTCGACGGCGCCGAGCCTCGGGGTCGTCGGCGTGGGGACGCTGCGCCGTGCGGGGTTCAACGTGGTGACCTGGGATCCGCGCGGGTTCGGCAAGTCCGAGGGGACTGTCGAGGTCGACAGCCCCAAGTTCGAGGGCCGCGACGTGTCCTCTCTGATCTCCTGGCTCGCGCGCCAGCCTCAGGCCCTGCTCGACCGTCGCGGCGATCCGCGGGTCGGGATGGCGGGAGGCTCCTACGGCGGCGGCATCCAGCTCGTCGCCGCGGCCCGCGACCACCGGATCGACGCGATCGTGCCCGACATCGCCTGGAACTCGCTGGTCACCAGCCTCGACAAGCACGACACGGGCAAGCTGGGGTGGGCCTCCCTGCTGTACATCGCGGGGCGCGCCGCCGGGCGGCTGGACCCGCTGATCGGCGAGTCCTACCAGGCCGAGGCCGCCGGGATGCCGCTCACCGCGGCCGAGCTCGGCTTCTACCGCAGCCGCGGCCCCGGCAGCCTGGTGGGCAGCATCACGGCCCCGACGCTGCTCATCCAGGGCACCGCCGACAACCTGTTCACGCTCCAGGAGGCCGTCACCAACTACGAGTCCCTGCGCCGCCACAACGTCCCGGTGAAGATGCTCTGGTTCTGCGGCGGTCACGGCATCTGTCTCACCAATCCCGGCAGGACGTCGTTGATCACCACTGACACCATCCGATGGCTTGACCGCTACCTCAAGGACGAGCGCAAGGTCAAGACCGGGCCCGCCTTCGAGTGGGTTGACCAGGACGGCGTCGAGCACACTGGCACCGACTATCCGCTGGCGGCGCGTAAGCCATTGGCCGCCACCGGGTCGGGGACGCTGACGCTGAGTACCACCGGCGGCTCAGGGCCCCTGACGTCGTTCCCCGGCTCCGCCGGTCCGCTGGCCGCCGCGGTGGCGCCGATCACGCCTGCCAAAGCCGCCAACGCCGTCGACGTGACCGTGGGCGCGCCGAAGCAGACGGCGCTCCTGGCCGGCGCCCCCATGCTGACGCTCACCTACCACGGCCTGTCCGCGGCGGGCGGCGCGCCGGTGCAGACCAGCGTCTACGCCCAGGTGGTGGACGACGCCACCGGCAAGGTGCTGGGTAACCAGGTGACTCCCATCCAGGTGACGCTCGATGGCGCCAGCCACGCCACCACGGTGGCGCTGGAGATCCTGTCGGCCACCGATCGCCCGGGGGAGCACTTCACCCTCCAGATAGCGGCCTCGACCGTCGCCTACCAGACCCAGCGCGCCACCGGGGCGATCGACTTCTCCCACATCCACGTGGTGCTGCCGACGGTCAACCCGGCGGCCAAGCCGCCGGCCAAGCCGCCGGGCCATGCGATCCCCCAGCCGGCGGCGCTCTAGTCCCCGCGCCCCGCGCCCCACGCCCTGCGCCCCACGCCCCGCCGCCACGCCCCGCGCCCCGCGCCCGGGCGCGACGGCCGGCCGCGCGTGCGGATGGCACGAATCTGACGATGTATGGCATTTATGCCACTTGCCACCAGCTTCCGCCGGCCTCAGGATGGCGATATGACCCAGAACAGCGCTCTTCCCCTCACCGAAGTCGTCGTCTTCGACGGTTTTGACGACCTGGATGCCATCGGCCCGCTGGAGATCCTCACCGCCGCCGGCTTCCCCACCCGCGTCGTGCGTCCGTCCGGACACGCCCTGACTGTCCACTCCGCCCACGGCCTGGTGATGCAGGTGGACGCCGAGCTCGGCGCCTCGCCGGCGCTGGTGATCGTCCCGGGCGGCGGATGGCTGGATGCCGCCCCCGGCGTGCGCGACCAGTGCGAGGGCCCGCTTCCTGCCGCACTCGCGGCGCTGCACGACGGAGGCAGTGTGGTGGCGTCGGTGTGCACCGGGGCCATGCTGCTGGCGCGCGCCGGGCTGCTGGCGGGCCGTCCGGCCGTCACTAACCGCAACGCCCTGGACGACCTGGCGGCGGCCGGGGCCGACGTGCGTCGCGGCGCCCGGGTGGTGGACGACGGCAGTGTCGTCACCGGCGGGGGTCCGGCGGCGGGGCTTGACCTGGCCCTCCGACTCGTCGCGCGCTTCGCCGGCCAGGACGCGGGCCGGGAAGCGGCCGTCCGTCTGGAGCACGAGCCGGTGGGTCCGGTGTTGGTGGGGCTGGGGACGGCGTAGTGGGGCGTGCCGGGACGCGTAGTGGCGCGGGCCGGGACGCCGTGTGGCGGGCGCCGCCACCCCGTAGTGTCCCCTCCGGGCCGCCCCGTTCGTCTCTGAGACGACATCGGCCCACTTCCCACGGAGGTCCACATGAAGTACGCCCTTCTCATCTACACCACTCCCGGCATGGTCGACGGCCTCAGCAACGGCGAGCTCGAGGCGATGAGCTCCGAGTACTTCGCGTTGCGTGACGAGCCGGGGTGCCTCACCGGCGGTCATCTGGAGGACGTCGCCACCGCCACCACGGTGCGCGTGAACGACGGCCAGACGCTGACCACCGACGGTCCCTTTGCCGAGACCAAAGAGGTGTTCGCCGGCTACTACGTCTTCGAGCTGGACAACCTCGACGCGGCGATCGAGCTGGCGGCGCGCGTCCCGGCGGCGCGGCTGGGCGGCTCGGTGGAGGTGCGCCCGCTCGTCGAAGGCTGACCCGGGCCCGTGCTGGACAGCGTCTTCCGGCGCCACTGGGGCCGCGTGGTGGCGTCCCTGGTCGGCTACCTCGGCGACTTTGAGCTCGCCGAGGACGCCGCCCAGGAGGCCTTTGCCATCGCCGCCGAACGCTGGCCCCGCCAGGGCGTGCCGGAGAACCCGGTCGCCTGGCTGATCACCACGGCTCGCAACCGGGCGATCGACCGTATCCGCCGCGAGCGCGCCCTGGCGGCCAAGACGCGCCTGCTCGAACGCGAGGAAGCCGTGGAGGATGACGTGAACGATCTCGGCTCCGATCAGATCGGCGACGAGCGGCTGGAACTGCTCTTCACCTGCTGTCACCCGGCCCTCTCGACCGAGGCCCAGGTGGCCCTGACCCTGCGCACCCTCGGCGGGCTTACCAACGACGAGATCGCGCGTGCCTTCATCGTCTCACCGGAGACGATGAAGCGCCGCCTCTCCCGCGCGCGCACAAAGATCAAGCTCGCGGGCATCCCGTTCAGCGTGCCGCCGGCGCGCCTGCTCCCCGAGCGCCTCGGCGCCGTCCTGGCGGTCATCTATCTCATCTTCAACGAGGGCTACGGCGGCCGCGTCGATCTCGCGGCTGAGGCAATCGTCCTGGGAACGGTCCTGGCGGAGCTCATGCCCGACGAGGCCGAGGTCCACGCCCTGCACGCGCTGATGCGCCTGCACCACGCGCGCCGCCGGGCCCGCTTCGTCGACGGCGAGCTCGTCCGTCTCGCCGACCAGGACCGCACCCTATGGGACGCCGACCAGATCGCCTCCGGCCGCGCCGACCTGGATCGCGCGCTGGCGCTCCACGGTCGTGGCCCCTACGTGCTCCAGGCCGCGATCGCCTCACTCCAGCTCGACGATCCCATCGATTGGCTCGAGATCGGCGCGCTCTACGAGCAGCTCTCCCGTCTGACCGGCTCGCCGGTGGTGGAGCTCAACCGCGCCGTCGCCGTCGCGGAGGCGGGCTCCCCGGACGAGGCGCTGGCGATCGTGGATCGCCTCAGCCTCGATGGCTACCGCTACCTCCACTCCACTCGGGCCGAGCTGCTGCGCCGCCTGGATCGGCCGGAGGAGGCCGCGGACGCCTATCGCCGCGCCCTGGAGCTGACCGAGGCCGATGCCGAGGTCCGCTTCCTGCGCGAGCGTCTCGCCAGCCTCTGAGGGCGCTCGCCCTGGTGACGACCGCGCCCGGCTGGCCGCTCGGCCCGCCGAGCGCGCCGTGCGTCAACCTCAGTCCGGGAGCAACGGCACCCATATGTCCACCTCCTGTCCCACCAGCGTCCCGCGGGAGATCACCTTTGAGCCGAAGCGGTCGCGCAGCTCGTCGATCGTCCGGTCCAGCCCCGCGGTCCGGTCAAAGGGCAGCGCCAGCTGGATGGCCCTGGCATCGCACAGGTTGGTCAGCGCGACCCCGATGAGCGTCAGCCCCCGTCGTGCGATCAGCGCGCCCGAGGCCGCCAGCAGCCCGCGCGCGACGCGCAGCAGGGTGGCGGTGCGCGTGGTCGCCTCGGCCAGCGTGTGGGAACGCGTGGCGCGCGAGTAGTCGTCGAACCGCAGGCGCAGGACAACCGTCCGGCACGCCCGCCCGGCGGTGCGCATCCGCCGCGCGACACGGTCCACCAGCGTCATCAGCGACGCGTCCAGCTCCGCGGCGGACCGCCGGCGCCGGCCGAGGGCCTGCTGTGCTCCGATCGATCGCCGCCGGCGCCGGGCCGTCACTCGCCGCGGATCCCGGTTGTGGGAGAGCGCGAAGAGCTGGCGCCCCGCCGCCCGTCCCAGCATCGTCACCAGGGTCTCCTCGCCCAGGCGCGCGACCTGCCCCACCGAGGTCAGCCCCTGTGCATGGAGCTTGGCCGCCGTGACCTTGCCCACCCCCCACAGCCGCTCGACCGGCAGCGGATGCAGGAAGGCGAGCTCGCCGCCCGCGGGAATGACGAGCAGGCCATCGGGCTTGGCCACGCCGCTTGCCACCTTGGCCAGGAACTTGGTGCAGGCCAGGCCGACCGTGATGGCCAGCCCCACCTCCTCATGGACCTCTCGGCGTAATCGCTGCGCGATCTCCGTCGGCGTCCCCGAGATGTGCCGCATGCCTCTCACGTCGAGGAACGCCTCATCGATCGAGAGGGCCTCCACCAGTGGCGAGGTTCGCTCGAACACCGCGAACACGTCCTTGCTCGCCTCCGTGTACGCGGCAAACCGCGGCGGCACGACGACCGCGTGCGGGCAGAGCGCCCGTGCCCGCGCGCCTCCCATCGCAGTCCGCACCCCGCAGGCCTTGGCCTCATAGCTGGCCGCAAGCACCACGCCACCGCCCACGATGACCGGCCGGCCGCGCAGCGACGGGTTGTCACGCTGCTCCACTGAGGCGTAGAACGCGTCGAGGTCCGCGTGGAGTATCGTGGGCTCATCCAGAACGAACATATGTTCGCATCCGTCGCGGACGTCAGACTGTGGATGGCAAGCCGGGAATCGATAGGAGGAGACGGACATGGCAGCGACAGACGCGATGGTCAAGGGGGTCGATTTCGTCGCCTTCCAGACCAAGGACTTCGACCGGGCGATGGCGTTCTACGGAGACACGCTGGGGCTGCCCCGCGCGGTCCACATGCCCGATCGCGGGTTCGCCGAGTTCGAGACCGGCAACCTCACCCTCAGCATCATCGACTCGGCGAAGATGGGGATGGAGCACCAGCCGTCGCTGGGCCCCGTGGCCCTGCACGTCGCCGACGTCGCGCAGGCGCGCACCCAGCTTGAGGATGCCGGGGTGGAGTTCCGCGGCGACGTGCTCGACACCGGGGTGTGCCACATGGCCTTCTTCTTCGACCCGGACGGCAACGCGCTCATGCTCCACCACCGCTACGCACCTCGCCATACCGACCTGTGAGCGGCGCCGACCTCCGTCAGCGCGCACCCACCCGCGTCAGACGTCGCCGACCCGCGTCACGGGGCGCCCACGCGCGTGAGCATCTCCGCGCCCCGGCGCGCGCCGATCGCGCACGCCTCGGCCACGGGCTTGCCCGCGGAAAGGCCGTAGGTGAACCCGGCGGCGAAGGCGTCGCCGCAGCCGTAGCTGTCGCGTACCGGGCCGGGTGGCGCGACCGCTGTCCACCGGCCCTCGGACGCTCCCCACCAGCGACCCCCGGCGCCGCCCTCGGTGGCGATCATCAATCGGGCGTCTGAGCGCAGCCGCTGCGCCCAGCTGACCTCGTCGTCATCGGAGGCGCTGAAGATCAGGGCATCGATGTGCACGCCCGGATCCTCCACGCGCTCGTGCAGGCGCGGCGTGGCCACCAGCACGTGCGCGGCGCGGGCGTGGCGGAGCGCGCCCTGGTCGCCCGCGGTGATGTAGGCGCCGTCGGCGCCGGCCAGGCGGTCCCAGTCGAGCGGGTCGTCGCCTTCGGGTTGGAGTCGCTCGCCGATCGGGAGGATCGTGCGCTCGCCGTTGCGGTCAAGCAGGGTGAGCACCTCGCGCGTGGGTCCGGGCCGCCGGGCCGCGTGCACCGTCATTCCGCGCTCGGTGAGCTCGTCGACGGCCGCGTCGCCGATGGCGTCGCTGCCGACAGCGCCGTAGAAGTCCACCTCCGCGCCGAGCTCAGCGAGCGTCGCCGCCGCCACCACGGCGCCCCCGCCGGCGTGCGTGGACTCGCGCTGCGCACGCTGGATCTCCCCGGGGACGGGGAAGCGGTCCACCCGCAGGAACTGGACCCACTCGACATGGCCCACGACGGCGATCCTGGTCATCGCATGCGGACGCTATCGCCCCGGCCGCTGGGTCAGGCAGCCTGCCGCGCCGCCGGGACCTGGCGGATGTGGGGTGGCAGCACCGGCAGCACGCCGCGGCGCACATAGGCTGCGCCCGCGCCCACCAGCGCCTTGCGCACCGCCGCCGGCGGCAGCGGGAAGAAGCCGTACTGGGAGCGGATCTGGTCGGGCAGGAGCGCGATGGTGATGAAGTTGACCGTCTCGACCAGCGGCCGCGCGAGCGTCCTGACCGGCGGCTCCAGCACGATCTCGCGCGCGCGACGGCGCGCCCAATCACCCACGAAGAGCTCGTCGCCGTCCAGCATCCCCCGGCCGTACGCCTCCAAGTCCGCCAGCGTCGCGGGCATCTGGGTGCGACGCAGGCCGAACAGCCGGCCGACCACCTTGTAGTCCTCCCACAGCGCGGCGCGATCGGCCGCGCCCAGGCGCCCGACGTAGGTTCGGTACACGACCACGGCCGAGTCGACCAGGCTGTACAGGATCCACATCAGCAGCTCGGGGTCATCGGCGCGATACGGGGTGCCCGCCGGATAGCGACCCACCGTCTCGGGCAGCCGCCCGCGCACGGCGCGGTGCATCGCGCGCACCCGACTCGTCGCCCGGTCGGCCTCGACGCGAGAGCCGAACGTGATCAGGTTCATGATCTTCGCGGTCCGCGCGAGCCGGACGTAGGGGTCCTCCAGCGAGTCGGAGTGGGCCAGCAGCCCGGCGACGGCGAGAGGATGCGCGGCCTGCATCAAGAGCGCCCGGGGACCGCTCAGCGCCAGCGCGCGCTCGCGCAGGACGGTGCGGATCGCGGAGTCATCGTTGAAATGGCCGGTGGATGCGCTCATACCGTCAGCTCACGTTAGACGGCCTCGAGCGCCTCGCCGATCCGATCCCCGGCACCGGGAGCCGAGGTCCAGTCCTCGGTGTCGTAGTGGCGGAGCGCGGGGAAGGCGAGTGCGATCACCACCACGCCGAGCATGCACAGCAGCCCCCCGGCCACGACCGAGAGGCGCACACCCGCGGCGCCGGCCACGCTGCCGGACTCGATGTCCCCCAGCCGGGGGCCGCCGGTCACCACCAGCGAGAAGGCCGCCGACATCCGGCCGCGCATGTGGTCGGGGGTGACGGTCTGGTTGATCGTCGAGCGGCATACGGCGGAGATCGAGTCGGCCGCTCCCGCGACGGCCAGCAGCGCCACCGCGGGCCACAGGGAATGCATCAGACCCGCCAGTGAGACCGCTGCGCCCCATACCACCACGGACCAGATGACCACGAGCCCGAGCCGGCGGGCATGGTTGATCCAGCCGGTGAGCAGCGCGGCGACGGTCGCTCCCGCCGGCACCGCCGCATACAGCGCGCCCGTCCCCGCGGCGCCCGCGTGAAACACGCTGACGGCCAGGACCGCGAACAGCGCTCGCGGCATCCCGAACGTCATGGCCACGAGGTCGATGGCGAATGAGCCGACCAGGGCGCGGTTGCCGCGCACATAGCGTAGGCCTTCCGCGATCGATGCCATCACCTTGGGATGCTCGCCGACCACGATCGGCGGCTGGGCGGCGATGAAGAACACGGTGACCACGACCGCCAGGCAGCTCACCGCATCCACCGCGTAGGCCGCCTGCACCCCGATGGCCGCGATGACCAGGCCGCCCAGCCCCGGCCCCATCACCATCGACAGCGCCGACAGCCCGTAGCTCACGGCCAGCACGCGCGGCAGCCGGGGGCGGTCGATGAGGTTGGGCACGAGCGCGGAGATGGCGACGTTCTGGAGGGCGTTGACGCCCGCCAGCAGACCGCCCAGCACGTAGAGCGGTGCCACCGGCGGCCGTCCCAACACCGGCAGGAGCGCCAGGGCGCCGGACGTCGCGACCAACCCGATCTGCGTCAGCAACAGCAGGCGCCGGCGGTCCATACGATCGGCGATGGCGCCGCCCAGCAGCGACATCGACACGAGCGGGATCAGCTCCGCCGCTCCGAGCAGCCCGACGACGAGCGCCGACCTCGTGAGCAGGTAGAGCTGGAAGGGCAGCGCGACGAGCGTGGCCTGCGCGCCCAGGTTCGACACGAAGCTGCCGCCGACGATCAGCCGCAGATCACGGCTTTCGCGAAACGGCGAGAGATCGGGGCGCAGATGCGGGAGACGCAACCTCAAGTGAGGCTAACCGGTGCGTCTCCCTCGCCCACAGGCCGCGACCGTCACCGGCCGCGGCGTGCAGCGATCTGCGTCTGCCGCCGTCAGTCGCTGCTGGATCCGCCCCCGGAACTGGCGCCGCTCGCACCCGACCCGCCCGCGCCCGCGGGTCGCAGGTCAGACGCGCAGCCGCGTGCTGCCATCTGGAACTTCTTGTTGCGCGCGATCGCGGCTGGGAAGATCGGGCCCTTACCCGAGAAGTTCGGCGCGGGCAGGTTGTAGCCGTGCTGCTTGACGCAGGCGACGAACTTGGTCACCGCGGCCTTGTTGGGGGTGACCCGGCGCTGCGGGAAGCGACCGCCACCGCAGGCCTGCAGCGCGGCACGCAGCTTCGGATTGTTGAAGCGTCCGGCGCCGGCGCCGCCGCCCCCTCCGCCGAAGAAGAAGCCGCTCCCTCCGCCCGGAGGCCCGCCGCCTTCGCCGCCGCCACTGTTGGGCCGCCGCCGCGCGCCCGGGGGGCGGTTGGGGAGAGTGACGCCGTGGGCCTTCAGGCAGGCCGCGAACTTGGTGCGGGCGGCGGAGGTCGACCCGCCCGCCGCCGCGCTGGCTGCGCTGCCCGAGCTCAAGGAGCTCGACGACGTGTTGGAGCTCGAGCCGCAGGCGGCCAGGACGAGCACGGTGACCGCGACAGTCCCCGCCAGCATCCCCAGCCGAAGTGTGCGCAGATGATTCATGGTGATGCCGCTTCCTTTCGTGATGCTCATCCACCGGACGAGAACAGGGAGCCGACGGCGGAGTTCCCGCCCCCGCCAGAGCCAGTGCCGCCCCCGGAGCCCGAGCCGCCGCTGCGGTTGCCCGAGTCGGTGATCGTGGCCGCGTTCGTGGTCCGGCCGGACCCGGCGGCCCCCGTGACGATGATGGTGTCCCCGGGCCGGATCGCGTGGCGCGACACCGACTGGTTCTTGGTGATCTTGGTCGAGGAGGAGACCATCACCTTCACGGTGTTGCCCGAGGTGTCGGTGACGAGGATGGTCTTGCCCTTGACGCCGGCCACCGTCCCGAACGAGGCGCCCCCGCCCCCGCCGCCGGCCCCGCCGCCGGCCCCGCCGGCGAACCCACCGCCGCCCGGCGCGCCGGAGGCGGCGCCGCCGCCGGACGAGGACGCGCCCGCCGCGCCAGAGCCGGTGGCCCCAGCCCGTCCGGCAAGCGCGGCGAAGGCGGCGGCGCGGGCGCCGGTGCGGCCGCCCGCGGCGGACCCGAGCGCCGAACTGGAGCTCGACAGCTGGCCCTTCTCCACGCGGATCCCCGCGTAGAAGCCGATCGCGCAGGTGACCAGCGCGCCGAGCGCGGCCGTGCGCCGGTTGAAGAACTGCCGTCGTGTGCGGCGTGGCGGCGGCGCCTCGGTCTGGGTCTCGGGCCCGTCCTGCCAGTCCTCCTCGCGCTGATCCGGGGTGTAGGTGTCCATGGTCGTCTTCCTGGGTCTGATGGGCAGGGGCCTGCGGCGTGAGGGCATGCGGCTCATTCGAACCTCAAGGCCTCGATCGGCCGCATCGCGGCGGCGCGTCCGGCGGGATAGGTCCCGAAGAACAGTCCGATCAGCACCGACGCGCCGAACGCCAGGCCGATCGAATATGGGGCGATCACCGGGTGGACACCGGCGATCTTGAACTGGCTTCCGACGACGCCGAAGATCACGCCCGCGATCCCTCCGAACAGCGAGACCAGCACCGCCTCGACGAGGAACTGGACGAGGATGTCCGAGCGCCGCGCGCCGACGGCCTTGCGGATGCCGATCTCCCGGGTGCGCTCGGTGACCGACACGAGCATGATGTTCATGACCCCGATCCCTCCCACCAGCAGCGAGATCGCGGCCACCTCACCGAGCAGCGTCGTGAACACGCTGCTGGTCGAGCTCGACGCCTGCAGGATCGATCCCTGGTTGATGACGTTGAAGCTCGACGAGGTCGATCCCGGTGACGGAGGCAGGAGCGGGGTGAGGATGTTCGTCACCTCGGTCTGGGCGGCTGAGAGCTGGTCGCGGGACTTGGCCTGCACGACGATCGAGTTGACGTCGCCGTAGCCGGTCAACGTGTCCTGGACCGCCGTGAGCGGCGATATGGCGACGTCGTCCTGGTCGGTGGCGCCGTTGGACCCCTTGGAGTTGGTGACGCCGATGACCTGGAAGTTGGTGCCGTTGACGCCGATCGTGGCGCCGATGGGGCTGGCGCCGCTGAACAGCTGCTGGACCACCGTGGGCCCGATCACGACGACGCGGGCGTGCTGGTTCTCCTGCGCCCGGGTCCACCAGGACCCGGTGGCCATGGTGTAGTCGCGCGCGGCCCGATAGGTCGGAGTGGAGCCGACGAACGACGACGGCGAGTAGGTGGTGCCGTTGTAGGTGAGCGTCACCCCGTTGGCGTTGACCACCGGGGAGGCGCTCTGCACGTCGGGCGCGGTGAACCGGTTCACCAGCGCGTCGGCATCGGCGACGGTGAGCGGGTCCACGGTGACGCCGCCGCCTCGGCCCAGCCCGCCCAGCGTGGGGGTGGACTGGACGAGCAGGACGTTGGAGCCGAGGGCCTCGATCTGGGACTGGACCGCCGCCGAGGACCCCGTGCCCACGGCGACGAGGATGATCACCGAGCCCACGCCGATCATCAGCCCGAGGATGGTCAGCCCCGAGCGCAGCTTGTTGGCCGACAGGCCGGTGAGCGCGACGCGCACGATCTCGGTCACGGCGACGCCTCGACGGCGCCGGAGGCGTCGGTGACGATGTGCCCGTCGGAGAGCTCGATCACGCGCTCGGCGTGGCCGGCGACCTCGTGCTCGTGGGTGATGAGGATGATCGTGCGACCCTCCTCGGAGAGGCGCTCGAAGATCTCCAGGATCTCCCGCGTGGACGCCGTGTCCAGATTGCCGGTGGGCTCGTCGGCGAGGATCATCGCCGGGTTGGTGACCAGCGCCCGCGCGATCGCCACGCGCTGCTGCTGACCGCCCGAGAGCTCGGAGGGGAGGTGATGAACGCGCGAGGCCAGGCCGACGTCGGCCAGGGCCCGCATGGCGCGCCGGTGGCGGTCTGAGCGGCTGAGCCCGGCGTAGGCGAGCGGGAGCTCGACGTTGGCCAGCGCGCGCGTGCGCGGGATGAGGTTGAAGCTCTGAAAGACGAAGCCGATCTCGCGGTTGCGCAGATCGGCGAGCTGATCCTCGTCGGCGAAGCGCACGTCGAGGCCGTTGAGGCGATAGACGCCGCTGGAGGGGACGTCGAGGCAGCCCAGGATGTTCATCAGCGTGCTCTTGCCGCTGCCCGAGCTGCCCATGATCGCGACGTACTCGCCGGACGCGATCGTCGCGGTGATCCCATTGAGGGCGTGCACCGCGATCTCGCCCACCTGGTAGGTCTTGGTGACCTGGTCGAGGTCGATGACGGGCGGGCGCTGAGCCATCAGCCTCCGCCGCGGAACCCCGCGCGCCTCCGCCGCCGGCGAAGCCCCCGCCGCCGCCCAGGAGCCGGCCCGCGCCGCCACCGAGGCCGCTGGTCCCCCTAGCGTCCCGCTGGAGCCCGACGACGACAGCGAGGACCCGGAGCCCAGCGCCGGCAGCGTCGTGGTCACCTGGACCTGGTCGCCGGCCTTCAGGCCGCTGACCACCTGGGTGCGGCTGTCACCGACGAGCCCGATGACCACCGTGGTGGGGACGGCCTTTCCGTTGCTCAGCAGGTTGACGCGCCCTGACGGAGCCCGAGCTCGTCACCGCGCTGTTGGGCAGGTTGACCCCCGACGCCTGTCCTGTGATCACCGCCGCCGACGCGCTCATGCCGGGCTTGACGCGGGAATCACGCTGATCGAGCGTGAGGATCGCGTTGTAGCTGACCACGCCGCTGCTCGATGTCCCCAGCGTGGAGATCGAGCTCACGTGCGCGGCGAGCTCCACGCCCGACAGGGCCTCGAGCGTGACGTTGGCGGCCTGGCCGACCTTGACCTTGGAGATGTCGGACTCGCTGAAGGCGACGGTCATCGTCATCGAGCCGGTGTTGACGATCTCCACGAGCCCCGAGCTGCTCGACGACGATGAGGATGAGCTGCTGCTCGAGCCGCCCAGGCTGCCGGCGGTCGCGCCGGTCCCCGAGCTCGAGGAGCCTGACCCCGAGCTCGAGCTCGAACCGGAGCCCGACCCGGTCGCGGAGATGGTGTCGCCCGGCGACACGCTCGCGACGTTGACGACGGTGCCGGTGGCCGGCGCGTAGAGGCGGGTCTCGTTGAGCGCGTTCTCCGCGTTGCGCAGCGTCGCCTGGGCGCCGTCGACCGACGCCTGCGCCGAGGCGATGTTGGCGGCGATCGTCTCCGCGCTGGTCGTGCTCGTCTGACCCGAGCCCGACCCGCTGGCGCCCGATCCGCTCCTGGAACTGGACGCGCCCGCCGAGGATGAGCGGGTGGGCGTCGCGGCGCTCGTCGTCGTGGTGGGCGTCGTCGTGGTGGGGGTGGTGCTCGTCCGGGTCCGGGTCGGCGTCGTCGTGGTGGGGGTGGTCCTCGCGATCGTGGTGGTAGCCGGCGTCGATGACGTCTGGGTGGTCGTCGTCTGCGTGGCGGTGGTCGTCACCGGATGGAAGGTCACGAACTGAGTCGACTCCTGGGCGTGCTCGAGGCTCGTGCTCGCGGACGATCCCGACGAGGACGTCGTCGTCTGGTTCTCGGCGTTGGTGAGGTTGTCCTCGGCCGAGGTCAGGCCCGACGCGGCCTGCTCCACCGTCAGCTGCGCCGCGGTTGGGTCCAGGGTGGCCAGGAGCTGTCCCTTGAGGACGTGGTCGCCGTCCTTGACGTCAAGCTTCTGCAGGGTCCCGCTCGTCTGGAAGTTGGCCTGGACGTCGGTCCCGGGCTCCACGTTCCCGGTGCCGGTGACCGTCGACTGCACGATCCCCTTGGCGGCGGTGATCGACCTCCGTCGACGTCCGCGTCGAGGTCGTCGGCGGTCCCAGCTCGAGCACGGCCGCGACGACGGCGGCCGCGAACACCGCCACCAGGCCGAGGACGTGCCAGGGGACTCTGATGTTCACGCAGCTGCCAACGCTGCTCGCCGAACGGTCACCCGCTCAATCTGCGTGATCCAGATAAGAGTCCGGCGTGAGAAGGCTGAGACTTTGCTGAGAGGGCTCGGCGGGGGCGAGCGCGGGCAGTGACACCTGGAACACGGCACCCCCGCCCTCATCGGCGGCGACGTTGTCGGCACGGACCGAGCCGCCGTGGGCCACGGCGATCGCCTTGACGATGGCCAGGCCCAGACCGGCCCCGCCCTTGCCCCGGCTACGCCCGCCCTCGGTGCGCCAGAACCGCTCGAACAACTGGTCGACGGCCTCGTCGGGGACCCCGGGACCGTGGTCGCGGACCTCGAGCCGTGCCAGGCCGTTCTCGCGCCGGACCCCGACCTCGATCGTCGTCTCGGCCGGGGTGTGGATGACGGCGTTGCGCATGAGGTTGGCCAGCAGCTGCCTGAGCTGGTCGGGATCCCCCATCACCGTGGCGGCCGGCTTGTCGACGGACAGCCGCACGGTGCGCTCCGGGGCGGTGACACGCGCATCCTCGGCGGCATGCGCGGCCAGCTGGCCCAGATCGACGGGGACACGCGGCCGCTGGGGCGCCTGGTCCAGCGCGGCCAGCGACAGCAGGTCCTCCACCAGCACCCCCATGCGGGTGGCCTCCGCCTCGATCCGCGCCATCGCCCGTTCCAACGTCGCCGGGTCGTCGGCAGCGCCCAGGCGGAACAGCTCGGCGTAGCCCCGGATCGATGCCAGCGGCGTGCGCAGTTCGTGGGAGGCGTCGGCGAGGAAGCGGCGCAGCTGATCCTCGCTTTGGCGCCGCGCGCTGAAGGCCTGCTCGATCTGGTTGAGCATCTCGTTGAGCGAGCGACCCAGCCGCCCGATCTCGGTGCGCTGGTCAGAGGTGCCGACGCGCCGGGACAGGTCGCCGCCCGCGATCTCGGACGCGACGCGGCCGATGCGCTCCAGCGGCCGCAGGCCGATGCGGATGACCACCCAGCCCAGCAGGACGAGGGCCAGGATCACCCCGCCCCCGACGAGCCCCTCGACCACCACCAGGCGATGCAGGGTGTCGTCGGTCTCATGCAGAGACACCGCCACCACCACCGTGTTCCCGCCCTCGACCGCGAACGCGGCGGCCCGGTAGCGCACGTCGGGCCCGCCGCTGGCGTGCACCGTGAACAGCCTGAGCGGGCTGCCCGCGCGGCTGAGGGGGAGATGGGCGGGGAGCTTGGGCGCGGCCGGCCCCGGCTCGCCGTAGGTGAAGGCCCGCCGGCGCAGGACCTTGCCCGTCGGGCCGATCAGCTCACCGAACGTGCCCGGCGGCAGGCTGGCCGGCCCGATGCCCGGGGGCCGGCGCCCCAGCAGGCCGGCAAACGGGAAGCGGCGGGCGCCGGGGGCGCGGGCGGGGCGAATGCCAGGCAGCCGCAGCGCGAAGGCGACGGGTACAAGGCCGGACTCCACCTGTTGGTCGACGCGACTGAGCAGGAACGAGCGCTGCTCCTCATACGTCGCGACGGCCGCCACCGTGAGGCCGGCGGCGACCAGGACCACCATCCCCAGCAGCAGGCGCGCGCGAAGCGACATCAATCCCGGGGAAGGCGCAGTGCGTAGCCGACGCCGCGCACCGTGTGCACGAGCGGCGGTCCGTGGATGTCGAGCTTCTTGCGCAGGTAGCTGATGTAGGTCTCCAGCACCCGCGCGTCGCCGCCGAAGTCATAGCTCCACACGTGGTCGAGCAGCTGGGCCCGCGTGAGAACTCGCCGCGGGTTGAGCAGCAGGTAGCGCAGGAGCCGGTACTCGGTGGCGGTCAGCTCGATGGGTTGGGTGCCGCGGCGGACCTCGCGGGTGTCCTCATCGAGCTCGAGGTCGGCGAAGTGCAGCCGGCCCGGGGCGGCCTCGAACGCCCCGCTGCGGCGCAGGAGGTTGCGCACTCGGGCGACGAGCTCCTCCAGGCTGAACGGCTTGGTGACGTAGTCATCGCCCCCGGTGGTCAGCCCGCGCACCTTATCGGAGGTGTTGTCTCGGGCCGACAGGAACAGGATCGGAACCTCTGCGCGCTGCTGGGAGAGCCGCTGCGCGACCTCGAAGCCCTCCATGTCCGGGAGCATGATGTCGAGGACCATGGCGTGGGGCCTCCAATCACGCACCTGGGCCAGTGCCTCTGCCCCGGTCTGCACCGTCGCCACCTCGAAACCGTGATGGCGCAGGGCCATCGAGACCACATCGACGATCCCCGGCTCGTCGTCGACTACGAGCACGCGCAACCGTTCGGTGTGCTCAGCCACGGACACATGATCGACGGCAAAGCTCCGGATACGGTCAAGGGTAAGACAGAAAAATGTGAGAGTCACGCGCGCGCGTGATTGAGTTGAGGAGGAATGGGGTACTGGCACTTCACCATGAGCACTGCCACCAGTTCCCCCCCACAGCAACTGCGTCGGCTCAAACGTGCCGGCGCTCTCGGCCACGTCGGTAACGGGATCCTCTTCGTCCGCTGGCAGCAAGACGGAGACCGCCAGGCTCGCGACGAGCTCGTCCAGCGGTTCCTCCCTCTCGCCCGTAAGCTCGCCCGCCGCTACAGCGGCGCTCGCGAGCCGTTCGATGACCTACTGCAGGTCGCGAGCCTCGGCTTGGTCAAGGCGATCGATCGCTATGACCTGGAGCGCGGCACCGCCTTCTCGTCCTTTGCCGTACCGACGATCCTCGGAGAGCTCAAGCGCTACTTCCGTGATCTCGGCTGGGCCGTTCACGTACCGCGCGGCGCGCAGGAGCGCGCTGTCAAGGTCGAAGAGGCCCAGCAACTGCTCTCCAGTCGTCTGAACCGCGCGCCGACCGTGCCCGAGCTGGCCCAGTATCTGGAGCTCGATCTCGAGGATGTCCTCGATGCTCTGGAGACCTCTCGCGCCCACCACGCCTCCTCGCTCGACGCCCCGTACGACGACGGAGAGGGCGAAAGTGGGACTATGGTCGAATCGTTCGGAGATCTGGATCCAAGTCTGCTGTCCGCCGACGACCGCGTGACCATCACTGCGGCCGCCCGGCAACTCCCCCAGCGGGAGCGCGAGGTGCTGACATTGCGCTTCGTGCACGACCTCACGCAGACCCAGATCGCCGATCAGATCGGCGTGTCGCAGATGCAGGTCAGCCGCATCCTGCGGCGTGCGATTGCGCATTTGACCGAGATCACCGAAGGCTGACGTCGCGAGCGGCCGGGCCTTTTAGGCGCCTACGTCTGTTTGTCGGCCTGGGCGCCCGGGCACCTGCTCTCTTGCTGAGGTGATGGCTGAAGGCTCAACCGTTCGCCTGCGCCTTGAGAGCAGGCCACAGACCCTGACGATCGTTCGCGGGATGCTCGGTGGCGTCGCCGAACTCCTGTCGATCGATCCTGAGCTGCTCGACGACCTGAAGACGTCGGTCAGTGAGGCGTGCAACAACGTCGTGCTGCACGCCTACGGCGGCGAGTCCGGGCCGATGGAGGTCGGGCTGTTCGTCACCGACGAGCGCTTCAGCGTCCGGGTCACCGACGAGGGCGTCGGCATGCCGGCCCCGCCGCCGGCGGGAGACGTCAGTCAGGGCATCGGCCTGTCGGTCATCCGGGCGCTGACCGAGGACGTCCAGTTCAGCTCAGCTCCGGGTGGCGGCACCGAGGTGCGGATGGATTTCTCCGTCCGCCGTGACGGCCGTAAGCTCTTCGAAGCGCCTCCGTCGGCCGCGAGCGACGCTGAGATGACCCCGTCGGAGGACGGCGAGCGCGAGGGCGAGGTCATCGTGTCGCTGTCGCCGGTGACGCTGCTTCCGGGCGTGCTGGGGCGGCTGGCGCGAACGCTGGCGGCCACCGCCCACTTCTCACTCGATCGCTTCTCCGACGTCTATCTCGTCACCGACACGCTGGCGGCCCACGCCTCCACCGCCGCGGAGGGGCAGCGGATCGAGGCCCGGCTCACCGCCCAGGATCGCCGGCTGGAGCTCGTGGTGGGACCGTTCCGCAAGGGCACCGGCTCACGGCTGGACGCCCAGCCCTCCGATCACCCCGCCTCGCCGCTGGTCCTGCTGTCCGATCAGGTCTCGGTGCACGAGGCCGGCGAGGCCGAGCTGCTGCGGGTGGTCGTGATCGACCACCGACGCTGACACTACGGTCGCGTCAGCGAGCGTCGAGCAGCTCTTCGGGCGCGTCGACCAGCCGGAGGCGCTCGGCGACGCCGGTGAGGTCGAGCAGCCGCTGGACCTGCTGAGAGCCCTTGACCAGGCCCATCTCACAGCCTTCGCCGGCGAGCCGCTGGTGGGCCCGGACGAGGATGCTGAGACCGGTTGAGTCCATGAAATCCAGGCCGCGCAGGTCGATGACGACCAGCTGGATGTCGGGCCCGGTCAGCTGATCGAGCTCGGCTTCGAGCTCCGGACCTGAGGCCAGATCGAGCTCTCCGCTGACCGCTACAACGGCGGCCGCACCATTTCGACGGACTTCTACCTGGAACTGATTTTGCACGCTGGTGACGAGCCTACTGATCTCGGGCCTACCGTGTTGTGGTCAGTTGAGCCCAATGAAGGGTTTGGAAGTGGAGGGAGCCGGCAACGGTAGTCATAGCGGGAGATTCTATGGCTGACGCGCGCGCATCCTCTCACAGTCCGAGGGCCGGATTTGTGCATGAAGCTCTCATCTATCGCGATGAGGCTGAGTTCGACGCGGCCATGCATCTGTTCCTGCAGGAGGCGGCGGCCGCGGGCGAGCCGGTCCTGGTCGCGCTCCCCGGTCCCCACCTCGAGCACGTCCGCGAGGCACTCGGCGATGTCGCCGGCGAGGCCCGCCTCGAGGACGTCGCCCAGGTGGGCCGCAACCCGAGCCGTCTGCTCTCGATGATCGAGGAGTGGGTCGCCTCCCACGACGGGCATGCGCGGGTCGTATCCGAGGTGGTGTGGCCCGGGCGAAGTCACGCCGAGGCCGTCGAGGCGCTGCGCCACGAGGCCCTGGTCAACCACGCGCTGGCCGGCTCCGGGGCCACGGTCATGTCGCCGTTTGACGCGGAGCACCTCGACGAGGACATCCTGGCTGCAGTCGAGATGACCCATCCCATTGTCGTCGAGGGCGGCCGGCGGCGCGCCGGCACCTCCTACACGGACCCGCTCAGCACCGCGTTCCGCGAGCTCTGGCCCCTTGAGGACCCGACGGGCCCCGTCTCCGAACATCCCCTGGTGGGGAGCCTCCTGGAGCTGCGCAGGGCCATCACCGACGATCCGGCGCTCGGATCACTGAGCGCCGAGCGGCGCTCGGATCTGGTGTTCGCGATCAACGAGGCGGCCAGCAACGCGGTGAAGCACGGCAACGAGACATGCCTGACGCGGATCTGGCATGACGGAGACGAGGTCGTGACCGAGGTCAGCTCGCACGCGGGGATCCAGGACGTGATGGCCGGTCGCCGGCGTCCGGCGGCCGACGCGCTGCAAGGCCGAGGCCTGTGGCTCATCAACCAGCTCTGCGATCTGGTCGAGCTGCGCAGCGGCACGTCGGGCACGACGCTCCGCATGCACATCAAGGAGCACTGAGGCTCAGACCGGCGATCCCAGGCGGCGGGTCAGACGGCCCGGCCGGCGGTCAGGCGGCCTGCGGTCGCTCCTGGGTCAGGTCGCGCAGCCGCTGCACGGACTTGCGCAGCAGCCGCGACACCTGCATCTGGGAGACGCCGATGCGGCGGGCGATCTCGGCCTGGGTGAGGTCCTCGCCGAAGCGCAGGTACAGGATCCGGCGCTCGCGCTCGGGCAGGTGCTGGGCGGCGGCGAACACCGTCGCCTGGTCGTCGACGAGATCGAGCCGCTCATCCTGCGTGCCCAGCGCCTCCAGGCGGTTCTCGGTCTCCTCGTCGCCGCTGCGCGGGGCATCGAGCGACACGGTGTCGTAGGCCTCGTTGGTCTGCAGGCCGTCGAGCACCTGTTCCTCTGAGATCTCGAGGTATTCGGCCAGCTCGGGCACCGTCGGGGAGCGGCCGTGGCGCAGGCTGACCTCGCGGCGGGCGTCGGCGATCTTGCGCGCCAGCTCCTGGGCGCTGCGATCGACGTGCAGCGCCCACGCGCTGTCGCGGAAGTAGCGCTTCAGCTCCCCGACGATGGTCGGCACGGCGAACGACGTGAAGGCGAAGCCACGGGTGGGATCGAACCGCTCGACCGCCTTGACCAGGCCGAGGCTGGCGACCTGCACCAGATCGTCGTACGGCTCATTGGAGCCGGCATATCGGCGTGCCAGCTTGCGTGCCAGTGGCAGGAATCGCTCGATCAGCGCATCACGAGCACGGACATCATGGTCCTCATACCAACGATCGAACAGCTCTTCCGAGCCGACGGCCAAGACAGGCGGAGACGTGACCGCCATCGCTGACCTCCCAAAGTCGCAGACAGCACTTGTTGTATCACAGCCCGCTCGTCTTCCCTGGTAGATCCTGTGTTTTTCCGGACGGATGGGGGACGTCTTTATGCAGCTTTAGCATCGCCGGCGAAGCGCTCGACCGCCGCCGAGGCGTGGTCGTCGTCAAGCAGATCGAGCACCGCGCGCTCCAGCCGCGTCCGCCGGCGGTCGTCGGGCCCGCGCAACGCGCCGATCCGGTCCAGCTCGCCGCCGATCGTCCATCCCGACAGGTAGCGGTCGACCACGCGAGGGTCGATGTAGGAGCGCCGCGCCACCGCCGGCGTGTTGCCCAGAACCTCGGCCACCCCGCGCACCGCTCCGTTGATCGCGCGCTTGCGCGCCGCCGTGGACTTGGCCTCGCGACCGTCGGCCGCAAGCGAGACCGCGGCGAGCACCGTCGCGTTCCAGGTCCGGAAGTCCTTGGCCGAGTACTCGTCGCCGATCAGGCTCTTGAGGTACTTGTTGATCTGCTCCGAGCGCACGTCGTGCCAATGGCGCCCCTCCTTGTAGGCGAGCAGCTGATCGCCGCCACCCCGCCGCCGCCTGAGCGCGGTGACCAGCTCGATCACCGGCGGGTCCTGCACCGCCTGCACGCGCCGGACCCCGCCCTTGCCCAGATAGTCGAAGACGAGCTCTCCGTCGGTCTCGGTGACGCTGTCCTTGAGCACGGTGGCCAGGCCGACCCCGCCCTCGTCGTCGGCGTACTGCTCGGAGCCGACGCGGAACAGCCCGACGTCGAGCAGGCGGATCGCGCACGCCAGAACCCGCGTCTCGTCCGCCTCATCGCCTGAGCGCAGCGTGCGCAGCACGCGGCGGCGCAAGCTCGGCAACGCGCGGGCGAAGTCCACCATGTGCCCGAACTTCTTGCGATCCTGCATCTCGCGCCAGCGCGGGTGATACAGGTACTGCTTGCGGCCGGCGGCATCGACGCCGGTCGCCTGAAGATGACCGAGCGGGTCGGGGCAGATCCAGACGTCCTCCCACGCGGGCGGGATTGCCAGCTCCTTGATGCGCAGAAGCGTCTCGGGGTCGCGCAGGCGCTTGCCGCCGGCAGTCGTCATAGCTGAACCCGCGTCCCCGCCGGGTGCGCGTGATGCCCCTGGCCGAGCAATCCGAGCGGCGCAGCCGGGCGCGGCGGGACCGTTTCCCGGGCGACGACGTGGATGTGGCGGGCATCAGGCGCCGTCGGAGTCCCGGAAGCGGGAGTCATGCGTGCGTCGGCATCGTCATCGTCGGCGGCGTCGGCGGGGTCGTCGGCGTCGTCCGCCGCCTCGTCAGCGTCGTCGGTGTCCACGTGTGTGGCGTTGGCCTGCTGGACGACGCCCTCCAGGAAGAAGCGCAACTCGTCCTCGCTGCCCTCGGGGACGTCGGCGACCTTGACCTTCTCCTTCTTCAGCGACACCTCGCCCCAGCTGCCGCCGCCCAGCAGCCTCACGGTGCGCTCGAACGTCGACTTCCAGCCTCTCGGCCGGTCGCCGGCGATCGGGACCGTGAGGGTGCCGTCACGAACGGCTGCCGCGCTCCACTCCAAACGGGGGCCCTCCATGTCGGCGGACTACCCGTCCCGGCGGAGCGCAAGCAGTGGCGAAACCGCCTAGATGCGAGCCCCGCGCCGCCCCGAGAAGAACATGACAAGCGCGACCAGCGCCAGCACGAAGATCACGGGGTGGATGATCACGCCGCCCGCGATGGCGATGATGAATAGGACGATGGCAAGAGCCAGCAGCATTTGCATCCCTTCCCTTTCTTGATTGTCCGGCGGAACAGGGCTACCCGCTGCCTGCGCGCGCCAACCACTCGCGCCAACCACTCGCGCCACGCCGCTGGTTTACTGCATGGGGATGACCGCGACCTACACCTCCGAGCTGGCGGAGACGCTGGCGACCGATCTCCTGCGCCGTTTCGAGCGTTACGTCCGCATCGACACCCAGTCCGCGACGGACCGCCGCCAGTCCCCTAGCACCCCCGGCCAACTCGACCTCGGCCGGGTCCTCGTGGAGGAGCTCACCGCGGCCGGCCTCGGCGACGCGGCGCTGGATGAGAACGGATACGTCACCGCGACGCTGCCCGGCAACACCGGCAACGGCCCGGTCATCGGCCTCATCGCGCACATGGACACCAGCCCGGACGCCCCGGGCGACGGCGTCGAGCCGATCGTGCATCGCGACTACGGCGGTGGGGTCATCGAGCTCCCGCGCGCCGGCACGCGGCTTGACCCCGAGACGATACCCGAGCTCTCGGCCAAGCTCGGGCACGACATCGTCACCGCCAGCGGCGACACGCTGCTCGGGGCCGATGACAAGGCGGGGGTGGCGGAGATCATGGCCGCGGTGGCCCATCTCGCCGCCCACCCGGAGCTTCCGCGTCCCACCCTGCGCGTCTCCTTCACCCCCGACGAGGAGATCGGCGAGGGGGCGACGCTGTTCGACATCGAGCGCTTCGGCGCGCTGTGCGCCTACACGATGGACGGCTCGGAGATCGGCGAGTTCACCGACGAGACGTTCTCGGCGCAGGAGGTGGTGATCACCGTCCACGGCGTCGACGTGCATCCCGGCCACGCCACGGGCAAGCTGGTCAGCGCGCTGCGCCTGGCCGCCGACATCGTCGCGGCGCTGCCCTCGGACCGGCTCACGCCGGACACGACGTCGGGGCGCGAGGGCTTCATCCACGTCACCCGCCTCAGCGGCACCGCGGCGGTCGCCGAGATCCGGGCGATCGTGCGCGACTTCGACGAAGACCGTCTCGCCGAGCACGTCGCGCTGTTCGAGCAGCACCGCCCGGGAGGTGATGGCGCGCGCGCCGCGGGCCACGCTGGACTTCCAGGTGCGCCGTCAGTACCGCAACATGCGGGAGTACATCGATCCGGTCCCGTTCGTCGTCGACGCCGCCGAGGCGGCGATCAGCGCGGAGGGCGTCGAGCCCGTGCGGGTGCCCGTTCGCGGCGGGACTGACGGCTCCCGGCTGTCGGAGATGGGCCTGCCGACCCCCAACATCTTCACGGGCGGCCACGAGTACCACTCCGTGCGCGAGTGGGCCTCGGTCCAGGACATGGCCTCCGCGGCGGCGACGGTCATCCGCCTGGCCGAGGTATGGACCCGCCCCGAGTGGTCGGGGCGCGCCGCCGCCAACCACTAGCCTGTGCGCCGATGAGCCCCACCGGCCCCACTTCGCTGGCCTCGCTGGACGGCGAGATCATGCCCGCCGCCGAGGCGACCATCCCGGTCACCGACGAGGGCCTGATCCGCGGCGACGGCGCCTTCGAGGTCATCCGCATCTACGACGGCACCCCGTACGCCTTCGATGCACATCTCGCCCGCATGCAGCGCTCGGCCGAGAACCTCCGCCTCCCGGTCGACCTGGAGTCCGTCCGCGCCGACACGTTCCGGCTGCTGGCCGAGGCCGGCACCGGTCCTGACCACCAGTGCCTGCGCATCATGATCACGCGCGGCGGGCGCCGGATCCTGCTCACCGAGCCGATGGTGACGGTGGCCGACGACGCGCGGATGATGTCGATCACCTACTCGCCGACCCGCATCCTCGACGGGGTCAAGTCGCTCTCCTACGCCGCCAACATGCTCGCCGGGCGCCTGGCCCGCGAGCAGGGCTATGACGAGGCGCTGCTCGTCACCCCGCATGGGCGGGTGCTGGAGGGGCCCACGAGCTCCGTGTTCTATGTCAGAGACGGGCGAGCTGCTCACCCCGCCGCTCGACGAGCACATCCTGGCCTCGATCACGCGCGCCCTCGTCATCGAGGTCACCGGAGCGCAGGAGCGGCCGTGCACGCTCGAGGAGCTCTACGCCGCCGACGAGGTCTTCCTCGCCTCCACGGTCCGCGAGGTCCAGACCGTGGCGTCGATCGACGACCACGCGTACACGGGCCCCTCGCCTGTCTCTGACCGCACCCGCGACGTGGTCACGGCGCGCATCGCCGAGCAGCTGCGCGGCTGAGACCGCGCGCCCAGGCTCGCACCATGAAGGTTCTGACCGTGATCGGAAACCGGCCGCAGTTCATCAAGGCGGCCGCGGTCTCCCCTCCGCTGCGTCGCGAGCACGAGGAGATCCTGGTCCACACCGGCCAGCACTTCGATGACCGCCTGTCCGCGGTGTTCTTCGCCGAGTTGGGTCTGCCGGCGCCCGACCGCCAGCTCGAGATCAACCTCGGCTCCTCGAGCTCGCAGACCGCGCGCATGCTGGCGGCGCTCGAGCCGGTGCTGGCCAGGACGAGGCGCCCGACGTGGTGCTCGTCTACGGGGACACGAACTCGACCCTGGCCGGCGCGCTGGCCGGCGCCCAGGCCCAGGTCCCGGTGGCCCACGTCGAGGCGGGGATGCGCTCGTTTGATCGGTCGATGCCCGAGGAGCTCAACCGCGTCCTCACCGACCACGCCAGCTCGCTGCTGCTGTGCTCGACCGAGGTGGCGATGACCAACCTGCGCCACGAGGCCGTGGCCGGTCGCGCCGAGCTGGTCGGCGACGTGATGGTCGACGTGGCGATGGCGATGCAGCCCCAGGCGCGCGAGCGCACCGACCTGGTGCGGGCCCGGGACTGGAGCCCGGGGGGTACGTGCTGGCGACCGCGCACCGCGCCGGCAACGTCGATGACCCGGAGCGGCTGGCCCGCCTCGTGGACGTGCTCACCGGGCTCCCGCTGCCGGTGGTCCTGCCGCTGCACCCGCGCACCGACGCTCGGCTGCGCAGCGCCGGGCTGCGCGATCGCCTGGCGCAGGCGCCGGGCGTGACCCTCACCGAGCCGCTGGGCTACTTCGAGCTGACGACGCTGCTGTGCCACGCGCGCGCGGCGGTCACCGACTCCGGCGGGCTGCAGAAGGAGGCCTACCTGGCCGGCGTGCCGTGCATCACCCTGCGTGCCAACACCGAGTGGACCGAGACGGTGGAGCTGGGCTGGAACGTGCTCGCCGACCTCGACCTCGCGCGCGTCCTGGCCGCCCTGGAGCGCGAGCCGCCGCCGGTCGCCCCGCCGGCTGTACGGCGACGGCCACGCCGGCGAGCGGGTCGTCGACGCGCTGGCCGGCCTGGCCGTGACCCCGGTGGCATCACCGCGGCTCCTACACTCCTGCGCCGATGAGCTCGTCTGCGCAGCCTGCGGGGCGGCGTGAGTCGGCCGCTGTCGGTCGGCATCGTCGGGCTGGGCTACTGGGGCCCCAACCTGGCGCGCAACTTCGCCGCCATCCCCGGCGCGGAGGTGACCTACCTGTGCGACGCCGACGAGGCCGCGCGCGAGCGGGTGTCGCGGACGCTGCCCGCCGCCCGGGCGACGGCGGATCTCGACGAGCTGCTCGGCGGACCCCGACCTGGACGCGGTCGTGCTGGCCACGCCGGTGCCCACCCACGCCGAGCTGGCGGTGCGGGTGCTGGAGGCCGGCAAGCACTGCTTCGTCGAGAAGCCGCTGGCGTGACCTCGGCCGACGCCGAGCGGGCCGTGGCCGCGGCGGAGCGGGCCGGCCGGCTGCTGATGGTGGGGCACCTGCTCGAGTACCACCCGGGCGTGCGCAAGCTCAAGGACCTGGCCGAGTCCGGCGAGCTGGGCGACGAGATCTACTACATCTACGGCAACCGGCTGAACCTGGGCAAGCTGCGCGCGGACGAGAACGCACTGTGGAGCCTCGGCGCCCACGACGTGTCGGTGGTGCTCTACCTCGCCGGCGAGGAGCCGGTCGAGGTCGAGGCCCACGGCGCGTCGTACGTGCGCGACGGCGTCGAGGACGTCGTCTTCTGCTTCATGCGCTTCCCGTCGGGGCTGACCGCCCACCTGCACCTGTCCTGGCTTGACCCGCACAAGGAGCGGCGGTTCACCGTGGTCGGCTCCCAGAAGATGGCCACGTTCGACGACATGGAGCTCGAGCGCAAGCTCACCGTCTATGACAAGGGCTTCGACGAGGACTCGCGGACCTACGGCGAGTACATCACCCGCAGCGGAGACGTGTTCTCGCCGCGCATCCCCAACGTCGAGCCTCTGCGCGTCGAGTGCGAGCACTTCATCGACGCCATCCGCTCCGGAGAGCCGCCGCGCTCGGACGGCGCCAGCGGGCTGCGGGTGGTGCGCGTGCTCGAGCGCCTCCAGCATTCGCTGGACGCGCGCGGGGCCGCGCGATGAGCCCGCCCCGGCCGCCCGCGTCGCGCCCGGACGGCTCGTTCGTGTCGGCCGACGCGCGCCTGGCCGACGACGTGGTCCTCGCCCCCGGGGCCGTCGTCCACGCCGGCGCGGTGATCGGCGCCGGCTGCACGCTGGGCACCGGCGCGGTCGTGCACCCCGGCAGCCGGCTGGGCGAGCGGGTCCTCGTCGAGGACGGGGTGGTGCTGGGCAAGCGACCCCGGCTGCGCCCGGGCTCCAGCGCCGAGGGGCGCTTCGGCGAGCTCGTCATCGCCGACGACGCGACGATCTGCTGCGGCGCCGTCGTCTACGCCGGAGCTTCCATCGGGCACCGCGCGATCGTGGGCGACCAGTCCCAGGTTCGCGAGCGCGGCGTGCTCGGAGACCGCTCGGTGCTCGGCCGCGGCTCGACGCTGGACTTCGACGTGGTGGTCGGCGCGCGCGTCTCGGTGCAGACCCTCGTGTACATCACCGCCGGGACGATCGTCGAGGACGACGTGTTCATCGGCCCGGGGGTGGTCATGACCAACGACGACACGATGTCGCGGCATGGGCCCGAGACGCCGCTGCGCGGTGCGACGCTCAAGCGTGCCTGCCGCGTCGGCGGGGGCGTCGTGCTCACGCCGGGCGTCGTCATCGGCGAGGAGGCGTTCATCGCCGCTGGGGCTGTGGTCGTACGCGACGTCCCGGACCGGGCCGTGGTCATGGGCGTGCCCGGCCGGGTCGTGCGCCAGGTCGGCGACGAGGACCTGCTCGAGCGCTGGCGCTAGCGGTCGGCGCTCGCCGCGGGTCGAACCTGTGGCTAGCTGGCGCTGGCCGCGTGGTCGGTCGGCGGCCCGATGGCCACCTCGCTGGCGGCCTCGGTCCAGATCACCTGCTCGCGTCCGGGACCGACGCCCACCAGTGACGATCGGGCACGCCGACGAAGTCGGCGACGAAGCGCAGGTACTCGCGCGCGGCCTCGGGCAGGTCGGACTCCGCGCGACACTCGCTGAGGTCCTCGGTGAAGCCCGGCATCTCGATGTACTCGCCGGCCGCGTGGTGCAGCACCGTCTGGTGGTAGGGGAAGTAGTCGAACTCCGCGCCCTCGTCGTTGCGGTAGCGCACGCAGACGCGGATGCGGGTCAAAGCCGGCCAGCACGTCGAGCTTGGTGATGGCCAGCGCGGTGAGCGAGTTCAGGCGCGCGGCGTAGCGCAGCGCGACGAGGTCCATCCAGCCCACGCGGCGCGGACGCCCGGTGGTGGTGCCGTACTCGCCGCCCCGCTCGCGCATCTCGTCGGCCAGCGGCCCGTCGATCTCGGTGGGGAACGGCCCCGCGCCCGACCCGGGTGACGTAGGCCTTGGCCACGCCCCACACCTCGTCGATGTCCTTGGGCCCGACGCCGGCGCCGATGCAGGCCGCCCCGGCCACCGGGTTGGACGAGGTGACGAACGGATAGGTGCCGTGGTCGATGTCCAGCATCGCGCCCTGGGCGCCCTCGAACACCACCATCTCGTTGTCGGTCCAGGCGCTCGAGGACCAGCCGCGAGGTGTCGGCGATGTAGGGCTCGAGCACGTGCCCGTAGGTCAGGTACTCGTCGGTCATCGACTGCAGGTCCAGCGCGCGGGTCCTTGGCGTAGGGACGCAGGGACAGCCGCTTGGGGTCGAGCGCGGCGACGATCTTCTTCTTGAGGATCTTCTCGTCGAGCAGGTCCTGGACGCGGATCCCCAGACGTGCCGCCTTGTCGGCGTAGCACGGCCCGATGCCCCGGCGCGTGGTGCCGATCTCGAGCTTGCCGAGCTTGGCCTCGCCCGCGTGGTCCAGCATCATGTGGTAGGGCATGATCAGGTGCGCGTTGGCCGAGATCCGCAGCGCGCTGGTCTCCACGCCGCGCCGGCGCAGCTCGTCGAGCTCGTCGGTGAGCACCTTGGGATCGATGACCACCCCGTTGCCGATCACGCACAGCTTGCCGGGATGCAGGATCCCCGACGGCATCAGGTGCAGCTTCCAGGTCGTGCCGTCGCGCACGATCGTGTGCCCGGCGTTGTTGCCGCCCTGAAAGCGCACGATGGCATCGGCACGCTCGGCGAGCATGTCGGTGACCTTGCCTTTGCCTTCGTCGCCCCATTGGGCGCCGACCACCACGATTCCTGGCATCGCGCTGTGAGTTTAGGGCGCTCACGCGCCGACGCGGCGTTTCTACGCCCGTGACGCGGCGAGCCATCGCGCCCGGATTTGGCGTGCCCGTGTCCGTGTGACGTCTGAGCGGAGTCTCGGCGCACGTCAACGGCGGTCGAGAAGGAGGCCTGCATCGGGACTGCTCGTCTCTCTCGACGGGGCGGGAGGCAATGGCCCCCAGATTCAGTTGCGCCCAAAAATGCCCATATGCAGCAGGTTCTGGGTGGATCTTGCGTGTCTGACAGTAGTTGTCTCCCAGGGTCCCGTCCGGATGCCGCCGCAAGCGCTCCGAGCACCCGCACCCTCCCCTTCGTCGCTGCTGTTGACTTTCGTCACGTGCCCACGCCACGCTGAGCCCATCGCGGCCCTACTTGACACCTAGCGATGCTAGGCTTAGCATGGCGAGGTATGAGAGCCGAATCCCTCAAGGGCCACCTCGACGCCCTGATCCTCGCCGTCCTCGCCGACGGCCCCCTCCACGGCTACGCGATCATCGAGAGCCTCAAGCGCCGCAGCGACGGCGCCTTCGAGCTCCCCGAGGGCACTGTCTATCCGGCGCTGCACCGCCTGGAGGCGGGCGGCCTGCTCTCCAGCGAGTGGTCGGACGGCGAGGGCCGGCGCCGCCGCATCTACGAGCTCACGCGCCGCGGCCACCGCGAGCTGGGCACGCGCCGCAGCGAATGGCGGGACTTCTCCCGCGCAGTCGAGGCGGTGTTGGTATGAGCACGGAGTTTCAGTCCCAGCTCGGTCAGGAGCTGAGCACGGTCGGGATCCGCGGCCGCCTGCGCGCCCGCATCCTGGACGAGTACGCCGACCATCTCGCCTGTGACCCCGAGGCCGAGCTCGGCGAGCCGGGCGCGCTGGCCCGCCAGTTCGCCGACGAGGTCGGCAGCACGCCGCGCGCGGCGGGCCGCCGTGTTCGGGTTCGCGGCGCTGGCGCTGGCCGGGATCCTCTTCGGCGTCGCGTTCGTCACCTCAGGCTCCGCGTTCGGGGCGGCGCCCAAGGGCGGACCGGTCATCGGCCGCCTGGCCACCGCGCTCGCCATCGTCTTCTCCCAGGTCGTCCTTCGTCGCGGGGATGCTCGCCGGCCTGCGCTGGGTCCAGCGCCGCGGCTCCGTGGTGCTGCCGGCCGCCGAGGCGACGATGATCGTCCGCCGCGCCGCCGTGGGGGTGCTGAGCGGGATCGTCACGATGGTCAGCCTCGGGACGATCGCCGTCGCCGATCACCGCTTCCTCTCAGGGACCTGGGTGACGTTCACGATCGTGGTGGCCGCGGTCGGCACCGCCGGCCTGCTGGCGTCGCTGCCGTCGATCTGGGAGGCCGCACGGCTGCGGCCCGTGGCCGGCGGGGACGCCGGGGACATCTTCGAGGACCTCGGCGACTTCGTGATGCTGGTGCCGCCGCCCCTGCGCGGCCGGCCGTGGCGCTTTGCCGCCGTGGTCTCCGTGGCGGTCGCGGTGGTGATCACCCTGGTCGCGGTCCCGGCCCAGGACGCCTACGACGGCGCGCTGCGCGGCGTGGCGGATGCCCTGCTGTGCATGGCGGGGTTCGCCACGCTGGGTCGCTACCTGGGCCTCTGGAGCCCGGGCGGGCGCCGGCAGCCCGCCGGCGACGCCTAGGTCGTCCGCCGGTCCGGCTGGCCGCCGCTGCCCGCTGCCGGCTGCCGGCTGCCGGCTGCCGCTGCTGCTGCCGGCTAGGCGGTCCGCAGGTCCATGCGGTGGTCGTGGCCGAGCAGCGGCAGCTCGTCGCACATCTCGGTCAGACGGGACACGGTGCGGGCGTTGATCTGCTCGCAGAGCTCATCGCGGTCCAGGCAGTTGGTGGTGAGCAGCATCGAGCGCCGGTCCTCGTAGCGGGCGTTGACGATCGAGTAGAGCTCCTCCAGGACCCAGTCGTTCTTGCGCTCGGCGCCCACGTCGTCGATGTGGAGCAGGTCGACGACGGCCAGGCGGTCCAGGAGCTGGTTGTGCCCGCCGGTCTCATACGTGTGCGCGGATCTCGTTGAGCAGCCGCGGCAGCGAGTAGATCGCCGCGGTGCGCCCGGCCTCCAGCACCGCCTTGGACACGAGCATGGCCAGCGTCGTCTTGCCGGTGCCCGGCGGCCCCATGAACCACAGCCCGCGTCCGGCGTCGAGCTGGTCGTCGATGGTGCCGGCGAACCGTCGCGTAGCGGCGACGATCGCCGGCTCGATGTCGGTCACCGGCGGCCGGTCGAACGAGACGTCGCGGTAGCGGCGCGGGATGACCGCCGACAGGTTGCTCGCCCGCCGCCGTGCGATGAGCTGCGGGCGGCAGCGGCACGGGTACGCCGTGTTGGTGTCGGCGTCGTAGAGCAGCCCATCCCCGTCGCAGAGCTCGAACGCGCACCGGTCGCTCATGCCTCGCCCCGCCCTGTCTCGCGGCCGGGCCTCATTGCTCGAACCGCTCCCCGGCGAAGTTCATGAACTTCGGGTACTCCTTCTGGAAGGTGAGGATCACGTCGCCCACGGGCCCGTTGCGGTGCTTGGCGATGATGATGTCGGCCTCCCCCGGGCGCTCGGACTCCTTCTCGTAGTACTCCTCGCGGTAGATGAACATGACGAGGTCAGCGTCCTGCTCAATCTGGCCGGATTCACGTAAATCGGACAGGATCGGCGTTTCTCACCGCCGCGCTGCTCGACCCCACGGCTGAGCTGGGAGAGGGCGATGACCGGGACGTTGAGCTCGCGAGCCAGGCCCTTGAGCCCTCGGCTGATCTGGCCCACCTGCTCGACGCGGCTCTCGACCCGGCCCTCGTGGCGCATGAGCTGGAGGTAGTCGATGATGATCAGGCCCAGGCCGTCGTGGACCTGCGAGTGCAGGCGGCGCGACTTTGCCCGCACCTCCAGGACCCCGGTGTCCGAGGAGTCGTCGACGTACAGGGGCGCCTCGGCGAGGCGCTGGCAGGCCTCCAGGATCTTGGGCCAGCGCTGCTCGGCCACCTTGCCGCGCCGGCAGGTCCTCGCCCTTGATCCGCGCCTGGGAGGCGACGAAGCGCTGGGCGAGCTCGGACTCGGACATCTCCAGGGAGAACAGCGCCACCGCGTGGCCGGCCAGCACCGCGTTCTCGGCGACGTTGGCGACGAGCGCCGACTTCCCCATCGAGGGGCGGGCGGCGAGGATGACCAGGTTGCCGGGCTGGAAGCCGCCGGTCTTCTCGTCGAGGTCCTTGAAGCCCGACGGCGTGCCCGTCAGCGCCGTCTTGGCCACCGACAGGCGGTGGAGCTTGTCGGTCTCCTCATGCAGGATGTCCGCGATCGAGCGGATCTTCTTCTGGCGGTCGTCGGTGGCGACCTCCAGGACGGCGCGCTCGGCCTGCTCCACGAGCTCACGCGCCGGAGCCTCCCGGGAGAGGACGCTGGCCTGGATCTCGTAGGACGCGGTGAGGAGCGCGCGCAGCTTGAAGTTGTCGTGGACGATCCGGCCGTACTCGCGCGCGTGGCCGGCGGCGGGCACCCATCCGGCCAGCTCGTCGATCGTCGCCGGGCCTCCGACCTCGTCGAGCTTGCCGTGCTGGCGCAGCTTCTCAGAGACGGTGAGGTGGTCGATCTTGTTGTCGCCCTCGTAGAGCTCCAGCATCGCGGCGAACACGGCGCCGTGCTGCTCGCGGTAGAAGTGCTCGGGCCGCAGCTGCTCCTCCACCAGCAGTGAGTGCAGGTGGCGCTCGTCCAGCAGCACCGCGCCCAGCACCGACTTCTCGGCTTCGAGGTTGTGGGGCGGGACGGCGATGTTCTGGACTGTGCTCACGAGGGGGTCCGAGGATAAGTTCCGGGGCGAGCGCCCCGGAGTGGCGATTCCGGTATCAGCGAGGTTTGCGTTCACGCCGGTCGCCGCGCAGACCCGCGACTCCGGCTCCTTCGATTAAGAGCCTTTAGCCGGACACCTTGCACCCCCCTGTGCAGACGCTCGTCACAAATGGCGCGCTGCGATGGAATGGATATGCGATGGCACGCACACGGCTGTCGACCGCCTCGGACGCCGCGCCCCTGGAGCTCGCCGCGAGAGACGCTGAGGCCTTCGGCGTCTTCTACGACCGCTTCGAGGCCGAGCTGCTGGCCTTCCTCTACCGCGCGACCGGCCGGGCCGACATCGCCGCCGACCTCACCGCGGAGGTGTTCGCGGCCGCGCTGCAATCGGCGCACGGGTTCGACGCCAGGCTCGGCTCGGCCCGCGCCTGGCTGTTCGGAATCGCGCGGCACGAGCTGGCCGATACGTGGCGGCGCGGCCGGGTCGAGGATCGCGCCAGGCGCTCCTGGAAATCCTCGGCGTGCTCCGGCGACCGCAGACGCCGAGTGACCTGAAGTCGCGACTGCTGACCCGATTCCTTGACGGCAGCGGCACGTCGCTCCAGGGTCCGCCCGACCGAGCCCTGATCCGGCGCGCGACGACGACGCCGTGGGGAAGTCCGGTGTTCCTGGTTCCGGTGGGGCCGGGCTCCGTCGCCCGGATCAAAGCGGCGTTCGGACACCGGCACGTGCCCCCGGCGCTCGTCCTGAGGGTGACGGGGGGAGCGGCTCACCGAGGTGGACTCGTCGGGCTCGGGCGGCGGCGGGACCGCGTCGAGCATTGAGGCCGGTACGGCTCTGACCACCGAGGGCGCCGGACACTCGTTCGCCGGCGGATCCACGCACACCCGGATCATCCTGGTGGTCCCTGACGGCGTCGCCAAGGGTCGCGTTCGTGTTCCCTCGCCAGGCCGACCGCAACCAGCCGGGGGCGCCCGTCTACCCGCACAGTCGAACCGTGACGGCCGCCGTGCACAGCAACGTCGTGGCCGTTCAGGTGTCGCGGGAATGCTGTGGCAGCGACCTACCGATGATCTGGTACGCCGCCGACGGCCAGGTGGTCAAGCGGATCGGCAACCTCGCCGCCGTCAACCGCGTCGTTGCCGGCCCCAAGCCCGCCCCGGAGACGCCCCAGTCCCGCGCCGCCGAACGCGATCCGTCAACGCCCAATCGCGTCTGGGTCACTCCGGCCACGGGCGGGCCCCATGCCCACTTCGCGGTCCACTTCCGGATCCTCCTCAACGACGCCGACTACTCGTTCCACTTCGGCGGTGCCCGATGCCCCCGGATCACCTTTCCGGGCGGCCAGGGCGGCGGAGCCGACGACATCCGCGGACGGATCTTCGGCGCCAACCTCGACGCCGTCCAGGGCCAGACCTGGTGCCCGGGCACCTACCGCGTCAGCGTCACCGTCTCAGACCTCGGCCGCGCCGACAGCCTCACCCACCGCCCCCACCCCTTCGGCACCGCCACCTTCACCGTGCACCGCTGAGGGCGCGCGGGTGCTCGGCTGCCGTCCCAACTCGCCGCGGCCCCGCGCTCTCAACGACGCCGAGAGGAGACCACGCCGACCGGAACGCTCACGAGCGGCGCTCGCCGGCCTTAGACGTCGTGCGGGTCGGGGTCCACGCTCAGCGACCACCTCGGTAGCCACGCCTCATCCCATCGTCCACGCCACACAAGTGACGGGTGCGAGCGAGCGGGTGGCCCCGTCCCGCACGCACGAGCAGAAGGAAGCTAGGCCGCGACAACCATGGTCTTGACCGCCGCCGTCACTTCATCGGCGATCTCAACCACCACCATGTACGTCCCGATATTCCGAATCGGCTCGTCCAGGTGGATCTTGCGGCGATCGATCTTGATCCCGCGGGCATCCCTGATGGCGTCGGCGATGTCCTGGGTCGTGACCGACCCGAACAGCCGCCCGTCGTCACCGGCCTGCTGCGGGATGGTGAGCACGGTGCGCCCGAGCACAGCGGCGCCCTCGCGGGCGCGCTCCTCGGCCTCGCGCACGGCGCGCTCGGCATCCTCCTGCCGGCGCTGCGGCGACCTTGATCGACGTCGCAGTGGCGGGCTCCGCCAGCTTGCGCGGCTGCAGGTAGTTGCGCAGGTATCCGGCCGACACGTCGACCACGGTCCCACGCTCACCGAGCTGCTCTACGTCCTGGAGCAGGATTGCCTGCGGCATCGACGGCTCCGGCCTCTAGCGGTCGCGGTCCCGGTCACGGTCACGATCCCCGCGACCGCCGCGATGGTCTCCGCCACCTTCGGCGACGTACGGCAGCAACGCAAGCTCCCGGGCCCGCTTGACCGCGCGCGCCACCTGGCTCTGGTGCCGGCGGCACGCTCCGGTGATCCGCCGCGAGCGGATCTTGCCGCGGTCGGAGATGAACCGGCGCAGCATGGACACGTCCTTCCAGTCCACCTGCTCCACCTTTTCCCGGCAGTACGGACACGACTTACGGCGGGTCGAAGTCGTCCCACCCTTGCGGTCGCGCCGGCGCACCGGTCGTCTGCGTTGCTTTGCCACTGAGATCAGCCTAGCGTGATTGTTTGCGAACTGCCTCTAGAACGGGATGTCCTCGTCGCCTCCGGCGGCGCCGACCGGCGTGCGCTCGAAGTCACCGGTATCGATCGGGACGTCGCTCTCCTGCGCGTTCGAGCTTGAGGAGAACCCGTTCCCATTCCCGCTACCGGCGTCGTCACGACCGCCGAGGAACTGCACGGAGTCAGCGACTATATCCACTGATTGGCGCTTGTTGCCGCTCTGATCGGTCCACTCGCGCCACTGCAGGCGTCCGTCGACCGCGATCGGGCGTCCCTTGGAGAGGTAGCGCTGGCAGTTCTCGCCCTGCGCGCCCCATACGGAGACGTCGAAGTAGTTCGGCGCATCCTCCCAGTCGTTCGTCTGAGGGTTGCGGCGCCGGCCGTTGCAGGCCACGCGCAGCGAGCACACCGTGTTGCCCGATCCGGTCGAGCGAGTCTCGGGGTCTCGCGTGAGGTTGCCGGTGATGATCACCCGGTTGATGTTGGCGCCAGCCATGTTGTGGCTCCTTTCCCAAGTGCCGTTTTGAAAGCTCGAGTCGAGTCTATGGCTGCGCCAGACGGCAACCGGCCGCAGTCAGCGGAATTTGGCGGAAACGTTGCCCTGCTTGGCACACGGCGTGCGTTTCGTGATGCTTTCGTCACAGGTCGACGCGCGCCGCGACGGCGGCGGACCTCAACGCAGTGCCCGAGCGGGCTAGGAGTCCTCGGCGGGGGCGGCAGCGGCGACCGGGACGGCGGCGGGCGCGCCCGCCATCACCGGCGGAGCCGAGTCGGGCGCCGGAGGCGTCCCCGGCACCACCCGGATGATCCGGAAGCGCAGCACCGCGTCGTCGATGCGCAGGTTGTGCGAGAGCCCCTCGAGCAGCGGCGTCGGCCCGGTGAACTGGAACAGGTGGTACTCGCCCTCGGCCTGGTGATTGATCTCAAAGGCCAGCGGGCGGCTGTGCCAGTCGTCGTTGCGCTCGACGGCTCCGCCACCACCGGTGATCTGCGCCTCCACGTCGGAGAGGATCTTGGCGCGGCGCTCGTCCTCGGCGGTCGTGGAGAGGACCACCATCAGGTCGTATAGGCGTGCTTGCTCAGCCATAGAAAAGCGCCCGTTCCAGGGCGGGCGCCGACTATAGCGGGTGCTCTGCGCTCGCCGCCCGGCCGTCCTTCGCCGCCGGGCCACCGCTCTCGGCCTGTCACCATCGCCCCATGGCAGCCAGGCCCACCGCCATCCCGCTGGCCGACCTCAACGTCGTCGAGTGCCCTGACGAGGCCCACTGGGAGCGCTGGCTGGAGGACCATCACGCCACCGCAGCCGACGCCTGGGTCAAGATCGCCAAGAAGGGATCGGGCGTCACCACCGTCCACTACCCCGAGGTGCTCGACACGGCGATCTGCTTTGGCTGGATCGACGCCGTGCGCCGCCCGCTGGACGACACCTACTTCCTCCAGCGCTTCACGCCCCGCGGACCGCGCAGCAAGTGGTCGCAGGTCAACCGCGACAAGGCGCTGGCCCTCACCGAATCGGGCCGGATGCGTCCTGCAGGACACGCCCAGGTCCACGCCGCCCAGGCCGATGGCCGCTGGGAGGCCGCCTACGAGCCCCAGAGCCGGGCCTCCATCCCCGACGACTTCCAGAAGGCGCTCGACGCCGAGCCGAAGGCCGAGGAGTTCTTCGCCACGCTCAAGGGCCAGCAGCGCTACGCGTTCCTCTACCGCCTGCACAACGTCAAGACCCAGAAGGCGCGCGACCGGCGCATCGCCAACTACATCGAGCTCCTGCGCGAGGGCAGGACGCTCAACTGAGCGGGCTCACACCGCGCTCTCGCGGCTGGTCTCCTTGGCCCGGATGTCGGCGAGCTGGTCGTCGATCCAATCACCTGGGTTGCGGGCGGTGACGATCGAGATGAGGCCCTCGTGGCGTCGCTTGCGCTCCTCGATGGGCATCGTCAGCGCGGCGTGGATGGAGTCGGCCAGCTCCTGGATGTCGAACGGATTGACCGACAGCGCGTACTCGCCGAGCTCCTCGTGCGCGCCGGTGTTCTCCGACAGCACCGAGACGCCGGCACGCTCGTTGACCATCGGACCCTCCTTGGCGACGAGATTCATGCCGTCGAACATCGCGTTGACCATGAGCATGTCGTAGTGCTTGTAGGCGGCCACCGCCTCCTCGAGGTCGTCGCGGAGCTTGAGCTGGATCGGCATCCAGTCCGGCGAGCCGTGGCGATGGTTGACGACAGCCACCACCGCCTCGATGCGCTCCAGGTACTCGGCGTACTCCGGGACGTCGGTCCGGGACGGCATGAGCTGCGCGATGAACGTCACCTTCTCGCGGAACTCGGGATGCTGCTCCAGGAAGGTGTCGAAGGCGCTGAAGCCGCGCAGGACGTTCTTGCTCAGGTCGGCGCGGTCGACGCGCAGGATGAGGTGGTCGCGGCGACGGCGCAGCAGCTCTGACTCGAACTCCTCCACCCGGCGCCGCGCCGCGACCGCCTGGATGGCGCTCGAGTCGATGGGCAGCGGGTACGCGCGGACCCACACCTCGCGGTCGTCGACCTTGACCACCCCGGCCTCATGGTCGACGTCGAGCCCCATGAGGTCCTCGCAGCACTGCAGGAAGTTGCGGCGATAGGAGCGCGTATGGAAGCCGATGATGTCGTTGGAGAGGATCCCGTTGTAGATGTCGCGGCGGATCGGCGTGGGGAGCACTCGCCAGGAGTCCGACTGGCTCCACGGGATGTGGACGAAGTGATGGAGGAAGACGTCGGGCCGCTCGCGGCGGACGAGCGCGGGGAGGACGTACAGGTGGTAGTCGTGGACCATGACCACCGGCTTCTCGATGTCCTCGATCTCCTCGAGCACCGCTGACGCCAGGTCCTCGTTGACCGCGTTGTAGCCGAACTCGTAGGCCTCGGTCTCGTTGCGGCGGATGTCCGGAGCGTTGGAGAGGTCCCACAGGTAGTGCTGGATGAACCACAGCAGCGGGTTGGCGATGATGTTGTAGAAGCCGTCGTAGGCGTCGGCGTCAGAGGCGACCAGCTTCACCCGGTACTCGCCGCCCTCGGGGGCGGTGACCGGGAACGGGCGCCCGTCGTTGCGCTGGGCCTCGGCCACGTCCTCGTCGGTCATCGCCGAGGCCACCCATGTCACCGGGCGGTGGGAGGCCAGGCCGATAAGCGCCGTCACGAGGCCGCCGGTCCCTCGCTTGATCTCGCCACCTTCCTGGAAGGTGACCGGGCCTCGATTGGAGACGAGGACGAGTGGTGTGTCGGATGGCATGCGTCAAGACAGACGATAACCGGACCCTGGCCTCGAACATACCTCACTGAATAGGTGAACTTGTTAGCGTTTCGTCCTCGCCGCCCTCGCAAAGGAGAACCATCGTGAGCAGCACCGACGACCTGCTGGCCAACAACGAGAGCTACGTGGGCTCGTTTGACAAAGGCGATCTGCCGCTGCCCCCGGCCCGGAAGGTGGCCGTCATCGCCTGCATGGACGCGCGCCTCAACGTCTACGGGATGCTCGGGCTGACCGAGGGCGACGCCCATGTCATCCGTAACGCCGGCGGCGTCGTCACCGACGACGCGATCCGCTCGCTGGCCATCTCCCAGCGCCTGCTGGGCACCGAGGAGATCATCCTCATCCACCACACCGGCTGCGGGATGCTCACCTTCACCGACGACGAGTTCAGGTCGGCCATCGAGAAGGACACCGGGATCAAGCCCGCCTGGGCCGCCGAGGCCTTCGGAGACCTCGATGCCGACGTGCGCCAGTCGATCGCCCGCATCAAGGCCTCGCCGTTCATCCCCAACACCGACGCGGTGCGCGGCTTCGTCTACGAGGTCGAGACGGGTCGTCTGCGCGAAGTGTCGTAGCGGCCTGTCGCCGGCGCGCGGCGTCGCTGCCCGCCAGCAGCGTTACCGTTGGCCCGGCATGCCTGAGCACGACGTCATCGTGATCGGCGCCGGGCCGGCCGGGGAGGTCTGCGCCGGCCGCGCCGCCGGGGAGGGCCTCGACGTCGCGCTCGTCGAGCGGGAGCTCGTCGGCGGCGAGTGTGCCTACTGGGCCTGCATGCCCTCCAAGGCGCTGCTGCGCCCGGCGCAGCTCCTGGCCGAAGTCGGGCGGGTCCCCGGAGCCAAGGAGGCGGTGACCGGCCACCTCGACGCCGCATCGGTCCTGGCGCGCCGCGACGAGGTCATCCACGACCTCGACGACGCCGCCCAGCTGCCGTGGGTCGAAGACCGCGACATCACGCTCTACCGCGGCCAGGCCCGGCTGGAGGGAGAGCGAAGGGTCCGCGTCGGCGACGAGATCCTGGAGGCCCGCCGCGCGGTCGTGATCGCCGTCGGCAGCGGCGCCGCCATCCCGCCCGTGCCCGGTCTGGGGGAGATCGCCCCGTGGACCAACCGCCAGGCCACGACCGCCAAGGCCGTCCCGCGCCGCCTCACCGTCCTGGGCGGCGGCGCGGTGGGTTGCGAGCTGGCCCAGGCGTGGGCGTCGCTGGGCGCGGCCGTCACCCTCGTCGAGGCCGAGCCGGGCCTGCTGCCCGGTGAGGAACCGTTCGCGGGCGAGGAGCTGGCCGGGGCGCTGCGCGACAAGGGCATCGACCTCAGGGTGGGCACGAAGGCCACGGAGGCCACGCGCAGCGACGCGGGCCAGTTCACGCTCACCGTCGCCGACGGCGAAGCGATCGTCTCGGATGAGCTGCTGGTGGCCGTCGGGCGCACGCCCCACACCGAGGATCTGGGCCTGGAGACCGTGGACCTCGAGCCCGGGGCCACGATCGCCGTCGATGACCACATGCGGGTCACCGGCCCCAGCCACGGCGGCTGGCTGTACGCGATCGGCGACGTCACCGGCCGCGCGCTGCTCACCCAGGCGGGCAAGTACCACGCGATGGTCGCCGTGGCCAACATCATGAATCGCGACGCCACCGCCGACTGGGACGGCCCGCTGACCCCACGGGTGGTGTTCACCGATCCTCAGATCGCGGCCGTCGGGCGGACCCTGCGCGAGGCGCTGGACGCCCGCATCCAGGCCCGCGCCGTCGACGCCGAGCTGGGCCGCACGCCCGGGGCGAGCTTCATCGGCAAGGGCGCACCGTCGGCGTGCCGCATCGTCGTCGACGAGCAGCGCGAGGTGATGGTCGGTGCGACGTTCACCGGTCCCGAGGTGGCCGAGTCCCTGCACGCGGCCACCATCGCCATCGTCGGCGAGGTCCCGCTGCGTCGCCTCGTCCACGCCATGCCGCCGTTCCCCACTCGCAGCGAGGTGTGGCTGCGGCTGCTGGACCCGTGGATGCCCTGAGAGGGCTCAGACCGGGATCTCGAGCGTGAAGGTCGTGGCCCCCGACGCCGACTGGACCGAGAGCCGGCCACGCATGCGGTCGGCCAGCTCGGAGGCGATGGCCAGCCCCAGGCCTGAGCCCTGGGCATCGTCGGCGGTGTAGAAGGGCTCGAAGATCCGCTGCTGGGCGAGCCGTTCGATGCCGTCGCCGTCGTCGCGCACGGCAAGGCGGACGTTCCCGTTCTCCCGGGCGGCGGTGACGACGATCTGCGTGCCCGGAGGCGTGTGGGTGAGCGCGTTGTCGATGAGGATTCGCATGATCTGGGCGACGCGGACCGGGTCGCACTGGGCCTCGATCGACGTCGGCAGCCGCAGCTCCAGGCGGCTGTCGTGCTGGGCCAGGGTTGGCTCGAACTCCCCGGAGACCGAGCGGGTGAGCTCGCCGAGATCGACCTCCTCGGGGCGCAGCTCCAGGGAGCCGGACTCCAGGCGTGACAGGTCCAGCAGGTCGACCGAGAGCTTGCCCAGGCGCTGCACCTGGTCGCGCACCTGGTCCAGGAAGCGCCGGCGGGTCTCGGCGTCCAGCTCCTCGTCCTCGAGCAGCTCGACGAAGCCGCCCAGGGAGAACACGGGCGTGCGCAGCTCGTGCGAGGCGGTGGCGATGAACTTCTTGCGCGCCTGCTCGAGCTGCTGGAGCTGCTGCTGCATCTCGTTGAAGGCCACCGCGAGCTGGCCCAGCTCGTCGGTTGAGTCGACCGGGATCGGGCGGCTGAAGTCCCCCGCGGCCACCTGCTTGGCCGCCAGCTCCAGCCGCTTGACGCGCCGGGCCAGCGCTCGCGCCACCAGGTAGCCGGCGACCAGCGCCAGCAGCAGCGAGATCGCTCCGGCGACGAGGATCTCGTGACGGACCGTCGACACCGTGCGCATGACGTCGGCCAGCGGCGCCGAGTACACGATCACCCAGCCGACGGCGCCGTGGAGGTAGGACACCGGCCGGGCGGCCTCGGCCACCGCGCCCGAGCCGGAGCGCTCCACGGCGGTGACCAGCCGCCGCTGGGTCACGGCCCGTTTGGCGATCAGGTAGCGCAGCGCCGGTCCCGAGCCCATCCCCGAGTCGGCCAGCTTGGCCAGCTGGATCGAGCCCTGGGCGATGTTGACCGACAGCAGGGTCACGCGGTCTCCGGAGGTCCCGGCGGTTTGGTTGACCAGCCGCCGGACGTCGGGAAGCGGCGTCGAGCTGCCCACGGCCCGGCCGAGCTTGCCCGAGTGCGTCTGCGCCGTGGCGGCGAGCGCGCTGAGCTTCTCGCCCATCAGCCGGCTCTGGAGCCCCGGGGCGACATACAGGTACAGCGCCCCGATGGCCAGCGCGGTGATGGCGAAGAACACCACCGCCAGGCGGTTGCTCAGCGACAGCCTCATCTGCGCCCCACGGTGTCGCTCCCGCTCAATCCTCAGGGATCGGTGTCACGGAAGCGATAGCCGACGCCCCGCACCGTGAACAGATATTCCGGGTCCTTCGGGTCACGCTCCACCTTCTCGCGCAGATGCCGGATGTGTACGTCGATCGTGCGCGGATCACGGTACGCCGAGTCGCCCCAGATACGCGCCAGCAGCATGTCGCGGGTGAACACCCGGCCCGGAGCCCGCGCCAGCGCCGAGAGGATCTCGAACTCCACGTAGGTGAGCTGGGCGTCGTTGCCGCGGATCCGCACGCTGCGCTTGGCGAAGTCGATCCGCAGCTCGCGGATGACCAGCGGCGCCTCGCCGGGGAGGGCCTGGTCGGGGCGGCTCATCTCGGCGCGGCGCAGCGCCGCCTTGATGCGGCTGGAGAACTCGCGCAGCGAGAAGGGCTTGGTGATGTAGTCGTCGGCCCCGAGCTCCAGGCCGACCACCTTGTCGATCTCCTCGGACTTGGCGGTGAGCATGATGATCGGCACCGAGCTGCGGCTGCGCAGCCGCCGGCAGACCTCCAGGCCGTCGATCCGCGGCAGCATGAGGTCGAGCACGACGAGATCGAAGGACTGCTCGTCGAAGCGCTCGAGTGCCTGGCGGCCGTCGGTGGCCTGAACCACGTCGTAGCCCTCCTTGCGCAGCGGGTACGAGAGCAGCGTCTGGATGGACTGCTCATCGTCGACGAGCAGAATGCGGGCGCTGCGTTCGGGCACCGTCGTCTCGGCCAACCTCTCACAAGGGTAATGAGCGCGTCTCGCCGACCGGCAATTGGCGGCCCGCCCGGCGGATAACCTTGGCTCGATGCTGGATCCGCGTATCTACCGGACCGGGCTGATCGTCGCGGCGCTGGCTCTGGTCGTCCTCGCGTTCTCGCTGAAGGATCAGCAGGCCGCGCTGAGCCCGACGCTGGCCCCATCGGCGTTCAACGGCCAGAACGTCGCCACGAAGATGAGCAGCCTCGCCACAGCCGATCCGAGCCGCCGCCCCGGCTCCAACGGCGATCAGTCATTGGCCGTCACGGTCCGCAACACGCTGGCGAACTACAACTTCGGGGGACTCGACGGGGGCTCTGCGCCCACCGTCGACACGTTCATGGGGCGCACGGTGGACGGGACGGTCCCCCTGGAGAACGTCGTGGGCATCCGGCCCGGGACCGAGAACGGCAGCATCGTCATCGCGGCTCCCCGCGACGCCCTCGGGTCGCAGGCCGCGGCGGCGCTGTCGGGCACCGCGACGCTGCTGGAGCTGGCCCGCAACCTCGAGGGCGAGACCCTGCATCGCAGCGTCGTGCTCGCCTCCACGAGCGGCACGCAGGGGACTGCCGGGGCCATCCGGCTGGCCGCCACCCTGGCCGGTCCCGTCGACGCCGTGCTCGTCCTGGGCGACGTCGCCAGCGCCCACGTCCAGCAGCCGGTCATCCTCCCCTGGTCCACGCGCCAGGTCGTCGCGCCCCCGGGGCTGCGCAACACCGTCGCCTCGGCCCTGGCGGCGCAGACGTCGCTGTCTGACAGCTTCACCGGCCTGGGCGGGCAGTTCGCGCACCTGGCGTTCCCGTTCACCCTCGGACAGCAGGGCCCCTTCGGCGCCCATGGGATCCCGGCTGTGGAGCTCTCGCTCTCCGGGGAGCAGGGCCCCGCGGCGGATGCCGGCGTGATGGATGCGGCCCAGCTCACCAACATGGGGCGCGCCGTTCTCGCCACCATCTCCGCGCTGGACAGCGGCCCGACGCTGGCGCCACCGTCGGCCTACGTCATGCTCGGCGGCAAGGTCGTACCCGGGTGGGCGATCTCGCTCTTCGTCCTGTCACTGCTGGTTCCGGTGCTGCTCACCACCATCGACGGCGTGGCCCGCGCGCGTCGGCGCGGCCACATCATCTGGCGCTCGCTCACCGTGATCCTGGCGGCGGCGGTCCCGTTCGCGCTCCTGGTCGGGATCGTGCTGCTGGCCCGGCTGGTCGGTGTCATCACCGTCGCGCCGCCCGGCCCGGTCGCGGCCGGCGCGATCCCGCTGGGCAGCGGAGGTGCAGCGCTGCTGGTCGTGATGGCGGTCGTCCTGCTGGCCGGGTCGGCCGGGGTGCTGGCCCTCGCGCGGCGACTGCCGACGCGGACGCGCACCTCTCGCCGGCCGCAGGAGGGCCTGGGCAGCGACGGCGCCCTCGCCGGCCTGCTCGTGGTGATGTGCCTGATCACCTTCGTCATCTGGCTCAGCAATCCGTTCGCCGCGTTCCTGCTGGTGCCGGCGCTGCACCTGTGGCTATGGGCGGTGAGCCCGGACATGCGCGTTCCGGTCCCGCTGCGCCTGGTGCTCATCGCGATCGGGATCGCGCCGGCGGTGCTCGTCGTGGGCTACTACGCCAACGAGCTGGGCTACGGGCCCATCAACGTCGTGTGGGAGATGGTGCTGCTCCTCGCTGGGCACGGGGTGAGCATCGCCGCCGCCCTGGAGTGGAGCGTTGTCCTGGGCTGCCTGCTGAGCGCGCTCACCCTGTCGCTGCTGGCGGCGCGCGGCTCGCGCGTCGTGCCCGTCCCGGTCACCGTGCGCGGTCCGGTCACCTACGCCGGCCCAGGTTCCCTCGGCGGCACAAAATCCGCTCTGCGCCGTTAATCGGTCATGAGACGCCTCATCCGCGCCATCTCGTCGGTGCTCATCCTGTCGGGCCTGCTGCTCGTCCTCGACGCGGCGGCGACGCTCGTGTGGCAGGAGCCCGTGACCGCCGCGATCGGGCTGATCATGCGCGGCGAGGTCAACCAGCGCTTCCTCAGCTACAAGGCCGCGCCGCTCACCGGCCCGGATGTTCAGGCGCTGCACACCATCAAGCCTCTGGGCCAGCGGATCGCCTATCTGGCCCGGCGCGAGCGGGCCCAGGTCACCACCGGTGACGCCATCGGGCAGATCGAGATTCCGCGGATCGGCAACACGTACAACATCGTCCAGGGCACCGACACCCAGAGTCTGGAGGAGGGCCCCGGCCACTACCCGCAGACCGCGCTGCCCGGCATGGGCCAGACCGTGGCGATCGCGGGGCACCGCACAACGTACCTGGCGCCGTTCCGCTTCCTCAACCAGCTCAAGGGCGGGGATCGCATCTTCGTGAAGATGCCCTACGGAAAGTTCACCTATGTGGTCCAGTACCAGCGGATCGTCAAGCCCACCGAGGTGTCGGTGATCGACGACGTGGGCTATGACCGGCTCGTCCTGTCGGCCTGCAACCCTCTGTACAGCGCCGCTCAGCGAATCATCATCTTCGCCCGCCTTCAGGGGGTCCAGCCCCTGGGTCCGGCGCGTGCCGCCGCAGCCTGATGACCGTTCCCGATTCTCACCACGGCAAACGACGTCAAAACGTCCAGCCTCCGCGCTTCGGCGTGGAGGTCGAAAGCTTTAGCGCCGACATCTAGGACAGGAATTGATCGGTCACAGCCAGCCGATGGGCGAAGGGAATCGCGACATGCGGATCAGTGAGATACAGGAGCAGGTGGGGCGCGGCGAATACCGCGTGGACACTCACGCCGTCGCCGAGGCGATCCTGCGCCGGCTTCTGCAAGAGCAGAAGCAGGCTGGATCAGAGAAGCGCCCTCACGGGGAGTGCTCGTAGCCTGACAACTCGCCGGTGCTGCCGGCGAACTCCAGCTTGGCCGGGCCCTCTCGTACCCGTCCGATCCAGGTGAGTGCTGCGCAGGCCGCCGCCGGCCATTCGGACTCGACGGCGGCCCGCGCTCGCTCAGGGATGCAGGCGCACAGCTCGTAGTCCTCCCCGGCGGTCGCCGCGAACGACGGCGGGTCGTCACCGAGCTGAGCCGCCACCTCCGCCACCCCTTCGGCCAGAGGCAGTGCCGCCAGGTCCAGGGCGATGTGCACGCCGCTGCGGCGCGCGAGATGCCCGGCGTCGGTGGCCAAGCCGTCGGACAGATCGATCATCGCGGTCGCCCCCAGAGCGCTCAGCGCGCGGCCGGCCTCCAGGCGCGGCCGGGGGCGGGCGTAGCGATCGTGCAGGTCGGTGGCGGCGGGTCCGTCGAGGGTGGCGCGGCCGTCGAGCAGCGCCAACCCGGCCCCGGCGGCTCCCAGTGAGCCGGTGACCCCCACCAGGTCGCCCGGGCGCGCGCCGTCGCGCCCGACGAGCTCGGCGGGGTCATTCGCCCACCCCACGACCGTGACCGCCACGCTCAGCACCGGCGATGCGCTGACGTCGCCGCCGGCCACGGTGACGCCGCATTCGTCGGCGAGCTCCCGCGCGCCCGCCAGGAGCGCAACGGCATCGTCGAGCTCGGTGCCGGCGGGCAGGCACAGCGCGAGGTAGGCCTCGCCGGGTTCTGCGCCCATCGCCGCCAGGTCAGACAGCGCGCTGCCGAGCGCCCGGTGTCCGATCTCGGCCGGCGTGAGCTGGCCCGACCGGAAGTGGACGCCGTCGACTACGGTGTCCACGGAGGTCACCGCATAGCCACGGCCTCGCACCACCGAGGCGTCGTCGCCGAGCCATCGCAGCACCCTCGCGCCGTGGGGGCCGCCGGGCGCCAGCACCTGCTCCAGTCGCTCGATCAGCTCCAGCTCGCGCATCGCTCATCGAGCCGCGAGCGGCCCGCGTCTACCGGTGCCGGTAGACGATGCGGGCGCGATCGAGGTCGTACGGCGACAGTTCGACGCGAACGCGATCGCCGGGGAGGATGCGGATGCGGAAGCGCCGCATCTTGCCGGCCACGTGGCCGAGCACGACGCGATCCATGTTGTCGAGCTTGACGCGGAACATCGCGTTGGGGAGGGCCTCGACCACCTCTCCCTCCAACTCGACCTTTTCTTCCTTGGGCATGCTGTGTAACGAACCTTGTGAGAGCACGGGGACATTCCGCCCCGATCAGGAGACGAGGCTACCAGCCGCGTGGACCCCTGAGGTCCGTCAGTGCTTCGCGGGTCCGGTGCCGCCGCCCCCGCCGGTTCCGCTGGGCGGATTGTGGGCCGGCGGTGGGGTCGAGCTGGTGCCCGAGCCCGACTGCGGTGGATGCTGGTAGAGCGTGGGGTTGTTGTACTGCGCCGTCGAGGTGCCGGTGCCGATCCCGGAGCCGCCGCTGGGCGTCGTGCTCGTGCTCGAGGACGTGGTGCTCGGCGACTGGGGCGTGACCGGCTGGCCGGTGGTCGCGAACGGACCGAAGAACGCCGTCCCCTGGAAGGCCACGTCCGGCGGCCGCCAGTCGCCGCAGTAGCCGCCGGAGGCGTTCTTCATGTACTGGTTCCAGATCGGAGCGGCCAGCGCGCCGCCGAACCCGTTGCTCATCGGGATGTTGCCCTGCGGGTAGCCGACCCACACCGCGGTGGCCATCCGCGGCGAATACCCGACGAACCAGGCGTTCTCCAGGTTGTTGGCCGTGCCGGTCTTGCCGGCGACCGGACAGCCGTAGTTGGCCGGGACGCCGGTGCCGCTGGTGACGACCTGCTTGAGCACACTCGTGCCCTCGTAGGCCTCGTCGTAGGGGAACACGCGAGTCGGGGTGGGGTTGCCGAAGTTGCGCGAGCTGTGGTCGGGGAAGACGACCTTGTCGATGATCGTCGCCGGGACGTGGCTGCCGCCGTTGGCCAGCGTCGCGTAGGCGTCGGCCATCTCCAGGGGCGTCACGCCGACGCGGAGTCCGCCGATCACCTCGGATGGGTTGCCGTCGAGCGGTGAGGTGATCCCCATGGCGTGCGCGGTGGCGTCGAGCTTGGTCCAGCCCAGGTCGGCCGCGAGCTGCACGTAGACCGTGTTGTCGGAGAGGATCGTCGCCTTGGTGATGTTGATATCGCCCTGGTAGGTGTCCTCGGCGGTGTGGACCTCCCACGTCGGGTCCGAGCTGAGCCAACCCGCCGGCAGGGGCTTGGAGACGTAGTAGGTGCTGTTGGGATTGCCGTGGTCGTCGTGGATGAGGGTCATCAACGCGAACGTCTTGAACGACGATCCCGGCTGGCGATGGGCGGAGGTCGCGTAGTCGACCTGGGTCTGGGCGTAGCTGCCCGACGTCGCGATGGCCAGGATGTGCCCGTTGGACGTGTTGACCGAGGCCACCGCGGCACCGGCTGTGCCGTGGCCCTGCGCGGCCAGCAGCGACTCGTGATCGATGATCGACTGGCTGGCCAGGGCCTGCTTGCGCAGATCGATCGTCGAGTAGATCTTCAGCCCGCCGTTCTCGAGGGTCTTGCAGTTGTTCGGCGTCTTGGGACACAGGTCGCGGGCTGCCTGCTGCTCGATGAAGTCGAAGACGTAGGGGTCCCTGATGCACCCGGAGGGTGTTGTCGGCCTTGATCTCCAGGTGCTTGGTGGACGCCTGATCGGCCTCGGCCTGGGTGATGTAGCCCGCGGTCACCATCGACTGGAGCACCTCGGAGCGGCGGCGCAGCGCGTCAGACGGATGCTTGAACGGGTTGTAGTCCGAGGGCGCCTGGGGCAGGCCGGCCAGCAGCGCATACTGGGCGAGGCTCAGCTTCTGGACCGGCTTGTCGAAGAACATCTGCGACGCGGCGGCGACGCCGTACGCGGTCTGGCCGCCGACGGTGCCGTAGGGCACGTCGTTGAGGTAGTTGTCGAGGATCCAGTCCTTGGAGTGCGCTGCCTCGAGCTGCTCGGCGAGCTTGGCCTGGATGATCTTGTACTTCAGATCATGGTTGAGCCCGTAGCGGTGCGGCAGGTAGGTGTTGTCGACGAGCTGCATGGTCAGCGTCGACGCGCCCTGCAGGCCGTTGCCGCCCTTGACCGCGTCCTTGATGGCGGCGCGGACGATGCCCTGGTAGTCGAGCGCCCCGTGCTGGTAGAAGCGCCGGTCCTCGATGGCGATCGTCGCGTCCTTGAGCATCTGGGGGATGCGCGTGCCGGAGATCGGGGTGTGGACCGACTGGGAATAGATATAGCCCAGCGAGGTCCCGTCGGCCGCGAATATCTGGGACGGGGAGCCCGGGACGTAGGGCTTGAGCGTGCTGAGATTCGGCGCCGACTGCGCGACGTTGACGACCCAGCCGGCGATGGCGAGCGCTCCGACGGTGACCGCGCAGACGATCAGCACGCCGGTCATCGCGACCACGCTCTTCAGCGGCGAACCCCGGTTGCGCCGGCGGCGGCGCTGTCTCTCACGTCGGCTCATGGAATCGGGTCGAGTCAGAATCGGGCGCCAGGGCGTGATTGATCAGTGCAGGCGCCGCACTCGTGGCTCGCCAGTGTAGCTGCGTGGGTTGTTCGGCCCGCCGGTTCGGGGTCCTGCAAACGCTGGCAACATCGCAGCGGCCGATGCATGCACGCGCCCTGCTCATCGACGGTCTCGGCACCCTGGTGTCCCTCGCGCCGCCCGCCCCGGCGCTCCGGCACGAGCTGGCGACCCGCTTCGGCGTGGAGGTGTCAGAGGAGCAGGCCGGGCGGGCGCTGGCCGCCGAGATCACCTTCTATCGCGCCCACATGGGCCTGGGCCGGGATCGCGACAGCCTCGCCGCCCTACGCCGGCGCTGTGCCGAGGTTCTGCGCGACGCGCTCCCACCCAGCGAGCGCCTCGCCGCCCTGGACATCGAGGCCCTCACCGAGGCGCTGCTCAGCGCGCTGCGCTTCGACGCCTATCCGGACGCCCGCCCCGCGCTCCTGCGTGCGCGGCAAGCCGGGGTGGGCGGGGTCCGGGTCATCGTCGTCTCAAACTGGGATGTGTCCCTGGCCGACGTGCTCGAGCGGGTCGGGCTGGCGCCGCTCGTCGACGCCGTCGTCACCTCGGCCGCCGTCGGCGCCGCCAAACCGGCGCCCGCGATCTTCGCCCACGCCCTGGGTCTGGCCGGCGTGGCCGCGGAGCGTGCCCTGCACGTCGGCGACAGCCTCGAAGAGGACATCCGCGGGGCCGCGCGCTGCGGGATTCCCCGCCGTGCTCCTGCGCCGCGACGAGGAGCACGTCCCCAACGGCATATCGACGATCGCCAGCTTGGCGGAGCTTGACTGGACGTAACCTCAACCCGATGTCCTCCTCGTCCTCGCCCCCGGCGATCGAGCCGCGCGACGCCGTCCCCGACGAGCGTCCGGCATGGCCGATCTGGACCGCGCCGGCCGCCGTGGTGCTCGGCCTGGTCCTGGGGTCGCTGGGGACGATCATCGTGGACATCGTCGCCAGCGCGGGCGGCTCGAGCGTGAGCCACCCCACTCCGGCGGCCAGCATCATCGGCGACATCGTCTTCGACCTCTGCTTCGTCGCCGCGGCGCTGTGGCTGGCGATCTGGCGTGGACGCGCGCGGCCCGAGGACTTCGGCTTCCGCCGGCTGAGCCCGTCGATCGGGGTCGGCGCCGTCGTGGCCGCCGCCGTCGCCTACTACGGGGTCACCGCCATCTACAGCTCCCTGGTGAGCCTGCACGGCAAGGACAAGCTGCCCAGTGAGCTGGGGGCGACCCACAGCACGGCCGCGCTCGTCGCCGCCTCGCTGTTCGTCTGCGCCATCGCCCCGATGTGCGAGGAGTTCTTCTTCCGGGGGTTCGTCTTCGGCGCGCTGCGCAACATCCCGCTGCGCGTGGGCCGGATCGACGGCGGCCCTTGGATCGCCGCCGTGCTCACCGGAATCCTCTTCGGCCTGGCCCACACCGGATCGGCGTCCTCCCAATATCTGATCCCGCTCGGGTTCCTGGGCTTCGTGCTGTGCCTGGTGCGCTGGCGGACGGGCTCGCTGTATCCGTGCATGGCCCTGCACAGCGCCAACAACGCACTGGCTCTGGGCGTCAACCAGTTGAGCTGGAGCGCCGTGGCGATCCTCGGGCTGGTCGTCGCCTCCTGGCTGGTGATCGGGGTCGTCGTGGGGCCGCTCAGCCGGCGCTCGCCACAGCCTGCCTGACCCGCGCGCGACGCGCCCGCTGACCTACGCGGCGACGCGCCCGCTGACCCACGCGGCGACGCGCCCGCTGACCCGCGCGGCGACGCGCCCGCTGACCCGCGCGCGGTCCCCTAGGAGCCGCCCTCGCGAGGCGACCGACCGTCGTCCGGGTTGTTGACTGGTTTACTTTCCCGGCTATGCGTCGCCACTTCGCCTCCTGCACCGCGGCCTTCGCCGCCACGATCGTGTCGCTCGGGATGTTCGCCGGCGCCGCTGTCGCCGATGGTTCGTCCACCGACGGATCCCTGACCACCGCAGTCTCGACCGCCACCAACGCCGCCCCCGCGGCGACCAGCACGACGAGCACCACGACGACCACGACCCCCACCACGACCACCCCGACCACGACCACTCCCACCACCCCGACGACGCCGACCACGCCCGCGGCACCACCGGCGGCCAAGGCCAAGGCCAAGCTGTACGTCAACGGCCCGTTCACCGTGAGCAAGAACCTGGTGACGGTCCCCAACCGGGTCGTGGAGGTACAGGGCTACGTCCGGCCCTACGTCGCCGGACAGAAGGTCAAGGTCCAGTCCTACCTGGGCCGCAAGCTGATCAAGACCGACGTGCTCCGCCTGAAGCCCGCCAAGGGCGGCATCGGCGCGTTCACGGAGAAGGTGACGGCCTCATCCGCGGGGGTCGTGCGCGTCAAGGTGACGCATACGCGCACGCCGCAGATGCTCGGCTTCCTCTCCGAGCGTGTGTTCACGGTCCTCAATCCGCAGGCCGGCTTCGGCGCGAGCGGCCCGTTCGTGGCGCTCATCCAGCAGCGGCTCAACGCCCTGCACGTATACGTGCCCCAGAGCGGCGTCTACGACACCTACACCGGCCTGGCAGTCGATGCCTACCACCGGCTGCTCGGTCACGGCGTGTCGCAGTCGCTGGATGCGGCGACGGTGTCGGAGCTGCTCGACGGCGTCGGGAGCTTCCACGTCCGCTACCCCAAGGACGGGACCCACGTCGAGGGCGACCTCAGCCGCCAGCTGCTAGCCGAGATCAACGGCTCGCAGGTGAAGTGGATCTACCCGATCAGCTCGGGCAAGCCGTCCACGCCGACCGTCCTCGGGCGCTTCCGCGTCTACTACAGGGTGCCGGGCTACCTGCCCGACGGCATGTACTTCTCCAGCTTCTTCTTCCGCGGCTACGCCATCCACGGCTACAACCCGGCGCCGGACTACCCGGCCAGCCACGGTTGCATGAGGCTGCCGATCATCGACGCGATCTCGGTCTACGACTGGGTCAACTTCGGCGATTGGGTCGACGTCTACTACGAGTAGCGCGGCGGGCGCGAGCGAGTGAGCATGTCAGCGCGCGATCGGCTCCTGGAGGAGCTGCGAACCCATGCCCTGGTCATCGGCGAGGTGGTGCTCACCAGCGGCGCCACCGCCCAGTACCTGATCGACGCCAAGCGGGCGATCCTGCTGCCCGCCGGCTTCTCCGCGCTCGCGGAGCTGGTGGCCGCCCAGGCGCGGGAATGGGACGCCACCGCGGTCGGCGGGATGACGATGGGCGCCGACCCCATCGCCTGCGCGGCGCTGGCCGGCGGCGCCGACGTCAAGGCCTTCTTCGTGCGCAAGGAGGCCAAGGCCCACGGCCTCGCGCGCCGGATCGAAGGGCCGCTGCTCGGACCCGGCGACCGCTGCATGGTCGTGGAGGACGTCGTCACCACCGGCGGCTCGACCCTGCGCGCACTGGAGGCGGTCCGCGACGAGGGCCACGAGGTCTGCGGGGTGCTGGCCATCTGCGACCGGCTGGCCGGTGGGGCCGAGGCGATCCAGGAGGCCGCGGGAGTCCCCTACGTTGCCTTGACGACGATCGACGATGTCTATCCGGAGCGCCCGGACCGGTAGCTGCCTGGCTCCGCCGGGGCGTTTTCGCAGGGCCTCGGATGCAAGTCAACGACCGACTCGGGAAGGGTGGGGCGGGGGCCAAAATAGCAATGCTTTGCAGGGAGTCTTGGTAGATGTTGCTTGCTATCGAGGCAATATCTCCCAACGCTCCCGCCGCCAGCGCCTTGCGACGGCCGCAAGCGCCTCGCGACCCCCCCAGAAACCCCGAGCTGACCCCCTCCTCAGCCCGCAGTTGACGTTCCCCACGCATAACCGGGAACCTCCACCCAAAGCCCCCCACCAACCGCAGCGCTCAGTGCAACTGAGGCAGCGCCTTGCAGGACGCGGTGACCTGATGGTCCGCCACCACCTGCCATCCGTGAGAGGTCGGCGTGAACATCACGATCGGGTTGCCGTGCGCGATGGCCTGCCCGTACTTGAAGCCGATCTTGGAGACGTTGACGCCCAGGGTGTAGGCCAGCGCGGTCTGGTACTCGAGGCGGGTCAGAGGCTCGCCGCAGGCCCGCAGCCGCGCCGCCCCGCCGAGCTGGCCGATCACGGAGTTCAGCGTGCCGAGCTGGATGGTGCGAGCCCGCTGGACATGGATGTCCTTGTGCTCGACGCGCGCGGCCGACAGCGCCGGGGGTAGCAGCCCAACCACCAGCAGGCCCACGGCCACCGCGCCCACCGCCGTCGCGGCCGGCCCGGCCACGCCCAGCCGCGGCGGGTCGGCCAGCACCCGCCCCACGAACACGCCGGCGAGCACGATCATCACACCCGCGGCCTCGAACATGTAGCGGGCCAGGCCCGGCCATCCGTGCAGCGCGAAGGCGATCTCCACGATGATCCAGCCCAGGACGCCGCCGGCGAGGGTCAGCGTCACGCGATCGGCCCACGAGCGCCGCCACGCCGCCAGCGCCACACCCAGCAGCGCTGCGACCTCCAGGGGCCAGTAATGCAGGTCCAGGAAGCGGGTGATCGTGCCCCCGACCTGGTTGGAGGTGAGCCGCCGGCCGGAGTCCATCGCGTTGGCGGCGGCGACGAACGGCGTGCGCGAGGTGAGCGCCGGGATGCCGAACCACAGCAGCGCCATCAGCACCACACCGCCGATCAGCACCGGGCGGGTGGCGGGGCGGCGCGCCCATGCCCACAACAGGTACAGGCCCAGGAACGGCCACACCTCGGGCCGACCGAGGCCCGCCAGCGCGCCGGCCGCGAAGGCCAGCCGTGTGCGGCCGTCGAGATGCAGGTCGATGGCGGCCAGGCACAGGGACACGATCATGGGGTCTGACTGGGAGCTGAGGATGTAGTGGAAGTAGTCCTGGATCCCCAGCAGCGCGAGGCCCGCGAAGATGCCCGCCGCCCACGCCGCCCAGCGCCGCTCCGCCGGCGCGTCGGTGAGCTTGTAGGCGATCCGCCCGGCGAAGATGACCCCGCTGAGCGAGACGGCCGCGGACGTGATCATCCACAGCCGCAGCTCGTGGGAGCCGAGCAGCGCGTAGATCACCGTGAAGACATAGGGGAGCGGCTTCCACGACGGCGCCGCGTTGGTGTCCAGGCCGCCGTGCAGGGTCATGTGGCCCCAGGTCAGCCAGCCGTAGGGGTCAAAGCCCGGCCGGGTCTTGGCCCAGACGATCAGGACGGCCGAGAACACGATCAGCACGGCCGCCACCAGCCAGCCCAGGTAGCTCGCACCGAACCGGCGCAGGGACGGGCTGGAGACGGCGGAACGGTGTGGTTCGCTCCCGTCGGGACGGGACGGGGCAGCTTCGACGGTGCTCTCGGACACGAGGACGCGCCGACGGTAGCACGGGGGCTAGTGGCGTCCCGCGTGCGCTTCCGGCCTGGAGTGCGCCACGGACGCGCCTTGCGCCGTACAATCGACTCCTCGCCCGGGGAGGAGAACGTGCCCCCGGCAGGAATCGAACCTGCATCCCGCGCTTAGGAGGCGCGTGCTCTATCCATTGAGCTACGAGGGCTTGAGCGGTGAGAGTAACCGCCCCCTGCTCGTCGTCCATTCGTTGAGCACGCATTAATCTTCAGTGACAGCCCGACGTCCATCTGCTTCGATGCGCGCTATGGAGGTTGCGCGGGTGCGCCGCGAGGTCGCGGGCACATGAGCGTCGGTGCGTCGTCTGAGCTTCTCGTCGAGGAAGCAGGCAGCTCCGTCGAGCTGGTCGGTCCGGAGGTCAGGGCGCGGTCGCCGCGTCAGCTGTTCTGGCGCCGCTTTCGCTCTGACCGGGTGGCCATGGCATCGGCGGGCTTCATCATCGCGCTGATCCTGATCGCGATCTTCGCGCCCTTGCTGATCAAGCTGCTCGGGCTCCCAGGACCCAACGTCCAGGATCCCAACGCCACCGATGCCTTCGGCAGCCCGCTGGGCCCCACCGCCGGACATCCGTTCGGAGCTGACGGTGTCGGTCGTGACGTGGCCAGCCGCGTCATCTTCGGCTCGCGCGTGTCTCTGGAGGTGGGCATCTTCGGCACCGCGATCGCCACCGCCATCGGCACGGTCATCGGCCTGTTGGCCGGCTACTACCGCGGCTGGGTCGACACCGTGATGTCGCGCATCGTGGAGGTCTTCCTCGCGTTCCCGGTCCTCGTCCTCGGCCTCGGAATCGGCGCGGCCTGCGGCGTCCGAGGATGCGCGGGTGGCCTGATCCAGCCGGGCATCGGGACGGTGCTGTTCATCATCACCATCTCCAGCTTCACCTACATCGCCCGCATCGCCCGCGGCCAGGTGCTCTCGTTACGCGAGAAGGAGTTCGTAGAGGCGGCCCGCTCGCTGGGGGCGTCGAACCGGCGCATCCTCTTCCGCGAGATCCTGCCCAACCTGACGGCGCCGCTCGTCGTCTACGCCAGCCTGCTCATCCCCACCAACATCCTGCTCGAGGCCGCGCTGTCCTACCTCGGTGTGGGCATCCGGCCACCTACCGCGAGCTGGGGGCAGATGATCGCCGACGCGACGCCGATCTTCAATACGGCCTGGTGGTACATGGTCTTTCCCGGAGCAGCCCTGCTCCTTACCGTCCTTGCGTTCAACCTGGTCGGCGACGGCCTGTTGGACGCTCTGAACCCGCGCGGAGAGTCGCGATGAGCCTCTGGCTCGTTGGGGAGCGTCTCCCGCGTTTTCGATCACAGGAGGAATCACCCTATGAGGGGTAGTCGCAACCTGATCGCGTATGCGATCGCAGTCGTACTCGCCGCTGGGGTCGCGGCGTGTGGAAGCAGCGGTTCGTCCAAGAGCTCGTCCGGCGGGGGCGCTGCCAGCTCCACCACGGCGAGCAGCGGCATCAAATCACCACCGCTCAAGCCCGGCGAGAATCCGGTCGGCCAGCAGCTCCTTGGCAAGAAGAAGGGCGGCGTGCTGAACGTCGTCTCCAACGGAGACTTCGAGCACCTGGACTCCGGCTCGGCGTACTACGCACTGGACTACTCGATCATTCAGGCGACCACCCGGCCGCTGTTCTCGTATCCGCCCAACTCCACCAACACCGTCCGTCCGGACCTGGCCACCACGATCCCCACCGAAGCCAACGGCGGGATCACGGATGGCGGCAAGACGATCACCATCCACATCCACACCGGGGTGCACTACAGCCCACCGGTCAACCGTGAGGTGACCGCGCAGGACGTGGCGTTCGCGCTCGAGCGCGGCGCCAACCCCAACGTCGGCAACGCCTACTGGCCCGCCTACTTCGGCGCGGCCTCGCCGGCGCCGATCGTCGGCTCGACGAGCCCCAAGTACAAGGGCGGTCCGCTGTCGGGCATTCAGACGCCGAACAAGACCACGTTGGTCATCCATCTCGCCAAGCCGGGAGCGGCTCTGATCGTCAGCGCGCTCAGCCTGCCCCTGTCGGCTCCGCTACCCGCCTCGTTCGTGGCGCCGCTGGACAAGCACGCGCCGACCACGTACGGGACCCAGTTCCTGCTCTCGACCGGTCCGTACATGGTCCAGGCCGACAAGACGGGCAAGATCGCCGGCATCGGATACCAGCCGGGCAAGTCAGAGACGTTGGTCCGTAACCCCAACTGGAACGCGAAGGCCGATTGGCGTCCCGCGTACCTCGACCGGATCAACTTCAACATCGGCGGCGCCTCGACCGTCATCGGTCAGCAGACGCTCAAGGGCTCGCACATGGTGATGCTCGACACGCCGACGAACTCGACGGTCAAGCTCGCCTACGAGCAGTATCCGTCGCAGATCACGTTCACCGCGGGGTCGGGCACCCACTACCTGACCCTCGACACCCAGCACGGCGTGTTCAAGAACGTGAACATTCGCCGTGCGATGTGGGCCGCCCTCGATCGCATGGCGATCGTCAAGGCCCGCGGCGGCCTGCTCGTGGCCGAGCCGGCGACGCACTTCATCTACCCGGGAGTCATCGGCTATGACCAGTCAGGTGGTGCCGCCGGGCCCCCGGTCGACTACAACAAGAACGTCAACGGCGACGTCGCCGTGGCTGAGAAGTACATGAAGGCGGCCGGTTATCCCAGCGGCAAGTACACCGGCAAGCTCACCACCCAGATCGTGGTCGGCGCGGAGGGCAACGGGCCGCAGATCGCCCAGATCGTGCAGAACGCGGCCTCCGCGATCGGACTGCATGCCAAGGTCAGCCTCATCGATCAGTCCGTCATGTACTCCAAGTACTGCGGCGTGCCCAAGCAGGAGATCGACGCCTGCCCGACCGCCGGTTGGATCCGGGACTTCGCCGATCCGCTGAGCGTCCTGTACCCGACGTTCTACGGCCCGGCGATCGTGCCGACGAACAACTCCAACTGGAGCCAGCAGAACGACCCGACGATCAACGCTGCGATGGTCAAGGCGGCGCTTGTTCAGGACCCGGCAGCGCACGCTCAGGCCTGGGCCAACGTCGACAAGATGCTCGTCGACCAGGCCGTCGCAGTCCCGGAGGACTTCGACAACCAGCCCAACCTCGAGTCCAAGGACGTGGCCGGGGTCAACATGCTGTGGAACGAGGGGAGCTGGGACTTCTCGTTCACGTCGCTGAAGTAGCCGTTTCGTCCAGGGCCGGGCCCCGCCGCCTCGCGCGGTGGGGCCCGCGCCCGACCATCTGACTCGCACCGACTTCTCATGGCCACCTACATCGCCCGTCGCGTCCTCTGGGGGATCGTGCTCATCATCCTGGTGAGCGCGCTGACGTTCCTCTTCTTCGACATCCTGCCGAGCGCCGATCCTGCGGTCCTGCGGGCGGGACGCAACTCCAGCCCCGCGACGATCGAGCACATCCGCGTCGAACTGGGACTCAACCGGCCGGTCTACACGCAGTTCTTCGACTACATGAAGAACATCGTGCTGCACGGGAACTTCGGCTACAGCTTCTACTCCGGTGCCTCGGTCCTGAGCCTCGTCAAGGACCGCCTGCCGGCGACGCTGTCGCTCACCCTGGGCGCCGCGTTGCTGTGGCTGATCCTTGGTATCCCGATCGGAATCATCTCCGCGATCAAGCGCGGCTCGATCATCGACCGCACGACGATGGCCGGCGCGCTCGCGGGTGTGTCGTTTCCGGACTTCTGGCTGGGGCTGGTGGTCCTGTTCCTGTTCTCCAACGACATCGGCCGCTTCCATGTCTTCCCGGGCGCCGGCAGCTACGTCGGCCTCACGGTCAGCCCAGTGCACTGGTTCACCTCGCTGCTGTTGCCATGGTTCGTGCTGGCCTCGACCTCGGCGGCCGTCTACTCGCGGGTCCTTCGCGGCAGCCTGATCGAAGCGATGGGCGAGGACTACATCCGTACCGCGCGCGCCAAGGGCCTGACCGAGCGTCGGGTCATCTGGCGCCACGGCGTGCGCTCCGCGATCACGCCGGTGCTCACCATCCTCGGCCTCGACGTCGGGGCGCTGCTGGGTGGGGCGGTGATCGCCGAGACGGTGTTCGACATCCCGGGAATCGGCCGCCTCAACTATCAGGCAATCGTCTCGTCGGACTTTCCCATCGTCCAGGGGACGGTTATCCTCGCGGCCCTGTTCATCGTCGTGGCGAACATACTCGTCGACATCTCCTACGCATACCTCGACCCGCGGGTGCGGTACTCGTGACCTCGGGCAGCCGGGGGCGACGGTGACTGACCCGCTCCTCTCCGTCGAGGACCTCCGCGTCTCGTTTAAGACGATCGACGGCGTCGTCCGCGCCGTCGACGGCATCTCCTACACCGTCGAGGCCGGCAAGACGCTGGGGATCGTCGGGGAGTCCGGGTCGGGCAAGACGGTCTCATCGCTGACCGCGCTCGGTCTCACCCGCACCAGCAACGCCAAGGTGCAAGGACGCATCATGTTCGATGGTCAGGACATGGTCACCCTCCCCGACGACAAGCTGCGGGGGGTCCGCGGCAACGCCATGGCGATGATCTTCCAGGATCCGCTGTCGGCGCTGCATCCCTTCTACAAGGTGGGTTCGCAGTTGGTCGAGGCGCGCCAGGCGCATCACCGGGTCTCCCGCGCGAGCGCCCGGGCGCGCGCCGCTGAGCTGCTCGAGCTCGTCGGCATCCCCGACCCCAAGCGCAGGCTTGACCAGTATCCGCATGAGTTCTCGGGCGGGATGCGCCAGCGGGCGATGATCGCGATGGCGCTGGCCAACGAGCCCAAGCTCCTGATCGCCGATGAGCCGACGACCGCGCTGGACGTGACCGTTCAGGCTCAGATCCTGGCCCTGCTCCAGGACCTTCAGAACCGCCTCGGGATGGCGATCATCATCATCACCCATGATCTCGGGGTCGTCGCCGAGATCGCGGATGACATCGCGGTGATGTATTCGGGGCGGATCGTGGAGCGCGGGAGCACCGAGGAGATCTTCGGGTCCCCGCAGCATCCCTACACGTGGGGTCTGTTGAGCTCGATTCCGCGGCTGGACACGCCCCGGGGAGAGGAGCTGGTCCCGATCTCCGGGCGGCCTCCGAGCCTGATCAACCGGCCCAGCGGCTGCCATTTTCACCCGCGCTGCCCGTACGTCCGCGACGCCCACAAGCGCGTTGATCCGCAGCTGACCCCGGTTGACGGCTCCTCCGAGCATCTGGCGGCATGCCTGCTGGAATCCTCCGTGCGCAGCCGGATCTGGACCGGCATCCAGACCGGACGAGACCGGGACTCGCTGCTGCGGATGGCGGCCTCCTCGCCCGAGCCCGAGGTTCCCGCGGCGGCCGAGGATGAGCCGGAAAGCGAGGGGACCGATCTCGAGCCCTCCGAGGAGGGCGTGATCGAGTCCGAGCGGCCCGGCGACCACCCGCCCGGGCCACCGCTCGAGACCGAGCTGCAGCGCACGCGCCGCGCTGACATCCCCGGACCCGGGAGCGGGTGACCGCGATGGCCACGAACCTGGTTGAGGTCCGCGATCTTGTCAAGCATTTCCCGATTAAGCGTGGGGTGATCTTTCAGCGTCAGGTGGGTGCGGTGAAGGCGGTGGATGGTGTGAGTTTTGATGTCAGGCAGGGGGAGACGCTGGGGATCGTGGGGGAGACGGGTTGTGGTAAGAGCACCACGGCGCGTTTGTTGTGTCGGTTGATGGATCCGACGTCGGGTTCGATCATGTTTGACGGCCGGGAGGTCGGGGCTCAGAAGGGTGATGATCTCAAGGCGCTGCATCGTGAGATGCAGATGGTGTTTCAGGATCCGTACGCGTCGTTGAATCCGCGCAAGTCGGTCGGCTCGATCATCTCTGACCCGTATGCCATCCATGGCCTTTACGGTGGTGATGGCGAGCGTAAGCGCAAGGTTCAGGACCTGATGGATCGTGTCGGCTTGAACCCTGAGCATTACAACCGTTATCCGCATGAGTTCTCCGGCGGGCAGCGCCAGCGGATCGGCGTCGCGCGGGCGATCGCCCTTGAGCCCAAGCTGCTGATTGCTGATGAGCCGGTGTCGGCGCTGGATGTCTCGATTCAGGCTCAGGTGCTCAACCTGCTGCGTGAGCTTCAGCGCGACATGGGTCTCACGTTGGTGTTCATCGCTCATGACCTGTCGGTGGTGCGCCATATGTGTGATCGCGTGGCGGTGATGTATCTGGGCCGGATCGTTGAGATGGCGGAGAGCGATGTGCTCTATAGCGTGCCGCGTCATCCCTATACCGGCGCGCTGCTGTCGGCGGTGCCGGTGCCCGATCCCAGCGGCGGTACCAAGGAGCGTCAGCTGCTCACCGGCGATGTGCCCAGTCCGGCCAACCCGCCGTCGGCGTGCCGGTTTCACACCCGCTGCCCCAAGGCCCAGCCCAAGTGCTCAGAGGTCGACCCGCCGCTTGAGCCAAAGGCGGGCGGCACGATCGCCGCCTGCCACTTCCCGCTCACCGACGAGGAGGTCGCCACCCGCCTGCCAGTGGCCCTCTCGCGCCAGCGGGGAGAGCCCGAGCCCGCGACCTAGGACCACGCGGCTCAGCGACCCGGCTCAGGCCTCCTCGTCCTCGTCGCCGTCGCCGTCTTCCTCGTCGTCTTCATCATCGTCGTCGACGTACAGCGACTCGCTCGCCAGCTCGCTGCCGCGCTTGTCCCACAGCTTGATCTCCAGCAGGTCCGAGCGGTAGTTGTCGGGCGCCACCAGCGTGAAGCGCTCCTCCAGCAGCGCGCACTGATCGACGGCGAGGTTGGCCAGCTCGGCGGTCACGATGGCGCCACCCGGGATCATCGGCACGCCCCACACCAGCGTGATGTCGGCGACGTTGCCCTGCTCCCCGCGCCACTGGGCTACGACCTCGTCGTTGATGTCCAGCTTCCAGTCGGGGTTGCTCTCGGCCGTCTCGGAGGTGTAGTCGGCGCGGGTCTGGAAGTCCACCGGACCGCGGCCGCCCTGCTCTCCGCCCTCGCTGAACGAGACGAACCCGAACAGCTCGTAGCCGGTGGTGGTCATGGCCACGGCGGGCACGTAGGTGCGCCCGGCATAGGAGCGGTCCGGGAACCACGCGATCTCGCCTGCCTCGCCCAGGTCCTCACCGTCGGCGTCGATGTCGCGGCAGGCGCCCAGGAAGTGGTCGCGCAGCGTGTCGGCCCAGCGGCCGTAGGGCAGCGCCTCCTGGGGAGGCTCGGCGGCGAAGCTGATGACGAAGCGGTCTGTCGGGGGCATGTCGCGGGCGGAGCCTAGCGGGCCTTCAGGGTCCCTGTAGGGGACCCGTGTAGCAGGGGCCACGTGACGAACCTCAACAACGGGCAGGGAAGGGGAGGGTGCGGGGCCCAGGCGCTTGCGGCGGCCGTTCAGCGGACCCTCGGGAGGTTTTTACTCGCTGGCAAGCAATATCTACCAAACCCCCTGCAAATAGGTCAGTTCGCCAGGGACCCCGCATTTCCCAAGCCCTCGCCGTTGACCACGCTGGCGCCCCCGCCACACGGGACCCACACCAGCCAAAACGTCAGGCGGGCGAGTCGTCTAGTAAGCGCCCCGGCGCGTGAGCACGGCCGGGATGGTCTTCACGAGGATCGAGAGGTCGAGCAGGATGGACCACCGCTCCAGGTACAGGAAGTCCAGCCGCACCAGGTCGTCGAAGTCCAGCTCGGCGCGGCCCGAGACCTGCCAGAGCCCGGTGATCCCCGGCATCACCAGGTAGCGCTTCTTGTGCCAGTCCTCCAGGCGCTCGAAGTCGCGCATCGGCAGCGGCCGCGGGCCCACCAGCGACATCTCGCCCCGGATGACGTTGGCGAGCTGGGGCAGCTCGTCGAGGGAGAAGCGCCGCAAAAAGCGCCCCGTCGAGGTGAGCCGCGGGTCGTCGCGGATCTTGAACAGGGCGCCGGAGAGCTCGTTGAGCGGCTCCAGGTCGTCCTGGATCTGGTCCGCGTGCTCGCGCATCGTGCGGAACTTGAAGCAGTGGAACGGCTTGCCGCCCATTCCCGGCCGGATCGAGCGGTAGATGACGGGCCCGGGCGAGCTGAGCTTGACCGCGATCGCGATGGCCGCCAGGACCGGGGACATGAGCACCAGCCCGACCGTGGACAGGGTGAGGTCGAACGTCCGCTTGGCCGCGAACTGGACGCCCTCGAACACCGGTGGGCGCAGCGTGAAGAGCGGCACCGACTCGCCGGGCATGAACACCGCGCGGTCGATGAGGATCTCCATCGTCGACGGCGCCACATGCACCGTCACGCCCCGCTGATGGCAGCGGTCCACGAGGTCCACCGCGCGTTCCTGCGGGAAGTCGGGGTCGGCGATGATCACCTCGTCGATGCGCTCGGTGCCGAGCACGTCGGAGAGCTGGTCGAGCCGGCCCAGCGAGCGCAGCCCGTTCTCGGGCCGCGGCGTCAGCGAGATGTAGCCGACCAGGTCCACCTGGGTCCGCGACCGGCCGCCCAGCGCGTGGGCCACCTCCTCGATGTGGCTGCCCGAGCCGACGAGCAGCGCGCGCCGCCGGTAGCCGGCCTGCTCGAGCACCCAGCCGGTGAAGCGGGTGTAGCACTCGCGCAGGACCGAGATGTAGGCGGTGCCGAAGAACAGCGCGCCGTAGAAGATGTAGTAGCTCTTGAAGTGATTGCCCGTGGCCAGGGCGAAGATCAGCGCGATCACGGTCGCCTGGAACAGCGCCGCAAAGATCTTGGGCAGCCCCGGGCGCCGTGGACGGTCCGCGTAGAGATCGACGCGGGCGAACATGAGCACCGTGAGCAGATAGGCGAAGGCGAGCGGGGCGCGAGTGTTGGCCCACACAGCGTCGAGTGAGAAGTCGCCCCTGAGGGTGAGCTTGATCGCGATGGCGGTGGCGATGGCCGCGGTGACGCTCACGAAGTCGATCAGGAGCAACGTCAGCACGCGGGTGAGGCGCCGCACGGTCTCCTTGCGCAGCAGAAACATCACCACGGGCGGGCGTTTTCGCCGGACGTCGCGCTCGGGCAGGACTACCGGCACGGCGCCGCCGTGCCTGCCAGTACGGCTGGGAATGGCCTCTTTGTGCTCGATTGTCACGCTAAGCAGGGCCGTTAGCCTGGACCCCCGCAGGTCGTAACGGTATCTCGTCTCTGAAGTTACGGAGAACCTGACCGTGCAGGGTCCCTACGGCCGATCCCGCTTTGTGCGGGCTCGACGTTCACGAAATCTCGCCGATCAGCACGTCGCGGCCCGCCTGGTCAACGGTGCGCCGCAGGCCCTCCATGAGCTCGATCTCCGGGCTCCAGCCCAGGATCTCCTGGGCGAGGCTGATGTCGGGCTGGCGCACCTGCGGGTCGTCGGTGGGCAGTGCCTCGTAGACGATCTGCGACTTTGACCCGGTGACCTCGATCACCGATTGGGCGAGCTGAAGCAGCGTGAACTCGTTGGGGTTGCCGATGTTGACGGGGTTGTGGTGGCCCGACTCCGACAGGGCGATCATCCCCCGAATGAGGTCGTCGACGTAGCAGAACGACCGTGTCTGGGACCCGTCCCCGAAGACGGTGATCGGGCGGTCCTGGAGGGCCTGGCGCAGGAAGGTGGGGATGGCGCGCCCGTCGTGGGGGCGCATCCTGGGCCCGTAGGTGTTGAAGATGCGGATGATCGCCGTGTCTACGCCCTGATAGCGGTGATAGGCCATGGTCAGCGCCTCGGCGTAGCGCTTGGCCTCGTCGTAGACGCCGCGCGGCCCGATCGGGTTGACGTGGCCCCAGTAGCTCTCGGGCTGGGGGTGGACCTGCGGGTCGCCGTATACCTCGCTGGTGGAGGCGGTGAGAAACCGCGCGCGGTGCTTCTTGGCCAGGCCGAGGGTGTGGTGGGTCCCGTAGGAGCCGACCTTCAGCGTGTGCAGCGGCAGCCGCAGGTAGTCGATGGGCGACGCCGGCGAGGCGAGGTGGTAGACGAAGTCGATCGGCTCGTCGACGTAGTAGGGCTCGATGATGTCGATGCTCTCGTGACGGAACTCGTCAGAGCGGATGTGGTGGATGTTGGCCAGCGAGCCGGTTTCCAGGTTGTCGACGCAGATGACGCGGTGGCCGCGTCGCAGCAGCTCCTCGCACAGGTGGGATCCGAGGAATCCGGCGCCCCCGGTGACTAGGCAGGTGGACATGGGCGCTGAATCTACAACGCCGGGTGCGGTCAGCCGGTGGTCGGCGGTGGCGGGGGTGGCTGCGCGCCGGCGACCCACTCGCCCTCTTCGCGCTTCCAGATCGGCGCGCGGGCCTTGATCTCGTCGATGATCTCCCGCGCCCCGGCGAAGGCCTCGGCGCGGTGGGGCGCCGACACGGCGATCGCCACCGAGGCCTCCGACAACGGCACGGCCCCCACCCGATGCTCGGCCGCCGCCGCACACAGCCCGTGGCGCTCGATCGCTTCGGTGACGATCCGTTCCATGTGGCGCTCGGCCATCTCCGCGTAGGCCTCGTAGTCGAGCTCGGCCACCTCGCGGGTCACCCCGGTGAAGGTCACCACCGCGCCGGCGCGGGGGTCAGACACCCGGGCGACGAGCGGGTCCAGCGCCAGCGGCTCGTCGGTGACCCGGACATGGGCGACACCCACCGAGCCCCCGGACACGGGCGGGATCAACGCCAGTTCGTCGCCGGCCGACAGGCTGTGGCCATCGTCGGCGTACTCCTGGTTGACCGCCATCACCACCGGCACGTCGTGGATGACGTCGCTCAGCCGGGCCAGTGCGTCGGACACCCGGGCGCCGTCGGGCAGCTCGAGCGCGACCTCGTCGCAGCCTGCGCGCTCGCGCAATCCGGCGAAGAGGCGTACGGTGACGTTCATGGCGAGAAGGCTACGCCTCTGTTGAGCGGCGATTAGGACCGCTGCCCGCCGGGCGCGATCTTGCCTATCCTCCGGGCTGATTTCTGGGACTCAATGAGGAGGAGCGCTATGCGTTCAATGAGGACATGGCTGTCCGCCGGCGTACCGCTGGTGTGTGCGGCAGCCATCGTGGGCTGCGGGAGCAGTAACACGACATCGTCAACCGCGTCCTCGGCCGCCGCCGCGCCGACGTCGTCGTCCACGTCGGCGGCGAGCACCGGTACCGGCACGAGCGCGAGCACCGGCACGGGCACGACGGGGTCGGGCGGCGGAACGGTGTCGGTGCCGGCGTCGATCAAGTCCAAGGGGAGCATCACCGTCGCTGCCGACGCCAGCTACCCACCCAACGAGTTCGTGGGCTCCGACGGGCACACGGTCGTCGGGATGGATGCCGACCTCATGGACGCGCTGGGTGCGGTCATGGGCCTGAAGGTCAAGATCGTCAACCAGACGTTTGACAGCATCATCCCCGGACTGGCCTCGGGCAAGTACGACGTCGGCGCGTCGTCGTTCACTGACACCAAGGAGCGCGAGAAGACGGTCGACTTCGTGGACTACTTCATCGCCGGGGAGTCGTTCTTCACCAAGGCGTCGGGCGGAGCGAACATCTCCGGCATCGGCGACATCTGCGGCAAGAGCGTGGCCGTGGAGAAGGGCACGACCGAGGAGTCCGACGCGCAGACGCAGAGCGGGAAGTGCAAGAAGGCCGGCAAGCCGGCCGTGAACGTGCTCTCGTTCCCTGACCAGAACGGCGCCAACCTGGCCCTCTCCAGCGGCCGCGCCCAGCTCGGCTTCGCCGACTCGCCGGTGGCCGATTATCAGGTCAAGAAGTCCAGCGGCCAGTTCAAGCTCGTCGGGCCGTCGATCGCCAACGCGCCCTACGGGTTGGCCGTGCCCAAGAAGAGCGGGCTGGCTCAGCCGATGCTGGCCGCGCTCAAGGTGCTGATGGGCAACGGCAAGTACAAGGCCATCCTCGCCCACTGGGGGATCCAGGCCGGCGCGATCCCGGCGGCGCAGGTCAAGGTCAACGGCGCGACAAGCTAGCGCCGAACTAGTACAAATCGCTCCGAGGTGAGCACCTCAGAGCTACCGACGCAGGCGACGGAACGGCCCGACGACATCGAGGCCGTTCCGGTTCGCCACCCCTGGCGCTGGGTGGCCGCGGTCATCGTCCTGGTCGTCGCGGCGTCGCTGATCCGCTCGGCGATCAACGACTCCGCGTTTCGCTGGGACCTCTTCGGCCAGTACTTCTTCAACCCGCGGATCATGCACGGCGTCGTCAAGACGATCTGGCTCACCGTGGCGGCGATGGTCATCGGGATCGCGCTGGGCGTCATCCTCGCCGTCATGCGGCTGTCGCCCAACAAGCTGGTGTCCGGGTTCAGCTGGCTCTACATCTGGTTCTTCCGTGGCACCCCGCTGCTCGTCCAGATCCTGTTCTGGAGCTTCATCGGCGCGCTGTACAAGCGGATCGAGCTCGGCGTCCCCTTCGGCGGCCCGGCGCTCATCAACGCCGATGCCAACAGCCTCATCTCACCGACCGTCGGCGTCATCCTCGCCCTCAGCCTCAACGAGGCCGCGTACATGGCCGAGATCGTCCGCGCCGGCATCATCTCGGTCAGCGAGGGCCAGACCGAGGCGGCGCAGTCCCTCGGCCTGTCACGGCTGCAGACGATGCGTCTGGTCGTCCTGCCCCAGGCGGTCCGGGTGATCGTGCCCCCGACGGGCAACGAGGTCATCTCGATGCTCAAGAACACCTCGCTGGCCAGCGCTGTGGCCTTTGCGGAGCTGCTCTACTCGGTCCAGCTCATCTACGCGGTCAACTTCAAGCAGATCCCGCTGCTGATGGTGGCGGTGGCGTGGTACCTGATCATGACCAGCGTGCTCTACGTCGGCCAGTACTTCATCGAACGCCGTTATGGCCGGGGCTTCACCCGCGCCGAGCAGGCGACGATGCGCGCGCGCTGGCTGAGCTTCTCGAACCGCGGGGTGGCGCAATGAGTGAGCCCATGGTCAAGGCCGAGGGGGTCCACAAGCGCTTCGGGCGCCTGGAGGTGCTCAAGGGCATCAACCTCGAGGTCGGGCGCGGCGAGGTCATGTGCCTCCTGGGCCCGTCGGGCTCGGGCAAGTCGACCTTCCTGCGTTGCATCAACCACCTGGAGAAGATCAACTCCGGGCGCCTGTCGGTCGACGGCGAGCTGGTGGGCTACCGCGAATCCGGCGGCAAGCTCTACGAGCTGCCTGACAACGAGATCAGCCGTAAGCGCTCCGAGATCGGCATGGTCTTCCAGTCGTTCAACCTCTTCCCTCACATGACGGCGGTCCAGAACGTCATGCTGGCGCCGGTGCAGGTCAAGGGCCTCAAGCGCGCGCAGGCGCGTGATCGAGGCGTCGAGATGCTGCAACGCGTCGGGCTCTCGGACAAGATCGACACCTACCCGGTGGCGCTCTCCGGAGGCCAGCAGCAGCGCGTGGCCATCGCCCGCGCGCTGGCCATGGAGCCCAAGCTGATGCTCTTCGACGAGCCCACCTCCGCGCTCGACCCCGAGCTGGTGGGCGACGTGCTCGACGCCATGCGCCAGCTCGCCCACGACGGCATGACGATGATCGTGGTCACGCATGAGATCGGCTTTGCCCGCGAGGTCGGCGACACCGTCGTGTTCATGGACGAGGGCGTCGTCGTCGAGTCCGGCAAGCCCGAGGCGGTGCTCAACAACCCCCGCCACGATCGCACCAAGACCTTCCTGTGGAAGGTCCTCTGAGGTCGCCGGCGCGCCCGGGCGGCCGTCAGCTGCGCGCGGTGGCAGTCTCGGCCGCTCCGGACTGGATCAGCCAGCCTGACAGCTCGCTGGGCGGCAGCGGCCGGCACAGGAAGTATCCCTGCGCGTAGTCGCAGCCCAGCTCGCCCAGCCGGTTCCAGATCGTCTCGGTCTCCACGCCCTCGGCGACGACGCTCAGTCCCAGATTGTGAGCGAGCTCGATGGTGGATCGCACGATGAGCGCGTCCTCGCGCTCCCGGTCCATGTGCGCGACGAACGAGCGATCGATCTTGATCTCATTCACGGGCAGGCGCCTCAGCCGTGACAGCGACGAGTAGCCCATCCCGAAGTCGTCGATCGAGAGCGACACCCCGAGCTCGCTGAGCCGCGACAGGATGTCCAACGAATGGGTCTCGTCGGACATGATCGCGCTCTCGGTGATCTCGAGGATGAGCCGCGCTGCCGGGACCTCGTGGCGTGCCAGCAGTCCGGCGACCAGCTCAGGCAGGTCGCCCTCGAGCAGGTTGCGCGCGGACAGGTTCACGGCCACCGACAGGTCCAGGCCGGCGTCGGCCCAGGCCCGCGCCTGGCGGAGCGCGGCGTCCAGCACGCATGCGCTGAGCTGCTTGATCAGGCCGGTGCGCTCGGCCAGGGGGACGAACTCCGACGGCGGCTGCAGGCCATGTCCGGGCCGCTCCCAGCGCACGAGCGCCTCCACGTGGCTCACCTGACCGCTGGCCACCGAGGCCTTGGGCTGATAGTGCAGCGTGAGCTCGTCGTGCTCCAGGGCATGGCGCAGGTCCCCCAGCAAGGACATCTGCCCCGGCTGCTCGCTATCGAGCTCTGAGGTGTAGACGCTGAAGCCGTCGTGTCGCTCCTTGGCGCGGTACATCGCCAGGTCAGCGCGCTGCAGGAGGGCGTCGACGTCCACGCCGTGGTCGGGAGACAGGGCGATGCCGATGCTGGCCTCGATGTCCATGGTCGCGCCACCGACGTTGAACCGCTGCTCCAGGGCCGCGCCGATGCGCCGCGCCACATCGTGGGTGGTCTGCTCGGAGGCGGCGCGAAGCAGCACGGCGAACTCGTCCCCACCGAGTCTGGAGACGACGTCGCCGTCGCGCACCGCTTCCCGGATCCGCAGCGCCACCGCCTGCAGGAGCAGGTCGCCGCTGTGGTGCCCGAGGGTGTCGTTGACCTCTTTGAAACGGTCCAGGTCGATGATCATCACCGCGCAGGGCTCGTTCGGCGTCTGTCCCCGCAGCGCTTCACCCGCGTGCTCGAAGAAGGCTCTCCGGTTGGGCAGCCCGGTGAGCGGGTCGTGCCGGGCATGGCGGTGGTTCTCGCTGGCCTGGTGCCGCAGCTGCCGCGATGCGCTCCACACGATCCTGAACAGCCCGGCGTAGAACAGCAACAGCCCGACGGCCAGCGCAAGATAGAGGCGGTGGGTGTCGTGGGCGATGCTCGCGGCCACCGGCGCGTACAGGGTGTAGACCTCGAACGCTCCGTCCGGCGCTCCGATCGCCGAGAACCTCAGGGGCACGAAGCTCTCGATCAGGTCGCGGGCCTTGCCGTGGCCCGCTCCGTCACGTACCACCTCAGCCGTCGTGTGCCCCGTGAGCGCGGCGGTCAGGCCGCTCGCCCGTGCCGCCGTCCTTCCGACCAGCGCGTGGTCGTTGGAGTAGATGACGCGCCGATGCATGTTGATCACGTCCACCTGGGCCAGCGTCCCGGCCTGGTACCCGTTGAGGAACAGCAGGTCCAGCGCCGGGATGACCTCCGGGTTGAGCCCCTGCTGGGTGTCGGTGTAGGAGAGCTGGGTCTGGAGCCCGAAGCTGGCCACCAGCTGCGCCGACTGCGCCGCGTTGCGGAGCGCCCGCGTCCGGATCTCGTGCGACACGAGGTCTCCGAGCGCCACCCCCAGGGCGATGGTTGCCGCGAGGCTGAGCAGCGTGAAACGCCCGAGGAGCCCAATCCTCCCAATTGCGGTGTAAAACCTGCGCAGAGGCATGCTCGGGTATCGACCGCGAGCGCGTTGTGCTTGAGAAGCCGCCGGCGAGCGTCGAGCGGGTTGTCTCGTGCCTCTCGCGACGGGGCCGCGGCCGACCCGTCCGGGTAACCTCCGGGGGCGATGGCCACCGCCGACGATCACCGCACGATCGCCCCCCTCGTCGGTCCCGAGGACCCGCGCCACTTCACGGACTCGGGGATCGAGATCAACGCGCTGTATGACGAGCGCGACGTCTCGTCCGACCTCGACAAACGCCTCGGGCAGCCCGGCGAGTACCCCTACACGCGCGGCATTCACGGCGAGATGTATCGCAAGCAGCTGTGGACGATGCGCCAGTACGCGGGCTATGCCTCGGCCAAGGAGTCCAACCAGCGCTACCGCTACCTGCTCCAGCACGGCTCGACCGGCCTGAGCATGGCCTTCGATCTGCCCACGCAGCTCGGCCTGGACTCCGACGACCCGCGCTGCCTGGGCGAGGTGGGCCGCACCGGCGTGGCCATCGACACGATCGACGACATGCGCACGGCGTTTGACCAGATCCCGCTGGATGAGGTCTCGACCTCGATGACGATCAACGCCCCCGCCAGCGTGCTGCTGCTGCTCTACGAGCTCGTCGGCGCCGAGCAGGGCGTGACCTCGGAGCAGCTGCGGGGGACCACGCAGAACGACATCCTCAAGGAGTACATCGCCCGCGGGAACTTCATCTACCCGCCCGATGGCGCGATCCGGCTGACCACGGACCTGTTCGCCTACTGCAACGAGCGGGTGCCCAAGTGGAACACGGTGTCGATCAGCGGCTATCACTTCCGCGAGAAGGGGTGCTCGGCGGTCCAGGAGGTGGCCTTCACGCTGGCCAACGGCATCGCTTACGTCCAGGCGGCGCTCGACGCGGGGCTGGAGATCGACCGCTTCGCCCCCCGGCTGGCCTTCTTCTTCAACGGCCACAACAACGTCTTCCAGGAAGTGGCCAAGTTCCGCGCCGCCCGGCGCATGTGGGCCGAGATCATGCGCGAGCGCTTCGGCGCCCAGGACGAGCGCTCCTGGCGGCTGCGCTTCCACACCCAGACCGGCGGCGTGACCCTCACCGCCCAGCAGCCGGAGAACAACATCGTGCGCGTCGCCCTGCAGGGCTTTGCCGCGGTCTGCGGCGGCACCCAGTCCCTGCACACCAACGGCTTTGACGAGGCGCTGGCCCTGCCCACCGAGCGCGCGGCCAAGATCGCCCTGCGCACGCAGCAGATCATCGGCTACGAGTCGGGCGCCGCCGACACCGTCGACCCGTTCGCCGGCTCCTACTTCGTCGAGGCGCTCACCGACGAGATCGAGCGCCGCGCCCAGGAGCTCATCGACAAGGTCGACGAGCTGGGCGGCTCGGTGCAGGCCATCGACTTCATCAAGAACGAGATCGAGGAGTCAGCCTTCGGGTACCACGAGCGCTACCGCACCCAGCAGGACATCGTCGTCGGCGTCAACAAGTTCGTCGAGGACACGCCGGAGGTGCCCGACATCCTGCGGGTTGACCCGGAGTCAGAACGCGAGCAGGTCGCACGCCTGGCGGCATTCAAGGAAAACCGCGACGCGGCGGTGGTGGAGCAGCGCCTGAACGAGGTCCGCGAGTGCGCCCGCGGGACCGACAACATGCTCCCGGTGCTGCGCGAGGCGCTGAAGGACCGCTGCTCGATCGGCGAGGTGTGCGGCGCGATGCGCGACGTGTTCGGCGACTACAAGCCCAACTACTGATCATGCTCGTCGGGGCCGTCGCCTTGCCGGACTTCATCTTGGCCGTTCATATCCTGGGCGTGATCGTCGGCTTCGGCTCGGTGTTCGCCTTTCCGGTGTTGTTCGCCGGCGCCGCGCGGACCGATCCCGCAATGATCCCGTGGCTCTTGCGCGCGCGCCAGCGCGTCGGGCGCTACCTCGTCAACCCCGGCCTGCTCGTCGTTCTCCTGGCGGGGATCTACCTGGCTTCCGACGAGCACCAATGGAGCAACTTCTACGTCGGCTGGGGCATCATCGCCGCGATCGTCCTCGGCGCGCTGGAGGGCTCGTTCATCATCCGGCCGGCGGCACACTTGGCCGAGCTCGCCGAGCGCGACCTGGCCGCGACGGCGATGCCTGCCGGCGGCCAGCGCACGAGCGCCACCTGGAGCTCCGAGTACACGGCCGCTCTGCGGCGGTTCTCGTTGGCCGGCAACGCGATGGCGCTCATCGTGGTGGTCACGGTCTTCCTCATGGCCACCCACGCCGGAGCCTGAGGCCATGCGCATCTTCCTGGCCGGTGCCAGCGGGGTGATCGGGGTGCGGCTACTGCCGCTCCTCATCGCCGACGGTCACGCCGTCGCGGGGATGACCCGCAGCCCGTCAAAGGCCGACGCGCTGGCCCAGGCCGGGGCAGAGCCGGTCGTGTGCGACGTCTTCGACGCCGACGCGCTGCGGGCCGCGGTCACGGCGTTCGCCCCCGACCTGGTCATGCACCAGCTCACCGACCTGCCCGATGATGCGTCCCAGATCGAGGACTACGGCGAACGCAACGACCGGATCCGCCGCGAGGGCACCCGCAACCTCCTGGCGGCGGCCGCGGTGGCGGGGGTCCCCGGTGCGCGCTTCCTGGCCCAGAGCATCGCCTGGGATCTCCCGGGCGAGCGCGGCGAGCACAACAAGGGCTTCGAGCGGACGGTGCTCGACGCCGGGGGCGTGATCATCCGCTACGGCCAGCTCTACGGTCCGGGCACCTACTACCCCGACCCCGACACGCCGCCGCCCCCGCCGCGCGTCGGAGTGGACGAGGCAGCGAGGGCGACGGTCGCGCTGTTGGACGCCGAGCCCGGCGTCGTCGAGGTGGTCGAGCCCGCGTAGCGGCCCGCGGCCTGCTGGCCGTGCCCGCGGGCTACTAGTGGCGGCGGCCACCACCTCAGGCGGCCGCCACCCGAGGCGGCCGCCACCTCAGGCGGTCGCCACCTCAGGCGGTCGCCACGCCCGGCGGTCGCCACCTCGGGCGTACGCCACCCCCGGCGGGTCGCCTGAGGCTGGGGCTGGTGGGAGGGGTCACATGTGGCTGTGGCGCGGGCGTGCGTCAACGGCTTTGACTGGGGAGGGGGGTGGGGTTGGCGGCGGCCGCGAGACGCGGGCGTGGGGCCCTGTGCGAGGTATCGCCTCTGAGACTTGGCGCCGACTGGGGTGGGCCTGGGAGATATTCATCGTGGGAGAGGGAGGATCTCCCACGACCTGCCCAGTGGAGAGGCTGCGTCGGGCGATTGGCGGTGTCTGTGGTAGGACGGTCCTCTCACAGGCTCGCCAGTCACGCCGCAGTCACCCTTGCTCAGCCGCAGTTGACGTTCCGCCGGGGTCTCGCGCGCGCCCGCGCAGTGAGCCGCCGCGGACCCAACCAGCTAGTGGCCGGCCTCCTCGCGGGCCTGCATCGGCAGCTTGAACGCGAGGGCGAACGTCAGCGCCAGCGGGATCAGCGTCACCCAGGCGGTGATCTCCAGCGCGTTGGTCGGCACGTGCCCGGCGGTCAGCCGCGAGAAGAACACCGTGCCCAGGACCGCGACGCCGAGCGCGCTGGCGAGCTGCTGGATGGCGTTGAGCAGGCCGGAGGCCGAGCCGACCTCCTCCATGGCGACCCCGGCCAGGATGATGTCGAACAGCTGGCCGAACACGAACCCGGCGCCCAGCCCCATGAGCAGCAGGGCCGGCGTCAGCGCCCACGTGCTCGCACCCGTCGCGCCCGACACCGTCAGGGCCAGGACGACCGCGCCGGCGCCCGAGAGCGCGATGCCGAGGTGCAGCAGGTGGCGGCCCAGCTCGGCCACCAGCGCGAACGAGATCACCATGGACACGACCATGCCCGCGGTCATCGGCACCAGGGTCAGTCCGGCGTGGACCGGTGAGAAGCCCTGGCCGACCTGGCAGAACAGCGACACGATGAGGATCAGGCCGGCGAACACGGCGAAGAACCCGAGCGCCACGACGATGCCATCCATGTAGGTGCGGTTGCGTAGGAGGCTGACCTCGATCAGCGGCGCATCCCGGCGCCGGCGCTCGTAGGCCACGAAGGCGACGAGGAGCACGATGCCCGCGGCGAGCACGGCGAAGATCCACGCCGGCCACCCCTCAGCCCGGCCCTGGATGAGCGGGTAGATGATCGCCACCGAGGCCAGGCCCACCAGGGTCATGCCGACGAGGTCCAGCCGCGTGCCGGGCTTGGCGGCGCCGGGGGGCAGATAGCGCAGCGCTCCGACGAAGGCGACGACGCCGATCGGGAGGTTGACGAGGAACACCATCCGCCAGCCGGTGTTGAGGATGTCGGCGTCGATGAGGACGCCGGCCAGGATCGGCGCGGCGATCGCCGAGAGGCCCATGACGGGCCCGAAGCTGGCGAACACCTTGCCCTCCTCCTCCTTGGGAAAGACCTCCTTGAGCAGGCCGAAGCCCTGCGGGATGAGCAGCGCGCCGAAGCCGCCCTGCAGCGCCCTGGTCACGATCAGGAGCTCCGCGGACGGCGCCACGGCGCAGAGGGCCGACATCAGCGTGAAGCCGAACGAGCCGACCAGGAACAGGCGGCGGCGGCCGAATATGTCGCCCAGCCGCGCGCCGGTGACCAGCAGCACCGCGAAGCTGAGGGTGTAGGCCGCACCCAGCCACTGCAGCGTCGTGGCGCCACCGCCGAGGTCGCGGCGGATCGACGGGCCGGCGACGTTGACGATCGTCGCGTCGATCAGGTCCATGACCTCGGCGCACAGGACGATGGCGAGGACGAGCCAGCGGGCGACGTAGAGGCCGTCTGCGCCGGGCGCGTCGTCGGCGATGGGTGGGGCGTGCTCGGTCACGTCAGGCGAAATGGATGTGGTGGACATGCGGTGCCTCTCGCTTGAAGTCGGGTCCGGCTCCTGAACAGTGTTCGTGCCGAATATTGTTCGTAACGAACACTGTACGTCACGAACAATGATCGGTCAAGAGCTAGACTTCTTGAGGTGGAATCGCCGCCGCGTCCGCGCAGCACCCGTGACCGCCCCGCCAAGGTGCCCCTGGGCGAGGACCTGATCCTCGATACGGCCATGCGGATCCTGCGCGAGGAGGGGCTGGAGGCGGTGACGATGCGCCGGCTGGCCACCGAGCTCGACACCGGTCCGGCCTCGCTGTACGTCTACATCCGCAACCGGCATGAGCTGCTCAACGCGATGCTGGACCGCATCGGGGGGCTGGTGGAGCTCGAGGAGCCCGACCCGGCCCGGTGGCGCGAGCAGCTCCACCGTCTCGTCGGGGAGTTCCTACGGGTGATGGAGGCCCACCGCGGTATCGCCCGGGTGGCGATCGCCAACATCCCCACCGGGGAGAACTCGCTCCGCGCCGCGGACAATATGCTCGCGTTGCTGCTGGCGGGCGGAATCACCGCGCAGGACGCGGCGTGGGCGTGCGACATCCTGCCCCTGATCACGACATCGCTGGCGGTGGAGACGGCGACCTACCAGGAGCGCGGCGACGAATCCGACGCCGTCGGCGAGGAGCTCGCGGCCTTCTTCAACACCCTCCCTCCGGACCGCTACCCGCACCTCACGCGCTGCGCGACCGAGCTGACCACCGGCGACGGCGACACCCGGTTTCGCTTCGCCATCGACGCCTTCCTGGACGGACTGGTCGCCCGGTCCCGGCGATCCTGAGCAGGGGTCGTGCAAGCCTCGCGACGGCGGGAGGAGTCGCGTGGGCCCGCGCGAAACCCGGTGTCATGACTGAGCACCAGAGCAGCCGAACGCTCGTCAAGTCGGCGCCCGAGCTGTGGGCGGAATGCAGCGACGCGGCCTCGCTGGCCCGGCATCTGGGAGCGTTCGGCGAGATCCGCATCACCAAGCTCGAGCCTGAGATCGCCGTTGCCTGGGAGGGCGCCGCCGCCAGCGGCACGGTGAAGCTCGAGACCGCGGGATGGGGGACCCGCGTCACCCTGACGGTCAAGGAGGAGGCGCGGCCGGCCGAGCCGGAGCCTGAGCCCGTGGCGGAGCCCGAGCCCGAGCCCGTGGCCGCCGAGCCGGAGCCTGAGCCCGTGGCGGAGCCCGAGCCCGTGTCCGTGTCCGCCGAGCCCGCGCTCGTCGAGGAACCCGAGCCCGAGGCCATCGAGCCCGAGCCCGAGCAGCTCGCGATCCAGCCCGTGCCTCGCGCAGGGATGTTCGCCCGCTTCCGCCTCGCCTTCCGGCGCAAGCCGGTCCCCGTGGGCGCGCCCGACGAGGAGGAGACCGAGCTCGAGCCCGTCCTGGCCGAGGAGCTCGAACCCGTGGCCATCGAGCCCGAGCCCGAGCCCGAACCCGCGGCCGCCGAGCTCGAGCCAGAGCCCGTCGCCGAGGCGCCGGCAGAGCCCGAGCCCGAGCCCGAGCCCGTGGCCGTCGAGCCCGAACCCGTGGCCGTCGAGCCCGAGCCCCGGCCCACGGGCGAGGAGGCACTCGTCGCCGCCCTCGACAGCCTGGGCATGGCCCACCACCGCCCCTACTCGCGCGCCTGACCGCGACCGGGCGGGCCCACCGTGGCCTTCGGCGCGCTCCCGCCGTAGACTCGCCCGCCATGATGCGAGACAAGGCTCCTGAGACGTACGAGGAAAAGCTGGCCCAGCTCGAGGGGCTGCGGGAGCACGCGATCCACAACGCCGGGCAGGCGGCGGTCGACAAGCAGCACGAGAAGGGCAAGCTCACCGCCCGCGAGCGGATCGCCAAACTGCTGGACCCGGGGTCCTTCCAGGAGCTCGACGTGTTCGTGCGCCACCGCACGCTCGACTTCGACATGCAGCGCAACCGGCCCTACGGCGACGCCGTCGTCACCGGCCACGGCACGATCGACGGGCGCCGCGTGTGCGTGTTCAGCCAGGACTTCACCGTGTTCGGCGGCTCGCTGGGCGAGGTCATGGCCGAGAAGATGTGCAAGATCATGGATCTGGCGGCCAAGATCGGGTGCCCGGTGATCGGGATCAACGACTCCGGTGGCGCCCGCATCCAGGAGGGCGTGGTCTCGCTCGGCGCCTACGGCGACGTGTTCCTGCGCAACGTCCGCTGCAGCGGTGTCATCCCCCAGATCTCGCTGGTCATGGGGCCGTGCGCCGGCGGGGCGGTCTACTCGCCCGCGATCACGGACTTCATCTTCATGGTCAAGGAGACCTCCCACATGTTCATCACCGGCCCCGAGGTGATCAAGACGGTCACCGGCGAGGAGGTCGGGTTCGAGGAGCTGGGCGGCGCGATGTCGCACAACTCGAAGTCCGGGGTGGCCCACTTCGCCTCCGAGGACGAGGAGGCGTGCCTCGAGGACGCCCGCTACCTGCTCAGCTTCCTGCCCCAGAACAACCTGGACACCCCGCCGCGGGTGATCCCCACCGACGATCCGCTGCGCGAGGACCCGGAGCTGGACTCGATCGTCCCGGACAACCCCAACAAGCCGTATGACATGCGCGACGTCATCCATCGGATCGTCGACGACGGCGAGTTCTTCGAGGTCCACGAGCACTACGCGCGCAACCTCGTGTGCGGCTTCGCCCGGCTCGACGGCCACTCGATCGGGGTCGTCGGCAACCAGCCGTCCCAGCTCGCCGGCGTGCTCGACATCGAGTCCTCGGAGAAGGGGGCGCGCTTCATCCGCACCTGCGACGCGTTCAACATCCCCATCCTCACCTTCTGCGACGTCCCGGGCTTCCTCCCGGGCACCACGCAGGAGTGGGGAGGGATCATCCGCCACGGCGCCAAGCTGCTCTACGCCTACGCGGAGGCGACCGTCCCCAAGATCACGATCATCACGCGCAAGGCCTACGGCGGTGCCTACGACGTCATGGGCTCCAAGCACCTCGCGGCCGACTTCAACTTCGCCTGGCCGACGGCCGAGGTGGCTGTGATGGGCCCCGAGGGCGCGGTCAACATCATCTACCGCCGCGACCTCTCCGGCTCGCCCACCCCAGACTCGCGCCGCCAGAAGCTGATCGAGGACTACAAGGCCCACTTCGCCAACCCCTACGTGGCGGCGGAGCGGGGCTATCTCGACGACGTGATCGTCCCCCACGAGACCCGCCCCAAGGTCATCACAGCGCTCGAGACGCTGCAGACCAAGCGCGAGCCAGGTCCGCGCCGCAAGCACGGCAACATCCCGCTGTAACGCGTCGGCGACCCGTGGCGGCGCGCCGCCGGACCGCCGCCGCCGTCTACAGCGTGATCTCCTGGGCCGGCACCGTCCCGGCCTGCCACGCGTCGTAGGCGGCCCGCGCCACGGCCAGGTCCTGGATGGCCAGCCCGGTCGAGTCAAACAGCGTCACCGCCGCCGCTCCCGGCCGTCCCGGCGCCTCGCCGGCGAGCACGTCGCCCAGCTCAGTCACCTGCTCGCGCGCCACCAGCCCTCCCGCGATGGCGCCGGTCAGCTCACCGCCGTGAGACGCCTGGTGCCATTCGTCGCAGAACAGGATGCAGGAGGCCACCGCGCCGATGGACGCCTCCGCCTTGCCCGGGCCGTCGGCGCCGAGCATGTTGAGATGCATCCCGGCGCGCAGGTCGCTGGCCCCGATGACCACCTGCGAACCCGGCGTGATGCAGCAGACGATGTCGCAGCGCACCGCGTCCTCCCGGGAGCCGACCGACCAGCCCAGCTCGTCGGCCAGTGCGGCGGCCACGTCCTCCCGGGGATCCGCACACACCCCGGCGGTGTAGCCCGCGGCGACCAGGCAGCGCGCGGTCCACGCGCCATGCAATCCGCAGCCGATGATGCCCACGGTCGTGGCGTCCTTGGCTGCCAGCGCCTGGGTCGCCACGGCCGCCACCGCGCCAGTGCGCAGGGCGGTCACCGCCCGCGCGTCGAGCAGCATCAGCGGCGCGCCGGTCTCGGCGTCCGAGAGACAGATGACTCCCATCACCGTCGGCAGGCCGCGGGCCGGGTTGCCCGGGAACGAGGTGATCCACTTGATCAGGGCGACGCCACCGCCCCGCGCCGGCATCGCCCGGAAGTCTCCAAATGGAGGACTCTGCAGGTAGATCTTGGCCGGCATCGACCAATCTCCTGCGTGAAAGCGCAGAAACGCCTCGCGAACCCGCGCAATCGCGTCCGACGGTGGGACGGCAGTCAGAATTGTGGGGTAGTCAAGAACCGGTAAAGGTGACAAGCCAGGCTGACGATACCTTTGGTAACGCGATGAACCGACGTCCGAAGCTCTCGATCGTCGCCCCGGGCGCCTCCGACGAGGAGGCCGCCGCGGTCGTGGCTGCTCTCGAACGGTTCATGCGTGAGACCGCGCCGCGGTCCGCGCCCTCGCACGAACGGCGCAACCCCTGGCAACAGGCGGCCCTGCGTGAGGGAGTGGCTCGCCAGCCGGAGCTACTCCCGCCGTGGATCTGAGCCTGTACACCCCAGCCACCCACCGCCTCACCGCCGCGCTTCTCGCGGCGGTTCTGCTGCTGCTGGGGGGCCTTGCCGCCGCTGCCTCGGCCGCTCCCCTGGGCGGCGGCTCGCTCGGCGCGGTGATGCGCATCGGGCGCGCCCCTGTCGTCCCGGCGGGCGCGACCGCGCGCGGAACGCTGTCCCGTTCCTCGGTGATCGACGCCACCGTGGCCCTCCAGCCGCGGGATCCGGCGGCGCTGGCCCGCTATGCCCAGGCCGTCTCGACACCGGGCTCGTCGGTGTATCACCGGTATCTGAGCGTCGCGCAGTTCGCCCAGCGCTTCGCCCCCGGCCTCCCCGCGGCGGCCAGCGTGCGGGCCGCGCTTGAGGCCGTGGGCCTGCACCCGGGCCCGGTGGCCGCCAACGGCCTGTCGTTCGACGTCACCGCATCGGCCGCCACGATGTCGACCGCGTTTGCCACTTCGTTCACGCGCTACCAGATCGCCGGCGGGCGCACCGCGTTTGCCAACACCGCCGCGCCGGCGCTGCCCGCATCGGTCTCCGGGCTCGTGCAGAGCGTGATCGGGCTCGACTCGCTACAGGTCCCACACCCCGCGGGGCTCGCGAAGGCGCGCCGCGCCCGGTCTGAGCCCCACGCCGCCGCCACGACCGCCCCCGGTGAGGGTCAGCCCTGCACCGCCGGCGCCAGCAGCGGCGGCTACACGGCGGGCCAGATCGCCGCCGCCTACGGCCTCTCCGACCTCTACGCCGCCGGCGACGGTGGCAGCGGGACCACGGTCGCGGTATTCGAGCTCGAGCCCTACTCGGCGTCTGACATCGCCGCCTACCAGGCCTGTTACGCGACCGCGACGCCGGTCACCAACATCACGGTCGACGGCGGCCCGGGCACCGGCGCGGGCCAGGGCGAGGCGGCCCTGGACATCGAAGATGTGATCGGGCTGGTGCCCAACACCTCGATCCTCGTCTACTCGGGCAAGAACACCGGTGCCGGCGCTATCGACACCTACCGGGCGATCGTCAGCCAGAACCGCGCCAAGGTCATCTCCACCTCGTGGGGGTTGTGCGAGCCGCAGGAGGGCTCGGGCGCGTCCACGGAGAACACCCTCTTCCAGGAGGCCGCCGTCCAGGGCCAGACGATCTTCGCCGCCTCGGGCGACCACGGCGTCAAGGACTGCACCAGCGGCAGCCACTCGACCAGCGCCTCGGTCGATGATCCCGCCAGCCAGCCCTACGTCACTGGCGTCGGTGGGACCTCGTTGCCCGCGCTCGGTCCCCCACCGTCTGAGACCGTCTGGAACAGCACCTGGAACACCGGGAGCGGGACGGCGTCGGGCGCGGGCGGCGGCGGCGTCTCGGTCCTGTGGGGGATGCCCAGCTACCAGTCGGGGGTCGCCGTCGCACAGTCCGGGGTCGCGTGCACCGGCTCAGGCACCTCGTGCCGCGAGGTTCCCGACGTCTCGGCCAACGCCGACATCGTCACGGGCTACAGCATCTACTACAACCGGCACTGGTCGATCTTCGGCGGCACCAGCGCCGCCGCGCCGACCTGGGCCGCGCTCGCCGCGCTCGCCAACGCCTCGGTGGCGTGCACCGGCAAGAGCGTCGGCTTCGCCAATCCAGCCCTTTACCAGGCCGCGCGCAGCAGCTACGCCACGTACTTCAACGACGTCACCGCCGGCAACAACTCCTACGGCGGCCTCAGCGGCTTCAGCGCCAGGCGCCGGCTATGACATGGCCTCGGGCCTGGGCTCGCCCAAGGGTGGAGCGGTGGCCGCCGCGCTCTGCGGCTCCACCTGGACGCCGCCCGCACCGCCGGCCCCCCCGCCCACTCCGGCGCCCGCCCCGGTCGTCACCCTCACCCGCCCGGCCGCGCAGAGCGCCCGCGTCGGCCAGGCCGTCCGGCTCCAGCTGCACGCCACAGACAGCGCCGGCCAGGCCCTCACCTACCACGCCACCGGCCTGCCCGCCGGCCTGTCGCTGGCCGGCGCCACCGGCCTCATCACCGGCAACCCCACCCGCGCGGGCAAGCCCGGCACCACGATCGTCGTCACCGACACGTCGGGCTCCACCGCGCAGATGGCCATCACTTGGAATATCGCCGGCCGGCCGACGATCAGCGGCGGGCTCAGCGTCAACGCCAAGGGCCGCCCGTCGCTGTCGCTCAGGGTGGGCGCGGGGACCAACGCGCCGCCGATCCAGTCGATCGTGGTCGCCCCGACCCGCCAGGTCCGCTTCGCCACGCGGGCCCGTGACCTCTCGCGCGGGATCACCGTGCGCAACGGCACGGGCCATCGACTCAAGAGCGCCGCCCGGCTGCGCGGCGGGCGACCTCGTCATCACGCTGCGCAGCCCCGCGGTGCGGACCGCGTCGCTGCGCGTCACCGTGCCCGCGATCACGCTGATCAAGACCAAGGGCAAAACCTGGCAAGCACCGTGGCTCCGTCGTCCTGCAGGGCCTGACGGTCACGGTGACCGACGCGTTCTCGTTCGGCACCGCCTTCTCCGTGCGCTGATCGAGCCGACGCTTCCCCTGCTCGGAGGGGAAATGGGTGGATCCAGATCGGGTTTTGGTAGTTTATGTGCGAGCCCTTTTCCGGCACGCGACCGTTCCCAACCCGGAAGGACCCCATGGAGCCAGCATCCATCCACACGAAGGCACCTCGCACCGGCTCGCTGGAGAACCCGGAGGTGGTGGAGAACGTCCCAGGTCACGTGATTCCGATCCTCGAGCGGGAGTTCGACGACTTCGACACCGAGTCCACCCGCTTCCTCAAGGGCGACCTCCAGGAAGACGACTTCATCAAGTTCCGCCTCAAGCAGGGCATCTACGGGCAGCGCCAGGCCGACGTCCAGATGGTGCGCGTCAAGCTGCCGCTGGGCGGGATCACGCCCGAGCAGCTCGACGCCTTCGCCGACGGCATCGACAAGTACGTGCCGCTGCGCAAGGGGCACATCACCACGCGCCAGAACATCCAGATGCACCACGTGCCGCTGCCCGACGCGGCGAAGCTCATCCGGGAGCTCGGCGACGCCGGCCTCTCCTCGCGCGAGGGTTGCGGCAACACGATGCGCAACGTCACCGGCGACCCCCGCGCGGGCACGCTCGAGGGCGAGCTCTTCGACATCACCCCGTACGCCGGGGCCTACGTCCGCTACTTCGTGCGCCACCCGACGACCCAGTCGATGCCGCGCAAGGTCAAGACGGCGTTCACGGCGACCGACGAGGACAACGCCATCACCCAGATCCACGACATGGCCTTCACCCCGCGCGAGCGCGACGGCGTGCGCGGCGTCGAGGTGCGCGTCGGCGGCGGCACCTCGATCATGCCCCGCCTGGCGCCCGTGCTCTACGAGTTCGTCGAGCTCGACAACGGCGACTACCTCAAGGTCACCGAGGCCTGCATGCGGATCTTCGACCGCCAGGACTTCCTGCGCGTCAACCGCGCCCGCGCCCGCATCAAGGTGCTGATCGACAAGATCGGCATCGACGCCTTCCGCGACATGGTCGAGGAGGAGCTCGAGGGCGAGTGGGTCGCCGAGCGCGACTTCTCCACCGACGAGATCTTCTACGACGTCGACGAGCAGGCCAACGCGCCGGATCCGGCGTCCCAGTACGCCTCGGCCAACGGCGACCGCCGCCAGTTCGACCGCTTCGTGGACTCAAACGTCCAGGCCCAGCGCCAGGACGGGTTCTCCACCGTCGAGGTCAAGGTCGTCCGCGGCGACCTCACCCCCGAGCAGCTGCGCGGGCTGGGCGAGATCATGCGCAGCTACTCCGGCGGCTTTGCCCGCACCACCGTGCACCAGAACCTGGTGCTGCGCTGGGTGCGCGACGAGTCGGTCTACGAGGTCTGGCAGGCGCTGGAGAAGCTGGACCTGGGCGAGGCCGGCGCCGACGAGATCTCCGACGGAGTGAGCTGCCCCGGGACCGACTCCTGCAAGCTGGGCATCACCAGCTCGATGGGCCTCAACGGCGCGATCCAGGAGCGCATCGGCCAGATGGCGATCGACGACCCGCTCACCCGCCGCATCCACATCAAGAACAGCGGTTGCCCCAACGGCTGCGGCCAGCACCACATCGCCGACATCGGCTTCTACGGCGCCTCGATCAAGGTCGGCGACAAGACCGTTCCCGCCTACATCCCGCACATCGGGGGTAAGTACGAGGGCGGTGAGGTGCGCTACGGCCAGCGGCTCAAGGCGCGCCTGCCCGCCAAGCGTGTTCCCGAGGCCGTCGAGCGCTGGGTACGCTTCTATGAGTCCGATCGTCAGGAAGGCGAGCTGTTCCCCGCATTCGTGGACCGCGTCGGCGTCTCGGAGTTCGAGGGCCGCGTGAAGGATCTGACGATGCCGATCGAATTCAACCTCGAGAACATGAACTACTTCATCGACTACAACCGCGAGGTCCCGTTCCAGGTCATCCGCGGCGAGGGGGAGTGCGCGGTTTGAGCGCCACCGTCCCCGATCTCGAGGGCGCGACCGCTCAGGAGGTGCTGGCCTACGGCGTCGAGCGCTTCCACCCGCGGCTGACGCTCGCCTGCTCCTTCCAGAAGGAGGAGTCGGTGCTGTTCCACATGCTCTCCGAGCTCGAGGGTGGGCACGGCCGGCTGCAGGCGTTCACGATCGACACCGGCGTGCTCTTCCCCGAGACGCTGGCGACGTGGAAGCAGTTCGAGGATCGCTACCCGCAGGTCGCCATCCGGGTCATGGACGCGCGCAGCCCCGGCGAGCCGTGGACGGTGCAGAACTGCTGCAGCGCCGCCAAGGTGGCGGGGCTGGAGGCCGCGCTGGAGGACGTCGACGCCTGGATCACCGGCATCCGGCGCGAGCAGGCGCCCACGCGCGCGGCCGCGCCCAAGCTCGAGCAGGACGAGCGGCGCGGCATCTGGAAGCTGAACCCGCTCGCCGACTGGACCGAGAAGGACATCTGGACCTACATCTTCAAGCACGACCTGCCCTACCACCCGCTGCACGACCAGGGCTACGCCTCCATCGGCTGCGCCCCGTGCACCCAGCCCGGCGCGGGCCGCGACGGCCGCTGGGCCGGCACCGACAAGACCGAGTGCGGGATCCACGTGGTGTAGACCCCATGTCAGCTCCCCGCCCACCGCACCGCTCCAGATACGTGGGGGCTCACCTCCCACCCCACCACCCCAGCTGGATCCCACCCCGTAACTCAACCACCTACCAGCCTGCCCGCTGATGAACCCAGTCCACTATGAGCTGTCCCACCTCGAGACCCTCGAGGCCGAGTCCATCCACATCTTCCGTGAGGTGGCCGCCGAGTTCGAGCGCCCCGTGCTGCTGTTCAGCGGCGGCAAGGACTCGATCGTGCTGCTGCGGCTGGCCGAGAAGGCCTTCCGCCCCGGCAAGTTCCCGTTCCCGATCATGCACGTCGACACCGGGCACAACTTCCCGGAGGTCATCAAGTTCCGTGACCGCATCGTCTCGGACATCGGCGAGCGGCTGATCGTCGCCTCCGTCCAGGACTCGATCGACAAGGGGCGCGTCACCGAGGAGACCGGACCGCGCGCCTCGCGCAACCGCCTCCAGACCACGACCCTGCTCGACGCCATCGAGGAGCACGGCTTCGACGCGGCCTTCGGCGGCGCCCGCCGCGACGAGGAGCGCGCCCGCGCCAAGGAGCGCGTGTTCTGCTTCCGCGACGACTTCGGCCAGTGGGATCCCAAGCGCCAGCGGCCCGAGCTGTGGTCGCTCTACAACGGCAACATCCGCAAGGGCGAGCACGTCCGCGTGTTCCCCATCTCCAACTGGACCGAGCTCGACGTCTGGCAGTACATCGGCGTCGAGGAGCTCGAGATCCCGTCGATCTACTTCTGCCCACGAGCGCGAGGTGTTCGCGCGCGACGGGATGCTCTACGCCCACAACGAGTTCATCGAGCTCATGGACGGCGAGGAGCCGTTCCCTGAGTCGGTGCGCTACCGCACCGTCGGCGACATGACCTGCACCGGCGCGGTGCGCTCGAAGGCCGTCACGCTCGAGGAGGTGGTGGCCGAGATCGCCGCCACCCGGATCACCGAGCGGGGCGAGACCCGCGCCGACGACCGCGTCACCGAAGCGGCGATGGAGGATCGCAAGCGTGAAGGCTATTTCTGAGATGCACGAGAACGGCTCCGCTCCGGCAGCGACGCAGAACGAGTACGCGATACGCCGGCGCAACTCCGAGCTGCTGCGGATCGCCACCGCCGGCTCGGTCGACGACGGCAAGTCCACGCTCATCGGGCGCCTGCTGCACGACTCCAAGTCGATCTTCGAGGATCAGATGGAGCACGTGGTGCAGACCTCCGAGCGCCGCGGCGACGGCTACCTCAACCTCGCGCTGCTCACCGACGGCCTGCGCGCCGAGCGCGAGCAGGGCATCACCATCGACGTCGCCTACCGCTACTTCGCCACGCCGCGGCGCAAGTTCATCATCGCCGACACCCCCGGCCACGAGCAGTACACGCGCAACATGGTCACCGGCGCCTCCACCGCGGACGTGTCGATCGTGCTCGTCGACGCGCGCAAGGGCGTGTCGGAGCAGACGCGGCGCCACATCTACATCGCCTCGCTGCTGCGGATCCCCCATCTCGTCGTCTGCGTCAACAAGATGGACCTCGTCAACTACGACGAGGACGTCTTCTACGACATCCTGGAGGAGGTCACCGACTGGTCGTCGCGCCTCCAGATCCCCGACATCACCTTCGTCCCGATCTCGGCGCTGCACGGCGACAACGTGGTCGATCGCTCCCACGCCATGCAGTGGTACGGCGCGGCCCCGCTGCTCTACCACCTCGAGCACGTCGTCATCGCCCAGGACCGCAATCTCAACGACGTCCGCTTCCCCGTTCAGTGGGTGATCCGCCCCATGAGCGACAGCCACCACGACTACCGCGGCTACGCCGGCCAGGTGGCCGGGGGCGTCATCTGCCCCGGGACCGAGATCGTGGTCGCTGCCCAGCGGCCAGCGCGACGACCGTGGCCGCGATCGACACCTACGACGGCGAGATCGAGGCGGCGTTCCCGACGATGAGCGTGGCGCTGCGCTTCGCCACCGAGATCGACGTCTCCCGCGGCGACATGCTCGTCGAGGCCGACGATCAGCCCACCACCGCCCGTGAGCTCGAGGCCCACATCTGCTGGATGAGCGAGCAGCCGCTGACCCCGCGCGGCAAGTACGCGATCAAGCACACGACCCGCTCGGCCCGGGCGATCGTCGAGGCGATCGAGCACCGCATCGACATCAACACGCTCGAGCACGTCAAGGCCGACCAGCTCGGCCTCAACGAGATCGGGCGGGTGCGCCTGCGCTGCAGCGCGCCGCTCGTCGTCGACCCCTACTCGCGCAACCGCACGACCGGCAGCTTCATCCTCATCGACGAGTCGACCAACGACACCGTCGCCGCGGGGATGATCATCAACGCCACCGTCCTAGAGCCCGAGCCCTGGCGCGGCGGCATCGGCCGGGGGCGCTAGAGCCGGACGGCCACGAGGCCGATGGCCAGGACGACCAGCGCGAGCCACAGGGCCTGGAGCGCGCGCTCGAGCGGCTCGGCGAGCGGTCTGGGCGTCGAGCTGCGCGCGTCTCGCCGGTGGTGAGAGTCTGCGTGCCGGTGATCGTCGCGCGGTGCGGCGCCGCAGCTCCCGCGCCGGCGTGCTCAGCCGGCGCTGGGCGACGCTGAGCAGCGTGCACGCGACCGCCACCAGCAGACCCGGCCGGGCGGACCTGAGCGCGTTGACGAAGTAGCCGGTGAAGGCGGGGAAGCCGCCCCAGGCCAGCGCGAACCACGTGTCGTCGTGCACGCGGCCGCCGAACAGCTCGAGGTTGTAGGCGACCACCAGGAACGCGCCGACGGACGACCAGCGGCACCAGCCAGGCGGAGATCGGTGATGGCGTCCCGACGACGCCGATGGCCACCGCGCCGGCGAGGCTGACCGACGGCCAGGGCGATGAGCGTGCTCGCGGCTCAGCCGGGTCTGCAGCGGCCGTCCGTGCAGCTCGTCCAGCGCGTGGGCGGCGATCCCGACGGCCAGGAAGAACGCGACGAGGGCGGCGCCGAGCCGGTTGGCGTGGATCGTCGGGCGCCGCCGCCGCGCCGAGGGCCACGTAGCTGAGGTGCCACGCGGTGTAGGGCGGGTGCAGCAGCGTGACCAGGTCGCGCCAGCCCCCCGGGGCCAGGGCGTAGAAGGCCGGCCGCGCGCAGCCGCGCGCGCTCAGGGGCGGTGGCCGTCGTCGGACCCCCCACATGACCAGGCCCGCGCCGAAGCTCATCGGCCGCGCTGTGTGACGCCGGCGATCCCGGCGGCGCGCCACAGCTGCACCAGGTCGGGATGCGCGGCGTGGAACTGCTCGATGTTCGGGCCCAGGAAGCGGCCCACCTCATACCACGCGGTGCGAGACCACGCGGCCCATGAGCGGCAGGCCGACGCGGGTGTGGACGCGCCACAGCCGCCGCAGAGCACAGGGTTGTCCGGGACCCCGAACTCCACCATCCCGATGCGCCCGCCGGGCTTGACCACGCGGGCGAGCTCGGCGAGCGTCGCCGCCGGATCGTCGACGTAGCGCAGCAGGTAGGTGAAGGTGAGGGCGTCGAAGGCGGCGTCCGCGAAAGGGCAGGCGCTCGGCCTCGCCCTGCAGGAACGTCACGCCCGGGTGGTTGCGGGCGCGCGCCACCGCGAGCATCGCCTCTGACTGGTCCAGGGCGGTCACGTCGGCTCCCCGCTGCGCGAGCGCCCTGGCCACCATCCCCGTGCCGGTGGCCACGTCGAGGATCCGCTGCCCGGGCTGCGGGCCGACGGCGTCCACCATCGCCGCGCGCCAGCGCGGGTCCTGCCCGAAGCTCATCGCCGCCCCGGTGCGGTCATAGCGCCGCGGCAGCCCCTCGAACAGTCCGGAGCGCGTGACGCTTGCGGGGAGAGGCGGCGGCGGATTCCACGACTGCTGCCAAGACTACGTCGTTGGGGGGTGAACCAGGGTCAGGCTCGAGGCTCTCATAGATATGACCCCTTCACATCCCGCGCCCAATCCGGGGGAAATCGAGCCAGCACCCCCCGATCCCGGTCACCCGGCTCGTGTTTCCCTCGCATGACGAGGAAAACGGAGCCAGCATGGTCCAGTTGCTCGGACGTGGCTCGAAAACCCCCGTCCGCGGCACCCGCGACGAGCGGATCTTCGCCATCGCCGCCGCCCAGCGCAGGCCGAGTCGCCCGCCGCCAGCTCCTGGCGGTCGGGATCGGCGCCAACACCATCGATCGCCTCGCTCGCGGCGCCCTGCTGCGCCGCGTGCACTGCGGGGTGTTCGCCGTCGGCCCTGACGTCGCGATCCCCCTCGCCGACGAGACCGCGGCGCTGCTCGCGGTACGTGCCGGCGCGGCGCTCAGCCACCACACCGCCGCCATCCTGTGGCGTCTGCGCGGCCCGGACTCGGGCGACGGTCTGATCCACGTCACCGTCCCGGGCGCCTCGGTTGACGACCGGGCCGGCGTGCGGGTGCATCGCAGCACGGTGCTGCGAGCCCACGACGTCCGGGTGCAGCCAAGGGCTGCCCATCACTTCGCCCGCCCGGGCGCTCCTCGACCTCGCGCCGATCACTCTCGACGCGCGAAGCCGAACGCGCCGCTGGATCAGATGCTCATCCAGCGGCTGGGCACCCTGGGCCAGATCAACTGAGCTGCTGCGCCGGGCCGGCCGCCACGCTGGCCGCACCACCCTCCAGGACATCGTCGCCGCCTACACCACCTCGACCTTCACCCGCTCCGAGGCCGAGGAGCGGTTTCTGGCGCTGATGCGCCGCAGCGGCCTGCCTCGGCCGCTCGTCAACGCCAGGCGCCTCGGGTACGAGATCGACTTCTTCTGGCCCGACCAGGGTGTGGCGGTCGAGATCGACGGCTTCGCCTTCCACAGCACGCGCGATCGCTTCGAGGACGATCGGGCAGCGCGACGCGAGGCTCCGGAAGGCCGGGATCCTCGTCATTCGCGATCACCTGGCGCCAGCTCGAGCGCGAGCCGGAGGCGGTCATCGTCGACGTGGCGCAGGCCCTGGCGCGTACTCGCCCGGTAAAGTGGCCGCCGCATGTTCTCGAAGGTGCTGATCGCCAACCGCGGCGAGATCGCGGTGAGAATCGCACGCGCGTGCGAGGAGCTCGGGATCGCCACCGTGGCGGTCTACTCCGAGCTCGATCGCGACGCTCTGCACGTCAAGCGCGCTGACGAGGCCTATCTGCTCGGCCCCGGGCCGGCCTCTGAGAGCTACCTCAACATCGAGAAGCTGCATCGAGGTCATCAACCAGTGCGGCGCCGAGGCGGTCCACCCCGGCTACGGCTTCCTGGCCGAGAACGCCGCCTTCGCCAAGGCGCTGGAGGACAACGGCACCGTCTTCATCGGGCCGCCGGCCTCGGCGATCGAGGCGATGGGCTCCAAGACCCGGGCCCGGGAGCTGATGCAGCCGCCGGGGTCCCGATCGTCCCCGGCACGACCGAGCCCGTGGAGACGATCGAGGACGCCCAGAAGATCATCGACGACACCATCGGCTACCCGGTGGCGGTCAAGGCCGCCGGCGGCGGTGGCGGCAAGGGCTTCCGCGTCGCGCTCTCCGAGGACAAGCTCTCCGACGCCTTCGAGGGCGCCGCGCGCGAGGGCGAGAAGTTCTTCGGCGACGCCACCGTCTACCTCGAGCGCTACCTGCCCGACCCCCGCCACGTCGAGGTCCAGGTGCTGGCCGACTCGCACGGCAACGTCATCCACCTCGGCGAGCGCGACTGCTCGCTGCAGCGCCGCCACCAGAAGCTCGTCGAGGAGGCGCCGGCGCCGGCCGTCGACGAGGAGCTCCGGGCCAAGATCGGCAAGATCGCCACCGAGGCCGCCGCGGCGGTCGACTACACCGGCGCGGGCACGATCGAGGGCCTGCTCCAGGACGGCGAGTACTTCTTCCTGGAGATGAACACCCGCGTCCAGGTCGAGCACTGCGTCACCGAGATGGTGACCGGCATCGACATCGTCAAGGAGGGCATCAGGGTCGCCGCCGGGGAGAAGCTGTCGATCGCCCAGGACGAGGTCGAGTTGCGCGGGCACGCCATCGAGTGCCGCATCAACGCCGAGGACGCCTCCAAGAACTTCGCCCCCGCGCCGGGGACCGATCGGCCACTACCGCGAGCCCACCGGGCCCGGGCGTGCGCGTGGACTCCGGGGTCGGCCCGGGCTCTGAGATCACGCCGATGTATGACCCGATGGTGGCCAAGCTGATCGTGTGGGACGCCGACCGCGAGCAGGCCACCGCCCGCATGCTCAGGGCGCTGGGCGAGTACGAGATCACCGAGCTCAAGACGCTCATCCCCTTCCATCAGGCGATCATGGCCACCCGGCAATGGGCCGACGCCGAGACCTGCCGCGACCTCATCGAGGACCGCGCCTGGCTCAAGGAGCTGGCCTTCCCGGCGCCGGCCACAGCCCTCCGACGACGAGGAGGAGGCCGAGTCGGTGGAGCAGACCTACACCGTCGAGGTCTCGGGCAAGCGCTTTGACGTCAAGGTCATCGGCCCGCCGTTCGCCGGCGGGGGCGTCGTCAACGGCTCGGCCCCCGCCGGGGCCGCTCGCGGGCGCGCGCCGGCCTCACGCGCCGCGCGGAGCGCGCCGGTGGTGGCGGCGGGCGGCGGCGACACGCTGGCCTCACCCATCCAGGGGACCGTGCTCAAGGTCGCCGTCGAGGCCGGTGCCGACGTCGACGAGGGGGCGCTCATCTGTCGTCGTTGAGGCGATGAAGATGGAGAACGAGATCACCGCCCACAAGGCGGGCAAGGTCACCGAGCTGCCCATCTCGGTGGGCGCGTCGGTCGCCACCGGCGACACGCTGGCCGTGATCACCGCCGGGGCCGCGGAGTAGCTGGTCAACCGCCGGCGACGGCGGCGACGTTCTCGGCGTGTAGGCGCTTCTGCGGCGCCGTGGACCGCCCGGCGGGCAGGGCTACCGCGTCGGGATCGGCCTCCAGCTGCAGGCAGGTAGGCGTCGTCCTCTGACACCACCTCCAGAGCTCGCTGCCCGGGGTAGGGCGCGCCGTGCCCGGGGACGACCCACTCCGCCTGCTCGGCCAGCGGCCGCAGCCGCTCCAGCGTCGCGCGGTAGACCGTGATCGACCCTCCCGGCGACAGCGCCGGGATCTCCACCGGCGAGAGATAGTCGCCGCAGACCAGTACGCGCGCCCACGGCAGCCAGTAGGCCACCCCATCGGCGGTGTGCCCACCGGTCTCGTGCAGCTCGAGCTCATGACCCTCGGCGCCCGAGCCGATCTCCAGATGACCCGGGACCGGCAGCGATTGCAGCGACCCCAGCGCCAGCGGGCCGCGCCCCTCGACGTAGTTCTCGGCGTCGAACTCGCGCAGCTCGCGCTGCGCCTGCCCGAGCTCGGTGCTCAGGCGCTCGACGGTCGACTCTGCGCACCCCAGCGCCGCGCCCGGGAAGGCCAGCCGCCCCATCAGATGGTCCCAGTCGCCATGCGTGGTGAGCAGCCCGGAGACCGGGAACCCGGCCTGCTCGAGCACGTCGGGGAGCGCCCGGAGCTCCTCGGGGTACAGCACCGAGTCGATGACGAACCCCTCACCGCCGCCCCGCACCGCCGTGCACGTCGTCTGCCACATGTCCGACACGAACACGATGACGTCGGCGTGGAGCGCTACGGCGCGCACAGGTGGGTGGGAACCGGGTCTCGGGGTTTCAGCCGATGCCGAGCAGCTTCGCCGCTTCTTTGAGGCTGCCGACCTCGGCGTCGGGCTTCTTCTGCCCGGCCTCGAGCTGCTGCTTGGTGCGGTTGACCCAGATCACCGGGATCTTCTTCTTCAGGCACGGCTCGACGTCGTGGTAGTAGCTGGCGGCGACGTGAACCCACCCCTTCTTGGAGCCGATGCGTCTCTCGCACTCGGTGAAGTGCGCCGGATCCGGCTTGTAGGAGCGGACCTGCTGGGCGGTGACGACGAGGTCGAAGTCCAGCGGGATGTGGCGCCGGGTCTGGCCCAGGAGCTTGTCGTCGATGTTGGAGATGAGCCCGACCTTGAGCTGCTTGGCGACCTTGGTGAGCGTCGGGTTGGTCTCCTTGAACGGCTTCCAGCGGTGCACCGAGTCAGGGAGAAAGCCTGAGCGCGACGGCTCCAGCGGCCAGCCCAGCTGCTTGGCGATCTGTACCGCCGTGCGGCGCAGGACCTCGGCGTAGAGCTCGTAGGACCCGGCTTCGATCTGCTGCTGGATCTCGTGAAACAGGGGCAGCAGCTCGTCGCGCTCGACGGTGAAGCCGTCGCGGTCGGCCTCTGCGCTGAACGCCTCGAAGGCGCCTGTGTCCCAGTCGATCAGCGTCCCATAGACGTCGAAGGTGACAAAAGAGACGTTTTTCGGTATGGCCATTGAGGGCTGATGATGCCATGGCACCGCCGTGCGGCGCTTCGTCGTCGCGAGCCGTCCATGGTGGCCCCGGCGCGTGACGCCGTGAGCGCCCGGGAGTCATTAGAGTGGACCGCCGTCATGGATCTACTCGAATATCAGGGCAAGCAGCTGTTCGCCCGCCACGGAGTGCCGGTTCCCGACGGCCAGCCGGCCCGCACGGTGGAGGACGCTGTCTCCGCCGCCGAGGCGATCGGCTACCCCTGCGCGATCAAGGCGCAGGTGCAGATCGGAGGCCGCGGCAAGCTGGGCGGCATCAAGATCGCCAACACCCGCGCCGAGGCCGAGGAGCAGGCCCGCGCCATCCTGGGCATGGACATCCGCGGGCTCACCGTCCACGAGCTGTGGATCGAGGGCGCCTCGCAGATCGCCTCGGAGTACTACGCGTCGGTGGTCTTTGACCGTTCGGCCAAGGCCCCGCTGGTCATGCTCTCGACCAAGGGCGGGATGGACATCGAGCAGGTGGCCGACGAGGATCCCGACGCCATCGCCAGCCTCCACGTCGACCCGCTCCTGGGCTTCCAGGACTTCCATGGCCGCCGGCTCGCCTACGAGGCCGGGGTCGACGCCGACGTCGTGCGCCCGGTGGGCGCGATGCTGGCCAAGCTGTACGAGGTCTTCACCGCCGAGGAGGCCACGCTGGTCGAGGTCAACCCCCTGATCATCACCCCCGACCGCGAGGTCAAGGCGCTCGACGCCAAGGTCACGCTCGACGGCAACGCGCTGTATCGCCACGGTGAGAATGCCGCTCTGCGCGACCTCTCGGCCGAGGATCCCCAGGAGGTCATGGCCAAGGAGCGCGGGCTCACCTACGTCAAGCTCGACGGCGACATCGGCATCCTCGCCAACGGCGCCGGCCTGTCGATGTCCACGCTGGATGTCGTCGCCGAGGCCGGGGGCAGGCCCGCCAACTTCCTCGACGCGGGCGGCGGCTCGCGCGCCGACGCCATCACCGCGGCTGTGGAGGTGATCCTCTCCGACGACAAGGTCAAGGCGGTGCTGTTCAACATCTTCGGCGGGATCACCCGCTGCGACGAGGTCGCCAAGGGCCTGATCGAGGCCTTCGAGCAGATCAATCCGGGGGTGCCGTTCGTGGTCCGCCTGGACGGCACCAACGGCGAGGAGGGCCGCAAGCTGCTGGCCGACGCCAATCTCCCCAACGTCCACGCCGAGGCCACCATGGATGGCGCGGCGGCGAAGGTCGTCGAGCTCGCCGCGGGAGCGGGCGTATGAGCATTTTGGTCGATGAGAACACCCGGCTGTGCACCTCGGGCATCACCGGCCGCGAGGGCACGTTTCACTCGCTGCGCAACCGCGAGTACGGCACCCAGGTCGTGGCCGGCGTGACCCCGGGCAAGGGCGGCCAGGACGTCGAGGGCATCCCCGTCTTCAACACCTTCCACGCGGCGGTGGAGAAGGAGGGCGCCAACACGGCGATGATCTTCGTGCCGCCGCGCTTCGCCGCCGACTCCATCCTCGAGGCCGAGGACGCGGGCATCGAGCTGATCATCTGCATCACCGAGGGCATCCCCGCCCACGACGAGCTGCAGGTCTACAACACGCTCAAGAAGAACGGCCGCAGCCGCCTGATCGGGCCCAACTGCCCCGGCATCCTGTCGCCGGGCAAGGCCAGCGTGGGCATCATCCCGGCGTCGTTCTTCAGCCAGGGCAACGTCGGCGTCGTCTCGCGCTCGGGCACGCTCACCTACCAGATCGGCAACGTCCTGGCCCAGAGCGGCTTCGGCAACTCCTCGATCGTGGGCATCGGGGGCGACCCGGTCCCGGGCACCGACTTCATCGACGTGATCGGCATGTTCCAGGACGACGACGAGACCGAGCTGATCGTCATGTGCGGCGAGATCGGCGGCGACGCCGAGGAGCAGGCGGCGGAGTTCATCGCCAGTAACGTGACCAAGCCGGTCATCGGCTACATCGCCGGGTTCACGGCCCCGCCGGGCAAGACGATGGGCCACGCCGGAGCGATCGTCTCGGGTTCGAAGGGCACCGCGGCCGCCAAGGCCGAGGCCCTCGAGGCCAGGGGCGTGAAGGTCGGCCGGACGCCCACCCAGGTCGCCGAGACCGCCGTAGCGCTGCTGGGCAAATAGCCCCGCCGGCCGCTGTGCCGCTGCACCGGTAGCCGCCGAGGCGGCCGGTAGGCTCGCCCGTCATGCCCGAGAAGTCGATCCTGGACGCCCGTCTGGCCGAGATCGACCGCCGTCTACGCACCATTCAGTCCGGATTGGCGCCCGCGGCGATGGCCGCGCGGGCCGAGCGCGATACCCGGGCTCCGGTGGTCCCGCCCGAGGCCGCACCCGTCCCCCAGCGCGTCGCTGACCTGCCCGCGCGCCCAGCGGGGGACGAGCGGCCGGACATCGGCGAGGTCGCCCGGCTGGTCGCGCAGCTCACCGCGCTGGTGCAGGCCCACGAGCGCCTGCTCGCCTCCGCCCGCGACCTGACCGATCGCGACGCCCGCGACCTCACCGACCGCCGCCGGGCCGCCGACGCCGGGGCCGCCGTGAGCGTCTCGGCGGGCCCGTTTGCCGGCACCGAGGCGCTGCGGCGCTTCGAGCTCGCGCTCCAGACGCTGCCCGAGGTGCGCAGCGCGGTGGTGCGCGAATACGAGGGCGCCGACCGCGCCATCGTCGACGTGCACCTCTCCGGGCCAACCCCGTAGTCTTAGGGCCGTGGCAGGTTCGATCTCCTTCGCCCGCGGGGCGCCGTCGCTCGACATCGTCGACATCGAGGGTCTGCGCGCGGCCGCCGACCAGGCGTTTACCAACGACCCGGGCGGGATGACCGCCTACGGCACCGCAGTGGGCTACGTGCCGCTGCGCGAGTGGATCGCCGAGCACCACGAGGTCGGCCCCGAGCAGGTGCTGGTCACCAACGGCTCGATGCAGGCCGACGCCTTCCTGTTCGACGCGATGGTGGCCGAGGGCGACACGGTGATCGTGGAGATGCCCACCTACGACCGCACGCTGCTGTCGCTGCGCAACCGCGGCGCCGACGTGCGGATGGTGGAGCTCGAGCCCGACGGCATCGACACCGCCGCGCTGGAGCGGGTGCTGGAAACCGGTCCCCACCCACCCCAGCCCAAGCTCGCCCACATCATCCCCAACTTCCAGAACCCCGCCGGCTACACGCTGTCGGCGGCCAAGCGCGACCGGCTGGTCGAGCTGGCACGTACGCACGGCTTCACCATCTTTGAGGACGACCCGTACGTCACCCTGCGCTTTGAGGGCGTGTCGCTGCCGACGATGTTCTCCACCGCCGGCGACACCGTGGTCTACGCGTCGTCGTTCTCGAAGACGGTCTGTCCGGGGATCCGGGTCGGCTACCTCGTCGGGCCCGCCGATCTCATCGCCAAGATCGCCAAGATCGCCACCAGCACCTACATCTCGCCCAACATGGTGGCCCAGGGCATCGTCAACCAGTTCTGCCGCTCGGGCGCGATCGACCGCTCCATCGCCACGGTGCGCGACGCGCTGCGCGAACGCGCCCACACGCTGTGCGACGAGCTGTCGCGGCAGCTCCCCGACGCCCGCTTCGTGGCGCCGGAGGGCGGATACTTCCTGTGGGTGGACCTGCCCGACGGAACCGACGTCTCCGCCCTCTTTGACGCCGCCGCCGCGCGCGGGGTGCAGTTCGTCAAGGGCACCGACTTCGTGCTGGAGGGCGGCGAGTCGTCACTGCGCCTCGCGTACTCCGGAGTGACCCCGGCCGAGATCCGAGAGGGCGTCACGCGCCTGGCCGAGGCCTATGCCGAGGTCGGCCGCCGGGTCAATGCGGCCTGAGGAGCTGAGGGCCCTCGGCGACCTCGCCGGGGAGGCCGCCTCCGGGATCGCCGCCCAGGCCCGACAGGTCCATGAGAGCATCGCCGCGCGCGTCTTCCGCGCGCTGGGCCCGTCGGCCGCGCCGGTGCGCGAGATCCACGACCGCGTCTCCGCCGGCGCTTATGCCGCCGCGTCCGCGCTGACCGGCGAGCTGGTCAAGGGCGGCGCGGCCGTGGCCAGCCTCACCCGGCCCGATGACGGGCCGTCACTCACCGACGCCCCGCGCGGCGGCCTGGCTGTCGGCGCGATCAACGGCCTGTGGGGCGACCGCCTGCGCGGCGACCGCAGCGCCCTGGCGACGCCGATGGCGGTCCGCGTCCGCGGGCGCGACGTCGCCGTGGACGCCGGCTCGCTGCGCGGCGCGTTCCCGCAGGCCACCCCGCGGCTGGCGGTGTTCCTCCACGGCTTGTGCGAGACCGAGGACGCGTGGCGGCTGCGCGCCGCCCGCAGCGTCCCCTACGCGCAGCGCCTGCACACCGAGCTTGGCTACACGCCGATCCTCATCCGTTACAACAGCGGCCTGCACATCTCCCACAACGGACGGGCGCTGGCGGCGCTGATGGACGCGCTCACCGGGCACTGGCCGGTGGAGGTGGCTCAGGTGGTCCTCATCGGCCACTCGATGGGCGGCCTCGTCGCCCGGGGCGCCTGCCACTACGCGGCGGCGGGCTCCTGGCGCGAGCGGGTGCGTCACGTGTTCATGCTCGGCACCCCTCACAAGGGCGCGCCGCTCGAGCTCGGCGCCAACGCGGTCTGCCACACTGCCGCGCGGGTCCCGGAGCTCAAGCCGTTCGCGGCGCCGATCCGGGTGCGCAGCGTCGGCGTCAAGGACCTCGCCTACGGCTATGTCGTCGACGCCGACTGGGAGGGCCACGACCCCGACGCCTTCTGGAGCAACACGGGCACCGTCGTCCCGTTCCTGGAGACCGCCACCCACTACTTCGTCAGCGCCAGCCTCACCCGGGACCCCGACGCGCCGGCGGGGCGGCTGCTCGGCGACCTGCTCGTCCTCCGTCCCAGCGCCTGGTCACAGGGGGGCCGCGGCGAGCGCCTGCAGTTCCCGGTGGAGCAGTACGCCCACGTCGGTGGGGCCACGCACTTCGATCTGCTCAACCACCCGGCGGTGTACGCGCAGATCCATCGCTGGCTGTCGGCGGGCACGCCGCAGCTGCCCGCCCAGGTCTGAGCCGCCCTGCGCTCAGCGCCCGTAGCGCCCGCCGAGCACGAGCTGCTCGGGTAGGGCGATGCGCGGCGGCGGTGAGGGGTCGGCGAGGACCGACACGGTCTCGGCGACGCTGAAGGTGACCGCCGCGGTGCTGCCGTCGCTCCGCACCTGGACCTCTTCGCCGTCGTTGGAGGCGACCGTCCCCTGCAGGCCCGGCTCGATCCCGGCGCCCTTGAGGTAGTGCAGCAGGTCCTCGGCCTCGTTCTCCAGGCGCAGGATGGTGACCGTGGCCCCGACCTCGCAGTCGGCCAGGGGCACGCCGACGATCCGCTCGCCCACCTTGATGGGGTGGCCGTGGGGGCACGTGGAGGCATCGCCGACGGCGGTGCGGATGTAGGCCTCAAAGCGCGGAGTCATCGCGTACTCGAGCTTCTCGGCCTCCTCGTGGACGTCGTCCCACGGGACCCCGACCACGTCGGTGAGGAAGCGCTCGATCATGCGGTGGCGACCCACGATGACCCGGGCCTGCTCGCGGCCGGACTCGGTGAAGGCGATCTTCCGGCCGTCGGTGCGCTCGATGAAGCCGTCGCGCTCCAGGCGCCCGAGCATCTCGTGCACGGTCGGTGCCGAGAGCCGCATCGCGCGGGCCAGGTTGGCCCCGCTCATCGGCAGCCCCGCCTCATACAGCCAGAACAGCGACTCCAGATATTCCTGCTCGGCGGGCGTGACCTCATGCTCGGCCATGACCTGATCCTATCCAGTGCCTGTCTGGGCCCCTGGCGGGCTCGGCCTGACCGGGTCCGCACAGCTACCATCGGGCCCGACCGTGTCGCTCCCGCTCAAGCCCCCGATCGAGCCCCAACTCGCCCGCTCGGGCAAGGAGCTGCCGCTCGGGGAGCAGTGGGCCTATGAGCCCAAGTTCGACGGCTTTCGCGCCATCGCGTTCGTTGACGGCGAGCAGTTCACCATCCAGTCGCGCGGGGGCAAGCCGCTGGAGCGCTACTTCCCGGAGCTGCGCTTCCCGCCCGGCCGCTACGTCGTCGACGGTGAGATCGTCATCGACTCGGCCGAAGGCCACGAGGACTTCGGCGCGCTCCAGCAGCGCATCCATCCGGCCGAGAGCCGCATCAACATGCTGGCCGAGCAGACGCCGGCTCGCTACGTCGCCTTCGACCTGCTGGCCCGCGACGACGAGGAGCTGCTGGCCCTGAGCTTCGGCGAGCGCCGCGCCGCGCTGGAGGAGCTCACCCGGGCCGGCATCGACCTCACCCCGCTCACCCGCGACCCCGAGGGCACCGCCGAGTGGCTGCGCGACGGCGAGGGTGTGGTGGCCAAGGAGCTCGGCGCCCCCTACCGGCCCGGCCAGCGCAAGGGCATGGTCAAGGTCAAGCGGGTGCGCACGATCGACGCCGTCGTCGTCGGCTACCGGCCGGGCAAGGAGGAGGGCACGGTCGGCTCGCTCATCCTCGGCCTCTACGACGAGGGCGGCAAGCTGCACGTCGTCGGGCACTCCTCCGGGCTCAAGGCAGCCGAGAAGCGGGCCCTGGTGGCCAGCCTGGAGCCGTATGAGACCGGGGAGCGCGGGTCAGGCGATCCGAGCCGATGGCAGTCAGAGCGCGAGCTGGAGTGGATCTCGCTGCGCCCCGAGCTGGTGGTGGAGGTCACCTTTGACCATGCCAGCGGCGGGCGGATCCGCCACGGCACCAGGATCCTGCGCTGGCGCGATGACAAGCCTCCGGTGGAGTGCCGGCTGGAGCAGATGCAGTCCTGACAAACCGACGAGGGAGAGACCATGCCGCTTGAAGGTGAATACGCGCCGAGCTCGGCCGAGTGGGTGCGCAAGCAGGTGGAGGAGATCGAGAGCTCGGGCGGGACCCGGGGGACCTCGATGCGCGGGATGTCGGTGATCGTGGTCACCTCGGTGGGGCACGGCTCCAAGAAGCTGCGCAAGAACCCGGTGATGCGCGTCGAGCATGACGGCAAGTACGCCGCGGTGGCCTCCAAGGGCGGCGCGCCCGAGCATCCCACCTGGTATCGCAACCTGGTCGAGCACCCGCTGGTCGAGGTCCAGGACGGGCCGGCCAAGGGCGACTTCACCGCTCGAGAGGTGAGCGGCGACGAGCGCGCGGAGTGGTGGGAGCGGGCCGTGGCCGCGTTCCCCGACTACGCCGACTACCAGGAGAAGACCGATCGCGAGATCCCGGTGTTCGTGCTCGAGCCGGTGAGCTGACCGCTCGGGTAGGGCGGGTGGGACCGGTTCTCGGCGTCCGCGACACCGTGCTGGTGGCGCCGGACTCCTTCAAGGGGACGTTCAGCGCCACCGAGGTCGCGGCCGCGATCGGCCGCGGGCTGACGGCCGCCGGCCGGCCGGCTGACCTGTGCCCCGTCGCCGACGGCGGGGAGGGGACGCTGGACGCGCTCGCCGCCGGGCTGGGCGCCGAGCGCCGGCGCGTTGAGGTCACCGACCCCCTGGGCCGCCCGATCGAGGCCGAGTTCGGTGTGGCGGGCGACATCGCGCTGGTGGACACCGCGGCCGCCAGCGGGCTCAGCCTCGTCGCCGAGGGCGAGCGCGACGCCTTCGCCGCCAGCACCGCCGGCACCGGCGAGCTCATCGTCGCGGCTCTCGCGCAGGGAGCCCGGACCGTCTACCTCGGCGTCGGCGGCAGCGCCACCACCGACGGGGGCGCCGGGGCGATCAAGGCGATCCAGCGCGCCGGCGGCCTGGGCGACGCCCGGCTGCTGGTGCTCTGCGACGTGCGCACCCCATTCGAGGACGCCGCCAGGGTCTTCGGCCCCCAGAAGGGCGCGGACCCGGCTGGGGTGAAGCGGCTGACCGCGCGCCTGCATGCGATGGCGCGCCGGTTTGACCGCGACCCCCGCGGCGTGCCCATGACCGGCGCCGCCGGCGGGCTCTCCGGTGGGCTGTGGGCCGCGTGTGGCGCCGAGCTCGTCCCCGGGGCGGCGTTCGTGCTCGACGAGGTGGGGTTCGACGCCCGCATGCGCGCGGCGCGCGCGGTGGTCACCGGGGAGGGCAAGCTGGACATGCAGAGCCTCGTGGGCAAGGTGGTCTCCGAGGTGGCCACCCGGGCCCGGCAGTCCGGCGTGCCCTGTCACGCGATCGTGGGGACGCGTGAGCTCGACTCGATGGGCGCGCGCATCCTCGACCTCGACCGTGTGATCGAGGCCTCGACGCTGGAGCAGCTCGAGGCCGCCGGGAGGGCGCTGGCCGAGGTGCTCTGAGGCGCGGACACGCGCCCTGGGGCGTGGGCAGGCGCCCTGGGGCGTGGGCAGGCGCCCTGGGGCGCAGCGGGTGCTCTAGTGGGCGAACGCCGCCGTTGTGCTGGCCACTCCTGCGGGCAGCGGCGCTGACAGAGACTCGAGCTTCTTGGTCTTCTCGGCCAGGGCCTCGATCAGCTCGTCGGCCATCTCCTTGTGCATCCCGGCGCGCACCACCACCCGCAGCACGCTGAGGTCCTGGCGGTTCTCCGGGAAGCTGTAGGCGGGGACCAGCCAGCCCCGCTCCCTGAGGCGGTCCGACACGTCGAAGACCGTGTAGTTGGTGACGTCCGGGTTGGTGGCGAAGGCGAACACGGGCAGCTCCGAGCCGTCGGAGATGAGCCGGTAGGGCCCCATCTGGGCCACGCTCTGTGACACGTGCAGCGCGATCTTCTGGAGGGTCTGCATCGTCGCCGTGTAGCCCTCGCGGCCCAGGCTCATGAACATGAAGTACTGCGCCACGACCTCGCTGCCGGGCCGCGAGAAGTTCAGGGCGAACGTCGGCATGTTGCCGCCCAGGTAGTTGACGTTGAACACCAGCTCGCGGGGGAGCGCCGTCTCGTCGCGCCAGATCGCCCAGCCGACGCCGGGGAACACGAGGCCATACTTGTGGCCGGAGGCGTTGATCGACTGCACGCGCTTGATCCGGAAGTCCCATTCCAGGTCCGGGGCCAGGAACGGCGCCACAAAGCCCCCCGAGGCCCCGTCGACGTGGACGGGGATGTGAATGCCCTTCTCTGCCTCGAACTGGTCCAAGGCGTCGGCGATCTCCTTGACCGGCTCATAGCTGCCGTCGAAGGTGGAGCCGAGGATCGCCACCACGCCGATCGTGTTCTCATCGCAGTGGGCGAGCGCCCGGTCGGCGGTGAGGTGGAAGGTCTCGCCCTCCATCGGGACCAGCCGCGGCTCGACCTCCCAGTAGCGGCAGAACTTCTCCCAGCACACCTGGACGTTGGCGCCCATCACGAGGTTGGGCCGGTCGGCGGGCTTGCCCGCCTTCTGCCTGCGCTCGCGCCAGCGCCACTTCATCGCCATCCCGCACAGCATCGCCGCCTCGCTGGAGCCCGTGGTGGAGCAGCCGGTGGCGATGGCGTGCTCGGGCGCGTGCCACAGGTCGGCCAGGATGTTGACGCAGCGCGCCTCGATCTCCGCCGTCTGCGGATACTCGTCCTTGTCGATCATGTTCTTGTCGGCGGTGTCGGCCATGAGCTTGGCCCCGAGCGCCGGCATCCACGTGGTGACGAACGTGGCCAGGTTCAGCCGCGCCTGGCCGTCGAGCAGCAGCTCGGAGGAGATCACCTCGTAGGCCGCCTCGGTCCCGACGCCGATGTCGCCGAGACGGTCGATGGGCATCTCGGCGTCACCGGACGGCTGCGTCGCCGGGAGCGACAGCGGCCGGTTGTGCTTGCGGTTGGGGTGGCGGGCGCTGAGGGGCATGAGCCGCTAGTCGGTGGCGAGGATGACGTCGGACGCCTTGACGATGACCGTGACGGCGCTGCCCTCGGTCAGGCCGAGCTCGTCGGCGGCCTCGACGGTGATCGACGAGACGATCCGCTGACCGCCCACGTCGACGACGACGTTCGCGATCGCCGCCCCCTTGTTGACCTGCTGGACCGTCCCGGCCAGTTGATTGCGTGCGCTGAGCTTCACGTGTGATCCTTTCGTAGGGGAGGGCACAGGTATGTTTCCAGAGGTGAGCGCCAACCTGACCCTGGGGGAGGCCGCCGCTGCCATCGGCGTGAGCGCCGACACGCTGCGTCGCTGGGACCGCGCGGGCAAGCTCACGACCTTCCGTGACGAGCGTAACCGGCGCATGGTCACCGCCGAGGAGGTCCGCCGCCACACCCAGCGGCCCCGGCGCCACGAGACCGGCCGCAAGCTCTCGGCGCGCAACCGCATGACCGGCGTGGTGCGCTCGGTCGAGGTCGACGGCGTGATGGCGCTGGTGGAGATCGAGGCCGGGCCCTTCCTCATCACCGCCGCGGTCACCCGCGACTCGGTGGAGGAGCTGGCCCTCGCGCCCGGGGTGGAGGCCACCGCGACGGTCAAGGCGACGTCGGTGATGGTCGAGCGCGCCTGACGCGCCCGGCGCGTCGCCTCCGACCCGCCCGTGATCCCTGCGGACTTCCACGACTTCTTCGTCGCCGCCGCGGGGGTGGCCGGCGCGCTCGTCGGACTGCTCTTCGTCGCCATCTCAGTGACGCAGGAGCGCCTGGCCAAGGAGGGCGAGAGCCAGGTGCACCGCGTCCGGGCCTCGGCCGCGCTCACCTCCTTCTCCAACGCGCTGGCGGTGTCCCTGTTCGTGCTCATCCCGGACATCGGCGTCGCCTGGCCTGCGATCGTCGTCGCGATCCTCGGCCTGTTCTTCGTCGCCGCGTCGGTGCTGTCGCTGATCCGGCTGCGCCGCGAGCACGGCGCCCGCGCCCGCGATGCCTACTTCCTCGTCGGTCAGGCCGCCATCTTCGTCATCCAGCTCATCGCCGGGATCACCGCGGTGAGCCGCACGATCGACGTCGGCGCCACCCGCACCGTCGCCATTCTCGTCATCGCCAGCTTCCTCATCGGGATCGCCCGCGCCTGGGAGCTCATCGGCGGCCCGGAGATCGGCCTGTTCCACGAGCTGCGCCTGCTCGGGGGCAACGACTCCGACCCCCCTGAGTAGGTGGGTGCCGGCCCGGCTGCCGCCCCGGCGTCTGCCCGGGGCATCCGGCGCACGTCAACGACGGCCTGGGAAGGGGGCCCGGGCGGCTCGGCGGTGGCCGCCGCGGCTCTCAGTCATGACGAACGTGCAATCGCCGACAAATCAGGTTCCGCCCGTCCGATTTGCCGCGAAATGCACGTGGGGCATGCACATCCCGACAAATCAGGATCGGCTTTGGTGATTTGTCGGCGATTGCACGTCCCGTGAACGCGCGCCCGGGTCAGCCCACCCTTCTCCAGCCGTCGTTGACGTTCGCCCGGTGCCCCGCTCAGAGGCTCCTGAGCGCGCGCCACGGCTGTCACCCCATCAGCCCGCCTCCCACACCACATCGAGCCGCTGCGGCTTGCGGAACACCAGCCCCCGGACCACCGCCGGCCGCGACGGGTCGGGGGCCAGCCCGGGCAGCCGCGCCAGCAGCGCGCCCAGCGCGGCGCGCGCCTCCAGACGCGCCAGGTGCACGCCGACGCAGACGTGCGGGCCCTGCGCGAAGGCCACGTGCCGGCGCAGGTTCGCCCGCCCCGGGTCAAACGCGTCGGGGTCGGTGAACACCGCCGGGTCGCGGTTGGCCGCGGTGATCGACAGCCGAACCAGGTCACCGCGTGCGATCTGCGCCTCGCCGAGCACCACGTCCGCGGTGGCGTAGCGGTCCACGACCGCCGCCGCCGGCTCCAGCCGTAGCGATTCGTCGATCGCCGCGCCCAGCGCCGCCGGCTCGACCCGTGCGGCGTCTGCGCGCGCAGGGTCGGCCAACAGGTACAGGGCCGCGGTGGCGATCATCCCCTCGGTCGTCTCGATCCCGCCGAACAGCAGCACCGCGGCGTTGGAGATGACCTGCTCGGCCGACAGCACCCCCGCTCCCGCGGCCGCCGCGAGCAGCGACGAGTGATCGCCGCCGTCGATCACCACGCGAAGCCGCTCGCTGAGGCGGGCGAACGCCGCCTCGCCGGCCGCGGTGGCGCCGTTGCCGGCGGTGATCTCCGTCACCGACGTGACGATCGCGTCATACCAGGCCAGCACGTCTGCCACCTCGTCGCGGCCCAGGCCCAGCGCCTGGGTGACGATCGAGGCCGCCATCGGCCCCGCGAACGCCCGGCGTAGCTCCGCGGCACCCGCCGGTGCCAGCTCGTCGATCAGCTGGTTGGCCTCGTCTTCGGTGGTCTGCGCGAACCGCCCCGCCACCTCGCCGGCGCGAAACGGGCCCACGAACGGCGCACGGTGGCGATCGTGCTCGACCCCGTCGAGGCTGAGCATGCTCGGGCCCACCACCTGTGCGGTGGAGAACCGCGGGTCGTCCACGGTGAACGCCGCGGCGTCGCGCATCGCCGCCAGCACCAGGTCGTGCGGCGTCACCAGCCAGCCCTGCAGGCTGGGCAGCCACGACACTGGCTCGGCCGCGCGCAGGCGGGCCAGCACGGGGTGGGGGTCCTGGTCGAGCTCTGACAGGGTCACCGCGGCGCCCAGGGGAAACGCCGCCTGTCGTTGAGCATCTACGGGCTCCACGTAGCCGTGATTGTGACCGCATGCTCATTCCACCGGTCGTCTGCTCGGGGGCGGCTGGCACCCGAGGTCGATGAGATGGCGCACGAACGCCGTGCGGTCGCGATCGGGATGAAAGGGGTCGACCCCGTCGCGCAGCAGCGCCGCGACCCGCTCGATGTCGAACAGGAGCGCCAGCTTGCCGGGCGGGTCGTCCCACTCGCCCGAGTCATAGCGCTCCGTCCACGCCGCCAGCGCGGCGAGCGCCTCGACCTGGATGTCGTCCTCCCACCACGGCGCGCGCACCCCCAGCCGGTAGCGCACGCGCAGGTCGCACACGTCGGCCCACAGCCGCTCGAACCACAGCCATCGCTCCCGGGGGAGCAGCCCCCGCCAGGTCAGGGGCCAGCGGATCCCCTCCTCTTCAGACCACCCGTCGTCCTGGGGCAGGTCGTCACGCCAGTCGTCGGGCCCGTGCCAGTTCATGCGGCCAACCTCCTCAGTCGACGATCCGCAAACCACATCCGCAGGCGCACCTCGGCCGGCGGGATCCGCCCGTAGAGCAGCAGCGCGCGGCCCGGCGCCAGCTGGCGCAGCGCCTCGGGCGCGACCAGCGGCCGCCGCCGCACCCCGATCGTGCGTGAGCCGCCGCCCGCGTCCAGGGTGCGCGTCGTCTCGCGCGTCTCCTCCTCGCCGGCCAGCCCGGAGAAGTAGCGCAGCGTGTCCAGGTCGGCCACCCCGGGCAGCAGCATCCGCGCCCGGTGACTGTTGACCACGGTCTCGGCCTGGCGCCCGTAGCGGCTGCGGGCCTGGGCGAGGTCGTGGAAGATCGAGACGAGCTGGATGTTGTGGCTGGGCGCGGTCGAGGCGATCTCGGCCAGGTTGGGCAGCGGCGCGACGTTGCCGGCCTCGTCAAGGCACAACAGCAGCGGGAGCGTCAGCCGTCCGCCGGCCAGCGTCGCCCGCTCATAGGCGCGGTCGACGATCTCCGACAGCAACGCCAGGAAGATCGGACGCAGGAGTTTGGACGCCTTGGCATCGCCGATCAGGTAGAGCGTCGCCCGTTGGTCCAGCAGCGCGTCGGGTGAGATCTCCGAGGACCGCGCCGACCGCAGCACCCGGGCGAAGCGGTACGCCCTCAGCAGCCCCTGGGCGGTCGCCTCGATCGAGGAACGAGTGCGGTCGGCCTGGGCCTCGAAGGCCCGGACTGCGTCATAGGCGGCATGCGCGCCCTCCAGCTCGGCCTCGTCACGCGCGGATCCGGTGAGCTCCGAGATCGCCTCATAGAGCTCCCGCGAGCCCTGTCCGTAGGTCCACCGCACCACCGCGGCCATCCCCGCTCCGGTGCGAGCCGCGGTGAACAGCAGCGGCGCCAGGCGCTGCTCGGCCGCGATCGCCCAGAAGTCGCCGCCCTCGACGCCGCGTTGGTCAACCTCGCCGGCGGCCGCCAGCCGCCACGCGACCTCGAGCGCTCCGTCCCAGGTGCCGGCGCCCCGCAGCGGCGACCACGTCTGTCCTTCCAGGCCGGAGAGCTCGAACGGGTCAAAGACGAACACGGGTCCCAGCGCCCGCCGACGCGCCAGCGTGCATGACAACAGGTCGGTCTTGATCGAGGACGCCACCGCCGGCCCATCCCACTCCAGCAGGGCGGGAACGGCCAGCCCCGCCGACTTGCCCGACTGCGGCGGCCCGAACGCCACCAGGGCGTGGCGCTGCTCGGCGTACAGCAGCCGCCCGTGGCAACGGCCCAGGGCGAGCCGGCCGGCATGGGCTCGGCCGTGCAGCGCGTGCAGCTCGCCGGCTCCGGCCCAGCGCGCACCCGTCGACCGGCGCCTGAGCCACGACCCCGATCCGGCCCGCATCGGGACGGCGACCGCCGCTGCCGCCAGTGCGGCCAGCACGATGAACGCGACGTAGAACCCCGTCGCGCCCGGAAGGTGCGCTCGGGCGTCACGAGGCCACGCTGCAGCCGGGTGGGCCAGCCGCGCCGGCAGGCGCACCATGACCGCCGGGAGCTGTCCGGCGGCGACGTGCGGCCAGCCCCCGCCGAAGAGCAGGCCGGCCAGGCCGCCCCACAGCCACACCGCACCGGCCAGAGCGCCCGCGCCGCCGATCAGGGCCAGCATCGCCCCGTCCGAGACGCCGCCACCGCCCGCCCGCCCCCCGCTCATCGTCGCCTCCGAACCGCGCCGGTGGCGCTCATGCCCGTGTCGGTGTCGGTCAGCTGCGTCTCGATCCGTGAGCGGTGGTGGGCGACCACGAACGACCGCGCGCCCACCCGCCACAGCGCCTGGCCGGGGGAGAGCATCGAGATAAGCCGCGCCTCGCTGGCCGAGAGCCCCAGCAGCGACCGGGTCAGCGGCACCTGGCTCTCGTCCTGGTGATAGACGATCCGGGTCGAGGCGTCCGCGACGAGGCCCTCGGCGATGCGCGCCGCCCGGGAGCCGGCATCGCCGGCCGCCTGGAGGTCGGCGAGCTTGTGCAGCACCACCAGGTTCATCACCCCGAACTGCCGGGCCAGCTTGAAGTTGGCCTGAAACCATTCGCCGAGCCCGGTGTGCTGCACGATCTTCCACGACTCGTCGGCGACGTTGATGAGCCGCTCCCGACCGGGCCGTTGGGCGGTGCGCGCCAGCAGGGCGCTGATCCAGGCGCTCGCGCAGGCCATGAGGATCCCGACCGCCGGTGAGTCGCGGACCGCGTGGAGGTCCAGCACGAGCAGCCGGGCGTCGAGGTCGAGCCCCGGCGTCGTGGGGCCGTCGAACATCCCGCGCAGCGGTCCCTCGCAGAGATCCTGGAGCGCCAGGGCGGCGCGGCGCGCGTCGGCGGCCAGGGCGGCGACGGTCGTCTCCAGCCGTTGCGCCATGGCATCGACCGGCGCGAACAGGACCGCCGCGATCTGCGGCAGCGTCGGCTCGCCCTCACCGCGCGCCCGCACGACTCGCAGCGCCTCGCGCAGCGCGCCGGCCTCGACCTGCGTGAGCGCGTCGCCCATCGCCGCCACCGTCACGGCGCGCAGGAGCTCGAGCTGGGCATGCTCCTCCGGGCGCGACGCCAGCGGGTTGACGCGGACGCCCGATCCGGGGACGAGCGAGATCGGCCGCACTCCGACCGCGTCGCACAGCGGCCCGTACTCGCGCTTGATGTCGAGCACGAACGCCCGGCGCCCGAACAGCAGCATCCGCCACAGCAGCGTCTTGACCAGCGCGCTCTTGCCCTGGCCGAGCTTGCCGAGCACGATCGCATTGGGGTCGTCGAGCGCCCCGTCGGCGTAGAGGACCCAGGGGTCATAACAGAACGCCCCGCCTCCGGAGTCGCGCCCGATGTAGGCTCCGCGGCCGCCCAGACCGCCGGCGTTGACGAACGGGTAGATGGCCTGGGCGTGGCGGGTGGTGCAGCGATGGCCGGGTCGCTCGCACGTGAGCAGGCTCATCGCAGCCCCCGGCCCAGCGGCAGCGTGAACGTGAACGCGTCGGCCTGCTGCCCGTAGAGGCGGTGCAGCTCCAGGCGCGCCCGGGCCGCCTGCTCGGTGACCTCGGCGCACGCGCGGCGCAGATCGTCGGGGTCGCGGCCGGTCACGGTCACAAAGCCGCTGAGGCGGACCTCGCTGTGACCGGAGGCCAGCTCGGCTTCGCGCCGCCGGGTGGCGTCGGCGGCCTGGCGTTGACGTGCCGTCTCGGACTGGCCGAAGCGGGCTCGCAGCTCCCGGTCGGCGCGATCGCGAGTGATGGCCGCCTCCACCTCGCGGGTGGACTTGTCGCCCGCGAGCGGCTCGAACGTCACCGAGACGGTGCGCACGACGCCGGAGTGTCCGAGCAGGGAGTCCATGAACATGGGCGAGACCTCGACCCGTGGCCACGCGCCGATCCAGTACGTCGCGTGCAGGGCGCCGTCTGACTGGTAGTGCTCCCAGGTCTCGCGGGCGGCCAGCGGCCAGGCGTTGACCTCGTCCAACCCGTCGCGCTCGGGGTCGCACCCGTCCACGGCGGTCAGCTCGGAGCGGACATACGGGTCAAACGCCGTCCGCAGCGCGCGGGCGAGCTGACCCGGGCTGAGCGCGCCCAGCACGGTGACCTCGGCGGCCTCCAGGCCCTGGGCGACGCGCTCGGTCTGCTCGACCAGCGCGCGGGTCGCGCTGCCCGCGCCTCGATCGCGCCCGCGCTGGGCGTCGACCTGGATCGCCAGCAGGATCTCATGCTCCTGGGTGACGCGGGCGGCCGAGGAGATCAGCTCCAGGTAGGAGTCGATCATCGGCGTGCCCCGAAGCGGGATCGCGGGATCGCGCTCGGCGTGGACCCAGCGCACGAGCTCGTCGCCCTGGGCCGGTGCGGTGCGTTCGATCCACTGCACGCGTCTGATGGCGCTGCCGCCGGTGCCGGACAGCACGAGCCCCCACCGGGCCAGGCGTCGCTCCTGGGCCTCCTGATCCAGCAACGAGAACGCCACGACGCGGCAGGCCAGCACGGATGTCAGCCGACGCCCGGAACGTTCGGATACGGCTCCGATCGGATGCCCGTGATAGTCGGCCGCCACGAGCCGGACGTCGCGCAGCTGGGGTGGCGCCACCGGAGCCGGCGACCGTCCGAACAGCCCGCGCCGTCCCACGCGGGACCCAGCCGTGGTCACGTCGGAGGCAAACGGCCCGCGAGTCAGTCGGCGCCACCAGAACACGAGCGTCAGCGGCAGCCACTCCTCGGCCGTGCGGCCTCCGAGCGGGATGCAGGTGGTCGCCAGCGCCGCGGCCAGCAGCGCTCCCGCGACGAGCACGCCCAGTGCCGACGGCGAGGCGTCCAGGGCGGCGATCCCGGCCACGCCCCCGGCGGCGATCACCGCGGCCTGGCCCGCGCGTACGGGGCCCAGCAGCCCGCGACGCTCGAGTGGCCCGAACGAGTAGGTGAGGCGCCGTTCGCTCACTCCCGGTCGCCTCCGGGCTCCGGTGGCGGCGGCGGATCAGGCAGTGGCGGCGGCCCGGCGTCCGGAGGCGCCTCGTCCCCGTCGGGCATCGCCGGACCGAGGTGCAGGACCTCGGCGTCGAGGCTCATGTTCTGAAACACCGCCGGGAGCTCGCCATGACGCAGGGTGGACCCAAACGCGTCGGTCTCGGGGGCCCGCACATCCCCGGCCGGCTGGGCGGATGTCGTGGGGCCCGCGGGTGCGGACGCCGTCGGTCCGGGATGCTGATCGCCGGGCGATCCGTCGGCCGGCGGTGATCCCGAATCCCGCATCGTCCTCGCGCCGTCCACGTCGGGCGCCGCGGCCGTCGTGGCGTCGGCATCCGGCGCGTCCACTTCGTTGGCCATCCCGTCGCGCCCCATGAGCGTGCGCAGCCGTGCCGGCAGGCGTGCCGCCACGTCCTCACTTGTCGCGTCGCGGCCCGCCGCATCCCGGGCCGCCGCATCCTGGCCCGTGGCGCCGCCGTTGGCGGCGTTCTCGGTCACGTCGGTGGCTCCGTCGGCCCGGCCGGCGGCCACCTGCGGCTGCAGCGTCCCCTGGGGCCGCAGCCCACCCGCGGCGGCCCCCGCCAGCTCGTGCAGAGGCAGCAGTCGCAGCATCGCCCACGGCGAGAACGCGGCCAGCAGCACGAGGGTGGTCCCGGCCAGAAACGTCCCGATCCCTGGGAAGAGGGCGTGACCGAGGGCTGCTCCGCCCAGCCCGAGTACGGCGACGATCGCGAACTTCGAGAGGATGAGCGCGACGAGCAGCTCGACCGCGCGGACCGCCCAGATCCGGCGCGCCGGCCACACCATGGCCGCGAAGAACAGCGGCAGCATGAGGACGATGACGTACACGGCCGCTTGGCGGACGAGCAGCTCGAGCCAGAGGGTGAGCGCGGCGGCGATCGTGAACAGCGCGATGAAGAACGACACGAACGCGCTTCCGCTGACCCCGGAGATCAAGCCGCCGAGGCCGCCGACGCGGTCCAGGAAGGTCGCGCCCGCGTGCCCTGATGCCGAGGACACGATCGAGGACATCTCGTCTGACCCGGCCAGCAGCAGCGCGGTGAGCGGAGCAGCCACGCCGACGGCGAGCAGCCCGATCGGCAGGTAGCCGAACGCGGACCGCAGGAGCAGCGTGAGGTCTGAGCGCAGCATCGCGTGGATCGCGGCCGCGAACAGGAACGGCACGGTCAGCAGCGCGGCGACGGCCGCCATGCGCCAGTACGAGGAGGAGAACCACACCGCCCCCAGGTCGGGGTTGGTCGACGTCCCGATCGCCTTGACCGTGAGCTTCAGCGCGAATTGGGCGCCGCCGATCACTCCGGCGGTGACGGCGGCGACGCCCGCCACGCGGGCGACGGTCTTCGATGCGCTGCCGGTGAGGTCGCCGATCGCGCCGCCCACGTGACCGCCGGCCAGCTTCTTGCCCGCGTCGAGGACGCGTCCTGGATTGGAGGCGACGGTGCAGACCTTCCCCGCCACTCCGCTCAGCCACCCGGCGACCGAGCACAGCGTCCCTCCGACGCCGGCCGAGGCTGTGGCGGGTGTGGCCGAGAGCACGAGCACCGCGATGACGGCGGCCAGGGCGAGAGTGCGGCCGGCGCCGCTCATCTGGCCGTGGCCCCAAGGTGAGCGAAGAAGTTGACGAGGCCCGGAGCGGCGCCGACGACCAGTGCCGACGCCCCGGAGATCAGCGCCGCCATCCGCCCGCGCGCCGCGTACTGGTGATTGTGCGTGTGCGACGCGACCGCCCACAGGCCGGCGCCGATGAACGCGCCCAGCAGGGCGATCACCAGAGACCAGGCCTCCGCGCCGTTGACCAGCTGCTGCAGCACGTTGCTGCCCGGCAGGCCATGGAGATCCGGATGGGCGCTGACCGCGGCCACGCCCTTGACCATCCCCACCCCGGTGAGCACCGCCATCGAGCTTGCGCTCATGTGAATGACCTCCTTGAGTCTAATTGAACCAATTGAAGTTGATTTAGCCTAGTAAATTGAATTGGCCTTTGCTAGCTTAAAACGTAAATAATTAGTCTCAATTAGATTCAGAGGTGGTCATCATGTCTGCGACGGCGTTCACCATTGACGAATGCGCACTTGGTCAGATCGGGGAGGTGGCCGAGCTCTACGCCCGCAGCGCCGGGCTGGTGCGAGGGCAGGTGTGCAGCGAGGTGACCGCCCCGGACGCCGTCATCGACGACGCCTGTCAGTTCGCCTGGATCCGGCTGCTGCACCACCGCCACCGGGTCGGTCGCGATCGTGCCGTGTCATGGCTGATCACCACGGCGCTGCACGAGGTGTTCAAGCTCGTGCGGCGCGATGGTCACGATCTGTCGCTGGAGCAGCTCATGGAGGAGACCGGGGACCTGCGTCTCAACCGGTCCGCGCCCGCGCCCGAGGAGACCGTGGGGGCGCGCCTGCGGCTCGAGCTCCTCCGTGAGCTGCCCGAGCGCCAGGAGCGCCTCGTCTGGCTTCAGGGGCTCGGCTTTGACTATCCAGAGATGGCCGCGGAGACGGACATGACCGTCCGTACGGTCGAACGCCAGCTCATGAAGGCCCGGCGCAAGATCGGGCTGCTCGAGGCAGCCGGCGGCGCGGGCTGAGCCACCCGGGCGTTCCGCCAGCGATCCCGGGGACCGGCGTCAGCGCGCCACGGCGCGCCTCAGCGCACCTCAGCGCGCCTTGCCGCGCTTGCGCCGCTTGCGCTCGGCGGCGCTGAGCTTGCGCGGCTTGGGCGGGGGCTTGGAGCCCGCGCGGCGCCCGGTTCCGCCCACGCCGGCCTCGGCCGTGCGCACGGGGGCCCGGCGGCGGGCGTCGCGCCAGATGAAGAAGGCGATCCCACCCAGGACCACCACCGCGCCGACCACGATGACCAGCGCACTGGCGCCCGACAGCGAGCTGCCGCCGGCCGTCTGGCTGGTGGCGTTGGTGATGATCTGCGTGGGCGTGGTCGCCGTCGGCGTGGGGGTCGGGGAGACCGGCGAGACGCCGCCCGAGAGCGGGTTGGTCGACCCGTTGGGCGTGATCGGCACCACGGGCGCGGTCTGGCTCGCCGTCGAGCTCGCGGTCTGAGGGGAGACGCCGCCGGAGCCCGAACCGCTGGACTGCACCGCCGCTCCGCCCGAACCGGAACCGCCTGACTTCCCACCCTTCTTCGCGGCTGCGGCGGTGGTCGCCGCCAGCGCGGCGCCCGGCGCTGCGGCCAGCAGCACCAGCGCCATCAGGAGGGCAGTGGCCCGCCTCATCGCTCCGACGCGAGGGGCTGCTCCATGGCCGGAGTGGTCGGTGGGCGCCGGTAGGGGTCCTCGTTCTCCTGGTGCTCCTCGTGGTAGACGCTCTCGGCGTTGACCGCCCAGATGTCGTGGTGGGTGCCCAGGAGGATGTTGTCCACCGCGCGCATGGCGGTGAGCATCGAGTGATCGGAGTTGTTGTAGCGGTGCAGGCCGTTGCGACCGACCTGGGTGAGGTTGCCGATCGTGCCCAGCCAGCCGCGGATCGTCTGAACGCGCTCGCCGTAGCGCTCGTCATAGATCGGATAGGCCTTGTGCACGCGCTCGACGAAGCCGAAGCGCACCTTGCTGGCCTGGGCCAGGTGCAGCTTCTCGATCTCGCTGGAGGCCATGGCCACGAGGTCGTCGTCGGACATGTTCCACAGGTCGTCGCCCTCAAAGCAGAAGTACTCCATCCCGATCGAGGAGGCGGTCTCGCCCTCGGGGACCATCCACGGGCTCCAGGACTTGAAGTTCTGGATGCGCAGGACGCGCACGCCCGGCTGGTGGATGTAGATCCAGTTGTCGTCGAACGGGTCGTCGACGTCGATGACCAGCAGGACCGTCAGGAACTCGCGGTAGCGCAGGCCCTGCGCGGCGTCGCGGACCTCGAGCGGCGCCTCGGGCTCGGTGATGCCGACGGTGGTGCGCAGCGGCAGCGAGGAGATGACGTGCGACGGGTGCAGTGTCTCCCCGCCGGCGACCACCTCGGTCACACGGCCATCGGACACCCGCAGCCGCGTCACCGGAGCGTTGAGACGGACCTCTCCGCCCTGCGCGGTGATGTCGGCGGTCATCTGCTCCCACATCTGGCCCGGCCCGAAGCGGGGATAGTTGAACTCGGAGATGAGCGACTTGATCTTGTTGCCCTCGTTGCCGAAGAAGGCGGCCTTGGCGGCGGAGAAGAAGGACAGGCCCTTGATGCGCTGGGCCGCCCACTCGGCGCGGATCTCGGTGGCTGAGACGCCCCACAGCTTCTCGGTGTAGGTCTTGAAGAAGTGCTGGTAGAGCCGCTTGCCGAAGCGGTTGGAGACCCAGGCCTCAAACGTGTCCTCGCGGCCCTTGGGCTTCATCGCCGCCCAGGCGTAGGACATGAGGCAGCGCGTCAGCTCGACCGGCCCCAGCTTGCGGATCACGTCCATGCCCTGCAGCGGGTACTCCAGGAACTTGTCGTTCCAGTAGATCCGGCTCTTGCGCGGGCGCTTGAGGAACTCCTCCTTCATGATCTCGTGCCAGAGGTCGTCGACCTCCTTGACCTTGGTGAAGAAGCGATGGCCGCCGAGGTCGAAGCGATAGCCGTCGCGAACCTGCGTGCGCGCGATCCCGCCCACGAACTCCGTGGACTCCAGCACGATCACGGGCTTGCCCTGCTTGGCCAGCAGGTAGCCGGCGGTGAGTCCCGCGGGGCCCGCGCCCAGGACGACGACGGGATGCTCGGGAGTGATGTCAGAGCCGCGGGGGGCGGCGGAGGCGGGATTGGTCTCGGTCATGTCTCGTTGCCTTTATGAGGCCTTCTGGTAGAGCACTGCGCTGTTGGCCACGCAGCAGGCGCTTCGGTAGTTGTGCGGGGCCGTGGCCACCTGCTTGAGCGTGCCGTCGGCCTGTTCGGCCTGCAACAGCTGCCCCCACTGCGCAGAGCGCCGGCGCACCAGCGCCGACCACGCCGCGTTCCAGTTCTTGACGCCCTCGGTCAGTGGACGCACGTAGAGCAGCTGCTGGCCGGGCTTGAGACTAGCAACCAGGGGGCTTACGGCCGCTCGCGGATCGGCATCTTGCAGGCGGCTCATCGCCCCCATCCAATTGGTCACCGTGGGGTCGGAGATGGGGCCGGCGGTGGAGGCGAACCGCAACCCGGCCCCGAGGTAGTACGCGGCCAGGGGGGCCTGCTCGGGCTGGCCGACCACCACGAGGTCGCCGCGATGCAACAGGGGCCCCATCTCGGCGGCGACGTCGTTCATGTCGCTCTTGTAGGACGGGGCAAACGACCCGGCGTTGGCCAGGAACGCGACGCAGAAGATGATGGCGGCCACCCCCACGATCCGGGCCCGCGCGGTGGACAGCGCCCCCAACAGCAGCAGCGGGGCCAGCACCGGAGCGAAGTAGCGCCAGGCCCAGATGGGGACGAAGAACCCCACGATCCGGCCCACCGCCAGCGCCACCGCGGGGATCGCGATCACCGCCCAGAAAATGGCGGCCTCCGGCGTGCGGCGCTGGGCGCGAACCGCCAGCGGTGCCACGGCGATGACCACGCAGATGAGCAGTGTCACGTCGACGCGCTCGGAGCCCAGCAGCTGGCTGGGCACGGTGGCCCCCATCAGCGGCGCGTAGTGCCACGGGTTGGTGGCGTGGAGGATCTGGTCGATCGCGGTCGGCAGCCACGGCAGGAAGACGATCGCCGCGCCCCCGAAGCACAGCGCAGCATCGCGCGCGAAGCCCGCGCGCCGGTCGGGCAGCGAGCGCCACACGAACACCAGCGCGACCGCCGCGCCCAGCCAGTACAGCAGCGCGGAGCCCTGGGTGTAGAGCATCAGGGCCAGGCAGACGCCGAACAGCCACAGGTAGGCGCGGCGGCGGAACACGAAGCCGTGGACGAGCCCGGCGGTGGCCACCAGCCCCAGCAGCACCATCAGCTCATACGGCTGGGTCTCCTCGGCATAGCGTGTGAGGAACGAGCTGAAGGCGAACAGGACCGCGGCGAAGATCCCCGCCCGCGCCCGGCCAAGCTCCACCCGACCCACATCGCCACCGGGATCGAGGCCAGCCCGATGAGCAGCGAGAACGTGTGGGTGATGCTCTCGCCGTTTCCGAACAGGCTGATCCAGACGTGCAGCAACAGGTAGTACAGCGGTGCGGCGCCCGCGCGGTGCACGGCGCCCAGCAGCGAGCCGAGCGGTTGCGAGGCCAGCCCCACCGCGCCCGCCTCGTCAAACCACAGCTCCCCGCTCAGCGTGCGCGTGCGGATGAACGCCGAGGCGGCCAGCAGCAGGATCAGCACGGCTCCGGCCGTCGCCCACCGGGGCAGCCGCGCCAGCCGGCGGGGCAGGCGCACCTCGACGATCTCGGGGACCTCGAGCAGCGAGGGGAAGCGTCGTGGGGGAGTGGCTGTCGTCATCTCAGATGGCGGACGCGGGTGGCGGCCGGCGTCAGGAGACCTTCTGGTAGAGCACCGCGCTGTTGCCCACGCAGCACGCGCCGCGGTAGTAGTGGGGCGCCACCGCGACCTGTCGCAGCGTCCCCGGTTCACGTCGTCCTGCAGCAGCCGGGTCCACTGGGCCGAGCGGCGGCGGACCATCACCGTCCACGGGGCCTCCCAGTTCTGGGCGCCCTCGGTGAGTGGGCGGATGAAGAGCAGGTGCTGGCCGGGCTTCATGGCGTTGATGATCGGCGTCAGCGTCGCCCGCGGGCTGGTGTTGGTCAGCCGGCGCAACGCCTTGACCCAGTCCATGTAGCGCGGATCGGAGACCAGCCCAGCGGTGTTGGCGTACTTCAGGCCCGCCGGGAGGTAGTACCAGGCCAGCGGCGTCTCCTCGGGCTGGCCCACCACGACGTGGTCACCCACCTTGAGGTACGTCCCCATCTCCGCGCCGATGTCGCGCATGTCTGACTTGTACTGCGGGGTGTAGGAGCTTGGGTTGGCCAGGAAGGCGACGGCGAGCACCACCGACACGAGGCCGAGCAGCCCGGCCCGGGCGCACCCCCACGCGATGAGGAGCAGGATCGCGCCGATGACCGGCGCGAAGTAGCGGGCCACGAACGCGGGGTTGACCTGAGACTCCAGCCAGGCGATGCCGAGCGTCGCCACCGGGATGGCCACCAGCGTCCACACCATCACCCACTCGCGCGAGCGCCGGCGCGCACGTGTGAACAATGGCGCCACGCCCACCGCCGCCGGGATGACGAGCAGCATGGTGATCCGGTCGCCGCCGATGACATCGCGTGAGAGCAGGATCGGGGCGCCGAACCGGGGCACGTTGTCCCACGGGGCCGCGGTGTTGGCGGCCTGGTAGAGCAGCGTCGGGACCCAGGGCAGGTAGAGGATGCCGGCGCCGATGAAGGCAAACGCGGCGTCGCGGATGAGGCCGCGGCGGTCCTCTGAGGCGATGAGCGCGGGGATCAGGGACAGCGCCGAGCCCGCAAAGAAGAACGTGCCCCACGTGTGCGTGTAGAGCATCACCGTGAGCGCTCCGGCGAACAGGAACAGGTAGCGCCGTCGTCGATGGACGAACCCGAGCAGGAACCCCGCGGTGGCGAGCACGCCGAGCAGCCCCATGAACTCATACATCCGGGTCTCCTGGGCGTACGCCGTCAGCCAGGCGTTGAACGCGAACAGGATCGCGGCGTAGATCCCGGTGCGGGCGCCGAACAGCTTCCAGCCGGCCCAGCCGCCCGCGGGGATGGTGAGCACGCCGCAGACCAGCGACAGGGCGTGCGTGGCGGTCTCCGTGGTCCCGAAGGCCGACATCCAGACGTGCAGCATCATGTAGTACAGCGGCGGGTTGCCGTCGTAGCGCAGGACCCCGGGGATCTGGCTGATGGGGTGCAGCGAGATGCCGGTGGTGATCCCCTCGTCCATCCAGAACTCGCCGCCGATGTAGCGGGTGCGCAGGAACGCCGAGATCGCCATCAGCAGGGTCAACCCGCCGCCGATCCACAGCCAGACGGGGACGCGGGCCAGCCGGTCGGGCAGGCGCGGCGCGGTGTCGCCGAGCCCCGAGCCGGTCGTCTGGGCGCCGGTCGCCGGCGCGGTAGCGGTCGCCATCAGCGGGTTCCCGGGGAAATCACGATGAGCCCCCGGAGCAACCCTGGGTGAACATGTGGACCGAACGCGCGGTGCCGGCGTAGTGGTAGTGGACGGTCGGCCAGGTACTCAGCAGCGGCAGCAGGTGCGCCGAGCGCGTGTCGCGCGTCTGGAGGATGAGGTTGGGGGCGGCGCTGGCCGGCTGCGGGTGGGCCCCGCCTCCGAGAGTGGGCGGCGCCTCGATCCGCGTGGTGGGCACGTCGAGCACGAAGGCCACCATCGGCACCTGGAAGCCCTCGGTCATCACGCTGCCGCAGCCCAGTACCTTGTCCGCGCCGCCGAACCGATTGACCAGGTCGCTCATGCCCTGGCGCAGATGCGCCTGGTAGACGAGCGAACCATGGGTGCGCGGGATCGAGATCATGTTGTTGCCCACCCAGTTGGGCGCCACCAGGAAGACGAGCGCGACGAGCGCGGCCGCCGCCCACTGGAGGCCGGCGCTCACCGCCGTGCGCGGGGACGGGGCGCCCGCACCGGCGACCTGAGTGCCGCCCGCACCGGCGACCTGAGTGCCGCCCGCGCCGGCGGCCTGAGGGCCGCGCCGGCGGCGCGCGGCCAGGACGGCGAGCTCGCGGGCCGCCCAGCCGAAGCCGACCGCGCCGCAGATGTCCACCATCGCCGAGCCCAGCACCAGGTAGCGGTTGTTGCCCGAGAAGCCGACCTGGGTCATGATCGCGATGACCACGAACCACGCCAGGCCGCCGAGGCCCAGCAGCGCCGCCGTCAACCGCGCCTGGCTGCCATCGGTGCGCAGGCCGGCGAGGCCGGTCCGGCGGTAGGTCTGCCACAGGATGCCCGCGACCGCCGCGAACAACAGGGCGGCGACGACCTTGATGCGCAGCAGCATCGTCGGCCAGGCGGCGCGCTCGAGCTCGGCCAGGAACGGGTTGGACGCGAAGGCCAGGCTGTTGGACCGTGGGTGGGTCGCGCGGTCGACGCTGCAGCTCACCGATCCGCAGCCGAGGTAGACGGGCAAGAACCAGACGATCGGCGTGATCACGGCGAGTGTCGCGACGAGCACCCGGGCGCCGGGGTCCTTCCAGAACAGCCACAGGCCGTATGGACCCCAGAAGAGCCAGATCTCGGGCCGGTCCAGCGCGACGAGGAAGCCGACGATGAACGCCTGGCGCGGCTTGCCGTCGATGTGCCGGTCGATGCTGATGAGCAGCAAGGCGGCGGCGAAGCCCTCCGAGTAGCCCAGGGCGTTGGAGGACACGAAGCCGCCCGATGCCGACAACGCCAGCGCGACCGCTCCGATGACCCCCGCCAGCAGTGCCGGCGCAACCGTGGTCAGCCGGTCCATGGCAGCGTCGGCCTCCCCGAACAGGCCCCCCACCCGGAGCGTGAGCCGGTAGGCGAGGCGGAACACCATCACCACGGCGGCGAGCGCCCCGGCGCGGGCCACCACCAGCCACAGGTCAGGCGCGGCCTTGCCGAACAGCGCGAAAGGGATCGTGAAGATCATCGGCAGCGGCTTCCAGGAGGTGCCGCCACTGGTGATGGTGAGATGGCCGTGCACGATCTGGCGACTCCACACCAGCCAGGACCACGGGTCATAGCTCGGCGTCGAGGGGATGAGCAGCGAGAGTGCGCCGACGGTGAGCGTGGCGATGATCAGGCCGACATAGAAGTTGCGGCCGGGGAACAGGGTCGAGATGGCCCGGGGCGTGGTCCGGCTGAATTCCGTCTCCGGACGCCCCGACCCCGCCGGGAAGTCAGTCGTCGAGGCGGACGCCGCGCTCACCATCGGCCGGCGCGCCATCAGCCCGAGACTCCCTTGGCCACGCAGCTCTCGACCACGGACAGGAGCTTGTCCGAGGCCTGGTTGGGATAGACCACGGCGCTGCCGATGATCTCGGCGCCCTGGGCCTCCCCTTGGATCTGCAGGCCCTGGGCGTCACCGGGCGTCGACTCGAAGCTCACCGTCGGTCCCGCGGGCGCGGTCCCCACCTGGAAGCTCGGCAGGAGCTTGCCCGCGACGGCGCGCCACTCATTGTGGAACGGGATATGGGCCTGCTCAAGGCAGGCGGTGTGCTTCGCGCGGGCGTCGTCGAGACCTTTGTGACCGTTGGCGATCGCCTTGGGCGTGCCGGCCTCCGGCTTGGAGGAGATCCCGCACGCTGACAGCGAAAGAGCGGTCAGCACCATGGCCGCCGCCAGCTTCGCAGAGGGCATGGGCCAAGAGGGTAGTGGATGATTGCGCTCTAGTGATTGCCTTCGCTGCCCTAACCGGACCGTTGCCCAAGGTCGGTGTCGTCGTCGTGGCGGCGCTGGCCGCGGTCGTGCTGACGGGCCCGCCGGCCCGTGGGCGGGGACTGGACCCGCGGGCCCGGGCGCTGGCGATGGTGGGTGCTCTGGCGCTCGCGCCGGTGCTCCTGCTCTCAGACATCTGGGACTCGCCGCAGCTGCACATCGTGCATCGCCACCCGCTGGAGGCCGTCGTCGGCGCCGCGGTGGTGGTCGCGGCGCTGGTCGGCGCCGCGGCGCTCATCGCGCGCCGGCCGTGGCTGGTGGCGCCCCTGGCGGTGCTCGCGGTGCCCTTCCGCGTGCCGATCTCCACGGGCGCCAGCACCGCGAGCGGCACAACCACCGCCAACCTGCTCGTGCCGCTGTACTTCGTGGTCGCCGCGGGCGCCCTGGCCTGGATCTACGCCGCGCTCCGCGGACGCGCCGAACCCGAACCCGAACTCGAACCCGGGTCGCCGCCCGCGCGCACCGACGACCTGATCGGCTGGGTGCTGCGCCTGCTCGCGCTGTACGTCGTCCTGTACGGCATCCAGGCCTCGTACTCACCCAAGTTCGAGGTGGCGCTGCAGAACATGGTCTTCTTCTACGTCCCGTTTGCGGTGCTGCTCGCGCTGCTGCGCGGCGTGGTCTGGGACCGGCGCGTGCTCCGGGTCTGCCTGGGGGTGACGGTGGCGCTGGCGGTCGTCTTCTCCTTCATCGGCTTCTTCGAGTACGCCACCAAGACGGTCATCCTCAGCTCCAAGCTCGCCATCGCCAACGGCCTGCACACCTACTTCACCGTGAACTCGGTGTTCCTGGATCCCGACATCTTCGGGCGCTACCTCGCGGTGGTGATGATCCTGCTGGCCGTCGCCCTCATCTACGACCTGCCCCAGCGCGTGCAGGGGACGGTGACCCTGGTGCTGGCCCTGCTGTGGGCAGGGCTGGTGCTGACCCTGAGCCGCTCGAGCCTGGCCGCGCTGCTCGTCGGCCTGGCCGTGCTGGCGTCGCTGCGCTGGAAGCCCGGGCGAGCCCTCGTGGTGGCCGTGGTGGTGGTCGCCCTTGGCGCCATCGCGGTGGCGGCGTCGCCCCGCACGTTCGGCCTCAACCAGGGGATCAACGGCGCCTCCAGCGGCCGGGGCGGTCTGATCAGCGGCGGCCTGTCGCTGTTCGGCGACCGCCCGGTGTGGGGCTACGGCTCGGGCTCGTTCGTGACCGAGTACCGCCGCCACAACCGCCTCACCGCCACCTCGCTGTCGGCGTCGCACACCATCCCCATCACCGTCGCCGCCGAGCAGGGCCTGATCGGCGAGCTGGCCTACCTCGCCTTCGTCATCGCGGCGATCCTGTGCGTGGTCCGGCGCACCCGCGGCGACCCGGTGCGTTCGTCGGTCGCCGCCGCCTTCATCGCGTTGGTCTTCCACACGCTGCTCTACGCCGACTTCCTGGAGGACCCCACCACATGGGTCCTGCTCGGCATCGGCCTGGCGCTCGCGGCCGCGCCGGTGGGCGAGCGCTCCGCCGACCGCGAGCCGGCGGACCTCAGCCGTCGCCCGCCGGCGGCGGTGGCGGGTCCCTGAAACCGATGGGGTCCTTCACCGCGCCCGCCGCGGCGACGAGGCGTAGCAGCAGGTCGTGGAGCTGCTCGCGCTCGGCCTGGCTGAGCGGCGCCAGCAGCTCGTTCTGAGCGCCCCCGGCGAGCCGGCGGGCCCGGGTGAGCGTGTCGCGGCCCGCGTCGGTGATCTGCAGCGCATAGGCGCGGCGGTCGGTGGGATGCCGCCGGCGCTGCACCCAGCCGTTGGCCTCGAGCTCGTCGATCGTCGAGACCATCGAGCTGGGGTCCATGCCGATGGCGCGCCCGAGCTGCTGCTGGGTCACATCGCCCTCGTGATCGAGCATGTTCATCGCGCCCCACATCCGCGGGGTCAGACCCACCGTCGCCAGCCGCTCGGCGAACTGCTTGGAGGCATAAAAGCCCAGCCGGCTGATCAGATAGCCCGTGTTACGCACGAGGGCGGGGTGCATCAGCGGGGCGCCAGGGCTCGTCTCGGCCATCGTCTGTGAGTTTATTTACCAGACGCACGTTGCGCCAATCATATTGTTTGTGCTACAAATGATGCGGTCAGCGAACTAAACGGGGACAGAAAGCGGGCGATGATGACCACGATCACGCGGTGGGTGCTGGCGCACAAACGATGGGTGGCGGCGTTCTGGGTCGTGGTGACGATCGCCGGCATGGCGAGCGTCGGCCAGGCCACGAAGGCGTTCAGCAGCGAGTTCAGCGTCCCGGGCCGCCAGGGCTTTGAGACCAACTCGCAGATCCAGCACCTGTTTGGGCAGGGCGGGCGCACCTCTCCGCTCATCCCCGTGGTCACGCTTCCGGCCGGCACCTCGGTGAGCTCACCGGCGGTGCACGCCGGCCTGCGCGACGTCCAGCAGCGACTGGAGCGCGCCATCCCGGGCCTGCGCACCGCGTCCTTTGCCTCCACCGGCAACCGCGCCTTCGTCTCCGCCGACGGGCGCACCACCTTCGTCCTCGCCTTCCCGCCGGCCGACCGCGAGTCCTTCGGGAACAACACGCGCGCCGCGAAGACGGCGCAGGCGGCGCTGGCCGGCCAGACCATCGCCGGGGCGCCGGTCCGCGTCACCGGGGTCTACGCCCTGCAGAACCAGACCGGCGGCTCCAGCGGCCCGGGGGTGTTCCTGGAATCCGTCCTGGGTGGTGTTGGCGCGCTCGTCGTGCTGGCCTTCGTCTTCGCCTCCCTGCTGGCCTTCGTCCCCCTGCTGATGGCGATCGTCTCGATCATGTCCACCTTCCTGGTCCTATGGGGCGTCACCGCCGTCACCAGCGTGTCGATGATCGTCGAGTTCCTCGTGGCGCTGATCGGGCTGGGCGTCGCCATCGACTACTCGCTGCTGGTGGTGGTGCGCTGGCGCGAGGAGCGCGCCCACGGCCGCACCGGAGACGAGGCGGTGGTCCGGGCAATGGAGACCGCCGGCCGGGCCGTGGTGTTCAGCGGCACCACGGTCGCCATCGGCCTGCTGGCGATGATCGTCCTGCCCCTTCCCTTCCTGCGCTCGATCGGTTACGCCGGGATGCTCATCCCGCTGATGAGCGTCATCGTCGCCACCACGCTGCTGCCGATCGTGCTCGTCACCGCCGGCAACCGCCTGGACTGGCCCCACGTGCGCTCCGATGACCAGGCGAGCCGCTCGTGGACGCGGTGGGCGGGGCTGGTGGTCAAGCGCCGCTGGTTTGCCGCCACCGGGGCCGCGGTCGTGCTCGCGGCCCTCGTGCTGGCCGCCACCGGGCTGAAGCCCGGCCAGGCCAACGTGGACACCCTCAGCCGGCAGGGCGATGCGCGGGTGGGGCTGGCCCAGCTCGAGCGCTCAGGGATCGGGTCCGGCGCGCTCGCGCCGATGGAGCTCCTCGCTCGGGCCGGGCAGGCGCCGCACGTGGCCAGCACGCTGGCGCACGTGCCGGGCGTCCACGGCGCGGTCGCTCCGGCCGGCGCCCAGTGGCGGCGCGGTGCCACGGCGGTGCTCGACGTGCTCGGCGTGGCCGACCCCTCGACCTCGGCGGGCGGCGACACGCTCACCCGCGTCCAGGCGGCGGCGCACGACCTGGGCGACGGCGTGCGCGTCGGCGGCACCGGCGCCGAGAACAAGGACTTCGTCGACGCGATCTACGGCAGCTTCCCGTTGATGATCGCCCTGATCGCGGTCCTCACCTTCCTGCTCCTGGCCCGGGCCTTCCGCTCGCTGCTGCTCCCGCTCAAGGCGGTGCTCCTCAACGTGATCAGCGTCGGTGCCGCCTGGGGCGTGATCACCTTGGTGTGGCAGCAGGGCCACGGCTCCGACGCGCTGTGGGGGATCTCGGCCACCCACTCGGTCGACGCCTGGATCCCGCTGATGGTGTTCGCGTTCCTGTTCGGCCTGTCGATGGACTACGAGGTGTTCATCCTCGCGCGCATGCGCGAGGAGTACGACGCCAGCGGCTCGACCGACACCGCCGTCGTGCGCGGGATCGGGCGCACCGGACGGCTGGTGACCAGCGCTGCGCTCATCCTATTCCTGGCCTTCGCCTCGATGGCCTCGGCGCCCGACACGACGGTCAAGGTGTTCGCCACGGGCCTGGCCGCGGGAATCATCCTCGACGCCACCGTCATCCGGGCGCTGCTGGTGCCCGCGGTGGTGTCGCTGTTCGGGCGCTGGAACTGGTGGCTGCCCGAGCGCCCGGCGCGGCTGCTGCGCGTCGAGCCCTCGCTGCCGCCGCGTGCGGCCGCCGTGGACGGCGCACCCGGTTAGGCGCATGCCCCCGGTTACAGCGGGGTGGTGTAGGCGCCGCTGATCCCGCCGTCGACGAGGAACTCCGTCGCGTTGACGTAGGAGGACTCGTCGGAGGCCAGGAACAGCACCGCGTTGGCGATCTCGTCGGCGTGGGCGAAGCGGCCCATGGGCACGTGCACGAGCCGGCGCTGCGCGGCCACCGGATCAGACGCGTAGAGCTCGCGCAGCAGCGGGGTGTCGACCGGGCCGGGGCACAGCGCGTTGACGCGCACCCCGCGCTTGGCGAACTCGACGCCGAGCTCGCGCGAGAGGGCCAGCACCCCGCCCTTGGACGCGGTGTAGGAGATCTGCGAGGTGGCCGAGCCCATCACCGCGACGAACGACGCGGTGTTGATGACCGAGCCCCCACCGCTCTCCAGCAGATGGGGGATGCCGTGCTTGCAGCACAGGAAGACGCTGCGCAGGTTCGTCGCCTGCACGCGCTCCCATGCCTCCAGGCCGGTCTCGAGCACCGAGGCGTCGTCGTTGGGCGAGATCCCGGCGTTGTTGAAGAGCACATCGATGCGGCCCAGCTCGCGCCGCACCAGCGCGTAGAGCTCGGAGACGGCGGTCTCATCGGTGACGTCGGCGGTCAGTGACAGCTCCCCCACCGAGTGCTCCAGCAGGTCGACGCCGACCACGTGCGCGCCCTCGCGCTCGAACACCGACGCGGTGGCGCTGCCGATCCCGCCCGCGGCGCCGGTGAGCACGCAGACCTTCCCGGCCAGCCGGCTCACGCTGATCGCCTCCGCTCGGCATCCTGCCTCGCCTGAATGTCGGCGGCGTGAGTCATCCGGCTACGCCCGTGGCGTAGTAGATGGACTTGACCTCGGTGTAGGCGTCCAGCGCGCGCGGGCCCAGCTCGCGGCCGTAGCCCGACTGCTTGAAGCCGCCGAACGGAGTGGAGACCCGTACCGACGTGTTGGAGTTGATCGACAGCACGCCGGCGTCCAGCGCCCGGGCGACGCGGAGCGCCCGCCCCCCGTCGCCGCTCCAGATCGAGCCGCTGAGCCCGTACATCGTGTCGTTGGCCAACCGAACTGCCTCCTCTTCGTCGTCGAACGGGATCACCACCGCCACGGGCCCGAAGATCTCCTCGCGGGCGGCGCGGTCATCGGGCGAGACCGGACACAGAACCGTCGGAGCAAACCAGTACCCGGGCCCGTCGGGTGCCGAGCCCCGGAAGGCCACCGGCGCGCCGTTGCCAACGAAGGATCCGACGCTCTCGCGCTGGGCGGCGGAGATCAGCGGTCCCATCTCCGTCTCCTCCGAGAGCGGATCGCCCACCCGGATTGCGGTGACCGCGCGCTCGAGCTCGCCCATGAACTCATCCATCGCCGCGCGCTGGACCAGGATCCGCGAGCGCGCGCAGCAGTCCTGGCCGGCGTTGCCGAACACCGCGCCGGGGGCGGCTGCGGCGGCGGCCGCCAGGTCGGCGTCGGCGAACACGATGTTGGGGGACTTGCCGCCGAGCTCCAGGGTGACGCGCTTGATCGTCTGCGCCGCGCCAGCGGCGATCGAGCGCCCCACCTCGGTGGAGCCGGTGAACGCGATCTTGGCCACGCCCGGGTGTTCGACCAGCCGCGCGCCGCACACCGAGCCGGGCCCGACGACGACGTTGAGCACGCCCTCGGGCAGGCCGGCCTCGAGGGCGAGCTCGGCGAAGCGCAGCGCGGTCAGCGGCGTCAGCTCCGCCGGCTTGAGCACGATGGTGTTGCCGGCGGCCAGCGCCGGTCCCATCTTCCAGGCGGCGATGGTCAGCGGGAAGTTCCACGGGACGATCAGACCGACGACGCCCAGCGGCTCGCGGACGGTCCAGGCCTGCCCGCCCGCCACCGGGATGGTGTCGCCCAGGAGGCGCTCGGGCGCACCCGCGTAGTAGCCGAACACCTGAGCCACCATGCCCATCTCCCCGCGCGCGTCGCCGATCGGCTTACCGGCGTTGCGCGCCTCGAGCTGGGCCAGCTCCTCGAGGTGCTCGCCCACGATGTCGGAGATGGCCCGCAGCTGGGCCGCCCGGTCTGACGGCGTCACCGCCCGCCAGGGTCCGAACGCCGCCGCGGCCCGCTCCACCGCGCGGTCCACGTCGGAGGCGTCGGCACGCGGGACCTCCTGGAGCACCGCCTCGGTGGCGGGCTCCAGGACTTCCAGAACGCCGCTAGGCAAGCTCAGCCGCCGAGGGGTCGACCACGGTCACGCCGTCCTCGGCGAACTCGATGGTGTGAATCGGCCCCTTGAACGTGCGGCGAGCCGAGGTGTAGTACCAGATCGTCACGGCGAGCATGACGATGATGGTGACCAGCGGGGCGTAATTGAACGACGACCAGCTGAAGCTGCTGTTCCACGGGACCGCGGCTGGGGTGAACGGGAGGCAGAAGATGATCACGCACAGCCCCACCCAGACGATCGCAATGATGTTCACCCACCGGTATTTGGCGCCGAGGGTCCACGGTCCGGCCTCGAACCTGTCGCCCATGCGCCAGCGCAGGAACACCGGAATGGTGTACGCGATGTACAGGCCGATGACCGAGATCGAAGTCACCGCCAGGAACGCCACCGGCAGGCCGGCATGGTTGCCCTTGAAGGCGGGGATGGTGATGATGAAGGCCCACACCGCCACGAAGACCACGGCCCACGTCGGGGTGCGATGGCTGTTGAGCCGGCGCCATAGGTTGTGGCCGGGCACCGCGCCGTCGCGGGAGAAGGCGAACGTCATGCGACTGGCGCTCGTCACGCAGGCCATCCCGCAGAAGAGCTGGCCGATGGTGGAGATGACGAGCACCGCCTTGGCCGCCGACGAGGTCAGCGCCGACTCGATGATCGACTGCGAGGTGCCGCCGGCGGCGTTGATGTCCTTCACGTGGGTGGCGGCGAAGGTGAGCGCCAGCAGCACGGCCCACCCGAAGATGGCCGAGTAGAACACCGAGCGCCACACGCCCTTGGGCGCCGCCATCGCGGCGTCATGCGTCTCCTCGGAGATGTGGGCGGAGGCGTCGTAGCCGGTGATCGTGTACATCGTCAGCAGGAAGCCGAGCGGCAGCACGTAGAACCAGTACATGCCGTGACTGAACCCAGACAGGTTCTGACGGTGGCCGAACACGAAGCTGAAGCTCTGGTGATGACTCGGGACCGCCACCAGCAGGACGATGATGACCATGACGCCGATCACGTGCCACCACACCGAGATCTGCGTGAACAACGCCACCAGTGGCGATGAGAAGATGTTGATGAGCGCGTGGGCGGCAAGGATGATCGCGAACAGCACGAACGTGTGGTGAAGTGCCGCCTGCACGCTGCTGGTGGCGAAGTTCACGCCGAGGATGTGCGCGCCGTAGAACGAAAGCGTCGAGTTGAGGAAGGTGGCAGCGGCGTAATCGACGGAGGCGGTCACCGCCACCAGGCCCACCAGGTTGAACCAGCCGGTGAACCATCCCCAGGCGGGCCCGCCCAGCTTGGAGGACCAGTAATAGATGCCACCCGCGGTCGGCATGGCGGACGCGAGCTCGGACATCGAGAAGGCCACGAGCAGGATGAACACACTGATGACAGGCCAGCCGATGGAGATGGCCACCGGCCCGCCGTTGAGCCACGCCTGTCCGTACGTGGTGAAGCAACCTGCCAGGATCGAGATGATCGAGAACGAGATGGCGAAGTTGGAGAACCCGCTCCATCCACGCTTGAGCTCCTGCTTGTAGCCCAGTTCGGCGAGACGTTGCTCATCCGCTGAGAGAGTCTCCCTGCCTGCGGTCATCCGGCCCTCCTCGGGAAAAGGTCTGCTGATCCAACCTTCAAGGCGCGAGAACCATATGACCGCGTGACACGTCAAGTCAAGGGCCAATTGTCCAACGCACGCCTGCGCCCACGCCGCGGCACGTCCGCGTCACCCGGTGAGGCACGCCGGGTCCACGCAGGCGTGGTGTGTCAGCCGCGGGGCAGCAGGCCCGCCAGCACGTGCTCGGTACCGCGCAGGTGCTCGGTCATCACCCGCGCGGCCAGCGCCTCGTCGTGGCGGCGCAGCGCTCCCACCAGCCGCCGGTGCTGGTCGTTGGCCGAATCCAGGACCTCGGGCGGATGGGCGATGTGGGAGATGAGCGCGCTCATCGCGCCCTGGATCTCGGTCATCTGCTTGACCAGTCGTGAGCTGCCGGTGAGCTCGGCCAGACCCACGTGAAAGCGCACGTCGAGCGGCCGGTAGGCGGGGAAGTCGTCGAGCAGGTCGTCGATCGACACCACCAGCTCCTCAAGAGCGTCGACCGCGGCCGGCTGGGCGCGCTCGGCGGCCAGCACCGCGATCCCGACCTCGACCGTCATGCGCCCGTCGCACACGTCGCGCCACCCGGCCAGCACCTCGTGGGACGGCGGCTGGGCCGGAGGCTGGGGATCGGCCACGAAGGTCCCGCCGCCCCGGCCGCGCGTCGCGTGCAGGTGCCCGCTCTGGCCGAGGGCCACCAGCGCCTGGCGCAGCGTCGAGCGCGCGATCCCCAGCCGGGCGCACAGCTCGCGTTCGGCGGGCAGCCGGGTGCCCGGTGTCAGCAGGCCCAGCTTGATGGCGGTGCCCAGCCGGTCCACCGTCTCCTCGAACGCCGTCTGGGAGTGGACAGGGGCGAAGACCGCCTCCAGCGAGCTCGAGGCCTCGTGGTTGATCACGACGTCGGCCATGACGAGACCCTAACCGCCAGCGGGTCTCCTCACTCAAAGTCGCTCAAACCCGCGGAAGCGCTCCCAGTCGGTGACCGCGGCCTCGAACGCCGTGAGCTCCACGTCGGCGGCGTTGACGTAGTGGTCGACCACCTCGTCGCCGAACGCAGCCCGTGACACCTCGCTGGTGGCGAACAGGTCCCGGGCGTCACGCAGCGTGGAGGGGAGGCGCGGCTTGTCGGTGGCGTGGTAGGCGTTGCCCTTAAACATGGGCTCGAGCTTCAGCTCGTTCTCCACGCCATGCAGGCCGGCGGCGATGATCGCGCTGATCGCCAGGTACGGGTTGAGGTCCGAGCCCCCGGCGCGCAGCTCGAAGCGCCGCCCCTGGCCGTGACCCACCACGCGCAGCGAGCAGGTCCGGTTGTCCTGGCCCCAGGCGACGGTGGTGGGGGCGAACGATCCCTCCACGAAGCGCTTGTAGGAGTTGATGTTGGGCGCCAGCAGCACCGTCAGCTCACGCAGGCAGGCCAGCTGGCCGGCCAGGAAGGAGTTGAACAGCGCCTCATCGCCGGCGAAGGCGTTGCGCCCGTCGCCGTCCGACAGCGAGAAGTGGATGTGGCACGAGCTGCCCTCGCGCTCGTCGAACTTGGCCATGTAGCTGATCGCCATCCCCTCCTGGGCGGCGATCTCCTTGGCGGCGTTCTTGTAGATCGCGTGGTCGTCGGCGGTGCGCAGCGCGTCGGCGTAGTGGAAGTTGATCTCGTGCTGGCCGTAGTTGCACTCGCCCTTGGAGTTCTCGACGGCCATGCCGGCACCCTCCATGGCGTTGCGGATGCGCCGGATCAGCGGCTCGATCCGCGCGGTGCCGAGCATCGAGTAGTCGACGTTGTAGAGGTTGGCGGGATCGAGGTTGCGGTAGGACTTGTGCCAGGCCGACTCGTAGGTCTCGCGGAAGACCATGAACTCAAGCTCTGTGCCGGCGTTGGCGCTCCAGCCGCGCTCGGCCAGCCGCGACAGCTGGCGGCGCAGGATCTGGCGGGGCGAGGCGACCACGTCGGAGCCGTCCTCCCAGGCCAGGTCGCACAGGACCATCGCCGTCCCCTCCTGCCACGGGACCGGACGCAGGGTGCCCATGTCGGGCTTGAGCACGAAGTCGCCGTAGCCGCGCTCCCATGACGACATCGCGTAGCCGTCGACGGTGTTCATGTCGACGTCCACCGCCAGCAGGTAGTTGCAGCCCTCGGCGCCATGCTCGACGACCTCCTCGAGGAAGTGGCGGGCCGTCAATCGCTTGCCCTGCAGACGTCCCTGCATGTCGCACAGGGCGATCAGCACGGTGTCGATCTCGCCGGCCTCGACCCGGCTGCGGAGCTCCTCGAGCTTCATCCCACCACCCTCCGAAATCTCGTTGGGGAGGCCGTCGCGCGAACCCTCGGGCGGCCTCTTCGTGGCGCGAAGGTATAGGAAGCAGGCCTTAAACGCGAGGTTTCCGCCTGGTGGCTGATCTGATCAAAATCGTCGACCGCCTGGCCGCCCGCCTCGGGACCGCGGGCGGTGAGCCCGTGCCCCTGGACGGCGGCATCACCAACCGCAACTACCGCGTGCGCTTCGGGGCGCGCGACTGCGTCCTGCGCCTGCCCGGCCGCGACACCGAGCTGTTGGGAATCGACCGCGCCGCCGAGCGCGTGGCCACCGAGCGCGCCGCTGCGCTGGGCATCGCCCCGCCGCTCATCGCCGCCGACGAGGAGTGCATGGTCACCGAGTGGCTGCCGGGCGCGCCGATCGACGGCGAGCGTCTGCGCGCCGACCCGTCGAGTGCCGTCCGGGCCCTGCGCGCCTTCCACGACTCCGGACTGCAACTGCCGGTCCGCTTCTGGCTGCCCGACCTGCTGAAGGAATACGACGGCATCGTCACGCAGCGCGGCGGCGAGGTGACCGACGCCTTCCGGCGCGCCCAGGAGCACGTGGCACGGGTCGCCGACGTGCTCCCGCTCACCGATCCGGCCCCGTGCCACAACGACCTGCTCCCCGGCAACGTCCTCGCCACCGACGCCGAGCCTGGGCACGCGCTGCTGGTGGACTGGGAGTACGCCGGCATGGGCCACCCGTACTTCGACCTGGCCAACCTCGCGGTCAACAACGCGTTTGACGACGCCGCCCAGGACCGTCTGCTCGAGGCCTACTTCGACCAGCCCGCCACGCCGCCCCGCCGCGCCGCCCTGCGGCTGATGATGCTCGTCTCCGACGCGCGCGAGGGCGCCTGGGGCGTCGTCCAGGGCTCGATCTCCGAGCTGGACTTCGACTTCGCCGACTACGCGCACCAGCACTTCACGCGCCTGGAGCGCAATGCCTCTGACCCCCGACTACAGGAGTGGATGCGTGCCGCGGCCCCGTGAGCTGCCTGACCGTGCTCGTGTCGTGATCATCGGCGGCGGGGTCGGAGGGGCCTCGATCGCGTACCACCTCGCTCAGCTGGGCGAGCGCGACGTCGTCCTGGTGGACCGCAACGAGCTCACCAGCGGCTCGACCTTCCATTCCGCCGGGCTGGTCGGACAGCTCGGGGAGCGTCTCGCTGACGCGCATGATGATGGACTCCGTGGCCCTGTATCGCACGCTTGACTGCGGCTGGGTGGAGTGCGGCGGCATCCGCCTGGCCTGCAGCGAGGAGCGCGAGCAGGAGGTCATGCGCCAGGTGGCGTGGTCCAAGACGTTCGGGCTGCCGCTGGAGCTGCTCTCCGCCGAGGAGGCCCAGGCGCTGTTCCCGCTCATGGTCACCGACGGCGTGCGCTGCGCCTCCTACCTGCCCACCGATGGCTACCTCGACCCGTCGCTGCTCACCTACGCCTTGGTCGACGGCGCCCGGCGCGGGGGCTGTCAGGTGTTCACCCACACGCGCGTGCACGACGTGGTGGTGACCGAGGGACGGGTGCGCGGCGTCAAGACGGAGTGGGGCGACATCGAGGCCGAGGTCGTGGTCAACGCGGGCGGCATGTACGCCGCCGAGATCGGCCGGCTGGCCGGGGTGCGGGTGCCGGTCATCCCTTTTGCGCACGAGTACCTCGTCACGCAGCCGTTCCGCGACAGGACCCCGGCCCACCCGGGCGGGGAGATCGCCCATCTGCCCACGCTGCGCGATCCCGACAACCTCATCTACTTCCGCGAGGAGGGGGCGGGGCTGGTGATGGGCGGCTACGAGCGCGACAGCGCACCATGGTTCCTGGACGATCACGAGGTCGACCGCATCCCGCCGGACTTCAACGGGCGGCTCCTGGAGGAGGACTGGCCGCGGTTTGAGGAGATCGCCCTGAACTCCTCCAAGCGCGTGCCGGCCATGGAGGACGTCAAGGTCACGCGGCTGATCAACGGCCCCGAGGCGTTCACTCCCGACAACGAGTTCTGTCTGGGCGAGACCGAGGTCCGCGGCCTGTTCGTGGCCGCCGGGTTCTGCGCCCACGGGCTGGCCGGGGCCGGCGGGATCGGCAGGGTGATGGCCGACTGGATCGTCTCCGGCGAGCCGTCGCTCGACGTCTGGGAGATGGACGTCCGCCGCTTCGGCCCGCAGTACGCGTCCCCGCGCTACTCGCTCGCGCGTGCTCGGGAGGTCTATGAGACCTACTACGACATCCGCTACCCCGGCCACGAGCGCCAGGCGGGGCGTCCCCTGCGCATCTCGAGCGCCTACGCCTGGCACCGCGATCACGGCGCCGCGTTCGGCGAGAAGTCGGGCTGGGAGCGCGTGAACTGGTATGAGTCAAACGCGGCCGCCGGTGACGAGCGCCTGCGCCCGCGCGGCTGGGCCGGTCGCCATTGGTCCCCGGCGATCGGCGTCGAGGCGATCGCCACCCGGACCACCGCGGCCCTCTACGACGAGTCCTCGTTCGCCAAGCTCGAGGTCTCCGGGCCGGGCGCGGCCCAACTGCTCGAGCGGCTGTGCGACAACCGGATCCCCGAGGAACCCGGCCGGATCGTCTACACCCAGATGCTCAACCGCCGCGGCGGGATCGAGTGCGATTTCACGGTCACGCGCATGGGGCGGGTGGGGTCGGACTCGTTCCAGATCGTCACCGGCACCGCGTTCGGCAATCACGACGCCGCCTGGATCCGCCGTCACCTTCCCCACGACGGGTCCGTGAGCCTGTCCGACGTGACCTCACGGTGGGCCTGCTTCGCGCTGTGGGGGCCCAAGTCGGCCGAGATCCTCCGTCCGCTCACACCCGACCCGCTGGACTTCGGGTACATGCGGATGCGCGAGATCGCCGTCGGCGACGTCCCCGTGCGGGCGCTGCGGGTGACCTTCGTCGGCGAGGCCGGCTGGGAGCTGTACTGCCCCAGCGAGTACGGGGCGGGTCTGTGGCGCGTCCTGTGGGAGGCGGGGCGGCCCCACGGCCTGGTCGCCGGCGGCTACCGTGCCATCGACTCGCTGCGCCTGGAGAAGGGCTACCGCGTGTGGGCCGCCGACATCACCCCCGACGAGACCCCGCTGGAGGCCGGGTTGGACTTCTGCGTGCGGGCGGACCGCTCGTTCGTCGGCGCCGACGCCCTGCGGGAGCCCGAGCGGAGGCTGCGCTGCCTGGTTCTGGAGGACCCGCGCTCCGTGGCGCTGGGCAACGAGCCGGTCCGCGTCGGGGAGGAGATCTGCGGGCGGGTCACCACCGGGGGCTACGGCTATACCGTGCAGCGCTCGATCGCCTACGCCTACCTGCCGGTGGAGCATGAGGTCGGCACCGAGGTCGAGATCGACATCTTCGGGCAGTGGATCCGCGGAGAGGTGATGGCCGAGCCCCTGCTGGATCCCGAGGGCGCCCGGCTGCGGGCCATCGCCTGACCGTGCGGGTTGCATCTACGCCTCAAAGGGATAGGATCGGGAGTCTCGTGACGTGGGGATTTCTGTGGCTGATGCTCGCGCTCAAGCTGCCGATTGCGGCGCTGATCTACCTGGTTTGGTGGGCGATCAAGCAAGAGCCCGAGGACGAGACTTCATCTGACGACGATGGCGGCATCAAGCGCCATCGCCCACACCCGCGCCAGCCGTTTCCCCGCCGGCCACGGCGGGGTCCCCACGGCGATCCCGCCCCGCAGCCGCCGGCGCGGGTCCGTACGGTGCGCGCCCGCGCCCGCACCGTCGGGCACTGAGCGGTTGCCGGTCACGGCCGCGGAGCCGCGACGCGACCTGCGTCGCTGTCAGACTTGCCGCCCATGAACGGCGAGAGCGGACATAGGGCCACCGCCGCCGGCCGCGAGGCGGCCGTGTCGGTCCTCTCCGACGGCACCATCGCGCGCCTGGTACAGGAGGGCCGCATCCGCATCGATCCCTGGGATCCCGAACTGGTCCAGCCCGCCAGCGTCGATCTGCGCCTGGGCGACTCGTTCCGCGTCTTTCACAACCACCGCGCGACGGCGATCGACCTGCGACGGCCCCCGGAGAATCTCACCGAGGAGGTCATCGTCCCCGAGGGCGAGTCGTTCGTCATCCATCCGGGCGAGTTCTGCCTGGGCCGCACCCTGGAGTGGGTGGAGCTGCCCGACGACATCGTGGCCCGGATCGAGGGCAAGTCCAGCCTCGGGCGCCTGGGCCTCATCGTCCACGCCACCGCCGGCTTCTGCGACCCCGGCTGGAAGGGGACGCTGACGCTGGAGCTCAACAATCTCACCCGCGTCCCCATCATCCTGCACCCCGGGCTGGAGATCGCCCAGCTCTCCTTCATGATGCTCGACCGCCCCGCCCTGCGGCCCTACGGCAGCCCCGACCTGGGCAGCCACTACCAGGGCCAGCGCGCCGCCACCGCCAGCCGCTACCGGTCACAGTCGGCGCGCGGCGATTTTGGATAGGCTCGGGCCCCTGCGATGTCCGCCCTGCTGCTGATCACGGCCGCCGATGAGCCCTCGAAGGTGCCGTTCTTCATCATCGGCGGCGCGCTGGCGATCTATGCGGTGATCCTGAGCGCGATCGGCATCCAGCGCCCGGACTTCCCCTCCAACATGGGGGGCCAGCGCGGCGTGATCGCGCTCACGGCGGTGATCGTGGTGCTGGCCATCGGCGCCGCCATCCTGACCTCGTAGGAGGGCCTGCGGGCCTGCGCCCGCGGTAACCCGCCCGTCACACGCTGGTGTCTCCGGCGGCGAGCCGCGGGTAATAAAGTGGTCGAGAAGGCAAGGTCGTCGAACCTGTGTGATTGACGTGGCGGCCTCCGGCAACGGCATCAAGGAGCGCTATGACCACCGAGACTGAGCATTCGACGGACGGGGGCGGCGTAGCGACGTCGGCCGACACCCTCACCGTCACTGACAACCGGACCGGCAAGCAGTACGAGATCCCGATCGAGGACAACACGATCCGGGCCACCGAACTGCGCAAGATCAAGACCCACGACGACGACTTCGGGTTGATGACCTACGACCCCGCCTACATGGCGACGGCGTCTTGTCGCTCGGCGATCACCTACATCGACGGCGACAAGGGCATCCTGGAGTACCGCGGGTACCCGATTGAGCAGCTGGCGGAGAAGTCCAGCTACCTCGAGGTCGCCTACCTGCTCATCCACGGTGAGCTGCCCACCCAGAAGCAGCTCGACGAGTGGGATCACCTGATCACGATCCACACCTTCGTCCACGAGAACGTCAAGGAGTTCATGCAGGGGTTCCGCTACGACGCGCACCCCATGGGCATGCTGCTGGCCTCTGTCGGCGCGCTGTCGACCTTCTATCCCGAGGCGTCGGCGATCAAGGAGTCAGACATCCGCTACCTCCAGGTCATCCGGCTGCTGGCCAAGATGCCCACGCTGGCGGCGTTCTCCTACCGCCACAACCGCGGTATGCCGTACGTCTATCCCGACAACGATCTCAGCTACCCGGGCAACTTCCTCTCGATGATCTACAAGATCGCCGAGCTCAAGTATGAGCCCGACCCCCGCCTGGAGCACGCCCTGGACGTGCTCTTCATCCTGCACGCCGACCATGAGCAGAACTGCTCGACCAGCGCCGTGCGCAGCGTCGGCTCCTCTCAGGTGGACCCCTACTCCGCGGTGGCCGCGGGCGTGGCGGCGCTGTACGGGCCGCTGCACGGCGGCGCCAACGAGGCGGTGCTGCGGATGCTGCGCCGGATCGAGACCAAGGAGAACATCCCGGACTTCATCAAGGGGGTCAAGGACGGGGACGAGAAGCTGATGGGCTTTGGCCATCGCGTCTACAAGAACTTCGACCCGCGCGCCAAGATCATCAAGAAGGCCGTCGATGAGGTCTTCGAGGTCACCGGCAAGAACCCGCTGCTGGAGATCGCCACCGAGCTGGAGAAGATCGCGCTCGAGGACGACTACTTCGTCAGCCGCAAGCTCTACCCCAACGTCGACTTCTACTCCGGCCTCATCTACGAGGCGCTCGGCATGCCCGTGGAGATGTTCCCGGTGCTGTTCGCCATCGGGCGCACCAGCGGCTGGATCGCGCAGTGGCTGGAGATGATCGACGACCCCGAGCAGAAGATCGCGCGGCCGCGGCAGATCTACACCGGTGGCCGGGGCCTTGACTACGTCCCCATCAGCGAGCGCTCGTAGGGCCTTTCCGTGAGCTGGGCCCTGGGCGCAGGCGGCCCGGGGCTCAGTGATCGCCGACACATTCGCCGTGGCGGCGGTGACCTAGATTCTGTGGCGTGGATCTCTACGCCCTCCCCGACGGACGCGTCGTCGTCATCCGGCCCATCCGCTCCGATGATGCCGAGCGGCTGCGGGCGGCCCACGGCCGGCTCTCGCCGCTGACGCGCTACCGGCGCTTCATGACCTCCAAGCCGTACCTGAGCGCCGCCGACGCGATGTACCTCGCCAACATCGACGGCCGCAGCCACTACGCGCTCGTCGCCACCTTCGCCGAGCGCGAGGGCGACGAGGACGCGCCGATCATCGCCGTGGCGCGGTTCGTGCGCTCGCCCGAGGACGCGGGGGTCGCGGAGTTCGCGATCGTCGTCGGCGATGACTGGCAGGGTGAGGGCATCGGCCGCGAGCTCCTGGGCCGCCTGGTCGACGCCGCCGTCACGCGCGGGGTGCGCCGCTTCCAGGCCATGATGCTCGCCGACAACGTCGCCATCCAGCGGCTGGCGGAGCGCTTCGCCGCCGGTCCGCTGCGCCGCCTGCGCCGGGGCAACACCTTCGAGGTCGAGTTCGACCTGCCCACTCGAAGCCCCGACACGACTGCGATGATCGCCGGGTGCGTTGGAAGCTGACCGAACGCGCCGGCCCCAAGGTCAGACGGTCCTCGTTCGACGACGTCGACCGGGCGCTCGACGCGCTGGAGTCGCGCGGACGGGAGCTGGCCACGGCGGCGCCGGGCGACTCCGTCGACGTCAAGTACAAGCGCTTTGAGCCGCAGGAGCGCGTGGTGGCGCGCCTGGAGCTGGCCGGGCCCGAGCGCTTCGTCCCCAGCGTGCGGGTCGGCGTCGACGTGCGCGGCGACGGCTCCGTGGAGGCCTTCCGCGGCCGGGTCCGCCGTGAGGTCATCTCCGAGAAGCGCGGCGAGGGCGCCTACGCCGCGCTGCGCCGGGCTCTGCGCGAGCGCTAGACGCGCCACCCGACGCGGTCGCCACCCCGGCGGGCCGCCTGGGGACCGCGGCGTGGGAGGGCCCGGTCTGTGGCAGGCGGCGTCCACGGCTCGGACGCGGCACGGAGGGCGGCGGGTCGGCGCCGGCCCGCGCCACGCCGCGGTCGGCTGGCGAGATGACGTTCCGCCCCGCGCGTCGGCCGCCGAGAGCGCCAGGAAGGTCGTGAAGGCCACCACGGAGCCCTGGAGCGCGTCGAGCCGGTGGGGCGGACCGGCCAGCGTCTCGTCTGACTCCAGCAGCGCCCCGGTCGCGGGGTCGAAGATCAGCGTGTAGGTGATCGGCTCCCCGCTGTAGCTCGAATCGAGGCTGACCGCGGTGCCGGCGCGTCCGGCCCGGTCGGTGGTCGTCCCCTCGTTGACGACGCCGGGGATGGCCGCCAGCTGCCGCAGCAGGACCGCCTCGGCGGCGCCCGGGATCGGCCGGCGTCGCGCCAGCGTGTCGAGGTCGACGTACTCCCAGCCCGGCGCCCAGCCGCCGCTGCGGCTCCCGGAGGCGAGCAGCCGCGCCGCCGCGTCTCGGGACCCGCTCAGGGCCGGCACCTCGCCGCGAGTGCGCCAGGTGGCCGAGATGTGCCCTGCCGCTGTGTCGCGGGTGGTGGTGCGCGCGGACAGCCGCCAGCTGCGGACCTTCACGTAGGCGTACGGCGCGTCCGCGGGCCACGGCGGCGAGCTCTGGTTGGCCGCCACGGAGCTCAGACGCAGGAGCAGGTCCGTGCCCGACGGCGGCACCGGCGGCTTGAAGGCCAGCGCGCTGGGCGTGGGCGGATAGGTCTTGCCGCCCCATCCGAACAGCACGTGCCCGATGAGCCAGACGCACTCGGCCAGCAGCGCCGCGAAGATGAGCCCGTTGAGGATCGAACGAGCGCGGATGTGCGGCATGGCTCAGAGGACCAGCGTCTGGCCGTGCCGGCGCAGCCAGCGAGAGTGCTCCCGATAGTCCGGGCACCAGCGCGCCAGCAGCGCCCAGAATCGGGGCGAGTGGTCCATCACCTCAAGGTGGCAGACCTCGTGCCAGACGACGTAGTCGAGCACCTCCTCGGGCGCCAGCAGCAGCCGCCAGTTGAAGCTCATCGCACCGCTGCGCGAGCAACTCGCCCACCGGGTCCGCTGGCCGCGGATGGTCAGCTTGGAGTAGGAGAGTCCGGCCAGCGTGCAGGCGCGCTCCAGGCGGGGCGCGATCTCGCCGCGTGCCGCCCTCCGGTACCAGCGCTCCAGCGCGGGCTTGCGCCTCGGCTCCGGCAGGGGTCCACAGCTCCGCGCCCCGGCGGTGCACGCGCGTGCGTCCGGGCTCGGCGCGGACGCGCAGCAGCTCGCCCAGGTACGGGACCGCATCGCCGCGGGCGGCCACCGCCTGCTGGGCGTGGGCGACCTCGCTGAGCCGCCGGCGGATCCACGGCTCGAGCTCACGGACGGCGGCCGCCGCCTCGCGCTCGGCGGCGCGGCGCGGGAGGACCACCTCGACGCCGTCGGCGTCGACGGTGACGCGGATGCGCCGGGCGCGCTCCGAGCGCCTGATCCTGTAGTCGATCTCCCATCTGTATTCGATCTCCGGCATGCCGTTGATTGAGAGTACGGTCCAGTGCCGACATGCCGGCGTTCCCGGAACCAACCGACGCTCTCAGCACCGCCGCGGTGGCACTGCGGCTGGCCGCCGAGCGCGACATCCCCGAGGTCCTCATCGCCCACCAGGATGATCCCGAGCTCCATCGCCGGCTCGGCCTCGCGCGCCCTCCCAGCGGCGCCGAGCTGGGACGCCGGGTGGAGGGGGGCCCAGCGATCGCGCGACGGGCGCCGCCCTGTGGCTGACGATCGTCAGGCCGGCGCGGACGAGTGCATCGGGCAGATCGACGTCCACGATGTCGACTGGGACCACTCCCGGGCCGAGCTGGGCATCTGGACGGCGCCGGCGCAGCGCGGCCGTGGCGTCGCCGCCGACGCCCTGCGGCTGATCGGTCGCTGGCTGATCTCCGAATGCGGCCTGGCGCGAGTCCAGATCGTCACCGACCCTGACAACGCCGCGATGGTGGCCGCGGCCGCGCCGGGCCGGCTTCTCGGAGGAGGGGGTCCTGCGGGGCTACCTGCGCGAGCGGGGCCGGCGCGTGGACGTCACGATGCTCTCGCTCGTCGCCGGCGACCCGGTCGTGTCGTGAGAGGAAAGTGGCGTGTGACCTTGCCCCCCGGGGTTCGCCCGCCCTTTGAGGTGTACGTCAACGGCGTGCCCCAGGAGCTCGGCTCCGACTACCGGATCTCCGAGGGCGAGGTGCTGTTCGAGCGCGAGCTGGTGAGCCAGAAGCTCGGGCTGTGGGCGTGGTTCATCGGCATCTGGGGGATCGGGACCTACAAGCGCAACGACGAGGTCGACGTGCGCTACGAGATCGACGGGCAGCCGATGCTTGCCCACGCCCTCAAGATCACGCCGCCGCCGCCCGATTGACGGCGGTCACGCGGCGGCAGTCTTGACGACCTCGCGCGCCACCCACGGGCGGTGCAGGCGCAGGGCCGAGAGGATCGCGCGCGTCGCGTGCGACCGGTTCAGCGTGTAGAAGTGGACGCCCGGCGCGCCGCGGGCCAGCAGCTCGGCGCATTGCAGCGTGGCGTAGGAGACGCCGAGCTGGAGCACGGCGTCGGGATCGTGCGAGCGCCACTCGAGCGCCTCGAGCAGCGCCGGCGGGATCGTCGCGCCGCACATGCCGGTGATCGTCTTGATCTGCCGCAGATCGGTGATCGGCATCACGCCGGGGATGATCGGCACGTCGATACCGGCCGCCCGGGCCTCGTCGACGAAGCGGAAGTACAGCTCGGTGTCGAAGAACAGCTGCGTGATCAGGAACGACACCCCGTTGTCGACCTTGTCCTTGAGGAAGCGCAGGTCATGGGCCAGGTCGGGGGCCTCGGGATGGACCTCGGGGAAGCAGGCGCCGCCGATGCAGATGTCGTGGTCTGAGTGGATGAGCGCAGCCAGCTCGGTGGAGTAGTGCAGGCCTCCGGGATGCGGCTTCCAGTCGCTCTCGCCCCGGGGCGGATCGCCGCGCAGCGCGAGGATGTTCTCGATGCCGGCCTGGCGCATGTCGGCGATGACGTCGGCGAGCTCCTCGCGGGTGGAACCCACGCAGCTGAGATGGGCCATCGCCTCGATCCCGAGCTCCTGCTTGATCCACTTGGTCAGCTCCAGGGTGCGCCCGCGTGACGTGCCGCCGGCGCCGTAGGTCACTGATACGAAGGCCGGCGAGAGCTGCCGCAATGACTCCAGCGCGAGCCCCAGGACCCGCTCGCCGGCGTCGCTCTTGGGCGGGAAGAACTCGAAGGAGAAGATCGGCTCGTCGGCCTCCTCCATGATCTGATCGATGCGCATACAGGCAGCCTACCAACCTTGACACGATCGTGTCAAGGTTAGGATCCGGCGTGTGTCTCCGCGCCTGCGGCCGGGCGGGCGGGTCTCCGCGCCTGCGGCCGGGCGGGCGGGTGGGTGGTCTCCACGCCTGCGGCCGGGCGGCGGGGGCGCCCGGGCCTACGTGGCCCGCCAGCGCTCGACATCCCCGTCGGGCTCGGCGGCCACGCGCCCCTGGCCCCGCAGGTGACGCAGGTAGGAGAGGGTCTCGGAGAGGAACCAGGTCGCGTTGCGCACGTCGACGGGCTGGCTGTAGACGGCGGGCAGGATCTCCAGCGCCGTCTTGGCCTCGGTACGGACGGCGCCGAGGACGGACTCCAGCCGTTCGGCGACCAGGGCGCGGTTGCCCTCGATGTGCCCGTGCACATCCACGAACGGCTTGCCGTGCCCCGACAGGGCCAGGCGGGCGTCGAGCACGTCCACCGTCTTCAGCGAGTGGAGGAACTCACCCACGGGATCGGTCGTGTAGCCGTAGTCGTAGAACAGCGAGATTCGGCCCAGGACATGGTCGCCGGAGATGAGGATCCGGCGTTCGGGCTGGTAGAGGCAGATGTGGGAGGGCGCGTGCCCGGGTGTCTCGTAGACGGTCCACTCGCCCAGGTCGCTCTCCAGCCGCACCCCGTTCACCAGCTCGTGATCGGGCTGCACCACCTTGGCCACGCCTGACGGGAAGTGCCTGGCCCGCTCGGCGTACTCGGCCAGCGCCCGCGGCGGCACCCCGCTCTGGCGGCCCACCTCCAGCCGCCGCTCGAGCGCGGCCTGCGGGTCGTGGGCGCCGGCGGTCGCGTGGGCATGGTTGGGGTGCATCCACAGCTCGCACCCGGCCCGTTCCATGATCGGCGCCGCCTGGCCCCAGTGGTCGGAGTGGGCGTGGGTGCAGGCGAGCAGCCGGACGTGCTCGAGGCGCAGGTTGACCTGGTCCATCGCGCGCTCGAGCTGTGCCAGCGACCCGGGCTCGTGCATTCCGGTGTCGACCAGCACGATCCCCGAGCCGGCGGCGATCGCCCACGCGTTGCAGTGGGGGACCCCAGGCCACGGCAGCGGCAGCCGGAGCCGCCACAGTCCGGGCAGGACGCGCTCGCCCCGTCCCAGCTCCTTCTGGCGCGTTGTCGGTGCCATGGGCTCAGACGTTATTGACGGCGCGTAGACTGCGGCGCCTTGGCCAGCACGTCGGACATCGCCAAGCGGTACTTCGCCGCCCTCGCGGCCCACGATCTCGACGAAGCCACCGCGTGCTGGAGGCCGGGCTCGATCGACCGCCTCGTCGGGGCCCAGGATCTGGTCGCACCCGACGGGATCCGCGCCTACTTCGGGGAGCTCTTCGCCGCCTTCCCGGACTTCGAGCTCGAGGTCGTCGAGCTCACCACCGCGCGCCACCGGACCGCGGTGCGCTGGCGGGCCCAGGGCACCTTCGCCGGACCGGGGACCTTCCAGGGCTTTGCTCCCAACCACGCCCGCGTGGAGCTCGAGGGCTGCGACGTCGTGACCGTTGTGGACGACCTCATCGTCCACAACGACGCCTACGTCGACAGTGGCGACATCGCCCGCCAGCTCGGGCTGCTGCCCGCCGCGGGCTCGCGCGCCGAGGCGCGGCTCACCCGCCTGGCCAACCTTCGCACCAAGGCCATGCGCGCCGTGCACGGCGTGGCCGTCGAGCCGGTCGCCGACGGAGTCTGGGTCGTCCGCGGCGGCTTCCTGCTCACGACGATGAACGTCTACCTCATCCGCGATGGCGACGGGGTCACCGTGTTCGACGCCGGGATCAAGGCGATGGGCGGGGCCCTGCGGGCGGTCTGCGCCCAGCACGGCGGCGCCCGCCGGGTGGTGCTCGGCCACGCCGATCCCGATCATCGCGGTGCGGCGCCCGCGCTGGGAGTGCCGGTCTTCTGCCACGCCCTCGAGCGCGACACGGCGGTCGCCGACGAGCCGCTGCGCGACTACTGGGACATGAGCAAGCTGCGTCCGTACGCGCGGCCCTACTTCGAGCGGATGCTCCCGGCCTGGGACGGCGGCGCGGTGGCGATCGACGCCACGGTCGCCGAGGGCGACGAGGTCGCCGGCTTCGAGGTCGTCGAGCTGCCTGGGCACGCGCCCGGTTTGATCGGGCTGTTTCGCAGGTCAGACCGGCTCGCCCTCACCTCCGACACCGTCTACACGCTGGACATCCAGACCGGGCTCAGGGGCGGTCCGCGGGTCCCGCACGTCGCCTTCGACGCCGACGTCGAGCAGGCGCGCGCCTCCATCCGCAAGCTCGCCGCACTCGGCCCCGAGGTGGCCTGGGCCGGGCACGCGGATCCCGTCACCGGCGATGTCCGCGGGCAGCTTGAGCAGGCGGCCGAGGCGCCCTGATGGGGCGGCGCGGGCGCGAGAGGGCCAAGCAGAATGCGCTCAGCGCGCCGGTGAGCGAGTACCGCGACCACGACGGCAACGTCCTGGTCCTGCGTGGCGCGCTCAGCCCGGCCACGCGCAGGGTCTACACCGAGACCCTGGGCGGCGGACTGCACCGCGAGGACGCCCGGGCGCGCGCCATCGAGATGCTCTTCGAGCGCCTGGTGGTGACCTGGACGATCTCGGAGATCGAGACCTCGCGCCAGAAGGAGCTGCTCGCGCGCTACCGGATGGCCACGGCGGCCGAGCGCGAGTTCGTCCTCGACTCGCTGCGCACGCACGTGGCCGAGAACTTCCCGGAGCTCGAGGCGCCGTGACGACGCCGATTCCCGATCCCGACGCCTTCGCCGCGCTGCTGTGCGACTGGTCGATGGCCGTCACCCCCGGCGACCGTGTCGGCATCCTCTCCACCACCCTGGCCCAGGACCTCGCGGCGGCGCTGCACCGCGCGGTGCTCGAGCGCGACGCCTGGCCCTATGTCGCCCTCGAGCCGCCCGGCCTGGCCGCCGACCTCTACCGCCATGCCCATCCCCGCCATCGCACCGAGCCGCCGCCGACGCACATGGCCGTGGCCGGGGCGCTGGATGCCTACGTCCGCATCGAGGCTCCCGCCAACACCACGGAACTCGCCGGCGTGGACCCAGCGGTCGTGGCCGAGGTGGCGACGGCCCGCCGGCCGTTTCAGGAGGCATCGCTCAAGCTGCGCTGGACCGGCACGATCCTGCCCACCCCGGCGCTGGCCCAGCAGGCTCAGATGAGCACGGCGCAGTACGCCGCCTTCGTCACCCGGGCGCTGTTCCTGGACCGGCCCGACCCGGCGCAGGCCTGGCGCGATCTCAGCGCCACCCAGGAGGCGATGGTCGCACGGCTGTCCCCGGCCTCGGAGATCCGCATCGAGGCCGAGGGCACCGACATCCGCCTCGGCGTCGCCGGCCGCACGTGGATCAACTCCGACGGCCGTCACAACATGCCCAGTGGCGAGGTCTTCACCGGGCCCCACGAGCGATCGGCCAACGGCACCGTCCGCTTCACCGTCCCCACGGGGCCGCGCGGCGTGACCGTCACCGGCGTGGAGCTGACCTTCTCCGACGGCGAGGTGGTCTCGGCGAGGGCCGAGCGCGGAGACGACTACCTCCAGGCGGCGCTGGCCACCGACGCCGGCGCGCGCTACCTCGGGGAGCTCGGCATCGGGACCAACGTCGGCATCGACCGCGCCACCGGGCACATCCTCCTCGACGAGAAGATGGCCGGCACCGTCCACCTCGCCCTGGGGCGCTCGTACCCGGAGACGGGCGGGACCAACGACTCCGCGCTGCACTGGGACCTCATCTGTGACCTGCGCGATGGCGGCCGGCTCAGCGCCGACGGCGAGTCGATCGTGCAGGACGGGGCGCTCACCGGCTGACCCGGTGAGCGTGTGAGCGCTCACACGCTCACCTGCTATTAACGAGTCGTTCCCCTGCGGTCCAGTACTTTGGTCTGCGCATGCGCCGTACGAAGATCGTCGCCACCATCGGCCCCGCCTCCCGTGACCCTGACACGCTCGCGCGAATGGTGGCGGCCGGGCTCGACGTCGCCCGCCTGAACTTCTCCCACGGCGACCGCGAGATGCACGCCGAGAACGCGGCGCGCGTGCGCGCGGCGTCGGCCGCCGTCGGGCGGCCGGTGGCGATCCTCCAGGACCTGCCCGGACCCAAGCTGCGTATCGGCCCGATCGTCGACGACCGGGTGGAGCTCAAGCCCGGCGAGCGCCTCCTGCTCGCCTGCGGCACCACCGAGCCGGGCAACGGCAAGCGAATGTCGGTGTCGTGGGCCGGCCTGGCCGACTGCGTGGATCCCGACGACGTCATCTACCTCGCCGACGGGGCCATCCGCCTGCGCGTCGAGCAGGTCCGCAACGACGACTGCGAGGTCGACACCGTGGTCGAGGTCGGCGGCTCGGTCGCCTCGCGCCAGGGGCTGAACATCCCGGGCAACACGCGCGGTCTGGCCGCGGTGCCCGAGGAGGATCTCGACATGCTGCGCTTCGGCGAGTCGATCGGCGTCGACGTCGTCGCGCTGTCGTTCGTGCGCAGCGCCGAGGACGTCGAGACCGTGCGCCGCCACACGCGGCTGCCCCTGGTGGCCAAGATCGAGAAGCCGCAGGCCGTCGACAACGCCGAGGAGATCATTCGCGCCGCGGACACCGTGATGGTGGCGCGCGGCGACCTGGGCATCGAGCTGCCGATCGAGGACGTGCCGATCGTCCAGAAGCAGCTGTTGCGGATCGCCGGGCGCCTGGCCCGCCCCTCGATCACCGCCACCCAGATGCTCGACTCGATGGTGTCCTCATCGCGCCCGACGCGCGCCGAGGCCACCGACGTCGCCAACGCCATCCTCGACGGGACCGACGCGGTGATGCTGTCCCAGGAGACGGCCGTCGGTGCCTATCCGGTGGAGGCGGTGGAGATGATGGCCTCGATCGCCGAGCGCACCGAGGGCGTGCTGCCCTACCGCGAGTGGAATGAGAACCGGGTGCGTCGTGACGCCCGCGACCCGGCGTACACGATCGCCTACAGCGCCTGTGCCGCCGCGCGGGACCTGGGACTGGCCGCGCTGGTCGTGCCCACGCTGTCGGGCCGCTCGGCGCGCCTCATCTCCGCCCACCGCCCCTCGGTCCCCATCTACTGCCTCTCGCCCGGCCGCGAGACCGTGCGCCGCTGCAACTTCATGTGGGGCGTGCAGGCCGAGTCGATGCGCCGCCATGAGGTCACCGAGGAGCTGATCGCCGATGCCGCCCGGCGCGTCGTCGAGCTCGGCTGGGTCCAGCACGGCCAGCGGATCGGCATCACCGCCGGCCTGCCCAGCGGCCGGCCCGGAACCACCAGCCTGTTCCAGGTGCAAGAAGTCTGACGCCGGCAGGAGCGCGCGCTCAGACATCGAATTAGGGTTACCTAATTAGGTAACCCTAATCTGTGGTACGGTTCCGCCTGCCAGCCGAGCCCCGCACCCGGAATCGCCCCTGGAGACGCCGCCCGTGAGCCAGCACGCCGCCTCAGCCCCCCAGCCGCCCCGGAGCGCCCGCCGCTCCAGCGAGTCGATCAGCTTCTACGTCTGGACCGCAGTGGTCCTGGCGGTGGCCGTCGCGGTCGTCGTGCTGGGCTGGCACGCCGCCGGCGGCACCAGCGATCCGACCGACCTGCCCGCGGGCCATCGCCTCAGCCACGCCACGGTCGTGCTCAACAGCGCGATCCTCGTCTTCCGCGAGGGATTGGAGACGATCCTCGTGCTCGCCGCGATCACCGCGAGCTTCCTGGGCGCCAACAAGGTCTACCGGCGCCCCGTGGCGGCCGGGGGCGCGCTGGCCATGGGCGCCGGCGTGCTCACCTGGTTCGGCGTCATCTGGATCATCGGCCAGTTCTCGGGCTCTGAGATGTCGATCCAGGCGGCCACCGGGATCCCGGCCCTGATCGTCCTGCTCATCGTGATGAACTGGTTCTTCCACAAGGTCTACTGGACCGGTTGGATCTCCCATCACCACAAGCGCCGGCGCACCCTGCTCGGCGCCGACCCGGAGACCAACCAGCGCCGGATGCTCCTCGGCCTCGGGCTGCTGGGCTTCACCTCGGTCTACCGCGAGTGCTTCGAGATCGTCATCTTCCTGCAGAACCTGCGCCAGATCTACGGGGCCGGCGTGGTCCTGGAGGGCGTGGTCATCGGCCTGCTCTTCACCGGCGCCGTCGGCGTGCTGACCTTCGCCCTGCATCAGCGCCTGCCCTACCGGCGCCTGCTCATCATCACCGGCGTCCTGCTCCTGTTCGTGCTGCTCGTCCAGGTCGGCGAGCAGGTCAACGAGATGCAGCTCGCCGGCTGGATCGGCACCACCCAGCTCCACTGGCTCAACATCCCCGGCTGGATGGGCACCTGGCTCAGCCTCTTCAACAACTGGGAGACCTTCATCGGCCAGGGCATCGCCCTCGTGCTCGTCGTCGGCTCCTACGTGCTGGCCCAGTACCTGCGGGTCTGGCGCCCGCGCCGCCGCGGGGCGCGGCCGGCCCGCCTGGGCAGCGAGGCTCCCGCGCAGCCGGCCGACATCGCCGTGGCGTCCCCGCGCGGCGGCGGTCAGGCGCTCACGGCCTGACCCCGCGCTGCCGCCCGTTTCGGGGAGCCTCGGCGAACACTCGGGGCATCGGCGAACGTCAACGGCGGCTATGAGGGTGGGACGGATGGCCTCGGCGGTACTTGTGGCGGATATTGCATGACATAGCTGCAAAATCCGCCACACCCCGGCGCGCGGGACTCTTGGGAGCAGATGGTCCTGAGAGGACCACAATCTCCCAGCACCCCCTCTCGCGGCCACACGAATCCACCCTCGACAGCCCGCCTTTGACGTTCGCCGATACCCCGCCGAAGCGTCACACGGACGCGCCGCGCCCCAGAACCAGCCGCTAGGCCGCAGCGCTCCGCCCGTAGAACTCCGCCTCCTGCTCACCCAGCTCGGTGGCGGGCGGATCACCGTAGAACCACTCCCGCGCGATCCGGTGGAAGTTGCCCGCGGCATGAAGCTGGGCGATGACGGCCAGCGTGAGCACCTCCATGCGCCGCCCGAAGATGTGGTCGGGCGGGGCGGACTCGTGGCGCAGGTAGCCGAAGTACTCCGAGCGCGGGTCGCTCATGTCGATGAGCACCTGGGTGGCGTACTCGGGGGTGAGCTCGACCTCGCGGTCAGACGTGTACCAGGAGGTGGCGGCGCGGAAGTGGGCGAGCACCCGGTCGGGGTTGAACTTGTCGGGCTCGCGGAAGAAGCCCACCTCGGTCCCCAGGCGCATGATCGTCTCGGTGTCGCCCTCGATGATGCCCCGGGCGACGGCGATCTCCAGCTCGACGGCCCCGGGCGGCATGCGCTTGAACAGGCCGAAGTCGAAGAACGCCATCCGCCCGTCGTCGAGCAGCATCGAGTTGCCGGGGTGCGGATCGCCTGAGAACTGCCCGTGGCGGTACAGGCAGCCGAAGTAGAAGCGGAAGAGGATCTCGCCGATCCGGTCGCGATCGGTCTGCGAGTAGCCGCGCAGGTCCTCGAAGCCGGTGCCGCTGATGTACTCCGACACCATCAGCCGCTCGCGCGACAGCGAGCTCACCACGTCGGGGATGGCGATGAACGGGTGGCCGCGGAAGATGCGGGCCAGCGAGCGCTGGTTCTGGGCCTCGAGCTCGTAGTCGAGCTCCTCCTGGACGCGGGCGCGGATCTCCTCACCGATCGCCTTGGGATCCAGCCCGGGGGCGATCCGCTTGACCAGGCGCAGGATGAGCCCCAGGTTCTGCATGTCGGCGCGCACGGCGGCGGCGACGCCGGGGTACTGGACCTTGACGGCCACGGGCCGGCCGTCGGTGAGCCGGGCGCGGTAGACCTGGCCGATCGACGCGGCCGCGATCGGCTCCTCGTCGAACTCGTCGAAGACATCGGACAGGGGCTCGCCCAGCTCCTCCTCGATCACCTTGCGCATATCGCGGAACGAGACCGTGGGCGCGGCGTCGCGCAGGACGGCGAGCTTGCGCTGGAACTCCTCGCGGTACTCCTCGGGCACCATCCCGACGTCCAGGAAGGACAGGACCTGTCCCACCTTCATCGCGGCGCCCTTCATCGTTCCCAGGGCGGTGACGATCTGCTCGGCGGCCTCCAGCTGGCGGCGCTCCAGCGCCACCTGGCGCCCCTCGGCCGAGCGACCCACGTTGGCCGCGCGCGTGCCGGCCTCTCTGATCACCTGACCGGCTGCGAGACCCCCGATCCGGGCGGTGCGCCCCACTCGGGATGTGGGGATCTTGTCCTTCGGCACAGGCCGACAGTCAGCCTCGGCTCACCTGTGAGCCGGGGACGATGTCATCGGATCCGTCGGGCCAGCGGACCCACGCCTTGTGTCCGCCGTCGTAGTCGTCGCCGAGCAGGATCAACGTGGCCGGCTCGCCCATGGCGGTGCACGGCTCCTCGCCCTCGGGATCGACCCCCCGCCAGATGCGCACGAAGCGGTTGTGCTCGAGCTCGTCGGCCACCGTGGTCGGGTCGGTGTGCCCGGGATGGATCCGCGTGGACGCCGGCAGGGCGAGCAGCTTGTCCATGATCGAGGTCTTCAGGTCGGCGTAGGTGGTGTGCCCTGGCGCCCGGACGCCGCCGACCGAGCCCTTGAACAGCGTGTCGCCGGTGAAGACGTCGGTGCCGTCGAACAGCAGCGACAGCATGCCCGCCGTGTGGCCGGGCGTGTGGATCGTCTCGATCTTCAGCGCGCCGATCTCGATCGTCTGCCCGGGCTGCATCGTCTCGGTCGCACCCGGCACCTGGTCGCGCTCGAGCGGGTGGATGAGCACCGGTACGTCGGGGAAGGCGCTCTTGACCGTGTCGAGCTCGGCGACGTGGTCGTGATGGTGGTGGGTGAGCAGCACATGGGTGAGCGACAGCTGGCCGCGCTTGAGGAACTCCAGCAGCGGCGCCACGGGGCCGCCGGCGTCGACCATGACGGCGCTCCCGCCGATCTCGTCGCCCACCACGTAGGTGTTCGACAGCCATCCATCGCTCATCGAGCGCTCGACGATCATGTGAGAGAGGCTATCGAGCCGGTGGGCCCCGCGGAAACGTCGCACCCGGAGGGCGGGATGTTTCCCCGAGACCCACTACGCTTGTCCGCAGACATGAGCCTGATCCACACCTGCTACCGGATCACCGACATCGATCGTTCGGTCGCGTTCTACGAGGCCCTGGGCTTCCAGGAGCTCCGCCGCGCGCCCATCCGCGACGAGGCGATCAACGTCTTCATGAACCAGCCCGAGGACGGTGACAACCCCCGGCTGGAGCTGACCTTCAACCACGGCCACACCGAGCCCTATGAGATCGGCACCGGCTACGGCCACATCGCGATCACCTCCGGTGATCTGGACCAGATGCTGGCCAAGCTCGCCGAGCAGGGCATCGAGCCCGAGCGCCCGCCGTACACGATCCGCGAAGGCGGCAATCGCCTGTGCTTCGTGCGCGATCCCGACGGCTACCGGATCGAGATCATCGAGACGGGCTGAGCACGATGGTCGACACCGCCACCATGGCCAAGCTGTTGGAGCGCTTCGCCCAGGGCGTCGCCGCCCATGACCGGGAGAACCCCGATCACAGCAGCTGGGGCATCGGGATGGCCCACTTCGACATCGAGCGGCTGGGCCTGGAGGAGGGCGAGGAGATCCTCCCCGGGATCGTGCTCCAGGCCGACGGCGGCGGCACCGGGAACTTCCGGGTGCTCTGCGACGGTCAGCACGACGGCGCCGGCGAGCTGGAGGAGCAGGAGGTCGTGGACGCGGTCGCCTCCGAGGAGATCGGCGAGCCCGTCTACGTCGACGGCCCGGCCGAGCCGATCCGCCCCCCGCTTTAGCAGCGCCCGGCCGGCGCTCGGCTCAGGCCAGCGCGCGCGCCTCGCGCACCGCCACGCGCTCGGCCAGCCACTGCACGGTGGGGCAGCGCAGCCCGTGCCGCCGCCCGGCGCGCAGCACCGCGCCCGCGATCGCGTCAAGCTCCGTCGGCCGTCCGGCCGCGATGTCGCGCTGCATCGAGGAGCCCAGCTCCGCGTGGGCGGCGTCGAGCTCGGCGAGGGTGTCTGACGCCGCAACGCCCGCGCCGTCGGCATTGGCCACCGCCACCGTCTCGGTGACCGCGCCCTCCAGCGCCGAGCGCCACCGCGGGTCTGAGCGCACGTACCCGATCGGGCGGTCCGACGCGCTCGTGGTCAGCGCGAGCGCGCACAGCCGCGCGAGCTTTGACCACATCACCTGAGCCTCGCTGTCACCGATCCGCGTCTCGATCCCGGCATCGCGGAGCACCGCAGCCGCGCCCGGCAGGGCGGCGCTCAGCTCGGGACGTGCGCCGGCCACGTCCACCCTCACCCCCGGACTGGTCTGGACGATCACCCCCACCGACGGGCGGTCGGACTCGATCCGGATGACGGCGGCCGCCACCCGCTCGGCGCCGAACCGCGCCCGCAGGACGTCGAGGTGCTCGAGCCCATTGAGCAGCGGCACCACCACCCCCGGCGTCCCGTGCACCCGCTCCAGCGCGCCGGCGAGCCCGGTGGCCTTGGTCGCGACGAGCAGCACGTCCACCGGTTCGCTCACGTCGGTGGCCACCCGCGGATGGACGGCGAACTCCTCGCCCAGGGCGCGGCTGGAGACGTTGAGCCCGGTCTGACCCAGCGCCGCCGCCGTCTCGGGGCGTGCCACGACCACCACGTCCGCGCCCGCCCGCGCCAGGGCGGCCGCCACGAACCCGCCGACTCCGCCGGCCCCGAGCACCGCGACCGCCGTCATGGCCGGTCGCCGCGGCCCGCGTCGCGAGCCTGGCGCGGAGACTCCCGATGGCTCTCGTGTGCCTGGCGCTGGGCGTCCCGATGGGCCTCGCGGATCTGGCGCTGGGCCTCGCGCTGGGCCTCCCGGAAGTGCTGCTGGATCTCCTGGCGCACCGACTTGGCGTCCCAGGCGCCGCCGTCGCGACGCACCTCGGCCCACGCCGCGCGGGCCTGGCGCAGCGCCTTGATCACCTGCGCGCGGGCATCCTCCGCCGCGCGGGCGGCCTCGACCGCCTGCTGCTTGGCACGCTGGCTGCGGGGCACGTTGAACGACCACAGCCCCGTCTCGATCAGCCGCGCCGCCCGCTCCAGATCGTCGTCGACGGCACGGCGCAGGTCGTCCCCCCGCAGCCCCTCGCGGATGCGGCGGGTGCGCGACTCGAGCGCGACCTCGGCCAGCCCCGCGAGGGCGCGGCCGGCGACCATCGGCTCGGGATCGCGCGGGTCGATGCCGGCCTGCGCGGCGAGCTCGTCGCTGGCGACGCGAGCCAGCCGGTCGTGCAGCTCCAGCCACGCCGCGCGCAGGGCGGGGGTGCTGTCGATCATCCCCAAGAACAGCGGGATGAAGTCGACGAGCTCCTCGGGCGCCTGGTCGAAGCGCTCGGTGTCGTCCTTGATCGCCTGGACCACGGCGGCGGTGATCGATTCGTCGGGGCCGCGTTCCCGCAGCGCGCGGGCCATCCGCTCCACCGCCTCGTCGGCGGTGTCGAGGACCAGCGACTCCTTGGTGGGGAAGTAGTTGTAGATCGTCTTCTCCGACACGCCGACCCGGTCGGCGACCTCGGACACCTTCACGTTGTCAAAGCCCCGGGTGGCGAACATCGTGGTGGCGGCATCGGAGATGAGCTGCCGGGTGAGGCGTCGCTTGCGCTCGCGCAGCCCCTCGTCGGGGTGGCGGGAGCGGTGCCAGGCTTCCTGGGCCCGGCGGGCGGCTCGCATGATCTGGGCGATCTTCTCGCCCATCTCGTCGGAGATGAGCCGGTCCAGAAGCTCCTCGCCCCCGGCGTCGGCCGGTGGGTCGTCGTCGTGTTCCGGCGCCACGTGTTCGTCGTCCATACCCGTCCAGTCAGCGGCGGTGATCCGTCCCGCCCAGTCTACCCAGGAATTTTTCACTTGCAGAATTCTTTCAGTCTCTGTACTTTTACTGCCCATGACAGAAACTGCGATTTACACCGAAGGCCTGACGAAGCGCTTTGGCGACTTCACCGCCGTCGAGAACCTCTCCCTGGAGGTACAGGACGGCACCGTGGTCTCGTTGCTGGGCCCCAACGGCGCCGGCAAGACGACCACCGTCCGGATGCTGGCCACGCTCCTGCGTCCCGATGGCGGCCATGCTCGCGTGGGGGGATACGACGTCGTCACCGATGCGGCGCGCGTGCGCGAGCGCATCTCGCTCACCGGGCAGTTCGCGGCGCTGGACAAGAACCTCACCGCCCGGGAGAACCTGGTCCTGATGGCGCGCCTGCGCGGGCGGAGCCTGCGGGCCGGGCGCGCGCTGGCCGACCAGCTCATCGACCGCTTCGACATCGGCGACTTCCGCGATCGCCTGGTCAAGAACCTGTCGGGCGGCGAGAGGCGGCGGGTCGACCTCGCGGCGGGGCTCATCGACACCCCGCACGTCCTCGTGCTGGACGAGCCCACCACCGGGCTCGATCCCCGCAGCCGCCAGGTGGTGTGGTCGACGATCCGCCAGCTCGTGCACGACGGGGTCACCCTCCTGCTCACGACGCAGTACCTGGAGGAGGCCGACGCGCTGGCCGACCGCGTGGTGCTCATCGACCGCGGCACCGAGGTCGCCGCGGGCACGCCCGCCCAGCTCAAGGCCCAGGTGGGCGAGCAGCGCGTCGACGTCATCGCCGCGGACTCCACTGCCTTCAACGAGCTGTGCGACGTGCTGTGGGAGCGCTTCGAGGTCACGCCCGTCCCCGAGCAGCGCACGATCTCGATCGCCGGCGCCGCGCGAGGCGGCCGACCTGGCCGACATCGCCGGCGTCGTCGACGAGTCGGAGATCAGCGTCGACGAGGTCGCGCTGCGCCGCCCGACGCTCGACGACGCGTTCCTGGCCCTCACCGGCCACGCCGTCCACGTACAGACTCCCGAAATCGAGGAGGCCGCGGTAGTGACCGCCGACCACCGCCACGACCGCGATGCCGCCACCGCCCCGCCCCGTCCATCTGCCCACCGGGCCGATCGGGTTTGCGCGCGACACGCTCCTGCTCACCGGGCGCAGCCTGCGGGCGATCCCCCGGGTCCCGGAGCGCCTGCTGGACGTGACGATCCAGCCGATCGTCTTCATCCTGCTCTTCCTCTACGTCTTCGGCTCGGCCATCCACGTGCCGGGTGTCAGCTACAAGGACTACATGTTCCCGGGGATCATCGGCCAGTCGCTGGCCTTCGGGATCATCGGCGCGGGGGTCGCCACCTCCAACGACATGACCGAGGGCGTGATCGACCGGTTCCGCTCGATGCCCATCAGCCGCCTGTCGATCATCACCGGCCAGGTCATGGGCCAGTTCTGCGAGCAGTTGCTGGGCATGGTCATCGTCGTCGGCTTCGGCCTGGCCCTGGGCTGGGACCCGCAGCTGACCTTCCTCCACGGCCTCGAGCTGCTCGGGCTGATGGTGCTGGGGATGTTCGCCTTCACCTGGGCGGGCGTGCTCTTCGGGATGCTGGTGCGCTCGCCCGATGCGAT
>CAWHOH010000010.1:0-54512 GCA_963830945.1 uncultured Actinomycetota bacterium | reverse complement strand
GCCGGCGTCCTGGTCGTCGATCCGCGCCGCCAGCTGGTCCAGCTCGTCGTCACCGAGCGGGCGGCGCCCGGCGAGCGCCACGACGGCGTCGCGGCCATTGGCGGTCTGCTCGCAGTGGTGCGCGAAGACACGTCGGGCGATGCCGAACAGCCATGCGCGGGCGGTGCCGCGGCGCGGATCGAAGGTGCGCAGGGAGCCGATCGCCTGCACGAACGTCTCAGAGGTGAGGTCGGCGACGGACTGGGGCTCGGGACAGCGCCGGGCGAAGTATCCGGTGATGGCGGCGATATTGGCGCGGTAGACGGTCTCAAACGCGGCAACCGCCTCGTCGGGGGGCAAGTCGGCCGGTGCGACGGGTCGCCGCGCGGGGGCAGGTGGGGCACTCATGACCATTACTTGCGGAGGTCCCCGCACAGCGTTACACGCCTGGTGGATCTGACAGCCGGGAAGCGGGCGCGCGTCGGCGCTAGCGGCGCTCGACGGCGAGCCGCAACCCCAGCCCGATGAGCACGACCCCGGTGAAGCTGTCAAGCGCCGCCCTGACCCGCGGTCGCATGAGCATCTGAGCCGCGCGCGCCGCCACCACCGTGTAGGCGAGTAGCCAGACCACCGTCATGGCGACGAAGATCGCGCCCAGGATGAGGAAGGGGAGCAGGACCGGGCGCCCGGCGCTCGACGAACTGCGGCAGCAGGCTGGTGAAGAAGATCCCGATCTTGGGGTTGGCCAGGTCAGACAGGAACCCCTGCCGGAACCCGGCTCGCGCCCCCATCCCCGACGCCGTCAGCGGGCCTGCCGGATGCCCGTCGCCGGCCTGGCGCCGTGCGGCGCGCAGGGCCTGGACGCCGAGCCAGACGAGGTAGAGCGCCCCGACCAGCTTGAGCACGGTGAACGCCACCTCCGACGCCCGCACCAGCGAGGCGACCCCAACTGCCGCGGCGATCGTCCACACCGAGATCCCGGCACTCACCCCCAGCGACGTGCCGAGGCCGGCCCGCCGGCCATGGACGAGCACGTTCTTGGTCACCACCGCAGTGTCCGGCCCCGGGATGACGATCACGATCGCCGCGACGCCGATGAACACCGAGCAGGTGAAGACCCATGGTGGAAGTCTCGCACCCCTCATCGTGCGCACAGTGGTGGCTAAGCTCACTGGATCTTGGGCTCGGTGGGGGGTCGTCATCTGGCTGTCCTCGCCGCCGCGATCGTCGCGGTGTGCATGACGTGTGCGGGCGGCGCGCGCGCGGCCGCGGGGGACACCTTCTCTGGAGTACGCCAAGCTCACCGCGCCCAGCACCGGTGCCAATGCGGAGATCGGCGGAGGCGAGCTCGGCGGATCGGCGGCGATCTCGGCCGACGGGACCACCGCGATCGCCGGGGCGTTCGACGAGGCCAGCGGCGAAGGCGCGGCGTACGTGTTCACGCGTTCGGGCACGACGTGGACGCTGCAGGCCAAGCTGACGGCCCCGACCTCGGGAGCCAGCCGCGCGATCGGCACCAACATCGAGTTCGGCAATGAGGTCGCGCTCTCGGCCGACGGCAACACGGCCATGATCGGCGGCTTCGGCGATAACAGCGACGCCGGCGCCGCCTGGGTCTACACGCGCGGTCCGTCGGGCTGGAGCGTGCAGCAGAAGCTGGTCGCGCCCACCACCGGCGCCGGCGCCGAGATCGCCCCGGGCGAGTTCGGCAGCCGCGTCTCGCTCAACGCCGCCGGAACCACCGCGCTGATCGCCGGGCGTCGAGGACCACGCCTTCGCCGGCGCGGCGTGGACCTATACCCGCGCGTCGACCACCGCGACGACGTGGACCGAGCGCACCAAACTCACGGCGCCCACCACCGGCGCCGATCGCGAGGTCGGCGCGGGCGACTTCGGGAGCGCCGTCGCTGGCTCTCCCCGACGGGCTGAGCGCTGTCATCGGCGGCGACGGCGACAGCGGCAGCGTCGGCGCGGCCTGGGTCTACGGCAACTCCGGCGGGACGTGGACCGAGCAGACCAAGCTCGTGCCGCCCACCACCGGGCCGGACGCCGGCCTCGGTGCCCCCACGTTCGGAAGCGCGGTGTCGCTGTCTGCCGACGCGAACACCGCGCTGATCGGCGGCCAGTCCGACAACCAGCGCGGCGCCGCGTGGGTGTTCGCGCGCGCACGGCCACGGCGTGGAGCGAGCGCCAGAAGCTCGTCGGCGCCGTCCAGCGGCGCCGGCGCCGAGATCGGGCAGGGCTTCTTCGGCGCCTCGGCCGTCCTCTCCTCCGACGCGACGACCGCGGTGGTGGGCGCGCCGTTCGACAACTCCGCGGTCGGCGCGGCCTACGCGTTCGCGGCTCGGGGAGCACGTGGACGCTGCAGGGCAAGCTCGACCGCGCCCGCCGGCACCGACGCCGAGTTCGGCTCGGCCGTGTTCGGCGGCGCACCTCGCTCTCTCCACCGACGCCGCCACGCTGCTCGTCACCGGGCCACTCCGACGACAACCTGGCGGGCGCGGTGTGGTCCTACGTCGCCACGACCCCGCCGGCGGTCTCGGCGTCTCGCCCGCGGTGGGGACGGCGCGGGGAGGCACGGCGGTCACGATCGGCGGCAGCGGCTTTGTCGCCACCGGGATCGACGCCGCCTCGGGTCGGTGACGTTCGCCGGGGTGCCCGCGACGTCCTTCCACGTGGTGTCGCCCACCGAGATCGACGCCATCGCGCCCCCACACGGCGCCGGGGTCGCCGACGTGATCGTGACCGCTCCGGCGGGACCGTCACCGACCGTCGCGGCCGACCAGTTCCACTACGTCGCCGCTCCCGCGCGCCCCGATGAAGATCTCCGCGAGGGGCGGCAACCGCCGCGTCAAGGTGGCCTTCAAGCCGCGGCCCGCCACCGGGCCGGTCACCTACCGGGTCATCGCGTCGCCGGGCGGGGCTCAGGCGTCCGGGACGCGGAGCCCGATCACGGTCCGGGGCCTGCGCAACGGCAGGCGATACCGCTTCCGCGTGTCCGCCACCAACGTCGGCGGCACGAGCCCCGCCTCGCGCTCGGTCTCGCGCGGTCACGCCATTCGCACCGCCCAGACCCTCCGCGCGCGTCGATCCGGGGCGTGTCCCGCGGGGCTCCGCAGATCGCGTTCACGGTCGCCGCCGGGCAGCCGCTCGCCCAAGCTCGTATCGCTCGCCGTCGATGCTCCCGCGCGGGCTGCGCTTCGACGCGCGCCGGCTCGGCGGGCACGTGCTCGTCGGCGGGCGCAAGCCGCGCGGATCGGTCACGTGCGCCACGGGGTGCTGACGATCAGGCTCAAGCGTCCGGCGCGGCGCGATCGCGGTGAGGATCGTCACGCCCGGCGTCTCGGCGACGGCCTCGTTGGCCAGGGACGTCAGGCGCCGGCGCGCGGGCCGGCGGACGATCACGCTGAAGATCCGCGACGCGGCGCGCAACCAGATCTCGGTCAAGCTGCACCTGCGTCCTGTCCTGACGGGTGCGGAGCCCGGGCGCCCGAGGCGGTGCGAGGGCGGCCCGCTGGCGGTGCGAGAGCGGCCGCGGCGCGAAGGTCAGCGGTGCGACGGCGCGCGGACCGGCGGCCTGGTGAGGCTCCCGTGCCGGCCGGCGCCGCCGGCGCACGTCCCACCCCCGGCGCCCGTGCTCGCGGATCCGCACGCGCGCCGGCTCGGCATCGGGCAGCGGCACGCCGCCGCGCGGCGGCGCGGGCGGGGCGGGAGGCGGGTCGGCGACCGCGGTCCACGTCCCCCTCCCCCCTCGTCATCAGAGGAGTCCGGGGATGCAGCCGGGCCTGCGGTACAGCAGCGCCGGGACGAGCATCAGCGCCCGGGAGGGTGAGGAAGACGAGGGTCAGCAGCAGGGTCGCGGCGACGCTGTCGGGCAGCACGCGCAGCTCGCCGAAGACGATGAGGATCGCAGCGATCAGCGCCGGGACGACCGGGAGCGCGGCGACGCGGAGCCAGAAGTGGGGCTTGCGTTCGCGGGGCGACCCGGCGAACACCACGAAGGCTCCGAACAGGAGGGCGAAGGCGGCGAGCCAGACGATGAGAGACGTGGCCCGGCCGCCGTCCGCAGGCGGATGAGGGGCGGGGAGCACGGCCCATTCAGGGTACCGCCACCGATCGGCCGCCTCCGCGCCCGGACGCGCGCAGGGAGGCACGACACGCGCTCAGCGGCGGCTGGACGCCGCGGGCTCCTCGGAGTCGATCGAGTCGTCCTCGTCGTCAGGCGGAGCGCTCGGCTGGTCGGCTCGCTGCCGGCTGGGCCGGTGCGGGAGACGGCCGGCTTTGCGGACCTGCTCGGTGAGGAGGTACTCCATCTGGCCGTTGATGCTGCGCAGGTCGTCCTGCGCCCAGCGACGCAGCGCCTCGAAGAGGCTGGGGTCCAGGCGCAGCAGGAAACGCTTGCTCTCGGCCATCGATTAGGTGTAGAGGGTCCCGGTGTTGATGACAGGCGTTGGCGAGTGGTCGCCCGAGAGGACGACCATCAGGTTGGAGACCATAGCCGCCTTGCGCTCTGGGTCCATCTCGATGAGATCGGAGTCGGCGAGCTGCGCGAGCGCCATCTGGACCATGGCCACCGCCCCCTGGACCAGCGTCCGCCGTGCGGCGAGAATCGCCTCGGCCTGCTGGCGGCGGAGCATCACCTCGGCGATCTCCGGGGCGTAGGCGAGATGGGTCAGGCGCGTCTCGAGGATCTCGATGCCGGCCCGCTCCAGGCGAGTCTGCAGCTCGGCCTGGAGGCCGGTGCGCACCTCGTCGGTGTTGCCGCGCAGGGAGATCGCGTCCTGGTCGTAGTCGTCATATGGGTACTGGTTGGCGAGGTGGCGCACGGCCGTCTCGCTCTGCACCACCACGTACTGGCGAAAGTCCTCGATGTCGAACACCGCATTGGCGGTGTCGGTGACGCGCCAGACGACCACCGCGGCGATCTCGATCGGGTTGCCCCTGGCGTCGTTGACCTTGATCCGGTCGCTCTGGAAGTTGCGCACGCGCAGGGAGATGCGTCTCGCGTGAGAGCGCGGTGAACGGATTCACCCACCACAGCCCGGACTCGCGCACGGTGCCGATGTAGCGACCGAAGAGGATCAGGACCGAGGACTCGTTGGGCGCGACGACCACGAATCCCGGGGCGAGCAGCACGACCACCACGATGAGCGCGACGCCGACGATCACCACCGCCGTCGAGCTCCCGGACCCGACGGCGATGAGGACACCGCCGACGACGACCGCGGCAACCGCAGCGATAAGAGCCGGCACACCGACGACGGTGCCGGCGACCTGCTCGGCGTGGGGTCTGCGAGGCTCAGTGCGCCCCGTCGCATCTGTTGCGCTCATCTCATCCTCCTTGTGATATCACCAAAATATTACTACAAAATCATGGTCTGTGCGCGGTAGGTTCAGCGGTGTGTGCCACAACTCGCGACGGCGATGACGGACGTCTCGCTCGAGCCGCTCGATGCCCGCTGGACCGACGACGTGACCGCGTTGATCGGCGATCCTGAGGTGCTGCGTTTCACCCGGATCCCCGAGCCGCCGCCCATCGACTTCGCCAGTACCTGGATCGACTCATATGAGAACGGGCGCGCCGACGGCAGCCGCGAGGGATTCGCCGCGCTGGGCGCGGCCGGCACGTTCGTCGGACTGGGGGTCGTTCCGCACATTGATCGCGCGGCCGCGGAGGCGGAGCTCGGCTACATCGTGACGCGCGAGGCAAGGGGCCGCGGCGTGGGCCGGGCGATCCTGGGGCTGCTGACGGAGTGGGCCTTCACCGCGCTGCAGGCCGAGCGCCTGGTCCTGATCATCGACGTCGAGAACGCCGCCTCACAGCGGGTCGCCGAGCGTTGCGGCTACCAGCGCGAGGGCGTGATGCGCTCGATCCACGTCAAGCAGGGGCTGCGCGCCGACGCCGTACTGTGGTCGCGACTGCCGACCGACCCGGCCTGACCCCCATGCGTGCTATCGCTGAGGCCCGGTGACCCAGGCGTCGATGTCGCCCAGGCGCAACGCTCGCGCGACCGATACTCGGTGGCGGCCGTCGACGACGTAGTAGCCGTCGGCCTGTCGGCGCAGCAGCACGGGCGGCAGGGCATCGCCCCGGCGATGCGCGAGCGCGATCCGCTCCCAACGCCTGCGCTGGGCGTTCGAGGCGGGGCGGAAGTCCGAGTCGAAGCGGTCGGTCGGCTCGAGTGTCCCGACGATGGCGCCCAGTGGGACGACCTCGAGCCGCGACGGTCCCGCATCGAGCGTCGTGGAGGGCGCGAGCGCGCGCGGGCTCCTGGGGCAATGACACCGCCGCATCCACCCGCCGAGCCGTGCCCCGAGGTAGGCGCGGCGGGCGCGGCGGAAGTCCCACTGAGCGTCCATCATCGGGAGTCCTGTGCTGTAGCGATGCGGGGCGAACATGGCGCGTCACCCAGCCTGACCTAAGAACGCTCGTGTGCCATCAGCAATTCGCCCCGTCCTGCCCCTTAGGTCCCGTTGTCTTCAGCTGATCCTCAGCCGCTGGCGGCCGTGCCCGCTTGGAGTTAGAGTGCTCCGCGCGTGGACCGTGTGGGGACCGATCTGAGGCATGCGCGCGCCGCGGCCGTGGCGGTGTCCGTAGCCGTGCTGACCACTCTGGGCCTGCCGGCAACCGTCGGCGCCGCCGGCAAGCGCGCAACCCCGAAGCACGGCCCGAATCTCGAGGTCACGAACATCGCGGTGAGCGGCCTGGGCTCGCCGAAGGTGGTGATCGTCAAGTCCAACGGCGAGGCCAAGTCCTTCCACGTGACGGTCACGACCCGGAATGTCGGTGACCGGGAGGCAGGGCGGTCTCACACGCGCATCGAACTCCTTGACCGTTTCGGCAACGTGGTCGGGCGCGGCGAGGTCGAGATCGGGAACCTCGCCCCCAGGGAACCCGCGGTCGTCGAAGGGACCGTGACCGGCGTCAAGCCGCATCTGGGCTTCGTCACGGTGGTCGCGCTCGCCGATGCCAACAACAAGGTCTCAGAGACCGTCGAGCGCAACCGGAAGACGTGGGGGAAGCTGCCCGTGATCGCGGAGACCTGGAACGCCTCGAGGCTGAAGGCGGTCCTCGCGGGCGGCACCGGAGGCGAGGGCAGCGAGACGGAGGTCCTGCCTGGCTTCGTGTTCAGCTACAGCCACTTCGACCCGGCGCCGCCGGGCCGCTGGGTGTACACCGCCAGCGGCGACATCAATCAGAACACGACGATCGGCCAGGCGGGCTGCGGCGGCGCGGGCAGCGGCGGCGCGAGCCACACGGCCTGGCCGAGCACGAGCTTCTTCGACATCTCAAAGACGCTCAGCCAGTACCAGGCGGTCGTGAAGGCCTTCAGACGAGGAGGGCTTTGACGTCACGGTGACGTGCCCCGACGGGAGCTCGACCGCGCGCAACGTCCACCTGCTGGACGTGGGAAGCCGCACCGGCACCGGGAGGCCGTTGGCGATGCTCCCGACCGCGATCTCGCTGAGCGGAACCGGCGGCCTCGGGTCGATCATCACGTTGAGCTACTCCTGGCTGCTGATCGCGGACGTGTAGAGGCGGCGCCACGCGGCGCATCGCGGTCAGGGCGAGGCCCTGCCTGCCGTCACGTGGTAGCGTGACGTCTGTTTGGCAATCGATTGCCACTTATCGAGGAGGAGACCGTGTCGACGACCGAGCGCAGGCAGCGGATCAGCTACGTTCCGCTCGCGGATATGACCGCTGACATGCAGGCCGAGATGGACCGGTGCGCGCGCGAGGGGACCCCGCGGCCGGAGAGCTCGGCGGTTCGGGCCCATGTGCCCGCAGCGTTCTGGTCCTTCGCCAACAGCTGGAACGAGCTGTTCCGAAACGGCATTCTGGATCACGATCTCAAGGAGCTCTGCCGCGTCTTCATCTCACGCACGGTCAAGTGCGAGTACTGCGGCAACCAGCGATCTGAGAAGGGCGCGGAGATGGGCCTCACGGAGGGGCAGTACGACGAGTTGCTCAACTTCGAGTCGTCGTCCACCTACAGCGAGCGCCAGAAGGCGGCCCTGGCGTATGCCGAGGCGATCGCCTGGCACCTCAACGTCGATGACGCCTTCTGGGACCGGATGCACGCCCACTTCGATGAGCCGGCGCTGGTGGAGCTCGGATGCATGATCGCCCTGACCCTGGGGCAGCAGAGCTGGCTGCGACTGCTCGACATCGAGCACCACGAGGTATTGGCGGGCGGACGCGCTTCGATGGCGCCGGGCTTCGAGACCGCCGAGGCGCTCGCCGCCAGCAAGCGTGACGACAGCTACTGGGCGCGTCGCTGAGCACCGCGCCCGCCTCGTCTCGCCCTTGTCACGCCCCACCATCAGAGACGTGGCGCGACACGCCGGGGTGCATCCGGCGACCGCGTCGCGTGCGCTGAACCCGGAGCTGCCGGGCCGCATCGCGCCTGAGACAACCCGCCGGGTCCGCGCCGCGGCGCGGGAGCTCGGCTATCACCCCAACCCCGTGGCCCGCAGCCTGCGCATGCGACGGTCGGGCGCTGTCGGCGTGGTCGTCCCCGATCTCACCAACCCGGTGATCGCGCCGATCGTGCGCGGCATCGAGAACGTCCTCTGGACCGCCGGTATCGCCTGCCTGCTGGCCGACACCGACAACGATGCCGAGCGTGAGGCGGTCCTGATCGACGAGTTGCGCGATCGTCACTGCGATGGCCTTGTGGTGTCCACCGCCACTCGGGACAGCGCCACCGTCGCTGCGCTCGCGGAGGCCAGCGTGCCCACGGTGCTCGTCACCCGCGACATCGACTCGGGGTCACTGCCGTTCGTGGGCGCGGACGACGGCGCCGGAGTCCGCGCGGCCGTGGCGCACCTGGCCGATCTTGGCCACGAGCGGATCGCCCACCTCACCGGACCACCGGAGCTGTCGACAACGGTTGCGCGCCTGGGGGCGTTCCAGGACGCGGCGCGGCGGCGCGGGTTGGATCAGTGCGAGGGGCTCATCAGCCACGGCGACGGGTTCACCGTGGACGCCGGCCGCGGGCTGGCGGCAGACATGCTCGAGCGTCGACGGGACATCACGGCGATCCTCGCCGGCAACGACATGATCGCCCTCGGCTGCTACCAGGCACTGGCCGCGGCGGGCCGTCACTGCCCCGATGACGTCTCGATCGTCGGCCACAACGACATGCCGATGGTCGACAGCCTCCAGCCACCGCTGACCACGGTCGCGATTCCCCAATACGAGATCGGCCGGCGGGCCGCGTCCCGGCTGCTCGAGCTCCTCTCTGGCAACGCGGTCAGCACGTCTCGGGATCTGCTGGCCCCCGAGCTCGTCATCCGTGGGTCCACCACCTGGGCGCGGCCCACTCCGGATGCCCGTTGCTAGCGCACGCGGACCGTATCGGTCAGCGTCGCGCCACCCGGGAAGGTCACGGTGATCCTCAGCTTGCCGCGCGGCAGCTTGACCGTGAAGCTCACGCGGCCACGTGCGTCGGCCACCGCTTGCACCTGGTGAGAGTGGTATCTGGCGCTCACGAGCGCGCCGGCCAGCGGGGCCGAGAAGCTGCTCACCGATAGCTTGAGCCGGCGTCTGCCGTGGCGAAGGCGCCGCGGCAGGCCGGAGAGCTGGAGCGGCAGCCCGACCCGCGGCGTCACGGTCCGGCCCGCGAGCGTCATCGCGCCGGCGGGCCCGAAGAAGTTGATCGGGAGCGCTCCGGTCGCGCCCGCGTGCACGCCGACCACGTAGCTCGAGATCTTGCGCGCGTAGCTCGTCAGGGGAGCGCCGACGACCCCGAACACCTCGATATGCGCGGTGCCGTTGCCGGTCCCGGTGACGCTCATCGTTGAGTAGCGGCCGCCCGGGACCATGTAGGTGGTCACGTCGCCGGCGCGCCACACGATGCCGGTGCCCATCCCCGTCACGTGACCGCCGGTGTCGAGGCCGAACGTCGTTCCGTCCGGGGCGCCGAACACCAGCGTCACCGGCGAGTGCGTCTGCACGATCTGCGGGGTGCCGTCCGGAGCGGCGCAGGCGTTGTAGAACCGGGCCTGCCCGGCTGTATCCAGCGGGGATCGGGGATACGGGAAGCCGAAATACGCATACTGCTGGCCGGTCCACGGGCTCAGCGGACCGAGGGTCTGCGCCAACGGCGGCGGCGTGTGCGTGTTGCCGACGTACATGGCCCAGTCGGCAAGTGAGCGCGCCTGCGCGTTGGCCGCGGGGATCGGCTCGCCCGCCGCGGCGGCATTCGCGATCGCGACCGCGTCGCGAACATCGAGCACGATGCTCGGGCCGGTCGCCGGCGACGTGCTGCCGTGGGGATAGAACAGGATCCCGCCGTGGCCGGCGTAGCTGACCGGCCCGAAGTCCGCCCCTCCGAACAGCGGTCGGCCGGAGGCGATCAGCCACTCCAGGAGGAGATCCTGGGTCTCACCCTCGGGCTGGGTCAGGTGCTGGTTGAAGTGAACGAAGACCTGCACCTTCGCGCTGGATTGCGTGGCGCGGATCGCGTTGTAGAACAGCTGGGCGAAGCCGTCGAGCGGCGGGAAGTGCTCCCCGCTCGCAGTCAGGGGAAGCTCACCGCGTCCTTGACCGAGCTGTCGGCCGTTTCGCTGGCTTCGGTGAACGCGTGGCCGGGGACGGTGCCGGCCCAGACGGTGAGCGGCACCTGGCCGTTCTCGTCGGTGGTCAGCGTGAATTGAGAGCCGAGTACCGATCCGTCTGACTGCACCTGCGGGTAGACGACCTTGCCGCCGCTGCAGATCAGCGTGCGCGGATCCGCGTCGAGCCGGAGGCGCGACCGCGACCTCGGTGCCGGCGGCGGGCTGCCCGGCGCTGTCGGTCACGTCGATGGTGCCCGAGAAGCCGGCAACCCCGTCAGCGGGGACCTCCGCGGGCGCGAAGTGCATCGCGAGCTTGTCGGGTGGTGCCGTGAAATCGGCGACGCCGTCGGTGTGCGTGAGGTCGAGATCGCAGATTCCCCCATGCTCATGCCCGCTGCAGAACGCCGCCGGATCTCGCGTGCCTTCGGCGCGCATCGACACCGTGTAGTGGCCGGGATCGAGCTGATCGGCGTAGTAGTCCCCGTTCGAGTTCGTCTGCACCCGCCCGCCGGTGGGTCCGTCGATCGTGATCGTCGCGCCGTTCACGGGCTTGCCGCTCTTGGTGAGAACCCGACCGCTGATCGCGCGCTCGTGGGCGCCGATGATCGCGTAGTAGTCGCACGACATCCATGGGCCGAACCCCGAGCCGCCGTTGATGCAGCCGATCGTCCAACCGTTCGTCGACGAGGTTGCCTTCCAATGGCAGGAGCCCGGCCGGAGCAGTGGCGTGTCGCGGCACGGTCCTCCCGCTACACCGACGCCCGGCAGCGCGCCCCAGCTCCAGCTGATCGCCGGGATGCCTCCCGGGCCGCACGCGTCCACCGCGGGACCGGCACTGGCGCTGATCTCGTCACCCACGTGAACGAGGTGCGGCGAGAACGACATCTGCGCGCAGCGAGAGTTGAACGTGCAGCCCGACGTCTGGCCGGGCTGGCACGGCCCCGGAGCCGGCCCCAGCGTGTTGAGGTTCTTCGCGCCGGCCGCCGGCGCGGCGGCGGCAACCACGATCAACACGGCGGCGACCGCGGTTCCACCTGCGATCCATCGCCAGCCGCCCCTGACCCACTCGCCCACCAGGTCCTCCGTAACTCGTCGCTTCAGGCGAGCCGACGCTAACAGCGCGTGAGCGCGAAGGCCATACGTAATTCCGCGTACGTCTCAGCGCAGCGGGACCTTCGAAAGTGGGCCGTGGAGGGATCGAACCTCCGACCTTGGGATTAAGAGTCCCCTGCTCTACCAGCTGAGCTAACGGCCCTGACTTGTGCCGATGTTACCCCGGCTCCGGGGCCGGCGCGTCAGCAGCTCTGCGCCACGGAGGGCTGGGTCTTAGCCAGGTTGATCTGGGCGGTGAGCGCCTTGCGGCTTGCCTTGTCGGGCACCATGCTGGCGGCCTTGGCCGCGGCCAGATCGCCCTTGCGGGTCTGTTGGGCCGCGTAGGCGGTCATGGCGAGACATTCGAAGCTCTTGACCGAGCTGGGTCCGCCTGGGTGGCGAACTCCCAGGCGCTGGCGGATTGGCTGTATTGGCCGAGAGCGCCGTAGGAGTTGGCGGCGAAGATGGCCAGGTTGTTGGCGGGGCTCTTGGTCAGGGCGAGGTACTTCTGCCAGGCGTCGGTGGCCTTGGCCAGTTCCTTCTTGCCGGCGGTGGTGTAGGTGTTGGTGGCGGTGCTGAAGCCGCTGCTGGAGGCGTTCTGGTAGCGCGCCGTCTCCAGGGCCGCCCAGGCCGCGGGATCGCTGGGGTTCTTCTGGGTCTGCTTGATCGCCGTCTTCTCCGCCGAGCTGATGATGCGAGTTCTGCTTGTTGGAGCCATTGCCGGTGAAGGCGTTGAGCAGTCCGCCGCTGCCGCTGCCGGTGCCGACGCCGAACAGCACCAGGCCGCCGCCCATGAGCACGGCGAGACCCAGGTACACCGCCTGGACGGTGCGCCGGCGGCCGCGGCTGCGCAGATCGAACAGCATCAGTCCATCGACTCGCCCGCGTCGGGCGGGCCGACCGTGATCAGCTCCGCGGCGGCGCGCTTGGCGTCACGGCGGTCGGCGAGCTTGAGCAACACGATGCTGGCGAAAAACAAGATGACGAGGGGGGCGGTCTCCAGTCCGGTCGTCACCGGATCCGCCCCTGGCATTGCCGCCGCGATGACGGCGATGATGACCGTAGCGTAGCGCCAGTGGCGGGTCAGGGTGCTGCCATTGATGACCCCGAGCGCGCGCAGCCCCAGCATCGCCAACGGCAGCTGGAAGGCCAAGCCGATGGCGCCCATCGTCATCACCTCGAACGAGTACAGGGGCTTGGCCTGGACGAGGTTGTCGAACTGGCCGGAGTTGTAGCCCTGGAGGAACTTGATCGCGGCGGGCATCACGACGATGTACGTGAACACCACCCCGACCACGAACAGCGCGGGCGCGGCGATGACCAATGGCGTCGGCACCTTGCGCTCGCTGGCGGGCTCAGCGCCGGGATGCATGAAGGCGTAGATCTCGTAGAGCAGCACCGGGAGCGTGAGCAGGATGGCGGCGTAGAAGGTCACGGTCAGCGTGGTGGTGAAGGCCTCGCCCGGGCCCGATCGTGATCGGGAGGTTCTTGGGGGTCTTCTGCGGCAGGGCCCTGGCCGCCTGCAGCGATCTGGCCGCCTGGGCGAACAGCGCCCGGTCGGCCGGCCGACAGGTCCGCCGAGCCCGACAGCGCCTCGAACTGCCTTGGCCGACCGCGCGATGTCCTTGGACGCGCCGACGCTGTCCCGGGTGAGCCCACCGATCTTGTTGGACCCCGTCTGCGTGGGCGGCGGCAGCGGCTTGTTGAGCAGATTCAGCAGGGCGTTGTTCTGCCAGTAGCAGAGCGCCGAACGCGACGGCGAGCGCCGCCAGGCACACGAACAGGCGGCTGCGGAGCTCGCCGAGGTGATCGACGATGCTCAGGCGATCCTCGTGCCCGATGGGCCGGAGAACCTTCGCCATGGCTGTGGCCCCGGCGCGCTGCTAGGAGCGCTCGGACCCGGCGCTGCCGGACCGGGGGTGGCGGCCGGCTCAGCGGAGCTCGGCTTGGCCTCCGGCGTGGCCCTCGACTCCGAGAGGGCGGGCTTGTCGTCGTCCTTGGACTCGCCGGTGATCCCTTCCTTGAACTCGCGCATCCCCGTCCCCAGGCCCTTGCCGATCCCTGGGAGCCGCTTTGGACCAAGAATCAGTAGAACGATGATGAGGACAACGATGGCGTCTATGCCTGGGTTACGGAACATTGCTTCTGGGCCTCTCCAAATCGGGGGGGACGACAAGCGTAGCGGTCGGAGGCGGCGCCGGATGTGTTAACGCCGTAGATCCATCGTGGATTGTGCTCAAGCTCAGGCACGGGCGGGCCGATAAACCGGGCGAGCAGCCATGAGCAACCACCCTGAACGTCACTCCATTCGCCGCATCGTCCTCCCCAGCGGCCGCACGATCGAAGTCGTGCGGTTCTACGCCGAGGAGACGACGCACCCGGGACTCCATGTCTGCCCCGACTGCGGCTCGCACCTCGTCCAGCCGATCGACTGGTCCGAGGCACCCCAGGGCTTCTGGGAGCTCATCCTCCAGTGCCCGAACTGCTTCTGGATGGACGAGGGCGTCTTTGACCAGGATCAGGTCGACGCGCTCGAGGAGCACCTCGATGACGGCCTCACCGACATGCTCTCGGACCTGCGTCGCCTCACCCAGGCGAACATGACCGAGGAGATCGAGCGGTTCGCCGCGGCGCTCAACGCCGATCTCATCCTCCCCGAGGACTTCTAAACGTCACGCCCGTGAGGCGGGCGGGACGGGACGGATCCAATCCCGGTCCGCCGGCCCTACGAATAGCGCTCGACCACACCGTCGGCGATGAGCTCCATCGCCGCGCGCTGTCGCGCGGGCATGTCGGGCAGCTCTGCCTTGGCGCCGGCCACCAGCTCCAGCGCTCGGGCTCGGGTGTCCTCCAGGGCACCGGTGTCAGCGATCCGTGCGCACACCTCGGCGGCGCGCTCCGGCGTGCGGACGCCGCGCAGCTCGAGAGCCCCCAGTTCCGCGATCGCGCTCGCGCGCCAGGATGAGCGGCAGCGTGACCGTGCCGTCCAACAGGTCGGCGCCGCGGGGCTTGCCCGTCCGCTCCGGCGGGCCCGACACGTCGAGGACGTCATCGAGCAGCTGGAAGGCCAGCCCGATCCGCTCGCCGAACATCGCCAGCCCGGGCAGCCGCTCCTCGTCGTCACCCTCCAGGCCGCCCAGCTCGCACGCGGCGCGAAACAGCACCCCGGTCTTCAGCCGGCAGCGCTCGAGGTAGCGCTCGATCGCCACCGCGCGCCAGGCGTCGGCGCGCTGCATGAGCTCGCCGGCGGCCAGCTCCGAGCTGGCCCGCGACAGGACCCGCACCGCGGCCACCGACCGCGTGGCCGCCAGTTCGGCGAAGGCCCGCGAGAACAGCAGGTCGCCCGTGGCGGTCGCCGTCAAGGCGCCCGCCGGCGGCCATCACGGTGGGCCGGCCACGGCGTAGCGCTGACCCGTCCAGCACGTCGTCATGGACGAGCGTGGCCGAGTGCACCAGCTCCACGGCCACCGCCGAGCGCAGCAGCGTCTCTGACTCCGGCGGCGGCGCACCGGCGGCCAGGAACAGCAGCAGTGGCCGCAGCCGCTTGCCCCCGGCAGCGATGGTGTCCCCCGCGTGGCGGCCCAGCAGCTCGCCGTGGCCGTCGGCCGCCTCCAGCAGCCGACCCTCCAGGCGCTCCATCAGCCGCGCCGCCGGCTCGCCGCCCGCGGCCACGACCGCCTGCACCGCGCCCTGGACGACGTTCATCGGGCCACCTCGCCCACGTGCAGGGCGATGATCCCGCCGGCGGTGATCACGTAGCGCACGGAGCGCAGCCCGCACTCCCACATGACCGCGGCCAGCGCCTCGGGCGGCGGAAAGCGGCGCACCGAGTTGGGCAGGTAGTTGTAGGCGTCGGCGTCACCGGCCACACGGCCGAGGACCGGGATGATGCGATCGAACCACAGGTCCAGGAAGGTCGACAGCGGCGGCCCGGTGGGCGTGGTGATCTCCAGGACCACGACCCGTCCCCCCGGGCGCACGACGCGGGCCATCTCGGCCAGCCCGCGCGGCAGGTCCGAGAAGTTGCGCGCGCCGAAGCCCACCGTGGCCGCGTCGAACTCGACCTCATCGTAGGGGAGCTCGAGCGCGTTGGCGGTCTCGAAGCGGACGGCGCCTCGGCCGGGACATGGCCGGCGCCGCGCTCGGACGCCACCTTGTCGCGCGCCAGCTCCAGCATCCGCTCCGAGAAGTCGGCGCCGACCACCGTGCCACCGGGCGCCACCCGCCGGGCCAGCTCCAGAGCCAAGTCGCCGGTCCCGGTGGCGACGTCGAGTGCACGCTCGCCCGGTCCCAGCGCCGGCCAGGTCGGCGGCCCGCCGGCGCCAGTGGTGGTGCAACCCCGCGGTCATGACCGAGTTCATCCGGTCATACACGCCCGCGATGCGGTCGAACATCGCGCGGACCTGGGGCTCGGGCAGCGTGCCGGGCGTGGACTCCGCGATCGGCTCGGTGACGCCCGCGTCGGCGTGGCCCGGCGGCGAAGATGATCTCGCCGTCATGGTCCCTGGCCCCGCCCGACCTACTGGAGCATGGACAGGAAGTTCACCAGGTCCGCGAACTTCTTCGGATTGTTCTTGGCCAGATCCGAGAACGACGGCATCGGCGGCGTCGGGTTGCGCAGCGTCGACGCGATCGCCTGCGGGCGGCGGATCGCTCCGATATGGGTCAGCGGCGGGCCGGGGCCGTTGTTGCCGTTGTCGCCGATCACGTGGCAGGCCAGGCAGCCGGACTCGCCGACGACGTCCTCGCCGGCCCTGAAGGTGGCGGTCTCGGCGGTGGTGAGCGAGGCCGGCGGGGCCAGGTCCACCGAGTTCGGAGAGCCGGTGCTCGCCCCCGAGTAGGTGAGGAACGCCATCGCGAAGATCGTGGTCAGGCCGGCGGCCAGGGCGATCGGCCGGCGCTCGATGCGCCGCTCCGGGCTGCGGTCATAGAACGGCAGCAGGAACAGCAGGATCATGCAGATCGTCGGCACGCCGATCGTGGCGAGGTCCGTGAACTTGGGGATGTTCTTCATCACCCTGAGGACCTCGAAGAGGAAGAAGAAGTACCAATCCGGCCGCGGCACGTAGGTGGTGGTGGTCGGGTCCGCCTTGGGACCCATCTCCGCGCCGAACATGGCGGCGAGGAAGATGATCACGAGCATGACGACCACCGCCATGATCGAGTCCTTGGCCACCGCGTAGGGGAAGAACGGCTTGCCCTTGTTCTTCAGGATCGCGTATTCGCGGAGGTACGCCTCCTTCTCGGCCTGGTTCATGGGGCGGGCGGGGTCAGCGTCATATCTCCGCCTCGCGCATCTCGGGCTCCTCCTCGGCCTTGAGCCACGGCGGCGCCGAGATCCCCAGCTTGGTGATCAGGTACAGGTGCGCGCCGATCAGGGCGGCGATCAGCCCGGGGATGAGCATCATGTGGATCGCGTAGAAGCGCGACAGCGTCGTCGCTCCGAACTCCGGCCCCGCGCGCAGGAAGTCCGACAGGTACGGGCCCAGGAACGGGCCGGTGCCGTTGATGTTCACGCCGACGATCGTCGCCCAGTAGGACCGCTGGTCGAACGGCAGCAGATAGCCGGTGAAGCCCATGGCCAGCGTCAGGATGAGCAGCACGACGCCGATGATCCACGTCAGCTCCCGCGGGTACTTGTAGGCGCCGAAGAAGAACACGCGCGCCATGTGCAGGAAGATCAGGATGATCATCACCGAGGCGCCCCACTTGTGCATGGCCCGGACGAGTTGGCCCAGGAAGGCGTCGTCGGTGATGTAGCGGACCGACTCGTAGGCGCCGCCGTTGACGTCCGGGCGGTAGAACATCGCCAGGAAGACGCCGGTCACCGCCTGGTTGAGGAAGGCGAACATCGTCGCCGACCCCAGCGTGTAGAACCAGTTGATCCCCTTGGGGACCTTGCGGAAGAGCAGCCAGCGGATGCCGCCCGACAACGAGGTGCGCTCGTCCAGCCAGTCGACGACGTGGATCCCGCCCTCGGCGGCGGTCTCCACGGGCGACAGCGTCTGACCGTTCTCGCCCGGGCGCTTGGGGACCGGCTTGAGGAGCTTGGGAAGTGGGGGTGCGGGAAGCTTGGGCATCGTTACGGGTGGCCCGCCGGACCTGACGAGGTGTCAAAGCGCGCGGGATAGAGATATTGCCCGACGCCGTCCAGCGGCTGCCCCGGGTCACGCGGGGAGAAACGCTGCAGCTCGGAGTTCACCGAGTAGCGCGGGCCGATCTCGACCAGGCCCGATCGACTGGTTCATGCGCGTGTAGAAGCGGTCCAGCGGGCGCACCGGAGGACCGCCGGCCACCATCCCGCGGAAGTCGTAGACCCCGCCGTGGCACGGGCAGATGAACCGCTGAGCGGCAGCCACGAAGCGGACCGGGCAGCCGAGGTGCATGCAGCGTGACGACAGCGCAACCCAGTGGTTGTACTGGTCCTCGGGCTCGGTGTCGATGCTGGGATCGCGCCGGCGCACGTATGCGATCGAGTAGCCCGCCTCGCCGATGCCCTGGACGATCGTGAGGACCTTGGTCGTGTACGTCGACTTGGTGAAGTCGCCGGGCGGCCCGATCGCCTGCCAGTCGAACGGCACGCGGCTGAACAGCGGGCCGAGCGCGAAGCCCAGGGCGGGGAGGGTGAAGGCCGCAGCGGCAACCCCGCCGGCGCTGTGCGTGACCATTCCCATGAACCGGCGTCGGTTGACCGTTTCGCCCTCGAAGGCGCCCGGGATCTGCCGATCCTCCGTGTATTTGGACTTCGATCCTTCTTTGTGCCGATCTGCCACTTGAGCCTTTGAGTCAACCGCAGCTAAACCAGATTGAACGCTCTGGTAAGCGTACCGTCAACAAAGAGGCGAGCGTCACGAGGGTGGCCCTCCGGCCGCGGCGAGGACCGCATCGCGAGCCCCCGTCAGAGCCAGGGCCGCGCCGGCGGTCGCCGGCCCGGGCCAGCGCCTTTGCCGCCGTGTGCTCGGGCGTCGTCCCCCACCCGATCGCCACGGCGCCGGATTGCCAGACGGCGTCGGCCAGGCCGGGATCGGAGGCCGCCCGCGCCTGGGCCACCAGTGAGATGAGATCGGCCAGCTCGGCCACGGCGTCGAGGTCGCCGAGCTCGGCCAGCCGGGCCAGGCCCAGGGCGTAGAGCTGGTCGCCGAGCAGCAGCGCGAGGTCGGGGTCGGCGCAGCGCACGAGTCGGGGAGCCCCGTAGTGCAGCAGCGACCCCTCCAGGATCATCTCCAGCAGCAGCTCGTAGTCGCGCTCGCGGCCGCTCGTCCGGGGGCCGCCCGCGGCCAGCTGGGGCGCGCCGGCGCCGGCGTCGGGGCCGTGGCCTCCCGTGGCGTGCCCGGCCGCCCTGACCGTGTCGTCGGCGGCGGTCCCCGGGGGTCCGATCGCCTCGGCCAGAGTCCCGCCGTGGTCCAGCAGCGCTTCGCGCAGCGCGGCGAGACTCATGGCTTGAGCTCCGCGAACGCCTCCGCCGCGGCGGTGACCGTGCGGATCACGTGCTCGCGGCCGTGAACCAGCGACGGGAACCAGGCCTCGAACTGGGACGGCGGCGGGTAGACGCCGCGGGCCAGCAGTCCCCGGCACCAGCGGGCGAAGGCCTCGGTGTCACACGCTGTCGCCCCCGCGTAGTTGGTGACGGGGCGCTCGGAGAAGAAGATCGTGAGCAGGCCGGGCAACGACTGGACCTGGACCGCCACGCCGTTGCCGCGGGCCGCCTCGCGCATGCCGTCGGCCAGGGCCTCGGTCGTCTCGGCCAGGTGCTCGTAGGCGGTGGCGTCGAGGTGCTCCAGGGTGGCCAGGGCCGCCGCCACCGCCAGCGGATTGCCCGACAGCGTGCCCGCCTGGTAGACGTCTCCGGCCGGCGCGATCCGCTCCATGAGCTCCCGCGAGCCACCGTAGGCGGCCGCGGGGAGTCCGCCGCCGATGATCTTGCCCATGATGGTCAGGTCCGGCATGACGCTGAAGCGCTCCTGCGCGCCGCCGCGAGCGACGCGCAGCCCGGTGATGACCTCGTCGAAGATGAGCAGGGCACCCGACGCGTCGGCGGCCTCGCGCAACTGCTCGAGAAAGCCGGGCTGGGGCGGCACGACGCCCATGTTGGCGGGGACCGGCTCGGCCACGATGGCGGCCGGGCGGTGGCGCTCGACCGCCTCGCGCACGGCATCGGGGTCATTCCAGGGCACGATCACGGTGGCCGCGGCGGCCGCCGCCGGGACGCCCGGGCTGGCCGGGATCCCCTGGGTGGCCAGGCCCGACCCCGCCTCCGCCAGCAGACCGTCCACGTGGCCGTGGTACGCGCCGGAGAACTTGACGATCCTGTCGCGGCCGGTGGCGGCGCGCGCCAGGCGCAGTGCGCTCATCGTCGCCTCGGTGCCCGATGAGGTCATGCGCAGCATCTGGACCGACGGGATGCGCTCCACGACGCGCTCGGCCAGCTCGACCTCGCCGGGGGTCGGGGCCCCGAAGCTCGTGCCGCGCGCCGCCGCCCGGGTGACCGCGTCGACGACGTCGGGGTGGGCGTGACCCAGGATCAACGGGCCCCACGAGCTCACCCAGTCGATGTACTCGTTGCCGTCGACGTCACGGATGATCGGACCCGAGCCCGACTCGATGAAGATCGGGTCGCGCCCGATCGATCGCATCGCCCGCACCGGGGAGTTGACCCCGCCGGGCATGAGCAGACCGGCGCGCTGGTACAGGTGCGCCGAGCGCGTGGTCCGTCGCTCACACGCCCGCGTGCTGGCGTTCCCAGTCCCGGTGATCCTCGGTGAAGTAGAGGAGGCGGATCTTCTTGAACTCGGTGGAGGAGTAGAGCGTGGCGCGGTCGGAGATGCCGGTGTCATCGGCGATCGCGTCGAGGACCGCATCGCACTCCTCCTTGGAGCGGCCGTGGGCCATCGTGAACACCGAGTAGGGCCAGTCCGCATACGTCGGGCGCTGGTAGCAGTGCGAGATCCCGCGGAACGACGCCATCCGCATGCCCAGCTCCATGATGCGCTCGTCGGGGACCTTCCACACGCCCATGCCGTTGGCGCTGAAGCCCGCGCGGCGGTGAAAGAGAATCGCCGCCACGCGCCGCAGCAGCCGGCGCTCCTGCATCAGCCGCAGGTGGGCCAGCAGGTCGTCCTGCGCGATCCCCAGCTCTGACGCGGCGGGTGCGTAGGGCTCGGCGATCACCGGCATGTCGCCCTGCAGCGCCCGGATCACAGCCCGGTCGAACTCGTCGTAGGGCTGGGCCTCGGTCTCGGCGGGCTCGGCCGCCTCCGCCACCTTGGACAACGCGTCGGTGCCGCCCTCCATCTCCAGATCCATGCGGATCTTGAACAGCTTGAGCGTGGGCAGCTGGCGAACGGACTCCGCACCTGCCTCGCGCGCCAGGACGTCGAGCGTGCCCTGGAGGCCGAGCTTTGACCCGGGCTCGGTGGCGATCGTGAACCAGATGTTGAACTCGTGGTTGCGCAGGTAGTTGTGCGAGACCCCGGGATGGGAGTTGATGATGGTGGCCGCGCGCCACGGGTTGTCCGGGTCGACCTTGGCGGCGACGAGCATCGAGGAGTAACCCAGGGCCCGGGTGTCGAAGATGGGCGTGACCTGGCGGATGATCCGCTCCTCGAGCAGGCGGCTGACCGCGGCCATGACCTCCTCCTCGGTGATCCCGGCTTCGGAGGCGACGTGCTGGTAGGGGCGCGGTGCGATCGGGAACTGCCCCTGCATCAGGTTGAGCAGGCGCTTGTCCATGTCGGAGAGCGCGACCGCCGCCCCCTCCTTGCGGCTGCGCAGCTTGGGGCCGTGCCGCGAGCCGCTCGCGGGGCCATCCTGGATTCCGTCGGCGCTCGCGGAGTTTCTCATTGCAGCCATTGAGCAGCGTCCTTGGCGTGGTAGGTGATGATGATGTCGGCCCCGGCGCGGCGGATCGAGGTCAATGCCTCCAGCACCGCGCTGCGCTCATCAAGGTACCCGGCCGCGGCCGCGGCCTTGATCATCGAGTACTCGCCGCTGACGTTATAGGCGGCCACGGGCAGGGAGGTGTCGTCCTTGATGCGGCGGATCAGGTCCAGGTAGGGCAGGGCCGGCTTGACCATGAGGATGTCGGCCCCCTCCTCGACGTCGAGGCGCGCCTCGCGCACCGCCTCGTCGCCATTGGCGGGGTCCATCTGATAGCCGCGCCGGTCCCCGAAGGCGGGGGCGGAGTCGGCGGCGACGCGGAACGGTCCGTAGAACGCCGACGCGAACTTGGCCGAGTAGGACATGATCGGGGTGTCGGTGAAGCCCTCGTCGTCGAGCGCGGAGCGGATCGTGCCGACGCGGCCGTCCATCATGTCCGAGGGGGCGATGATGTCGGCGCCGGCGCGGGCCTGGGAGACCGCGGTGCGCGATAGCAGCTCCAGGGTGGCGTCGTTGTCGACCGCCAGGCTGCCGCCGGTCTCGCGCAGGACGCCGCAGTGCCCGTGGCTCGTGTACTCGCACAGGCAGAGGTCGCAGATCACCAGCAGATCGGGATGGGCGTCCTTGATGGCACGCGTGGCCAGCTGAACTATCCCCTCCTCATCCCAGGCGCCCGAGCCCTCCTCATCCTTGGCTGCGGGCAGGCCGAAGAGCAGCACCGCGGGGATACCGAGCGCGGCCGCCTCGCCCGCCTCCTGCACGGCATGGGCGATCGAGAGATGGTCCACTCCGGGCATCTCCTTGATCGGCTCGCGGCGATCAACGCCGTGGGCCACGAACATCGGGTAGACGAAGTCCGCGGCGTCCAGGCGCGTCTCGCGCACCAGGCCGCGCAGCGCGCGGTTGGCTCTGAGCCTGCGCAGGCGGGTCTGCGGGAACGACATAGCTGTCAGTCCAGAATACTGGCGCTGAGCGGCCGTCCGCGACAGACTCTGGGGTTCAGTGTCCTACGACCTCGATCGGCTCGGCTGGCTGCACTCATGCGCGCCTTCCGAGAGCGCGAGCGCCTCGAACGCACTCCCCGCGGAGATGGGCGGCCTGCCCGTGCCCGAGCCGCCCATCGAGGAGTGGCACGCGCAACGCAGCGCGGACAACGTGATCCGCCGCGTGCTCGTCGACCTCTAGACCATGTTCCAGCGCTCGATGCGCTGGGAGGTGACCAGTCCGTTGATCACGTACGGGTCAGCGGCGGTGAAGCGCTCGATGTCCTCGGGGGTCACGCCCGTCCACACGATCGCGCCTCCGGTCGGAGGCGTGCCCAGCGCGCCCGCCAGGGTGATGTGGCCCGCCTCGCGCTCGGCGCGGATCTTGGCGAGATGCTCCTCGCGGTGGGGGCCGCGGCGGTCGGCCATGTCCTCCACGTAGGTGTAGAGCAGCAGGTAGGTGTCCTGATCGGCCATGCGGAGGCACAACCTATCGCGCAGCCGCGCCGGACGAGTGGCCGGGGCGCTACGCTTCGCTGACCGTGAGCAACCTGGACCGACGCAGTGGCTACACCCCCCGGCGCGTGCGCGAGCAGCGCGCGTACCGGATGGTCGTCGCCGGCGGTGCCGCTGGTGGCATCGGCGTGGTCACCCTGGTGCTGGCCATCGCCGGCGTGGTCTCGGGGACCTGGCCGGTCATCGCCTTCATCGTCGCCGCGCTCTGCGTCTTCGGCTTCCTGCGCAACACCGGCCAGCGCTGACCCACCGGTGACCGGCGCGCCCGGGGTCCGCGAGCTCACCCCGGGGCTGTGGCGATGGACTGCGCCCCATCCGGCGTGGCGTCCCGGCGCCGAGCCGGACAGCGCCGGAGACTGGGACCCCAACGTCGGCTGCGTGCTGATGCTCGATGAGCTGTCGGCGGTCTTCTTCGATCCACTGCTGCCGGCCGACCCGGAGCCGTTCTGGGAATGGTGCGACGAGGCCGTCGGGCCGCGGCCTGTGCACATCCTCACCACCATCCGCTTCCACGGTCGCAGCCGGGAGGCGGTGGCGGCTCGCTACCGCGGCGAGCTGGTCACGAGCCTGCGCCAGCTCCCGCGCGGCGTCGAGGCCTTCCGATTCCGCGCCGCCGAGGAGACGATGTTCTGGCTGCCGGCGCACGCCGCGCTCGTCCCGGGCGACCTGATCATCGGCGACGCTGCGGGCGGAGTCCGCCTGTGCCCCGACCCCTGGCTCGGCTACCTGAACACGCCGCTGAACCAGGCCGGTCTGCGCGCGCTCCTGCGTCCGCTGCTGGACGTGCCCGTCGAGCGCCTCCTGGTCTCCCACGGCCAGCCGTTGCTCACCGGCGCCGCCGCCGCGCTGAAGCGCATCCTGGCCTAGCCGCGGCGGCGCGGGGTCAGGCGTGCGCGCTCGTCGGCGCGGCCGTGGCGGCCCTGCGCGGAGACGCCGGCCACGGTGGCGGTGAGATGGTCGGTGTAGCCCAGGAACGGCACCGTGAGCGAGTGACGGCGCCCCTTGATGAGCCGCAGCAGATGGCGCCCGTCGGTCCCGCGGACGGTGAGCAGGTAGTACGCCGCGCCACGGGCTGACCCGAACGAGATGGCGAACGTCCGCCCGTGGCGGCGTACCCGCAGCCCGCGCACGGGCGCCGGCGTGATCGGGCCGGGAGCCTTGTAGCTGGTCACCGGTACGCTCTCGCGCGCCGAGCCGCTCTCGGAGACGATGGCGTAGACGGTGCGCTTGCCCGCCGGACCCGCCCCGGGGATGAAGCGCAGCGTCCCGTGCGCGCCCTTGGCCTTGCCCAGCACCCGGTAGACGCGGTGCGCGCGCTCGGCGAAGGTGACCGACATGCCCGGATGCGTCGTCACCGAGTAGCTCAGCCGCCGGGTCGCCCCGTGGCCCGAGACGCGGGCGTGCAGCTTCGGCGCGGCGTAGCCGCGGGCCTGGCGGACCTGGGTGATGGCGCTGGAGCCCGGCGCGGCCGACACCTTCCATGCGCCGGAGCCGGGATTGCGGACCATCACGTAGGTCGTCGCGGTCTTGGCCACCGGGAGGGCCACGGCCGGGGCGTTGGCCGCGCCCGGCCCGAAGGCCACCGGGACCACGGTCTTGCCCCCGGGGCTGGTGAGCACGACCGACGGAGGCGCCCCGGCGCCGGTGACCGCGATGTCCTCAAACGGGGTACCGGCGGCGGTCGCGACCTCGGCGACGCGTGTCCGCCCCGACCGCCCGGCCACCGAGGCGACCGACACGGGCTTCACGACGAACGCCGACAGGTCACAGCTGCCGGTGCCGACCGACGCGTCGGGCGTGCCGCCCCACGGATAGGACAGTCCGGCGTGCAGGCCGAAGTCAGAGCCGCAGGCCGCGACGCCCAGCGACGAGACCACCGCCTGCACCGAGATCGCGGAGTAGCCCGCGATGTCCAGGCTGGCCGTTGACGTTGGCCGAGAACTCCTTGGCCGGCAGGTCGACGAACGCGTCCAGCCCCGCCGTCAGCTCGGCCACGTCGAGGTCGATGTCCACGTTGCCGTTGACCTCGAAGTAGCCGTTGCTCTGGAAGATGAGCTTGGCGTTGGCGATGTTGAAGCCGTGGACCGAGCCTGAGCCGTCGGCCTCGAGCACCACGGGGCCGCCGTTGATGAAGGTGATGGTGACCGAGCCGGTCACCCCGATCGTGTAGTTGGGTGGATCGAGCGGGATCGCCCCGACCGAGATCGAGCCGTGGAAGCTGCGCTTGTCGGGGTGGATGTCAAAGCCACCGCCGAAGCCGTCGAGGTAGGTGTCGGTGAAGATCGGCACTCCCGGGAACGGCACGTTGACGTTGAACGAACCCATCGTGAAGTCGCCGTCGTCGAAGCGGACAGCCACGGCGATACCGAAGTAGGGCGTCCCCGCCGGGATGTTCAACGTGGCCGCGCCGGTCCACACGTTGCCGGTGGCGGCATAGTCGATGTTGAGGTTCTTGACCTCCAGCGCGCCGAGCGGAAGGTCGGGTACGCCGATGTGCAGCGAGGAGAGCTTGAGCCCGTTGGCGTTGTCGGCCTGGAGCGTCGCCTGGCCGGTGATGCCGCCCATGTAGGCCGGCAGCTTCAGCGACACCGGGATGACGACGGCGTCGTGCTGGATCTGCACGTCGATGCTGGTGTCGAAGGGGAAGCCCTTGAGCGTCGACGCCGTCGCGGTGTCGAAGTTGAACAGGGTGTGCCCTGAAGTGTCCAGTGAGCCCGGAGAGACTGACGTGCAGCGCCTGGTGATACAGCGTGATGTCACCGATCCCGGGGGCGCGCAGCACGACGCGCACCGAGCCGGTGGTGTTGATGGTGTGCTGGCGCGGGTCGATGACGATCTGGACGCCGGCGTCGGGAATGATCTCCAGGCCGTTGAGGCGGATCTCGCCGGAGATGACCGCCGCGCCGCTGGTCGGGTTGGACGGGTCGCGCAGGAAGCACCCCGCCTCGGCGATGGCGTCGATGTCCCCGAAGTGCACGTCGGTGCAGGACACCGAGGCCAGCGGGTCGCCGCCCAGCCCGCCCAGCCCGTCGCCGTTCAGGTTGCCCAGTCCCGGGACGTGGGTGGCCGCGAAGGAGCCGAAGGCCGCCACATCGATCTGGGAGCCGCTGAACCCGCCGGGCTCGGGCTCCTGGAAGGCGGCGAAGCCACCGCCGTCCTGCGCCGCGCCGAGCTGGATGTCGCTGGGCGACTTGAGGTTGCGCGCGATGACCTGGGGCGCGGACCAGCGGCGGCCGTCGCTCGAGCTGGTCACGAACAGCCCGAAGTCGTTCCCGATCGAGGAGAAGACGCCGACCGTGATGCGGCCCGACGCGTCCTCGGTGATGTCGTAGTTGGCGTGGCTGAAGTTGCTGTTGGGCGTGATCCGGTTGGGCGCGCCCGAGGGCTGGCCGTTGACGATGCGCTGGAGGAACAGCGGGCCCGAGAACGTCTTCTGGTACATCAGCCAGACGCCGCTGGGACCGCCGACGATGCGCGAGTACCCCTGGCCGTCGATCTCGGCCCGCGACCAGTTCGCCGAGTTGTAGATGTCGCCGGTGCCGTTGTACTCGCGGATGAAGATGTGGTTGGAGAGGTCCTGGAACTCGGCCACCGGGCGCGTCCCGTCGAGCGCCAGCCGGCCGTCATAGGCCTGGTCGGGACCGCTGTCACCCAGGTTCAGGGTCTGACCGGAGAAGGCGCCCGGCGGGGTGGCCTGGAAGCATCGTGCCGCCGGTCGTGGTGTCGGTGATGACGCCGATCTGCGGGCTGGCGCCGCCGAAGACGACCGCGTTGCCGGTGATCTCGAGGTTGCCGATGATGCCCGGGCCGGTGAACGTCTTGCCGGCGTCCTCTGAGGTCCACAGGAAGGTCGGGTAGCCGGTGGTCCCGTCGGGCAGGTTCTCCGGATTGGGAAAGCGGCTGTCGGCCATCAGCAGCTCGTTGCCGATCGCGAGTGGCACCGGGCCGTGCTCGTCGATGTTGTACTGCGGATTCCCGGTCTCGGGCGGGATCAGGCCGGCGTTGGACGCGCACCCCGTCTGGCCGCGCATGAGCACGCAGTCGTGCAGGACCGAGGCGCGCTGACGTCGGTCGGGGTGACGGTGTAGGCGATCTGGCCGGTGCCGGCGGCATCGACGAGGACGCGGGGATCGACGCCGTCGCCGAGCTTGATCGAGCTTGCCCGGGATCACCGGCGCGACCTTGGGCAGCTTGTGGTTCCAGTGATAGCCGGGCGTCGAGAACGGATGCCCCTTGGCGGCAGCGACGCCGCCGGTCATCGCCACGGCGAGGCCGGCGATCAGGACACCCCAGACGACACGACGCCACATGCTGCTCACCAGTCACCCCCGGTGGTCGCCGGCTACCCCCGGTGGGCGCCGTGCGGCGAACAGCGTATCTGGAGTGTCAAGCCACCGAGATCCGGCGGTTCGCCTTTGTACAGGGTGCAGGCGTCGGATTAGCGAGCGGCGAAGCGGCGCATGCTCAGCGTCGCCAGTGCACCGAACACCACGGCGAGCACGGCGAGATGGACGAGCGGGAGGCCGATCGCAGGCGAGGTGCCGCTGAAGGCGTTGGACACCGCCTGCAGCGCCGCCTTGAACGGGAACAGGAAGGCGATGACGTCGAGGACGGATTTCAGCGCGCCCGAGACGGCGCTGGCGCGGGACCAGGGCGACGAACGCGATCGGCAGCGAGACGAGGAAGGCCATCAGCGACGCCGCGCTCACCTCGCGCGCGATGGCGCCGATCGCCACCCCCAGCGCGCCGAAGGCGACGCTGCCCAGGGCCAGCGCCACCACCCACAGCTCGAAGCGGGCCCAGTCGAGGTGCACGAACAGCGACACGAACACGGCCATCAGACAGCGTCACCACGGTCGCGCAGCCGGCGGCGAGGATCACCTTCTCCGACAGCAGCCGGCCGGGGGTGACGAGGCCGCGGACCAGCCGCGGGTAGGCGTTCTCGGTGCGCTCGAGGGCGAGCATCCCTGCCGCCAGCAGCATCGTCACGAACATGAGCGACACGATCACCGCGATCGCAGCGGCGTAGGCGTCGGTGGGCGTGGTGCGACCGTCGAGCTGGGTCTCGTTGACGGTCAGCGGCGTCCCGATCGTGCCCAGCACGGGCTTGGCGAAGCCCAGTCCCTGGATGGCGAGGTCGGCGAAGCTGATGACCTGGCCCAGCGCCGGGCGCAGGGGCGAGCTGCTCGGCAGCGACCCCAGCGTTCCCTGGACGATCGTGCGCGCGTTGCGCAGCCCCAGCAGCCGGACGGTCTGGCCCAGGATCTCCACGCTGCCGCCGTTGAGCACCTGCTGCAGGTCGGTGACGGCGACGCGCAGCACCTGCTTGGAGACGTCCTGCTCGACCTGGTTGATCCGCGACGAGATCGCCTGGTCGACGAACTGGCGCTCGATCGGGATCCTTGCCGTTGAGGTAGAGCTGCACCGTCGGGTTCGCCCACGCCCTGGGTGATCAGGCTCTGGATCTGCTGGGGCAGTTCGGCCGGGATGATCACCGCCGCCAGCGCCCGGCCGTCGCGCACCGCGGCGACCGCCTCGGCCCGGGAGTGGACCTTGATCGGCTGCACGGAGCTGCAGCAGGTCCGAGGCGTAGCTGGCCACGTTGAGCTTCTGGCTGCCGAGGCTGATCGTCCCCTTGTCCTTGGGCACCTCGTTGTAGAAGGCCACGGTCGGCTTGCTCGGCGGGCTGGAGAGGGCGAAACCGATCATCAGCGCGATCGCGATCGGATAGACGACGAGCAGCCCGACCAGCAGCGGCGAGCGGCGCAGGATCTGGAGGTCCTTGATGAGCAGCCAGCGCATGCGCGGCCGCTCAGTGGCCCCGTCTGGTGCAGGAAGCTCACCAGCGCCGCCTCGAGATCGCGCGGGTCACCCCCCGACGGCCCGCTCGAGCTCGGCGGGGGTGCCGGTGAACAGCAGCTCGCCGTCGGCCAGCAGCAGCACCCGGGTGGCGTAGCGCTCCACCTCGCCGACGTCGTGGGTGGAGAAGACCACGGTCGTGCCCAGCGCCGAGATGAACTCCCACAGGCGCTCGCGCTGGCGCGGGTCAAGCGAGGCCGAGGGCTCGTCGAGCAGCAGCAGCGCGCGGCTCTGAGAGCAGGCCGATGGCGATGTTGACCCGCTGCTGGTTGCCGCCCGAGAGCTTGCCGACCTCCTCGTCGGCGCGGTCGGCCAGGTCGGTCTGGCGTGAGCATGCGCGTCACCGCCGCCTCGGGGTCGGGCAGCTTCTCCAGCCGGGCGAACAGCCGCAGGTTCTCGGCCACCGAGAGCTTGGAGTACAGCGCCGGGGACTGCGGGCCACACCCAGCCGGCGTCGCGCCCGAGATGGTGAGCTCGCCCTCGTCGGGGGACAGCACGCCGGCCAGGATGGACAGCAGCGTGGTCTTGCCCGCGCCGTTGGGGCCGACGATGCCCACCAGCTCCCCCGGCGAGAGCTCGAAGCTCACCGACTGCAGCGCCGCTCGCGCGCCGAAGCGCTTGGTCACGCCGCGGACCGCGAGCGGGCTGGCGGGCGTTCCGACGGTCATCGAGGGGTGGTCACGCGCGGCTCGAGCGAGGCCCCGCAGACGCGGCAGTAGGCGTCCGCCGCCCGCCGCCGGGCGCGCCGCAATCCGGACATCGGTCCGGACCGCCGTCCGAGACCAGCCCCGAGCCCGACCCCTCGGGTCCCCCACGGCTCGAGCACGAGTGGCGCTGGAGGTAGACGACGGTCTGGCGGATGACGGCGAGCACCGGCAGCGCGACCAGCGAGCCCACGACCCCGTAGAGCTTGAAGCCGATCAGCAGCGCCAGGATGATGATGATCGGGTTGATCCGCAACGAGATCCGGAAGACCTGGGGCGCCACCACATGGCCCTCCAGTTGCTGGAGGGCCACGAACAGGACGACCAGCCACACCGCGGTGATCGGGTTCTCGAACAGCGCGACGAGGACCGCCGGGATCGGGCCGACGATGGGCCCGATGTAGGGGATGAACTCCATCAGCCCGTAGAACGCCCCGAAGAACACCGCGTAGTCCTTGCCCGCCGGGAAGACCCCGCTCAGCCCGAGGATCTCCAGGCAGATCGCGGCGCTGCCGCCCATCACCAGGCTGAACAGGAGCTGGCCGCGTACGTACCCCGAGACCGCATGCTGGACGAGCAGCGGGTAGTCGTCCTCGGGCGTGCCGTCGCCCGGGGGCATGATCCGCCGCACGAGAGCGCCGATCTGGTGGCCGTAGACGAGCAGGTAGATCGACAGGACGAGGATGAGGACGAGGTCGAAGCCGATCGTCACGAGCTGCGACAGCAGGTCGCGCGGAGAAGGACACGATGTCGCCCGAGCGCTTGAGGACGTCCTTCTGCAGCGTGTCCAGGGCGCTCGACCCCTGCTGCTTGATGTGGACGTTGATCCCGTGGCTGTTGAGGAAGTTCTGGAAGTTGTCGAGCTGGCTGGTTGGCGTGGCGGACGATGCTCGGGCACGTTGTGCTCGAAGTGCGTGATCTGCGAGGTGACGGGGCTGGCCAGGAGCACGCCGATGCCCGCGATGACGCGCAAACCCGCCGAGGTAGACGATGAGGATCGCCAGCCCGCGAGGGATGCGCGCGCTCGAGCAGGCGGACGGTCGGGGCCAGGATGAGCGCCACGACGGCGGCGACGATGAGGATGAGCAGCACCGACCCGGCGGCGCGGGCCAGCGCCCACAGCCCGAGCAGGGCCAGCGGGAGCACCACGAGCTGGATCCAGCGCGGGACGACCACCGGCGCGACCGCCAGCGGCCGCAGATCCGCCCGGTCCGCGGGGCGTCGTCCGGCGCTCTCGGTGCTGCCTCGCCGTTGCCGCGTTCGGCGGCGTCGGCGGCCTTCCGCCGCGGTGTCCGTCCCCCGCCGTCCACCGGACCGCCGGCCCCGACCGCCTCGGGATCGGGCTCGCCCTCGGGCTCTGGCGGGTCCGCTGTGCGCAGTCGGGCCCATCGACGCATACTTGTGATTATGAGGGTGCGCGGGGTCAACCCCTGAATGACCGAGGCGCGCGTCAACATCCTGTTTGCCGGCGACATCGTCGGAGGCCTGGGCAAGCGCACGCTTCTGGGCATGCTCCCGGCGCTGCGCGATCGGCTGGAGGCCGACTTCGTCGTCGTCAACGGCGAGAACGCCGCCGGGGGCCTGGGCATCACCCCCAAGATCGCCGACCAGCTGTTCAGCGCCGGGGTCGACGTGATCACCCTGGGCAACCACACCTACCGTCAGCGCGAGATCTACGAGTACCTCGATGCGCGCAAGGAGATCCTGCGGCCCGCCGAACTTCCTCCGCAGCCAGCCCGGCCACGGATGGTGCGTGGTCGAGCGCGAGCGGGGTGTCGCCTGGGCGTGATCTCACTCTCGGGCAACCTGTTCATGGATGCCGGTCGCCCCGCGTTCGCCGAGGCCGACGCCGCCGTGTATGCGCTGCGCGACCAGGCCGACCACATCCTGGTCGACATACACGCCGAGGCCACCAGCGAGAAGGTCGGCATGGGCTGGCACCTCGACGGGCGCGTCACCGCGGTCGTCGGGACCCACACCCACGTCCCCACCGCCGACGCGCGGATCCTCCCCGGCGGAACCGCCTACGTGACCGACGTCGGGATGACCGGGCCGCGGGGCGGAGTGATCGGAGTCAAGCGCGAGCAGGCCATCGAGGCCATGGCCACCAAGATGCCGGTGCGCTTCGAGACCTCCACCGAGGATCCCGTGGCTCAACGCGGTTCTCATCACCACCGGCGAGGAGCCCCGCCGGGCCGTGGCGATCCGGCAGTTGCTGGAGCCGGCGCTCGGCGTCAGCTGAGGCGCGTGGAGCCGTGGTGGTGGCGGCGGTTGACGAGCGGGCATTGACGTGAGACGGCGGGCGTGAGCCGAGCGGCGCCCACGGCGACCGCGCGCCCCGCCTACGGCGAGGCGATGTGGATCCGCAGCGGCGGTGGCTCGCCCTCGGGCTCAGCGTCGGCATCAACCATTCCCGCCGGGGGCGGCTCACGCTCAGGGTGCTTGGCCACCAGCGCGACGAGCGCCAGCGGCAGGAACCACACGATGTAGGGGTAGAGCCAGTAGTTCAGGGTGAGCTGGAGGGCGATGAGGATGCCGGCGCCCAGGGCGGCCACGTCCACGACGGTCCGGCGCGACGGCACGAACGCCGCGCCGAGCGCCAGCGCGACCACCGCGCCCTGGAGCAGGCTCTGAAGCCAGCCCAGGCCGCCCCACAGGCCCCACACCGAGAACGGCGTGGTGCGGTCTGACTGGTAGAGGATCGAATCGTCCCAGAAGGGCTTGAGGTCGCTCTTGAGCAGGACGGGCAGCATCGTCACGACCGCGGCGACGATGAAGGCGAGCCCGAAGCCGACGATGTGGCGCTTGCGCAGCCGCTCCTCGGTGCCGCGCAGCAGCAGCGGCGCCAGCGCGAACGGGGCGAACTTGGTCATCCCGGCCAGGCCGGCCATCAGGCCGCGGCCCGGTCGCGGTGCGGATCGCCAGCAGCGCGACCACCAGGGCCGCACCCACCAGGCTGTCGTTGGTGTTGGAGTTCAGCGCGTACAGCGTGAAGGGTAGGCGGTCCAGCAGTACGCGAGCACGACGCCGAGCGAGTTGCCGCGCAGCCGGCGGCCGAGCAGGTACAGCCCGGCCGACGGCCAGCAGGTCGAAGAAGATCGCGGCGCCGTGGGCGGCGGGCAGGGAGTCCCAGGTGCCGCTCCAGCCGAAGATCAGGCGGAACGGGACGTAGAGGATGTAGCTGACCGGCCCGTAGGTGTCGCCGTACATGTTGTCATGCGGCCAGTGACCGTAGAGGGCGACGTTGTGGATGAGCTTGTCGGCGCCGATCACCCCGAGTACCCCACGTCGATGACGTTGGAGTTGAGGATGTTGAGGCCGATCCGGAAGGCTATGAGGAACACGGTCGCGACGGCCAGCCAGGAGGTCGGCACCACGGTGCTCAGCGGCCGGCGCGGGACGCCCCGCCCGTTGGCCAGCAGGAACAGCCGGATCATCAGATAGATCAGCGGCGGGTAGACCAGCGGGACCGAGAGCCCGATCTCGGCGTGGTTGAAGAAGGCCAGCGACGCCGAGAAGCCGACCAGCACGAGCAGGTCCAGGTGCCAGCAGGCTCGGCCGCCGTCGCCACGGGATGAACGGCGCCACGAACAGGATGCAGAGCGGGATCCAGATGTACCAGGCGTTCACGCGGCGTCCGAAGGCTCCCGCGTAGCCGCGGGCCATCGTCCACGCGACCTGGAAGCCCGTCCACGCCTGGGTCACCGCGCCGGTGTTGTCGTCCACGTAGACCTGGAGCAGCTCGCGCTGGGCCTTGCCTTTGGCGTTCGAGAACCAGCTCACCTGCCAGGTCGGGACGCCCTTGGTGTACTCGTAGGCGATCGCCTTGGGGTGCCGGCGCAGCTCGGCCTTGACCCGGGGATCGGCGGAGGCGAGCCGCAGCACCTTGTTGGCGGTCAGGCGATAGCCGCTGGGCGGCGTGTTGGGGTTGGTGACGAGCACCGGCGACCCGGAGGCGGCGACGGTCGTGGTGACGGTCTTGGTCACCGTGGTGACCGCGGACTCCGTCGCCGTCGCTGGCCCGTCCGCGGCCGCAGCCGGCGGCCCCGGGAGGCCGGTGACGCCGCTGCCGCTGGTGGTCGCGGCCCCCGCCGCTCCGGGCGCGGCCAGGCCAGGAGCGTCAGCAGGACCGGAAGGACGACCAGCCGGCCCGGAGGCGGATTCCGCGATCCCGGTGGGCTGGTGGCGGAACATCGTGGGCGGGCGGCGACCGGCCCGGGCCTACCGAGGGTCTACGCCTTGAAGCTCCACAGCTTCTGCCCCACGAAGGACAGCGGCGTCGCGGCGACGATCGAGATCGCCTGGGCCACGACCTTGGGGAAGCCGGCGCCGTCGACGAGGGAGACCAGCACGACGTAGCTGAAGCCGAACGCGACCAGCGAGATGGCGAAGAACTTCATCGCCTGCTCGACGGGGTGCGCCTCGCGCCGGCTGCGGAAGGTCCAGTGCCGGTTCCACCAGAAGTTGTTGAGGACCGAGACCACGAACGCCACCACGGCGGCGAGCTTGTAGTCGATCGTGACGAGGTGGACGCACACCGCGAACACCACGAGGTTGACGACGTAGCCGCTGGCGCCGACCGCGGCGAAACGGATCAGCTGGAGCCAGTTGTGGGGCTTGCGCACCCCGTGCCGCACGCGATGGCGAAACGGGAGCTCAACGGCCGTGGTCAGCTCTTCGGGCATCGGGTCAATGTAGCCATCATTTGTTGAGGTCCTGTAAGCGTCGGGCAGCGCGCGGCGCTGGCGCCGGGGACTCGGATCCTAAATGTTGATTGCGCCATCCAGCCCGAAGTGTGCCCGGATCATCGGTGCGATGTCGCGCAGGGACCATTGGTCGCTTGACGGCGCGGGTCCATCCGGGCCCGCCGTCCCGCACCACAGCAGCGCCCCCAGCGAGTCCGTGCGATGGAGCGAACCGTGCGACCCGCCGCCGACGTGATCCGACCCGCCCCAGTCGACGAACTCGTAGCCCGGCGCGGCCGAGAGCAGGATGTCTCCCGCGGTTCGGGCAGTTGAGCGCCGACCACACGCGGGCCAGGGCATCGGGGTACTCCGTGGAGAGGAAGCGCCCGTCCTGGATCTCGGCCCGCAGGACGCCCAGCTCCCCCTCGACGCTCCACGTCTCGCCACGCGCGTCGGTCAGCTCTCCCCCGGGCACGAAGCGCAGCTCGCCGCGGCGGCCGCGGATGATCGCCTCGCCGTCCTGGCGCCACATGACCAGGTCGACGCCCTCCAGCTCCGCCGCCACCTCGCGGGCGCGGGCACACGTGTCGGGCGCCTGCTCGGGGTCCAGCGCGTAGATCATGGCCGAGCGCTGCGCCGGGCTGAGCGCGATCTCCCCGCCGGTGGCGCGCGCGCTGGGCCTGGCCACGTCGAAGTCCTCGAAGGCGAGGTCCAGGCGGATGCGCTCCTCCACCGGCGCCTGGGAGTGGTCGGAGCAGACGATCACCGCGTACTGCTCCAGGAACTCGTCGGGCCCGCCGGCGGCGTGCATCAGCCGCTCGATCTGGCGGTCGGCGGCCGCCAGCGAGGTCACCTGGGCGTGCGGACCGTTGCGGTGCGAGAAGGCGTCGTTGTCAGGCAGCGAATAGAGCAGGAAGTCGAAGAGGTCGTGCTCCACCAGGTAGGAGCCGACGCATCCGGTGTGCTGGTCGCGCGCGCCCGGCAGCCCCAGCTGGCCACGGCAGCCGGTGCGCCGCGAGGCGTACAGGTCGGCGTAGAACAGCTCCTGCGGCCCCTCGATGGTCCGCCGGAAGAAGGTGGAGGTGGCGATCCGGGCCAGCGCCGACTCGTTGGAGACCTCGTGCTCGTGACGGCCGCGGTAGATGAGGTACGTGGTCCCGGCGGTGCGCACCTGCGCGTCGTCGAGCGACTCGAACACCGTCTCGACGTCGTGGGAGAGGTGCTCGGCGTTCATCCGGTAGACGGTGTCGGTGAGCGAGCGCAGCACGCCGAACTGCCGCGACGCCGAGAAGCTCGAGCCGTACTCGACGTAGCGGCTCTCCTCGCGGTGGTACCAGTTCATGCTCGGGATCTCGTGGCGGTCGGGACCGACGCCGGTGGTGATCGTGGCCGCGCACACCGGCGTCACCGAGGGGAACGCGGCGACGCAATCGCCGACGTAGACCCCCTCCTCCTGGATACGCGCCATGGCGGGCGCGCGGCCGGAGGCGATGACCCGCTCGAGCATCGCGGGCTTCATCGCGTCGACGACGACGAGCACGAGCTTCTTGGGCGCCGTGGCCACGTCGTCTACGCGCCTATCTGAGGATTCGCAGGCCCGCGTACTTCTGCTCGCTGCGGCCCCGGCCGGCATAGAGCAGCCACAGCAGCAGCGCCAGGACGATCACGCCGACCGGGGGCAGGAGCACCGTCAGCACGGCGGCCAGCAGCGCCCCGGACTCCGAGAACAGCGGCAGCATCGCGGCGGTCTGATCGTCCAGGCGCGCGCGCACGCGCTCCAGCAGCGGACGGGTGGCCAACAGACCGACCCCCGCGCAGATCACGCCGGCGATGAAGCCCGGCCACACCGCGTGGTGATCCTGGGCCAGCGCCCCGGCGAACAGCAGCGCGCCGACGATGAGGCTGACCGCGGCCAGCGTCAGGTGACCAGCCGTCCCTCGAGCATCTCGCGCGTGGCCCGGCGCTCGGTGACCCCCAGAAGCGCCACGCCGATGACCATGACCAGCAGGAATGGGGCCTGCTGCAGGAAAGAGTACGAAGTGTGGGAGAAGTCGATCTGAGCATCGGCGGCACCCAGCGCGCCCACGGCGAGCGCGGGCAGAAACGGCCTCATCCCCACCGCCGCGGCGACGCCGATCCCCTGGAAGATGTCGAAGACGAGGTGCACCGTGCTGTACCGTGACCGTGGTGACGATAGACGAGACGGCAGCGTGAGCCCCGGCGGGCTCGAGCGCGACCCGGACCCCGTCACGTGCTCCCTGCCGGGAGGCCGGGATCGAGACCACACCGCACCGCGCCGCAGGTCGTCCGCCCGGGACATCCAGCGCTACGCGGCGCTGTTCGCGCAGCGGACCAAGGTCATGCGCTCCTCGGCCATGCGCGACCTGATGGCGCTGACCGAGCGCGAGGACGTCATCTCGCTGGCGGGCGGGCTGCCGGACACCTCGACCTTCCCCGCCGATTCCTACGCGGCGCTGATGAACACGATCGCGGGCGAGTCGTGCGCCCGGGCGCTCCAGTACGGCCCGACGGAGGGCTTTGCCCGCGTCAAGGACTGCATCGCCCGGGTGATGGCGGCCGAGGGCATGGAGGTCGACACCGACGAGCTGCTGGTCACCAGCGGCGGCCAGCAGGTGATCGACCTGGTCTGCAAGACGCTGGTCGATCCCGGCGACGTCGTCGTCGCCGAGGCGCCGACCTACCCCGGCGCGATCCCCACCTTCTCCTCCTACCAGGCCGACGTCGTGCAGGTGCGGATGGATCGTGACGGCATGCGCGTCGACGAGCTCGAGCAGACGCTCGACGAGCTGGAGCGCAGCGGCCGGCGGCCCAAGTTCATCTACACCGTCCCCAACTTCCACAACCCGGCCGGTGTGACGATGTCGCTGGAGCGGCGGCGCGAGCTGGTGCGGATCGCCGGCGAGCGCGAGCTGATCGTGCTGGAGGACAACCCGTACGGCCTGCTGCGCTACGAGGGCGAGTCGCTGCCGCCGCTGCACTCGCTCGACGACGAGTTCGTGATCTACGCCAGCACCTTCTCCAAGATCCTCTCGCCCGGGCGTGCGCCTGGGCTGGGCGGCGGCGCCCGCGCCGATCCTGGCCAAGATGCAGATCGGCAAGCAGGGCTCGGACCTGTGCTCCTCGTCGATCTGCGCAGTACTTCGTCAGCGCCTACTTCGACGCCGGCCCGTGGGACGACTACGTCCGCTCGCTGCTGGAGATCTACCGCCGGCGGCGCGACGTGATGCTCGACGCGCTGGCCGAGCACTTCCCGCGCGAGGCCGAGTGGACCCACCCGCAGGGCGGCCTGTTCATCTGGGCCACCATGCCCGACTACATCGACACCACCGACCTGCTGGCCCGGGCGCTGCGCGAGCACGTGGCCTTCGTCCCCGGCCGGGCCGCGTTCGTCGACGGCCGCGGCGGCTCGGCGATGCGCCTGAACTTCTCCGGCGTCGACGAGGACGCGATCCGCGAGGGCGTCCGCCGCATCGGCGAGGTCGTGCGCGAGCAGGTGGCGATGTACGGCACGCTCACCGGCGCCCAGCCGGCCCGCCGGCGCAGGCCGCCGAGCCACCGCGTGCAGGAGAGCGCCGCGCGTGCCGACGTCACCGCCGCCGCGGCGCGATCGCCGAGGACCGGGACGCACCGACGAGCAGCTGGCCAAGGTCCTCCACATGCCCGTCACCCGCAAGCGCGCCGGGTGAGGCTGGGCTAGTGCGCGTCGCCGTGCTCAAGGGCGGGCGCTCACTGGAGCGCCAGGTGTCGCTGCGGTCCGGCGCCCGCGTCCAGGACGCGCTGGAGCGGCTGGGCCACGAGGCGATCGCCATCGACGTCGGCGCCGACCTCGTCGCCCAGCTGACCACGCACCGGCCCGACGTGGCCTTCGTCGCCCTGCACGGATCCGACGGCGAGGACGGGACGGTCCAGGAGCTGTTGGAGGTGGTGGGCATCCCGCACACGGGCTCGGGGATCTCGGCCTGCATCCGCGCCTCGGACAAGGTGCTGGCCAAGCACGCGATGCGCGACCGCGGGATCCCGACGCCGGACTTCTACGCCTTCAACGAGACCGCGCTGCGCGCCCTCGGCGCGGCCCAGGCGCTGCCGGCGATCGAGGACCGCCTGGAGTTCCCCATCGTGGTCAAGCCCGCGCGGCAGGGATCGGCGCTCGGGATCAAGTTCGCGCGCAGCGCCGCCGACGTGCCCACGGCGCTCGTCGCCGCCTTCTCCTATGACCGCAAGGTGCTGCTCGAGCGCTACGTCGAGGGCCGCGAGCTGGCGGTCTCGATCCTCGAGGACACCGACCCCGCCCGCCCGCCCGTGGTGCTGCCGATCGTCGAAGCGGTGCCCGAGCAGGAGGACTTCTACGACTTCGAGGCCCGCTACGAGATCGGCCGCACCCGGTTCGTCTGCCCCGCCGAGCTCGACGAGGGGGTCGCCGCGCGCGCCGGCGAGATCGCTCTGGAGACCTACGGGCTGCTCGGCTGCGCCGGCTTTGCCCGCGTCGACCTCATGCTCGAGACCGCCACCAGCGAGCTGTACGTGCTCGAGGTCAACCCGATCCCAGGGCTCACCGAGACCAGCCTTCTCCCCTTGGCCGCCGAGGCGGCCGGGATCTCGTTCGACGAGCTCGTCGAACGCGTGCTGGGCGCGGTCGTCGTACCCGCCTGACCGCTCGCGGGCGGCGGCGGACCTGTCGGGAAGGCATCGCTGGCAGGCGCGCCGGTGAGGACCGAACCCAGCTTGGCTCCCCACTGAGTCTCGAGATTGGCGGCGAACCTCTGATACTTCGCCGCCACGGTCTTCAGGCGCTGCAGCGCGGCGCGATCACGAGTGGTGAGCAGGTAGGGCGTGAGCTGCTTGAGGACGTTGGGGCTCCCGTGGGCGGACGAGGTGATCACTGGCCCGAGGCTCTTGAGGAAGGCCGTGGTGGCGGGCGGGTCGGCGGTGAAGCCGTTCGCGGCGGCCGCGTCGACGTCAGCGCAGATGTTGCTCGGCGTCCGGCCAAGGAGCAGGCGCTGCAGCTTGGCTGTCTGATGAATCCCGCGCGAGAGCGCGCGTTTGCTGAAATGGGCGCGATCCAGGCGCTTGGTGAGCGCCCCGGCGGGCCGCTGGAGCGGGTGGATGATCGCGAGCGACAGGTCGAAGGAGCCCTCGAACACGAGGTCGAACGTGACAGCCTGCTGCTGCGACGTTCCGTTGACCGCTGAGGCGGGGATGCCTCCGGCGCACCCCGCCTGGACCTGGGCCACCGTCGCTCGTGCCGCCGCCGTGATCTGCCCCGTCCGGTGCAGGGCGGTCTGGTCAAAACGGGTGATGGCGCTGACGACCGTGCGTGCCGCCGCGGCGTCCCGCGCGTTCGGCGTCGTCGCGGCCATCGCGGACCCGCCCAGCAGAGTGAGCGCGATCACGCCCGCGGCCATCCCGCTCAGTGGCAAGCACCTCATACGCATCCCCGCACCGAGCCTTTCGCGCCAGCAGATTCCCTGACCGGTGAAAGCCGGTCAACCGGCGCGGACTGTATGGCACGCCGAAATACGGCGCAACGGAATATACGTCCACCCCGTCAGCGCTCGGACCAGCCAGGCGCAGGAGGTGGAGCCAGGCTCGGCCAAGCGCGGGCGGTGGAGCCCGGCCCGCCCCCTACTCGTCGGAGGCGAAGTCCTCCGGAGTCACCTTGTCCAGGAAGTCCTTGAACTTCTCGACGACCTCTTCGGTGTCCTCGACCTCGTGCTCGAACTCGATCGCGGACTCGGTGATGACCTCGTCGGCGGCGAAGATCGGGGCGCCCGAGCGAACGGCGAGGGCCAGTGCGTCGGAGGGACGGGAGTCGATCTCCAGGTCGCGGCCGTTGGCACGCAGGGAGATCGAGGCGTAGAAGGTGTTCTCGCGCAGCTCGGTGACCGCCACGCGGGTGCACTCGACCTCCAGCTCCCCGAGCATGTCGGAGAGGAGGTCGTGCGTCATCGGCCTCGGGGTCGAGGCGCCCTGGAGCTTCATCAGGATCGCCGCCGCCTCTGGATGACCGATCCAGATCGGCAGGAACTTGTTGCTCTCAACGGTCTTGAGCAGCACGATCGGTTGCTTGCCGACCATGTCGAAGCTCACGCCGTAGATCACCATTTCCTGCAAAGCGTCGCTCCTCGTCGGGTCGGCTCAGTATAGGCGTCCACCCAATCGCCTCCTCTCACTCCCCCTTCGCCGTCGCAGCGGTGCTTCCCTGCCCTCAACGGCCCACCGGAAGCCACAAACGGACTAGTGTTCGCGCCGTGAACATCCGGCCGCTCCCCGCACAGAGTGGGGCCGGAGGACCAACAAGCTCCGAGAGAGGAGAGAGTGAGATGGCGACGGCGGAGCTGGCACGCGAGCAGTTGTTGATCGGCGGACGCTGGACCGATGCCGACGACGGCGAGACCTTTGACCAGACGTTCCCCTACACCGGCGAGACCGTCGGCCACGCCGCCGCGGCCGGACGCAAGGACGCCCATGCCGCCGTCGACGCCGCCCAGGCCGCGTTCGGCCAGTGGGGGCGCAGCACGCCGGGTGAGCGCCGCACCATCCTGACCAAGGCCGCCGATCTGCTCTCGGAGCGCGCCGAGCAGATCGCCCAGATCGTCACCGAGGAGACCGGCGGCGTGTTCGGCTGGGGGATGTTCAACGTCGCGCTGGCCGCCAACATGCTGCGCGAGGCAGCCGCCCAGACCTACGGGCTGATCGGCGAGGTGATCCCCTCCGACGTGCCCGGCAAGCTGGCCATGGGCGTGCGCCAGCCCGCGGGCGTCGTCGTGGCCATCGCCCCGTGGAACGCCCCGGTGATCCTCTCCACGCGCTCGGTGGCCACCCCGCTGGCCTTCGGCAACACCGTCGTGCTCAAGGCCTCCGAGCTGTGCCCGCGCACCCACGCGGCCGTCGTCCATGCCCTCCAGGACGCCGGCCTGCCCGACGGGGTCATCAACCTCATCACCAACGACCCGGCCGACGCCGCCGACGTCGTCGACGAGCTGATCGCCCACCCGGCCACCCGGCGGATCAACTTCACCGGCTCCACCCAGGTGGGGCGGATCATCGCCGAGAGCGCGGGCCGCCACCTCAAGCGGGTGCTGCTCGAGCTCGGCGGCAAGGCGCCGATGGTCGTCCTGCCCGACGCCGACCTGGACGAGCGCCGCGGCGGCGGCCCATTTCGGCGCCTTCTTCCACCAGGGCCAGATCTGCATGTCGACCGAGCGGATCGTCGCCGACAAGGCGATCGCCCAGGACCTCGCCGAGCGGATCGCCGAGCGCGCCGACGCGGCCACGGTCGGGGACCCGCGCGACCCGCAGACCCAGATCGGCCCGCTGATCAACGCTGCGGCGATGGAGCGGGTCACCGGGCTGGTCAAGGACGCGGTGGACAAGGGCGCGACCACGCTGAGCGGCGGCCAGGCCGACGGCACCTGCTATCCGCCGACGGTCATCACCGGCGTGACCCCGGAGATGCGCGTCTACGGCGAGGAGTCGTTCGGGCCGCTGGTGACCGTCGTCGAGGTCGACGGCGTCGAGGAGGCCGTGGCCGCCGCCAACGACACCGAGTACGGGCTCTCGGCGGCCGTGTGGAGCCAGAACGTGCCCGCGGCGCTGGAGCTGGCCCAGCGGATCGAGTCGGGCATCTGCCACATCAACGACACCACCGTCCAGGACGAGCCCCAGATGCCGTTCGGCGGCGTCAAGGCCATCGGGCTGGGGCCGGTTCGGCGGCCGCGCGGCGCTGGAGGAGTTCACCGAGCTGCGCTGGATCACCGTCCAGGAGCTGCCGCGCCAGTACCCGATCTGAGCGCGGTCCGCCGCGTCAGGCGGCGGTCTGAGACTGGTGCAGCGCCAGGCGCTCGGCGCCGTGCGCGCGCTTCTGGGCGAACATCGCGGCGTCGGCGCGGCGCAGGAGCCCGTCGGGGTCGGCGGCGTCCACCGGATACAGGGAGCGCCCGATGCTGACGCCGAGGCGCAGGCGCAGGTCCCCGACCACGAACGGCTCGGCGAAGGCAGCGGCGATGCGCTCGGACACCTTCTCGATCTCCTCGGCGCCGGCCGAGACCAGCAGGACCGCGAACTCGTCGCCGCCCAGCCGCGCGACCACGTCGGCGGCCCGCGTGCAGCTCTCCAGGCGCTTGGCCACGGCCACCAGCAGCGCGTCGCCGGTCTCGTGGCCGAACTCGTCGTTGACCGGCTTGAACTGATCGAGGTCGACGTAGAGCAGCGCCCCGCTCTCCGAGCCCGTGTGCGCGCGTGTCACCGCATCGCGCAGCTCGGTGGTGAAGCGCAGCCGGTTGGCCAGCCCGGTGAGCTGGTCGTGGGTCGCCTGGTGGGTGATGAGGTCGACCAGCCGCCCGTTCTGCAGCGCGGTGGTGGCCTGGGCGGCGACGCCCGAGAGCCGGTCGGTGAGGTCGGCGGACAGGTGCAGACGCTCGGCGCGCTCGCGCACCGACACCGACAGGAGGCCGAGGAACCGCCCGGGCGCCGCCAGCGGCACCATGATCGTCCCGACCATCCCGAGGCCGGACATGATCTTGCCGACGAGGCCGTCGCCGGGACCGACGAACACCGGGGCCTGGGTGGGGTCGCGCAGGAACTCCTCCAGGGTGCCGCCAGGCTCCGGGGCCCAGCTCGAGCGGTCTGAGACGACCGGGCCCGCCGTCGTCTCCAGCGGGAAGTGCGCGGAACGCACCAGCTCGTTGTCTTCCGCGTCCCACAGGTAGACGGCGACCCGGTCGCAGTCCACGACCTCGGGCACCGCGTCGGCCAGCCGCCGGGCGACCTCGGCGCTCGTGCCGGCCTCGGCCAGCGCCCGGGCCAGCTCCAGCAGAGCGCTTGACTGCTCGTAGCGCCGCTCGGCCTCCAGCAGAGCGGTGGCGCTGTCCAGCGCGCTGGCGGCGTAGCGGGCGTAGACCTCGAGCAGCTCGCGCTCAGCTCGAAGAAGCGACCGCCCTCGGCGGACATGGCCAGCAGCCGGCCGTACTCGCGGCGGTTGGAGCGCACCGGGACGACCAGCCACGACTCGGGCAGGTCCTCGACGGCATCGCTGAGCAGGCGCTCGGCATGCTCGGCGACCTCGGCCTCGTCAAAGCCCTTGTGGTGGCATGCAGCGCGCCGTCCGCGGTCATCCGCACGGCCAGCATGTGGCGCGGCGCTCGGACCTCGATCGCCGCGCGGTCGGCGATGCGGGCCAGGACGTCCTCGACGTCGCCCGAGGAGATCAGGTCAGACGCGGTCTGGAACATGCTGTGCAGCCGCATCTTCATCGCGTCGAGCTGGCCGTGCAGGCCGGCGATCTGCTGGGCGGCGTCGGTCTCGGCGTCATGGCCGTTGACCAGCCAGGTGACGCGGTACTCGCAGCGCGGCGCGCCGTAGGCGGCGCAACGCTCGTGGTGGACGACCGCCGGCGGGAGCCCGAACAGGATCGCCGGCTGGGTGAGCATGCCGCAGGTCCAGGCGCAGTGGTTGGCGTCGCGCCGGAAGCCCTGGACGGGCGTGGCGTGGATCTCGGCGAATCCGGGCCCGCAGTCCACCGCCTCCAGGATGGTGGCGGTGCTGTACTTGCTCGCCGTCGTGGCGATCTGCCCATAGACCACCTCGAGCGAGCCGAGCCAGCGCAGCAGGTTGGCCACCGGCGAGGCGTTGAGGTACCGGGCGGCGTCCTCGCCGACGGCGCGGGCGAATTCAGGGTGGTGGGTGACCAGAGCGCCGGCGCGCCACAGGGCCACGCCCTCGTCGAAGGAGATCCAGTTGGCGATGTCGGTCAGGTACCGCACGGAGCGGTCGCTCTCGGCGACGCGCAGCAGCTCGGCGACGGCAGCATCTCCGCCGTGCAGACGGACGCGGGCGATGAGGACCGCCGTCATCGAGCATGAGAAATGCTTGCCCTGAGCGCTCAGGGACTGCGCCTCCGGGTGCGCGCCAACAGACATATCTGCCTTATCGGTAGCGTTCACCAATCCCTACGGGCCGCCGGGCCCGCGTCCAGGATTTCTGGACGCGTACACCACTGCGCAAAGGACGATCGTGAGCACTTCAGAGACTTCCGGCCTGGTCACCGATCTGGCCGGCCTCCAGGATCTTGTCGGCAAGCACGCCGGCTACACGGAATGGCATGAGATGGAGCAGGACCGCGTCAACCAGTTCGCCGACGCCACCGACGATCACCAGTACATCCACGTCGACCCCGAGCGGGCCAAGGACTCCCCGTTCGGCGGGACCGTCGCCCACGGCTTCCTGACGCTGTCGCTGCTGGCGCCGATCTCCGGCGAGCTCGTCACCGTCAGCGACGCCAAGACCGGCGTCAACTACGGCCTGGACCGCGTGCGCTTCCCCGCTCCGCTGCCGGTCGGAGCCGAGTGGCGCGGCGGCGCCGAGGTGCTGGAGGTCTCCGACGTGCCCGGCGGCAAGCAGATGAAGCTCAAGGTCACCGTCGAGGTCAAGGGCTCTGAGAAGCCGGCGATGGTGGCGGAGTCCCTGGTCCGCCTCTACGGCTGATCTGCGATGGCAACGCGGCCAGATCGACCTCGAGAAGGTCACCGCCATCGACGTGCACGTGCACGCCGAGCGCAACCACGACGAGCCGCAGGACCCGGTCACGCTCGAGATCCTGGAGGCGGCCGGCAAGTACTTCGGCGGGCACCCGCCGCAGCCGACAGCCCAGGAGGTCGCCGACTACTACCGCGAGCGCAACCTCCTGGCGGTCATCTTCAACGTCGACGACGAGGCGGGGATGGGCCGGCGACGGCTGGGCAACTCCGAGGTGCTGGAGGCGGCGCGGGCCAACCCCGATGTCTTGATCCCGTTCGGATCCGTCGACCCCCACAAGGGCAAGCTGGCCGTGCGCGAGGCGACTGAGCTCATCGAGGCCGGCGTCCGCGGGTTCAAGTTCCACCCCAACACCCAGGCGTTCTGGCCCAACGACCCGGCGTGGTTCCCGCTGTATGACGTGATCGCCTCGGCGGGCCTCATCGCCCTGTTTCACTCCGGGACGACGGGGATCGGCGCCGGCATGCCCGGGGGCGGCGGCGTGCGGCTGAAGTACTCCAACCCGATGGCCGTCGACGACGTGGCCGCGGAGTTCCCGGGGCTGGACATCATCCTCGCCCACCCGTCGTTCCCATGGCAGGAGGAGGCCCTGGCCATCTCCGTCCACAAGCCCAACGTCTACATCGATCTGAGCGGGTGGTCGCCGAAGTACTTCCCGGAGATCCTGATGCAGTACATCAACACCCGGCTGCGGGACAAGATGCTGTTCGGCTCCGACTTCCCGCTGATCACGCCCGACCGGTGGCTGTCTGACTTCGAGAAGCTCCCGATCCGCGACGAGGTCCGGCCGCTGGTGCTCAAGGAGAACGCGGTCCGGCTGTTCGGCCTGGGCTGATTGCCGAGAGCCCGAGGCGTCTGAGCGGGGTTTTCGGCGCACGTCAACGGCGGACTCGGGAAGGGTGGGCCGAGGCGCCCCGGGGACCTGCAAAACGTGACAAATCTGGGGTCGCCCCGCGGGTTTGGCCCGAAATGCATGTGGGCATGCGATCCGTGACAAACCTGGGTTCGCCCTGCGGGTTTGGCACGAAATGCAGGTCGAGAGGTCGCTACAGACCACGGGATCGCCAGCCACCCGCTGTTCCCCAGCAAATGAGGCGTCCGCTTGCCGCTCGCGCCCACGGTCCAAGACGATCGGGGGCTTAAAGCGAGAGCGCCCCGGAACCGGCGGGATATGAGGCCGGACTCGGGGCGCGCTCGAGGGAGGAGAGGTACTGCGCCAATCATGATGAGGGACGACCGCTCTAGAAGTCCAAGACGAGTATTCGCGGTGATTTATAATCTGGCGTTATGGAACTGCGCCAGCTCCGCTACCTGGTGGCGCTCGCCGAGGAGCTGAACTTCACCCGCGCGGCGGAGCGCGAGCACGTCGCCCAGCCCGCGCTGTCCCAGCAGATCCGCCGGCTGGAGGACGAGGTGGGCCTCGCCCTGGTGGAGCGGACCACCCGCCACGTGTCGCTGACCGAGGCCGGCGAGGTCCTCGTGGTCCGGGCGCGCCGGGTGCTGGCCGAGCTGGAGGCCGCCGGCACCGAGCTCGCAGGCGCTGCGCGGGATGGACACCGGCCACGTGACGATCGGCGCCATGCACACGATGGGACCGATCGACCTCTCGCTTCCCCTCGCCCTGTTTCACGACCTGCACCCCGGCGTCGGCCTCACCGTCCGCGAGCAGTCCAGCGAGGAGATGGCCGAGATGCTGCGCATCGACGAGCTCGACCTGGCCTTCCTCTCGGTCACCGAGCGCGTCGAGTCCCACGGCCTGGGGCTGCATCAGCTCGTCTCCGAGGAGCTCGTGGTCCTGCTGCCGCTCGATCACCCGCTCAGCGGCCGCCAGGAGGTCCGCATGGCGCAGCTGGCCGACGAGCAGTTCATCAGCTTCCGCGTCGGGGCCCGGCTGCGCGAGCTGCTGTTCGCCGCCGGCCGCGAGGCCGGGTTCGAGCCGCGGGTCACGCTGGAGTCAAACGAGAGCCAGCGCATCCGCCGGCTCGTCGCTCGCGGCCTCGGCGTCGCGATCCTGCCGCGCTCGGACGCCGAGCGTCCCGGGGCCGAGGTGGCGGTGGCGCGGCTGGTCGCGCCCGTCGCTGCGGCGCGACATCACGCTGGCCTGGCGGGAGGGCCGCCGCCTCGCCCCGGCCGCCGCGGCATTCCTGGACCTCGCGCGCGAGACGTTCGCCGATCCCGACGCCGACACGGACGACAGCGCGATGGAGCGCTGTACTTCTGAGGCCCCGCCCAAGGCCCGCGCGCCGCGACCTTAAGGTTTGAAATCCGGGCGCATCGCGGTAGACACGACGCCATTCGGCGCCCTGAAATCCAGGGGGCGCCGGCCCGAGCGACCTTCCAGGAGGGATGTACCGATGAGGAACGGCTTGAGTAGCCGTGCGTGGCTGGCCGTCGCCGCCACGACAGTGACCGCCGCCATGGCCTGCGCGCCGTCGGCGCTGGCGGGGACCGCCGGCACGTCCGCGTGGCGGGTCAGCAACGCCACCGACTCCGGCGCCTATAGCGCGTCCCGCATGTCGGTCACGCTGGCGCTGGCCGAACGCAACCAGAGCGCGCTCAACGCCCTCGTCGCCAAGCCCCATGCCGCCGCTGACGCCGGCCCAGTTCGTCGCGCAGTACGCCCCCTCGACCGCCACCGTCGACGCGATCCGCAGCTGGGCGGCCGCCAACCACCTCACGGTGTCCTCGGTCTCGGCCAACCGGCTCCTGGTGACGCTCAGCGGCTCCTCCAGCCAGCTCTCCAGCGCGCTGCAGACCGGCTTCGAGCGCTTCCACTCGGCCGCCGACGGCAACTTCTTCGCCGCCTCCAAGGCGGCGCACCTGCCCGCGTCGTTCGCCTCCAATGTGACCTCGGTGCTCGGGCTCTCCAGCCTGGCCAGGGTGTCGGTGCCCAAGCCGCCGGTCCGCTCGGCCACAGCGCTGAGCGCCGGCAGGGCCGCCCTCCCGGCCGCGGGCCTGCCCACCTCGCTGAACTATCCCGCCACCTACACCCCGCAGCAGCTCAACTCGATGTACGACTCGCCGTCGAGCCAGACCGGCGCCGGCCAGCAGCTGGCGATCATCACCGAAGGCGACGTCAGCCAGCCCAAGGCGGACCTGGCGACGTTCGAGAAGACCTACGGCCTGCCCGCGGTGACGTGGAACCAGATCAACGTCGGCACGCCCTCCACCGACACCTCCGGCGACGACGAGTGGGATCTGGACAGCCAGTACTCCACCGCCTTCGCGCCCGGCGTGACCACGCTCAACGTCTACGTCGGCCCGTCGCTCAACGACTCCGACATCCTGGCCACGATCAACCGGTGGGTCACCGACGACATCGCCAAGCAGGGCAGCTTCTCCGCCGGCGAGTGCGACCTGCTCGCCGACGCCGCCGGCTTCACCACCGGGCTGGACGCGGTCCTCAAGCAGGCCGACGCCCAGGGCCAGACGATGTTCTTCTCCTCGGGCGACACCGGCTCGCAGTGCCCGGCCGTCACCGGCGTCAACGGCGTCCCCGCGGGGATCCCGGACACCAACTACCCGGCCTCCAGCCCGTACGGCATCGGCGTGGGCGGCACGAGCGTGCTCAACAACAACCCGCTGTCGGAGATCGGCTGGTACGCCGGCGGCGGCGGACTGAGCCCGATCGAGCCGGCGGCGACCTTCCAGGCCAACGCGAAGGTGCTCGGCGTCACGGCCCCGCCCACGCGCGGCGTGCCGGACGTCAGCCTCGACGCCGATCCCGAGAGCGGCTACGACGTGGTCGTCGCAGGCACGGTCGAGGGCATCGGCGGCACCAGCGCCAGCGCCCCGTCGTGGCAGGGCATCTGGGCCCGCGTCAATGGCGCCCACGCGGGCCTCGGCTTCGCCGGCCCGATCCTGTACTCGACCGAGCCGTCGACCGCCTTCAACGACATCACGATCGGCGCCAACGGTGCATATACGGCCGGACCCGGGTACGATTTGGTGACCGGTCTGGGGACGCCTGACATAGCGAAGCTGGTCAACGGCGCCTGATCGACCCCCCATCTGGGGTACCAGCTCGTGCGCTTGCGCACAAGTTAGCGCCATTCTTAGCCCGTCAATACGTCCAATTGAAGCTTTGCCTGCGTAATTGATTCGCAGGCGGGAAAGATGGGTCTGCGGGCGAATAGCGCCCCAGGCCTTCTTTTCTGTCAGCCCGGTGGTGCGCCTTAGTTCGACAATCGTCGAACAAGTTGGTATCATTACCGGTGGAGAAAACCCATGCGAGACACGGAGATTGTTCTGAACAGCTTTGATACCGATACTCGTGAGACCCCGACCCCGGGTCGAAGCGAGCATCACGACACAAACCAGCGCACGCGGGCCCGCGGCCGTGGCGAGCACGGCTCGTCCGCGGCTGCCCCGTCGCGTCGCCGCCAGCCCCGGCGTCGCGCGGCTCGGCCTGCGGAGCGCCGTCCGGCCGCCGACGCACGCCTGACCGCCAGGCGTCGGCACGGGCGCCATGACGGAGAACTCGCTCGACCTCTTCCTGCGGTCCGCGCGGCAGCACCCCCTGCTGACGGCCGATGAGGAGATCGAGCTGGCCAAGCGCATCGAGCGCGGAGACCTGGCCGCCAAGGAGAAGATGATCAACTCCAACCTGCGGCTGGTCGTCTCCCAGGCCCGCCGGTACCAGGGCCACGGCTTGCCGATGGAGGACCTGGTGCAGGAGGGCATGCTCGGCCTGATCCGCGCCGTCGAGAAGTTCGACTGGCGCCGCGGCTTCAAGTTCTCGACCTACGGCACCCTGTGGATCCGCCAGGCGCTCCAGCGCGGCCTGCAGAACCACGGCCGCACCATCCGCCTGCCTGTGCACGTCGCGCAGCGCCAGACGAAGGTGCGCAAGGTGGAGTCCGAGCTCAGCACCAAGCTGGGCCGGGAGCCCACCGACGAGGAGATTGCGGCCGAGGCCAAGCTCGACGTCGAAGAGGTCGCCGAGCTGCGCGAGCTCACGCGGGGCCTCACCAGCCTCGATCAGCCCGTCGGCGAGGACGGCGAGACCGCCTTTGGCGATCTGCTCGCCTCCGATCGGCCCGAGCCCACCGAAGAGGTGGAGTCGGCCGAGCGCCAGGAGCTGATCAGCGGCGCGGTGGCGGGCCTGCCCGAGGCCGAGCGCAACGTCATCCGGCTGCGCTTCGGCCTGGCCGGCACGGAGCCGCTCAACCTGCGCCAGACCGGGATCGAGCTGGGCATCCCGCTCAGCAAGGCCCGCGAGCTGGAGGCCCAGGGCCTCAGCCGTCTGGCCACGAGCACGGCGCTTGAGGAGCTGCGGCGAGCCGCCTGAGAGATTGACTGACACGAGCCCCGGTTGCCGAGAGGTCACCGGGGCTCTTGTCGGTTATGGGCCCGTGGGCGGCGGATCCGCCCTATGCGGCGGATCGCCCAGGGGATCGGGTCCGGCATCGGCGTCCGCCGGCAGCGAGCCGACCCGCTCCAGGGTGTTGACGGCGGCGGCACCGGGTGAGCGCGCCGTCAGCTCGTCGGGGTCGGGGCGCAGTCGCGCCGAGTAGATCGACGGCGCGCCGAGACGGCGCGCGATCACGGTCGCCTCCACCACCGCGAGAAGCGTGGGCGCCATCAGGGAGTCGAAGTTGCGGGTGAGCTCGAGGACCAGGACCACCCCGGACAGCGGTCCCTGCATCGATGCCGCCAGAAAGGCGCCGCCGCCGATGATCGCGTAGCTGCCGGGCTGGGCGCCGGGGAACAGGTGCAGCCAGCCGTAGCCCAGGATTCCCGGCCAGCAGCGCGCCGACAGTGAGCGTCGGGGTGAAGAGGCCACCGGGGGAGCCGGTCCACAGGCACGCCGCGGTGGCCAGTGGCTTGAGGGCGAGCAGGACCCAGAGCAGGCCGAAGGAGACACTCCCCACTGCGGCGAGCTGGACGACGCCCTTGCCGTTGCCCAGGAGCTGCGGGTACTGGATCGAGACCAGCCCGAGGATGAGGAAGATGGCCAGCGGCGCGATGTAGCGCCCGGGTCCCGTCGGCCGGTGCGAGCCGGCCCACGCGATGATGCGTACCCACCAGATCGCCACGGCGCCGATGATCGGCCCCACCAGCGCCGCCCACGCGAGCTGCTGGGGGTGGATCGCGTAGAGCGGAAGCCGGTAGGTGGGGCCGGTGCCCAGGGCGATCCAGGCGACGCAGGTGGCGATGACCGACGTCGCCAGCGCGGGGAGCACCAGGGGCAGCGCGAGGGTGCCCAGCAGCACCTCGAGGGCGAACAGCGTCCCGCCCAGCGGCACGTTGTAGACCGCGGCGAACCCGGCGCCCGCGCCCGATGCCACCAGCAGGCGCCTCTGCCAGGTCGGCAGCCCACCCCAGTCCGACAGCCAGCTGCCGGTGGCCGCGCCGACGAGCTGCGGGGCCCCCTCCCGGCCGAGGGAGACTCCGAGCCCGACGGTGACGATCGAGAGCACCGCCCGAGCGACGCTCTGGACCACGGCCATGTGGGCGCCGCGCAACCACACCGCCTCAGAGACCTCGGTGCCGCCCGACACCGGCAGGCGCCCCAGGAGGTACACGCCCATGGCGACGACCCCGGCGGCCACCACCAGCGCCGCCACCCGGCGCCAGGAGGCGGCGGCGGCCACGCCGTCGAGGAACGGCCCGCTGCGATAACCGAAGGCGAGGTGCTCGACGAGGTGCAGCAGCCCGACCAGCGCCGAGGCTCCCGCCCCGGTGACGACGCCGAGGACCAGGACGATGGCCCAGAAGCGCAGGCTGTAGCTGGCGACGATGCCGCGCCCGGTGACGTTGGCCTGATACGAGAACCAGCTACGGGCCCGCGCGCGGCGGCGTCCGGAGCGTGCGGAGGCGACGTCCTGGCGGCGCCCGGATGCGGCATCTGACCGCAAGCCTGACACGTTTGCCGGCCCTCGCGGCCACCCGGCGCGCCGGCGCCCATACGCTACGCTTGCCGCGTGTCTTCGCTCCGCTATCGGCGCGTGGTCGTCAAGCTCAGCGGGCGTGCCTTTGCGGGAGCTGCGGCTTTCGGGCTCGACTCACAGGCGATCGAGTACGTCGCCGACCAGCTGATCGCCGCCAACCGGCTCGGCGTCGAGCAGGCCGTCGTCGTGGGCGGCGGCAACTTCTTCCGCGGCAACGTCGCCGAGGAGTGGGGCATCGAGCGCGCCGAGGCCGACAACATCGGCATGCTCGGCACGGTGATGAACGGCATCCTGCTGCGCGGCGTGCTCAAGCACCGCGGCCTGGAGGACGTGCGCCTCATGACCGCGCTGCCGATGCACTCGATGGCCGAGCCCTTCATCCGCCTGCGGGCGCTGTCGCACCTCGAGCGCGAGCGCCTGGTGCTGCTGGCCTGCGGAATCGGCCAGCCCTACGTCACCACCGACTACCCGGCCGTGCAGCGCGCCATCGAGCTGGGCGCCGACGCGATCCTGCTGGCCAAGCACGGCACCGATGGCATCTATGACCGCGACCCGCGCAAGGAGGCCGGCGCCCACCGCTATGACTCGCTGGGCTACAGCGACGTGTTGGAACGCGACCTGCGGGTCATGGACCAGCAGGCGATCGTGCTGGCGCGCGACTACGAGCTGCCGCTCCACGTGTTCGACTTCGAGGAGCCCGACGCCATCGCCGCCATCTGCCAGGGCGAGAACCGCGGCACCTACATCTCCCCGGAGACGAAGCTGGTCAAGTCGGCGGTCGCGCCCGTCGGCTGAGCCGGGCTCCCGCCCGCGGGAGCATTGCTGAAGCTTCGGCATCGCGACCGATACAAATGCGGGGGCCGTGCGCATGGTGCCCGTCCGGACGGGCACGATCCGCGTCCGCTCGGGGGATCGAGCGTTGGCCGCGGGTCGGCGGCCAGCCGGAGAGACCTTTCAAAACCCACAAGGGGCCTGCTGCTCCTGCCGGCGGTCTACGCGCGACGTGCGTGGGCCGCCGGCATCGTGGTCCGCTCAGGCGGCGACGCCCAGGCGGGACCGCACCGACGCCGCGATCGCGTCCGCGTCGGGCAGGAAGGCATCCTCCAGCGTCGGGCTGTAGGGGATCGGCGTCTCCTCGGTGGCGAGGATCCAGGCGTCGTCGAGGTCGTGCAGACCCTCCTCGGCGACCGCGCCCAGCAGCCCGGTGGCCCAGCCGCCGGTCCGCGGGCCCTCCTCGACGGCGAGCAGGCGGTTGGTCTGAGCCACGGACTCGAGCACCGTGGCCACATCGAGCGGCCGCAGCGTGCGCAGGTCCACGACCTCGGCGGAGATCCCCTCACCGGCCAGGGCGTCGGCGGCGGCGAGCGCGTCCGGCACGCCCTTGCCCACCGAGACGATCGTGACGTCTTCGCCCGCGCGCGCGACCGCGGCCTGGCCCAGGGCGATGACCTCCTGGCCCGGCGCCGGCGCCGGGCCGGTGACCGAGTACAGCCGCTTGTGCTCCAGGAACACGACCGGGTTGTCGTCGCGGATCGCGCCCTTGAGCAGCCCCTTGGCCTCCGCGGGCGAGGACGGGAAGGCGATCTTCAGCCCGGGGATCCCCTGAAACCAGGTCCCGTGGGTCTGGGAGTGGATGGCCCCGAAGCGGCCGCCCGCGCCGACGGCCGAGCGCACGACCAGCGGGACGGTGCCCTGCTCGCGGCTGATGTACCAGAACTTCGCCGCCTGGTTGACGAGGCTGTCCATGGCCAGCGCCATGAAGTCCCCGAACATCACCTCGAACACGGGGCGCAGGCCGGTCACGGCGGCGCCGTAGGCCGCCCCCGCGAGGGCGAGCTCGGAGATGGGCGTGTCAAAGACGCGGTCGGGGCCGAAGCGCTCGAACAGGTCGGGGGTGGCCTTGAACACCCCGCCGGCGGCGGCGACGTCCTCGCCGAAGAAGACCACCGAGGGGTCGCGCTCGAGCTCCTCGGCGAGCGCGTCGCGGATCGCGACCCGGAACTCGAGGTCGCTCACGGCGCGTACTCCGTCGCGTTGTCGGTGGCCGGATCGGGATAGGGCGCGGCCAGGGCGTTCTCGACGGCCTGGTCGAGCTGGGCGGTGATGGCCTGCTCGACGGCGGCGATCTCCTCCTCGGTCACGCCGTCGGCCAGCAGGCGGTCGCGCGCGAGGGTGAGCGGATCGCGCTCACGCCAGCGCTCGAGCTCCCCCTTGTACCGGTAGGTCGCCGGATCGCTCTTGGAGTGACCGTAGTGGCGGTAGGTCCGGCACTCCAGCAGCGTCGGACCCTCCCCCGCTCGGGCGCGGCCCACGGCCTCGCCTGCGGCGGCGTGGACCGCCCACAGATCGTTGCCGTCCACGACCGCCGACGGCATGGCGTAGGCGGCGGCGCGGGCGGCGATGTCAGCCCCCGCGGTGGCGTCGGCCAGGGGCGTGAACTCGGCGTAGAGGTTGTTCTCACAGACGAAGACGACCGGAAGGCGCTTGACCGAGGCCATGTTGAGGCACTCGTGGAAGTAGGCCTGGTTGGAGGCGCCGTCGCCGAAGAAGCCCGCCGAGACGCGGCCCTGGCGCTGGGCCGAACGCCGGCGCCGAGCGCGGCGGCGATCGAGCCCCCGACGATCCCGTAGCAGCCGACCAGCCCGTGGGCGAGGTCGATCACGTTCATGGAGCCGGCCCGGCCGCCGCACACGCCGGTCGCCCGTCCCAGCATCTCGGCGATGAGCGGCTCGGGATCGGTGCCCTTGGCCAGCGCATGGCCGTGGCCGCGGTAGGTCCCGGCGGCGTAGTCCTCGGCGTCCAGGGCCA
>CAWHOH010000009.1:0-87977 GCA_963830945.1 uncultured Actinomycetota bacterium | reverse complement strand
CCGCTACAGCCGCGGCGTGACCCAGACCCCGGTGTGGGTGACCGGCGAGGCCCTGATGGCGATGGAGGGCAAGCCGCTGCCGATCGCCGCGCCCGCGCCGCCGCCCGTCACCCCGTCGCCCAACCGGCGACCAGCTCCCACCCGACCACGCCACCACCCTGTCCACGGCGCCGCCGGCCGTCTCGCACGCGAGGGCGGGCGAGCGTGCGCGCCCTGCGCACACACGGCGGCCCCCGCCACGGCGCGGGACCGTCGCCCGCCGCCCGGCTGCGCCAATAGCCAGAAATCAGGTGCTTGCGGGGAATTTCGCGCACGCCGTCGGCGTGATCACCGCGCTGGCGCTGGCGCCCGTCGGACTGGGCTGAGCGCCCGGGGCGCAGGCCACCCACACCTCCTCGTCGGCGCGCCACCCGGTACGCTGCACCGCCCGCATGCGGATCGGAGTCCCGAAGGAGACAACTGAAGGCGAGCGACGCGTGGCCCTGGTGCCCGAGGTCGTGGGCAAGCTCACGCGCGCCGCCGGCGATGACGCGTCGCGGCGGACGGGTTCTGGTGCAGCGCGGCGCCGGCGCCGGCGCGCTGATCCCCGACGAGGCGTTCGCGGAGGCGGGCGCGGAGCTGGTGGACGAGGCGCCGTTTGATTGCGACGTCGTGGTCAAGGTGGCCGCCCCGAGCGCGGAGGAGATCGCGCGGCTGGGGTCAGAGACGACGCTGATCGGGTTTCTGGGGCCGTTGACCAACGGCGAGGGCGTGCGGGCGATCGCCGCCGCGGGGGTGACGAGCTTCGCCATGGAGGCGGTCCCGCGGATCAGCCGCGCGCAGTCGATGGACGCGCTGTCCTCGCAGGCCAACATCTCGGGCTACCGCTCGGCGCTGATCGGCGCTCAGGAGCTGGGCCGCTTCTACCCGATGCTGATGACCGCGGCCGGCACGATCCGGCCCGGCCACCGTGCTGGTGCTGGGCGCCGGCGTGGCCGGGCTGCAGGCGATCGCCACCGCGCGGCGGCTCGGCGCGGTGGTCCAGGGCTTCGACGTGCGCGCCGCGGTCAAGGAGCAGGTCGAGTCGCTGGGGGCGAAGTTCCTGGAGTTCGATCTCGGCGGCGACCTCGAGGGCGCCGGCGGCTACGCCAAGGAGCTGACCGCCGAGCAGCAGGCCAGCCAGCAGGAGCTGATGGCCGAGGCGATCGGCAAGGTCGACGTGGTCATCACCACCGCGCTGGTGCCCGGGCGGCGCGCGCCGATCCTCGTCACCGAGGAGGCGGTCAAGCTGATGAAGCCGGGCTCGGTGATCGTCGACCTCGCCGGCGAGGCGGGGGGCAACTGCGAGCTGTCAGAGCCCGGCGAGTCCGTCATCCGTCACGACGTCAAGATCCTCGCGCCGCTCAACGTGCCCGTCGACGATGGCCGAGCATGCCTCGCAGCTCTACGCCCGCAACATCCAGGCGCTGCTGGGGCTGATGATCGGCGAGTCCGGGCATCTCTCGCTGGATTTCGAAGATGAGGTCATCGCCGGCGCGTGCATCACGCGCGGCGGCGAGATCGTTCACGAAGGCGCCAAGGCCGCCGCGGCCGCCTAGCCCCAGGAGGCTCGACACCCATGGACAGACTGGTCATCGACATCGCCGTGCTCGTGCTCGCCGGCTTCGTGGGCTTCGCGGTCATCTCGAAGGTGCCCAACACGCTGCACACCCCGCTGATGTCGGGCACCAACGCCATCCACGGCATCGTCGTGCTCGGCGGGCTGCTGCTGATGGCCGAGTCCAATGGCGTGCTGGAGAAGATCCTGCTGGTCATCGCCGTCGCCTTCGGGACGATCAACGTGATCGGCGGCTTCTTGGTCACAGACCGGATGCTCGGCATGTTCAAGCAGAAGGACCCGCCCAAGGCCGACGAGATCGAGGCGGCCGCGCGCGCCGCGAGGAGGGTGCCGTCGTGACCGGACTGGGCACCGTCTTCCTGCAGAGCGTCGACTTCATCGACGCCTGCTACATCGTCGCCTTCGGCCTGATGATCTACGGGATGAGCGGGCTGACGGGCCCGCGGACCGCGGTGCGCGGCAACCAGATCGCCGCCGTGGGCATGGCGGTCGCGGTGGTGGCGACGCTGTTGCGCAAGGGCGAGTTTCACGGCTCCGGGACGGTGATCCTGATCATCGTCGGGCTGGCCATCGGGACCGCCGTCGGCGTCCCGGCGGCGCGCAACGTGAAGATGACCGCGATGCCGCAGATGGTGGCGCTGTTCAACGGCGTGGGCGGCGGCGCGGTGGCGTTGATCGCGTGGGTGGAGTACCGCCACGCGTTCGGCGGTGGCTGGGCGTTGCGCGCGGAGGGCTTTGAGCTGTTCGGGGCGATCGTCGGCTCGATCAGCTTCTGGGGATCGAACATCGCCTTCGGCAAGCTCCAGGAGATCCTCCCGGGGCGGCCGATCAAGCTGCCCGGCGCCGGCCAGTCGGTGCTCGAACCTGCTCCTGTTCACGATCGCGGTGGTCAGCGCGGTGGTGCTGGCGGCGGGGACCCATTCCGAGGCGCTGTTCATCCTGGGGATCCTGGTGGTCTCGGCGATCCTGGGCAACATGCTGGTGCTACCGATCGGCGGCGCCGACATGCCGGTGGTGATCTCCCTGCTCAACGCGTTCACGGGACTGTCGGCGGCGGCGACCGGCGTGGCCTCTGAGCAACCCGGTGATGATCGTGGCCGGGATGATCGTGGGCGCGTCGGGAACGATCCTCACCGACCAGATGGCCAAGGCGATGAACCGCTCGGTCCCGGCGATCGTGGCCGGCGGCTTCGGCGGCGCGGTGGCCGCGCCCGTGGGGCCGGCGTCAGAGACCGGCGGGACCGTGCGCTCCACCAGCGCCCAGGATGTCGCCATCCAGCTGTCCTATGCGCGCCAGGTGGTCATCGCGCCCGGCTACGGCATGGCGGTGGCCCAGGCCCAGCACGCCGTCCGTGAGCTCGAGCGCGCGCTGGAGGCCAAGGGCGTCACCGTCAAGTACGCGATCCATCCCGGTCGCCGGGCGCATGCCGGGGCACATGAACGTGCTCTTGGCCGAGGCCGACGTGCCCTATGACCTGCTGCGCGAGATGGACGACATCAACCCCGAGTTCCCGCGCACCGACGTGACCCTGGTCATCGGCGCCAACGACGTCACCAACCCGGCGGCCAAGAACGAGCCGGGCAGCCCGATCTACGGCATGCCGATCCTGGAGGTCGACCGGTCCAGCTCGGTCATCGTCCTCAAGCGGTCGATGGCCTCCGGCTTTGCCGGCATCGACAACCCGCTGTTCTACGACCCGAAGACCTCGATGCTGTTCGGCGACGCCAAGGCCTCGGTGAGCGAGGTCACCGCCGAGGTCCAGTCGCTTTAGACTGACTCGTCATGCCATGGATCCAGCCCGGCTGACCGCGATACCCATCTTCTCCGAGCTCTCCGAGGACGAGGCCAAGCGCCTGGCCGCCTTCGCCACAGAGACCAGCGCCGCCGAGGGGCAGATGCTGATGAAGGAGGGCGACTACTCGGTCGAGCTGATCGCGATCGAGGAGGGGACCGCCGACGTCTCCAGGGCGGCAAGACGATCGCCTCGCTCGGCCCGGGCGACCTCATCGGCGAGATGGGACTGCTCGAGCGCAGGCCACGCAACGCCGACGTCATCGCCAGCTCCCCGATGCGGCTGATCAAGCTCACCCACTGGGAGATCCGCCGCATGTCCGAGGACACGGTCAACCGGATCAAGGCGACGATCGAAGAGCGGCGGCGCAGCGGGATCGCGGATCCCGCACATAAAGACGGCTAAAGCCGCCCGTTTTTCTCCCCATCCGTCGGGCGTTTTTGGTAGGTTCCCGCCACGCCGAATCTCCGGACCGCCGTACCGGAGAGCGGGGAACCCATGTAGTTGGGGCGAGTCTCACGGTGATCCGTGGGAAGCGCTCTCGTTGAGAGCGCGAGCCCGTCAGCTAACCCCGTAGGCATCAGGCAACCGATGTGCAGACCCGCCCCCACCGGGGCCGACAGGCCGTGGCCACATCCGCCAACTCCATCGACCGCAGCGCCCCCACACCGCATCCTGGCCAGGATGCGGAGCGGTCGATGTCGAACTCCGAGGTGGGATGAGGCTGGTCTGTCGGCTCATGCTCGTGGCCGCGCTGGCGGTGCTCGGTGCCGCGGGCACCGCCGCGGCCGCGGGCTCAGGGGGGGTGGGTGGCGTCGGACTGGTCGGAGCGTCGAACCCGACGGGGATCGTCGACCCCGACGCCAAGGCGGTCTTCGCCCGCACGCTGCGGATGGGCTGCCATGGCAACGACGTCACCACCCTGCAGACGTGGCTGTCTGACGTCGGCTACGTCGTCCCGGTCACCGGCCGCTTCGACACGGTGACCAAGCTCGCGGTCAAGCGCTTTCAGGTGGCCAAGAAGCTCTACCCCGCCAGCGGCACGGTGGGCAGCCGCACCTCGACGGCGCTGCTCACCGCCGTGCAGACCGTGACCCAGACCACCGCGGTGCCCGGCTCCTCCACCGGGCCCAGCGGCCTGGTGTTCCCGCTCAAGCCGCTCTCCCGGGTCCTGCCGCCCAAGGACTGGACGCTGGATCAAGGGATCGACATCGGCACCGTCAACAACGCCTGCGGCCCGCAGGTCACCGAGGTGGCCATGGCTCCGGGGACGATCGTCCAGGAGGGCATCGACGGCTTCGGCCCCGCCGCGCCGGTGCTCAAGGTCTCAGCCGGCGTCTACAAGGGCCGCTACATCTACTACGGCCATGCCCTGCCGGCGCTCGTGCCGGTCGGCACGGTGGTGACCGCGGGCGAGCCCATCGCCGAGCTCGGCTGCGGCGACGTCGGCATCTCCTCGGCGCCCCACATCGAGATCGGCATCAGCGCGCCCGGCGGACCGCCGTGCTGCCCGGGCTATCAGGAGACCTCGCCGGCCTGGTACCAGGTCGTGCTGAGCCTGTACCGCGCCGCGCACCCGTAGACGCGCGCAGACGCCGTCGCCGCGGGGTGAGCGACTACGCTCACCCCGGTCATGCGCACCCGCGACGACGCCCTGGCCGCCCTGGCCGAGCACCCGTATGACGTGCTCGTCATCGGGGGCGGCATCACCGGTGCCGGAGTGGCGCTGGATGCGGCCTCGCGCGGGTACAGTGTGGCGCTGGTCGAGCAGGCCGACTTCGCCTCGGGGACGAGCAGCCGCTCGTCCAAGCTGGTGCACGGGGGTCTGCGCTACCTGCAGAACTTCGACCTGGGGCTCGTGCGCGAGGCGCTGCTGGAGCGCCAGCTCATGGTCCGGCTGGCCCCGCACCTGGTGCGGCCGCTGCCATTCGTGCTGCCGGCGTTTAACGGCTCGCGGCGCCCTGACCGCCTGACCGGGATCGGCCTGAACATGTATGACGTCATGGCCTCGCCCTCGCTGCGCGGGCGGCGCAGGCCGCGCCGGGCAGCGCTGGCCGACGGCGAGTCGGAGTGGAGCCCGGCGCGCCATCGCCTGATCGACGGCGAGGAGGTCGCCCGGCTGCTGCCGGCGATCGCCAACCGACGGCCGAGCGGCGGCTACCTGTTCTACGACTGCCAGACCGACGACGCGCGGCTCGTGCTCACCGTCCTGGGCGAGGCCGAGCGGTTCGGCGCCATCTGCGCCAACCGGCTGCGCGTGACCGAGCTGCGCGCCGGCGACGGGGTAAGGACCGCGGCCACGGTGGAGGACCGCGAGGGCGGTGAGGCGTTCGTCATCCGCGCCGAGAACGTCGTCAACGCCACCGGTGTATGGGCGGACCGGATCCGCCCCGACGAGCTGCACGCAGAGGCCGAGCTGCCGCGGATCGCCCCCAGTCGCGGCAGCCACGTCCTCTTGCGCCGGTCCGACCTGCCGCTGGACGCGGGCGCGATCGTCCCGGCGGGTGAGGGGCGGTCGATCTTCGCGCTGCCCTGGCTGGGCCGCACGCTCGTCGGCACCACCGACAACAACTACGACGGCGACGTCGAGCACGTGCAGCCCTCGGCGACAGACGTCGAGTACCTCCTGGGCGCGGTCAACGAGTTCTTCGGGGTGTCGCTGGACGCGGGCCACGCCACCGGCGCCTACGCCGGGGTGCGGCCGCTGATCTCCGCCGGCGACACCCGCAAGTCCGTCGACATCTCGCGCAAGGCCGAGCTGTATGAGACCTCGAGCGGCCTGATCACGATCACCGGCGGCAAGCTCACCACCTGGCGGCGGATGGCCCGGCTGGTGGTGGACCGGATCGTCGAGCGCGACGGCCGCGAGGCGCCCTGCCGCACGCACGAGATCCCCCTCGGCGCCCCCGTCGACCCGGCCGCGCTGCCGCAGGTCCAGGGCGTGGGCGAGGCGGCGTACGCGATGCTGGCCGGCCGCTACGGTCATGCCGCCGATCGCGTCCTGCGCCTGGCGCAGGCCGACCCCCAGCTGGCCGCGCCGATCGTGGCCGACCTGCCCGACCTCCTGGCTGAGGCACCGTTCGCGGCCCGCAACGAGCAGGCGCGCACCGTCGGGGACGTGCTGCTGCGGCGCACGCGCCTCGGGCTGCTCGCCGGACGGGAGCTGAGCGCTGCCGATGCGGCCGCGCCGCGACGCGTCGCCGAGACGATGGGCGCCGTGCTGGGCTGGGGTCCCGGCCGGGTCGACGCCGAGGTGGCGCGCTTCGCCGAGGAGGCCCGCGCCGAGGGGATCGCGCTTTAGGCGAGGGTGTCGCGTAAGCTCGGCGACGATGGACGATCTGGCCCGATACTGCCTGCGGATGCTGGGGGAGGGATCGGCCGCACGGGCGGCCGAGGAGACCGCCCGCGCCGGTGGTGACGGGGATCGCTCCGCGATGCTGCGAGCCGCGGTGGCCGCGGTCCGCCAGGGCTCAGAGCCAGCCTCCGAGCCTGCACCCAACGCGCCGGCGGCCACCGACCCCGGCGACGAGGACCGCCCGACCGACCCCACCGCCCTCCCCGAGACGATCGCCCGGGAGCTGGCCGCCGCCGCGGGCGGGCTGCCGCTGGCCGAACGAGAGGCGCTGGCGCTGCGCGAGCTCCTGGGCCTTGACCACGACGACGTTGCCGCCGCCACCGGCGTCGCGCCCGACGCGGTGGCCGTGCTGCTGGCGCAGGCGCGTCTGGACCTCCGCACGCGGCTGCGGGGAGCCGGAGCGCCGCAGCCCGAGTGCGACGAGCGCGAGCGCGCGCTGCGCACGATCGCCCGGCGCCAGGACGGCGAGCCGGTCGCGGCCGCCGACGACGATTGGCTCATCGAGCACCTCGGCCACTGCCGCGGCTGCCGCCAGGCCCACGCGGCGATGCTGGAGGCGTCGGCCTGCTACCGCGCCTGGGCCGCACCCGGCATGCCCGCGGACCCGGTGGCGGGCGCCGCCTCCCGATCGTGAGCGCGCCCGAGCGCACGCTGGTCACCAGTGGAGGGGAGCTGACCCTCGGCGGGCCGGGCGGGCGGGTCCTACTCATGGGGATCGTCAACGCGACACCGGACTCCTTCTCCGACGGCGGCCTGCCCCAGACACTAAAGGCGCGCGTGGACCGGGCGCGCTCACTGCTGGCCGACGGCGCCGACGTCATCGACATCGGCGGCGAGTCGGGCGTCACCAACCGGCCGCCCGTGGCGGCCGAGGAGGAGATCGAGCGGGTCGTACCGCTCATCGAGGCGGTGGCGGGGGGCCTGAGCGCGCGCGTGTCCGTGGACACCTACAAGCCCGCGGTGGCCCGGGCGGCGATCGCCGCCGGCGCCTCGATCGTCAACGACGTGAGCGGGCTGCGCGATCCCGAGCTGGCCGACGTGTGCGCGCAGACGGGCGCCGCCCTGGTGCTCATGCACACCATCGCCGCGCCCAAGACCAGCCACCACGATCCCAGCCTCGACGGGCAGATCGTCGCCGAGGTCCAGCGCTTCCTGGCCGAGCGCATCGAGCTGGCGATGGCGCGCGGCGTGGCCTTTGAGCAGATCATGGTCGACCCCGGGCCGGACTTCTCCAAGACCCCGGCGCAGACGGTGGCCGTCCTGCGGGCGCTCCCCGCGCTGCACGAGCTGGGACGCCCGATCCTGCTGGCCGTCAGCCGCAAGGACTTCGTCGGCGCGCTCACCCAGCGTCCTCCGCGGGCGCGGCTGGCCGGAACGCTCGCCGCGATGGCCCACGGCGTGGGGGCGGGCGCCCACGTCCTGCGCATCCACGACATCGCCGACGCGGCCGACTTCCTCACCGTCGCACAGGCCCTCGGCGGCGACGGCGAGCTGGAGTCCGGGCTGCGCGTGTCGGACTCGCTGCGGTGGGACCAATCCGTTTCCGACACCACAGCGCGCTAGATTCAGGTTCACGAATCGCCGGTCGCTGGCCCAACGCGACCGGAGCCCACCGATCATCCACCCAAAGGAGTCCCCTATGTCAGTAGTCGATCGCAGTGCCCTGGAAGAGAGCCCCCTGGCCGACCTCCACGCGATCGCGTCCGAGCTTTCCATCGACGGCTACCGTCGGCTGAGACGCGCCGAGCTGATCGACGCCATCCTCAACAAGCAGGAGGGCGGCGACGGTGACGGCGCGGTGGCCGAAGAGCCCGACGCCGAGCCCGCGACCGAGTCCGCCACCGAGGAGAAGGCGCCCGTCCGGCGCCGCCGGAGCCGTAAGGCGGTCGAGGCAGACGCCGAGCCCGAATCCCAGGCCGAGGCCGAGCCCCAGGGCGAGGCCGAGCCCCAGGCCGTGGCCGAGTCCGAGGCGCAGAGCGACGATGAGGACGACGAGCCCGCGGGCCGCCGCCGCCGCCGCGGACGCCGGGGTGGCCGGGGCCGTGCCCCGGCCCGCGACGAGGCCGAGTCCAGCGACGATGAGGACCAGCGCGATACCGAGTCTCAGACCGACGACGATTCCGATCCGGACTCCGACTCTGACACTGACTCCGACGAGACCGTTGAGGGGATCGTCGAGCTCCTCGCCAACGGGTCCGGCTTCGTCCGTGTCGACCCGCCCGATCCCTCTGACGACGACGTCTACATCTCGTCGGCGCAGGTCAAGCGCTGCGAGCTGGTGTCCGGTGACCGGATCGCCGGGCCCAAGCGCGCTCCGCGCCGCTCGGAGCGGTTCGCGTCGCTGATCCGCATCGAGACCATCAACGACCGTCCCGCCGCCGAGCTCGCTGACAGCGTCCGCTTCGACGACCTGCCCGCGGCCTTCCCGGAGGAGCGCCTCAAGATCGGCTCCGACGACCCGACGCTCAAGGCGATCGAGTGGCTGACCCCGTTCGGCAAGGGGTCGCGCGTCACGATCGTCGGCGCCTCACGCTCGGGCAAGACCGAGGCGCTGCGCCGTCTGGTGGCGGCGATGGGCGACCGCGAGGAGCTGTCGGCGTCCGTCGTGCTGGCCGGGGTGCGCCCCGAGGAGATCTCCGAGTGGAACGGCGGCCCGGTGCCCCCGGCCGCGGCGGTGAGCTTCGCCGCCTCCGAGGACGCCCGCAACGGCGCCATCGAGCCGGCCATCGACCAGGCCCGCCGCCTGGCCGCCCGCGGCGCCGACGCCGTCGTGTTCATCGACACGATCGACGGATGCAGCCCGATAGCGTGGCCCGCAAGGCGCTGGGCGCGGCACGGAACATCGTCGGCGGCGGCTCGGTGACGATCATCGCCACCGCGTCGGCTCCGATCGGCGGCGAGACGACCGTCATCTCCCTCGATGTGGCGCTGACCAGTGCCGGGCGCTTCCCGGCCCTGGACCTGACCGCCAGCGGGACGATGCGCCCGGAGCTGCTGGTGGGAGCGGCCGGTGCGGAGGCGATCGCCAAGACCCGCGCCGAGGACGGCTGATCGCCGTCCCGTTCTGAGGCGCGGCCGGTCAGGGCGCGCTGACGAAGAGCCGGCCACGCATCTGAGCGTCGCTCTGGGGATGCAGGTCCCACAGCGGCGTGAGCCGTGAGCGGAGCTGATCCGGGAGCCGGTCGACGCCGTGGTGGTCGATCTCGACGAGGTTGCCTGCGGGGTCGCGCACGTACATCTGCACGACGTCGCCGGGCAGCTGCACCAGGTGGTTGCCGAACGCGTCGTGGTCAAAGGCGTCGCGGCGCTCGGCGGCGCGGTAGACGGGCTCGAGGTCTGAGACGGTGATGCCCAGGTGGTGGTGGCTGGTGGGGGTGAGCTCACGCTCGAACAGGTGCAGTTGGGTGTCCCCGAGCGCGAGCCATTGCACGGGCAGCCCGAAGTTCGGCGTCGGGATGAGCTCGGCGCCGAGCAGATCCACGTAGAAGTCCACGGACTCCTGGAGATTGCGCGCGTTGACGCTGACGTGGTTGATTCGCGGGCTCATTTGACCTCGCCTGAAGTCTGCCACGATCCCGCGGTGCTTCCCCGGCTGGTGGCCACCGATCTGGACGGGACGCTGCTGCGCAGCGACGGGACGATCGACGCGCGCACCCGCCGGGCCATCGCGGGGGTCGAGGCCCGCGGGGTGCCGGTGGTGCTGTGCACGGCGCGCCCGGCACGCGTGCTGAGGGCGCTGGCGCGGGCCACGGGACACCGGGGGATCGCGGTGTGCTCCAACGGCAGCGTCATCTGGGACCTGCACACGGACATGGTGGTCGACACCTTTCCGTTCACGGTCGCCGCCGGCCGCGAGGTGGTGGCGCGGCTGCGCGCCGCCCTGCCCGACGCCACCTGGGCGATGGAGCGCCACGACGTCTTCGCCCGGGAGCCGGGGTACGTCCCGCACTGGCCCGTCCCCGACGACACCGTCATCGACGAGATCGACGCGCTGCTGGCCGTTCCCGCGCTGCAGCTCATGGTCCGCCATCCGTGGCTCAGCGGCGACGAGCTGGTGGCCCATGCCCGCGAGCTGGTCCCAGACCTGGCTGAGCTCAGCCATTCCAGCTACGCCGACACGCTGCTGGAGATCGGGGCCGCCGGCGTGAGCAAGGCGTCGGGTCTGGCCCTGCTGTGCGAGCGCCGGGGGATCGACCGCGCCGACGTCGTGGCCTTCGGCGACATGCCCAACGACCTGGCGATGCTGAGGTGGGCGGGGCGCAGCGTCGCCGTCGCCAACGCGCACCCGGAGGTGATCGAGATCGCCGATGAGGTGACCGCCTCCAACGACGAGGCCGGCGTGGCCCGGGTGCTGGAGCGCCTGCTCGCGCCCGGATCAGTAGGCGGTGCAGCGTGAGCGGTGGCGCGGCGCGGCCTTGTAGCGGGGCTGCTGCCCGCGCTGCCACAACCTCTGGTCCAGCGCCGCGGCGGTGACGCCGTTGACGGCGCCGCCCGGCACCGCGGCCACGATCAGCTCGACGGCGTGCACGGCGCCGGCGCGGATCTCCACCTCCTCGGCCGAGCCGTGGACGATGAGCTCTTCGCCGTCGATGCGCGCCGCCAGGTCCGGTGCAAAGGCCAGGACGCCGTCCAGGCGCAGAACGTGGGGGACGAGGTTGTCGGCGAACATGGTCAGCGCATGGAGGTCCTCGAAGCGGGCCACCCCGGCGCGGTCAAGGTCGGCGGCCGCGATCTGCGCACGCTTGAGAAAGGCGATGGTGAGGTCGCCGTAGCGAGAGGTGTCGGCAAAGGACGGCCAGGTGCCAAGGCGGCGAGCGAGGGCGACGGCCGAGCTCCCGGCGGCGTCGGCGACGGCGGCAAAGCGGCCGTCGTGCTCGGCGGTCACCCGCTGACCCAGATCGCGTAGCGACGCGGCGTAGAGCGCCATCAGCTCATGCCCGGGGTCCTGGCCGAGGACGGGCGCGAGCGTGGCGGCGTCCAGCTGGGCGAGCTCACCCGCGCTCCAGGCGCCGTGCTCGTCGAACCGGTCGCCGAGGGCCGCGGCGATCGTGTTGTAGCCCGAAAGGCCGTCGCGCTTGCGCAGCGTGGGAAACCAGCCCGAGCCGAAGTTGATCGCGTCCATGGTCAGCCAGTAGGCGGCGCGCCGTTCGCGCTCGGCCGGGGTGGCGGGCACCGCCCGCGGCTCGGACGGCTCCGGGCCCGGTGTGAGCGCGGCCGCATAGGCGCCGATCGCCTCGCTCACCACCCTCACGCTGCGCGCCCGCGCCGCGACCGCGGCACAGGCATGGCGAAGCTCGTCCATGGCCACAGGATGACGGGGGTCCGCTTGCGCGCGTCGTCGGGCGATTGGTGGCGAGCCGATCGAGCCGGGTCCCGTCGATCGGTAATCTCGCGTGACCCGTCGTGGCCAATGCAGAACGTCAGTCTTCCGACCGTGGGCGAGCGGGACGAGCGGGCCGGGCAACGGCTCGGGTTGTCGGGGCCGCGGGGCGCGCGGCTCGCGGCCGGGTGGTGCAGGCAGTCGGGGGTCCGGCTCGCGCCCGCGTGATCGCGCTGTTCGGCGGGGTGCTGGCGCTCAACGGTGCGGACGCCAGCACGGTTGGCGCGGTCGCCCCGCAGCTCGAGCACGCCCTGCACATCGGCAACACCAAGATCGGCCTGCTCAGCTCGGTGGCGTTGCTGGTGGGAGCGCTGTTCGTGATCCCTGTCGGACCGCTGGTCGACCGCTTCCGACGGATCCCGGTGCTCTCGATCAGCATCGTGCTGTGGAGCGTGGCCTCGCTGCTGAGTGCGTTCGCCGGCAGTTATGGCGAACTGCTCGTGACCCGGCTGGCGCTCGGCGCCGTGACGGCGACTGCCGGTCCCGCGATCGCGTCGCTGACCGGGGATTACTTTCCGGCGCGCGAGCGCGGACGGGTGTACGCCTACATCCTCGGGGGCGAGGTCGCCGGGACGGCCGCCGGGTTCATCGTCAGCGGCACGGTGGCCAGCGTCATTTCGTGGCGCGCCGCGTTCGTGCTGCTCGCCCTGCCGGGGTTCGCGCTGGCTCGGACGCTGTGGCGGACCGTGCCAGAGCCACAGCGCGGTGGGCAGAGCCATCTCGATCCCGGCGTCCTGGACCTCAACGAGGCCGCCGCGGCCGCCGCCTCGCGCGCAGATGCGGCCGGCGATGGCGCGGCGGGCGCGGACCCGGCGCCGCCCGAGGAGCTGGTCCGTGAGACGGTCAAACAGCGCGGGATCGCCGCCGATCCGGATCTGGTGCTCAGCGAGGACGCAGAGCAGATGGGGCTGGTCGCGGCGACCCGCTACACGCTGCGGATCCCCACCAACGCGCACCTCATCATCAGCTCGGCCCTCGGGTATTTCTTCTTCGCGGGCTTGCAGACCTTCGCCCTCCTGTTCGTCCGAGGCCGCTACCACGCCAGTCAGGCCACCGCCGAGCTCGTGCTGGCGTTGCTCGTCGGTGGAGCACTGGTGGGGACGCTCGTCAGCGGCAGACTCACCGATGCCCTGCTGCGACGGGGTGTGGTCGCAGCACGCGTCTACGTGCCCACCGTCTGCTACTTCGGCGCCGCCCTCGTTCTCATCCCGGGACTGCTCGGCAGCACGCTCACGCCCGCGGTGTGGTTCGACGTCGCCGGCGCCGCGCTGCTGTCGGCGGCCAACCCCGGTCTCGACGCGGCGCGGCTGGACATCATGCCCCCGGGCCTGTGGGGCCGCGCCGAGAGCGCCCGAACCTTCCTGCGCTCGCTGGGCCAGGCGCTCGCGCCACTGATCTTCGGCGGGCTCTCCCAGCTGATCGCCGGCATCGCTCCCGCGCAGGCGCCGCTCGGGACCCACGCCGGAGTGGTCTCGCCCTCCACCGCTCGCGGGCTGGAGATCACATTCCTCATCATGCTCAGCGCGGTCATCGCGGCAGGCGTGTTCCTGTTGCGCGCGATACGAACCTACCCCCGCGACGTCGCCACCGCCGCCGCGTCCCAGGAGGCACAGGATCGCGACGTGGCCGGCGCGCAACCAGCCGAGCCTCACGACACGCGACGAACAAGTTCGACGGACGACGAACTAAGGTGATGAACGTGACGCTGAGTGGAGATTTGTTCCGCGCCCAGGGCGGCAGGTGATGGGACTCACGGCACGGCTGGCCGCCGTCGAGCACCGCGTCGTCCACCACCGAGGACGGCTGGCGGGACGCTACCCGGCGGTGGCGGCGATGGTCGTGTTCGCGCTGGTGCCGTACCTCGCCCTGTCGGCCGCGCTCGAGCCGCTCACCCCGATCCTCGCGCGTCAGTTCCATGCGAGCCTGCAGACGCTGAGTCTCGGCTCGGGGATGGCGAACGCCGCCTACGCGGTCGGCACCGTGCTCGCGGTCCTGTTCGCCCAGCACCTCCCCCAGCGGCGGATGATGGTGCTCTATGCCCTGCTGCTCGTCATCGGCTCGCTGCTCACCGCCGCGGCCGGGTCCGCCCCGGTGTTCATCGCCGGCCACATCCTCCAGGGTCTGTGCACGAGCCTGCTGCTGATCGCTGCGGTCCCGCCGTTGGCGCTCGGCTTCGGGCAGGAACGGCTGCGGGAGACCGGCGTGATCATGAACGTCTGCATCTTCGGCGCCGTCGCCCTGGGTCCGACGATCGGTGGCATCCAGGCCGAGGCGCACGCCTGGCGGCCGCTGTTCTGGATCGTCGCGGCCATCTCGCTCACCGCCCTCGTCCTCTCGCTGCTCACCTACGAGGACGTGCCCCCGGCCGACGAGACGGCGCCCAAGGACGTGCTGGCCGTCGCGCTGGCCGCGGCCGGGCCCGTGGCGGCCTTCTGGGGTGCCGCGGAGCTCCTCACCCATCCGTTTCTGCGGTTTCAGACGGTGGGTCTGCTCACCATCGGCTTCGTGCTGATCGTCACGCTCGTCGCCTACCAGGCGCTCACGCCCCGGCCGCTATTGACGATCCGCCGCATGCTGACGAACACGATCGCGGTGTCGGGCATCGTCATCGCCTTGTTCGCTGCGGCGGCCTCGGTGTCGGCGACCGCGCTGACGGCTTCGCTGCTGATGGGCCACTACAGCGCGCTGCACGTCGGGCTGCTGTACCTCCCGGAGCTGGGCGGCGCGATCATCACCGCGTTCGCCCTCGGTGCCCTGCTCCCCCACAAGGGCCTTCACTATCTGCCGCTCGCCGGGATGGCGTTCCTGGCCGCCGGGATCGTCGTGTTCCTGACTCGGCTCCCGCCGACGCAGGCCACGACGCTCATCGGCTCCGGCCTGACCGGCGTAGGCCTCGGGGCGACCGTCGCCCCGGCTCTGTTCGTCGCGGGGTTCTCACTACCGTCGGCCAGCCTCCAGCGAGTGTTCGCCATCGTCGAGCTCCTGCGGGCGGTCGCGGCGTTCATGATCGCACCGGTGTTCGCCCACTTCGCCGCCACCGTGGGCGGATCCCCGGCCCATGGCACCGGTCTCGCGCTCTGGATCGGTCTCGGCCTGGCGCTCGGCGGGGCGGCGATCGCCGTCGGCCTGTACCTGCTCGGAGGCGCTCGGCCCCAGACCCCAGATTTCGAGGCGTTCCTCGGCGGCACCGACGCCGCCTGGCACGCCCCGCCGCTGTTGGCCGCGGTCCGCCGCCGCCGGCGCCTCGGTCCGCTGGCCGAGGAGGCAGGCTGACCCCGGGTCTCTGAGGCGGTAGCGCCCGGCCCGGTCTTCGCCCCCAGTGGCCCGCCGGACCTCTCGCTAACGTCAATCTGAGATCCATGACCGAGCTCACGAGCGACCTCGAGGCGCTGCTCAGCGGCCTCAACGAGCCCCAGCGCGAGGCCGTCACCTACGGGGCCGGGCCGCAGCTCATCCTCGCGGGCGCCGGGTCGGGCAAGACGCGGGTGCTCACCCACCGCATCGCCTACCTGGTGGCCACCGACGCCGCCAAGCCCAACGAGATCCTGGCCATCACGTTCACCAACAAGGCGGCGGGGGAGATGCGCGACCGCGCCGAGCTGCTGGTGGGCCGCCGCGTGCGCGCGATGTGGGTGATGACCTTCCACGCGGCGTGCGCGCGGATGCTGCGCGCCGAGGCCGCCCGCCTGGGCTACACCCGCCAGTTCACGATCTACGACACCGCCGACTCGCGCCGGCTGATCAAGCGCTGCCTCGACGACCTGGGCATCGATCCCAAGCGCTTCACCCCCGGCTCCGTCCACGCCCAGATCTCCGACGCCAAGAACAAGCTGCGCGACGCCGACAGCTACGCCCAGATGGTCGGCTCCTTCTTCGAGCAGACCGTCGCCGACGTCTACCGCTCCTACGAGCGCGAGATGCACCGCATGAACGCGATGGACTTCGACGACCTCCTCGTCCGCGCCGTCAACGTCCTGGAGCTCTTCCCCGAGGTCCGCGAGCGCTACGCCACCGGCTTTCGCCACGTCCTCGTCGACGAGTACCAGGACACCAACCACGCTCAGTACCGCTGGCTCCAGCTCCTCGCCGGGGAGCACCGCAACCTGATGGTCGTGGGCGACGATGCCCAGTGCCTGGTCGAGGGCACCCTCGTCACCATGGCCGATGGATCGCAGCGGCCGATCGAGACGATCGGCGCCGGCGATCAGGTCCTATCCGGGTACGGCGGCGGGGAGTTCCGGGCCGCAGAAGTCCAGCGGGTTTACCGCTCCGAGCGCTCGGAGGGCATCGCGATCACGATGCGGTCCGGCCGGAGGATCGTCAGCACGCCCGAGCACACCCACTTTGCCGGGGACCTGCGGCAGGCCGTGGCCTCACAGAGGTCGTGGGAGATCTTGCCCGTCAGACCGGGAATATCTCCCACGATCGACGTATCGCTGTGCGCCGGGCAGGCCCGCGGGGCGCCCACGCACACGGTCGCGTTTGCTGCGCCCGACGGTCGCGGGTTTGAGGGGTCGATCGCACCAATGGGGGCGGCGGAGCGCGCCGCGAGTCAGGTCGCGCAGGCGGTCGGAGACGTCACCATCCGGCGCAGCGCCCGCCTGGGTTGCCACGGCACCTCACTGCCTTTCACCCCTGCGTCCTCGGTGCGTCCGGGGATGGTGATGTTCGACGCCACGGGCGGCTATGACGTCGTCGAGTCCGCGGAAGCGGTCGCGCTGGACCGTCCCGTCTACGACCTGGACATCGCCCACACCCACAACTTCGTCGCCGGGGGCTTGGTGACCCACAACTCGATCTACGGGTTCAGGGGCGCGGACATCACCAATATTCTTGAGTTTGAGGACTCGTATCCCGACGCTCACGTCGTCAAGCTGGAGCAGAACTACCGCTCGACGCAGACGATCCTGGATGCGGCGAACGCGGTGATCCGCAACAACCGGGGCCAGAAGCCCAAGTCGCTGTGGTCGGACCTGGGGCAGGGGGATCCGATCAAGGTGCGCGAGCTCGACGACGAGCACGCGGAGGCGCGGTATGTGACCGGGGAGATCCAGCGGATGGTCGACGAGGGGACGTCGCGGGCGGAGATCGCGGTCTTCTACCGGACCAACTCGCAGTCGCGGGTGCTGGAGGACACGCTGGTGCGGGCCGAGATCGCCTATCAGGTGATCGGCGGCACCAAGTTCTATGACCGGGCCGAGATCAAGGACGCGATCGCGTACCTCACGGTGCTGGTCAACCCGCAGGACATCGGGGCGTTCACGCGGATCGTCAACTCGCCGCGCCGCGGGATCGGCAATACGACGGTCTCGCGGCTGCTCTCGCACGCCAACACGACCGGCGAGACCGTGTGGGAGCTGGCGGCGGCTCCCGAGGAGGTCCCCGGGCTCGGCGCGGCGGCGATCAAGTCCCTGCGGCGGTTCATGGGCACCATGGAGGTGCTCGCCGAGCGCGTATCGGCCCCCACCCACCCCGAGATCTCGGTGCTGCTCAAGGAGATGCTCTCGGAGACCGGATACCTGGAGGCTCTGCAGAATGAACGCACCATCGAGGCCCAGGGCCGGATCGAGAACCTGGACGAGCTCGTCAACGTCGCCGTGGAGTACGACGCCGGCACCGAGGAGCCGTCGCTGGAGGAGTTCCTCCAGGGGGTTGCGCTGGTCGCCGACGCCGACACCCGGGAGGACGACGAGGGCCTGGTCACCCTGATGACGCTGCACAACGCCAAGGGCCTGGAGTACCCGATCGTGTTCATGATCGGCTGCGAGGAGGGGGTCTTCCCCCACAGCCGGGCGCTGGACGAGGGTGGCCTGGAGGAGGAGCGGCGCCTCTGCTACGTGGGCATCACCCGGGCCGAGCGCGACCTGTACCTCACCTCGGCCCGTACCCGCACGGTCTTCGGGGCGCGCAACTTCGGCGCGGCCAGCCGCTTCATCACGGAGATCCCGGCCGAGCTGACCGACCGCGAGGTGCAGGCGCCCCGGGCGTTCGGTGGCCTGCGCGCGCGCGTCACCTCGTGGGGCTCCCCCGGAGGCGGCGGGGACCTCCCGAGCCCCGATCAGCCGCCGCCACCGTCGTTCCGCCTCGGCGAGGACGTCGTGCACGCCGCCTTCGGAGAGGGCGTGGTGACCGGTCTGGAGCCCGGCGGCATCGTCGTCATCCGCTTTAGCCAGAGCGGCACCGAACGCAAGCTCGTCGCCGACCTGGCGCCGATCTCCAAACGCTGAGAATGTCCGGAGGCCGCCGCGGATCCAATACCGTGGAGCGCTGATGGCGACGGCGACGACAGACCAGCAGGCCACCCCCGCCGCGGGCGAGACCGCGGACGGCCCGCCCGCGCGCCCCCCGCGCATCCGCGTGGGAGCCCTGGTCAGCGCCACCAGCGCCCTGGCCCTGCTGGTGATCATGTTCGCGACCGAGTGGTACGGCGTCGCGGGCGTACCCGACCCCTCGGCCGTGCGGCCCGCCGTCTCCACGGCCGAGAACGCGTGGCATGGGCTCACGGTCACCCGCTGGGTCCTGCTGGCGACGATCGTGGCCTCGATCGCCGCGGTGGTGCTGCACGCCTCCCAGCGCCAGCACGGCAACAAGACCGACACCAGCCTCATCGTCGCCGCCCTCGGCGTGCTCAGCGCCGGGCTGCTCATCTGGCGCGTGCTCATCGTGCTACCGGCCGGCAACCGCGTCATCGATCAGAAGCTCGGCGCCTTCCTCGGGCTCCTGTGTGGGCTGGGAATCGCCTGGGGCGGCTACGAGGCGATCCGCGAGCAGCGGGCCCGCGTCCGAGCATCCGGCGCCGCCGCGCGCCATCATCGGCGTCCACGCCTTTCCAGACGACGCTCCGGCGTGTAGTCTTTTGGTGACTCCGGGAAGGAGATTTCGGAGGAGGGCGTCGTTGTATGGCGAACACTTTGTTCGCATCCTCACGATCGGTGACCAACAAATAGGAGGGGCTTCGTGAAGTTCGACTCGGTATCTCGGGATGACTGGATCCTGGCTGGAGTGGCCTTGCTGCTGGTCATCGACCTGTTGTTCCTGCCCTGGTTCAGCGCCAGCGTCAGCGTTGGCTCGTTCTCGGCCTCGTTCACAGCCACGGCCACCGACGCTCCCGATGGCGCGTTCGGCCTCCTGGCCGTCCTCTCGGCCATCGTGCTCATCGCCGATCTCGGAGTGGAGCGTCTCTCTCCGGGCACCGCGCTGCCCAACATCGGCGGCAGCCGGACGCAGACGCGGTTCGTCCTCGCCTGCGTGACGGCCCTTTTCGTCGTGCTCAAGTTCGTCTTCAACATCCATTTCTCGGACTTCGGCTTCGGTTTCTGGGCTGCTGTCATCCTCACCGCCGGGCTCGTCTGGGTTGCCTTCCAGACCCGCAGCGGTGCGTCGGTCGTGGGCAACATCCACGTCGGCCGGTAGTTCCATCGCCGCGGCGGAGTGGTGCGCGCTTCACGCCTTCGCCGCGGCGAGCTCATCGCCGCGCTGAGCGCGCTCGTGGTGCTGGTGCTGGTGTTCGCCGTGCCGTGGGTCTCGTTCGCGAGCCCCGGCGGCGGCCACACCAGCGCCGACGCCTGGACGAGCTTCCCCACGCTGCGCTGGCCGCTCCTGGTCGTCGCCGTCCTCGGGCTGCTGCTGGGGTATCTGCAGGCGGCGACATCCGCCCCCGCCCTCCCGGTGGCGCTCGACGTGGTCCTGCTCACCCTGGCGGCGATCACCGCGGTCCTGGTGCTCATCCGCCTGGTTGCCGGTGACGGCAGCCCGCTGGCGGGCGGCTGGGCCGGGCTGGTGGCGAGCGGGGCGCTCACCGCGGGCGCGTTCATGTCGCTGCGCCAGGAGCAGGGCTGGGAGCCTGGCCCCGAGCATCCCGTCGAGATCGTGAAGCTGAGCCCAATCGGCGGGCGACGCTGAGGAGGCGTCCCCTAAACTCGCGGGCGTGACCCTCGAGCGCGCAGACGTCCTCCACGTGGCCAAGCTGGCCAAGCTGGAGCTCGATGACGACGAGGTCGAGCGGATGGGTATCGAGCTCTCCAAGGTGCTCGAGCACGTCGACCGCATCCGCGAGCTCGATCTGGACGGCGTGCCGCCCACGTCGCATGCCGTCGACGTGGCCGGCGTCATGCGTGCCGACGAGCCGCAGCCGTGCCTGGACCGCGATGTGATCCTGGCGGCGGCCCCCGAGCCCGTGGACGGCAGCTTCGGCGTCCCCAGCCCCGGTCCGGGCGAAGAATGACGCGCGCCACCCGGTCGTCGCAGCGCATCCGGCGGAGCCGGCCGTGACCGAGCTCATAGAGCTGACCGCGGCCGAGGCGGCCGCCAAGCTGCGCGCGCGGGAAATCGACGCGACGGAGCTGTTCGAGGCCTACCGCGCCCGGGCGGCCTCCGACGAGCTCAACGCCTTCACGTGGGTCGCCGTCGACGCCCCGGCGGCCAACCCCGAGTCGCCGCTGGCCGGAGTTCCCCTGGCGGTCAAGGACCTGTTCTGCACCGAGGGCGTGCCCAGCCAGGCGGGATCGAAGATCCTGGAGGGCTACCGGCCCCCGTACACCGCCACCGTCGTCGCCAACGCCACCCGGGCCGGCGCCACCCTGCTGGCCAAGACCAACCAGGACGAGTTCGCCATGGGCTCGTCTAACGAGAACTCCGCCTTCGGCCCGGTGCTCAACCCGTGGGACCGCACCCGGGTGCCGGGCGGCTCCTCCGGGGGCAGCGCCGCGGCGGTGGCGGCCGGCCTGACGCCGTGGGCGTTCGGCACCGACACCGGCGGGTCCATCCGCCAGCCGGCGGCCCTGTGCGGAATCGTGGGGATAAAGCCCACCTACGGCGCCTGCTCGCGGTGGGGCATGATCGCGTTCGCGTCCTCGCTGGATCAGGCCGGCCCCTTCACGCGCAACGTGACCGACGGCGCGCTGTTGCTCTCGCATATGGTCGGCCACGACCCGCGGGACTCGACCTCGGTGGCGATGCCCGAGCCGATCCGGCTGCCCAGCGCGCAGGACCTCAAGGGGATCCGCCTGGGCGTCCCCGAGGAGCTGCTGGGGGGCTCAGACCAGGACACCGGGATCGAGGCCGGGGTGCGTGAGAACTTCGAGGCCACGCTGAGGCTGGCCGAGAGCCTCGGCGCCACCGTCGACACCTGTCATCTCCCGCACGCGCCCCACGCGCTCTCGGCGTACTACCTGATCGCGCCCGCGGAGGCCTCGGCCAACCTCGCGCGCTACGACGGCGTGCGCTACGGGCTGCGCGTGGCCGGGGACGAGGATCTGGAGACGATGTACAGCCGCACGCGGGCCACGGGCTTCGGGCCCGAGGTCAAGCGCCGGATCATGCTCGGAACCTACGCGCTCTCCAGCGGCTATTACGACGCCTACTACGGCACGGCGCTGAAGGTGCGCACCAAGATCTCCGAGGACTTCCGCACCGCCTTCGCGGACTTCGACTTCGTGGTGACGCCGACGAGCCCGTGGACGGCGTTCGAGCTGGGCGCCAAGACCGCCGACCCGCTGGCCATGTACCTCAACGACTTCTGCACGGTCCCGATGTCGCTGGCCGGCATCCCCGGGATCTCGATCCCCTCGGGGCTGAGCGACGGCCTCCCCGTCGGCTTCCAGCTCGCCGGGCCGGCGTTCTCAGAGAGCCGGCTGATCGACGCCGCGTACGCGCTGGAGCAGGCGATCGGCTTTGACGGGAGCGCGGCGCGGGTATGAGCGGCGGCGGCGAGGAGGTGGCGGATGAGCGGCTATGAGTCGGTCATCGGGCTGGAGATCCACGTCCAGCTCAAGACCCGGACCAAGATGTTCTGCGGTTGCGAGCTGTCCTTCGGCGATCCGCCCAACATCCACTGCTGCCCCGTCTGCCTGGGCCTCCCGGGCGCGCTGCCGGTGGTCAACGCCCGCGCGGTGGACTTCGCGGTGATGATCGGCCTGGCGCTGGGCTCTGAGATCGCGCCGCGCTCGATCTTCCACCGCAAGAACTACTTCTATCCCGACTCGCCCAAGGCCTACCAGATCTCCCAGTACGACGAGCCGATCTGCAACGGCGGCCGCCTCGGGGACGTGCGGATCCACCGCGTGCACCTGGAGGAGGACGCGGCCAAGCTCGTCCATGTCGGCGAGAGCGGGCGCATCCACGGCGCCGACCGCAGCGTGGTGGACTTCAACCGCTGCGGGACCCCGCTGGTGGAGATCGTCACCGAGCCCGACCTGCACTCGCCCGAGCAGGCCCATGACTGGCTGATCCTCCTGCGCACGACGCTGCGCCAGCTCGGTGTCTCGGACGTCAACATGGACGAAGGCTCGCTGCGCTGCGATGCCAACGTCTCGATCCGCCCGGCCGGGAGCACGGAGTTGGGGACCAAGGCCGAGCTGAAGAACATGAACTCGTTCCGCTACCTGGAGCGGGGGGTGCGCGCCGAGATCGAGCGCCAGACCACGCTCGTGCAGTCCGGCGGGACGGTGACCCAGGAGACGCTGCATTACGACCCGACCGCGGATCGCCTCACCTCGCTGCGCTCCAAGGAGGAGGCGCACGACTATCGCTACTTCCCCGAGCCCGACCTGGTGCCGCTGCTGGTCACCGAGCAGATCCGGGCCGCGGCGCAGGCGGCGATCCCCGAGCTCCCGGCCGCCCGTATGGAGCGCTTTGAGCGCGAGCTGGGGCTGGCCTCCGGCATGGCCCGCGACCTCGCCTTTCGCCGCGAGCTGGCCGATTACTACGAGCGCGCGCTGGCCGACGCGCCGGCCGGGAAGGTCACGCCCGTCGAGGTCGCCAACTGGATCCCCCAACTGGTCGAGCGGATCGGATCCGGAGCCGATCCGGCCGAGAGCCGCGTCTCCGCGGGGGCGCTGTCGGCGCTGGCCGCGATGGTCTCGGCCAAGGAGGTCAGCCGGGACGCCGCGCGCGACGTCCTCACCAAGCTGGTGGAGGAGGGCGGCGATCCGGCCGCCATCGTCGAGCGCGAGGGCCTGGGCGCGATCAGCGCCGGCGACGGCGACGGCGACGGCCTGGTGGCGATCGTGGATGCCGCCATCGCCTCGGACCCCGATGCCGCCGCCAAGGTCAAGGAGGGCAACATGAAGGCGATCGGGCCGCTCGTGGGCTACGTGATGCGCGAGACCAAGGGGCGGGCCGATGGGGGCGAGGTCACGCGGCTGATCCGCGAGCGCGTCGGCCAGAGCTGAACGCGAACGTCAAAGCAGCCCCGCCGGTGAGCCGACGGGGCTGAGAATGACCTTCCGTGGTTTGCGCCCTGCGGCGCTGACGGGTTACTGGACTCCGCGGGAGAAACGGCGAACCACAAGTCCGGCGCCCAGGAGGACACCGCCGCCGGCGACAAGCAGACCGACATCCAGTCCGGTGAACGGCAGCGTACTCGCCGTGCTTGTGCTGGTGGGAGAGGTTCCCGTCGTCCGGGAGTTCGTATTGCTAGCCACCTGGCAGAGCTGAGCGTTATAGCTCTGGCAGGTTGAGCTGGCCGCGGAGGCCGCGCTCGGCAGCACGGCGGCAAGGAGCGCGAGGCTCACAATCAACGTCACGATGCGTTTCATTTGTCCCGCTGACCTTTCTGGATCTTGCAAGTGGGACGCCAGACATCTGTATGGCCCCTCACTTACCCCAACAGAATCGTACCGCAAGATGGAGCAAAAGCACAGGGTTGTTGTCCGGGAGTGAGGCAATTTATGCAACCAAGGTTTGGGTAATCGTGCTCATTGCAGGAGGACCAGGAGTTTGAACGCCTCGTCGGACGTCAGCGGGGTCTTGGTGAAGACGCGTTGCAGCGCGTCCTGCACCGCGGGCTGACGGGCGTTGATTCGCCGGGCGACGACGAAGTCCCGATGCGCCTGCTCGGGCTCGCCGAGCGCCGACGCCGCCAGGCCCGCCCCCAGCCATGAGAACCACCCGCCCGGCTCCGCCGAGAGTGAGTCGCGGAACTGGCGCAGAGCCAGCGTCCATCGGCCGTTTCGCAGCGCGATGGCGCCCGCCAGGCGCCCCGGATCGGAGCTGAGCGCGTTGAGCTTGGACGCGAGGCGCAGATCCTTGAGCGCCGCCGACGGGTTGGTGGCGTCGGCGCGCGAGGCGACCTGGACCTCGTGGGCGGAGAGGTAGGGGAAGGCGAGCGCAACGGTGAGGCAGGCCAGGACGACCAGCCCGGTGGCGATCCCGACCGGCGCGGGAAGGCGCGGCAACCGGCGCCTGGCACGGGCCGGCGGGGGCTCGGCGGGCTCGGGAGCGACCGCCGGGGCGGCCCCCAGGCCCCCAGCGGGCGCGGGAGCGACGGCGAAGGCGGTTCCCAGACCCCCGGCGGCCCCCAGGAACCCCAGCGCGGGCCCGCTGAGCGCGGGCACCTCCCAGAACCAGTCCAGGGATCCGTGGATGAGCCAGACGACGAGGGGCAGCAGCAGCGCCCCGGCCAGCAACCGGGCGTCGGCGTCCCCGCGCCGGCGGGCGCGCGCGGCGGCCGTGATGGCGGCGATCAGGAAGCCGCCGAAGAGCAGGAAGCCGACGATGCCCGTGTGGGCGAGCAGGCGCAGTTCGAGGCTGTGTGTCCAGCTGGGCTCCTCGCCCGTGTTGCGCAGGGTCAGGTAGTAGTCGCCGAAGTTGTCCTGGCCCAGACCGCCGATCGGGTGGTGCTCGAAGGCATGGAGCGCCACGCGCCAGTAGTCGTAGCGGCCGCTGCCGACATCGGTGAAGTGCGAGCTTCCGTAGACCGCCTCCGCGTGGGCGAAGCCGTGCCACTGGCGCGAGATGAACTGGAGGGGATGGCCCTTGCTCACGGCGAGGCCGCCGGCGAGCACGCCCGCTACCCCGATGAGGGCCAGCGCGCTGCCGACCGCACGGCGCTGGGCCCGGCCCAGGCCGCGCCCGCGGTAGAGGCTGTCGGCCCACGCCAGCAGGGTGCCGACCACGAACGCGCCGACGCACATCGCCAGCGCCGGGCGCGCGGCGTGGATGGCCAGCGTGCGCAGGGGGTCCGACGGCCCGCTCTGGTAGACGTGCAGGAGCCGCCGCACCGGGATCAGCGCCGCCACCAGGGGGATCGCGGCCGCTCCGGCCACGCGCAGGCGGTCGGGGACGACGACGATCGCCACCAGCGCGATGATCGGCAGCGTGAACAGCCAGCCGCGACTCTCGACGATGGTCGCCAGTTGCAGGGAGACGGCGGCGAAGGCGACCAGCAGCCCGCGCACGGGGCCGGCGAGGCGCCGGCGCGACGCCAGGACGATGCACACGAGCGCATCCATGGTGAACAGCGCGGCGGTGGAGTTGATGTAGCCGGTCGGGGCCACCAGGCGCCCGCCGAAGAAGAGCGCGGTGACGTGGACCCCGAGGCCAGCCGCACCATGAGCACGAGGCCCACGACCCCCACGCCCCCGGCGAAGAGCAGCAGCGCCCCCAGGACGCTCTCCCTGGTCCACGGCAGGGCGGTGAGGAGCGTGAAGATGAGCAGGTAGAGCAGGGCCCGGTTTGAGCCGTCCAGGGCGATGCCGGGGTACTGGGCCCAGGTCATCGACAGGTAGGACCAGGCGACGTAGCCGGCGAACAGGCCGACGGCGATCGCGCTGGCCCGCGACACACGGAGATGACCACGGAGCACGCCGACGAACACCGCGGTGAAGGTGGCCAGGAGGACCAGCGCTCCCCAGTACCAGGTGCTGGCGTCAAAGCCGCCGTTCTGGATCGCCCACACGAGCATCAGGGCGACGGCGACGAGAGCGGGCAACCCGGCCCGAAGATGGGGTCGCAGCCTCGGCTGGAGCCTTAGGTCGGGCAACGGCGCCATGTTGCCAGAAGCATCGGCGCAAGGGCTCCGGTGCTCAAGCCCCGCACATTGCTAGCCTCCAGCCCGCTCGAGGCCTGAATGACCAGCGAACGCCTGTCGGTCGTCATACCGGCCTTCAACGCCGCCACAACCATCCGCTCCGCGGTTCGCTCGACGCTGAGCCAGACCGTGCCGGTGCTGGAGGTGATCGTGGTCGACGACGGCTCCACCGATGAGACCGCGGAGGCCGTGGCGGGCATCGAGGATCCCCGCGTCCGGCTGGTGTCCCGCGCCAACGGCGGTCCGGCGGCGGCGCGCAACGCCGGGATCGCGGCGGCCCGCGGGGACTGGGTCGCCTTCCTGGACTCAGACGACCTGTGGCTGCCGCGCTACGTCGAGACCGCCACGGCGGCGCTGAGCGCGGCCCCCAATCCGGGCTTTGCCTACACCGACGCGTACGTGTTCCACGCCGGGCGCGGTCAGGTCAAGCAGGGCTCGGCCATGGACGCCCTCGATCCGCCGCCACCCGACCGGGCGAGCTTCCTGGCCGCACTGCTGCGCCGCAACTTCGTGTTCACGTCGGCGGCGGTGCCGGCGACGGTGCTCTCGGCAGTCGGCGGCTACGACGAGTCGCTGGCGCTGTCGGAGGAGTACGACCTGTGGCTGCGAATCCTCATCGCCGGATTTGATCCGGTGTGGATGGGCGGCCGGCTGGCCATCTACCGCATGCACCCGGGGCAGTCCTCGCACCAGATCCTGGCCATGAAGCGCACGGCGGCGCGCGTCTATCACGGACTGGACGAGGAGGACATGCCGTCCGAGGACGCCCGCCGGGCGCTGCTGGACCGCCGGGGAGCGGCCGACCGGGAGGTGGCGATCGTCGCCGGCGAGGCGGGCGGAGCATCGCTGGCACGGCGGGCCCGCAACCTGCTCGGCGCGGTGCGCAAGCGCGCCGGGCTGACATGGTCCTGGTACGAGGAGCCGCCCGCGGAGATCACCGAGGCGTTCGGCGATCTGCGGACCGTCGATCAGGCGTAGCCCGGGCCGCCCGAGCGCCCGAGCCGGCGCCGCAACGCCATCAGATCGGCCCGGCGACGCGGGTCGATGAACCCGAGCGCCGCGAGATAGGCGACGCCGCCGATCAGCACCTGTACTCCCGTGAGCACGAAGCCGAGGGCCTCGCCGTGGTCGAGCGGTTGGGTCAACAGTGCGAACGAGACCATCCCCGACAGCAGAGCCGCCGAGGCGATGAGCGGGGAGGCCGCCTCGGCCGCCAGCTCGTGCCAGCTCATGCCGACGTGGGGCGAGAGCAGGTGGAAGGCGTAGAGGCCGACGAGCACCTGGCTGACCGAGACCGCGCTGGCCACGCCGATGAGGCCGAAGGGAATTGCGGAGGCGATCACGAGCACGGCGGTCACGCCGAGGTTGAGGCCGTGGATGCGCACGAGCAGCTCGGGCTTGCCGATCGCCTTGGAGGACTCGGCCGCCACCGAGGAGATGGCGCCGCCCAGCAGCAGGCCCCACAGCGCTGCGATGGCGTGTCCGGCCGGGCGCCATTCCTCCCCCAGGAACAGGACCGCGATCGGGACGCCCAACGGGATCATGGCCAGGCTGACCGGGACCGCGCCGGCCAGCGCGATCCCGAAGACCCGGCGCGCCACCGCGCCCAGATGACGGTCCTCGCGTGAGATGTGGGCGAGCGTCGGGAGCAGGACGTAGGCGCCGACGTCGACGAACGCCTGGCCGGGCTGCGAGGCGAGCCGGAAACCGTTGCGGTACTGGCCGAGCGTGGCCGCGCTGGTGAATCGCCCGAGCATGATCACGTCCATCTGGCTGGCGATGCGCCGCAGGATCTCCGAGCCCAGCACCGGCCGGGCGAAGGCCGCGATCTCGCGCCACATGGCCATCGAGGCGAGCCTCCAGCGTGGGCGGTAGCGCGCGAACGCCCACGCGGCCGCCACCTCGACGACCTCCGACGCGTAGGTGCCCCACACCAGCCCCCAGATCCCGGCGCCGGTGGCGCAGGTGACCACCGCGACCGCGGTGAAGGCGATCGCCCCGAGTGGATCGACGGCCACGCGCCGCGCGAACGAGAAGCGCCGCTGCAGCAGCGAGTCGGGCACGATGGTCATTGCGCGCAGCAGCAGCCAGCCCGAGAGCGCGGCGGCAACGACGCCCGCCTTGTGGTTCTTGAAGAAGAGCCCGACCAGAGGCGATGCCGCCAGCGAGATCAGCGACAGGGCGACGCCACTGACCACCAGCGAGAAGAACGCGGTGCTCGCCGCCTCGTCGATACGGTCGCGACGACTGATGAGGGCGGCCATGGTGCCCGACTCGGCGAACAGCACGCCGAAGGCGATGAGGATCGAGCCGGCGGCGAAGGTGCCGAACACCCGCGGATCGAGTAGGTGGGCCAGGACGATGTAGGCCGCGAAGTTCAGCCCCTGGCTCGCACCCCAGCCCAGGAGAGCCAGCCGCGCGCCGCGGGCGGCGACCTGTCCGAGCGGCGGCTCGGCGGCGCGGGTGTCGTCGGAGCTCGGGACCACGGCGGGGAGCGCGATCCTGAGGGGACGGATCGCGCGCCGAGGCTAGCAGCGGGGGTGGTCAGCGCCGGGTGCCGGAGCGGCGCTTGGCGGCGGCCACGGCCGTCGCGCAGGCGCGCCTGGCGGCCTTGGTGGAGGTGCGCGACTTCGAGGCCTTGCAGCTGCGCGCGATCACCGAAGCGCTGTGGGCGACGTTGCCGCGCCGACTGCCCTTGGGCTGCTTGTGCTTGGGCGAGTGCTTGGGCGGCGTCGAGGTGACGGGCGCCGGCTTGGGGGGGACCGGGGCGCTGGCAATCGGGGTGGGCGTCGGCGTGGGGTAGACAGGGGTGGTGGCCGGCGGCGTCGTCGAGACCGGGGTGGTGGTGGTCGCCGGCGGAGTGCTCGCGGGCGGGGTGCTCGCGGGCGGGTTGCCGGCGGGCGGCGTGGTCGCGGGCGGGTTGCCGGCGGGCGGCGTGGTCGCGGGCGGGTTGCCGGCGGGCGGGGTCGTGGTGCCCGAGCCGGCGCACAGACCCTCGGCCCAGCACGGGTCGACGACGCGCAGCTTGTTGAGCGGGATGCCCGGGCCCGCCATGATCCACCGGTTCAGCGGCGAGTAGTACCAGCCGCCCTGCTGAGAGATGAAGTTGCTCATGACGGGCTGGCCGCCGAGGCTGGTGTAGGAGACGTCGGATTCGGCTTCGAGCTCGATGTTGTCGATGCCGTCGGTGTCGTTGACGTACATGCCGTAGTGGGCCATGGCGGTCATGATCGTCTGCTCCCACGCGGGGGCACCGGAGGCGGTGATCTGGGCGTCGGTCATGTTGAGCTGGAACAGGGTGCCCAGGGGGGTGGCGGTGCCGGTGCTGTTATGGCCCTGCATCTGGCTGCAGGGCAGCCCGTTGGCGCCGGAGGCCGGGTAGACGCTGCCGTCGGTGCAGGGGACGTTGATGACCAGGGCGTGGTTGATGGCGCCGCTGGCGAGCTCGGGCTCGGTGATCAGTCCGGCGACGGTGGAGAAGCCGGCCGCGGTGCCGCCGCCGCCCAGTCCGGTGCCGAGGTTGGCGCCGGCGGGAAGCTCGGCGCCGGCCCAGACATTGAGCGTCTTGTGGTCAGTGGACCAGGTGGCGTGCTCGAAGTCGTACTCGAGGCTGTCGCTCTGGTCGATGATGCTCATGTGCATGTCTGAGCCGTTGTCCTGGGGCATGGCGCCGGCCGGGATGTGGATCTGCTGGCCGTCGATGTTGACCTTGTCGGCACCGGTGCAGGTGCCCGGACCCCAGTAGTAGGTGCAGTGGATGGTGACCACGGGGTCGGTGGTGCGCGAGTAGTAGATGCCGTCGCGCCCGGCGTCGGAGGTGAAGGCGAACTGGCTGCCGCCGCCTTCGAAGTTGGCGTTGTTGGCGGTGAGGTTGGCGACGATCGCGGAGGAGTTGGGCGCGATCGTGGGGCTGGCCGGCAGCGCGCGGTTGAACGGCGAGCTCGAGCTGTAGGGGCGCCAGCATGCGGTCGGGAAGTTCGACGCCGAGAACGCGCCAAACGCCTGGGCACACGGCGAGCTGTCAGCGGAGGCCGAGCCGATCAGCAGCGTGGAGAAGAGCACGGCCAGCGACAACACCAGTGCGGACAGTCTAGGAATGCGGCTGGTGGTCGAGACCCGGTTCATCACTCTGCCCTGTCATCGGCAGGCCAGCGAGATGCCCGAATACCGCGTTTCGGGGGTACGACGAATGTTGATACGGCCGCAGCTGCGGCGCCGAGGACGACTGATAGATTCGCCCCGCATGCCCCGAGCGCGCCGGAGGATCCTGTCGACGCTGTTCGGCGCCGACCCGCCGATGGCGGTGTGGCAGGAGCGCGTGGACATGCTGCGCCCGCGCGACAAGGATGTGGCCACGATCGCCGCGGTGGTGAGCCAGGCGGTTCGCTACGACGCGGTTGTCCTGGACGGCTCGGCGCGGCGTGACCAGGTGGCCGCGGCGCTGGTGCGCCGGCTGCCCCGCCACCCGGCGATCGTCATCGCCGACTCGACGTGGAAGGCCGGGGGCGGGCTCGACAGCGCCGTCAACCGGGTGGGGATCCGGCTCATCGACGGGCCACGGACGAGCTTCTGCGTGCTCACCCGGTTCGAGGCCGAGAGCTTCCCGCGCACATGGGGCCTGCGGTCAAGCCGCGTGCGCTTCACACCCTGGCCGGCGACGCTCAAGGATGATCTCCCGTCGACCGACAACGGCCGCGTGTTCGCGGGCGGCAACTCCCTGCGCGACTACGGCCCGCTGATCAGGGCCGCGTCCGAGATCGAGGCGCCGGTCGACATCGCCACGACCGTCGTCGCCGCCGACGAGGATCGCGCCATCGCCGCCAACCTCACGATCGGCCCTCGGCCCCAGGCGGAGTACGACGCGATGCTCCGGGGCGCCGCTGTCGTCGTGGTCCCGCTCCTGGCCCGCGAGGACCGTGCCTCGGGGCAGACGACCTACGTCAACGCGATGGCGCGGGGCAAGGCGATCGTCGCCACCGACACGCCCGGGGTGCGTGACTACATCCAGGACGGCGAGACCGGACTGATCGTCGCGCCCGGGGACGACGCGGCGATGGCCCGGGCGGTGCGGCGGCTGCTCGACGACCCCGCCGAGCGTGACCGTATCGGGCGCCGGGCGCGTCAGCATGCGCTCGCTGAGCTGACGCTCACGCACTACGCGACCCGCCTGCTTGAGGTCGTGGACGAGACGCTGGGGGCGCCGGCGGCGCGCCGCTAGCTGGAGCCGGCGGTCCGGGTCAGGGCTGGGTGAAGCGCATTTCGGCGATGTAGCCGTTGCCGGCGCGGGGGGTGTGGTGGATGCTGGCGGTGCCGGCGCGGGCGTTTGAGTGGGGGGTGGGGGTGGCGGGGCAGGTGGCTTGGGCGAAGCAGGGGTTGATGACGCGGAGGTGGTTGAGGGGGATGTAGCGGCCGCTGAGGATCCAGCGGTTGAGGGGGGCGTAGTAGGAGCCGCCGTTGGCTTTGATGAAGTTGTTCAGGCGTGCGGGGCCGCCGAGGCTGGTGTAGGAGACGTCAGATTCGGCTTCGAGTTCGATGTTGTCGATGCCGTCGGTGTCGTTGACGTACATGCCGTAGTGGGCCATGGCGGTCATGATCGTCTGCTCCCACGCCGGCGCGCCGGAGTTGGTGATCTGGGCGTCGGTCATGTTGAGCTGGAACAGGGTGCCCAGGGGGGTGGGGGTGCCGGTGCTGTCATGGCCTTGCATCTGGTTGCAGGGCAGGCCGTTGGCGCCTTGGGCGGGGTAGACGCTGCCGCTGGTGCAGGGGACGTTGATGACCAGGGCGTGGTTGATGGCGCCGGCGGCCAGTTCGGGGGCGGTGATCAGCCCGGCCAGGGTCGAGAAGCCCGCGGCGGTGCCGCCGGCGCCCAGTCCGCTGCCGAGGTTCGCGCCGGCGGGAATCTGCGCGCCGGCCCACACGTTCAGGGTCTGGTGATCGGCAGACCAGGCGGCGTGCTCGAAGTCGTATTCGACCTGGTGGGCCTGATCGACGACGGTCATGTGGGCGTCTGAGCCGTTGTCCTGGGGCATGGCCCCGGCGGGGATGTGGATCTGCTGGCCGTCGACGTTGACCTTGTCGGCACCGGTGCAGGTCCCCGGACCCCAGTAGTAGGTGCAATGAATCGTCACCACCGGGTCGGTGGCGCGGGAGTAGTAGACGCCGTCGCGGCTGTCATCAGAGGTAAAGGCAAACTGGCCGCTGCCGCCCTCGAAGTTGACGTGATTAGCGGTCAGACCGGCAATGATCGACCCCGAGTCCGGCGCGATCGTGGGATCGGCCGGCAGCACCCGATTGAACGGCGAACTGGCGCTATAAGGCCGCCAACACCCCGACGGAGCATTCGACGCCGAAAACGAACCAAACGACCGCGCACACACCGGAGCGGCGGCGGAGGCGGAGCCTGACAGCGTCAGCGCGACGGTGATCAGGCACGCAAAAAGCGCAGCAGTTCGTATGAGAGGGCGGCAGCGACTCACGAGATCCGAGGGGCACGACGAGGGGGGCTAGCCGTGCTATCGGCTGCACTTCCTTGGACTTGAGGCCACTACACCGCGTTCGGTCAAGTGTTGAGGTTTGCGGCAGCCTTGATGAGAAAAAGGTCCACGTGGCGCGCAATCCGGGCCCCATCATGCAGAACAAACGTCGAGGTCGGTCAGCGCAGAGACGGCGCGCACACCGGCTCGGCCGCCGGCTCGAGTGCGCCGGCGACGTCGGCCAGGCCGGCGGCCAGGGCCAGCGCGGCCCACGGAGGTCCGTAGCGCACGGCGCCGGCCAGTTCGCCGACGCCATGGGCGCCGTGCATCGCCACCAGCACGGCCGGCACGAGCACCACGTCGGCCGGCCGCCCGCTGCGCCGCAGGGCCTGCAGCCCCGACGCGGTGAGCGCGGCCCCGTAGATGCCGCAGCCCACGCGCGCCAGGGTCCCGAGCCGTCCCGGCGCGAGGGTGAGTGCCGCGTCGATCACGAGCGCCGGCGCGATGAGGTGCGAGCGGCGCATGGACCGGGGATGGTGGCGGGCGGTGAGCGCGCGGAAGCGACCGTAGTCGCTGTACTGGCGCCACAGGCCACGCAGCGTGTCGCGCGGCGCGTAGTCGGCGCCCATGCCCGGCAGGCAGATGAGCCGCTCGCCGCGGCGCAGGAACCGCGCCGCCAGCTCCGAGTCCTCGTTCTTGTCCCAACGCTCGTCCCAGCCCCCGTAGTCAAGGAGCGTCTCACGCCGCCACACGCCGCCGAACACGCCGGTGTCCAGCTCGAACTCGTCGCCGTGGGCGCCGTCACCGCGGGTGGGCGGGGACCATTTCTTGGAGCCGCCTCGACCCAGCGGTGACTCCAGCGCCAGCTCGATCGCCCGCGAGACCGGGTTGTGGCCCCGCGCGCGCTGAGGCCCGGAGATCCAATTGCTGCCCCCGCGCTCCAGCCGGGCGATCCCATCGGCGACGTAGCCGGCGGGGTAGACCGTGTGGCCGTCCATTCGCGCCGCCCACGTGCCCCGCGCCTCGCGCAGCGCGACGTTGAGCCCGCTGGAGACGCTGCCGCGCGGGTTGTCGAACACGCGGATGCGGGGATCCTGCCGGGCCAGCTCGCCGAGGATCTCACGGGTACGGTCGGTCGAGCCCCCGTCGGCGAACACGAACTCGAGTGCTCCATCAAAGCGCTGGGCGCGCATCGCGGCCACCATGGGCTCGATGAACCGCTCCTCGTTGAGGACAGGCACGAGGATCGAGCAGTCCACGGCGTCCCCGGTCATCGCCCGCCGTCCAGGAACCCGGCGAGCCGCGCGGTCTCAGCCTCCAGGGTGTGCTCGCGGACGTAGGTCACGCCCGCCTCGACGTGGCGCGCGCGCTCGACGGGGTGGTCGAGCAGACGCTGAAGCGCCGTGGCGCCAGCGTCTGCGTCGCGCGGCGCGATGAGCAGCCCGCGACCGCCGGCCATCTCCGGGACGCCGCCGACCGCCGTGGCCACGACGGGCAGCCGCGCGGCGAACGCCTCCAGCAGCACCTGCGGCATCCCCTCGGTCATCGACACGTGCAGGAGCGCGTGGCTTGAGCGATACAGCTCCCACAGCGGGTCCCCGAACCCGATGTGTCCGTGCATGACCAGACGCTCGTCGACGCCCAGCTCCGCCGCGCGGGCTCGAAGCGCCTCGGCGAGGCTGCCGTCGCCACAGACCTCCAGGCGCCAGCGCGGATCGCTGCGGAGCGCGTCGCGCAGGATGTCGGCCATCAGCAGCGGATTCTTCTCCGGATCCAGGCGGCCGACGCTGAGCAGGCGCAGCGCGCCGGCGTCGTAGTCGCGATGGTCGTCGGAGGCGGCCGCGACGTCGTCCTCGGAGAGCAGCGAGATGAGCGTGGTGTGCAGCCGGCGGGAGTGGCGGTACTCGCGCGCCAGCTCGGGCCCGACCACCACCACCCCGGCCACGCGGCCCAGCAGCCTGAACATCTGCTCCAGCACCCACGCCGCCGCCCACACGTGGGGGCGGCCGGGGTGGCGGTGGCGGATGAGCCGGGGCAGCTGCTGGCGCACGCCCAGCACGAGGCGCTTGCGCCGGGCCAGGGCCAGCAACGCGAAGACGATCGCGTGCGGCGGGTTGGGCCCCAGCACCCACACGACGTCCACGCGGGCCAGCACCGCCCAGAACCGGCGCACGGCGGCCGGCAGCGCCCGCATGACGGCGCTCAGGTCCGCGCCGCTCGCGTAGTAGGGCAGCGGCTCAAGCTCGATGCCCCGCAGCTCATACGGGAAGCGCGTTCCCGTCGGGTCCAGGCGCCCGATGAGCGTGACCGCGCGGAAGTGGCGGGCCAGCGCCTGGAGGAAGAGGCTGAACGGCAGCTCGGCGGTGATCACATCGCCCTCGCGGCGATATGAGAAGTCGCAGAAGACCGCCAGGCGGGTCGGAGCGCTCGCCATCGGACCTCCGGCTCAGAGCACCGTCGAGCCCAGGCCCAGCCGCCGGGTGCCGCGGGCCAGCTTGAGCCAGAACCGCACCGGGCCGTCGTTGTGGTAGAGCCCGAGCCGCGCGTAGCGGTGGACGTTGAGCTGCCGGAACGATCCCGGCAGAGCCGCGGCCGTCCGGTAGCCGACCTGCCGGGTCAGCTCCTCGACGCGGTCGTCGACGTCGCCGTAGGGATAGGCGATCGACTCGCACCGGCCCAGGCGGCGGGTGAGCTCGTCGCGGGACACCGCGAGCTCTTCGCGCACCTCATCGTCGCTCAGCTCCGGGAGGTGAGGGTGGGTGTGCGTGTGGGAGCCGATCTCCCAGCCGTACTCCGCCAGCTCGCCGACCTGCTCCCAGGTCATGGCCCGCAGCTCGCCGGCCTCCGGCGTGTCGTGCCACCCCTTGATCCCCTTCCAGGACAGGATCCCCTCGCCCTCCATGAACGACGTCGGCACGAACAGGGTGCCGCGGACGCCGAACTGGCGCAGCACCGGGGCGGCATAGGTCCGCACCGTGGCAAACGCGTCGTCGAAGGTGACGGCGAACGCGCGCCGGTCCCGCGGGCCGACGATCGCCTCGGTGAAGGTGGTGGCGCGCCACCCGCGCCGCAGGAGGTGCTCGATGTGGCGCTCCAGGGCGTCGGGTGCCACCGACAGCTCCGACTCCCAGGTCGGGCTCACGGCGTGATAGCAGAGGATGAGCGCCGGGTTCACGTCTGCGCGGCCACTCGGGAATCCGGCTCCGGCGCGGCGTCGCTCACGAGCTGCTCATAGAGGTCGGCGAAGCGGCGGGCGACGGCGTCGATCGTGAACTCATGCATGCGCTCCGCGGCGGCCGCCGCCAGCCGCCGGCCCCGGTCGGGGTCGGCGAGGAGCGCGCTGATCGCGTCGGCCAGTGCGGTCGGGTCGCGCGGCGGGACGAGCAGGCCGGTGCGGTCGTGCTCGACGACCTCGGGGAGGCCGCCGACGTTGGTGGCGACCACCGGGGTGCGGGTCGTCATGCACTCGAGGACGAACAGCGGCATTCCCTCCCAGTCAGAGGAGAGAGCGCCGACGTCGACGGTCTCCAGGATCGGCGTGACATCGCGGCGCTCGCCCAGGAAGTGCACGTGTCCGGTCAGGCCCTCGCTGATCACCTGAGCCTCGAGCATCCCCCGCTGAGGGCCGTCGCCGGCGATCACCAGGTGCGTGTCCCCGAAACGCGGCACCACCTGGGCCACGGCGCTGATCATGACCTCGAGGGCCTTCTCGACGCGCAACGTCGCGGCCACCCCGATGATGTGGGCGTCGGGCGAGAGCCCGAGCTCGGCGCGGATGTCGGTCGGGTCGGTGACGCGATGCGGGATGTAGGCGGTCGGGAGGACGAGGACCTTGTCGGCCGGGATTCCCTCCAGCTCGATCATCCGGGTGCGGTTGGACTCCGACACCGCGACGAACCGCGTGGCGTAGCGGGCGATGACGTGGCGATCGATCATGCGCCGCATCAGCTCGCCGGTGTAGGACCAGTTGTGCTCGTGGGCGATGATCACCGGGACGCTGCACAGCTTGCCCAGCAGCGTTCCCCACACGTTTGACCCGAACATGTGGGCGTGGACGACGTCGAAGCGGCCCATCTTCAGGAGCATGGCCAGGCCGCCGAGGCGATGCACGTCGAGCTTGCCCGTCCGTCGCAGGCTGATGTGGCTCACCCCGGCGTCGGCCAGCGACTCCGAGGCCTCCGGCGTGGCGAAGCGGGTGGAGCACACCCACGGCTCGAAGCGGTCACGGGGGAGGTGGCTGACCAGCCCCAGCGCAAACCGCTCCGCCCCGCCTTGATCGGTGGGTGAGTCCAGCACGGCGAGGACGCGCAGGCGTCGAAGCGACCCGGTCATGAGGGCGTCAGTATGCGGGTTGGGAGCGGTAGGCGGGCTCCGGCGCCCGGTCCGGAGGTCCTGCGGGTGCGTCCCGCGCCGCGCCCGGGGCGTGGCTGAGCGCCAGCACCGCCGGGCACAGGGCGAAGGTCAGCCACAGCTGCTTGGAGAACTCGCCGGAGAGGAAGAAGTCCGCCGACATGAAGGCGACGAGGGCCAGGAACATGCAGCGTGCGACCAGCTCCATCTCTCGGTCGTCCTGTCGCTCGAAGCGGCGCGCCGCCCTGGCCACGGCGAGCATGGAGAAGCCCGCCACCCCCACGAAGGCGAGAAGGCCGGGGATCCCGAGGTCGGCCAGCATCTCCAGGTAGACGTTGTGGGCGACGTGGGGGACGTTGACGATCAGGTTGGCGCTCGTGAGGTTGCCGATCCCCTGCACGTAGTGGATGGCCGCCTCCTGGAAGTTGCCCGACCCCGAGCCGATGATGGGGTGGGCCTCCACCATCCGCCAGCCGACGCGCCAGATGTCCGAGCGCCCGCTGGTCGTCGCGCTGGTCACCCGCTGGCGGGCGGCAAGGGGGGCGATGGCGAAGTAGTACGTGACGGTCCCCAGGAGGGTCGCCGCCAGCAGGACGGCCGCCTTGCCGCGCCACCGGCCCCCGAACCCGACCGCCGCCACCATCACGCAACCCAGCGCGATGAGGCCGCCGCGGGAGAGCGTGGTGAACACCCCGATGAGGCAGAACACCCCGCCGCCCCAGGCGAGCAGGCGTAGAGCCGGACGCCGCATCGCGTTGCCCAGGGCGAGCGCGATCGGGATCGCCGCGACCAGCACGGCGGCCTGCTCATTGGCGTCGCCGATGCCGCCGGCGAGCCGCCCCTCCACCGAGCCCGTGGCCGCCGGGGAGATGAAGCCGTAGGCGGTCGAGATGATCGCCCCCATGAGAAACGCCGCCAGGACCCAGTGCAGGTGCTCGCGGCGACGCACGGCGACCATGACGATGGGAAGCAGGAGCATGTTGAGCACGAAGCTCATCGTCGAGGTCAGCGCGACGCTGGAGCTCTCGGCCCACGTGGCGCTCACCGCCGACCACAGGGCCAGCGCGACCACGCAGAACAGCAGGTTGGCCGGGATCCGCGCCACGGCCCCTCGCGTGCTGGCCGTGCCCACGAGCCGCTGGGCATACCAGGACCCGAACAGGAGCAGGCCGGCCACCTTGATGAAGCTGGCCGAGCCGCTCGAGGAGCTGTTGAGCACGTCGAGGAAGGAGAGGATGGTGAAGAGGACGAGTCCCGCGGTGACGTCGGAGATCGTCACCAGGCTGAAGGCGATGCCGATCGCCCCGGCAACGCCCATCGAGGGTTTGATCCCGGCGGCGAGCCCGACCGCGGCCGACATCGCCAGCAACAGGCCGGCCCAGCCGGCATATTCGCTTCGGGCACGGGTCAACGGCCCACGCGCCTGCGCTCGCATGCGAGGCGCTACCGCCACGTCAGTCGCGCTGGTCGGCGGTGGCTTCGAGACTGACCGGAGGTGCCTGACGGAGGTCGTCGGGGCGCCTGCCCTCGACGGCCGAGTAGTACAGCGAGCCGCGGATCGGGGACTCGCCGATGACCACGAAGCCCAGCGGAGGCGTGCCGTAGTTCATGAGCATGTCGTAGAGCTCGGTGATCTTGGCCAGCTTGCTCACCCCGAGGCGGCTGACGATGAGCACGTCGTCGACGTACTTGGCCAGGGGCAGCGCATCGACGACGGCGGTGATCGGCGGCGAGTCGATGATGACGAAGTCCGCGAGCTCCTTGGCGTGTTCGACGAGCCGCTGGGAGAAGTCGAAGGAGAGCCGCTCGGCGATGTGGTCGCTCGGGCGCTTGACCACCACCACCTGGAGCTCGGCGCCATCGAGGACGAGCGGGGTGAGCGCCTGCTCGAGCTCCACGGTGCCCTGGGCGAGGTGCTCGGTCCCGAACTCGGGGACGAGCTGCAGCGCGGTGCCGATGGCCGGCCGGCGCAGGTCGGCCTCGATGAGGATGACGCTGGCGCCGCCCTGGGCCAGCGCGCTGGCGAGACCGATCGCCGTCGTCGTCTTCCCCTCACCGGGCGCCGAGCCCGTGAGCAGGACGGCCTGGGGCTTGCTGCCCGCCCGCGCCGCCAGGAACGTGCGCAGCGATCGGTAGCCCTCATGGCCGGCGAAGGAGAGGTCGGTGGGCAGCAGCGGGCCCGCTGCTCGGTGGTGCGGGCGCTCGCGCGGGATCCCGGTGAGGATGAGCGCGTTGAAGAGGTGACGGAGCTGTTCCTCACGGCGCAGCCGCGGGTCCAGGGCGTCCAGCAGGAAGGCGCCGCCGACGCCGAGCACGAGTCCGGCGATGAGCCCGGCGACCAGCGCCAGCTTGGACTTGGGCGTGTAGGGAGCGAGCGGCAGGCCAGCGCGAGCCGAGACCGTGATCGTCGGGTCGGGGCTTGACTTGAGCTGCTGAAGCTGGGCGAGCTGGGCGGTCAGCGCGCTGTTGGCAACCCGCTCGGCGGGGCTCTCGGCCTGGATCTGCGCCTGCAGCCCGGGAATGGCCGTGGCGAGGGCCGCGTGCAGGTTGGCGGCGCGCGTGGCGACGACCTGATCGGCGAAGGCGTTGGCCAGCTGTTGGGCTCCGGTGGCGGAGGACGAGGTGGCCTGCACCGCGAGCAGGTTGCTCTGGCCGATCGGCGTCGCCGTGACCTTGGAGAGGAGGTCGTCGGCCGAGACGCGCAGGTGCAGGGCCTTGACCACCGCCTGGGCCACTTGGGGGTTGGTCACCAGCCCGGCGGCGGTGAGGGTGTCGCGGGTGGGGTCGCTGGTGCCGTGCAGCACCGGGAGCGTGGACAGCGCGGCGTTGCCGGAGTCCGCGGGCGAGACCAGCATCTGCGCCTCGGCGCTGTAGCGCTTGGTCGCCACCCGTGTGTAGACGGCGGCGACGACGACCGCGAGGATGGTGCACGCGAGGATGAGCTTGATGTGCTCGCGGACGGTCCGGTAGTAGCGCAGAACGCCCGGTTCGTTCTCGGAACGACCTCGGGTCAGCATCGGGCTGGCGGACATCAGGAAAGCATTCTGATCAGGGCAGGCGAATCCTGTCGGGATTCGTCAACCGCGGAATCGAAGCACTTCGGCAATCGTCATGAAGATGATGCGCAGATCGAGCCAGATCGACCAGTTCTGGATGTAGTAGTTGTCCCACTCCACCCGGTCGGCGATCGAGGTCTGACCGCGGTACCCATGGACCTGGGCCCAACCGGTGATGCCCGATTTTACGCGGTGCCGATCTTCGTAGCGCGCGACGTCGCGGGCGAAGCGCACCACGTACTCGGGACGCTCCGGGCGGGGGCCGACCAGGCTCATGTCGCCGCGCAGGACGTTGTAGAGCTGCGGGAGCTCGTCGAGTGAGAGGTCGCGCAGGATGCGGCCGAGCGGCGTCCGGCGGTCCGTTCCCTCGACCCCGCCCGGCGCCAGGCCGTCACCGAGCTGGAACCCCGGGTGTGCGGACGCTGCCATCATCGTCCGGAACTTGAGGACGTCGAAGGTGCGGCCGTCGCGACCGACGCGCTGCTGGTGGAACAGCACGGGGCCCGGCGAGGTCAGCTTGACCGCAGCCGCGAGCACCGCGAGCACCGGCGAGAGGACGATGAGCCCGAACAGCGCGGCGCTGCGGTCCAGCGCGTGCTTGACGGCGAACTGCCACCCCTTGGGATCCACGGTGTGGAGCGTGAGCAGCGGCACCCCGCCGACGTGATCCAGGGTGGCCCGCTCGTTGATCGACTCATAGAGCCGGGGCACGAGCGAGACGTTGACGCCGAGCGCCTGGCAGCGGCGGACCTTCTCGACGAGCACGTGGTCGGGCTCGTTGGAGAAGGACAGGATCACATGGCGCGCGCCGGTGAAGCCGATCGCCTCCTCGAGGTCGTCGGGCGTGCCGAGGACCGGGATGGTGCGATGGTCGCGCGAGTTGGAGTGGGGGAGCGGGTCGGCGTCCAGGTAGCCGACCGGCCGCAGCCCGTAGGACGGCTCGGAGATGAGGCGATGGGCCAGCTGGGACCCGATCATGCCGGCGCCGACGATGAGCGTCGGGGTGGCCAGGCCCTCACGGCGGATCGCCTCGCGGCGGCTGGTCACCAGGAAGACCCGGGCGCCGCCGAGGTAGACGACGGTGAACAGCCATAGCCGGGTGGCCAGGGCCACCGGATGGCTCCCGCCGAGGATCGAGTCGGTGGAGATGGTGAGCATCGAGGCCAGCGACACGACGCCCAGCACGTTGTTGAAGGTCTCGAGCGACGACGCGTTGAGACGGTCGTCGGGGGCGGGGCGGGCGTGAAGCATCGCCATCACGGCGATGCCGAACAGCAGCGCCACCCAGCTCTCGGAGTAGGAGCGGTCGACCGCGGGGCCCGCCAGCAGCGACAACGCGACGGTGACGCTGAGGATCATCGCGTCGACGGCGAGGCGCAGCCGCGACCACTGCTGTGCACCGACCAGCTGCGCCCACAGACGCTCGCGCACGGACCGTGTCCGCGCGGGTAGCGGGGCGGTTGCCACGCCGGAGCTGGCAGGAAGATAATTCATTCGTGATTCGCGACCGAGATACCCCTCGGGATCACCCCTTCGACCCCCGGACGGCAGACCCTGGAGATCCAACGCGCCGCCACCCCCTGGCGGCTGGGCGATTTGCCGCCAGTGATCGGAAATCATACTCCCCGAAGCGTCAGATTGAGCAGGGTTTGGGTCGGAATACTCAAAAGGGGTGTGTCCCGCGGCCGCCGCGCTCTGATTAGGCGTCATGACGGTTTACCCACATTCCGGGGCATTGGCGGCGCGGTTTGGGCATGGAACACAAGTGTTTAATCGGTTGTGGGAGCTTTAAGTAGCGCCGTAGAAACTACTTAAACCATCGGAGGTCGGTGTCAAACACTTCCGCTGGTTCTTCGGGGCTGGCCGAATGTCTGGTTTTTGAGACGCGCGGAGGGTGGTGGAGGCCGATGTTTGGCCCCAGGGCCAATGGCAGGCCCACCTGGCGCTGGAACACTGACCGCCATGCTCACCCCACACAGATCGTCTCGAGTCCTCCTGGTCGCCAGCGGACGCAGCGCGGCCGACGCCGGTCCGGTGCCGGTGCGCCGGTATCGCCTCGCCCGCGTTCGGGTCAGCTCCCCGGAGGCCATCGGCGCGCCGCGGATCGCGGGCGCCAAGCGCGGTTAGCGCGTCGTTAGCCTGCTCGGCCGGAGAGGGCGCAGCGCTAGACTTCAGCCATGCGCTCTGACATGGAGCAAACCCGCTCCCACACCCCAGTTGTCCGCAAAGCCGTCGCCGGGCTGGTGCTCGTCGCCGCGGTCGCGCTGCTGGTCAAAGTGATCATCGGCATCGTGGCTGCGGTGTTCTGGACCATCGTCGTGGTGGCCGCTGTGCTGGCAGTGCTCTGGGCCCTGAAGACCATCGTCTGGTAGGGCACTGACATGGCCGGAATGGGCCTGATCGTGATCCTGTTCTTCTTCGGGATGGCCGGAGGGGTCGTCGGGCGCATGAAGGGCAGCTCGTTCTTCATGTGGTTCCTCATCTCGTTCTGCGTGCCGTTCATCGGGCTGGCCTGCGCCGTCCTCTACCGCTGGGACAACCGCGAGCTGCGCCGGCAGTGCCCGCAATGCGCGAAGGTGCTCAAGCTCCACGACACGGTGTGCATGCGCTGCGGTGAGGAGCTGGACTTCCCCGAGTACGCCCTGGCCAGCGAGTCGGCGATGGCGTCGCGGTCACACGGCGCCCAGGCCTGATCTCCCCGTAACCTGGCAACGATGAGTCTGGCCAGGGTCAAGCGCCTCGTCGCGCTGTGCCTCTACTACGGGATCGCCAACAGGCTCCCGGGCAAGGGTCCGCTGGCCGAGCCGTCGCGCTGGATCCGCCAGGAGCTGTGCCGGATGTTCCTGAGCGGCTGCGGCGAGCGGATCAACATCGGCCCCGACGTTCACCTGAGCACCGGGTCGGAGATCAGCATCGGCCACCGCTCGGGGCTGGGCCGGGGCTGCCGCGTCTACGGCGCGCTGATCATGGGCGAGGAGGTCATGGTCGGCCCCGACGTCGCCTTCCTCTCTGAGAACCATCGCTTCGACAACCTCGACGAGCCGATCGGCTGGCAGGGCTTCACCGAGCGCATGCCGCCGCGGATCGAGGACGGCGTCTGGATCGGGCTGCGGGCGACGATCCTCGCCGGCAAGGTGGTGGGCGAGGGCGCGATCGTCGCCGCCTGCGCGGTGGTGACCAAGGACGTCGCGCCCTACGCGATCGTCGGGGGCAACCCGGCGGTGGTCATCGGCACGCGCCGGCCCGCCGATGATCCGTCGGGCGCGGCGGCGGCGGCGGCCGAGCTCTAGTCCTGGCATGGCCCCGGGTCCGGCCGTGGCCCGGTGCGCCCGGTGCGGCCGGTACGCCCGGTGCGCCCGGTGCGTGCCTCGGGGTATCAGCGCATGTCAACGGCAGGCTTGGGAAGGCGGACTGGGGGGTCGCGGGCGAAATCCTGAACGCACAGAGCGCGCATCGTCCATTTCCGGACCGTGTGCTCTGTATGTACAGCCCGCCGACCTCTCAGAGCACACACCCGTCAAACGCCCACTGCGCGCTGTGTACATTCAGAAACCCAAAGGTTGCACATCCACGCCGTCCCGATCCCCTTTCCGAAGTCCGTCGTTGACGTGCGCCCGTACCCGCTCAGACGCCCCGGCGTCAGCCAGGGCGGCCAGGGCGCAGCCCGCGCAGCCCGCGCAGCCAGGGGCGGCCCGGGCAGCGAGGCAGAGGGCTAGGACCGCGAGGGCGCGGGGAGGGCCAGCTCGGCCTCCACCGCGCGGTCAAGCGCGGCGTGGGCCTCCTGCTGGGCCATCAGGGGCCGCAGCGTGTGGTCGCGGACCGCGACGCGCGTCACGGTGACGTTGGGCCAGTCCTCGATCTGGGGCAGCCAGCCGCCGTTGAGCAGCTCCTCCTCCAGCGGCTCGGCGGCGGAGAACAGGAACACGGACCGCAGCGGCGCGGCCTGGATGCGGCGCATCACCTGGTTGACGCGGTCCTGGAGTGAGCCGGCGTCCTGATCTCCGCGGCGGCGGGCCAGCCAGCGGCCCGGCAAGCCGAGGAGCAGGCGCGCCACGGCGCGCAGGCGCGGGCCGGTGACGTTGTGGCGGATGCGGGCCCAGGTCAGCTTCTGCGAGAACGCCCGGCGCAGGTCGCGCGAGGCCGCGATGCCGGTGTCCCACACGATCCCGCGGCTGTTGAACATGAGCGCCGCGGTCACCCGCGGGTCCTCCAGGCCGGCGTACATGGCCCAGTAGGCCCCGGCGCACAGCCCGACGGTCACGAATCGCTCGGCCACACCGCGCTGCGCCAGGAACGCGATCGCGTCCTTGACCTGGGGGATGAGCTCGTCGACGTAGAGCGCGTTGTCGTCGGCGTAGGGCGAGACGGCGCCGTCGGCCTCGCCGATCGCCTCCACGTCGAGGCGCAGCGAGGGCACGCCGCGCGCCGCCCAGCGCCGCGCCGCCTCGACCCACATCCGGTTGGGGCCGATCCGGCGGATGGCACCGGCGTTGAGCATGACGATGCACAGCGGCTGCCCGCCCTCCTTGGGCGTGCTGAGAATGCCCGACAGGTTGCCGAACTCCTGGGGGATGGTGAGCGGGGTCTCGAGGATCTCGGCGGCGCCGGCCTGGAGGGTGGCCGATTCGGAGTAGGCCCCCGCCGGCCCGGGGTCGGCGGTCGCCGCGGGAGAGACCCCCGTCAGCACCTGCGCCGCGGCCGCCGCGGCGCCAGCGTCCGGCTCGCCATCACGCAGCCAGGCCATGACCGCGGTCACCACGGACTCCGGCACCTGGCTCTGCTGGGGGTGTGAGGTCATCTCGGCGTAGCCCTCCCCGGCGCGGACCTCGACGCTCACGCCCTGGGCGCTGAGGGCGTCGCGCAGCCGCTCGTCGGCGGGGATGCCGTCGCGATCGAGCAGCAGAGCCCCGCGCGCCAACCCACGGGGGAGCTCGAGGGTGCTGAGGTCGACCGCCCGCAGCTCGGCCTGCGTCTCGGGGCTGACGAGGAAGCCGCCGACCTCCATCTCACCCTCGGGCAGCGGTGGCGGGGCGGGCAGGCCCTGGAACACCTGGGAGGCCTCAAGCCGGGCGAACGCCTTGAGCTGACGGGTCAGGTCGCGCCCCCGCGCGGGAGATGCCCACAGCACGAGCCCGTCGATCGCCGCGCCCGCCTCGGCGGCCCGGCAGGCGAGCATCCCGCCCAGCCCGAGGCCGACGGCCACCACGGCGCGGGCGCCGCTCTGCCCGCGGACCGCGCCCGCCGCCGACGTCACCGCCGACGTCCACGCGTCGAGCCGCCCGGGGTCCCGGGGATCGCCGCCGCTGTCGCCGCCGCCGGGCAGCGTGAGGCGCAGGACCGGGAAGCCGTCGGCGGCCAGGCGCTGCGCCCACGCGCGCAGGACCCGGTAGGAGCACACCTCCTCCCAGCCGAAGGGCGGGACGAAGAGGATCGCGGTGTCACGGGCCTCCCCGTCGGGCCGGTGCAGGACGCAGAACGCCGGGATACCGTCGACGTTCAGGTACAGCGACTGGCTCACGTCGCGCTCACCTGGTCTGAGAGGTTCAGCGCGGTGAGCGCGGCCGACTGCGCGCGGGCCCCGGGGTCATCGCGGCGCAGGGCGACGGTGCGGCCCGTGCCAGGTTCGACGGAGAAGGCGTCGTCGAGCGCCGTGAACCCCGGCGCCGAGATGCGGACGCCGTAGACGAGCCGCTCGGTCTCCAAGCGCAGCGCATCCTCCGAGGTGGAGACGCGCAGGCCGAGCTCGGCGGCGGGCCGGCGTTCGGTGGGACGACCGGCGGGGAAGAAGAAGGCCTGAGACAGGACCGCGGGCTCGCCGCTGCCGTCGCCTCCGCCGTCGCCGTCGCCGCCAGCGCCGTGAAGTGTGGCGACGATCGCGTGCTGGGCGGGCGGCCCGAAGCGGTAGGCCCAGGCGGCGTCGACGAAGGTGCCGATCATCTCCTCCACGCTGAGACGGCGCGTCTCGTGTCCGGCCAGGCGCACCTCGCTCTCGGCCTCGGCGACGCGCGCGACCCCGTCGCGATAGAGGGCGACCCGCAGGCGGGCCGCGAGCTCGTCCGGGCGGTCGTTGGCGACGTGCACGTCGACGCCGTTGACCTCCTCATCGGTCATCCACACCGCCACCGGAGCCAGTGCTCGGCGAAGGTAGTGATAGGCGACCTTGGGGGCGCCGCGATGATCCAGCACGCCGAGCCCGGCGCCGGCCAGCATGTCCTTGAGCCAGAGCACGAGCGCCCCCCGGCACGGCGACGCGTCGCGGCGCCAGTCGCCCATCACCTCGGCCATCACCTCGCCGGAGGCGTGGCGCGAGAGCTCGAGGTAGCGCATCAGGTCTGAGCGGCGCAGAGCGACGGGGTCCACGCCGTAGAGGAACCGCAGGTAGTAGTCGCGGACGTCGTCGAAGTCCCAGCCGGCGCCCAGATCCCAGCCGGTCCCCGCGTCCCGGGGGACGCCCGCCTTCCAGTCGGGGTGATGGACCGGGACCTCGACCTCATCGGGCACGTTGGCGAAGGCCAGGCACTCGGCGGCGAAGCGGACGTCGGCCCGTCGCGCCGAGGCGGGCGGCTCGAAGTACCCGCTGACCCCGAAGTAGTGCGTCACCCCGACGTTGGCGTGAAACGGGAGCGCCCCTCCGCAGGGGGTGCTGCGCACGTAGGCACAACCGGCATCCGACTGCTCCACCAGCGCGGCGAGCTCCTCGTCCCACAGCGCGTCGCGCCCGAGATCGGGGTCGAGGCCCATCATCGCCGGCTGCTGCTCGACCTCGGAGTTGCCGCAGACGACGGCGAGGGAGGCGCGCCCGGCGACTCCCTCGAGCACGCTCGCCGCTTCGGCGAGCACGGTGGCGCGGAAGTCCGGGTCACTGACCGGGTAGTCGAGGTTGGCGAACATGAAGTCCTGCCAGACGAGGATCCCGAGCTCGTCGCAGAGGTCGAAGAAGGCCGGGGGCTCATACGCCGCCGTCCCCACGACCCGGACCATGTTCATCCCGGCGTCGCGGACGCGCTCCAGCAGCGCGCGCAGCGCGTCCGGCGAGGGCGCCATCGAGACGAGGTCGGCGGGCGTCCACACCGCGCCGCGCACCCACACGGGGACGCCGTTGACCTGCAGGTCGAGGCCGTCGCGCGGGATGTCGTCGGCCCAGCCCAGGGCCCGGAACCCGACGCTGCGGCGGGCGACCGTCTCGCCGTCGCCGCCGACGATCTCGAGCGCGTGCAGGGCGGGCTCGCCGTGGGTGTGGGGCCACCACAGCCGCGCTCCCGGGACGACCAGCTCGGTCTCCTGTCGCAGCAGGGCCCGTGCGTCACCGATCCGTACCTCGTAGGCCTGCGTATCCGCGGTCCGCGGCGCGGTGACGGTCACGAGGCCGTCGCTACCCACCACGCGGGCGCGAACACGCAGCCCCGCGAGCGGGTCGGGTGCGGCCAGCGACACCGGCCGCCACGGGCCCACCGGCGCGGGCCCGGGAGCAAACCCGGGGGAGCGCCCGAACATCATCGTCCGGTACCAGCGCAGGTTGCCGGCGTTGATCACGCGGGTCCGCCAGCGGGCGCTGGGGCGTCGCCGCTGGGACAGCAGCGGGGCCAGCGACCGGCACACGATCGCCAGCTCGTTCTCGACGCCGAGCCGGTCGCTCACGTCCACCCGGTGCGACGCGAACATCGACGCGGACTCGAGCACCAGCTCGCCGTTGAGGTAGACCTCGCTGACGGTGGCGATGCCGTCCAGCCGCAGCTCGGTCTCAGAGGAGTCGGCGGCGCCGAAGCGGCAGCGAAACCACCAGTCCTGCGCGTCGAAGTCGCGGCCGTCGGCGCCGACCGCGCCCGCGGCGGTGCCGGGCACCCGCGCCGGCGTCCACGTCAGCCCGTCGCCGTGAAGGTCGGCCGGGCTCGCGCAGCGGCCCGGAGACGTGCAGGCGACCTGCCACCCCTCGCTCAGATCCATGGAGCTAGTGGATGTCCTGGCGGCCGCGGATCACGGCTAGAGGATTCGCCCCAGGCCGGTCATGGCCTGCTCCCACGCCCCGGTCAGGGTGCCCAGCGTCTCGGCGGGATCAAACGCACGCCGGCGGGCGAGGCGGAAGGACAGGACCTTGGTGGCCTCGACGATCTCGCGGAAGCTCCCCGCCACCACCGCGCCGTCCTCGCCCAGGCACCAGTCGACGTGGTCGGCGAGCAGCTCGAAGGAGGAGCCGACCATCCGCACGGTGACGAACGCGTAGGCGTGGTAGTCGGCGTCGTCGCCGTCCAGCAGCCGGGGGAGGTCCTCGGCCAGCCGCTCGCCCCAGGCCGCGAACGGGTTGCGCTTGGGCCGCAGCGCGAAATAGCGGCGCATGAGGTCGAGGGCCGCCACGCGCAGGTCATCCCCGCTGAGGCGGGCCCCGACGCCAAAGCGCACGAGCTCGGTGAACGGGTCCATGACATCGGCGGTGAAGTGGGGGAGCATCCGGAAGCAACCGCGATAGTCCTCGCCGCTGAGCTCGTAGAGCCCGGCGTTGTGCAGGTAGCGCATCCGCTCGGCTCGGCGGTCGATCGCCTCGGGCACGATCGTCGTCTTGAGATGCTCGGTGCGGTAGCTGGTGGCGGCGGTGTCGGGCAGGTACCAGGCGTCCATCTCCACCAGGACCGTGCGCCCGTGTCCGAGCTGCTCCTCGATGTGCTCGGGCAGCGAGCGATAGGGGAGCATCTCGTGCACCTCGATGCCGTACAGGCGGGTGAGGTCGGCGTAGGGCGGCTTGGCGTAGGTGAACTGGTCACCCTCCCAGTCGGTGGCGAGGATGAAGCCGAACATGGCCATGGGCTCGTCGCCGGCGGCATGGACGAGCTCGATGAGCGCGTCGGCATAGCAGTTGGTCTCCAGGTATGTCCGTCCGGGGCTGGTGGAGCCCATGCGGCGTGTACCGGGCCGGGTCAAGGCCCCACAGCGACACCTCGCCCCGGGAGGTGGTCGCCATCAATCAAGCTCCAGCCGCGCCCGGACCTCCGCTGGCCAGTCGTCGACATCCAGTCCGTGGGCGGCGAACAGGGCCAGCGTGACCCGCTCCTCGCCGAAGGCCATGCACCCGGTGTGGGCGGACTCGCCGTCGGCGGTGGTGATCCCATAGGTGTGGCCCATGTGGTCCTGGTGATAGTTGGAGGAGGCGATGGCCGTGAGGTTGTCCCCCGCGACCGGCGCCAGCAGCTCCCACTTGAGCTCCTGCTCGCGCTGCTGAGCGGCGAGCAGGCGCCCCACGCGGCCGAAGAACGGGTCGTTGGCGATGTCGAGCTCGAGCTCCAGCCCCAGCGAGCGCAGCAGCTCCTCGGCCCGTGTACGCCAGCCCAGCCGCCACTCGACCACGGTCTCGGCGTCGGCGATGCGGACGATCTCGCGCATGTGGAAGATCTGCATCCGCGCGGGGTCGTTGGACGGTTCGCGCCGGAACACGTAGGCGTCGCCGGTGTCGAGGGTGAGACCGCCCTCCGGGAGCGGGCCACGGGCGGCGATGGCCGGATACAGCGGGTAGCAGGCGGCCGGTGTGAGCACCATCTCGCTCATCGTCTGATAGCCGCTCCAGTCCTCGTGGCGGGAAGCGAGGTCGTGCTGGACGGCCGCCTCCTTCTCATCGCCCTCGAAGGCGAACACCGTCCCGGCGAGGTGGGGAAAGGAGCCGAGGTAGCCGCTGGTCTCGAGCTGCTCGCGCGGGACCACCGGGGGAAAGCAGAGGGGCTCGGGCGACTCGGGCGCGGCGGTGCGGGTGACGAGGGCATCGAACTTCAGACGCACGTGCTCGAAGATCCTTCCGCGCGCGTAGAGCCCGTGCACACCCGTGGCGGTCGAGCAGCCCCGCCGCCATCAGCTCGTCGAGATAGGCCACCTGCTCGGGACTGCCGGCGCGAAACTCGGGCACGTCGTCTACACCTCCTTGGCGATCAGCAGCAGTCCGGCGTTGGTCTGGTGGATCCGCTCGTTGGCGATCATCAGCGGCGCCGACAGGGCGTCGCGCAGATGGCGGCCGACGCTGAACGGGGTGTCGTTCTTGAACCCCATGATGCCGCAGACGTCGAGCGCCCCGAAGCACACGTCGCGCGTCTGCTCGGAGGCGGCGATCTTGAGGTTGTTGAAGCGCAGGCCCATGCTCATGGTCGAGAGCTGCTCGCGCGCGGGCCCCTCGGCGCAGGCCTCGAAGTCGCGCAGGCCCGAGATGACCAGGCCGCGCAGCAGCGACACCTCTCCCGAGAGCCGCGACAGGCGCTGGGCGGCCGGCGGGGTGACGCCGGGGGTGCGCTTGGCCGCGGCCTTGACAAAGGCCCGCGCGCGGTCAAAGGCGTCCTCGGCGATCCCCAGCCACAGATGGGACCACAGGATGTGCGAGATCGGGACCATCGACTCGGCGGCGACCTTGGCGAACGGGGTGGCGAGCACCTGCTCGGCCGGGAACCGGGCGCGGACCACCGATCCGGGGGAGCACGTGCCGCGCATGCCCAGCACGTCCCAGGTGCCGGTGGCCTCCAGCGAGTGCTGGTCTGAGTGGGTGAGGGCGGCCACCTGGTCGCCGGGCTCCGATTCCGGCGCGCGGCGCAGGGTGGTCAGCAGGTCGTCGGCGTAGGCGCCGTAGCTGACGGTGGGCGCCTGCTTCTCGAAGCTCACCAGCCCGTCCTCGGCGGGGGTGACCGCGGCGATCGAGCGGGCCATGTCGCCGCCGGTGCCGATCTCGGAGGTGACCGAGGCGATCAGGCGCCCCTCGGCCACCTGGCGGTGCAGGTAGGACTCAAACCAGCTGTCGCGGTCCAGGTGGCGGACGATCGTCAGCAGCTGGATGTGGTGCATGGCGAAGACCATCGCGCTGGCCCCGCAGGCCCGTCCCAGCTCCAGGCAGCACGCGGCGATCGCGCCCAGCGAGACCCCGCCGCCGCCCAGCGCCTCGGGTACCGGGGCCGACAGCGCGCCCGCGGCGCGCAGGGCGTCGATCGTCTCGGCGGGGAAGCGGCCCGCGCGGTCCACGTCGTCGGCGTGGGCGGCCGCGACGTCGCGGGCGATGGTGCGAACGCCGGCGAGCAGCTCCTGCTCGCGGTCGACCGCGACGCTCATGACACGATTTCGGCCTGGAGCTCGGTGAGGGCCGCCTGGATCGACGCGACGCTCTCGAACACGCTGCGCTTGAGCATGCGGTCGGGGAACTCGATGTCGAAGGCGTCCTCCAGGGCCAGCATCACGTTGACCGAGGCGTGGGAGGTCATGCCCGCCTGGTAGAGGTCGTCGTCGTCGGCCAGGCTCGCCGACCGGCACGGGAAGCCGGGCGTGGTCCTCGACGGCCTTGCGAATCGTCTCGTTCATTGGGCTCAGGTATCGGCAGGTTTGTGGATGTCTGCAATCACGACTGCGGCGGCGCACCCCTGCTCATGGCTCAGGCTCACGGCAAGCTCAGATATCCCTGCCGCCTCTGCCAGCGTAGCCGCGCGGCCCGACAGCGACAAGCCGACCCACCCCGACGGTCCGCACGACCTCCACGTCCGTCCAGGCGACGGCCTCGTCGCCCACCCGCAGGACCTTGAAGGCCGCCTCCTTGGCGGCGAACCGGGCGGCGAGCCGCTGGGGGTCCACGCCTGTCCCCGGTGCGGCAGTCGGCGAGCTCGCCCGCGCTGTAGACCCGCCCGAGATAGCGCTCGCCGTGGGCGCTCAGCGAATCCGCGACCGTCTGCACCGAGACGAGGTCGAGGCCGACGCGGATGGCTCATGGGTGGATGCGCTCGGGGATCCGGCAGGTGAGAGCTCCGCAGGATTATCTGTCGTGAGCCCTTACACTCGGCTCTCGCCCGCCCGTGCGCGGGCGCGTTGTCGTACCAACTCACCGAAAGGAGGCCAGCGCAATGCGTGCCGTGGACGCCCTGATGGAATGTCTGAAGGCGGAAGGTGTCGACGTCGTATTCGGCCTCCCCGGAGGGGCCAATCTCCCCACCTACGACGCGTTCTACGACGCCGGGATCCGCCACATCCTCGTCCGCCACGAGGCCGGCGGCGGCCATGCCGCCGAGGGCTACGCCAAGGCGACGGGCAAGGTCGGCGTCTCCCTGGCCACGAGCGGCCCGGGCGCGACCAACCTCGTGACGCCGATCACCGACGCGATGATGGACTCGGTGCCGGTGGTGTTCATCACCGGCCAGGTGCGGACCGAGCTGCTGGGCACCGATGGGTTCCAGGAGGCCGACACGATCGGGATCACGATGCCGATCGTCAAGCACAGCTTCATGATCCAGCACCCGCTGGAGCTCCCGCGCACCATCCACGAGGCGTTCCATCTGGCCCGCACCGGCCGGCCGGGGCCGGTGGTGGTCGACATCCCGCAGGACCTCAGCCGGGCCGACATCCCCTACGAGCCGGTCGACGACGTCCACCTGCCCGGCTACCAGCCGACCACCGACGGCAACCAGAAGCAGATCAAGCTGGCCGCCAAGGCGCTGGCCAACTCCCGCCGTCCGGTCATCTACGCCGGGCGGCGGGGTCATCTCCGCCAACGCGGCCGCCGAGCTCACCGAGCTGGCCACCGCGGACCGGTTCCCGGTCACCTGCACGGTGATGGGGCTGGGCGGCTTCCCGGGCACGCATGACCAGTGGCTGGGCATGCTGGGCATGCACGGGACGCGCACCGCCAACTACGCGATGGACGAGGCCGACCTGATCGTCGCCATCGGAGCCCGCTTCGATGACCGGATCACCGGCAAGCTGTCGGAGTTCGCGCCGCGGGCCAAGTTCATCCACATCGACATCGACCCGGCCGAGATCTCCAAGAACGTCCCGGCCCACATCCCGATCGTCGGCGACGCCAAGAACATCCTGCCGCGGCTCACCGCCGAGTACCGGGCGCTCGAGGCCGACCCGGCGCGCCTGGAGGAGTGGTGGACGCGGATCCACAAGTGGCAGGAGCGCCACCCGCTCACCTACACCGACTCCACCGACTCCGAGATCAAGCCGCAGTACATGATCGAGGCGCTGTATGAGGCGACCGCGGGGTGACGCGATCGTCGTCTCCGACGTCGGCCAGCACCAGATGTGGACCGCGCAGCGCTTCCATTTCGCCAGGCCGCGACGGTGGATCAACTCCGGCGGCCTGGGCACGATGGGCTTCGGGCTGCCGGCGGCGATGGGAGCTCAGGTGGGCTGCCCCGACGACACGGTGGTCTGCGTCGCCGGCGACGGCTCGGTCCAGATGAACATGCAGGAGCTCGCCACCTGCGCCGAGGAGAAGATCCCGATCAAGGTGTTCATCATGAACAACGGGTACCTGGGCATGGTCCGCCAGTGGCAGGAGCTGTTCTGGGACAAGCGCTACAGCCAGGTCGACATGGGCCAGTACCCGGACTTCGTCAAGCTGGCCGACGCCTACGGCGCCACCGGCATCCGGCTCACCGACAAGACCACGCTGGTCGCCCGACATGCGCGAGGCGCTGGCCACCGAGGGCCCGGTCCTGGTCGACGTCCGCGTCACGCGCGAGGAGAACACCTACCCGATGATCGCGCCGGGTCAGGCCGCGCGCGACATGGTGGGCTGAGCCATGGGTGAGCCAGGAACCAAGGAGATCCTGTCGCTGGATCAGCTGGAGGCGGTGACCGGTCTGCGCACCGGGCGCAAGCACATCCTGTCGATCCTGGTGGAGAACAAGCCGGGTGTCCTGACCCGGATCGCCGGCCTGTTCGCCCGCCGCGGCTTCAACATCGACACGCTGGCCGTCGGCCCCACCGACGACGAGGCCGTGAGCCGCATCACGCTGACGCTCGACGGGGCGGTGCACCCGATCGATCAGGTCACCAAGCAGCTCCACAAGCTCATCAACGTCCTGAAGATCCGCGACCTGGAGCCGGGGGAGACCCTGGCCCGGGAGCTGGCGCTGTTCAAGGTCTCAGCCGACGGGTCCTCGCGCGCCGAGGTCATGCAGATCTGCGAGATCTTCCGCGCCAAGGTGGTCGACGTGACCAAGCGCTCGGTGGTGGTCGAGGTCACCGGCACCTGCGACAAGGTGGACGCCTTCGAGGCGCTGGTGCGGCCGTTCGGGCTCATCGAGATGGCCCGCACCGGCGAGATCGCGATCTCGCGCGGTCGCAGCGAGACCTGACGCCGGACTCTGAGCCTCAGCGCGCGCGCGTCCGCCACCGGCCGCGCGCGCGACGCACGCCGTGGATCGCCCGGGCCACCAGTCGCCCGGGCAGCAGCGCCAGCGCATGAGCAGGTAGGTGCGCGGATCGGTGGGCGCCAGGCGCAACGACCGGCGCAGATGGTGGCGCGCGGGCGCGGCCTCGCCGGACTCCAGGTAGCCCAGGCCGGTCCAGGCGTGCCCGTAGGCGCGGGCGACGCGCGCGATCTCCGGGTCCAGCCGGATGCGCCCGGCATCGCGCGACAGCGCCCCCTCCATCGTCGTCACGTAGTTGCGGGCCAGGTGCAGCCGCCGCGACGGGTGGGTGAGCGCGTCGGGGCGATCGGCCTGCTTGAGGACGGTGGGGACGTCCACGAACGCCACCGGGCCGGCGCGGCAGGTGCGCAGGAAGAAGTCGAAGTCCTCGCCGGAGACGGCGAGCGTCTCGTCGTAGCCGCCAACGGCCTCCAGGCGCTCGCGGGTGAGGAGCGCGGCCGAGGGAAGGACGATGTTGCCCACCACCATCCCGTCATAGACGTCGCCCCAGTACAGCGTGCCGTGGCGCCCGTCCGTCGGGCCCGTGACCTCGGCCAGGGGCAGGCGATGGGCGAACAGCTCCTCGAAGCCGGCGCGGAAGGTGAAGATGCTGCGCAGCGACGAACCTGGGATCAGATCACCGCCGGCGTCCACTGCGTTCATCTCGGTCCAGATCATCCCGGCCTCGGGCACGCGCGCCAGGCACGCGAGCTGCAGCTCGAGCTTGCCGGGGCGCCACACGTCGTCGGAGTCCAGGAAGGCCACCAGCTCCCCGTGCGCCCGGGCCAGGCCGGCGTTGCGCGCCCCCGCGACGCCGGTCTGCTCCTGGAAGACGTAGACGACCCGCTCGTCGCCGGCGTAACGCGAGGCGACGACGTGGCGCGTGTCGTCGGTGGACCCGTCGTCGACGACGATCACCTCCAGCTCGGCCCCCTCCTGAGCCAGCACGCTGTCGACGGCGCGGGTGATGACGGCCGCGCGATCGTGGGTGGGGATGATCACGCTGACCATGGTCTGATCAACGCTAGAGGACGGCGGGTAGCCTGAGCGTCATATGACCGACGCGTCCCGCCTGCAGCCGCGCGCGCTCGAGCCGCTGGGCCCCGACGCGCCCGCCCGGCTGGAGCGCCATCTGCGGATGGCGGTGCGCCGCGCCCGCAGCCGCGGCGTCACCGTGCTGGTGAGCGTGACCGCGCAGACCACGACATTGGCGGACCCCGTGTCGGCCATCACCGCGTCGCGTGGAGCGTCGGAGCCGTGGTTCGGCCTCGAGCAGCCCGACCGCGACGGTCTGGCCATCGCCGGGGTGGGCTGCGTACAGGCGATCGAGGCCGCCGGCCCGGGCCGCTTCACCGCGGTCGCCGATCGCTGGCGCGAGCTGCGCGCCGACGCCGAGATCGACACGCTCGACGGCCCGCCCGGGTCGGGCCTGGCCGCGTTCGGGGGCTTTGCCTTCGCTCCCGACGGCGGGGCCTCCCCCGACTGGCACGGCTACCCGCCGGGCTCGATGATCGTGCCCGAGGTGTCGCTGGCCCGCCAGTCGGGCGCCACGTGGCTGACCGTCAACGCGCAGTTCGCCCCCGACGACACGCCCGAGGACGTCACGGCGCGGATGGCCGCGCGCCTGCAGTCGCTGCGCGCCGACCCGCTGCCCCTGTTCGACCCCCATCCCACCGGCCGCTATGAGGTGGCCAGCCCGATGCCTCCCGCCCACTACGAGGAGGCGGTCGCGCGCGCGGTCCAGCGGATCCGCGCCGGGGAGTTCGAGAAGGTGGTGCTGGCCCGCGAGGTGGACGTCCATGCGCCGGCGGCCCATGATCCCGCCGCCGTGTTCGCCCTGCTGCGCGCCGCCGTTCGAGAGCTCCTACATCTACGCCGTGGGCCGCGGCGACACGACGTTCATCGGCGCCAGCCCCGAGCTGCTCATCCGCCGACAGGGCCAGCGCGCGACCACGGTGGCGCTCGCCGGCTCGGCTCGGCGCAGCGCCGACCCGGCCGTCGACGACCACCTGGGCGAGCAGCTGATGCGCTCAGACAAGGACCGCGAGGAGAACGCGATCGTCGCGCGCCGGATCGCCCGCGACGCTGAGCCCGTTCTCCGTGTGGGTGACCGCGGCGCCCGAGCCGGTGGTGGTGCGCGTGGCCAACATCCAGCATCTGGCGGCGCCGATCCGCGCCCAGCTCGCCTCGCCGATGGATGCGGTGAGCTCGTCGGCCACCTGCACCCGACGCCCGGCCGTGGGCGCCGAGCCCGACAGCGCGCTGGAGCGTCATCCCCGCGCTCGAGGGTTTGATCGTGGCTGGTACGCGGGCGCCGTGGGCTGGACCGACGCATCGGGCGACGGCGAGTTCCTGGTGGCGCTGCGCTGCGCGCTGCTGCGCGGCGCGCTGGCGCGCTGCTACGCCGGCTGCGGGATCGTGCGCGACTCCGACCCGGCCGCCGAGCTGGCCGAGACCGAGGTCAAGCTGCAGGTGATGCTGCCGGTGCTCTCGGGCTGACCGCGACCCCGCGCACCGCGTCGAGGGCCGCATCGGCCAGGCGGCGGTGCAGAGCCAGGTTCTCCGCGCGGTCGGTGCGCACCTCGACGATACCGGGCCGCTCCAGCGCCTGGGCGAGCTCGCTCGCTTGTGTCTGCGCGCGTGTGGTCCAGGCCGTAGAGCGCGGCCGCCCTGGCGAAGTCCAGGCCGTGGGGCGTGGCGACGTGCTCCTCGAAGGCGTCGGTCTCACCGCTGACCGGGAGGAAGTGGAAGATGCCGCCGCCGTCGTTGTTGACCACGACGATCGTCAGGTCCAGGCGCGAGCCGCCGGGTGGCGATGAGGCCGCCGATGTCGTGGGCCAGGGCCACGTCGCCGATGAGCAGGACGACGGGGCCCGTCCGTGGCCGCGGCGACGCCGAACGCGGTGGAGACCGTGCCGTCGATCCCGTTGGCGCCGCGGTTGGAGAGGACGCGGGGCCGCCGGGACCCGGCGGGGAGGTAGAGCTCGGCGTCGCGGATCGGCATCGAGGAGGCGACGACCAGCGTCGCCTGCGGGGGCAGCGACTGCCCAGCAGGCGGGCGGTGAGCGGCTCAGACAGGATGTCGGTCCAGGCCGAGGCCGCTGTCGATGGCGGCCCGCGCGGCCGCGTCGGCGTCGGTCCAGGCGTCGAGCCACGCGGGGCCCTCGCTGGAGGCGGGCTGCGCGTCGCCGGAGCGCGCTGCTCGTCGCCGGCGGGGTCTCGGCGCAGCTCCTCCAGTGCCGCCACCGGGTCCCCCGGATCGAGTCGCTCACCGACCGCGGCGGGGTCCTGCCACGCGGCCTCGGGGTCCAGCGCGAGCTGGTCGACGCCCGCCAGCGAGGCCAGCCAGGCGCGCAGCGGCTTGGAGGTGGGCAGGTCGCCGACGCGGACGACGAGCTCCGGCGCGACGCGCGTCGGCGAAGGCCGGATCGCGCAGCAGCAGGTCATAGGTGGCGATCGCGGTGGCGCCGTGGCGCGCGCCGGAGAGGGGATCGGCGAGCAGCGGCCACCCAGGCGCTCGCGCGGCGCGGGCCGCCGCCTCACCGAGGCCGCCGGCGCGCTCGTCGCGCCCGGCCACGAGCCGCCGCGCGCCGGGCGCGACGCCCGGGGAGCCGGCCGTGTCGGCGGTGGGGACGGTGCAGCGGCGCACCCACGGGCGGCCGTCGGCGCGGCCGGGGACGGGATCCTCGGGAAGGGGCCCGTCGAGGACGAGCGGCTCGCGCAGGGGGAAGTTGAGGTGCACCGGCCCGGGCCGCCCGTCAAGCGCGGTCCAGTAGGCGCGGCACGCGAGCTGCCGGACCCAGCGCAGCGTGCTCGGGCGTGGCCGTGTCGACGCCGACCTCGCAGAACCACTTGACCGCGTCGCCGTAGAGCTTGACCTGGTCGATCGCCTGGCCGGCGCCCACGTCGCGCAGCTCCGGCGGGCCGGTCGGCGGTGAGCACGATGAGCGGGACGCGGGCGTGCCAGGCCTCGATCACCGCCGGCATGTAGTTGGCGGCGGCGGTCCCCGAGGTGCAGGTGATCGCCACCGGCCGGTGGGCCGCCTTGGCGGCGCCGAGGGCGAAGAACGCCGGCGCAGCGCTCGTCGATGTGCGACCAGCAGCGGATGCGCGGCTCGCGCGCCAGGGAGAGCAGGATCGGAGTGTTGCGCGAGCCGGGGGAGGTGCAGGCGTGCTGCAGACCGCAACGGGCAAGCTCGTCGCAGAAGGCGCGCAGAAGGAGGTAGGTGTCGGTTGCGGTCATGATGGGGCGATGGCGCCCAACCTCGTGCTGCTCCACGGCTTCACCAACACGGGTGCCAGCTGGGATCAGGTCGTGGCGGCGCTGCCAGAACGCTACCGGCCGCTGGCCCCTGACATCCGCGGCCACGGCACCGCTTCCGACGCGCGCCCCGTCTCCCTGACGGCGGTGGTCGGTGATGTGGGCGCGGTGCTGACGCGGGCCGTGTGGAGCTCGTGGGGTACTCGATGGGCGGCCGGATCGCGCTGCACGTGGCGCTGGCGCTGCCGGAGCGCGTCCGGCGGCTGGTGGTGATCGGAGCCAGTCCCGGGATCGCCGATCCGGCGGCGCGCGCGCGAGCGGCGGGCCGCCGACGAGCGGCTGGCCGCCGAGGTGGAGCAGATGACGATCGAGGCGTTCGCGCGGCGCTGGGCCCAGACCGCGGTGCTCGCCGACCAGCCCCCGGCGGTGCAGGCGGCGGTCGCGCGAGCAGCGCCTGCGTAACACGCCCGCCGGGCTGGCGGCGGCGCTGCGCGGGCTGGGCACCGGCGCGCTGCCGTCGCTGTGGGAGCGGCTGGCAGAGCTGGCGCTGCCGGTCGAGCTCGTGGTGGGGGAGCGCGACGAGAAGTTCCGGGCGATCGCTGAGGAGATGGGGGCGTCGGGGTTGCCCCGGGCCCGGATGCACGTGGTGAGTGGCGCCGGCCACGCGGTGCACCTCGAGGCACCCGAGGCGGTGGCGGAGGTCATCGCCGGCGCGGCGCCTAGTACCAGCCGCGCAAGCTGCGCCCCGAGGCCGGGGCCGTCCGGGCGGCACGATCGAGCCCCGCGCTGGGCGCCAGCGGGTCGGGCCGCTCGGCGAAGAGGCCGAGTGTGGCCAGCCCGCAGGCGCGGTCGGGCCCGATGACGGCGGCGGCATGGAGGGCGGCGGCGATCCCGAGCGGCCCGTCGAGGGTGGAGGCGAGATAGATGCCGTAGCCGGCGGCCCGGGCGCGGGCGGCGACGTCGATCACCCCGCTGATCCCGCCGCAGCGTGAGATCTTCAGGCACATGAAGTCCGCGGCGGGGCGCAGCAGCGCCTCCGGATCGTCGGCGGACTCGTCGAGCGCGAGCGGGACGTCGGTGAGCGTGCGCAGCGCCTGGATCGCGGCCAGCCCGCGAACGGGCTCCTCGCACAGCTCCAGCCCGATGGGTCCCAGCGCCCGCAACGTCGCCTCGGCCTCGTCGGGCAGCCAGGTGCCGTTGGCATCGATGCGAATCGCCATGTCCGGGCCCGCGAAGGCGCGCACCGCGGCCAGCCGGCCGGCGTCGTCGCCGATGGCCACCTTGACCTTGACGGTGCCGTAGCCCTCGGCGCGGGCGGTGGCGGCCTCGTGGGCGGCACCCGAGCGGTCGCCGGCGGCGATCGTCCAGTTGACGGGAATCGGCCCCACCCGCCCCGCCTGGCCGGCGCCGAGCAGCCGCCACACCGGCTCGCGCGTGCGCCGCCCGGCCAGGTCCCACAGGGCGAGGTCGATGGCGGCCAGCGCCTGGGGGAGGACCGTCGCCTCGGCACAGCGGGCGAGCACGTCGGCGATCGGCGCCGCGTCGCGGTAGGCCTCCAGCACCGGGACGCAGGCCTCCAGCCCGGCGCGGACCTGAGCGGGCGACACGCCGTCATAGGACTCGAGCGGCGCGGCCTCGCCGTAGCCGACCAGGCCGTCGGCGGCCTGAAGTGACACGAGCAGGAGCTCGCGGTCGGTGACGGTGCCGTGCCCGGCGGCGAACGGGACCCGCAGCGGGACCGTCATGGGTGTCACCGTGAGCTTCACGGCTGAGGGGTGGGCGGCCGGGTCGGCGACACGGCGGTCAGCGGCTGAGCAGGAGCCCGGCCGAGAGCAGCGTGCAGAACGCGAGCTGGAGCATCCCGCTCTGGGCCAGCGCGCCGTTGAGCGACGGCCCGTCGGTGCGGCTGCGCACGATCCGCACCACCGCCGTCGCCAGCGGCAGCGTCAGCCACGGCAGCAGCACCCAGGCCGTGGTGGGACCGAAGAGCCAGGTGACGGGAGTCAGGAGATAGGCGAGGTAGACGACGGTGGCATACAGCGCGCGCGTGCGCTCGCGCCCGAGCTTGACCGCCAGCGTGCGCTTGCCGGCGCGGCGGTCGGAGTCGAGGTCGCGGACGTTGTTGACGACGAGGATGGCCGCGGCGAGCAGCCCGACCGGCACCGCCAGCGCGAACGCCTCCCAGTGCAGGGCCTTGACCTGGACGAAGAAGGACCCGGCCACGGCGACGACCCCGAAGAAGAGGAAGACGAAGAGCTCGCCCAGGCCCTCGTAGCCGTAGGGTTTCGGCCCGCCGGTGTAGGCCACCCCGGCGAGGATCGAAGCGGCGCCGACGAGCAGCAGCTCCCAGCCGGCGACGGCGATCAGGTAGATGCCGAAGAGCACGGCCAGCGCCGAAGCTGACGTAGGTGGCGATGAGGACCTGGCGCGGCGGCACGAGCCCGCCGGCGGTGACCCGCACGGGTCCGAGGCGGTCCTCGGCGTCGGCGCCGCGGCGCGCGTCGGAGTAGTCGTTGGAGAGGTTGGTCCCCACCTGGATGAACAGCGCGCCCAGCAGCGCGGCGGCGAAGCGCAGCGGATGAAAGACGTGGACGAAGCCGGCCAGCGCGGTGCCGACCAGCACCGGCGCGATCGCCGCGGGCAGCGTCCGCGGGCGCGCCGCCATCAGCCAGATCCGGAACCCGCTCATCGTGCGTGTAAGGCGCCGGGTTCAGGGCCGGCGCGGGAACTTCCCGTAGTCCGGCCGGCGCTTCTCCAGGTAGGCGTCGCGGCCCTCCTGCGCCTCCTCGCTCATGTAGAAGAGCAGGTTGGCGTCATGGGCCAGCCACTGGATGCCGGCCAGGCCGTCCTCGTCGGCGTTGAAGCTGGCCTTCATCATCCGCAGCGCGAAGGGCGAGAGCGCGAGCATCTCCCGGCACCACTGGACCGTCTCCTCCTCGAGGCGCTTCGAGCGGCACGACGGTGTTGACCATGCCCATCTCCAGGGCCTGCTGCGCGGTGTACTGGCGGCAGAGGAACCAGACCTCCTTGGCCTTCTTGGGGCCGACGAGGCGGGAGAGCACGCTGGCGCCGAACCCGCCGTCGAAGGAGCCGACCTTGGGGCCCGACCTGGCCGAAGCGGGCATTGTCGGCGGCGATGGTGAGATCGCAGACGACGTGCAGCACGTGGCCGCCGCCGATGGCGTACCCGGCGACCATGGCCACGATCGGCTTGGGCAGCCGTGCGCATCTGGATGTGCAGGTCGGTGACCTCGAAGCGACCGACCGCCTGCTGGTGACCGGCGTCGTCGGGGTCCGCGCCCGACACGTAGCCGCCGCGGCTGCCGCGCACGCGCTGGTCGCCGCCCGAGCAGAAGGCATCCGGGCCCTCGCCGGTGAGGATGATCACGCCGACCGCGGGGTCCTCGCGGGCGCGCTGAAGGCGTCCGAGAGCTCGACGACCGTCTCGGGACGGAAGGCGTTGCGGACCTCGGGCCGGTTGATGGTGATCTTCGCGATGCCGGCGTCATCGCCGGTGGCCAGCTCGTAGCGGATGTCGCTGTAGTCGCCGGCGGCTTGCCAGCCGGTGCTCACTGGTGCTCCTATCGAGGGGTGGGGGACTCGCGGCCCTCGCCAGGGGACTCTAGATGGCCGTCCTGATGCGGGGCTTCGCCGATCTCTGTTAGGGTTACCTAATGGCCCGCGCAACGCGCACACGCCTCGGCTGGGCCCTGCTGGTGGCCGCGGCCGTCGGGTTGCTCGTCTGGCAGCTGGTCAGCGCCTCCGGCGGGACGCCTGACCCCACGGATCCCACCACGCATCTCAGCCACCTCGCCGTCGTGGTCGACAGCGGCATCCTGGTGCTGCGGGAGGGCCTGGAGACGATCCTGGTGCTGGCCGTGCTCACCGCCAGCATGCGCGGTGACAACAGCGTCTACCGCAAGCCGCTGGCCCTCGGCGGGGCTGACCGCGCTGGGCGCCGCCGTCGTCACCTGGTTCATCGCCATCGCGGTCACCAACGCGGTCGGACCGGGCAGCCTCGACCTCCAGGCGGCCACCGGCCTGCTCGCCATCGTCGTGCTCCTGGTGGTCATGAACTGGTTCTTCCACAAGGTCTACTGGACCGGCTGGATCGCCAGCCACAACCGGCGGCGCAAGTCCCTCATGGGCGAGGCGGGGTCGGCCGGCCGCCAACGGGCGATCCTCGGCCTAGTGCTCCTGGGCTTCACCTCGGTCTACCGCGAGGGCTTCGAGGTCGTCCTCTTCCTCCAGAACCTGCGCCTGCGCTACGGCTCGGGCGTGGTGCTCGAGGGCGTGCTGCTCGGGCTGCTGCTGGTCGCCGCGATCGGCTGGCTCACCTTCGGGCTCCAGAGCAAGCTGCCCTACAAGAAGATGCTGGTGGCCACCGGCGTCATGCTCGGCGTCGTCCTGCTGGTCATGGTCGGCGAGTCCGTCCAGGAGCTCCAGCTGGCCGGATGGATCGGCACGACCCCGATCAACGTCGCCATCCCGGGCTGGATGGGCCTGTGGTTCGCGGTGTTCCCCAACGTGGAGACGGTGGCGGCCCAGGTGGTGGCGGCGGTCCTCGTGGTCGGCTCCTACTTCCTGGCCGAGGAGCTGCGCGTGCGGCGGCCGCGGCGGCGGGGGGTGGAGGTGGGCGGCGTGGCCGAGGCGGCCGAGGTGGCTGAGGCTGCCGAGCGGCCCAGTGCTCCGTCGGCGCCTTCGCCCGCGCCGGCGCAGGGGCGCGTCGCCACGCTCGAGCGTCCGTAGACGTCCTGGCGTTCCCGGCGATCCGGGGCTGGGTGTACAAAATAAGCCCGCATAGGGTGCACCAGCCGAGGCACGTCCCCGGGCTAGGCTCCCAGGCCCCATGGAACCCTGGCTCACCCGCGCCGCCCGGATCCACGGCGACCGCACCGCGCTCACGACGGCCGACGGCGCCCAGACCACCTACGCCGAGCTCTATGACCGCGCCCTGACCGTCGCCGCCGAGCTGCAGGCCAGACGGGTGGCGCCGGGCGACCATGTGGCCCTCGCGCTGCCCAGCTCCGACCTCGTCGTCGCCCTGCACGCCTGTCTGCTGCTGGGCGTGGTGGCGGTCCCCATCGACCTGCGGCTGACCGAGGCCGAGCAGGCGATGCGCACGGCGCATGCCTCCCTGGTCCTCGACACCCTCCCCGACACCCTGAGCGACGGCGCCGGCAGCCCCGGCCGCGCTCGCGGCCCGCGCGCGATCGCCCCGGACACGACCGCCACGTTGATGTTCACCTCGGGCACGACGGCGGGGCCCAAGCCGGTGGCGCTCAGCCACGACAACTGGCTGTGGAACGCGCTGGGCTCGGCGCTGGCGCTGGGCCTGGACCCCGAGGAGCGGTGGCTGTGCCCGATGCCGCTGGCCCACGTCGGCGGGCTGTCGATCCAGATCCGCTCGGCGGTCTACGGCACCACCGTGCTGCTGCACGAGCGCTACGAGACCGAGTGCGTGCTCGCCGCCCTCATGGACCCAGGCCAACGAGTGACGCTCGTCTCGCTGGTGCCGACGATGCTGTCGCGACTGCTCGACGCGGGCCTGCACGAGCCGCCGGCGCTGCGACGGGTGCTGCTCGGTGGCGGGCCGATCGCCCCGGCACTGCTGGCCCGCGCGCGTGACGCGCGCGTCAACGTGTCCCCCTCCTACGGGATGACCGAGGCGTGCTCGCAGATCGCCACCGACGGGATCCCGCTGCTGGGCACCGAGGTCCAGATCGCCCCCGACGGCGAGGTCCTCGTCCGGGGACGGACGGTGGCCGCCGGCGCGCTCGGCCCCGACGGGTGGCTGCATACCGGCGACCTCGGGGCCTTCGACGAGGCCGGACGGCTGGTCATCGTCGGGCGCAAGGCCGACACGATCGTCAGCGGCGGGGAGAACGTCGCCCCCGCCGAGGTGGAATCCGTCCTGCTCGAGCACCCGGGTGTGGTGGACGCCGCGGTGTTCGGCCGCGCCGACGCGGAGTGGGGGGAGACGGTGGTGGCTCAGGTGGTGCTGGCCGACGGCGCCGGCGTAAAGGCCGAGACGCTACGGGCCCACTGCGCCGCGCGGCTGGCCTCGTTCAAGGTGCCCAAGCGCTTCGAGCCGGTCAGCGGGGTCCCGCGCGGGGTCACGGGCAAGCTGCTGCGCCGCGAGCTGCGCTGACCCGACGTATGTCACATCATCTGACGTAACATCGATTGGCGGTATCATCTCACGCCGTGTCCGCCGACCTCACGATCGAGCAGCTCGCGGCCGAGACCGGGATGACCGTGCGCAACATCCGTGCCCACCAGGCGCGGGGCCTGCTGGACCCGCCCGAGGTCCGCTTGCGCGTGGGCTACTACGGTCCCGAGCACGTCGCGCGGCTCAAGCTCATCCAGGAGCTCCAGGACGACGGCTTCAACCTGGCCGGCATCAAGCGGCTGCTCGCGGACGACCAGGCCACGGCCCAGCGCCTGGCCCGCTTCCGCCAGGCGGTCAACGAGACCGCCGAGCCGTCGCAGACCTTCACCGTGGCACAGCTGGGCGAGCGCTTTCGGGTGAGCGCCGAGGCGGCGCCCCAGGTTCTGGCCCGCGCCGAGACGCTGGGCGTCCTCGTCGCCGCCGGGGAGGGCCGCTATCTGGCCCCGAGCCCCTCGCTGCTGGCCGTCGCCGAGCAGGTGGTGGCCCGCGGCGTCTCGCTCAACGAGGCGCTGACGGTGTTCAAGCAGGTGGAGCTGCACTGCGACGCGGTCTCGGGGGCGTTCGTGTCGCTGTTCATGCGCGAGGTGTGGGAGCCGTTTGAGGCGGCGGGAATGCCGCCGGAGCGCTGGACGGAGATCGACGAGACGATCGCGCGCCTGCGCCCCGTGGCCACCGATGCCCTGGTGGCCATCTTCGGCCAGCGGATGAGCGCCCAGATCGACGCGGCCTTCGGCCAGCGCATCAAGCAGCTCGCGCCGCCGCGCGAGGGAGCCGAGAGATAACCTGCAGGGCGTGACCGACACCGACCCCGACCAGCTGCGCGCGCTCACCCGCGAGACGTGGGAGACGGCCGCCGCCGGATGGGGACGGGAGGCCGAGGCCGTCCGCAACTGGGGGATGCCCGTCTCGGTGGCGATGGTCGAGTCGCTGGGGCTCCAGCCCGGCCAGCGCGTCCTGGAGCTCGCCGCGGGCCCCGGTGACACCGGGTTCATGGCCGCGGAGCTGGTGAGACCGGGCGGGACGCTCATCTCCTCGGACGGCGCCGAGCCGATGATCGAGGTCGCTCGCGCCCGGGCGGCCCAGCTGGGCATCGACAACGTGGAGTTCCGCCAGCTGGAGCTCGAGTGGATCGACCTCGAGACGGCCACGGTCGACGCCGTGCTCGTCCGCTGGGGGATCATGCTCACCGTCGACCCGCCGGCCGCGGCCCGGGAGATCCGGCGTGTCCTGCGACCCGGCGGGCACGCGGCGCTGGCGGTATGGGACGCGCGTGAGCGCAACCCATGGGCGCTCATCCCCAGCATGGCCCTCCTGGAGCTCGGGCACGCCGAGCCGCCCGATCCCAACGTCCCGGGGCCGTTCGCGCTGGCGCAGGACGGCCGCCTCGCCGAGCTGCTGCAGGACGCCGGCTTCACCGAGGTGGAGGTGATCCCGGTGAACCTGGAGCGCCGCTACGCCAGCGCGCAGGAGATCGTCTCCGAGAGCGCGAACTGCTCGCCCAGCTTCGGGGTCAAGTACCGCGAGCTGACCGAGGAGCAGCAGGCCGAGGTCGCGGCCCACATGATCGCCGCGGCCGCCGAGTACAGCGCCGCGGATGGCTCGGTGTCGCTCCCGGGCGTGTCGCTGGTGGCCCGCGCCAGCGCCTGACCGTCTCCGCGTCCGCCTCCGCCTGGGCGCGAACCGCTGCGCGCGAAGCCGCCGAGCAAGCCGCCGTGCAGCCCGTGGGGCGCTGTCACGGCGTGACAGCGATATTGCACGCTGAGAGCCCAATTGCAGGGTTTTCTTGCCTCCGCGACAGCGGGGACACTGTCGGTCATGCGCACATGGAAACCCCTGCTCTTGATACTCACCGTCGCCGCCGCCGCGTGGGCACCCGCCACCGCCTCGGCCGCCTTTCAACACGTCGTCGCCAAGGGTGAGACGCTGAGCTCCGTCGCCGCGGCCGACGGCCTCTCGGTCTCGCAGCTCGCTGCCGCCAACGGCCTGTCGTCGGACTCACAGCTCATCACGGGCTCGCTGCTGGCGATTCCCCCTCAGGGCGCCTCGGCCGGGGAGTCGGCCGCGTCCTCGCCGGCCACCGGCTCCTCCGCGGGGACCTCCTCGCCGGTCGCGTCGAGCGGCGGTGGCGTGTACGAGGTGCAACCGGGCGACACGCTGAGCGCGGTCGCGGCGCGGCTGGGCGTCAGCGTCGACTCGCTCGCCGCCGCCAACGGACTTGACCCATCCGGTCTGCTCATCTCCGGCACCACGCTGGATCCCGTCGGCAGCTCGGCCGGGACAGCGACCGCCGCCGCGCCGTCAGAGTCGAGCGCAGGCGGGTCCTACGTCGTCCAGCGCGGCGACACGCTGAGCGCGCTGGCCTCGCGCCTGGGCGTCAGCGTCGATGCCCTCGCCGCCGCCAACGGACTTGACGCGTCGGGCCTGCTCATCTCGGGCACCACCCTGCACCCCGTGAGCGGCTCGGGCTCGGGCTCGAGCGCCGCGCCGGCGAGCACCGAGATGGGGTCCACCTCTGCGTCGAGCGGCGGAGGCGCGCAGCCCACCGCCCAGACGGTCAGCTCATCCACCGTCGGCTCGATCGCCGCCAGCGAGGGCGTGCCGTCATCGCTGGCCGAGGCCATCGGCTACCAGGAGAGCGGCTTCAACAACGGGATGGTCTCGTCCACGGGCGCCGTCGGGGTGATGCAGATCATGCCGTCGACCTGGAGCTGGATCGGGCAGAACCTGGCCGGGCCCCCGCCCTTGTCGCAGGCCTCGGCCACCGACAACATCCGGGCCGGCTCGCTGCTGCTGCACTCGTTGCTCTCAGACACCGGCGGCGACGCCGCGATGGCCGTGGCCGGCTACTACCAGGGCCTTCAGTCCGTCCGCGCCCATGGCCTGTACCCCGACACGCAGGCCTACGTCAACAACGTGATGGCGCTGCGCCAGCGCTTCGGCGGCGGATAACCGCGCGTCCCCTCCCGCCCGCGGCGGGAGTGTTTCAGCCGACACAGTGGTTCGCAGGCTGCGCCTTGTAGCCTGCGAGCCATATGTACTACGACGACGACGCAGACCTCTCAAAGCTCGACGGCAAGACCGTCGCGATCATCGGCTACGGCTCTCAGGGCCACGCCCACGCCCTCAACCTCAAAGAGTCCGGCGTCGACGTCGTCGTCGGCCTGCGCTCGGGTTCGAGCAGCGTTGCCAAGGCTGAGGCCCATGGCCTGAAGGTGCTTGAACCCGCCGACGCCGCCAGCGAGGGCGACATCGTGATGCTGCTCGCGCCCGACGAACTGCACGGCCAGATCTGGGAAGACGGCCTCAAGGACGGGATCGCCGCCGGCAACACGCTCCTCTTCGGCCACGGCTTCTCGATCCACTACGGCGAGATCGTTCCGCCGCCCGACGTCGACGTGGCGCTGGTGGCCCCCAAGGGCCCCGGCCACCTGGTGCGCCGCCAGTACACCGAGGGCTCGGGCGTGCCCTGCCTGGTGGCGGTCCAGCAGAACCCGTCCGGCGACGCGCTCGGCGTGGCGCTCGCCTACGCCAAGGGCATCGGCGGCACCCGGGGAGGCGTCATCGAGACCAGTTTCAAGGACGAGACCGAGACCGACCTGTTCGGCGAGCAGGCCGTCCTGTGCGGCGGCGTCACCGAGCTGGTGCGCGCCGGCTACGAGACGCTGACCGAGGCCGGCTACGACGCGCGCCTGGCCTACTTCGAGGTCCTGCACGAGCTCAAGCTGATCGTCGACCTCATGTATGAGAAGGGGATCAGCGGCATGCGCTACTCCATCTCCAACACCGCCGAGTACGGCGACATGACCCGCGGCCAGCGGATCATCGGGGAGGAGACCCGGGCGGCGATGAAGCAGGTGCTCAAGGAGATCCAGAGCGGGGACTTCGCCCGTGAGTGGATCGCCGAGAACCGCGCCGGCCAGGAGAACTTCAAGCGCATGCGTGCTGAGCAGGCCGGCCACCAGGTGGAGGTCGTGGGCAAGGATCTGCGCGCCCAGATGGACTGGATCGACACCGATTTCCAGGAGTAGCGCCCGCCCGCCGTGGGCATCCCATCCCCGAGCCCCGTCTCCCGCCAGGCCCCATGACCCAGATCACGACCGACCTCAGGATCCCTGACGAGCTCAAGCCCCTGGATGGGCGCTTTGGATCCGGGCCATCCCGCGTCCGCCCCGAGCAGCTGCAGTACGTGGCCGGGCCGGGCGCCGCGGTCATCGGCACCTCGCATCGCCAGCAGCCGGTCCGTGCCCTCGTGGGCCGGATCCGCGCTGGGATCGCCGAGCTGCTCTCGCTCCCCGACGGGTACGAGGTGGTGCTCGGCAACGGCGGCACGACGGCGTTCTGGGACATGGCCACGTGCTGTCTGATCCGCGAGCGCTCGCTGCACCTGGCCTACGGCGAGTTCTCCTCCAAGTTCGCCGCCTGCACCAGGGCGGCCCCGTTCCTGCGCAAGCCGATCGTCGTCGAGGCCGCCCCGGGGGACGCGCCGGTCCCGGGGGACGGGTTGGGCGCCGAGCCGGTGGACGCCATCGCCTGGGCGCACAACGAGACCTCGACCGGAGTGATGGTCCCGGTGACCCGCCCGGAGGGCTCCGACGGCGCCCTGGTCCTCATCGACGCCACCTCGGGAGCGGGTGGCCTCCCGCTGGTCGCGGCCGACGCCGACGTCTACTACTTCGCTCCGCAGAAGGGCTTTGCCTCCGACGGCGGCCTGTGGCTGGCGGCGATGAGCCCGGCGGCGCTCGAGCGCGTGCAGGAGCTGGCCTCCGGCACCGACGCCCGCTGGGTTCCTGACTTCCTGTCCCTGCCGACGGCGGTGGAGAACTCGCGCAAGGATCAGACCTACAACACCCCCGCGATCGTCACGCTGCTGCTGCTGGAGAGCCAGCTGAGCTGGATGCTCGAGCAGGGCGGGCTGGACGCAATGGTGCAGCGCACCACGGCCTCCAGCACCCATCTGTACGAGTGGGCCATGGCCCACACCAGCGCGACCCCGTTCGTGTCCGATCCGGCCAAGCGCTCGCTGGTGGTGGGCACGATCGACTTCGACGAGTCGGTCGACGCGGCAGCGCTGGCGGCGACGCTGCGCGCCAACGGGATCGTCGACGTCGAGCCCTACCGCAAGCTCGGCCGCAACCAGCTGCGCGTCGCCATGTTCCCGGCGACCGATCCGGCTGACGTGCAGGCGCTCACCGCCTGCATCGACTGGGTCCTGGAGCGGTCATGACGCGGGTGCTGGTCGCCGAGAAGATCGGCGACTCCGGGGTCGACCTGCTGCGCGAGCATTTCGAGGTCGACGTCGGCGTGGGCTGGGATCGCAGCGAGCTCGAGCAGCGGATCGGTGAGTACGACGGGATCCTCATCCGCTCGGCGACCAAGCTCGACGGCGACCTGCTGGCCAAGGCCACCCGGCTGCGCGCGGTGGGACGGGCGGGCGTGGGCGTCGACAACGTCGACGTCCCGGTGGCGACCAAGCGCGGGATCGTCGTCGCCAACGCGCCCGAGTCAAACGTCATCACCGCCGCCGAGCACACCATGGCGCTGCTGCTGGCGCTGGCCCGCAACGTTCCCCAGGCCCACGCGTCGCTGACCGGCGGGGCGTGGGAGCGCTCCAAGTTCTCCGGGGTCGAGCTCTACGAGAAGCGGCTCGGGATCCTCGGCTTCGGCCGTATCGGCCAGCTCGTGGCCCAGCGCGCCCGCGGCTTCAACATGCACGTGGTGGCGTTTGACCCCTACGTGTCGGCCGAGCGCTACCGCGAGCTGGGCGTCGAGCAGGCCGCCTCGCCCGACGACGTCTACGCCTGCGCCGACTTCATCACCCTGCATCTGCCCAAGACACCGGACACCGAGGGCTGGCTCAACGCCGAGGTCTTGGCCAAGTGCAAGGACGGCGTGCGGATCCTCAACGTGGCGCGCGGGCCGCTGGTCGTCGACGAGGACCTCAAGGCGGCGCTCGACTCCGGCAAGGTGGCCGGCGCGGCACTCGACGTCTTCCGCTCGGAGCCGATCACCGATCACCCCCTGTTCGGCTACCCCAACGTGATCGTGACGCCGCACCTGGGCGCATCGACCGCCGAGGCCACCGACCGGGCCGGCTACCAGGCAGCCGAGCAGGTCGTGGCGGCGCTGGCCGGCGGCGTGGTGACCAGTGCGGTCAACGTGCCCGCGATCCCCGCCGAGGACCTCGAGGTGCTGGGGCCGTACGTGGCGCTGTGCGAGTCGCTGGGTCGGATCGCGGTGGCGCTGGCGATCGCGGAGGGCGGCTCGGTGGACAGCATCGAGACCCAGTACTTCGGACGGCTGGCCGATCGCGACACGCGGCTGCTCTCGATCCAGGCGCTCCTCGGCGCGCTGGCCGGCCACACCGAGGAGGAGCTCAACGCGGTCAACGCCCACGTCGTGGCCGACGAGCGGGGCATCCGCCTGGTGGAGACCAAGGAGACGACCGTCCGCGAGTACACCGACCTCGTGCGCGTGCAGGTGACCGCGAGCGGCCGCGCGGTGCGTGTGGCGGGCACCTTGTTCGGCCGGCGCAACCGGCCCCACCTGCTGGAGGCGTGGGGCCACCGCTTCAACGTCCAGCTCGAGGAGCACATCACCTTGTTCCGCTACCAGGACCTGCCGGGGATGCTCGGCCGCGTCGGAACGCTGTTCGGCGAGCACGGGGTCAACATCATCTCGGCCGCCGTCGGGCGGCTGCCCGACGAGCGCCCCGACGACGAGGGTCACCTCGCGGCGATGGCGATCACCACCGCGTCACCGGTCCCGGCCGATGTGGTGGCGGCGATCGTCAACTCCGAGGGGTTCGTCGCCGGTCACACGGTCGCGCTGTAGCCCCGGCCTGGAAGGCATTGCTACGCTGTGCGGCGAATGTCGCTGTGCCTTGACCCCCGACTTCTTCTCCTCCCCCGCAAGGGGGAATAGCGCGTGGGCGGCCGCACGTAGCCGCGAACAACAGCACCGAGAAGAATCCGAGTTCGAGCCAGAGGACGCGACATGACACCACCTGACGATCCCAACCGAGTACTGATCTTCGACACGACGCTGCGCGACGGGGAGCAGTCGCCGGGCATCTCGCTGAACACGCAGGAGAAGCTGGAGATCGCCCAGCAGCTCGCCCGCCTGGGCGTCGACGTGATCGAGGCCGGGTTCCCCATCACGTCGCCCGGTGACTTCGAGGCCGTGCAGGCCATCGCCCGCACCGTGCAGGGCCCAGTCATCGCCGGCCTCGCCCGCACGCACGTGGGCGACATCGACGCCGCCTACAACGCGGTCAAGGACGCCGACCGCCCGCGCATCCACACCTTCATCTCCACGTCGGACATCCACATCAAGTACCAGCTGCAGAGCACGCGTGAGGACGTCAAGGGCCAGGCTCGCGCCGCCGTGGCCCACGCCAAGCAGTACCTGGACGACGTCGAGTTCTCGCCGATGGACGCGACGCGCGCCGATCTGGACTACACCGCCGAGGTGTGCCAGATCGCCATCGACGAGGGCGCCACCACGATCAACATCCCGGACACCGTCGGCTACACGATGCCCCACGAGTACACCGAGTTCCTGGGCCGGCTCTACGAGGCGGTGCCGGACCTGCGCAACATCGTGCTCTCGGTGCACTGCCACGACGATCTGGGCCTGGCCGTGGCCAACTCCTTCGCGGGGCTGCAGGCAGGGGCCCGGCAGGTGGAGTGCGCGGTCAACGGCATCGGGGAGCGGGCCGGCAACGCCTCGCTGGAGGAGATCATCATGCTCCTGCACACCCGCCAGGCCGACGTGCGCCTGTTCACGGGGGCCAACACCCGGGAGATCGCCCGGACCTCGCGCATGGTGTCGCGCCTGACCGGCTACGTGGTGCAGCCCAACAAGGCGATCGTGGGGCGCAACGCGTTCGCCCACGAGTCCGGCATCCACCAGGACGGGGTCCTCAAGGAGCGCACCACCTACGAGATCATGGACGCCACCACGGTCGGCCTGGAGGCCAACTCGATCGTGCTGGGCAAGCACTCCGGCCGTCACGCGCTGGCCCAGGCGCTGTCGGAGCTGGGCTTCGAGCTGCAGGGCCAATCGCTCAACACGGCCTTCAAGCGCTTCAAGGAGATCGCGGACAAGAAGAAGCAGGTCACCGCGCTGGACCTCGAGGCGCTGGTCACCGACGAGCTGCGCCAGGAGATCGCCGGCTACACGCTGGAGTGGTTCGACGTGGAGGCCTCAACCCGCCGGCCGCCGCACGCCACCGTCGGCGTCCGCGGCCCCGACGGGGAGGAGCTCGTCGGCTCCTTCACCGGCGACGGCCCGGTCGACGCCATCTTCCACGCCATCAACGCCGCCACCAAGGTCGACGCCAAGCTCCGCGAGTTCCGCGTCGACGCGGTCACGGGCGGCCAGGACGCTCTCGGGGAGACCTCGGTGGTGCTGGAGTTCGGCGGCGTCACCGGGGCCGGTCAGGGCGTCTCCACCGACATCCTCGAGGCCGGCGCCCGTGCCTACGTGCGGGCTCTCTCCAACGCGGTACGCCGCCACGGCGTGCTCGCCGAGCAGGAGGCCGCGGACGCGCCGGCGCCCGAGGTCGTCCGCGCGCCGTAGATGAAACGCCGAGCGGTCGGGCGCCTCGCCGAGGGCAGCCGGGCGCCCTACCAGCCGCGGCTGTCGGCCGCCACCATCAGCCCCTGGCGGTAGGCCGCGGAGAGCACCCGCGTGCGGGGCTCCTGATCCATGAAGTTCGAGCCCATGGCGGCGGCGCACTCGGCGTTGGGGGCGATCGTCCGCACCCGGGCGCCCCGGCGGCGCACGGCCAGCGCCTCGACGGAGACCGCCGAGCGCGCGACGTTGCGCATGACCGTCAGCATGGTGTGCCGGGTGGCCAGGCTGGCGGTGGGGTTGAGGCAGAGGACGTGGGTGTCGCGACCGGCGGGCGCGGCGTCGAGGTTGGTGGGGCTCCACACGCCGCCGTCGACGTACTCGCGCCCGCCGATGCGCACGGGGGCGAACAGCCACGGCACCGTGCACGAGGCCTCGACCGCTTCGCCCACGCTGGCGGCCGGCGCGCCGGGGCTGCCGAACACGACGCGACGGCCGCTGGCGCGGTCCACCGCCGTGACGCGCAACCGACCGTCGAAGGTGGCGGCCGAGCTCTCGATGTGGGCGCGCAGGCCGGCCAGCGTGTCGGGCGGGCGGGGGAGACCGCGCAGGAGCAGCGCGCGCACCAGCGCCCCGCCCGGGGCGGCCATCCCCAGGGCCAGCGGCGCGAACGTCGCGCTGGCAGCGACGGCGGCCTGGCCGGCGCGCCGCGCGGCCGCGGCGGCGGCCACAGCCAGTCCGCGGCCGGTTGCGCCCGACGACACCTCCAGGTCGGTTCCGACCGAGGAGGGCCGGCGCGGCGCGTTGCCGGCCACCAGGTGGGCGGCCACGATCGCGCCCGCCGAGGTGCCGACGAAGGACTCGCACGCGCGCAGGTCGACGTCGGCGCCGTCCTCGATCCCCGCCAGGACGCCCATCATCCAGGCTTCGCCGAGCACGCCACCGCCACCGAGAACCAGGACATCGGGCCGCGTCCGCACTGGTGGTCCAGGCTACCCGGGCGGCCCCGCGAAGGACTGTGCGACCTCGCGGCCAACAGACGCCTGTACGTGATAACGTACAAGCGTATGGCGCTGGCCGAACCGCACCTGACCTCGCCGGAGAGCCTGGGCGCGCGGGTCCGGGCGCTGCGCGAGGCCATGGACCTGTCGCTGCGCGACCTGGCACTGCGCTGCGGCGTGAGCGCGCCGATGCTGTCCCAGGTCGAGCGCGGCGAGACGAGCCCGACCCTCCAGGTCGCGACGCGGATCGCCCATGGCCTGGAGCTGCGCCTGTCGCAGCTGCTGCGCCTGGACGAGGGCGGCGCGGTGACCGTCGTGCGCGCGGCCGAGCGCCGCACCGGACCGGGGGCCGCCTCCGGTCACGCCTACGAGATCCTCACCCCGCCTCTGCCCGGCCAGCGCGCCGAGCTGTCGCGCCACACGCTCGCCCCCGGCGCGGTGACCGGCGGCCCCGGCGACCCGCCGATGCACGAGCCGGGCAGCCGCGAGACGGCGCTGGTCTCAGAGGGCACCGTCGTCCTGCACTGCGACGGCGCCCGCCACGAGCTGGGCGCCGGCGACTGCGTCACCTTCGACGCCGACCTATCCCATCACTTCGAGAACCCCTCGCACCATCAGGCCGTGCTGTTGGCAGTGGTGACCGCGGGCCTCAGGAGGAGCTGAGCGAGTCATGCCCAAGAGCCTGTTCGACAAGATCTGGGAGGCCCACGAGGTCGCTCCCGGCCTTCTCTACATCGACCTGCACCTCGTCCACGAGGTCACGAGCCCGCAGGCGTTCGACGGGCTCCGCCTGGCCGGCCGCAGGCTCCGCCGTCCCGACCGGACGCTGGCCACCGCCGATCACAACGTCCCCACCGACGGCACCCCCGTGGCGGCGCGGATCAAGGACGAGCTGTCCCGCGTGCAGGTGGAGACCCTGGAGCGCAACTGCGAGGAATTCGGGATCCCGGTGTACTCGCTGGGCTCGGACCGCCAGGGGATCGTGCACGTGATCGGGCCGGAGCTGGGCGTGACCCAGCCGGGGATGACGATCGTCTGCGGCGACTCGCACACCGCCACCCACGGAGCATTCGGCGCGCTGGCCTTCGGCATCGGCACCTCGGAGGTGGAGCACGTGCTGGCCACCCAGTGCCTGGTGCAGTCAAAGCCCAAGTCGATGATCATCCGCTACGAGGGCGAGCTCGGCTTCGGCGTCACCGCCAAGGACCTCATCCTGGCCACGATCGGCCAGATGGGGGTCGACGGGGCAGTCGGCCACGTCGTGGAGTACGCGGGGCCGGCGATCCGCGCGCTGACCATGGAGGGCCGCATGACCGTCTGCAACATGACGATCGAGGGCGGCGGCCGCGCCGGGATGATCGCCCCCGACGACACCACGTCCGAATGGGTGATCGGGCGCCCCGCGGCGCCCTCCTCGGTCCCGAACGAATGGCGCGAGCTGCACACCGACGAGGGCGCCGCCTTTGACAAGGAGGTGTCGGTCGACGCCGGCGCGATCAGCCCGATGGTCACCTGGGGTACCAACCCCGAGATGGTCGTCGGCGTCGACGAGGCGGTCCCCGACCCCCAGGACGACGGCGACGAGCGGGCGCTTCACTACATGGGCCTGCAGGCCGGGACGCCGATCCAGGAGATCACCCTGGACCGCGTCTTCATCGGCTCCTGCACCAACTCGCGGATCGGCGACCTGCGCGCGGCCGCGGAGGTCGTGAGCGGACGCAGGGTCGCCGACGGCGTGTACGCGATGGTCGTCCCCGGCTCCCAGCAGGTCAAGGCGCAGGCCGAGCAGGAGGGTCTGGATGAGGTCTTCCGCAAGGCCGGCTTTGACTGGCGCGGCGCCGGGTGCTCGATGTGCCTGGGGATGAACCCCGACATCGCCGCTCCCGGCGAGCGCGTCGCCTCGACCTCGAACCGCAACTTCGAGGGACGTCAGGGCCGTGGGGCCCGGTCGCACCTCGTCTCGCCGCAGATGGCCGCCGCCGCGGCCATCGAGGGCCATTTCGTCGACATACGGAATTACGTCCCCGCCCACCACGGAGCCACCTCATGAAGGCGATCGAGACGATCACGGGACCCGTCAGCGTGCTCAACCGCGACGACGTCGACACCGACCAGATCATCCCCAAGCAGTTCCTCAAGCGGGTGGAGCGGACCGGATTCGGCGAGTTCCTGTTCTACGACTGGGCCAAGGAGCCCGACTGGGACCTCCCGTCCAACCCCATCCTGGTGGCGGGGCGCAACTTCGGCTGCGGGTCCAGCCGCGAGCATGCCCCGTGGGCGCTGGAGGATTACGGGTTCCAGGCGGTCATCGCCTCGAGCTTCGCCGACATCTTCCGCTCCAACTGCACCAAGATCGGGCTGCTCCCGGTGCAGCTCACCAGCGAGGAGTGTGCGTCGATCGCCCAGGCGGGGCAGGCGCAGGTCGATCTGGCCGGTCAGGAGGTTCGCTGGCCGGGGGGGACGGCGCGGTTCGAGATCGACCCCGAGATCAAGCACCGGCTCCTCAACGGCCTGGACGACATCGCCCTCACGCTCGCGCAGGACGACGCCATCGCTGCCTACGAGCGTGATCACGAGCGGTCGGGGCCGTCGACGGGCGCGCTGTGAGCGCGATGGCCAAGGGCGGCGTGGTCCAGGCGTTCTCGGCCCACGCCGCCGAGTACGACGCGCTGCGCCGGCGGCTGGTACCTGACTACGACGGCTTCTACGGCGCCGTGGTCGACGTCCTCGAACGCGTTGGCCCGAGCGACCTGCGGCGTGTGCTTGACCTCGGGGCCGGGACGGGACTGCTGAGCGGCGTGGTCGCCGGCGCGTTTCCGCAGGCGGCGATCGAGTTGCTCGACGCGTCTGAGCCGATGCTGGCGCTGGCCCAGCGGCGCCTCGGCGACGCCGTGAGCGCGGTCCACGTCGCCGACATGTCAAGCGCGCTACCCGAGGGCCCGTTCGACGCCGTGATCTCGGCTCTGGCCATTCACCACGTCGAGCACGCAGACAAGCGCGCCCTGATGGGGCGGATCCACCGCGCGCTGGGGCCGGGAGGGGTGTTCGTCAACGCCGAGCAGGTGGATGCCCCAACGCCTGAGCTCACCGCGAGCTACGCACGGCGATGGGCCGACGACTGCCGCGCGCTGGGCGCCACCGAGGCGGAGATCGACGGCGCGCGCGAGCGCATGCGCCACGACCGCTGCACCGACGTCGAGACCCAGCTCGGGTGGCTGCGCGACGCCGGCTTCTCCACGGCCGACTGCACCTACAAGTCCTGGCGGTTCGCCGTCCTGATCGCACAGAAGGAGGGTTGATACCCATGGCCACCACCAGAGACTGGGACGCCACCACCTATGACCGCGTATCCGCGCCCCAGCAGCGCTGGGCCGCCGAGCAGCTCGACCGGCTGAAGCTCGCCGGCGACGAGGTCGTGGTCGACGCCGGCTGCGGCAGCGGGAAGATCACGCTTGAGCTCATCCGCCGCGTCCCGCGCGGCACCGTGTATGCCGTCGACGCCGCGCCCTCGATGGTCCGCCATACCCTCCAGGCTGTCGGCGACCGCGCCACCGCGCTGTGCCAGGACCTGACCGAGCTGTCGTTGCCCGAGCCGGTCGACGTCGTCTTCTCCAACGCCACGTTTCACTGGATCGGAGATCACGACGCCCTGTTCGCGGCGCTGGCGCGCAACATGAAGCCGGGCGCCCGCCTGCTGGCCCAGTGCGGCGGCAAGGGCAACATCGATCGCTTCCGCGTGCTCGCCGACGAGGTCGCCTTCGAGGAGCCGTTCGCGCCCTACTTCTCAGACTGGGTGCGCCCGTGGAACTACGCCACCGCCGAGGAGACCGCCGAGCGCCTGAAGCGCGCCGGGTTCACCAAGGTGTCGACCTGGCTGGAGGACAAGCCCACGCCGCTCGACGAGCCCCGCGCCTTCGTCAGCACGGTGTGCCTGGTGCGCCATCTGGACCCGCTGCCCGCCGAGCTGCGCGATCGGTTCATCGACACGGTGCTCGAGCGCTACGACACGCCCGTGGTCCTCGACTACGTGCGCCTGAACATGACCGCGCGGCGTGCGCTCAGCTGACAGGTCGCAGCGGTAGCCGATCGGCTACCGTGCCGGGTCCGCATGGCCTCCCGCGTCATCCTCCTCCCCGGAGACGGCATCGGTCCCGAGATCACGGGGCCCGCCGTCGAGGTCCTCGACGCCGTCGCCCCCGGCCGCTTCGAGTACGAGGAACGTCCCTTCGGCGGCGCCTCCATCGACGCGCACGGCACCGCGCTCACCGACGACACGCTGGCCGCCTGCCGGGCGGCCGACGCGGTCCTGCTCGCCGCCGTCGGCGGGCCCAAGTGGGACACCACCGACCCCGACAAGCCCCGGCCCGAGCAGGGGCTGCTCGGCCTGCGCAAGGGGCTGGGCCTGTTCGCCAACCTGCGCCCGGTCAAGCCGCTGCCGGCGCTGTATGACGCGAGCCCCCTCAAGCGCGAGATCATCGAGGGCACCGACCTGCTCGTCGTTCGCGAGCTCACCGGCGGCATCTACTTCGGCGAGAAGACCCGGACCGCTGACAGCGCGTCGGACGCCTGCGTCTACACCCGGGAGGAGATCGTGCGCATCGGCCGGGTGGCCTTCGGCGCGGCGCGCTCGCGCGTGACCAGTGTCGACAAGGCCAACGTGCTGGAGACCAGCCGCCTGTGGCGCGAGGTGATCCGCGAGCTGCACGCGGCCGAGTTCCCCAACATCGAGCTCGAGCACCTGCTCGTGGACAACGCGGCCATGAAGCTTGTGTCGGCGCCGCGCCACTTCGAGGTCATCGTCACCGAGAACATGTTCGGGGACATCCTCTCCGACGAGTCGGCGATGCTCACCGGCTCCCTCGGCATGCTGCCCAGCGCCTCGCTCGGAATACATTCCCACCCACCCATCCCGACGCCACCCCCGGGCGTATTCGAGCCCGTCCACGGCTCCGCGCCCGACATCGCGGGCAAGGGGATCGCCAATCCGCTGGCCATGTTCCTCTCGGCGGCGATGATGCTCCGGCACGGATTCGCCCTGGAAAACGAGGCCGCGGCGGTAGAATCGGCGGTCGATCGTGCGCTGTCCGAGGGGCTGCGCACGCCCGATCTGGGGGGCGAGGCGACGACCGCTCAAGCCACCCGGGAAGTCCTTAGACACCTGTAGTCCTACCCACCCCGCCCGAGCCGCACCGCCGGCATTTTCAACTGAAAGGACCAGTCGTGGAACAAGCCGACCTCATCTGGCACAACGGAGAACTCGTTGCCTGGGAGGACGCGAAGATCCACGTACTGACCCACGGGCTGCACTATGGGACCGGCGTCTTTGAGGGCGAGCGCGCCTACGAGACGCCCGAGGGCCCGGCGATCTTCCGCCACCACGACCATCTCAAGCGGCTGTTCGCGTCGGCGGAGCTCTACTACATGCCGATCCCGTACACGCTCCAGGAGCTGCGCAGCGCCACCCATGAGCTGATCGCCGCCAACGGCCTGCCCGCCTGCTACATCCGCCCGATCGTCTACCGCGGCTACGGCCAGATGGGCCTCAACCCGCTCGACTGCGAGGTGAGCGTGTCGATCGCGGTGTGGCCGTGGGGCGCCTACCTCGGCGCGGACTCGGCGACCCGCGGCATCCGCGCCAAGGTGTCCAGCTGGCGGCGCATCTCCTCGGACTCGCTCATCCCGCACGCCAAGGCCTCCGGGCAGTACCTCAACAGCGTGCTGGCCAAGGTCGAGTCGGTGAAGGCCGGCTACGAGGAGTCGATCCTGCTCGACAGCCGCGGCTTCGTGTGCGAGGGGACCGGCGAGAACATCTTCGCGGTGCGCGACGGGGTGATCCTCACGCCGCCGCAGACCGCCGGCATCCTCGACGGCATCAACCGCAAGTCGATCATGCAGATCGCCCGCGACCTCGGCTACGAGGTGGTGGAGCGCGATCTGGCCCGCGCCGAGCTCTACCTCGCCGACGAGGTGTTCCTGTCAGGCACCGCCGCCGAGATGGTGCCGGTGCGCGAGATCGACGACCACCGCATCGGCGAGGGGGTCGCGGGACCGGTGACCCGTGCGGTCCAGACCGTGTTCGTCGACGCGCTGCACGGTCGCGACGCGCGCTACCGGGAGTGGCTGGACGTGGTCAAGGTCCCGTCCCGCAGCGCGGCCCCATGAGCACGCGGATCGAGCTCTATGACACCACCCTGCGCGACGGGATGCAGGGGGAGGGCATGTCGCTGTCGGCGGGCGAGAAGCTGCGCGTCGCTCACCGCCTCGACGAGCTGGGCCTGGACCTCATCGAGGCGGGGTTCCCCAGCTCCAATCCCAAGGAGCTGGAGCTCTTCGGCCTGCTGGCGGGCGAGTCGTTCACGCACGCCCAGATCTGCGCCTTCGGGATGACCCGCCGGCGCGGGGTGGCGGCCGACGCCGACCCGGCCCTGCGCGTGATCGCCGAGTGCTTTGCCCCCGTGTGCACGCTGGTGGGCAAAACCTGGGGCCTGCATCTGGAGAAGGTCGTCAAGGTCGATCGCGACGAGAACCTGCGGATGATCGCCGAGTCCGTCGCCTTCCTGGTGGCGCAGGGCAAGCGGGTCATCTACGACGCCGAGCACTTCTTCGACGGCTACGCCGACGACCGCGACTACGCGCTGCGCGTGCCTGCGCGCCGCCGCCGAGGCCGGCGCCGAGACCGTGGTCTGCTGTGACACCAACGGCGGCACGCTGCCGCACCTGATCGGCACCGCCATGACCGACGTGGTCGCGTCGGTCGGCTCCGGGGTGCGGGTCGGCATCCACACCCACGACGACGCCGGCTGCGGGGTGGCCACGGCGCTGGCGGGAGTGATGGCCGGGGCCACCCACGTCCAGGGGACGATGAACGGCTACGGCGAGCGGTGCGGCAACGCCAACCTCATCTCGATCATCCCCAACCTCCAGCTCAAGCTCGGCTACGAGTGCCTCACCGACTCCCAGCTGGCCTCGCTCACCCCGACGGCCAACTACATCGCCGAGCTGTTGAACTTCACGCCCGATCCCGACGCGGCCTACGTGGGCCGCAACGCGTTCGCCCACAAGGGCGGAATGCACGTCGCGGGAGTGAGCGCCGACCCAGCCACGTTCGAGCACATCGAGCCCGAGATCGTCGGCAACCACCGCGAGATGCTCATCTCCGAGCTGTCGGGCAAGGGCACGGTCCAGTCACGCGCGCGCGACGCGGGCATCGAGCTCGACGACGCCGTGGCCAGCCACGTGGTGGAGCGCGTCAAGGAGCTCGAGCACCGCGGCTATCACTACGAGGCCGCCGACGGCTCCTTCGAGCTCCTCCTGCGCAAGGAGACCGGCGACTACGAGCCGCTGTTCCGGCTGGAGTCCTGGCGCTCGATCGTGGAGAAGCGCGCCGACGGCAGGGTCGAGACCGAGGCGACGATCAAAATCTGGGTCGGCGGGGAGCGCTACGTGCGCACCGCCGAGGGCAACGGCCCGGTCCACGCCCTGGACAAGGCGCTGCGCGAGGCGCTGGTGGAGATCTATCCCCACCTGCGCGACATCGAGCTGGTCAACTTCAAGGTCCGCATCCTCGACGAGACCAAGGGCACCGACGCGGTCACCCGGGTGCTGCTCGACGTCTCTGACGGCGAGAAGGTGTGGGGCTCGATCGGCGTGTCGGAGAATGTGATCGAGGCCTCGTGGGAGGCGCTGGTCGACTCGCTGGAGTTCGGGATGCAGCCACCGAGCCGCGGTCGCCTTCCGGGCGGCGCGGCCGCCGCGCCGCAAAGCTCGTGACCGAGCTCGCGGCCGGCACCAGCGTCGAGCAGATCCCGCTCGCCCGTCCGATCCTCGGCCCCGAGGAGGAGGAGCGGGTGCTGGCGGTGCTCCGCTCCGGCCAGCTCTCGCTGGGGCCGCTGCTGGGCCAGTTCGAGCGCGCCTTCGCGGCGCGCCTCGGCGCCGCACTACGGAGTGGCGGTGTCGAGCGGGACCGCGGGCCTTCATCTGGCGCTGCGAGCCGTCGGGGTGAGCGACGGCGACGAGGTGATCACGTCGCCCTTCTCCTTCGTGGCCTCGGCCAACGTGGTGCTCTACGAGCGGGCGCGCCCGGTGTTCGCCGACATCGATCCCGTCACGCTCTGTGTCGATCCCGAGGCCGTGGCCGCCGCCGTGACGCCCCGGACGACGGCGCTGCTGCCGGTGCACGTGTTCGGCTATCCCGCCGACATGCCGGCGCTGGAGCGGCTCGGTCTGCCGATCGTGGAGGACGCCTGTGAGGCGCTGGGCGCCGCCTACGCCGACGGCGTGGCCGTCGGCGGGCGCCCGCACCAGGCGGTGTTCGGCTTCTACGCCAACAAGCAGCTCACCACCGGCGAGGGCGGGGTCGTCACCACCTCCGAGGCCGCGATCAAGGAGCGCCTGGACTCCGAGCGCAACCAGGGCCGCGCGCCCGACATGGGCTGGCTCGACCACGACCGGCTGGGCTTCAACTACCGCCTGTCCGAGCTCGCCTGCGCGCTGGGGCTGGCCCAGCTCGAGCGCCTGGAGGACATGCTGGCCGGACGGGCCCGGGTGGCCGAGCTCTACCGCGAGGCCCTGGCCGGGATCGAGGGTCTGGACGCTGCCGTGCCGTGACACCGGCGGTAACCGGCGCGGCTGGTTCGTGTTCGTCGTCCAGCTCCCGCGAGAGCCTGCTCGCGACGACGTCGTTCGTGCGATGGCGGAACGGTCGATACCCGAGCAAGCCGTACTTTCCCGCCATCCATCTCATGTCGTTCTACCGCGAGCTCGGTCATCGCGAGGGCGAGTTCCCCGTCTGCGAGGACGTGGCCTCGCGCTCGATCGCGCTGCCGTTCTTCCCCACGATGACCGAGGGCCAGGTCGAGCGCGTGGCCGGCGGGCTGCGCGCGGTCCTGGGGCGCTGAGGGGGCCGCGATGTCGCGGTTCGCCGAACCCCAGGACGCCGGCTTTCGCCGCCTCAACGATTCGATCGGCTTTGACTGGCGGCGAGCCCCTACGACGTTGACCAGTCGATCGCCCACGCCGCCATGCTCGCGGCCCAGGGCATCATCTCCGAGGCCGACGGAGCCGAGCTGCGGCGCGGCCTGGAGCAGGTGCGCCAGGAGCTCACCGACGGGACCTTCCCGTTCGCCGACGGCGACGAGGACATCCACATGGCCATCGAGCGTCGCGTCACCGAGATCGTCGGGCGGGTCGGCGGCCGTCTGCACACCGCGCGGTCGCGCAACGACCAGGTGGCCACCGACGTCGCCATGTTCGTGCGTGCGCACGCCCACGAGGCCCTGGAGCGGCTCGGACGTCTCGGCCACACGCTGGTGGAATTGGCCGAGCGCCACCTGGATTGGCCGATCCCGGGCTACACCCACATGCAGCGCGCCCAGCCGATCTACCTCAGCCACCACCTCCTGGCCTACTTCTGGATGGTGGTGCGCGACACGCGCCGCTTCGAGGCCGTCGTGGCCGCCACCGGCCGCCTGCCCCTGGGCGCCGGGGCGCTGGCCGGCGTCAACTTCGACACCGACCGCCAGGCGGTGGCCTCGGCGCTGGGCTTCTCCGGCGTGGCCGAGAACTCCGTCGACGCCGTCTCCAACCGCGACTTCGTGCTCGACTACCTCGCGGCCGCGGCGACGTGCGCCACTCACCTGTCGCGGCTGGGCGGCGAGATCGTGTTGTGGTCCACCGAGGAGTACGGGTTCTGCGAGGTGTCAGACGCGTGGGCGTCGGGCTCGTCGATCATGCCCCAGAAGAAGAACCCCGACGCCGCGGAGCTGCTGCGGGCCAAGGCTCCGCGGCTGGTCTCCAACCTGGTGGCGCTGCACGGGGTGATGCACGGGCTCCCGCTCACCTACAACAAGGACATGCAGGAGGACAAGGAGCCGCTGTTCGATTCCTCGGACACGCTCGAGCTGTGCCTGGACGCCGCCACGGGCATGCTCGGCACCATCACCTTCAAGCGTGAGCGCCTGGCCGCGGCGGCGGCCGACCAGTTCCTGGCCGCCACCGACATCGCCGACCTGCTCGTGCGCCGCGGCGTCCCCTTCCGCGAGGCCCACGGCGTGGTGGCCGGGCTCGTGCGCCAGGCCCTGGACGCCGGCAGGCTGCTCTCGGATCTCACGCCGGAGGAGCTGACGGCGCAGTCGCCCGCGCTCGACGAGGAGTTCTACAGCCTGCTCCAGGACGGAGCGTGGCTGGAGACCAAGGTGTCAGAGGGCGGGACGTCGCTTCAGCGTGTGCGCGAGCAGCTGGAGCGCGCCCGCACGGCACTGCGGTGAACCGCGCCTTCTTTGACCGCCCGGTGCTGGAGGTTGCGCGCGCCCTCGTGGGCTGCGTCGTCACCCACGAGGACACCGCCGGGGTGATCGTCGAGACCGAGGCCTACCACGACTCCGAGCCCGCCTCGCACGCCTTCATCGGCCTGACCCCGCGGACGCGGACGCTGTTCGGGCCACCCGCGCGCGCCTACGTGTACTTCTCCTACGGCGTGCACTCGCTGCTCAACGCGGTCTGCGAGCCCGCGGGCGTGGGCGCCGCGGTGCTCATCCGCGCGCTGGAGCCCGTGGAGGGGATCGACCACATGCGCGAGCGGCGTGGGGTGGAGGAGGTGCGCCAGCTGTGCTCGGGGCCCGGCAAGCTCACCCAGGCGCTGGGCATCGGCCTGGAGCTCAACGACACCGATCTCCTGCGCGGCCCGGTGGTGTTCTCGGACCGCCCGCGCGCCTGGCGCGACGTCGCCGTCGACATCGACGTCCGCGTCGGCATCACCAAGGCCGCCGACCTACCGTGGCGGTTTCTCGCCGCCGGAAGCCGCTTCGTGTCGCGGCCGGTCCGGCGTGTCGCCGCGGCCTGCGCCCGGGCCGCCGGCCGCGCGCCGCCCCCGCGCGCCGGCCGCCGCCTGCCGCCCCCGCCGGGCCGCCGCCGCCGCCGCTCGCCGCCCGCCGCCGCCGCCGCTGGCCCCGCCGCCGGTGCCTCCACCAGTTCCGCCGCCGGTGCCTCCGCCGGTCCCGCCGCCGGTGCCTCCACCAGTTCCGCCTCCCGTGCCTCCGCCGGTTCCGCCGGTGCCTCCGCCGGTCCCGCCCCCGGTGGTGCCCGTGCCGCCCCCGGTGGCGCCGCCGTTGGTGGACGTGCCCGCACCCGCGCCGCCCGTGCCGCCGGTGGTGCCGGTACTGCCGCTGGGCGTGGCGCTGGTGCTGACGCCGGTCCCGGTGTCGCTGGAGCTGATGGTGCCGGTACCGGTGCCCGACGCGTTCTTCTTGTGGTGGGAGCCGAACTGCTGGGCCTCCGTCGCCCCGATCTGCAGGGCCTCGACCATGAAGTCGTGCCAGATGTTGGCCGGGAAGGTTCCGCCCTCGACGGGCTGGCCGTTGTAGAGGGTGGTCATCGGGACGAGCTTGTTCGGGTAGCCGACCCACACCGCGGTGGTGATCTGCGGCGTCCAGCCCACGAACCACGCGTCACCGTAGTTCGAGGTGGTGCCGGTCTTGCCCGCGACGTCGACCCCGGAGATCGCCGCCGAGGTCCCGGTCCCGTGGGCCACCACGCCCTGGAGCAGCTCGTGGATGACCGCGGCCGTGGCGGCGGGAAGGACACGGCGGTAGCGGGGCGTGGCGTACAGGTCGCTCTTGCCGCGGCACTTGATGTCCGGGCACTGGATCTGGGCGATGCCGATCGGGCCCTCGTTGGGGGCACCGAGCCCGGGTGCGTGCACGCGCAGGCCGCCGGTGGCGATCGTCTCGTAGGCATGGGCCATGTCCAGTGTGGTGACGCCCTGCTTGAGCCCCCCGATGATCATCGCGAGGTTGGTCGAGACGGGCGAGCGAATGCCCATCGCCGTGGCCATCCGGGAGATGTTCCTGGTCCCGACTCCGGGAGAGAGGCCGAGCTGGGTGAAGACGCTGTTGTCAGAGACGATCGTGGCGGAAGCGAGGTTGATCGGCCCCGAGTACTGGTTGCCGAAGTTCTTGACCATGTAGTGCTCCTTGCCGCCGCTGTTGGGGACGATCAGGTCAAGCGGCTTGGAGTCAAACACGGAGCTCGGGCCGTAGCCATGCTGGAGCGCCACCGCCAGCGTGAACGGCTTGAACGCCGACCCGGGCTGGCGAAAGCCCTCGGTGGCCAGGTTGAAGGGGTACTTCGCGTAGTCCTCCTGGCCGTTGACGAGCGGACCGCCGACCATCGCGCGCACCTGGCCGGTGCGGTTGTCGATTGCCACCAGGGATGCGGCGGGCATGTCGGTCCCGCTCAGGTCCTGTGAGATCACCCGCTCCGCGGCCTGCTGCATCGGCAGGTCGATGGTGGTGCGGATCTTCAGGCCACCGTAGTAGGCGCGGTAACCCGCGATGCTCGGTGAGACGTGGCCGCGCTCCATCGCGGTGACCACCTGGGGGCCGACCCAGCTGGTGAAGTACGGCGCCGCCGGCGGCTCCTCGGGCTGCTCGATGTCGTTCTCGGTCGGCAGCGGCGAGTTGCGGTACTCGCGGTACTGGGTCCGGTGATGCGGCCAATGCCCAGCATGTCCTTGAGCACCAGATCGCGCCGCACCCAGGCTGCGTGTCGCGTCTCGGCTGGAGTGGGTTGAACGCGCTCGGGTTGGCCACCATCCCGGCCAGCAGCGCGGCCTGGGCCGGGTTGAGCTGTGAGGAGCAGGAGGGCAGCGGAGAGTCGCCGCAGCCGCCGTGCTTCCGACACCGGCGGCGGTCGGGCGTAGTGGAGGGCCTTGCCGAAGTACACCCGTGCGGCGAACTCGGCGCCGTAGGCACCGTTGCCGAAGTAGATGGAGTTGAGGTACTCGTCCAGGATCTGGGTCCTGGGCCACTTGCGCGTGAGGTGATAGGCCAGCGCCGCCTCGCGGAGCTTCTCGAAGACGGTGCGATTGCCCTCGGCGGCCAGGGCGTTCTTGACGAACTGCTGGGCGATCGTCGATGCCCCCTGGCGCGCGCCCCCGGTCACGTCGGCCACGAAGGCGCGTGCGATGCCCTTGATGTCCACGCCGGGGTCAGACCAGAACCGCTTGTCCTCGACGGCGACGATCGCCTTGCGCATGTACGGCCCGAGCCGCGGGAAGGTGTCGATGACCTCGTTGTTGGGCGGCTGGAGGACGCCGATCTTGCGCCAGTGATCGTCGTACAGATAGGAGTTGGCGCCCAGGTGCTTGTACTCGGCGGGTTCTCGATCTGGGGCAGGTCGGAGGCGACGGCCATCATCATCCCGAAGATCGTCGACACGACGGCGAGGGCCCCGAGGCCGAAGAGGATCCAGAACAACCGCAGCTTGCGGACCTTGGGCTTGCGCCGGCGGCCGTCCCGACGGCGCAACAGCCGGCGTTTGGGCGGCGCGAACGGGATCGGAGCTCTGGGGTCCCTCGGCTCGCGGATGTTGTCGTCGTCGTCGCTCATGCGATCGAGGTCGGCGCCGGTGGCCGACCGTGGCAAAGGCGCTGCGGCTGTGGCGGAAAGCCCAGCGTAACTCAGGACGGACGGGGCTTCCCAGGCGGCGGCGAGAGTCTAGCATCGGGTCCGATGGAGCCCGCCCACCAGGACACGTCCGGCGGCGCCGCCGAGACGGCGCGTTTCCTTGCCCGTAACACGGTCGATTGCCTGCCCGAGGGCGGCCTGCAACGCAAGCTGGCCGAGGGCCGCCCGCTGCGGGTGAAGCTCGGCATCGACCCCACCGCCTCCGACATCCACCTCGGCTTCACCGTCGTGCTCCAGAAGCTGCGCGAGTTTCAGGATCTGGGCCATCGGGTGGTGCTGATCGTGGGGGACTACACCGCGCGCGTGGGCGATCCCAGCGGCCGCTCGAGCAGCGCCCGGTGCTCGATGGAGCACAGATCGACGCCAACGCCGCGCACGTTCCAGGAACAGGCGCTCAAGGTGCTGGATCCGAGCCCCGATCGGCTCGAGGTCCGCTTCAACGGCGAGTGGCTGGACATGTCGATGGCCGATCTCTTCACGCTGATGCGGACCGCCACCGTGAGCCAGATCCTGGAGCGCGACGACTTCGCCAAGCGCTACGCGGCCGACCA
>CAWHOH010000008.1:0-193809 GCA_963830945.1 uncultured Actinomycetota bacterium | reverse complement strand
AAACCGACGCCGGGATCGATGCCGGCGTTGGCGAAGGCGACGTCGAGCCGGCCGTAGGCCTCGGCGGCGCCGTCGATCGCGCGGTCAAGCGCCGCGTGGTCGGTCACGTCGGCCACCGCGCCCCGGACGTCGAGCCCCTCAGCCGTGAGCCGGGCCACGTGCTGCTGAAGCGCGGCCTCGTCGAGGTCGATGAGCGTGACCCGTGCCCCGTGTGACGCCAGCGCCTCTCCGTAGGCGAGACCGAGGCCGCTGCCTCCCCCGGTGACGATCACGCCGAAGCCGGTCACGTCGAAAGGTCAGATGAACTCACGCTGGCTGCTCCCTCTGTTCGTTGGCCGCGCGAGCGTATCTCCCCACGCGCGGTTCAGGTGCGAGCGGCGGCGATGAGCGCGTCGGCCACCCGCGCGGCGGCGCCCTCGAGCAGCCCGGGGCGGCGAGCCAGGACCAGGCGCCGCATCTCCCGCGGCTCGCCGCGGACCGCGACGATGGCGACGCCGTCTCCGAGCACGTCGCGCGTCATCGGGGCCAGAGTTGTGATGGCCAGGCCGGCCCACGATCTGGAGCTTGGCCAGCCAATCGCGCACGACGTAGCGGACCTGGGGGCGCTCGGCCAGGCCGGGCCACACGCCGAGCAGGGACTCCCCCGCGTCCGATCGGCTCGCCACCCAGATCTGGCCCTCGAGCTGCTCAACGTCGACCACGCCCTTGCTCGCGAACGGATGACGTGCCGGCACCCCGAGGACCAGCTCGCGCTCGACAACGCGATGAGCTCGAGCTGCGGGGACTCCGCGTCGGGTGGACGGAAGGGCGGCCCCTGGGCGAGGACGGCGAGGTCGAGGGTGCCCGCGCGCAGGGCGCGCGTGAGGGCGGGCGTGGTCCCCTCCGCAGCGTCACCCTCAGCTCGCTGGGGAGCGAGGCCAGGGCCCGGGGCACGAACGCAGCGGCGGCGTCGCGAACGCACCCAGACGCACCGGCCCGACCGTGGCCTCCCCGCCGCTCAGCTCGCGCAGCGCACCGTCGAGGTCGTCGAGAACCCGGACCGCGCTGGCCAGCAGGCGGGCGCCCGCAGTCGTGAGGGTGACGCCGTGGCGGCCGCGCTCGAACAGCCTCCGTCCGGTGACGGCCTCGAGCGTCGCCACCTGCCGCGAGACGGCCGACTGCGTGTATCCGAGGGATCCGGCGGCAGCGGAGAACGAGCCCGCCTGTGCCACCTCGCGCAGAACGCGCAGCCCGGTCGGCGAGACATCAGCTGAAGGCATGCTGATTACGCATGGTAGCTGTTCTGCATTCTCGTTTACAGCATGGCGATCGAGAACTAGATTCAAGCCATGACTACATCTCGTATCGCTCTTGTCACAGGTGCCAACCAGGGGCTCGGCCGCGCCCTCGTCGAGGGACTGGCCGCCCGCATGCAGCCGCAGGACCGCGTCCTGCTCACCGGCCGCGATCGCGAGCGCGTGGAGGCGGCGGCCGCCGCGGTCGACCGCCGGACCGGCGGTCGCGCACGTCGAGGGGCGTGTGCTGAACGTCCGCGACGGCACCGCCATCGCCGCGCTCGCCGACGAGCTCGGCGAGGTCGACATCGTCTTCGCCAACGCCACCGCGCGGATGAGCCCCGACGCCGAGCCGGCCGATGAGGTCGACGCGGTCGCAGAGACCAGCAACCTCGCCACGACCCGCATCCTGCGGGCCTTCGCGCCGCGCCTGCGCCCGGGCGGGCGGCTGATCATCGTCGCCAGCGCGCTCGGCACCTTGGACAAACTCGACCCCCGGGTCACGGGCCGCTTCGCCGATGCGGCCACCGCCGACCTGGAGGCCGTCGACGCGCTCGTCGCCGACTGGCGCCAGGCGGTTCACGACGGCCGCGAGGAGGACGACGGCTACGGGCGGTGGCTCAACATCCCGTCAAAGGTGGCGCAGGTCGCGGCGGTTCGCGCACTGGCCGGCGAGCGCCGGGAGACCGATCTCGCCGAGGGCAGACTGCTGATGGCGCTGTGTCCCGGACTCATCGACACGGACGCGTCGCGCCCCTGGTTTGACGACATGAGCCCGCCCAGACCCCGGCCGAAGCCGCGTCCTGGCCCGTCGAGTTCGGCGCTCGCGCCCGGCTTCGATCCGGCGTTCTATGGCGAGCTTGTGCAGTTCGGCAACGTCCTCCCGGAGACCGGCATCCCGGTCGCCCACAGCGCGGCCACCTGACCGCTGTAGGTCAGCTCGCGCCCGAGGTGCCGGCGGCCGGCTTCGCCGGCGGTCCGGTCGCCCGCACCCCGGCGATCTTGCCCAGCGCGTCAAACCAGAACGGCGCCCCCAGCGAGAGGGCCAGGAAGGTGATCAGCCAGCCGCCGATCGCCCGCCCCCAATGGTTGGTGAGGCTCACCCGCGCCGGGTCGCCCGGCTTCTTGCTCCAGCCGATCGGGAGGCCGAGGCTCTGGATCTGGCCCGCGACCTTCGAGACCGTCTCCCCGGGCTTGGCGGCTGTGTTCGTCGCGGACTGCACCAGGGCGGCGCGGAGCCCGTCGTCGTTGATGAGACGGTCGGCGATGCTCACGGTGTTGACGTTGAGCCCGACGGCGACCACGAACGACAGGACGCAGATGATGATCTGGGTCTTGCGCTTGTACCAGCCCGACACGCGGCTCATCGTGCTGTCGAACCAGTGCTCGATCTCGAGGCGATACTCGTCGCGGTCCTTGACCGCCCCGGTCGCCAGCGACAGCAGCGTGCTCTTGGTCCCCTCGGGGATGAGGGTGGACTTCTCGATCGCGTCGCGGACCTTCTCGATCGGATCGTTGCCGTTGGACGGGGTGACGATGTCGAGCAGGGCCAGCGCGAAGGTCCGCGAGGGCAGATAGGAGGGCCCCGCCGCTTCGCCTGAACAGCAGCTTGCTGCTGGTGTAGGTCGTGCGGACGAGCCCGTGGCCGAGGATCTCGTCGAGCAGCGAGATCTTCTTGGCCGGGTTGTCGGGGTCCAGCGGTCGCGGTTCGCGCCCTTGACCTCAGGGTCCCGGTCCGCCTGCGGATACGCGATGGGGCGAACCGAGATGGGAGCGCCCGCGGTCCGCGGTCCCCGTTGTCCTCGAGCATGTTGCGCAGGCCGGCCTCGAGCGTCGCCGCGCGCATGTCCAGCAGCCCGGCGATTGCCTCCTGGACCGCGGAGCACAGGACGCTGAACAACAGGTAGACGAAGGCCAGCCCGATGGCGACGTCGATCGCCGTGTTCCCACTCAGTGACGGCATGACCACACCCCCGAAGCGGTCGCTTCCCAACGCTCGCGCACGCGAGCGCCAACTGCTGTGGGCAACCTACGTCGTCGCCGCAGACCGCGTCAAGCGCGGTGGGATTGCGCAGCTAGGCCGCCGGATGCTACACGGGGACGCCGCGTACGAGCGGCCGGGCACGGCACGTGCGGGGCGATCCGGTCCGCGCGCGCCACCGGTGTGAGCAAGGCCCGGCTGCTCGACGGCGACGATCTCGCGCAGGGCGCCGACGCACGCCGGGTCAAAGGCGCGACCGGCCTCCTCATCCAGCAGCGCCAGGGCGCGCTCGGACGGCCAGGCCTCGCGGTAGACGCGGTCGCGGTGAGCGCGTCGTACACGTCGGCGACGGTGAGGACGCGCACGGCGAGGTCGAGCTCGGCGGCGGAGACGTGGTTGGGATAGCCGTCGCCGTCGAGGCGCTCGTGGTGTGACTCCACCAGGTCCAGGACGAGGCGGGGAACCCCCGAGCTCGTTCAGGAGCTGGCGTCCGCGCCGGGGTGGCGACGGATCTCGGCGAACTCCGCGTCGGTGAGCCGGCCCGGCTTGTTGAGGATCTCGTTGGGGACCGAGAGCTTGCCGACGTCATGCAGCAGGCCGCCGAGAGCGAGCTGACGCAGCCGGCCCTCGGGAAGCCGAGGCGCTCGCCGATCGCCACCGCCAGCAGCGCGACGCGCCGCGTATGCCCCTCGGTGGACGGGTCCTTCTCGCCCAGCCGCACCAGGATGGCGCGGACCCGGCCACCCAGGAACGCCTCCTCGTGCTCCACCAGGTCGCTGGCGCGCAGGTCGCCGGCCAGCGGGCGCGAGCCGACGGCGTGCCGGAGATCGAGCGCGGCGGGGATGGCGACCATCCCGATGCCGCCGACCTCGAGGATGTGAGCCGCCCAGAAGCCCGCCTGCATCATGAGAAGTGGAGCAGGCCGTACTGCGCGCCGATCAGCCACACGACGCCGTTGGCCACGATGAGGTCCGCGCGGCGGCGGGTGAGCAGAAACGTCCGGGCGGCCCGCCACGCGAGCAGGGCCAGGGGGCTGGCCGCGAGGACGAAGATCACGTTGGCCGAGAGCGATGAAGGCGACGGGACGGACGGGATCACCGGCGCGGACACGAGGATCAGCGCCCCGGCCAGCGCCAGCTCGCCGACGAGGGCCAGCTGGAGTCCGAGCAGGAGCTTGATCCGGTGCGGGCGGCGCAGCGCCGAGACCCCGGATGCGGCCAGGATCATCCCGCCGACCGGCAGGTTGAGGGCTCCGGCGATCTGGACCAGCCCGTTCATCGGCAGGATGATCCCCGGCGTCGCCAGCGCGTGGATGACGAGCAGCGTCGCCATCACCGAGAACCCCATGCCAAGCCAGACGGCATGGACATCGTTGCGGCGCATGGCGATGACCGACATCGCGACCGACGCCGCCATGGCCAGGGCGCCGGCCACGCCGACCACGGCGATGTGCAGCCATGGGGCGACCATGAACATATCCGTGCCGGAGAGAGCAAGGAGCAGCGTCGGAATCAGCGCGCCAAGCAGCAGAACGACGCCGACGGGCAGTCGGGTGCGGATCTGACTCACCCTTCGGATGTCGGGAGATCGGGCCCCGGCCTTGACCTTGCCCGGCGAAACTCAACGCCTGTCCGTCCCGGCGGGGTCAGTCCACGGGCGGGTGGCGCTGCGTGAGCCCGCTGGCGGCCTCCCACGCGGCGGCATGCTCGAGCAGGCGCCGGTCGCGGCGATACCGGCCCACGAGCTGCAGTCCCACCGGCAGGCCGTCGGCGGTGAAGCCAGCGGGCACTGCCGCCACCGGGTGCGCACAGACGGTGATCCGGGAGCACGCCCGCATCCACCCCAGATAGTGCGGCATGGCCACGCCGGCGACCTCGGTGGGGTACTCCTGCTCGATCGGAAACGGGACCACCTGGGCCGAGGGTGCGGCGAGCACGTCGAAGCGCTGCAGGAGGCGGGCCACGGTGGTGAAGACCTCGGACCTGGCGATCATGGCACGGGCGATCGCGGGGGCATCGAGGGCGAGGCCCTGTTCGATGTTCCAGATCAGCGTGTCCTTGGCGATCCCGCGTAGCGCGCCGAGGCTGGGGCCAAACCCGCGCGCGAAGGCGAGCGCCCGCAGCGTCTCGAACGCCTCGTCCGCACGGCTGAGATCAAGCTCCACGTCCTGCACCTCGCAGCCGAGCGCGACGAGCCGCCCGCGGGCCTCGTCGAGTACAGCCAGCACCTCGGGCTCGACCGGCAGCCCGCCCAGGTCGGGGCACCAGGCCACGCGCAGCCCGGCCAGGTCGCCGCTCAGCTCGCCGGCGAACGCCGCCGGGTCGCCGTGAGACAGCGGGCTCTCGGGGTCCGGTCCGCTGATGGCGGTGAGCATCAGCGCCAGATCGCCGACCGTTCGCGCCATCGGACCGACCACGGACGCCGTGTCCCACACGTCGCCGGGACCGCTGTCGGGCACCAGCCCCGGCGTCGGCCGCAGCCCGACGACATTGTTGAACGAGGCGGGGTTGCGGATGCTGCCGCCGTGGTCAGACCCGTCGGCGATGGGCAGCAGCCCGGCAGCGAGCGCCGCCCCTGCACCGCCGCTGCTGCCGCCGGGGGAGCGGTCCAGCGCCCAGGGGTTGCGCGTGGCGCCGAACACGTCGTTGAAAGTGTGCGATCCGACCCCGAACTCGGGCGTGTTGGTCTTGCCCACCACGATCGCTCCCGCCGCACGCAGGCGCGCCACCAGCAGGCAGTCGGCCTCGGGGACGTGCTCGGCGAAGGCGACGGAGCCATAGGTGGTGCGGATCCCGGCCGTGTCCTCCAGGTCCTTGATCGCGATGGGCAGCCCGTGCAGCGGGCCCAGCGGCTCGCCGGCCGCGGCCCGGCGATCCGCGGCCTCGGCCTCCGCCAGCGCGCCCTCCGGGCGCAGGCTGACGATCGCGTTCAGGCGCGGGTTGACCTCGGCGATCCGGTCCAGGTGCCAGGCGACGACCTCGCGCGTCGACAGCTCCCGGCGGCGGAGGGCGCCGGCAAGTTCTCGCGCCGTCCACCAGTGAAGCGGCGGCACGGCGCCGCCGGGCTCCGGAATCGCGCTCACCGGGCGGCGACGCTACCAGAGGCCGGCGGTGTGCCTGGTGGAGGCGGCGTACGCGACGGCGACCGCGCGGTGGCGTTTGACATGCAGCCAGACGGCTGCCTATAATCGTGCAGCTAGATGGCTGCCTATCCTGACCAACCAGCGATGGACGTCGTGTTCCGGGCGCTCGCCGACCGGGGGCGCCGGCGCCTACTGGACAGTCTCAACGCTCGCAGCGGGCAGACCCTGCGCGAGCTGTGCGCGGACATGGACATGGCCCGCCAGTCGGTGAGCAAGCACCTGGCCGTGCTCGAGGAGGCCAACCTCGTCACGACGGTGTGGCGGGGCCGCGAGAAGCTGCATTACCTCAACCCCTCGCCGATCACCGACATCTCCGAGCGCTGGATCAACCGCTACGAGCAGCCGCGGGTCGACGCGCTGGCTGACCTCAAACACGCACTGGAGAACCCGTCTATGGAGAAACCCTCGTTCGTCTACACCACCTACATCCAGACCACCCCCGAGCGCCTGTGGGAGGCGCTGACCAGCCCCGCCTTCACCGAGCGCTACTGGAACGCCGCGTTCGAGACCGACTGGGAGCCGGGCTCGGAGATGGTCTGGAACCTGTTCGGAGTCCGGGTCGCCAACCCCGAGCAGGTGGTGCTCGAATCCGACCCGCCCCGACGGCTGTCCTACACGTGGCACACCTTCACCCCCGAGCTGGCCCGGGCGGCGGAGGTGAGCGAGGACGTGTTCGCGGCGGCGGCGGGCGAGCCGCGGTCCAAGGTGACCTTCGAGCTCGAGCCGGCGGGCAGCGCGGTGAAGCTGACCGTGGTGCATGACGGCTTCCCGGTGCAGAGCACCGCGGCCGGCCTCGTGGCCAACGGCTGGCCGAGGGTGCTCTCGCGGCTCAAGACCCTGCTGGAGACCGGTGACACCTTCCGGATCGGCAGCTAGCGACAACTAGAGAATGAAAGACAGGAGACGCACCATGGACACCCCCCAGATCGTGGACCGCGAGGAGTGGCTGGCCGCCCGCCAGGAGCTTCTCGTGCGCGAGAAGGAGCACACCCACCTCGCCGACGAGCTGGCCCGCGCGCGACGCGAGCTGCCCTGGCTGCCGGTGGACAAGAGCTACACGCTGCAGACCGAGGCGGGACCCAGGACGCTGGAGGAGCTGTTCGACGGCCGCTCGCAGCTGGTCATCTACCACTTCATGTTCGGCCCCGAGTACGACCACGGCTGCCCCGTCTGCTCGTCGATCGCCGACAGCTTCAACGGCGTGCTGGAGCAGCTCAAGGCGCGCGACACGACGATGATCGCCGTCTCCCAGGCGCCGGTGGAGAAGCTGGCGGCCGAGAAGGAGAAGCTCGGCTGGAGCTTCGCCTGGGCCTCGAGCCACGAGAGCGACTTCAACTCCGACTTCGAGCATTCCCTCTCCCGCGAGCAGGCGAGCGCGTGGGTGCCGGACGCGCCGCCGATCGTCGCGCAGAACGCCGCCGATTGCGGGACCGACCCGGCGGGCTACATGAGACAGCGGCCGGGCCTGAGCGTCTTCACGCTCCACGACGGCGACGTGTATCTCACCTACGCCAGCACCGCCCGGGGCCTCGAGGTGGTCATGACCTACTACGGCATCCTCGACCGTACGCCGCGGGGCCGCGACGAGGGTGAGCCGGCCTACCCCACGTGGATGCGCAGGCATGACGAGTTCGTCGCCGCCTGAGGTGGTGACCAGATGACCGCTCACACCCTCAGCCCATCTGGGGAGTCGCGCCTGGTTACCCCGGCCGTGGCCGCGGGTGTTCTCGGCGCCGTCGCCCTGAGCTGGGTCGTGCTGGCCCACCGCATGGCCGGCATGGACGCCAGCCCCGGCGGCGGGGCGGGCGGGCTCGGGTCATTTGGCTGGTTCGCCGTCACCTGGCTCGTGATGACGGCCGCCATGATGCTGCCCGGCTCGGCGCCCGCGGTGGTGCGGGCGGTCCGGAGCCGGCGCGGCGGCGCCGCGGCCACCGCCGTCGGCTTCGTCACTGCCTACGGCGCGGTGTGGCTGCTCGCCGGGCTGGCCGGCTACGCCTGCGTGCAGGCGGTCCGCGCCCTCGACGTGAGCGCGCTGGGCTGGACCTCGGCGGGCCGCTACGTCGCCGCCGCGGCGCTCGTCACCGCCGGGCTCTACCAGTTCACCCCGGTCAAGCGCCGCTGGCTCGCCCGGTGCGTCGCTGCGGACCGTCATCTCCCCCGCCCCGGTATCCCGGGCGCGCTGCAGGCCGGCGCCGCACATGGGATCTGCTGCGTCGCCTGCTGCTGGACGCTGATGGTCGCGCTCTATGCGCTGGGGATCATGAGCATCACGTGGATGGTGGTGCTCACCGTCCTCATCGCGGGCGAGCGGCTGGTGGCCCAGCGGTCCGTCGCCGTCGCAGCGGCGGCCGCGGTGCTGGTGGTGCTCGGCGTGGGGATCGCGGCGGGGGTGGGCGGGATCGTGTCCGTACCGGGCCTGACGGTCCCGTCCACGGGGCATCAGGCCGCCATGGGCATGGGCATGCACACCGACATGCACACGGGCATGGGAATGCCCACCGAGAAAAGGAGCACACATGAGCACTGAGAACCGCATTGCGCCCCAGACACGCACTGGCGATGCCGGGGCTCCGCCGGTGGTCGACCGGGGAACCTTCGAAGCCGAGCTGAGCGGGTTACGGCTTCGCGAGAAGGAACACACGCGAGCGGGCGACGCCGTCGCCGTGGCCCGCCGTCGCCTGCCGATGGTGGAGGTCGACTCGAGCATCGCGCTGACCGGCCCGGATGGGCAGGTCACGCTGCTCGACGTCTTCGAGGGCCGCACGCAGCTCATCGCCTACTACTTCATGTGGGTCAACGGCCGGCCCGCCGCGGAGCAGTGCGAGGGTTGCACGTTCTACACCACTCAGGTCGGCGAACTGGACCACCTGCACTCCCGCGGCATCACCTTCGCGGCCCTCTGTCAGGGCCCCTACCCGGAGAGCGTGCGCTACCGCGACTTCATGCGGTGGACGATGCCGTGGTACTCGGCTGAGCCGTCGCTCGACGCACTGTTGACCGGACGCCGGGTCGGCCTGTTTCACCTGGTGTGCTATCTGCGAGACGGCGACCGGGTGTTCGAGACCTACTGGACCACCGGCCGCGGGGTGGAGGCGATGGGCAACACCTACTCGCTGCTGGATCTCACGGTGCACGGGCGCCAGGAGACGTGGGAGGACTCACCGTCGGGCTGGCCGCGACGTTGGGGCGCCGGCGCCGAGCACCCGTATCGAACCGGCGGCCGTCCCATCGCCCAGTGGTCACGGATCCACGACGGGCGCCCGGACACGCTCTGAACGTCGCCGCGACACGGCCGTCACATCTCGGGCCGCCCGCGGGTCATCCGGGTGCAACCACTCATCCGACGTGACAGGAGGGTGCCGAGATGGCACGCATTCAGGGCGTATCCAGGGACCAGGCCGGTCCGGTGGTCAAGCTCGTGTACCGCTTCATGACCCGGGGCGTGCAGAGGATGACAGGGCGTCACCCCGCCCGCGGCAACGGCATCGAGCCGCTCGAGATCTGGGCGCATCAGCCCAAGGCGATGAGCGCCATGGGCAGGTTCCAGGGAGCGGTGCGCAAGGGCGACCTCGTCGACGAGCGGACCAAGAACCTCATCGAGCTGCGCGGCGCGCAGATGATCGGCTGTGAGTACTGCGTCGACCTCGGCTCGCAGATCTGCCGGAACTCCGGCTTCTCCGACGCGGAGTTGCTCGCCCTCCCGCGCTACCGCCAGAGCGAGCTGTTCACCGAGCGCGAGAAGCTGGCCCTGGACTACGCGGCGGCCGTCATGCGCACGCCCGTGGAGGTCACCGACGAGCTCTTTGCCCGCATGAAGGAGCACTTCACCGACGCGCAGATGGTCGAGATCACCGCGCTCCTCACCGTGGTGAACCTCAACCGTCTCAACGCGGCCTTCGGCGTCGGCTCCGCCGGGTTCTCGGAGGGCATGGTCTGCGTCGCGCCCGATCGCGCTCCGGCCACCGAGCTGGTCTAACGCTCCGCCGCGGCCCACGCCCGCGCGATGTCGGCGCCCAGCCGGCAGTTGCCGCGGACGATGTCGAGGTTGACGGCGACGCTCGCCTGGCCCGTGTGCTCGTGGATGTACTCCAGCAGGAACGGGGTGATGTCCTTGCCGCGCACGGAGGCCGCCTCGGCCGCCTTCAGGGCCTCGGCGAGCAGGCGGTCGTGTAGGGCCGGATCAAGCTGCGCCGACTCGGGCAGCGGGTTGGCGACGAGAATGCCGCCGCGCAGATCCAGCGCGTCGGACGCGCGCATCACGTCGGCGATCTCACGAGCCGTGGTGACGGGATGGTCGACGGTGTAGCCGCTGTCGCTCAGCCAGAATGCGGGAAAGCGATCGGTGCCGAACACCAGCACGGGTACGCTCAGCGTCTCCAGGCGCTCGAGCGTCGCGGCGATGTCGAGGATGGACTTGACCCCGGCCGAGACCACCGTGATCCGGCACCGCCCGAGCATGCCGAGGTCGGCCGATTCGTCGAAGGTGATGGCGGCGTCGCGGTGCACGCCGCCGACCCCGCCCGTCGCGAACACGCGGATGCCCGCCTGCGAGGCCAGCAGCGCGGTCGCGGCGACGGTGGTGCCGCCGGTGGTGCCCTGGGCCATGGCCACCGGGAGGTCCCGGACGCTGAGCTTCAGCGCCGCGTCGCTGCCCGCCAGCCGCTCGAGCTCGTCAGCCTCCAGGCCCACATGGGGGACGCCGTCGAGGATCGCGATCGTCGCCGGGACGGCGCCGCGCTCGGCAACGGCCCGCTCGAACTCGCGGGCGGCCCGGATGTTCTCGGGGCGCGGCAGGCCGTGGGTGATGATCGTCGACTCGAGGGCCACGAGTGGCTTCCGGTCGCGCAGCGCAGCGGCGACGGTCTCTGACAGGATCACTCCGTGGGGCGCCGGCGTCACGGGCGCACCGTAGCGAACGCGTCGATGACCCGGCCACTCTCGATCTGCACCATCGGGGATCTCATCCTGGACGTCGTCGTGCTGCCCGAGCGACCGCTGGCCCCAGACGGCGACACGCCCGCCGAGATCCGGCTCACCGCCGGCGGCCAGGCCGCCAACGTGGCCGCGTGGGCGAGCGCCCTGGGGGCGCGGAGCCGCCTCATCTGCAAGCGGGGCACCGACGGGTCAACCGAGCTGGCCGTCGCCCAGCTCACACGCTTCGGGGTCGACGTCTGCGGCCCCGTCGTGCCGGGGCGGGGCGGAGTGGTCGTGTCCCTGCGCAACGCACGGGGAGAGCGGACGATGGCCTCCGATCGCGGCGTGGCCTCGACCCTTAACCCGTCCGAGCTCGATCCGTCGTGGCTGGACTCCTGCGACGTGCTCCACGTCTCGGGCTACTGCCTGCTGCGCGAGCCGATGGCGCAGGCCGCGATCGGCGCGGCGCGGGTCGCCCGGCGCGTGACCGTCGACCTGGCTTCAGCGCACGACATCGCGCTCCTTGGCGCCGAGACCTTCGCGGCCCGGCTGGTCGCGCTCGGTCCCGATCTCGCCTTCGCCACCGAGGCTGAGCGGGACGCCGTATCGGGCTTCGACACGACCTGGGTGATCAAGCGCGGAGCGCGGGGCGCGCGGTTCCCCGAGGGCGAGTTCCCCGCCCCGGCCGTGTCCGTTATCGACACGACCGGCGCGGGCGACGCGCTCGCCGCCGGGTACCTGGTGGGCGGGCCCGAGCAGGCGATGGTCGCCGCGGCGCGGTGCGTGGGCCTGGTGGGGGCGATGCCGCCGCAGGCGCTGGACTAAGCGCGCCCCCGTGACTATGTTGTGAGGCTCGTGTGAGCGCGTTGTAGCCAGGCGTGGACACGGCCGGTGAGCACACCTAAAGTGCCGCCGGCGCTTGACCGGGCCCGCCGGCTCCAGGTTGCTCACACATCAGGGCGGCGCATGGGCGTTGCCCGTGGAATCCAGGCTGGTGATGCTCATGCGGGACGTGAATCGTCGTAGGTTCCTCCAGCTCGCAGGTAGCAGCGTCGCCGCGACGATGCTCTCCGACAGCATCGCCCGCGCGCTGTCCATCCCGGGACACCACGCGACACGGTCGATCGAGGACCTCGAGCACATCGTGGTGCTCATGCAGGAGAACCGGTCCTTCGATCACTACTTCGGGGTGATGCGTGGGGTGCGCGGCTTCGGCGATCCCCATCCCGTGACGCTGCCCAGCGGCAAGCCCGTCTGGTTCCAGGCCGACGGCTCCACCGTGGTCCCGCCCTTCCGGCCTGATGTCGGCAACCTCGCACTCACCTTCATCGAGGATCTCGACCACAGCTGGGACGGCACCCACGAGATGTTCAACGGCGGCGTCTGGGATCAGTGGCTGCCGTCCAAGACGACCACATGCATGGCCCATATGCAGCGCGCGGACCTCCCGTTCCACTACGCGCTGGCCGACGCGTTCACCGTCTGTGACGCCAACCACTGCTCGATGCTCGGTCCGACCGACCCCAACCGCTACTACATGTGGACGGGCTGGGACGGCAACGACGGCCAGGGCGGCGGCCCGGTCATCGCCAACGACGAGATCGGCTACGACTGGATGACCTACCCCGAGCGCCTGCAGCAGGCCGGGGTCAGCTGGAAGATCTATCAGGACGTCGGCGACGGGCTGGACGCCGCCCATTTCTGGGGCTTCACCGACGACCCCTTCATCGGCAACTTCGGCGACAACTCGCTCCTGTACTTCCACCAGTATCAGAACGCCGCGCCGGGCAGCCCGCTGTTCGAGAAGGCGCTCACCGGCACTGACATCAAGTCGGGCGGGGGCCTGTTCGACAACCTCCAGGCCGACGTCAACAACGGCGCGCTACCGCAGGTGTCGTGGATCGTCGGGCCACAGGCCTACACCGAGCATCCCGCGTTCCCGCCGGGCTACGGCGCCTTCTACACCGCGGCGGTCCTCAACGCGCTGACCAGCAACCCCGAGGTCTGGTCAAAGACGGCGCTGTTGATCACCTTTGACGAGAACGACGGCTTCTTCGATCACGTGGTGGGGGCCTACCCCAACGTGGGCGCGCTCGCCGGAGACTCGACCGTGGCGCTGGACAACGAGCTGTTCGAGGGCAAGGCGGGGACGCAGGGCGGCTCCGACGGCGTCGTCGGCCCCTACGGCCTCGGCGTCCGCGTCCCGCTGCTTGTCGTCTCGCCGTGGAGCACCGGCGGATGGGTGTGCTCGGAGACCTTTGACCACACCTCGCTGATCCGGTTCGTGGAGGCGCGGTTTGGCGTCGATGAACCCAACCTCACCCCCTGGCGCCGGGCCGTCTGCGGCGACCTCACCTCGGCGTTCGATTTCCGGAGCACCAACGACCACGTCCCGCCGCTGCCCAGCGTCGCGGGCTTCGAGCCGACGGGCACGGTGCCCCCCGACTTTCACCCGACGCCTCCGGCCGTCGGGTCGGTCCCGACCCAGGAGGCCGGCGTGCGCCCATCGCGCCGGCTCGGCTACCGGTTCCACGTCGGCTTCCGCGCCGACCGCAGCCGGCTGCACGTGGACTTCAAGAACCACGGGGAGCTGGGCGTCGGCATCCAGGCCCGCTCGCTGACGGTGGCCGGCGCGCCATACAGCTACACCGTCGGCGCGGGCGACAACCTGACCGCCGAGCTGCCCAACCCCGGCACCTATGACCTCAGCCTCCACGGCCCCAACGGCTTCTTCCGCCACGTTGCGGGCTCGCCGGAGACCGCGCTGCGCGTTGAGGTCCACGGTCACCACGACACCGGCCGTCTGCGGGTTCAGATCATCAACGAGCACCCGGGCTCGGGCCGTCACTCCACGCCCGTGGTGGTGAACGTCGCCGACGCCTACGGTCCGGACCGGCATATCAAGTGCAACGGCGCCGAAGAGCTCGCGGTCGACACCCACCACTCCGGCGGCTGGTACGACCTCGCGCTGACGACCCCGAGCGACTCGAGCTTCGGCTACCAGCTCGCTGGGCGCCTGGAGTCGGCCGCGAGGCTGACCAGCGACCCGCAGCTGGGCCGCTCCTAGCCCGCTCCCCGCACGCACCGGACCTGTCGCGGCGCGCGCCGCGTACAGGTCCACGTGCGGCGTTGGCCGATGTGGTTGGTGGCGATGCTGGTCGGAGCCGGCGCTCTGGCACCAGGCTCGATGGGCGACGGCGCCGTCCCGAGGAGCAGCGGGCCGCGGGGCGCAGCGGTGTTCCCGGCCACCAACAGCTGGTACGCCTTCACCCGCACGCATCTGGTCATCGGCAGGGGGAACCTCACCCTGTGGCGGTCGCCGGGGCCGGGGTGGTCGGCCGCCCACATCGGCGTGGTCGTCGCCGGGCGGCGCATGGTCGCCTTCCAGTATCACCACCGGCTGTACGTGGGTCGCGTGCACGGCGCGGTGCGCCCGGTCGCCCAGCGCGAGTTGCCGCTCGGCGTGACCAGCGGCGGCCTCTACACCTACTCATACCCACGCCGCGAGCTGCTGCTCCGGGGACCCGCCGGCCATCTGCGGAGAGTGATCTCCCCCCTACCTTTCCGGACGGATCCGTTCGTCGCCCGCGGCCGTCTCTTCTTCGTCCTCCGTGGGGCCCTGATCAGCGCCCACGGCGCGCACGTGCGGAGGCTGGAGTCGCTTGCCTCGCTCGGCATGCCGGTGAACACGTGGGTGCAGCCGGCCGGTGGACTCCTGGAGCTGCAGGACTACCGGCGCCTGGTGGTCCTGCGGCCCGACGGCTCGGTGTTCGCGTGGACGCCCCTTCCCCGGCACGACGGAGAGATGGAGACCATCTCGAGCTCGGTCGTCGCCGACCCGCGCGGGCTCGCCGTGGCGTTCACCGCCACGTATGGCGAATCAACGGACCCGAGTGCGACGGCGCGGGCCCGCGGCGCGGAGACCATGTATCTACTGCGGGAGGGCGCCCGCGGGGCGGTGCCGGTGCACACCGAGCATGTCCGCTTCCGGGCGTGCGAGCGTGGCGCCGGAGTGCAGTGGCGCGGGCGCGGGCTCCTCTATGACAACTCCGAGGGCAACCAGGTGCTCATCGATAGCGCGGGAACCCACCGCGCGATCGGCCTCAGCGCCGGCACGGGTCACTCCGCCGGGTCGGAGGGCGGCGTGTAGGGCGGCGCGACGCCCCACCCCCAGCGCGGCACCGGCGCGTGCGGGGCCACCTCCGCCCCGGGTTGGGAGTTGTGCACCGCCAACCGCGTGCCCCACTCCGCATAGCCCATCAGGGCCGCGCGGAACTCGGGATCGTCGGGCAGGCCCACGTCGTCGGCGGCGCGGCTGAGCAACGTCACGAAGAGCAGCCGCTGGTCGCCGGTGATCCCCAGGTTGTGATGCATGGCCAGCATGTGCTCGTATCCCCCGCGCTGATCGCTGTAGACCCCGGGTCCGCCCATCACCTCCGACCACCAGTCGGTCACATGGGTGCGGTGCGCCTCGCTCACCTTCCCGCCGAACATGGCGGCGATCTCCGGGGCCTCCTGCTCGACGAGGTCATAGAAACGGTTCAGCCAGCGCAAGAAAGCGTCCCGTCCGCCCGCCCACTCATAGATCGTCGGGGTCTCGTCGCCCACGGGTCAGAGCGAGTCGACGACTCGCTCGGCCTCGACCAGCGACGCCCCGGTGAGCCGGCGAAAGGCGCTGATGGCCTGGATGCTCTTCCCCGCCCGCGCCGGCTCGAGGACCTCGGCCGGCACGTTCGAGGCCGGTGCGGTGACCGTCGCCTCCAGGATCCCCGCCGCCTGCGGGTCGGCGGGAGCGCCGTCGCTCGCGAACGCCGGGCACGGGACGCCGAGATGTTCGGAGAGCACGCGCAGTTGCTGTTCGATCCGCTCGAAGCGACGCATGAGCTGAGAGTCATCCACGCCCTGAGCATACGGCCACGCCCGCGGCGCGCGCACGAACTCTGGTTAACCCCACCCCCGGGACGCCGGTGCGCCGCATTGTGGGCACCGGGCCTGCGGGCAACCATTGCTGTCATGAACAGAGCACATTCCATACTGAACGCGGCCGGGCGAGATCTGCTGTACATGCTGGGCGTGCTTTTGGCCAGCATCGTTGAGTTCGTGGTGTGGGCGACCGGCGTATCGCTCACGGCGTCACTGCTGGTGCTGGTCATCGGCTTGCTCGTCTGGCTGGCCACCGTCTGCATCTTCCGCGCCACCGTCGGCCTGGACCGGCGTACCGCCGGCTGGTATCGCCGCAGCCCGATCCGTGGCGAATACCGCGCGCCGCGCGATCCCGGCTTCCTGCCCCGCGTGCGCGCGGTCAGCGCCGACCCGCGGACATGGAAGGACCTCGGGTGGCTCGTGCTCAACTCGACCGTCGGGTTCCTGATGGCGACCGCCGCGATCACCGTCACCGCGCTGGTCATCGGCTACATCGCGATGCCCCTGTGGTGGTGGGCGATCAGCGACCCGAGCAAGCAGTACGCCACGCTCAACCTCGGCATCTACACCGTGACCTCGACCGGCTGGGCGCTGGTCACCACCGGACTGGGGCTGGTACTCCTGCCCGTCGCGGCACTGCTCAACCGCGCGGCCGCCGCCGGCCACGCCGGCATGGCCGCCCGGCTCCTGGGCCCGGCCCGCCGGCGGTCGCTCGAGGGGTGGCGCACCAGTGCGTGACGCGCCTGTTCGTGAAACGGCCCGCTGCGCCGGGCGACGTGGCGCTCACCCGCTCTGGGCCGCCTCCACGAGCGACGGGGCGAGAACCGAGTGAGCGCCGCCGGTCACCCGTACCCCTACCAGCCGGCCGTAGTGGTCGAAGTCAAGCGCCAGGCTCTCCAGGGCCGCGATCGCGCTGGCCTCCTCCAGCCCGTCGAGCGCAACGGAGTCGCGAACCTCAGGGGGCGATCCGACGACCAAGGTGACATACGCCTCACCGTTGGGCTGCACCACCACGCTGATGTCTGGCATCGCGGACGTTGGGCTCGGCGGGCGCCTATCTGCGCAGCGCCGGGCCGAGCGGATAGCCACGTCCACCGGTCGCGGTCTCGGCGGCGCTGAGGAACAGATAGACCCCCAGCGCGGCGAACACGAACACCACGTAGCCCGCGGCCTTGTTGAGCGAGGCATCGGTGTTCAGGACGCCGATCGTGCGCAGCACCAGCGCCAGCACCACGAGTGCGACGACAGCGGTGTAGGCCACCGGCAGCCGCAGCGTCGCCAGTGTCAGCGCGGCCATCACGATCGCCCAGCTGATGAGGAACAGCGCGATGCTCTTGTTCACGTTGGCCGCCGGGATGAGCAGCCAGTTGTGAAACACGCCCAGCACGAGGATCGCGAAGCTCAGCCAGAAGCCGGCGAACAGCCCGAAGATCGACGCGACCATCGTCTGACCCAGCGCCGCCGCCCACACCGTGGAGATCACCAGCCCGAGGCCGGTGGCGGCGAAGATCACCGGCACGATCACCCCTCCGGCCGCGTCGGGCACGTATCCCACAAGCGAGAGGCCGAGCGCGATCGACCCCACGACGAAGATGGGGAGCCCGAGGATCGCCGGATCACCCGCCGGGGCGGGCGGGGCTTCCTCCCGTACGATCTCCGGGGCAAGCCGCTGCTCTTCAGTGATGGTCGCCATCGTCACTCCTCCTCAGGTTGCCGCTGCGATTGGTATTGGGGCGGCGGCTCCCAGACAAGAAACCCGCCGTTTTCTGCACATGCTTGGGAGCACGTCGCGGAGCGTCCGTCACTGATTCGTGTCCCAGTTCCTGTGGAATCAGTAGACGCGAAGCTCCCCGGCATGAAAGATCGGCGTCTGGCCACGAACGGGCCCGGTGGGGGCAAAGCCCCCGACGCAGCACACCTCGTCGCCTTCGTCGGCGAAGGCGCTGCCGGAGACATCGAGGACAAGCGGGCGCCCGGGTGGCCCCAGACGGTGATCCGGCGTCAACCGCACCGGGATGTCGGACACAAGGAAGTCGCATCGGTCCGCGGCGCCGGCGCGGCGTAGCGGTCCGCGTAGCGCCGCCAACGACATGGCGGCGCCGAGGCGGGTGAGCGCGCGATGGGCGGGCTCGGTGTCGGTCGCCGATCGCTCCACGCGAACGGTGCGCACCGCCTCGACCTCCTCGGCCTCGACCAGCATCGGGTCTGCGGCCTGGCGGATGGCATGCTCATCGGCGTCGGGGAGCAGCTTCATTCGCACCACCCAGTGGCCATCGTGAAGCTCGACGCCGAAGCTTCCGATCCCCGTCAGCCCTCGACGCGTGAGACGGCGGGCGAGCATGGGAGCGACCCCATTCGTGCCCTCCTCAGGATCCGGGGGCCACAGCGCCTCCGAGTAGTCACCCACGCGACACTCGAAGTCCCCTTCGTGACAGCGCCAGTGCACCGCGCTTCCCACCCGGATGGGAACCAGGCCCACCCCATGTCGCGGACAGAGAGGGACGGGCCGATCGAGCTCGACGTCCAGAAACGCCTGCAGCCGCGCCACGAAGTTGATCCTTTCCAGGGGGTCGTCTCGCGTGAGCACCACCCGTGCCGCCGAGCAGTCCGCCGGGGCGACCCTCGAACTCGGCGACGTCAGAGCAACGGACTCGGATGCGCGGCCTCATACAGCGCGACTCGCCCCCCGCCCGGGATCCCGATCGCGGTGGTCCGCCCGTAGCGCCGCACGGCGATCTCCTCAACGATCTCGACGCCCTTGCCGCGCAGCTCCTGGATCGTTGCGTCGAGGTCATCGCACATGAGGTACAGCTCATGGCGCTCCGGGCCGCTGGCGGGATGGACCGCCAGCTCAGCCGGCGGCAGCGCGAAGATGAGCCATCCGTGCCCGGCGTCGACCGACTCCCAGCCGAGCACATCGCGAAAGAACTCTCGAGCGGCTTGGGCCTGCTCGGAGTAGATGATGGCGTGCACTCCCGTGATCACGGGGGGACCAGATTATCGGTCTGACCCCACGCCGCCGCGCGCGTCAGTGAGGCTGCCCAGGACGCCGCGCACATCGGCGGCGGACGGCCCGTGCGGCCCACTAACGGTTGAAGCTGGCAAATCTCTCAGCGGAGTAGTAGCGTGCCGCTCGGTTTCACGGATGTCCCGCTGGGACGGAACCGGGCGCGGGGACAGCGGTCATGGACGCCATATATCGCTAAGCACAGAGATTGGGAGGCCTCATGCGAGCACGAGCTGCACGGTTACGGTCCGGGCTGGGGACACGGCGGGGGATCGTCGTCATCCTGATGGCGATGGCGGTTCTGGGAGCCGCCGCGATCTCGGCGTCAGCCAGATCATCAGCCCGGTACTCGCCAAAGCTCACGCCGGCGCTGGCTCGCGTCCTGGCGAGGAACGCCAATCAACACGTGATCGTGCTGCTCAAGAATCAGATGCGCGCGGCGCACGTCGGCTCGCGTGCCGCAGCGATGCGATTCGCCGCGATCAAGACCGCACAGGCCCCGGTCATGCGCGAGCTCGCGACCGTTCACGCGCGGCGCGTCAAGAGCTTCCAGCTCATCGACGCCGTGGCGGCGACCGTCTCCAAGGCCGAGCGCGCCCGGCTGGCCAAGAACCCGGCGGTGGCCGAGGTGGTCCCTGACGTGATGATCCGCGGAGCGGCGCCGGTTGCCCTGCCGACGCGTGCGTCGCGACACGGAAACGCGTCCCCGGCAGTCACCCCGAACACGATCCCCGGTGCCTGCGGCCACAACGGCCAGGTGCAGCTCGACCCCGAGGGCCTGTCGTCGACCAACACCGACTCGGACAATCCAAACCAGCCCACCGCGCGCTCGCTCGGCATCACCGGCGCCGGCGTCAAGGTGGCGTGGATCGCCGACGGGATCGATCCCAACAACGCCAATTTCATCCGGCCCGACGGCAAGTCCGTCTTCGATCCGGCGATCGGCGGCGACTACCAGGACTTCAGCGGCGACGGGCCCAACGCGCCCACCAACGGTGACGAGGCGTTCCTCGACGCCAACGCGATCGCGGGTCAGGGCCAGACCGTCTACAACGTCCAGAACTTCAGCGCGCAGAGCGACCCGTCGCCCTGCAACATCCGGATCGAGGGCGTGGCCCCCGGCGCCAGCGTTGTCGGGCTCAAGGTCTTCGCTGAGAACAGCCTGAGCCTCAACTCGAACTTCCTCGAGGCGATCAACTACGCGGTCGAGACCGACCACGTCAACGTCATCAACGAGTCGTTCGGCTCCAACCCCTTCCCCGACGTCACCGCGCTTGACGTCCAGAAGCAGTTCAACGACGCCGCCGTGGCCTCGGGAGTGGTGGTCAGCGTGTCCAGCGGTGACGCTGGCCCGGTGTTCAACACCACCGGCTCCCCGGCGACGGACCCCAACGTCATCGATGTGGGAGCCAATACGAACTTCCGCTTCTACGCGCAGACCAACTATGGGCTGGCGCGGGACTTCGCCACCACCGGATGGCTCAACGACAACATCAGTGCCCTGAGCTCCAGCGGCTTTGACGAGACCGGTCGCACGATCGATCTCATCGCGCCCGGCGACGGGAGCTTCGCATCGTGCGATGCCTCTCCGACGTTTGCGGGCTGCGTCAACCTGGCCGGACATCCATCGAATGTGGAGCGCAGCGGCGGGACGAGTCAGTCCTCGCCGTTCACGGCGGGCGCCGCAGCACTCGTCATCCAGGCCTACCGCCAGTCCCATGGCCAGGCCACCCCCACCCCGGCGCAGGTCAAGCAGATCCTCGTCTCCACGGCGACCGACCTGGGCTCGCCGGCCAGTGAGGAGGGCGCCGGCCTGCTGAACACCTACAAGGCGGTCCAGCTCGCCGAGTCGATGGGAACATCGCATCCGGCGGCACCGGCCCTGACGACGTCGAGCACCCAGCTCAATGCCGTCGGCGCCCCGGGGCAGGCGCAGCATTGGCAGTTCACCCTGTCCAATCCGGGCAACTCGACGCAGACGGTCGGGCTGAGCGGCCGGACGTTCGGGTCTGCTCAGCAGGTTCAGACCGGCAGCGTCACGCTGAGTGACTCCTCCAGCCCGAAGGTCCAGGAGTTCTCAGGCACCACCGACAACTACCAGGAGTTCCACTTCAACGTCGCCGCAGGCGCCGACCGGCTGCTCGCGCAGCTGGCGTGGCCGGTGGACCAGTCGTTCTGCAATCAGGACTTCTGCGGCCCGGGCCTCGCCTCCCGCGTGCGCCTGATCCTCATCGACCCGACGGGCCGGTTCGCCGCGCACTCGCTGCCGCAGGGCCCGGCCAGCTACGGCGAGACCGAGGTCGAGTCACCGACGGCCGGGACATGGACCGGCGTCATCTTCGGCAACGTCGCGTCCTCAGGTGGGACCAATGGCGTCGTGCCGTGGGAGGTCTCGACCCAGCAGCACGTCCCGTTCGGGTCCGTGTCACCCAGCTCGGTGACACTCGCTCCCGGGCAGAGCCGGACGGTCAACGTCTCGGCGACGGATCCGTCCGCACCGGGGGACACCTCCGGCTCGGTCGTGATGACGCCCAGCGGCGGCACCGCGACCTCGATCCCGGTAACGCTCCGCAGCCTGCTGCAGCCCTCTCGCGGTGGCACGTTCTCCGGGAGTCTCACCGGGGGCAACGGCCGTCCCAACGGCGAGGGCCAGCAGCAGTTCTATGAGTTCGACGTCCCGTCCGGCGTCAACAGCATCCGGGCCGACGTCTCGTTCCCCAACGACCCCTCCGACCCGGCGGGCGAGTACCTCGTCAGCCCTGATGGGAATACGGTCGGGTTCGGCCAGAACTCGCTCGAGGGCAACGGCAGCACGTCGCTGTCGGCGTACGCGGCCAATCCCGCCGCTGGACGATGGACGCTCATCGTCGACTTCGCCGGGGCCGAGAAGGGCAACGAGATCTCGCAGCCCTATCACGGCGATGTCCGCTTCAACGCCGGAGGCGTGAACGGAGCCGGTATCCCCAACGGACGCAAGATCAAGTCCGGGCAGTCACTGACCGTCCCGGTGCGGATCACCAACACGGGGGTCGCGCCAGAGGACTACTTCATCGACGCTCGGAGCAACACCGTGCAGAACATGCTGCTCGCGCCTCTGGGCGGCGTCGATACGGTGAGCCTCCCGGCGACGACGACCCCGGCGTGGCTCGTGCCGTCGCAGACCTCCGCGGTACGTGTCGTGCAGAGCTCGTCGGTGCCCGCGATGTTCGACACCGGTCCGAATCCGGGCGACCCGGATCTGGCCAGCGCGAACCTCGGGCCCGGTCCGCTGTGCTCGACATCGGCATCGGTGTTCTACGACCCGCCGGGTGCGACGGTCACGCCCGGGGTGTGGTTCGCCGGTCCCTCGGAGTGCGGCCCGTACGCCGCGGCGGCGCCGGCAGGCACCGCGACTGACGCGATGCTCGCCCAGACCAAGACGTTCGATTCAACGGTCACGTCGACGACAGGGGACGTGTGGGCGCAGGCGGTGGACCCGTCGGCCGGCAACTCCCCGATCACCATCCAGCCCGGCCATTCGGCTGAGGTGGACGTGACGTTCACGCCGAGCGGCGGCGTCGGGTCGATCGACCGGGGCAACCTGTACGTCGACGTCGTCACCGACGACATACCGCCGTACCACCAGTTCTCGTCCAGTGAGGTGGCGGCCATCCCCTACAGCTATCGGGTTGGCAAGGCCGCCAAGGCCGCAAAGAAGTAGGCAGCACGAGATCACGGGTCCCGCCGCCACCGTCGGGCGGCGGGACCTGATTTCGCAGGGCCACAACCCACCGCCGCGACAGGTCCCTTCACAATGTGAGGCGTGTGGACGGTCCTGACCAGTGTTGCGGGCGGCGCGGGTGTCGTCCGCCGGGCCGACGGGACGATGTTGGTGACCGACGACGTCAGCAGCGGCGGGTCCGGGACGTTTCTTCGCGACGACGATCCGTATCAGCCGGAGAAGACGGGGCTGGACGCCGAGCACTCGGTGGTGGGTGGCCGGCTCCCACCCGGCGCGGTGAGCGTCGAGGCCGTCGACGATCGGGGCACCCGGGTCGCCGCCTCCGTAGGGGACGGCGCCTACGCGGCCGTCCTCGCGCAGCCCAACGACGGCGATAGCCCGGTCATCTGCTGCCGCGACACTGCCGGAGCTCCCGTTCGCCGGCCCCTGCCGGCCGACTATCCGTGTGAGCGGGTCACCGACGCGACCGATCCGTGCCCGGCGTGCGGTGCGGTCGACTACGACGAGTGCGTTCCGACCGAGGCGTGGCGCGGCGGACAAGTCAACGCGGAGGGCACGACGACCCCGAACCCGATTGTCGTCTGCCTGGTGTGCGGACACCAGGAGCAGGAGGGCACCTTCTACGCCGGTTTTGACGCCGGGGCAGCCGACGCCGAGGACGAGGCAGCGCGGGAGGCGCGGATCGCACGGGGGCGTGCCGAGGAGCGCCTGCAGCGGTGGTACTCCGACACGATGACCATCCGCGCCGTCACCTTCCCGATCTATGCCGCGGACGGCTGGCCGGCGCAGATCTGTGGCAGCGGCACCCGCGGCGACGCGCAGATCAGCATCAAGGTCTGCCACCACGCCGCGCCCGAGGCGGACCTGTTCCAAGCCGGGCCGCCCCCGCTGGAGGTCACGACCACCCACGACCCGCAATGGCCCAGCGACGAGCTCGGGCAGGCCAGACAAGCGCTCAGGACCCGGGCGGACTGGGATCCTTCGCCCTGGCCCGACGCGTCGCATGCCGCGCTGACCCTGTGGCTCCGCGCCCGCCGCCGCAAGGCTCGCGCCCTCGTCCTCGACGCCGAGCGCTCCGAGCACCTCATCACCGTCGACGGCACGCCCGAACCATTTCTCAGGCTGACCGCTCCCGCCGGTGAATGGGTCGCGGTCCGCCGCCACAGCGATCTCGTCATCACGGTCGCCGCCGGCGGCCTCGACCCCTCGTCGCTGACGATCGAGCCGATTCCCGACCCGGCGGCGCGGCTGCTGGGCCCCCGCCCCCCGGACCCCGACGCCGGCTGACCGGGCGTCCGCCCGTAGCCCTCGAGGGTGTGCCGCGCCGGTCTACTGCCCGCCGGCCTGCCGAGGCGCGCCCGCGTCGGGCCCGTCCTCACCAGGATGCTCGCGTGCGAGAAAGTCCTCGATCTCGGCCACCCGGTCGCGCGAACGCTCAGCGACCTTCAGAAGGTCGCTCATCGTCGCGACCTCCTCGATCTGCTCGGCGATGAACCATTGGACGAACTGCTCGGCGGCGAAGTCACGCTCGTCGCGCGCGGTGGCGGCCAGCGCGTTGATCTGGTCGGACACCTCGCGCTCCTGAGCCAGGGCGAGCGCGACCGGCTCGACCACGTCCTCGAAGGTCGTGCGCGGCGCGGCGACCCCGGGCGTGGTGACCTGCGCGCCGGTGTCCAGCAGATACTGGACCATCATCATCGCGTGCCCGCGTTCCTCCAGCGCCTGGCGATAGAAGAACGCCGCCAGCTGCGGCAGCGTCTCGGCTTCGTAGTAGACCGCGCACGCGACGTACTGCTGATGGGCGGCAAACTCGTTGGCGATCTGCGCGTTGAGCTTGGTGGCAACGGTGCCGGCAGCAGGCATCGCGCGAGCCTAACAGACGTTGTGCGCCCCGCTGACGCCCGGCCCAACGCGGGTGGCTGTGGCCGCGAGGGCGGCTCAGGAGCTCACAGCGCGCGTCCGGCGCCAGCGGCGAAGGGCGCCCGCGAGCAGCGCACCCAGTGGCCGGCTGGTGGCCAGCTCGTACCGGCGCTGGCCCTCGCCCTTCTGCGCCCAGCCGAACCATTCGTCTTCCCGAATGAACCGGGTGAATGCGGGATGCGCCTTGACCACCAGCTCGAAGACGGCACTCAGATGCGGCTCCGTACGCTCCTCGTCCGAGAGCGGCCCGAAGGGAGTCGGGTTGCCGTCGGCGTTGAGCCCCGGGGCAAACCAGGGGGCCGTCCGGTAGGTCCACTCCAGGTCGTCGATGAGCAGCCACCCCGATGGCCGCAGCAGCTTCTCGATCAGCACAACGGCCAGCCCGTCGACGCTGAAGTTCTTGCAGCCGTCGAGATAGACGAAGTCGTAGCGAGGCTCGCAGTTGCCATCTCCGTCGCTGGCCTGTTCGATCTGCTCCTTCAGAAACCAGTTGTAGGAGCTGTGCTCGCGCACGATCGTGACCCGATCAGTGAGGCCCGCTTGGGCGAGCACCTCCTCGGGCGAGGGAGAAAAGGCGGCCGCGCCATGGTCGACGGTCGTCAGGTGGCCGTCGCCGTTCGCCTCCAGGGCGGCGGCGATGTACGCGGCCGACACGCCGTGCGCCGTGCCCAGCTCCAGCGCCTGGGTGACGTTGGCGGCGCGGACATGGTCATAGACACGACGCCCGAGCGCGGGCGACATGTGCGGTATCCCGGCAACCCGAGCGGCGACGTCGTCAAACTCCATTCGCCTCCATGTTGGCATCCTCGGGGCCGGTCACCGTCTGTCGGGGATCAGCCCCTGGCGGGTCAGCGGCTAGCGTCCCGGTGATGGAGTTCAGCCGCGAGCTGCGCGACGACGTCCTGGCCGGAGACATCACGCTCACGGTCCGGCTGTGGCAGCGGCCCAGGGTTAAGGAGGGTGGGCGCTACCGGGTCGGCCCTGGAGAGATCGAAGTGGACGTCATCGAGCTGGTCCCGTTCGCGGCGATCACTGCGGCGGACGTCCGGCGAGCCGGCGAGCCTGACCGCGAGACGCTGCGCGAGCGGGCCGCGCACGCCGGGCCCATTGACGAGGACACCCTCGTCTACCGCATCGAGTTTCACGCGGCGAGCGCCCGCGACTGAGCGGCCCGCGGGCCGTATGTCGCGTCGACTACCTGTGGGCGCGAGTGCGCGGCGCCGTGAGGGTGATCGTCCGGTGGATCACCGTGCGGCGGGTGGTCGCGCTGGTCAGCGTGACCGTGATCTGCACCTTGAGCCGGTGGTGCGCGGCCAGCAGCTTGCGCGAGGCCTTTGACAGCTTGAGGACCACGGTCTTGCTCTTGCCGGCCTTGAGCGAGACGCCCACCGAGCCGAGCGAGACCTTGTGGCGCTTGGCCTTGGCCGCGGACACGGCGTAGCTGTTGACGGTCTGGCCCGTCAGCGTGCCGGTGCAGCTCTGGGCGGAGCGCAAGGTGAAGGCCACGCTCGAGCCGCCGGATTTCACCGACGCGCGGAATGTCTTGAGCTGCACCGGGGGCCTGGCCGAAGGCGGTGGTGTGGTGGTCGTCGAGGTGCCGCCGCCGCCCGACAGCGAGAGGAGATGGTCGTGGAGGATGGTCCCGTTCGGAGCCGCGGGCGTGCCGTCGTAGTTGTCGAGCAGGTAGAAGGCGCTGCATCCCGCGTCGTCCTTCTCGCTCTGGGACAGCACCCACCACCCCCACGCCAGGTAGCCGACGCCGTGCTGGTCGGCCCAGGTCATGTAATCCGTGTCAAACGTCGACGGCGTGTGATTCGCGCACCGGGGCTCGGTGTAGTTGTCCTCGTCGAACTCGCCGGTGACCACGGGCACGTTGGCGGCGATGGGGGCGATCTGCGCGTTCCAGCACGCGACGTTGTCGCAGCTCTTGCCCTGGTAGTTGTGGAAGGACGCCGCCTCCTGGTTGAGCGGGTCGTTCGGCGCGTGGTCGGCCCATTGGGTGAGGTCGTTGGCATAGTCCAGCCCACCGACCATGATCGGCTGGGTGGCGCCGACGTTACGGATCGTGTCGACGAGCGTCTGCATGCCGACCACCTGATAGACGGATCCCGTCCGGACCGTGCCGGTGTCATTGGTGGTGTAGGCCGCAGTGGCGCAGCCGCCGTTCACCCAGCAGTCCCAGCTGACCGTGTGGCCCGGATTCGGATCGTCCCCCGACTTCGGATCGGTGGGGTCAAAGGGCTCGTTGAACACGTCGAACACGACCGCGGGGTTGCCCTTGAACGTCTGGGCCACAGACTGCCAGAACACGGCGGAGTGAGAGTCCGGCATCGGCTCCTGGCCGTTGGCGACCGCAGCCCCGGGCGCGGTCCAGTGCAGATCGAGGATCGCGTACAGGCCATGGGCGTTGAGGGCCTTGACGTAGTCCTCCACAGACTGCTGGTAGCCGGCCGCCGTGAGCGGCTGAGGCGGACCCTGGCTGCTGTTCGGCTGACCGTTGATCCCCAGCCAGCAGTCCTCGTTGAGCGGCACCCGGACCGCCGTGGCGTCCCAGGACGCGACCGCGGCCGCGTCGGCGTCGTCCTGATGCCCGTCGTTGTAGCCGAAGCCGTCGACGCAGGCATATTCCGAGCTCGGGTGGTTGACACCCAGGAGCCGGATCGTCTGGCCCGCGCCGTTGACGAAGTGGTTGCCCTGGATCGAGATCGACAGGGGAACCGTCGCGGCCCGGCTCGGCGCCTGGATGAGCGCCGACACGGCGATCACGCACACGACGCCGGCCACAGCCGTCATCCGCCAGCCCATCCGCCGAAGTAGCCCCAGTCCCATCCGTTAGGGCAATGTTACGGAGCTGCCGCTGCCGTGTCCAGTTCAGCAGCGGCGATCAGCGCACCCGCAGCAGCGGCGGCCACGCGCCGACCTGCTCAGAACTCGATGCGGCTCTCAGCGGGGAGCACGAGCACCGAGCTGCGGGCGCTGTTGAGCTCGTTGCGGACCTCACCGGCGACGACCACATGGCCCTTCGGCGCGCCGTCCTGTGAGCCGACCACGATCAGATCCACCGCGCCGGAGCTCGCATCGACCACCGTGGCCCCGACCCGGGCCGCCAGCGCCGCTGCGGTCGCCCGCGCGTCATCGTTGACCGGACCGGCGAACGGGACCGCGATCGACTTGATCGCAAGCTCCGTCTTGGCACGGAGGCCCGCTGCCGCAACCGCGATCGCGACCCGGCCGCCCTCCAGGAGGCGCTGCGCAGACGTTCCCGGCTCCGCGCGCCCCACCGGGGTGCGGTAGTCCGAGCCGAACACGATGATCGAGGCACCGACCCGTTGGGCAAGCTCACCGAGGACCTCCCCGGTGGCCGCTCCCACCTCGACGTACTGGGCAACGGAACCTTCCATCTGTGCTGCCCCCCGCTCCAGGCGCTGCTCGGCGTCGTGCTGGGCCACCTGCTCGCGCCGGGGGTCGAACTCCCGGGAGTGGCGCACATACGCCAGCGCCACCGAGGATCCGGTCTGCGCCAGGAGCTTGCCCAAGGCGAGGGCGTCGTCGTCGTTCGACGTGCCGTCGTAGGAGATCACAAGGTCAGCCGCCACCGGCGCACAACATAGCCAAGCGGCGGCCACGCCGCTGTTCGCTCAGGGCAGGCGACGCGCGCAGATCACGGCGTCGACGCCGGAGCCGGCCATGGCTCTCCGACGGTCCTCCGCAACGATGAGCTCCCAGCGGCCTGCATCGAGCCGCGACCGCCTCGTCGACGGAGACCTGCACCTGGCCGGCAGCGGCCGTTGCCGCCCCGTGACCGGGTCGATCGGGCGGTGACCGACCAGGAGCAGGGTCCCTCCGGGCGCCACCCCTGCCGCCATCCGTCGCACCATCTCAGGCACCGACCCGGCGACGTGGACGTAGAGGCAGGTCACGAGGTCCTAGCGGTCGGACCGCCCGGCGAGCACGGCCAGGCCCGAGTCAGCGAGTCACGGTGCGCGCGCACCCGGGTCGGGGCGCGTCCGCGAGCCAGGCGAGCAGCTCGGGCCCCGGAACGGGGCGGCTGAGGTAGTACCCCTGGGCGGAGGTGCACCCGAGGGAGGTGAGGAGATCCCAGCTCTCAGCGGTCTCGACGCCCTCCGCGACCACGTCGAGGCCGAGGTTGCGGCCGAGATCGATGGTGGACCGGACGATGATCGCGTCGTCCTCGTCGTTGTCCATGTTCATCACGAAGGACCGATCGATCTTGATCTCGCTCACGGGCAGGCGCTTGAGGTAGGCCAGCGAGGAATAGCCGGTGCCGAAGTCATCGATCGAGAGCCTGATCTTCATCTCCGCCAGCTGCTGCAGGATCTGCTTGGTGCGCGCCGGGTCGGCGAGCATCGAGGACTCCGTGATCTCGAATTCGAGCAGGCTCGGCTCGACCTTCCAGCGCTCGAGGAGACCGGCCACCTGCGCCGGGAAATCGGGATCGACCAGAGACCGAGTCGAGAGGTTGACCGCGATGGCCAGGCGCACACCCTGGTCCTGCCATGCCCGGCACTGCCGCAGCGCCTCATCGATGACATAGAGGGTCAACGGCTTGATGAGACCGGTCTGCTGAGCCACCGGAATGAATTCGTCAGGCGGGACCAGGCCGCGATCGGGATGGCTCCAGCGGATCAGCGCCTCGACCGAGCGGATCTCTCCGTCGCTCAGGGACGCCTTGGGCTGGTAGTGGAGGATCAGCTCACGCTGGTCCAGCGCGCGGCGCAACTCGCCCACGATGGTGAGCCGGTTCGTGCCCTGCGGGATGCAGTTGGTGTCATAGAACGCCCACCCCAGCTTCTCCCGCTTGGCGTGATACATCGCTCCGTCCGCGCATCGGACGAGCGTCTCGACGTCATCGCCGTCATCGGGATACAGCGCGATTCCGATCGACGCCTCCAGCGACAGCGGAAGCCCCTGGACCGTGACGGGCCGCTCGATGGTGCCACGGATACGATCAACCGCCGTGAGGACATCTTCGGGGACCGTTGCCTCTGGCAGGAGGACTCCGAACTCGTCGCCGCCGAGCCGGGCCACGGTGTCCGAGCCTCGAAGCGTCTCGGTCAGACGGCGGCCGAGCTCCACCAGCAGCTCGTCGCCGGCGGCGTGACCGAGCGAGTCGTTGATCTCCTTGAACCCGTCGAGGTCCATGACCAGCACCGCGGCGCGCTGACACACACGGCGCCGGACCCGCAGCGCCTGGTCGATCCGGTCGCGGAACAGCGTGCGGTTGGCCAGCCCCGTGAGTGCATCGTGCAGGGCCTGGTGCTCGTTGAGTTCAGCCTGTGACAGAAGTGCCGCCTCAGCCGCCTTCTGCTGGGTGATGTCCTGGACCATGACGATGGCAAAGCCCTGGCTACCCTCCGCAGTCCGCCACGACGGATGCCGAGACGTCGACCCACAGCACGGCGCGGTCGCTGCGGAGGAACCGATGCTGCATCCGCAGCGAGCTGAGGCCCTTCTCGATCATGCGCAAGAACGCGTTGCGCGCCCGGCGGCGATCCTCCGGGTGCACGAACTCCGAGGTGCGCCGGTCCGCAAGCTCGGCATGGCTGCGACCCAGCATCGACTCGATGGCGGGGTTGGAGTCGATGATGCGACCGTCCAGGTCCATCAGGAGCATTCCGGTCAGCGCGCCGGCGAACGTCGCTTCAAACCGCGCCAGCGCGTCGACCTGGTCACGCTTGGCCTCGAACTCGGCGGCGTGCGCCATGGCGCCTGAAAGGACGACGGAGAGCAGCTCCATCATCGTCACATCGCTCTCGCTGAAGGCACCCGCCTTGTCGCCGTAGAGCAGCAGCAGCCCGACCGCCTCGCCCCCGTGAAGCAGCGGGACGGCGATGATCGAGCGAACGCCGCGCTTGCGGGACAGCTGGGCGTCGACCCGGTCGTCGTTCTCGGTGTCCAGGCACAGCAGCGACCGCCGGCTGCGCATGGCGTGACCGGAGAGGTTGTCGCCCAGCGGCAGGCGGTGCGGATTCTGGATCTCCGGGGCGCCGCTGACGGCACCGCACACCAGGGCGTCACCGTCTAGCAGACGGACCGCCGCCGATGTTCCGCCGGTCAGCTCACGCGTGCGATCGGCGATGCGCTGCATGACCGCTTTGAGGTCGAGGCCGACCTCGGCCAGTTCGCGCTGCATCGCGCTGACGGCCCGGAGAACCGACACCTCCAGGGTCGCGCCACCGTCCGTGACGCCGGCATCGCTGTGGGTCTCGACCGCTGAGTCCATATCTGACCAGATATCGGCCCTCGCGCGCCTTACCTTAAGCGCCGGCGATCACCACCACGCGGCCACGACGATCAGCTCACGGCGCCATCGGAAGCAACGGGAGTCTGCGTGGCGTGCGAGCGCGGCAGTAGGCGGCCAGCTCGGTGTAGACATCGTCGCCGCACATGCGCCGTAGCTCCTGCTCCATGCTGAGGTAGACCGGCCGCTCGGCGCCGTACGCCTCCTCATGCTCGGTACACCACCAGTCGATGATCCCCTCCTCCCCCCAATCGGCAGTCCGGGACGCACGAACCCTGGTGATCTTGGTCGTCGGGTCAGTGTCGAAGAACAGCGGGACCTGCCAGCAGATCCGCGGCTTCCAGTCGATCGGATCCTCACCCCGCCGCAGCGCGGCGAGGTGAAACGCACAGCCCGGGCCGGCGGGATGGTCAGGGCGGTTGTGGAAGATGCACGCGCCGCGGTGGATGCGGGTATGAACGCTGTCGTGCTTGAACCGCGCCTTGGCCCATGGGTCGCTGCCGCCGCGAGACAGCGCCACGCGGCGGTTCTGCCAGTCCACGTCGGTCAACTGCTTGACCCGTCCGCGGATCATCGCCAGGTCCTCGCGGCCGGGTGCGTCGCCGTCGCCGCGATAGATCTCGACACCCAGCACGCAGCAGCCGCGGGCGCTGTCCTCCCGCCTGATGTCCGGGCATCCGCGCCCCCAGATGCACCCGTAGTCAGACAGCATGAAGTTCAGGTCAAACTCCCAGTTCCACCCGTCGCCGTCGGTGAATGTGGCCGTTTCGCGCGTGAGCATCAGATCCCCGCCGCTCGCATCCGCAGTCGAGGAGACCGACCATACCGGTCCCCGTTGGAGCGGTCGCTCGGCGCCGCCGAGTGGCGGCTCACGTCGCGGGCCCGGTCACTCGATGACGTCGAGCAGGCCATCTGAGAGCTCCACGCGCAGACCGCCCGCGGTCGCGATCTCGGCAACCTCCTCGGGGCGCTCGGCGCCCCCGGACTGAAGGACCAGCCGTGCGACCTCACCGCGGACGCGCTTGGCCATGTGGGTGATCACCGTCCGCCTCCCGTCGGGCGCCTCGTTGAATCCGCGGACGGCGAGACGGGTGGCGCGCCTCGGCTGCCACGCCGCCGCGTAGGAGCCCGAGCGCAGATCGAGCACCAGCCCGCGATCGGGCAATGCCGCGCGCAGCGGCGCGCGCCAGTAGGCAGCCAGCCCGCCGATGCCGGGGGGCTTGGCGCTCATGTCGAGCCGGTAGGCCGGGATCCGATCGCCGGGGCGCACGACCCCCCACAGGGCGCTGGAGATGAGCACGCCATCCCACGGGACGTCCGCCAGGCCCAGAGCGGCGAAGAGCACGCCGGTGTAGAGCTCCGCAGCGGGGATCGCCGGCGCGGTCCGCAGACCCGGGTCCACGGCGTCAATCAGCCGCTCGCGCGGCTCACGCAGTCGTGAATAGACGAGCGTCGAGAGCCCGAGGCGGCGGCCGCGAGCGGGCGACGCCTTGCCCTGGGAGGGTGGGAGCAGCACGAGCACGCGCGAGAGGGTAGTCGCGTCAAGCGGGCTACTCGAGGACCTGGTCGAAGAACTCCAGCGGCGCGACCGTCGCCCGCAACTCGTCGGTGATCCTGCCATCGATCATCACGAACAGCATCCGCACGGTCGATCGGACCGGTTGGCCCAGGCGTGGTTGGTTCCTCGCTGGACGACCGCGTCACCGCCCCACCCTGGTCTCGGACCCGTCGTCGAGCAGTAGCCACGTCTCGCCGTCGAGCACAACGCCGACATCCACGGTCTCCGTGCGATGCATCGGTGACTCGGCGCCCGGCGCCATCTCGGTGAACCGGACGCCCACCCCGTCGGCGGGCGGCGGTGCCCGCACGGGACGGTCGGTCGGCTCCGGCTCGGTGGCCGCGATCGGGGCCGGCGTCTCAGCGGTGAGCCAGATCTCGTGGAACGCCGCGGTTCCGATGTCGAGCGTCTTGGGCGACGGGGCGTCGGAGAGCACGACCGATTTGCCGGCGGCGTCGTGGCCGGTGACGATGCGACGCGGCATGCGCGCATCATCCTCCCAGGTGAGGCGACGCGCAACGGCCCGGCGATCGGGCCCTCGGCCTAAAAGTCCCAGCGGCTGGCCCCGTGGGGCGGGCGCAGACCGACGCCGAAGGCCGTGACGATGCGCAAGCGGAACAGGTACCACGGCCCAGGCCCGGCACTCTGAGCGCTGTAGGAAGCGGTGATCGCGTCGCCGTCGGCCTGCGCCGGCCACCCGCCCGCGTCGTAGGCGGCCGCCACCGCGGTCAGCGTGGCGGGGTCGGTCTCACGGCACGCCTCGCCCTCGACGACGAGATCGATGCCTTCGAGGCGCATGGAGATGGTGCAGGAGGGGTTGTCCAGCAGGTTGCGCGTCTTGCGCGCCGCGGGACCGCTGGTGAAGAACAGATCGCCGTCATGCGCGACGAGGCCCACGCCAGCGGAGTGCGGGCGCCCGTCGGGGCGAACGGTGCCAAGAAAGCATGCCGGTTCGGGACCGAGTGAGCCCGTTCCGAGCGCCGCGGCGGCGCGGCTCCACGGCATCAGGTCCTGGTCATAGAGGGTGGCGAGGTTGGTCGTCTGACGCGGCTCGGGCTGTCCCATGGCGCTCCTTTGGCGTTTCGGGGTCTATACAGGACCCGCCGAGCGCGCGAGACTCATCGGCGCCGCGATACTGGTGACTCGGCATGTGCCTGCTCTGCACGACGCGCTCAACCTCCGCGACCGGAGCGGCGGCCAGTGGACCTACATGCCCTGGGGCCCGTTTCGCGATGCTGCTGAGTTCGCGGCGTGCGTCGATGCGCTTGTCAGCGATGCAGCCATTCGCGTGCTCGCGGTGATCGACCTCCGCACAGGTGAGCCGGAGGGCATGGCCGGGTGGGCCCGGATCGATCCAGAGATCGGGTCATTGAGGTCGGCGGCATCATCTACAGCCCTGACCTGCAGCGGACCCCGCCGCCACCGAGGCGATGTACCTGATGGCCGGCCACGTCTTCGACGACCTCGGGTACCGGCGCTATGAATGGAAGTGTGATGCGCTCAACGCTCGCTCGATCGCGGCCGCGCGCAGACTGGGCTTCGTTTACGAGGGGACCTGGCGCAAGGCCACGATCTACAAGGGGCGCAACCGTGACACCGCATGGTTTGCGATGACCGACACCGACTGGGCCGTCCGCAAGAACCTGATCTCAGCGTGGCTTGACCCCGGGAACTTCGACCCGGAGGGGCAACAGCGCTCAGCACTGTCCGCTCTACCCCAAAGCTAGGCTCAACGCCGTGGACGACGGACTCGTCAAGGCGGTTCAACTGCTGCCCGCGGCTGATGATCAACCAGGGCGCCGACCGGGCTACCCGTGGGATCTGCCGGTGGTCGGGGGACTCGATCGCGGATTGGCGTTGCACGAGAAGGTCACCTACCTGATCGGTGACAACGGCAGCGGCAAGTCCACCTTGCTCGAGGCAGTCGCCGTCGCGGCCGGGATGAATGCGAAGGTGGGTCCTCGAACTTCGCCTTCTCCACCCGCGAGTCCCATTCGGAGCTCGGACAGGAGATCCGGCTCGTTCGCGGCGCCCGCCGACCCAAGACCGACTTCTTCCTCAGAGCCGAGAGCCTGTTCACCGCCGCGACCTACCTCGAGCAGCTCGAGGGTGGCTCGCTGCATGCCTACGGCGGCGCGTCGCTGCACGAGCAGTCCCACGGCGAATCGTTCCTGGCGGTGATGATCAACCGGTTCGGTCCAGACGGCTTCTACCTGTTGGACGAGCCCGAAGCGGCCCTCTCGACGCAGAACTGCCTCACGGCCCTGCGGCGCATCCACGAACTCGTCGCCGACGGATCGCAGTTCATCATCGCCACCCACTCGCCGATCCTCCTCGCCTACCCCGAGGCGATGATTTACGCCTTCACCGCGAGCGGAGTCCAGGAAGTCGACTACGAGGATGCTGAGCCGGTGCGGCTCACCCGAGCGTTTCTGGACTCCCGCGAGCGATTCCTCGAGCGTCTGTTCTCGGATTAGCCGCCGACGCGCTTCGTGAAGTACTCGGCCTCGACCTCCCCCAGCGCCGTCGCCGGCGGTTCGCCGTGGAGGTACTCGGCGGCGATCGCGCCCCAGTCCGCGCCGGCGCGAAGCTGACTGAGCACGACGCCGACGATCGCGTGCATCCGCCGGATCAGGGCCGTCTCCGCCGGCAGGGTGAACTGGCTCAGCTGGTCCCTGGCCTGGGCCTGGCGCTCCTCGTCCACCGGCCGGCGCTCGCGGCCGCGGCGGTCCTGCTCACCGGAGAAGCGCCGCTGACCGGGAACCGCGTACCATCGCGTCGCCCGCCGCATCAGCTTCAGCGCCAGCTCTTCGTCGACCAGGTCCGCTCGGTCAGCCCGCAGGTACCCGCCCGCGATCAGGGCGGACTTCAGCGCCGCGGCATCGCCGGCGCGGACAGCCGAGGCGATCCCCCGCTCGGCGGCGACGCGCTCGATCGCTGACAGCGCGCAGCAGCCCATAGTCGAGGAACCCGACGCGCCCGTCGGGGCGCAGGAGGTAGTTCCCGGGATGCGGGTCGCCCAGCGCGATCCGATCGCGGTACAGCAGGCCGAAGTAGAAGCGGAAGACGATCTCCCCGTAGCGGTCGCGCTGCGGCTCGTCGAGCCGGCGAACCGCCTCGAACCGCTCGCCGGCGATGTACTCCGACACGAGCGCCCGGCGCGTCGAGAGCTCGGTGTTGACCGCGGGCACCGAGATGAACGGGTGGCCACGACGTAGCCGCCCGATCCGCCGCTGGTTCTGCGCCTCGAGCTCGTAGTCCAGCTCCTCGACGATCCGCTCGCGCAGCTCAGAGGCCAGCGCCCTCACATCGAGGCCCGGCGCCAGCCGCTTGACCAGCGGCAGCAGCACCATCGCGTTGCGCAGATCGGTCTCGACCGCCTCCGCGACCCCCGGATACTGGACCTTGACGACCACCTCTTCGCCGTCGCAGCGTCGTCGCTCGGTGCACCTGGCCGATCGACGCGGCCGCGAACGCGCGCTCGTCGAACTCGGAGAAGACGCGGCTGAGCGGCCCGCCGAACTCGTCGCGCAACAGCCGCTCGAGCTTCGAGAACGGGACCGGCGGGACGTCATCACGGAGCTCGGCGAGCTTTGCCTGCAGCGCGTCGCGCTCCTCCTCGGGGAGGCCGTCGAACTCGACCATCGAGAGCACCTGCCCGACCTTCATCGCCGCCCCGCGCATCTGCCCGAGCTGGTCGACGAGCTGGTTGACGAGCGCAGCGGTGCGCTCGTTCTGCGCAGCGGCGGCGCGCTCCGGCGAGCGGACGCGATTGGCCGTGCGCATGCCCGCCCACCGCGCGCCCTGGCTCGTGACCAGGCCACCGACCCGGGCGGTCCGCGCGATCCGCCCGGTCGGCAGCTTTCGTGCTTCGGGTGGCGGCTCCTCGGCCTCGTCGGTCATCCCACACGCCAGTCAAGCAGGCCGGGCGCACCGGTCGGCCGGCCTCCTCAGTGATCGCCGTCGGGAATCGGCTCAGCGAGGGCGGCGCGACCGGGATCCGCCGTGAAGGGGTCGGCGAAGTACTGGGTTTCGTGCGTGACGAAGCCGTCTGTGATCTCCATGATGCTGAGCGAATACGTGGGCACGCCGTCGTAGGTGATCACGCACTCGCTCACCCAGTTCTCGCCGCCGCCCAGAATCCGGCGGATGGTGAAGTGGCGTTCGGCCGGGTGTCCGCCGCGTTGCGCCTGGATCGCCGACCGGCCTCTGAAGCGCTCGCCGGACTGCGGGTAGTCCAGGACCGCGTCCGCGCCGTAGATCGCATGCTCAGTCTCGATGTCCCCGCGCTCGGAAGCCTCCCAGTGCTCCTGGATCCGAGCCCGGATATCGGCGTCACGATCAGTTTCGCTGCGCATCCGTTGGTCCCCCGCCACCTGTAGGAATGTAGTCGGCTGGGGATGCCTGGTTACGGTGAACCGGTCCCCGGGTCATGTCGTCTTGATGAGACCGCCGTCGATCACGTAGTTGGAGCCGGTGACGTTCCCGGTCTTGGGTGAGGCGAGCAACGTGACGAGCGAGGCGACCTCCTCCGGAGTGGTGAAGCGACCGGTGGGCATGCCGGCGGTCGCCTGTTCGCGGACGGCCGCGGCGCCGCTGCCGCTGGCGTCTCCGAGGGTTGCGGCGACGCCGTCGTCACCCAGCCAGAGGTCGGTTGCGACCGGGCCGGGCGACACGCTGTTGATGCGGATCCCCTTGGGTCCGAGTTCCTGCGACAGCGCCTTGGCGACGTTCACCAGCGCGACCTTGGCGGCGAGGGCGCGCACCACTGCCAGGCCGATCCCCTTGCTGGCGCCGGTGACGACCGCGACCTTGCCGCTCAGCTCCAAGTCCATGGCAGCGCATCCACCCGAACCCCGTGTCGGCGGGCCGCCGCGGGGGGATTCCATCACCACCGCCGCCGCCAGATCATGGGTTCCGACGCGCCTCAGGGACTCCGGCGTGACCTCCTCCTCGGTGCACATACTCAGCGCGGGCCGCTCCCTCCTTAGCGCGTCGGCGAGGCGTGCCACCACCTCCCCGCTGAACGGGCCCGTGCCGACGCGGAGCACGTGCGCGTCAGAGTGGCCCGACCGTTGCGCATCCGCGATGGCGCCGTCGACCTCCGCGAGCGCCCGCCGCGTCCGCTCGAGCAACGCCGTCCCCGCCGGGGTGAGCTCGACTCGCCGGGTGGTACGCACGAACAGCACGACCCCGAGGTCGCGCTCCAGGTCGCGGATCGCGCGCGACAGCGGCGACTGTGACATGTGCAACCGCTCCGCCGCCCGGCCGAAATGCAGCTCCTCGGCCACAGGCGACGAAATAGCGCAGCTGGCGCAACTCGATTGACGCGCTCATGGATCCAGCGATGAGTTTTGCAGTGGCCGCTGGTCTTATCGGTGTCGGACTTGAGATCGAGAAACCAAGGAGGTCGGAAATGTCTGGTGAGAACGCAACCATGGCCCCGGCGGTCGGGCAGCAGAGTGACCACTCGCGCTGGATCGCGCTCGTCGTCCTGTGCGTGGGAATGCTGATGATCGTGCTCGACGTCACCGTCGTGAACGTCGCGCTCCCGAGCATCCAGAGTGATCTCGGCTTCGCTCAGTCGAGCCTTGCCTGGGTCGTCAACGCCTACCTCATCTCGTTCGGGGGCCTGCTCCTGCTCGCCGGCCGGCTCGGCGACCTGCTCGGGCGCCGTCGCGTCTTCATGTCCGGGCTGATCCTGTTCACGGCGGCGTCGCTCCTGTGCGGCGTGTCCGACAGCCAGGGCGTCTTGGTCGCCGCGCGCTTCATCCAGGGCGTCGGCGGCGCGATGACGTCGGCCGTGATCCTGGGGATGATCGTGACGATGTTCCCCGAGCCGGGCGAGCAGGCCAAGGCGCTCGGCGTCTACGCCTTCGTCGCCTCGGCGGGTGGCTCGATCGGCCTGCTCGCGGGCGGAGTGCTGACTCAGGCGATCAGCTGGCACTGGATCTTCTTCATCAACGTCCCGATCGGCGTCGTCACCGGAATGCTGGCCATGCGCGTGCTCCCCGGCGACCGCGGGATCGGCATGCGCCAGGGCGCGGACGCAGTCGGAGCGCTGCTGATCACCGGTGCGCTGATGCTCGGCGTCTACACGATCGTCAAGCCGGCGGCCGAGCAGGGTTGGGGAGCGACGACCACCCTGGTCCTCGGCGCGATCGCGGTCTCGCTTCTGGTCGGCTTCCTCGCCCGCGAGGCGACCGCCAGGACCCCGCTGGTCCCGCTGTCGATCTTCCGCTCGCGCAACGTCGCCGGCGCCAACGCGATCCAGGCACTGCTGGTCGCGGGAATGTTCAGCGTCTTCTTCCTCGGCACGCTGTACCTGCGCGAGGTGCTCGGCTACGACGCGCTGGAGGTCGGATTGGCGTTCCTGCCGACGACGCTCGTGATGGGGACGCTGTCGCTGCGCTACTCCGAACGGCTGATGATGCGCTTTGGCCCCCGGACCACCCTGATCCCGGGTCTGGTGCTGATCGCAGCGGGGCTCGGCCTGTACGCCCGCGTCCCGGTCAGCGGCCACTACCTGACCGATGTGCTGCCGGCCGGCCTTCTGATGGGGACCGGCGTGGGCGTCTCCATGGCAGCGCTGATGACGCTGGCGATGTCCGGGGTGGCTCCCAACGAGGCCGGGCTGGCGTCCGGACTGGTGAACACGACTGCCCAGGTCGGCGGAGCCCTCGGCCTCGCCGTGCTGGCCACGCTGTCGGCGACCCGCACCCACGACGCGCTCGCGTCGGGCGCCGGCTCGCACGCCGCGCTGACGGCCGGCTACCACCTCGGGTTCGTGGTCGGCGCGCTGCTGGTCGTCGCGGCGATCGTGGTCGCGGTCGTCGCGCTTGAGCGCGCGCCCAAGCCGGCCGCTCACTCCATCGACGCCCGGGCCGCCTACTCGGAGTGCTGAGCGTGACTCAGGCGGACGACGAGCTGAGTAACCGGTGCGCCAGCGGTAGCGCGGCCACGTCGGGCGTCGGGACGGAGGCGACGCTCGGACGTGGGTGCGCTACGCTGAGACAGTCAGACAGCGAGGGCAACCCGAGGGCGAGACCTTCATCTGAACGTCCCCTTGCCGCGAAAGCCGCCTGATCTTCTGATGGCCGAGAGTCCACCCACGGGTGGGCTTTCCGCGTTAAATCGTCGAAAACGGCGGCGGATCAGGGCAGGATGTCGGTCAGCGTCGCCGTGAACCGCTCGCCTGACTCCTCGAGCTCGCCTTCGATGTGCAGGCGTGCCGGGCCGGTCTCGGTCCACAGGTCAAGGAAGTAGGCCCAGCCCGGGAGGTCCGCATCGTCGGACTTGGCGACTGCCTCGACCTGGTAGATCTCGCGCGGCGGCAGTACCAGCGACTCGGGGCAGTCGTCCTCGACGCGACGGCGCAGGTCCTCGACGCTGAGCCGATCGCCCGACGCGACGCGCAGCTCCTCGTACTCGCCGTCGACGACGAGCCCGACGACGTCCTCCAGTACGCGGTACATCGGCTCGGGCATCAGCTCGAGAGATTCGACGATCTCCCCCCGTCCGCCCACCACGTCGCTCGGTGCCAGGTCAAGCCGGCCATAGAAGTAGTCCTCGCACGCCGCGCGCGCCTGACGGCGGATGCTCTTGGACAGCCCAGCGGCGCCGAGCGCGAAGCCCGCAGCAGCGATCGCCTCCTCAAGCGTTCCGTGGCGGCGCGTCAGCTGCGCGGTGACCGCGCGACCGTGCTCGGTGTCGCGCGCCACCGACGAGCCGTCCAACAGAATCGATGGAGCGTCGTGGCGGCTGTAGCCCGCGCAAGCCCGCACCGCCGAATGAAGGACGATGAGATGGTCCCCCACTACGCCCCCACGGGTGATGAATCGCCAAGCGTCATCCGGGTCGGCCAGCTCGCCGGACGCGTAGTAGTAGCGCTGCCACGCCTATGCATCCTAGGAACCGCAGAATCGACCCCGTCGCCTCCGAACCACGACTGGCAGTGGATGCGGGAAGACGTTGTCAGCCGCTGGTCGGGCCCAACCCATAGCCAGCCTTGCCGCTCGTGTCGTCGGGCTCGCGAGAGGCAGAGCCGGAGAGGCCGGAACAGACAAGCACCGCCGCGCGTCAGTCAGCTCGACGGCCGCGCACATGCCGCCGATTCAGTCTCAAGCTCACCAGCTGACCGAGAATCGCCAGGACCATGGTGGCGACGACCAACCAGTTACTGCCGATCGCCGCGACGACACCGAGGATGATCGCTATTGCGATCACGATCAGAGCCACCGGGACCCGCGTCTGAGCTCTCACCGGATCCACGCTACAGAATCCCGGCCTCAACGGGGGCTCGATCACTGCCAACGAGTACAGGCCCAACCCCGACCGCCTGACCCGAGGGCCCGACGAGCATCGTGATCAGGCCCACCGCCAGGTTGTCTGGCTGAAGCGATCGCCCTTACGGAACCCCAGGCCTCGGACCGGGCGCACCCGGAACACGAGCACGCGCCCCCCGACATCCCGGTCGCTGAACGCCCCGTCGCGCACAACGAAGTCCCATGGACCGGTCGGGTACTTGACCGCGAACGCGGCCGCAACCGGCTCGAGCTCGGCGTCCTCGGTCACCTGCTCAGCCCGCCCCTCGAGCACGACGTCAAGGGCTCCCTCGACGAGGTCGCTGCGCCCGGTCGTCAGCACGCACGACGGGTTCTCGGCCAGGTTCCTCGCCTTGCGCTCCTCAGGCCCGGTCGCGAACCAGAGCGCCCCCGCGTGCCAGACAGCGATCAGCGGCGTGACGTGAGGTCGGCCGTCGGGGCGGACGGTGGATAGCCAGAAGGTGTCTGCGGCACGTAGCTGCTCAAGTCCTGCCGCCCACGGCGTCGGCGTCGACTCCGGCTGGCTGAACCCATGGATCTCCGCTGTCACGTCGTCTGCTGCCATCCCATTCCCTTCGTCTCCGAATCAACGCAACCGATTGCGATCTGCAAGCGCTATTTCCCGACCATATCGGGACTGATGGTAGATTGCAACCGGTGCGCATTCGCGAGGACCCACGGTCCGGATGCCCGATCAACCTGGCCGTCGAGGCGTTCGGCGACCGCTGGAGCCTGCTCGTACTACGCGATGTGATGTTCGGAGATCGCCGCTACTTCCGCGAGCTGCTCACCGGCTCCGAAGAGGGCATCGCGTCCAACATCCTCGCTGACCGGCTAAAGCGGCTCGTGAGCGCCGGATTGCTGACACGTGCCGAGGCGCGGCCCGGGCAACGCGCAGAGTACAGCCTCACGGAAGCAGCGATCGACCTGGTGCCGGTGCTCGCAGAGCTCGGCGCGTGGGGCGTCCGTCACCGCAGCACCACCCCGCGGCTGCGGGTGCGCGCCGAACTCCTCGCCGACGGGGGCCCGGAGCTGTGGGCCGAGTTCATGGACGAGCTACGAGAGCTGCACCTGGGCCAGCCCCACGTTGATAAGAGCGGTCCACCGGTCACGGACCGAATGCGAATCGCCTATGCGGCCGTCTCCGGTCAGCACGACGATTCCCGGCAAGGAGGCTGAACCTGGTCGCCCGTTGTGGCGGCGAGCTTGCGCGGGGATTGCCTAAGTGGGGCTGGTCGCCGTGCCGTCTCGGAAGGCACGGCGGTAGGCGGTCGGCGTGGTGGCGGCCTCGCGGGCGAGGTGCAGGCGGAGGTTGCCGGCAGTACCGAGCCCGCACCGTTGGGCGATGTCCTCTACCGGCAGATCTGTCGCCTCCAGCAACCGCCGTGCCTCCAGCAGTCGTTGGAGGGTCAGCCACCGCATCGGGGGCAGACCGGTCTCGTCGAGGAAGCGCCGAGCCAGGGTTCGCGGAGAGACGTGGGTGTGTGCAGCGAGCTCGGCAACGGCGATCGGTCGGTGCAACTCGCTAACGGCCCATTCGCAGGTGGCAGCAAGGCTCTGACCACCGGGGAGACGTCGCTGCATGAACTGCGCCTGACCGCCCGTCCGGTGCATCGCGGCCACCATGCGGCGGGCGACATCACCGGCCGCAGCGGCACCGTGATCGATGCGGACCATGTGAAGACACAGATCGATGCCTGCGGCCACGCCCGCGCTGGTCAGGATTTGGCCCTCGTCGATGTAGAGCACGCCGGGGTTGACCCTCACGGCCGGGTAACGGGCCGCGAGCTCATCGGCATGCTCCCAATGGGTGGTGGCCTGGCGCCCGTCGAGCAGGCCGGCCGCCGCGAGCGCAAACGCGCCGATGCAGACCGATGCGATGCGCGCGCCCCGCTGGGCGGCATCGCGCAGCGCCGCGGCGACAGCTGCGCCCGGGTCGTCAAGCGGCATGAACCCGGGAACGATGACGGTGTCGGCGGAACGCACGGCATCAAGGGGCGCCTCCGCGCGGATCGCGAACCCTGTCGTCGTGTCGATCAACCCTGGCTGTGGCGCGCACACGGTGAACGCGTAGCGGTGGCGTTCGCTGACGTGACCGAAGATCTGCGCCGGAATCGACAAGTCAAAGGCGACGACATCGGGCAGCGCTATGGCGACGACGCGGTGCATGGCAGGATCCTCATTGTATGTGGCTATCCTGCCACTTGTGACCAAAGCTCGGACGCGGCACCGTGGACCTATCACCCGCGCGAAGACAAGAGAGGTCTCCGATGAGCAGCCACATCACCCCATTGCTGGAGCGCAACCGCGCCTTCGCCGCCACCGACGCGCGCACGGCCACGCCGCGGCTGCCGTTCCTGCCTCACCAAGGGCTCTACCTCATCACCTGCATCGACCCACGAACCGACCCGGCGCAATTCCTCGGCCTGCGCTTCGCGGAGGCGATCGTGACCCGCACCGTCGGCGGCCGGGTGACCTCGGCGGTCATCCAGGACCTGTCCTACATCGGCTATCTGGTCGAGAGCAAGGCGCCCGAGGGTCCCTACTTCGAGGCCGCGATCATCCACCACACCGATTGCGGTAGCGGCCTGCTCGCCGACGAGCAACTCCGCCACCAATTCGCTCAGCGCACCGGCTACGACGAGGACGCACTCGCCGATCTCCCCGTCCTCGACCCAGCCGCGACGGTCCGCACCGATGTCGAGCGTGTTCTGTCCGATCCGCGCATCTCACCGCGCATCACGGTCTCCGGCCACGTGTACGACGTCGACACCGGCCTGATCAGGACGATCGTCGAGCCAGCGTCGCCGGCAAGGTCAGCGGCCGCCCTCATGGGATGACGTGGACAGTTGGCTCGAGATCGTCGTCCATGGATGGGACTCTTTTCCGACAACCGAATCTCCTATGGCGGCCTCGCGCCAGCCAGGTTGCGCGTCCGCGCGTACGTGGTCGCAGGAGTCGTGTTGCTTGTCCTCGCGTCAGCACTTGGCGCTGACGGCTTCACTGCGGTGGCCGCCATTGCTGGAGGGTGGCTTGCCGTCGGAGTAGTCGAATGGCATTGGGGGCGGCGACACCCCGAGCCAGGCACCGCTACCGATCGTGACCACAACCAGGAACGCCAGCCCCGTCGCTCCGGTCGCGTGTAGCCCAGTTGGTGCCGTTCGCTGACCAATCCTCAGTGCGGCGAAGCGTGATGCGCGAGCGGCGCGGGTGACGTGTGCTGGCCACGCCGCGCGCTCAGCGTGGTGCAGGTGTTGTCAGCGGCGTCGCCGGGCGGTGATCAACCAGGAGCGCGAATCGAGGCATACGCCACGCTCGTCGCTGTAGTGCGCTGCCAGCATGGTGCGCAGGCGCGCAACAGCTCGCGCCGCCTCGTCGTCGGTGAGAGTCGAGAGGGCCGCACGGGTGTCCTGAAAGCCCACGATGAAGGCGAGCGCAGCATCGAGGTCGTGCCCGTAGAGGACTGGCTCGTGCACGTCGGCAAACTCGATCTCGTCAAAGCCGGCGCCCTCGAGGATGCCGGCGGTCGCTTCGACAACGGCAAGGGAGAACGGGTCCCCGCCCGGCTGCGCTGGTGGAGCTGCGTCACCTAGGGCCGCGTCGATCGCTCGCGCCCACTCGTTGTCGTCGTGTCGCTGCCAGACGAGCAGCGCCAGGCGCGCTCCGGGTCGCAGCGCGGCAGCGATGTTGGCGAACGCTGAGGTTGGATCGGAGAAGAACATCGTCCCGAAACGGCTGATCGCCACATCGAAGCTGGCCGGCGCGAAGCGATGCACCTGGGCGTCGCCCAGCTCGAAGCGCACGCTCCCGAGCCCCTCAGCCGCCGTCACCTGACGCGCCCGCTCAAGCATCCGCTCAGACACGTCCACGCCGACGACACGGCCCGGTGTCGCCGCACGTGCCGCCTCGCGGGTCGTCAACCCCGTTCCGCAGCCGATGTCGACGACCTCCTCCCCTGGAGTGATCCGGTGCGCGGCGCGGAGGTGCACATGGTGGGCGCGCAGCTCGGTGTCATAGAAATCGAGGCGGTCCGCAGACGACACCGACCCGATACTAAGCAGCGCGTCCTGGCGTCCAGCGCTCAGCGGTGATCCGGTTCCCCTGCCGATCCGTGCATCGTGTCCACGACCTTCTCGCCGGGCCGCAGAGCACGGGCTGCGGCAGCCACGGACGCCGCGACGAACATGACGACGAATCCGAGCAGTTGCCACCGCGAGCTGCCAACGCCGAGTGGTCCGAGCAAGGATCCGACTGCCGCGAGCGCGACGCCGGAACGGATCCAGCATCGCTGGATTCTCTGTAGAGCGTCAGACCGACAGTCACGGCCGATCATCACCAGCCCCACTGTAACTGCAAGTCGTCGGTGCGACCAGAAGGAGAACGATGGTGCGGCGCGTGCTGCGGCCGGTTTCACGTGAATCCCGACCGCGTCGGGGAGGCCGGGTCACGCAGCAGTTAGAACAACCCACGAGATAAGCCCGAGCGCAGTTAACGCCAAGAGTGGACAGCTCCGAAGGGAGGGACGAGACCGCGACCATCATCTGGTTCGCCCCGCACGCGGCGCACCGCCGACCAGGCTTTCATGATCCGGCGCTGATTGGCGTCTGACGGCTCGAGGCGATATGCCTCCTCGGCGTCCGCGAGTTGGCGTTCCGTGACTTGGATGAGATCGTCGTTCGGGTCGTCCATCTCGACCATCGTATGTCTAACCGTGGGCTCGCTCAACGGACACCGTGCGGACGGCGGGGGCGTCTCAAACACCGACCCCTGGCACGAGGCTCGCTCAGGCGGCCTGGCTTCTGGCAGGGTGAGGTGCGACGTTTCCGTCAGCGGGAAGTTTTGGGTGAGTGCCAATAGTCAAATCCAGTACGATCCGTCTGGAGTGCCTGTTGCGTGTCCCACGTGTGATGATCGTTGGCGATGGACGTCGGAGCGCGGTACCTCGAGCTGATTCTGCGGTTTCGTCGGCTGGCGCCGTCGTTGGTGGACAGCTACGTGGGTCCTGCAGAGCTCGCCACGCGAGTCGGCGCCGAGGTGCCTTTGACTGCGTCCGAGCTGGCCGAGCGGGCCGCTGACCTCCGAGCGGAGGTCGCCCGGCCCGGGCTCGACGGGGACCGTGTCGCATGGCTTGACGGGCAGCTGCGCGGGATCGAGGCCGCGTGCGAGTGGCTGAGTGGTAGGGCGCCGAGCTATCGCGAGCTGGTACGGCGCTGTCACGGCGTGGAGGCGGTCGAGGCCGACGAGTCGCAGTTTGAGCACGCGCACGCACTGATCGTGCGGGAGCTGCCCGGGCGGGGTTCGCCCCGCGACCGGTTCCATGCCTGGATGGCCAGCCAGCAGGTGCACGGCGAGCGGCTTATCGCGGGACTGGAGGCGCTCGCCAGCGAGTTGCGCCGCCGCAGTCACGAGCGGTGGAGCCTGCCAGACGAAGAGGCCATCACGCTTGAGATCGCGCGGGGACAGCCGTGGGCGGGCTACGCGCAGTACCGGGGCGGGCTGCGCAGCCTGATCCAGATCAACGACGAGCTGCCGATCGCGGCGTGGCGGATGGTGGAGCTGGTCGCCCACGAGGCGTATCCGGGACACCACATCGAGCACGTGTGCAAGGACGTCGCGCTCGTGCGCGGCCAGAACCGGACCGAGCTCTCGGTGTGGGTCTACCCGACCCCCCAGGCTCTGATCGCCGAGGGGATCGCGATGCTGGCGCCCGAGATCCTCCTCGGTGAGGAGATCGAGGAGATCGGCGCTCGGTGTCTACGCCCACTCGGAATCGCCTACGACACGGCCGGGTCAGGCGCGGTGAGACAGGCCAAGGAGCTGCTGCTCGCGGTCCGGGCCAACCTTGCCCTCATGCTCGAGGAGGGCCGGATCGACCGGGAAGGGATGCGCGCCTACGCCCGGCGCTGGCTGTTGGAGGACGACGGCTACGTCAACCGTGTGGTCGAGAGCCTGTGCAACCGGCACTGGCCACCGTACGAGTTCTGCTACCCCGAGGGTCTACGCGCATGCCGTCTCTTTGTCAGCGGCGATCCGGACCGGTTTGGTCAGCTGCTCCGCGAGCAGCTGACACCAGCAGGGCTGAGCCGCTAACCCCACGCCAAGACGCCAACCCCCGGTGAGCACTCCTGCCCCCCGGAGCAGCTCGAGCACCAGGTCGCGCTGCCGCCAAGGGGCATCGGCCAGCTAGCCCGCTCGATAGGGTCGGGCACATGCGCACAGCCGAGAGCGCCCCGTCGTGAGCCTGCCCGCGCGGATCAGCGCGGTAACGCTCGTCTGCCGCGATGTCGACCGGATGGCCGCGTTCTACAGGCAGTTCGGCTGGCCCGAAGCATCAACAAGCGTCCCTGCGCATGTCGTGTTCCAGTGCACCAAGGTGTCGTGCTGTCGTTGTTCTCAGAGGCCGCGTTTGACCCAGACGGCGAGCCGCCACCGACCGGGTTTCGCGGCGTAACGATCACGATCGCCTGCGAGGACGAGGCACATGTCGCCGGCGCGCACCACGAGATCCGTGGCTTTGACGACCTGGGCTCGTTTGATGAGGAGATTTCGCGCTCGGGTTTTGGCTGCGGGTTCTCGTTCTCTGACCCGGAACGGAACCTCTGGGACGTCGCGCACAAGTATGGCTCGGAGATTGATTACCGGGGTGGCTACTTGTACCCCTGAGCCTGAGCCGCTCCGCACCTTCGGCCGACATCTCAGTCATACCTGCGCTAGTCAGACGTGACGGACCGTCGGAGTCCGGTCCAGCCGCGTGTACCGGTCATCGGCATGCGGTCCCCGGCGGTTACCGCTCGAGCCGCGCCTGGAGGCTCCAGAGTCGACCGTCAGGGTCGCGGACGGTCATCTCCCGGGTTCCGAAGTGCGTGTCCTCAAACGGCGTCACGACCTCGACCACGGGATCGGGCTGGAATGCCGCCTCGTCAGCGACCCTTAGTACGAGTTGGAGTGCCGGCTCGCGGTCAGCGGGGACCTCAGCGACAAACACGTAAGGGCCTTCATCGTGGCGAAGCTGCCCTGAGGCATGCCCCGTGTCGAACTCCAGCTCATATCCCAACGCCTGAAAGAACTTCGCCGCCTTCCCCCAGTTGTGAGTTGTCAGGAATACCGCCTCGATTCCGTCAGTCGCCATTTGGTGTCTCCTCGTCAGGTGGTGGGTTCGGTCCGGTGTGTGGGTCATCGAGATAGGTGCGCAGAGCGTGGGCAACCAGCGCCGACAGGGACATCTCCGCCTCGATCGCGCGGTGCTTGACCTCCTTGATCAGTTCGACGGGTAGGTACACGTTGAACTGTTTGACCTCGTCAGCCACGATGCAAGGATGCTAGCAACCTAGTTGAGGCGTGCGCGTCTCGGCTCGCCGTCGCCGTGGCGACAACCGCGACGGCGCCCGCCGCCATCAACGCGCGGATCCGTCCACGCAAGGCCGCTTAGCGTTGAGGTCTCCGCCGCGTGCGCTCGGCATGGCGACGCACCTTTGCGCGATTACCGCAGGTGGCCATCAGGCACCAGCGCCGTCGCCCGGTGCGGTCGAGGAACAACCATCCACAGTCGTGCCCCGGACAGGCGCGCACGTGTTCGCGCTCGCCTGACACCAGCAGCTCGGACGCCGACCACAGCGCCGCCATCAGCGGGGCCTCCAGGCCGACGGCGGGGTCGATCCGTCGCACGATGTCATCGTCTCGTCGACACAGCCGCACCTTCGCCGTCGTGGTGTCGACCGCGCCGGCGAGCCGGTCAAGCGCGGGCCCGTCGGGCTCGTCGGTGAGCACGAGATAGAGGTCAGCTCTCAGCTGTCGGGCGCGCTCCAGCACTGCTGCGGCGTCCTGCGGCTGACGCTGAGCAGCCGCACGTGATCGATCGACGTGGTCGCACGGCAGGAGCTTGACGTGGCGCGCCCATACCGCCAGATGGTCATAGCTGGTCAGGTAATCGCTGCCCGGTGAGATGTCCCAGCCCGACAGGGTGTTGCAGAACTCGAGGGCCGGATGGCCGGCGACCAGAGCTGGCAGCCTCAGGCCATCCTGAAAGACGTAATGCGCGGGCATGGTGTTGGCCTCGATCCTCGCGGCTTCCCGCGGATACCGCCATACTAACCGGATGATCGCATTCTACCGGTTAGCTAGGGTGGCTCGCCGCGCCTTACCCCCCGCCGCCCTCGTCGTCGCGGTGACCGGGATCCTCTGTCTGTGCGCCGGATGTGGCACGCATCGCGCGAAGACGAGCTCAACCACCACGGATCGCACCTCCCCTGGGAAGCCCGCACTGGTATACGGAGGACCGGCCCCGCTGCTCGTCCTGTTCAAGCGCGTGGTGGGTTTCGACCCGCTCTCCAGCCAGCTGGTCGTCGACCAGGACGGGGCAGCCGCGGCGACGACCACGCTCGGCGGACTCGGGGGGCAGAAAAAGCAGCAGTTCCGGCTCATGGGTTGGCGTTTGCGGCGTCTGCGGCACCTGCTCGTAGCGACCCACCTGCGCGACGTCACCTGCTGTGTTGATGCGGGCTATTACACCTACCTGGTGGTCACGAGGGGACACAGCTGGGAGCTCTATCAACGCGGGCTGCCACGCGAGCTGCGGCCGTTGATCCGCTACCTGAACGCGATCATGGCCGCGCACACGTCCTACAGCTGACCGAACAATTCCGGAACAGCCTCGCCTAGGCTCGCGGGGTGGACCGAGAAAACTCTGGCGAGGTTGGGGTTCGCCCTGAGCGCGGCGACGTCGTTGAGGCAGACGCGGTCCCAACACAGGAGACCACGAGGTTTGACGCACTGGTCGACGAGTTCTGTGTCTCGGAACTGGGCTCCGCCGTGGCCGAGGTCCGGTTTCGGGCCACCAGCGTCGGGGTGGTGGTCGGGGTCCTGTTGGCCGACGGCCGGCGCGTGGTGGTGAAGGCCCATCGGCCTCGCGAGTCGCGGGCGCGGCTGCAGGCGGTGCATGACGTTCAGTCCGAGCTGTTTCGTGCCGGCGTCCCATGTCCCGAGCCGCTGGTGCCGCCGAAACCGCTCGGGGTGGGTTTCGCGACCGCGCAGACACTGATCGACCGGGGCGAGGTTCGCGACACCCATGAGCCGGCCTGCCGCCGTCTGATCGCCGAAGCGCTGGCCTCGCATCTGGAGATCACGCGGTCGCTCGGCTGCCCGGCGGCATTGGCGGGCGGATGGAACTTGTACGCGGACGGCAGTCTGTGGCCCCGACACGCGCATGCCCCGTCGTTTGATTTCGCGGCGACCGGTGCGGGGGCGGAGTGGATCGACGCGCTTGCCGCTAAGGCCAAGCCGCTGACACAGACCCCGGGGCCACTCATCATGGGGCACGCCGACTGGAGTGGGAAGCACTTCCGCTTCGCTGACGAGCAGATCACGGCGATCTATGACTGGGACAGCCTGGCCGTCCGCAGCGAGGCGGCGATCGTCGGCAACGCCGCCATGACCTTCACCACCAACTTCGATCTTCCGGACGTCAGCCGAGCGCCGACGCCGACCGAGATGGCAGCGTTCATCGACGAGTACACCGCGGCACGCACGAGGCCGATGACGGCTGCCGAGCGCCGGCAGATCGCGGCGTGTGCGCTGTTTCTCGGCGCCTACACCGCCCGCTGCGAGCACTGCGCCGTCGACGGACATTGCGCTGCCGACGACCCAGGCAGCTTCACGTCATCGCTGCGCACGCACAGCACCGCCTACCTCGCTGCATAGCCGCGGCCCGACGCCGGCGCTACCCAAGCGGCAATCACGGCGAAGGTGTTCACGAGGAGGCTTGTCCATGACCCTGAGGCATCGCGCTGTCACGTTTTGGATCGCCCGCTACATGTACAGGACATGAACCACCTCAAAGCGAGCGACGCGGAGCTCGTCGTGGCCTCCGACAAGGACGCCGCGGCATTTCGCGCCCTCTACAACCGTTACACGGAGCGGATCAACGGCTATCACTTGCGCCGTTGTCGTGACGAGCAGGCGGCGCTTGACCTCACGGCCGAGACGTTCGCTCAGGCGTGGTGCGCACGGCGAGCGTTCCGAGACGAGGCGGGCGGGAGCGCGGGGCCATGGCTGTATGGGATCGCCCGCAACGTGTTGCTGCAGTCGGTCCGCCGCGAGCGCCTGGAGGATGGCGCCCGCCAACGGCTCGGCATGCTCGAGCAGACCGAGCACCCGCCCGCCGCGCCCGAGCCGAGCTGGTTGAACGGTGTCGATGAGCTGCTCGACGAGCTGCCGGCCGATCAGCGCAGCGCCCTGGAGCTCCGCGTCCTGGAGGACCTGCCCTACGAGGGAGTCGCCTCGCGGCTCTCGATCACACCCGAGAACGCGCGGACGAGGGTCCATCGGGCGCTCAGCGCACTGCGTCGGGACCACTCACTCATGACTGGAGAAGAGCGATGAGAATCGATACGAGACTCCAAGAGCTCGGTGATCGCCTCGAGCGATCCGCTGCCGCCGACCTGCGCTCAGAGGAGCGCACTCCCGGGGCGGTCATGGCGTGGACGCGCCAAAGACGCTCGCGACTCCTGGCAAGCAGCTCCCTTGGGCTGGCGGCCATCGGCGCGGCCGTCCTGATCGTGCTCGGCGGCACTGCCGCAACACCGCCGGCGTTCGCCATCACCAAGCACGATGATGGCTCGGTGTTGGTGCAGCTCAGCGCCCAGGAGGACATCGCTCAGGCAAACCAGAAGCTTGCCGCGATGGGGATCAACGAGCAGATCACGCTCTACTCCAACCCTCACCCGACCGCCGCCAGTGGGCCGGAGAACTGCGCCCCGGGTCCGGGCGCCGGGGTGCCGAATCCGCCCATCAAGGTCGTCGTCAACACAGACAACGCCGACAACACGGGCACCACCGGCGCCGTGGCGTGCATCGTCGGGCCTCACACCTACTCGGGCCCCTACCCGGGCAACGCCGGGTGACCCGGGCTCGGGCCAACTCAGGTGCCACCACCGCCGCTAACAACAGCATCGGTTGATCTACCGATGGCTTTCGGCGCCTCACAGTCTCGGGTCGACGGGCTCGCTCTCCATCGCCAGGACGCCGAACACGCATTCGTGGACTCGGTAGAGAGGCTCTCGGCGGACAAATCTCTCCAGCGCTTCTGCGCCCAGAGCGAACTCGCGGATAGCGAGCGATCGCTTTTGACCCAGGCTCCGGCTGCGGAGGCGGTCGATCTGGCCGGGATCTGCGTACTCGGGCCCATAGATGATCCGGAGGTACTCGCGGCCTCGACACTTGATGCCGGGTTGGACGATCCCTTTGCGACCACGGGCGGTGAAAGCCGACGGCTTCACGACCATCCCCTCGCCACCAGAGCCGGTCAGCTGCTCCCACCATGCGATGCCGGCCGCCTGGCTGTCCGGATCGGTGACGTCGACGACCAGGCGGCCGGTCTTCGCAAACCATTCCGGATCGGAGTCCACGAGCTGATCGCAGAGCTGGAGGTGCCAGTCGTGACCGCGGTCGATGAACACTCCGGTTTCCGCGGCGAGGACGTGAAAGGGAGCGAGGCGGAGATCCGAGACACCACGGACGGGCCACACGTACCGGCGGTAGGCGTCGATGTAGTGGTCGATGTGCTCGCTGCGGCGCCGCTGGACCTGGAGCAGATCGGCCACGTCGAGCCCGCGATGTTGTGCGACCTCGAGCGCGCCAACGCTCTGCTTGAGACCTGCCTGCGCGGCCGCGCCCACCGCCGCGTACTGGCGCCGGATGAGTGCGAGTGCCTTCGCTGACCACGGCATGAGCTCGCAGTCCAGGAGCACCCAGTCGCTGGAGAGTGCGTCCCAGAGTCCGGTCGCGTCGCACGCGGCACGGATTCGGTGCAGAGCCTCGGCGGAGTCGGACGGGTTAGAGAGGAAGGTCCGGCCAGTGCGGCTGTAGATGACTCCGGCCTCACCGCTGTCGATGCCGAAACGGGCCGAGGCGACGCCAGGGTCCCGGCAGACGATCACGATCGCCCGGGACCCCATGTGCTTCTCCTCGCAGATCACCTCCGGCACGCCGTCGGCCCGATACTCGGAGAACGCCTGCTCCGGCGATTCGAGCACGTCCGGACGGTTCGACGTCGCTGTCGGTGCCATCGTCGGCGGTAGATAGACCAGCCAGCGAGGGTCGATTGCGAAACGGCTCATGACCTCAACCGCGGCTGCCGCCTCGTCCTCGCGCACCGTCACATTGCGCGCGAGGGCGGTGTGGACGATCCGCTTGCCTGAGACGTCATCGACGTCGAGCAGGAACGGCGGGCGGTCTTCGTCAACGGACGTAGCGTCGCCGTCCTGGGGCAGGAACGGCTTCGCGGGTTCGTAGTAGGTGCGGCTCGCTGTGACGGAGACAAGTTCGCGCTCAGGCCACCTGAGAGCGGTGAGGCTCCCACCGAACACGCACCCGGTGTCGACGTTGATCGTGTTGTTGACCCACTCGGGTGTCGCCACGGGGGTGTGGCCGTAGACGACCGCCGCAGCGCCTCGGTATTCGGATGCCCACTGAAGCCGAACGGGGAGCCCGAACTCGTCAGTCTCGCCGGTCGTTTCACCGAAGAGCGCGAAGTCGCGCACACGGCCGGACGAGCGACCTTGATACGCCTCCTTCATTCCCGCGTGGGCAACGACAAGCTTTCCGTCGTCGAGAACGACGTGGCTGACCAGCCTGTCGAGGAAGTCACGGATCTGCTCGCGGAACTCGCCCGACTCTGAATCGAGCTGCTCAAGCGTTTCGGCAAGCCCATGAGTGATCTGGACGTCCCGACCCTTCAACTTCCGAACAAGCTTGATGTCGTGATTACCCGGCAGGCAGATCGCGGTTCCGGCCTCGGCCATCGACATCACAAGCTTGAGGACCGCCGGCGTGTCGGGACCGCGGTCCCCGTAATCACCGACGAAAATCGCTCGCCGTCCATCGGGCGGGGTCACTTCGACGCCGTCGGCGGCCACCTGATAGCCGAGTTGGCCGAGCAGCCCGGTCAGTTCCGCGTAACACCCGTGGACGTCGCCGATCACGTCAAACGGACCACGCTCAGATCGGCGATCGGTCCACAGCGGAGAACGCGCGATCTCGGCCCCCGCGACGTCCTCGGGCGAGCGGAGAACCCATACGCGGCGGAAGCCCTCGCGCTGTAGGCCTTTCAGTGACTTGTGCAGCTTGGCGCGCTGATTGCGGACCACGTGCGAACCGAAGTCGCGGTCGGGCCGAGACCGGTTGCGCGCCTGGCAGATTCCCTCGGGGATGTCGAGCACGATCGCGACCGGGAACAGGTCGTGCTGCTTGGCCAGGTCGATCAACGGTCGGCGCGCCTCGCGCTGGACATTGGTGGCGTCGACAACCGTGATGCGTGGTTGGGCCAGGCGTCGACCAGCGATGAACTGGAGCACCGCGAAGGCGTCGGAGGTCGCCGCCTGGTCGTTCTCATCGTCAGCCACCAGCCCGCGGCAGAAGTCCGAGGAGATCACCTCCGTCGGAGCAAAATGTGCGCCGGCGAACGAGCTCTTGCCAGAGCCCGATGGCCCGATCAGAACGACCAGGCTCGGATCCGGGATATCGATCCTCACCGGCGGAACACCGCCATCTGCGTCGGCGGCCCGACGGCGGCGTCCTCCGGCCCAATCGGCAGGAACCGGACCGAGTAGTCGTATCGCTCGGCGACCCTCTCGCCCCACGCCGCAAACTCGGTGCGGGTCCACTCAAAGCGGTGATCGGCGTGACGGAACTCCCCGGCCGGGAGGGATTCCCACATCACGTTGTACTCAGCGTTCGGTGTCGTGACGACGACGGTCCCGGGACGCGCCCACCCGAACACGTTCTGCTCAGCCGCGGCGAGGCGGGCCGCGTCCAGGTGCTCGATCACCTCAACCAATGCGGCGGCATCGAAACCGGCCAAGCGCTTGTCGCGGTAGGTGAGTGGGCTGTGCAGGAGCGTGATCCGCTGCCGCTGGGCGTCGTGCATCTCGTCCAGCCGCAGCCGCCGCGCGGCGAGCTCCAGAGCCCGGACCGACACGTCGACGCCGACCACATGGTCATAGCCGTCGCGCAGGAGCCGCTGCAGCAGCGCCCCCGGACCACAGCCGAGGTCCAGGACACGACGGGCGCCCGAGGCGCGTAGGACCGATTCGACGGTTCCAAGCCGCTGGTCTCGGAGCGAGACCCGCTCCTCCAGCTGCTCCTCGCGTCCCGGTTCATCCCCCTCGGCATCCTGGTCCGCCACCGGCTGCGCCTCGTCGAGCGTGGCGAGGGCCGGGAAGTACAAGCGGGCCTGCTTCTTGAGGTAGCGCCGAACGATCAGGTCGCGGTCGGGATGGGCAGGAAGCCATCCCTCGCCGCGTCGCATCAGCTTCTCGATCTCGGCCTCATCGACCCAGTAGTGCTTATCGTCGTCGAGCACCGGCAGCAGGACGTAGAGGTGGTTCAAGAGGTCTGAGAGCCGGCATTCACGACTCAAGGTGAGCCCGACATATCTGCTGTCGCCCCACTCAGGGAACGCACCATCGAGTGCGATCGCCGTTACCTGCACCACATAGCCCAATGGCTCAAACAGACGCCGGACCATCGCCTCGCCGCCGCGTGCCGGAACGACGGGGAGGTGTGCCACCAGCGGGATGTCAGACGCGACGAGCTCCTCATGTCCCTTGCAGACCCCGGCCATCGCGCTCTTGAACACGTTCACCAGCGCGACCGACAGGAATGACGAAGCGACGTACGGCCGATCGTTCACGTACTCCACCAGCGCAAAGCTGCTGTCGCCCCGGCTACGCCTGACCAGCCCGACCGGGTCGATCGCGAGCAGCAGCGCCACCGTGCAGCGCTCCTCGCTCGCCTCGGGATAGAACACGTGCGCCTGGCCGAAACCGGTCGAGAACGCCTGGACTCGGTCCGGATGCTTGTGCAGCAAAAACCCGAGATCCGTCGCCGGACGATGAGTCGTGGAGATGGTCAGCAGCACACGGTCCAGGCTATCGGGGCTACTTCGCCCACCAGGCCGCGCGCAGTCCCAAGAAGCTCAGCGTGCGCCCACGCGCGGAGGTGGGACACGCCCTCAGGCAGAGAGCGTCAGGATCGCGGCGGCGTGCGCCGGGACCCGGACTGCATACACGCCCTTGGCGTTGGGCCTGACCAGGGTCGCTCTCGGCGTGCCGGTGAGCTGACCCGTGCGCGAGGACAGACTGCGGCCCGCCAGCGTCGTGCCGCCGGTGGCGCTCAGCGACTTGGCGGTGAGGAGCGACAGTGATCCGGTGCCGCGGGTGCCCGAGGCGGTGACGCCGATCGTGCGGGCGCGGGAGCCGACGTTGGTCAGCACCACCCGCTCTCTCCCGTCCGGCGCGCGCACCGCGAACTGATAGAAGTGGGCCAGGCCGGGGTCCGAGATGCGCAGCAGGTGCGAGCCGGCGGGTGCGGCGCCGGCGAAGGTCAGCAGGCCGTAGTACTCGGGTTCGACCGAGACGCTCCAGCCGGAGGCGGAGTGCTTGGCCGTGATCATCTGGTTGAGGTTGCCGTCGACCGTCTGGAAGTTGACTCCCTGGACGCCGGCCTGCCACAGCGCCGGCAGCACGTTCAGCGCCCACAGCGCTTCGCCCAACGAGTTGGAGAGCCCGGCCTCACCCCCGCAGGGCATGCCGTTGATCTCGTCCACGCGCAGCGGCTTGCCGTGCGCCGCGGCTGCCCTCACGGTCCCGTGGATCGCATCGGCCAGGCCCTGAATGGACGCGGGGGTGAAGAAGTCAGACACCGACAGCTGCGCGATGCGTGAGCAGTTCTTCATCGGATAGGCATGCACCGTCACCAGCTTCAGCCGCGAGGCCATGTTGCTCAGGATCGTGCCCAGCCTGGGGAGCCAGTGTGGTGAGCCCGAGCTCGGGCCGGCGAGCGGAGGCCCACCGAGCGCCGAGGCGATCCTGGAGAACTTCTTGCCGTAATCGGCGATCGTGTCGATGCCCCGCTGTCCGTTCACCACGGACAGCGGGTAGAACTCCGGTTCGTTGCCCAGCTCGAACGCATCGATCAGGCTGGCACCGACGTAGCGGTTGAAGTCGGCGACCTCCGCGCTGGCGACCTTGGCGTTGATCTCGGAGCCCACCTTGAGGTTGACGCCGAGGATGGCCTTGCCGCCCAGCGCCGTGAGGAGCGCGTGGACGTCGGCCCCCCACTGCGGAGTGAGCGTGTAGAGGTAGGGCAGCTTCTTCATGCCGGGGATCGGCCACCAGGAATTGTCGCCTGAATTGCCGCCCAGACGCAGCAGCATTGGCGCGCCCGGGGAGAGGTTGCTCAGCAAGTGGAGGAACGGAGTGTCCGGATCGTCGGCGGAACCCGACAGGGCGGGGATCGTGTTGAGCTCGGTGGCGATGCCGAGAAAACCCTGCGCGGTCGAGGTCGGAGCCACTGCGGCGGTGCCTCCGGCCCTGACGGTGGCCGTCTCAGAGGCGGGAGTGCGCACCGTTGGGCCGCTGACCGTGGTCGTCGGGGCGGGCGAAGCGGTCGCGACCGCCACGGGCGCGCCCACAGCGCACACGGCGGCGAGGGCGGCCACGCGGGCGGTCAGACCGGCTCTGGACATGACGCATCCTTCCTGGGTCAGGACTGGGACAGGACAACCTGGCGGAGGCGACTCGAGGCCCCCCCGCCGCCTCAAGCGATAGTTGTCCCAAACGATCCCGGCTGTGACAGGACTCGCCCATCGGGCCCGCGCAGGCGCTCCCATGCGCCGGTGAAGCGCCAGGGTCACCACCCGCCACGAGGGGCCAGCCGTATCAGCGACGCGGGCCTCCCCGCCGGCCCCCGCAATCACTTGCAGGCACCGGCGCAGATTTCATGCGGCGGGCCGCTGGGTCTGGCGCCGAGGCTGTGCACGCCCTCGCGCACGCCCACGCGCACGCGCCCGGGCGCGCGAACGCCGGCGCTCAGCCGCGGCCGTGGCCGCCAGGAGCCCCAGGGCGACGAGTCCCAGCGCCGCTGCGGCCACCACGCCAGGCGTGACGATGAGCACCACAACGGCGACGACTGTGGCAATGAGCGCGTCCGTGCGCGATGAGTTCGCGTTCACAGCGCAAGCCTCCGGAAGACCGAACGAGGCAGGTGCCGTAGGACGGCGAAGACGAAGCGAAGACGACCAGGAACCCAGACTGTGTGGGCGCGCCCGGCCAGAGCCGTGACCGTGGCCTCGGCCACCTCCTCAGGCGCCACCGACATCGGGGCCACAGGCAGACCCGCCGTCATCCGCGTGCGCACAAAACCGGGGCGGACGACGAGGACGCGCACGCCGGTGCCCGCGGCCGCGTCACTCAGACCCTGAGCGAGGGCGTCCAGACCGGCCTTCGCGGCGGCGTAGACCGCGATGCGCGCACGGGGGCGCTCGGCCGCGACCGACGAGAGCACGATCAGCGACCCGCCGCCCTGGTCACGCAGCCGTCGCAGGCAATGGAGCATGAGCGACCCGGCTCCGAGAAAGGTCACGCGCATGACGTCGAGACTGTCGCCTACGTCGGCGTCGAGCCCCACCTGTCCACCCAGGCGCCCGACTGCGACGACGACGATGTCAACTCCGCCCGTCGACTCGAAGGCCTCCGCCACCGCCCGCTCGTGGGAGTCGTAGTCCTCGGCGTCGGCCACGACGATCCCGCTGACTGACACACCCTCTTCCCCGAGCAGGTGCTGCGCCGCTTCGAGACGCGGGCGATCCCGGCCAAACAGGCAGGCCGTGAGCGGCCCATCGGCGGCCAGGCGGCGCACGATCGCCAGGCCGATCTCGGAGCTCCCGCCGACCAGCAGGACCCGTCGGCCTCCGTGCTCCATGGTTGTGGTCGTCTCCCCGACCGTGCGGGCGCTCGTCACCGTGCCCCGTCCACCAGTCCGGTGCGAACCGCGAGGTCCGACGCCCACACGCCGTCGGGGTCATGTCGGTCGCGGATCTCTCGCCATTTCCCCACGTGCGGGTACATGGCCTCGACGACATCGCGGCGGACCCGCCCATCTTTGGCGAGGTAGACCCGCCCGCCGGCCTCCGCCACCCACCCGTCGAAGGCGTCGAGCAGCGCAGCGAGGCCGGGGGCGTCGCCGGACATGTCGAGTGCGAGCGTCCAGCCCGCCAACGGGAACGACAACGGCGCCTCGGCAGCGGGACCGAAGTCCTTGAGGACGGCGAGATAGCAGGGGACCGCGGAGCTCCTGAGCCCCGCGATCACACGCTCAAGGACCTTCTCGCACCCTTTGGGGACGGCAAACTGATATTGCACGAGACCCGATGATCCATAGAGGCGTGCCCAGGCGGCGAGGCCGTCAAGCGGGAACATGTGGGAGCCGTAGGTCTCGACCGTGCCGGTCGCGTGATGGGGAGTCCGGCGGAACCTGTGCGCGTTGTACGCCCGCACGAGGCCGGGGCGCAGCAGCGCGCCGGGCCAGCGCGCTGGGACGCGGAGCCGGGCGTCAACGGTCATCCTCGCCGGCCGCGGTCGGGCGCTCACACCAGGGTCGAGGTGCGCGGCGCGGGTGACCACGCCGCGCGCGGCGCGGGGGCCGAGCAGGTCGAGCCACGCCACCCGGTACTCCCCGCCCGGGCCGTCGAGGATGGCCAGGGCGTCGTCGAGGCACGCTACCCGGTCGATGTCCACCGACAGCAGCGGGCTCGGCAGGCGCTTGAGCCTGATCGACGCTGACAGGATCACGCCGGTGAGTCCCATCCCGCCGATCGTGGCCTGCAGCAACTCGGCGTCGCTGTCGCGCGTGAGCGAGCGCACCTCGCCGGAGGCGGTGAGCAGTCGGAGCGCCGTGACGTGGGCGCCGAAGGTGCCGGCGGCCGCATGGCTCTTGCCGTGGATGTCGGCCGCGATCGCGCCGCCGACGCTGACGTGCTGGGTGCCGGGGACCACCGGTAGGACCCAGCCGGCGGGCGCGAGCGCGTCGAGAAGTCGCCCCAGGGTGACCCCGGCCTGCGCCTCGACTGACCCCTGCTGGGCGTCTGAGGCGAACCCGGTCAGCGCCCTGGTGTCGATGACCACGCCGCCATCGCGCTGCGCAGCGTCCCCGTAGCTGCGCCCCATCCCGCGGGCGATCGCGCCGCGGCCCCAGCCTCCGAGACCGGCAGACAGATGCGGCAGGGCATCTCTGATCGCCCGCTCATCCTTTGGGCGCACCAGCGACACCGCCGCCGGGGCGATGCCGCCCCAGCCGCTCAGCGTGGCGGGACGAGGGATCGCCGTAGCCGCGGGGCCGGTGACGGCGACTCGGTCAGCCAGCTGCATTGACGCTCATGATGAACAGCAGTAGCCAGGTGATCCCCGCTAGCGCAATCGTGCGGTCGGCGGTGAGAATCTCCTCAGGGGCCTCGCCTGCCCCGGATTGGACGACCTGTCCGTAGCGCAGCAGGCCCACCACGAAGGGGATCACGGTCAAGGGACGCCAGGGGATCCCGTCGACGTCGGGAAGCTCGAACGCCCAGACGCAGTAGGCGAACAGCGCGCCTGCGCCTGCCAGCGCCAACACCCGGCGCAACCCCTCCAGCGTGTAGCGGCGCAGAACCCGCCGGGCCGGATGAGTCCTGGACGTCGCGCGCGAGATCTCGGCCACGCGCTTGCCGGCAGCCACGAACGCGGCGGCACACGTGACAACGAGCACGAACCAGCGCGACAATCCCACCGGCGCAGCGACGCCGCCGGCGACCGCGCGCAGGACGAACCCGCCTGCCAGCGCGACCAGGTCAAGCAACGGAATGTGGCGCCACACCCAACTGTAGGTGACGGTGAGGGCGATGTATCCGAGCCCGACCAGCGCCACCATCGGCGTCACCGCCGCGCCCAGAATCAGCCCGCATGCGATCCACGCCAGCCCGTGGGCAACGGCCTCGCCGGGCGACACCTCCCCCGCGGCGACGGGGCGGCGCCACTTCCTCGGGTGGCAGCGGTCCTCGTGCCGATCGCGGGCGTCGTTGATGGCATAGATGCCGGCGGACAGCAGGCAGAAGGCGACGCAGGTGACCAGCACGCGTGCCGGGACGTCGTCAACGCCCAAGGCTCCTGCTGCGCCGGGGGCGGCGACGACCAGGCCGTTCTTCACCCATTGGCGGGGTCGAGCCAGCGCGATCAGCGCCTGTCGGCGGCCGCGCCGTGGAGGCGCCAGGACAACCGGCTCAGGCCCAGACCCGCGCGCCAGGGCGGTGGCCGCGGCCGGTTGCGCGCGTTGAGGCACCTGGCGCGTGCGTGCGCGCGCTGAGTCGACGGGGTCCATGAGTGCCATGGTGAGTTGGTCGCCTCAACTCAACCTGATGGTGGAATGAGCAAGTTCACACCCCAGGAGGCCGGAGATGAGGACACTCTCACTATTGCCGTGACCACGTTGGTCACCTGTTCAGCGAGCGCGCGACGGTTACCTGCTTGCCGCGGATGAGTAACTTCTCAGTCAGTTCTTAGATGGTTCATGCACAGTGGCTGGAATGATGTTGGCGTGTCAGTGAGGACGAGCGCCGGACCGCTGCGCGCACCGGCGAGCGCCACCACACGAACGTCAGCTCGGCGGCGGCGGCGCTCTCGCCCGCGCCGGGTTCGGCGCGTCATCGCGCTGGCTGCCGTGCTGTGCGTGGCGCCGGCGATCGTGTCCTACGTTCTCATGCTGATGCAGCCGTCGGATACCAGCCTCGGGATCCGCACCGTCGAATGGCTTCGTGACAACGGAGCGCGGGGACTGGTCAACCAGGTCGAGGCGACGTACTACTCGCTCAATGCGCCGTCCACCGGCGGTCCGGCGCTGCGGACGCTACCCCACCAAGCCGGAGCTCGGGCGACGGCTGCGGGCGGATCGTCCCAGGCCGCCGCCAGCGCCTCGTACCGGCCCGCTCCGATCCCCGCCGTCATCACGCCCGCGCTGCCGGGCGAAGGCGTGTGGCGTTCGCCCATGTCGGGCACCACTCGACGGCCGCCGGTGCTGGTCACCAGCTTCCGGCCCGATCCGAACTACCCGCAGATGGTCGCCGGTGTGGCCTGGATCGACAGCGCACTGACGAGCACGATGCTCTTTCCCGGCCGGCAGGAGCCGGCGGCGTCGCTGCCCTCGCGGGGCCCCATGGACGTTCCCGTCAGCGCGCGCTCCCGGCTGGTGGCGACGTTCAACAGCGCGTTCAAGCTCAGTGATTCAGGCGGCGGCTTTGCCAGCGACGGGCACACCTACGCGCCGATGCGCAACGGGATGGCCACGATCGTGCGCTACCGCAACGGCAAGGTCGACGTCACATCCTGGGCGGGCGGCCCCACCGCCGGACCAGATGTGGTCTACGCGCGCCAGAACCTGCCCCTCATCGTGGCGGGCGGCCAGCTGACCCCGAACCTCTCAGACGGACCGAAATGGGGCGTCACCCTCGGCAATGCCGTCCGCGTGTGGCGGTCGGGTCTCGGGATCGACGCCCGCGGCAACCTGATCTACGCCGTTGCCAGCATTCAGACGGTCCGGTCGCTGGCAGAGATCCTCCGCCATGCCGGCGCCATCCGGGCGATGGAGCTCGACATCAACACCTACTGGCCCAGCTTCATCACCTACACAGCCCCGGCGCGGTCGGGGCGGCCAATCTGCTGCCTGGGATGGACCGCTCACCCCAGCGCTACCTCACGCCCGACGATCGAGACTTCTTCGCGGTTTTCGCCAAATGATGAGAACCGCCGCGATGATCGTCGCGGCACTGACGCTCGCGGGTGCGGGCGAAGCTGGCCTGGCCACCGGGTCGGCCGCCGGTCCACGGCCGCAGCGAGCCCGGCCGCCGTTCGCCGTCGGGATCGAGCAGCTCGCGTTCGCCGATCCCACGCGCACCATCTCGCTGCCCGGCCAGCCGCGTCGGCCGCGCATCCTCACCACGGTCATTCGCTATCCCGCCGTGGGTCCCGCGAGCCGGGTCGACGCGCGAGGAGCCGCGCCCGACCGAGCCGCGGGACCGTTCCCACTCGTCGTGTTCGGGCATGGGTTCGCCGTCACCCCGGCCACTTATTTCCGGCTGTTGAGGGCCTGGGCCCGCGCCGGCTATGTCGTCGCCGCCCCGATCTTCCCGTTGGAGAACGCCAACGCCCCCGGCGGCCCCGACCGGTCTGACCTCGTCAACCAGCCGCGCGACATGAGCCTGATCATCTCCGGCATGCTGGCCGCCGGCGTCGCTCGCCGTTCGCTGCTGCACGGCATGATCGCGCCGCGGCACATTGCGGTCGGCGGGCAATCCGACGGAGGTGCGACGGCCCTGGCGGTTGCCTATGACCGGTTCTACCGCGACCCGCGCGTCTCGGCGGCGGTGATCCTCTCCGGCGCTCAGGTACTGAACTCGGGATCACAGCTGCCGGGGCCGCCGCTGCTCGCCACGCAGGGAACCGCTGACGTCGTCAATAGTCCGGCCAACACCGACGCGTTCTTCAACGTGGCGCGTCGCCCCAAGTTCCTTCTGCGCCTCATCGGCGCGCCGCACCTGCCCCCGTATACGGTGCAGCAGCCGCAGCTCGCCATCGTCGAGCGTGTCACCGTCGCCTTCCTCGATCGCTATCTGAAGCGAGCCCGTGGCGCGCTTGGGCTGATGACCTCAGCGGCCAACCGGCGCGGCGTCGCGACGCTCCTGTCCAGACCGTGAGCGGCCCTCTCATCACGCGGCCATCCGCGATGGTGTGCCCCGACCGCGTCTTCGATAGGAATCAGCATGGCAGCGCATTTGATCCCGCCCTCGGTGGAGGACCTTGCATGAAGATCACCGGTCTCTCGATGTACTCGATGCGAGACGCGTCGTGATGGAGGTCGTGCACGTGGCCAGGCGTGGCCGCGTCCTGGAGGTCACGCTCGATCGCCCCAAGGTCAATGCCATTGACGCGGCCACGTCCATCGCTCTGGGCGAGGCATTTCGCCAGTTGCAGGAGGACGATGACGTGTCTGTGGGGATCGTCACGGGCGCCGGTGATCGATTCTTCTCTGCGGGCTGGGATCTGAGGGCCGCGTCCGCCGGCGAGCCGGCCGATGCCGATCAGGGCATCGGTGGCTTTGCGGGCCTGACCGAGTACTGGGATCTGAAGAAGCCCGTCATCGCCGCGGTCAACGGCATGGCGCTTGGCGGGGGGTTCGAGCTGGCGTTGGCCGCCGATCTCATCGTCGCTGTCCAGCATGCCGAATTCGGTCTCACCGAAGCGGCGGTCGGGCTCGTCCCCGATGCTGGTGGCGTCCTCCGCCTGCCGCGGCGACTCCCGCGCGCCGTGGCCATGGAGATGATGCTCACCGGCCGCCGCGTCGCGGCGAGCGAGCTCGAGCACTGGGGACTCGTGATCGAGACCACGGCCGCAGGTGAGCTGATGGAGGTCTCGCGATCGCTCGCGGAGCGGATCGCCGCGAGTGCCCCGTTGTCGCTCCAGGCCATCAAGGAGATTGATCGCGCCACGCAGGGCGCCTCCGAGCGCGAGGCATTTCGCATCATGCGCGAGGCTGATCTGCCCGTCTATCGGCGCATCTATGACAGTGACGACGCCGCTGAAGGGATTGCCTCGGTCCTGGAAAAGCGGCCGCCGCACTGGACCGGGCGCTGACGTGGCGGAGACCGAGACCTATCTGCACGACTGGACCGGCCAGGTCGCGGCTCCGCTGCGGCTCGTGCACGGCACGGTCAAGCGAGCATGGATCGACGAGTACGGGCACCTCAACATGGCGCATTACCTGACCATCTGCGACGAGGCCAACTGGGCCTTCTGGAACTGGATCAACGCGCCCCAGCAGACGATGGAGGACAGGGACGAACACGAGTACGTCATCGTCGAGAACCATGTCGCGTACCGAGCCGAGCTCGCCGAGGGCGCGTCGTTTGCGATCGAGACGCAGCTGACCGACTTCGATGACAAACGCTACGTCCTGTTTCACCGCGTGCTTAATGCCGATGGCGAACTCGCAGCCACCAATGAGGTCAAGTGTCTAGGCTTCGATCTCGGCTCGCGCCGCCCAGAGCCCTGGCGCAGCGTTGTCGCACAACGGCTCCAGTGCATTCACGACACCCACGCCGGACTCGGCCGTCCCGAGCAGTCAGGCGCTGGTATCGCGCTGCGCAAGAACTAGCGCGGCCTCTTGGCATGACCCACGCTGCCCGTCGCCCTGCTGGTGACTATTTCGTCCCCGGCCAGGTCGCGGTGGCCTGAACGCCATCCCCCTCCTTGGGCTTAGGCCCGCCGACAGCGATGATGTCGAGCCCGTCGGGGCCGGCCTCGAAGGCCCGGACGGTCTCGGGCGCGACGCGGATGACATCAAAGGTCTGGAGGTCCTGGGTCTCGTCGTCGAGCAGGATCCGGCCGGAGCCGGCGATGACGACATAGGCCTCCTCCTGCTCCTTATGGCTGTGAGCCATCGGGCTACGCAGATTCGGGGCGTAGCGAAAGAGACTGACCCCGAGGTCGCGGGAGTCCAAGTGCTTACGGCCGAAGCGGCCCTCGAGCCCCTCCACCCGCCCGGCGACGGAGTCCTCTACCTCAAGCAGGTTGACCTTGGCAAAACGGGACATTCGATCTCCTCGGCTGGCCAGCGAGTCGGTGCGGCGGCGGCAAGCGTAGCTCGCGCGCCGGGTTAGGACCCGGCGGGCGGCTCGCCGGTCTCCGGCAGCTGCGGAGGCGTCTTGGGCTCCGCGAGCTCGGCCTTCATCTTGGCCAGCTCGGCATCGACCCGGCCGTCGTCACCGAGCTGCGCGAGCTGGCGATCGACCTCATCCTCGCCGCCGAGCTGCGTGATGTCCCCGAACGTGCCCGCCTGCTCGAGCTCGCCCATCGCGCCCGCGCGGGCCTTCATGTCCTCGGTCTTCTCGATCGCGCGGTGCGCCGCCTGACCGACGTCTGCCATCTGGTCGCCGACGCCCGTGGTCGCCTCCGACATCTGTACCTGAGCCTCCGCCGCTGAGTACTGGGCCTTGACGACCTCCTTCTGGGTCCGGAACGCGTCGAGCTTGGCCTGGAGCTTCTGCTGGCTGTCGGTCAGCTGCTCCTGCTGGCTCTCGAGATCGGCGACCTGCGCGTCGATCGAGCCGATCTCGTCCTGGACGGCCTGCTTGCGCTCCAGCGCCGCCCGCGACAGGTCCTCGTTGCCCGCGGCCAGTGCCTGGCGCGCCTGTCCGTCGAGCTTGACGACCTGCTCGCGCAGGCTGTCCTGCTGGTTCTGCAGCCGCTTGCGAGAGGTCGCCACCTCGGTAATCCCGTTCTTGACGTTCGCCATCAGCTCGAGCTGCTTCTCATAGCTGTAGTCCAGCGTCTGCGACGGATCCTCGGCGCGATCCAGCACCGCCGAGGTCTTCGCCTTCATCAAGGTGGTAAACCGTCCCCGAAGACCGGGCATGACATCTCCTCTCGTCCTACGCCGTCCGCCACCAGACCGGTGACCGACGAGCCGGCGGGAGGCGCAGTTTGCCCCGCGCCGGTCACCCGAACGATGATAGGCCCCATCCGGGGCGGTGACGGCGCGCCAGACCTCACGGGACACCGACAGATCCGGGGGTGCGATCCGACAATCCCTTCGCGGGCCCGTCGGGCGGGTTAGCTGCCTCACGTGTGCACGGTGAACCGGATGCCGTGCTGGTTGTTGTAGCTGTCCCGGTACTCGCCGCCGAACCCGAGGGACTGGTTCGGGAAGCTCTTGCTCACGTAGTAGCGCCCCGTCGAGTACGTGTCCACGGTCGGGTCCAGGATGCCGTGGGTGTTATGGAAGTCGTAATGGTGCGACTGCGGGTAGTACAGCTGGTGCTCGCCGTTCGGGCTGTCGATCTCGACCCAGAACACGCCGTGGAACGACTCCCCGCTGTGGAGGGACTCGGGCAGACTGCCGACCGTGCACAGCGACCCGACCCGACCCAAGCCGCTTCGCGTCATCAATGAGACATACGCAGGGCGGATGTGGCGGAGTCCCGCTCAGGCACGCCGCCTGCCCAGACCCGACCTCACCCCCTTGTTATGCGCGTCTCGTCAGGAGGCATCGACATCAAGGGCAAGAGATGGCCGCCTACCGGCGATCCGCGATGCTCAGCGTCCGAACGCCCACCCCACCATCAGCGGGAACTCTTGCCTCCAGAACGCGTCGCCGTGCGACCCGACGCGCTCGGTCATGACCACTTCCGCGCCTGCGTCGCGCAGCGCGTCCGCCCATCGCGCTGCGTTGGCGAGGAAGAACGGCTCTTGGGTGCCGGCGACCAGGTACGCGCGCGGGAGCGAGTCCGGCATCACGGAGGGCGGCCGGTAGCCGGCTCCCGGCGACGCGCACAACACTGCGCCGTAGACGTCGGGATGGCGAAGCCCCATGGCGAGCGCGAGTTCCGCGCTCGCCGACACGCCGAACACCGCGGTGCGATCGGCCGGCAGCGCAACGTCAAAGCGCGACTGCGCCCATCCACGGACATCCTCGACAAAGAACCGCTCGTGCTCCGCGAACCGCTCCGGGTCAAAGACAAAGGCGGCCGTGCTCTCGCCCGGTGAGTACTCATGCAGGCGCAGCGTCTCATCCTCCAGGCGGTGCGCTCCCACGATCATCGTGGGCGGTAGACCGGCTGCTCCCAGCACGGCTCCCCACGGCGCGATCAACTGCCCGTCACCGGCGAACACGATGGCCTCGGGCGCAGCCGGCGGCACGTACGCCGTGACCGACCGGCCACCGTCGTACCCCAACCGCTCAGTGACGATCTGGCCCGTCATGGGCGACGTCCAACAGGGCTCCCGTCAGCAGCGGTGGCGGCCGCAGTCGTCGTGGCTGACGATCGCTGGTCTTCGCGGCGAACCAAGGCTTTGAACATCGGCACACCACGCTACCGGGGGACCACTCCGTCCCGGATTCGCCGCTACCTGACTCCCCGTGCCGGTGCCGGGGAGCCCCGCGCCGGGCCAGCAACCAACCTGGGCGCGGAGAACCGGTCATCTCGACAGTCGTGGTCCGGATCGGGGCCTGCGGAATCGCGACGGGAGCTGGAGCCCCTCGAAGATGGGCTCGGGGACGAGATACGCCTGACGCCAACGCTCCCCTCGTCGCAACACGCTCGCGACAAGGTGGCGCGTGTCGGTCACCACGACAGCCGCACCACCCACCAGCGCGACGGCATGATCGAGCTCATCCTCGGTGACCGAAGCGCTGACTCGTTCGCGTGCAAGCGACAGCAAATCGGCGCCGCGCACCGCCCGCATCCCTCGCGGCCGCGCGCTGGAGTAGGAGACCATCACCAGTTCCCGCAACAACGCGACGCGCGCGGAGAGACCAGCGCGTTGCCTTCATCGGACCGTAGTACCGGTCGTCCAACGCCGCCGCGCGCGACGCGACGCCAGCTTTCAGCTCTTGAGGCACCACCCTCCTTATCGGACGCGCAGCCCGACGGATTAGCCCGCTGGACACACCGTCACGCTGCCGAGCGCCTGTTCGTGAAAGGCAGCACTGCACGGATTCAGTCGCCAGACCCCAGGTCCCTTGTCGAGATTTAGGTCGTACGTCCTGTCGATCCCCGGCGTCTCGCAGGCTAGAGCGCAAAGCCATTTTTCATAGAGATTGCGCCGAGCGCTACCTGCGCGCAGTCAGCATCCGGAGGAACTTGGCCGGCGGATGGATCGGTACCTCGCCGCGCAGGCCCAGCAGGTGCTGATCGCCCGTCAGGAGAAACGCGCGCCGATCGATGGCGAGCGCGATCAGATAGTCGTCATCAGGGTCGGGTGAGCTGATCGGCGGCGGGCCGGCGGGACCGCACGGGACAGAATCTCGCTACCAGAACAGCGGCGCTGGCAGGTGTTGGAAGTAGGCGGTGGCATTGTGCTCGACGATCGTGCCGGCGGCCGTGGGCAGGCGCAGCAGGCGAGCGTTGCCCTTGACCGGCAGCACCTGGTAGGCGTGGAACACCAAGCGGGTGAGGTCGTGGGGGTTGCCGAACCCGTAGACGTCGTATTCCACGGGCCGGTAGGTCGTCGGGTCGACGTAGTAGGTCCTCCACAGCTTGCCGAGTGCGCCGGGGATCTCAATCTTGATCGCGGAGCGGTCGTCGACGGTGACGCGGCCGGCGACCCGTGCCCGTCCGGACTGCAGGAGCTGGTGCAGCTGCGCCGCGAAACTCAACGAGGTGTCGTTGGGCTGACTAGCGATGCTGGCCGTCAGCGACCGGGCGGTCGGCATGACCAGCGGTTGCACGGCCGCCGTACGCCCGTTCCATGTCTCTGACCAACTGATCTGGTCCGCGCCAGTGCGCAGCGCCTGTGCCACAGCGGGGGACACCGTCTGCTGGACCGGCCCATCAGGGCTGGCGACCCGCAACGAGTATGAACCGTCCTTGGTCTTGACCAGCGTATAGCGGGGATGGCCTCCAGGCGGCGATGGCATCACATAAGATCGTTTGGACGCCGGGTCATAGATCTGCGAGTCCGATTGCCAGATCGGGGTGCCGTCGGGTAGCGTCTCACGCGTCACCGACTGGTACTGGCCGCCCTGCTGAAACCACCCCTCAGCGTTGACCGTCGGCGCGGCGCTGGGGACGGTATCGCGCCGCGCGGCGGGCGTCATCGTTTGCGTGACCGAGACGTGGACGATCGTATTCGGCGCGGGCTTGGGCAGCGCGATCGCGGCAGCCCGCAGCACGTGCGCGTCTGAGACCGAGTGACCCGACCCGCTGCCAGTGGCGACGACCACGACCACGGCGCCGGCAGCGCAACCGGCGACGGCCCCGATCAGGATCCGCGGCCGCCGTCGGAGCTGCGGGGGTGGCTCGGCGGTTTCGAGTTCGCGGATGATCGCGCTCTTTAGCTCGTCCCCGAACCGGGTCAGGCTGTTGGGCAGGGTGTCGTTCACCACTCCTCCTCAGGGACGGACCGGCGCAGCCGACCCAGCGCACGGGAGACCCGCAGCCGGGCGGTGGCCGGTCGGATGTTCAGGCGCCGAGCGACCTCGTCATAGTCAAGCTCGTTGATGATCCGCAGATCGACCGCATCACGTTCGTGGACTGGCAGCTCGGCCAGCCGCCGCTCGAGCATCGGTCGTGGCGACAGCCGCCGCTCGACCTCGTCGTGGCCGTCATCGCCCGCCAGCTCGGTCGGGAGCCCGAGCCGCTCGCGGGCCCGGGTCTCCACCCGATCGTGGCGGGCCGCGTCAGCGACCAGCCGACCGGCGATCCCCAACAGCCACGGCAGCGCCGAGCCATCGCGCTCGTCCGAGAACCGGTCACGCAGTAGCCAGGCACGGGTGAACGTCTCGGCAGTCAGATCCGGTGCCAGCCAACCCATCCGCCGATCCAGCCAGCGATAGACGCTGGCGACGTGACGCTCGTAGAGCTCGGCGAACGCCGTGGGGTCGGTGTCTGCGTCGACCAGCAGCAGCGCATCGCTGCGACGGTCAACGCGGGATCGGGTCGCGGCCATCTACACACTTATCGCGCGCGCGCCACGAAATGTATCCGGGACCCCGCTCTGCCGGGCCGCGTGACACTGCTGCCACCACGAAGCAGGGAGTCTCGTCGACGACTCTCTCGGCGCTCGCGGCTCCGCCTCCGGACGCTCGACAACAGCCCTCTGTAAAGGAGGCGACGTGACCAGGGTTCGTCGTCTGTCGCTCTGACAGGATGGGGGTGTGGTTGGACGTGGCGATGAGGCGACCGTGATCACCACGGAGCGTCTCGTCGTGCGTCCGTGGCGGTTGGATGAGGCGGATCGCTTTTTTGACATCTATCGGCGTCCGGAGGTCGTGCGCTGGCTCGGGGTCGAACCGATGCAGGATCGCGGCGAGGCGATCGCGATGATCCAGCGCAACCTCACGCGACTTGATGCGGACTCTCGGTTTGGCTCGTGGGCCGTTATCGATCGATCGACAGGCGTTCCTGTGGGGTCAGTCATCTTCAAACCGCTTCCGGATGGCGAGGGTGAGATCGAGATCGGTTGGCAGCTTCACCCCGACAGCTGGGGCAATGGTTTCGCCAGCGAAGCCGCCAGCGCGGTGCTCGACCGCGGGTTCGCTGACGGCCTACCCGAGGTGTGGGCGGTGACCGATCTGGATAACCGTCGCTCCGTGGCGGTCTGCGGACGGATCGGGATGTCGCTACTCGGCATCACCCACCGCTGGTACCACGAGCCGAGCTTGATGTTCTGGATCGGCTCCAGGCCAGGGCAACAACCCTCACTCGGCCCCGACCAACCCGCACCGGCCGAGATACTCGAACCCTGACCCACGCCGCCAGCGTCGCATGGACGAACGTCGACTGCGACGAGCGATCGGCTGGCGGCGCGCCAGTTTTGCACTCTGATGATCGGGCTGCCTCCCGGGTCGGAGCTTACGGCCGGATTCGGCTGGAAGCGGTCGTCTCGCGGGTCGTGGAAATCCTCTCGGCGAGAGCGCTGAGTTCGGTGAAGACAGCAGCCGCGCTAACCGGCGAGCGGCTCAAGCAACTGGACGACATTGCCCTCGGGATCGACCGCGTCGCGGCGGCGATAACCAGCAAACTCCCAACTTGTCTTCGCCACCCTCCCACCGAAACCCTCGATCGTCCGTGCGACACCGTCGATGCTTTCAACGGCGAAGCCGAGCTTGAGCGGAACCTCGGACCGTCGCATCACCGATCCGTTCGGGCCAAGTTTCGGAGCGGGCGCCTGCCCGCGCACAAGCCAGAGAATGAGATCGTCGGCTTGCAAGTGGCGATGGCACTCGCCCTTCTCAACGAGCGTGAGGCCAATGCAATCCGCGTAGAACGCAGACAACCGGTCGAGGTCGTGTGCGTAGAGGACAGCCTGGGTCCCCACGGCGTGAGCGTACGGGTATAGGCCTCGGCTCGCGAAACCCACTTCTCCTATGTCGTCAGTTGAGCAGTCTCGGCGACCCGGCCGGTTCCCGCCGAAGGGAGCCACGCTGATGAAGCGTGCGTCTCAGACGGGATCCCCCTGCGAACGCCGAGAACGTCCGATCGGGGCATTCCGGAGGCGGCCGGGCTTCGTCGCACAAGGGAACGATCAGCGCACTGGGTGCGTTGGCTCTTTCGCGCTCCGGCGCGCGGGTAGGTCCCCTACGCCCTGGGCGTCGTCGCCGGCCGGCATTTAGCTATCGGTCTCATCCGAACCCCGGGTGAAGCTGAACAGTTCCGCTCCGCGTGGCGGCGCGTCCGTTGGGGAAGAATGCGGTCACGCGGACCTGCGGGTAAACCTGTGGGCTGCCGGACCACAGATGGCCGGCGCCCGGGAGGCCCACTTTCAACGGTCCGCGCCTCAGACCCGCGTTAAACAGGTAGCCGAGCCAGAGGTCGTCTGGCGGATCCAGTGGTGGGCTGAGCGTCACGAGCCGACCGGCAACCTGGACTGTCACAAGCGTTGCCGCGCGACGCAGGTGCACGCCGATCCCGACACGGTCGCACGCGATCGAGTTGGGAACCGGACAGGAGACACCGAGGAACGGCGATGCCGCCGCACCCAGCGCCTGCATTGGCCCCTCCTCCGGACAGCCGCGCAGCGTGTTGCCGACGGGGATCAGCATTGGGAGCCCCGGAACTCCAGGTTGCTCGACGTGCAGTCGCGCACATCCGCTGCCCTCGAACAGCACTGCACCACCGAAGCGGTGCAAGCGCCCAGAGCACGCGGGGAAGCGCACGGCGCCCCGGCCGTCAGACAGAACCGGGGACGGATGGCCCCGGCCGACGGGTGTGAACTGGAGTGAGAAGCGACCCCGCGACGCGCCGTCGACGCTGAGCACCGTGGGCCGACTGCCGGCCAGCACCGCGATCGCCTCGCTGCCCGACGTCCGATGGCCGGCCCATTCCCCGGGGTGCTGCGCCAAGTCGTCGCCCACGGCCAGGATCAGCGAGCCGGCGCGGTACACGCCGACCTCCTGGGGAAGCGGAGCGAGTGCGAGCGGCTCGGCGACGCAACCGGCGGTCGGGATCGACCCGCTGGCGCGTCCGGGCAATCGACCCGCGCCGCCGCACCCCACCACCGAGGCAACCACCAGCGCGCACCCGAGTGTGGCGCGAAGCACACGCCCAGGAACACGCGTGACATCGGTAGATCCCACAGATCCGCTACGTGTCGGGGCGGCCCTGAGGTCCGTGCGATGCGAACGGAACGCCCGGCTCCTGACCGTAACGCCTGCCGCGCGGCGGCGCTCCCGTTGATGGAGCGCGCGCGTTCGGATGTCGATCGATCAGCGGACGAATTGGGCTACCCGCGCGATATCTCCGTCGGCCAGCATGGTCTCTTAGTCCCGACCGCGAGGCGACTGCCGTGGCGTCTGAGATGTGGTGGCATTAGCTGCGGACGGTGAACGTCGTGGTGCTGAACGGTCGGGTCGTGCCGTCGGTGGTCGCGACGCTGACGTGGTAGGTGCCGGGGCGCCACCCGGATTTAGCGGCGAGCTGGGTGCTGGCGATCTGGCCCTGCTGGGTCGACGGGATGCCGAGGTCCGGCCCTCGGGTGAGCGGTCCTTGGTCGGCGGGCGAGTAGCAGCCACCGCGTGACGGGGGGCCGGTGAACGCGAGCGTGTAGCGGTGGGCGCCGCTGACGGGCCGCGGAACGCGAGGGTGAACGTGGTTGACCGACTGCCCGTTCGGGGAATGACGACGACCGAGTCCCAGGCTGAGGCCGGCTCGGTCCGGACCCTGGCGATCAGTGAACGGTCGGGGAGCAGCGTGTTGAGGTGACTGAGGTCACCGACGCGTTTGACGATCGCGCCCGACGGCGCGTACCAGATCATGCCGATATTGCTCCAATGGTCCTCGTCGATGTAGCGGTCGGTCTGGAACGCCGCGATATTGCCGTGCACGGGCACGGTGGTGGTTTGCGACGCCGGGTAGGCGATCGCCCCGGCGTAGGCCTGGCGCGGGAGCAGGAACGAGATCTTGGCGACGCCGTCAGGAACGACCAGTAAACGCGGATCGGCGGAGCGAGGCCGGCGAGGTTGAGGACACCGGGCGCGCCGCTCATCGTGGCGCGGGAAGGCGATCAATTGCACGAGATACTCTATATAGATAGACTTATGGAAATGTCTCGGCGTCCGTCTCGCCAAACAGCGTCCGTGCTCGCCGCGTTGGCAGGCGAGCCGCTGGCGTGGCGTTACGGCTATGAGCTTGGCAAGCAGGTCAATCTCGAAGCAGGGACGTTGTACCCGATCCTGATGCGCCTGTGTGATCGGGGCCTGCTGGAAGCCACCTGGGAAGCCGACCCCCCGGTCGGACGCCCGCGCAGGCACATGTATCGAATCACCGCCGCAGGCGAGCGCGCGGCCACCGAGGCGCAAGCCGCCGTCACAGAGTCAAAGGTGCCCGCGCCTCGCGCCCGCCGGCGTCAGCGTGCGCCCGGGACCGCGCGATGAGCGACCCCGGCGCCGCGCGAGACCGCTTCAGTCGCGCGCTGGCGGTCGTGGTCCGCCTGCTACCGAGGCACCGATCAGACTGGGCAGAAGCGATGCAGGCCGAGCTGGCCGCGCTCGACGACGTCCGGGCCCGTCGACGCTACGCGCTGGGCTGCGCACGCGCGGTACTGAACGATCGCGCGGCGATGCGCACGGTTGCGGCCCATGTGATCGCGCTGACGTTCGGTGCCGTCGCGTTCGCGTTCGCGATCTCGATCAGGGTCATCGGCGTGCGGATCCAGACGGTCGCGTTCGTCATGGCTCTCGGAATCGTCGCGTGGTCTGGACGTCGAAGCGGACTGCTGGGGCCAATCGCCGAGGATGGGCTCGCTCGGCACATTCGCGGCGCGGGCTACGCGGTCCTCGGCGCGTACATCATGCCCACGCTCGCGTCCATCGCGCTCGCGTCGCGACAACACGATCGCAGTGGCATCTGGGCGTTCTACCTGGCGTTGACACTATATTTCGCGACCGTTCTATTCGCCACGGCCCGCCGTACCGCAACGCCGAGGCGCTGCCTGCGACTCATCACAGCCCTCACGATCGCTGGGCTGGCGGCATGGTGGATTCCGATGCTGCTCTACGCGAGCGTCCGCGCTCACCCGAGCTGGGCACTGTTCAGTGTCGCGGTAACGGTGCTGCTCGGCCTGGTCGTTGCGACGGTCCTGCGCTGGCCTTCTCAGCAGGCCGCCTTGGCGGGACTCGCCAGCGGCGTGGCTACCTGCCTGCTGATCTTCCTTGCTGCCCAGTCCACATACCTGCTCGACCCACAGCTGGCCCCCGACCTCGGGCACGTTCCGGGGATGACCCCGACCGGTCAGGTCGACCAAAACCGCGCTGAGGCGGTCGACCCCTACGTCGCTGATTTCCTCTTGGGCGCATTGCTCGGTGCGGTGCTCATCGCCGGAGGCGGCGCACGGCGAAGCGTGCCCAACCGACACAAGCTCTCCGTTAGCTGAACCGCGATAGGGCCGGCGAAAGCGCTCCACGCCGCGTCTCAAATGCCCGTCGACGAGCGGACGCTTCAGGGGTGTCCGCAAGGGAAGGGCTATCGGACGCGAAAGCGGACGGGCCAGCCGCTGCTTCTCGATCGCAGGGGCAGTGTCGTTGGTCGCAGCTGCGGTGGTTGCCCGGATTTCTCAAGACGACCGATGGGCGGCGTAATCGCTAGCCTCGGCCCCGTGCAGGGCGGCCCGATGAGTCGTTACGCAGTGGCGCACCTCGACGAGATCGAGGAGATCAGCGACGGCCGCTGTCCTTCGCGACCAATCCGCCACCACTTCGGCATCACGTCCTTCGGCGTCAACGCCTGGACCGGTCGCGAGGCGGGCGACCGGATCATCAATGAGCACGACGAGGGCGAAGACGACGGAGAGGAGGAGCTCTACCTCGTGCAACGCGGCCGTGCCAGGTTCGAGCTCGACGGCGAGCCGGTGCAGGCGCCGGCCGGGACGTTGGTCTTCGTCCGGCCCGACGTCAAGCGCACGGCGTTCGCCGAGGAGCCGGGGACGACGATTATTGCCCTCGGCGGCACGCCGGGGAAGGCGTACGAGCCCGGTGGTTATGAGGTCTGGGCGCCGCTCGGCCCGCTGTATGAGGCAGGCGAGTACGCCGAGGCTGCTGACCGAGGCCGTGAGCTGATCAAGGCTCATCCCGAGTACCACGGGCTGCTCTACAACGTGGCGTGCTGCGAGAGTCTTGCCGGACGAACGGCCGACGCGATCGAGCACCTCCGGCTCGCCATCGAGCGTTCGAAAAGCTGCGCCTCGCTCGCTGCCAACGACTCCGACTTCGAGCCAATACGCGACGACCCCGCGTTCAAGGAACTGGTGGGTTAGCGCAACTGGAGCCGCTCAACTCGATGGTTGTGCCCGCTGTCGCATCAGGCTAGGAGCAGCACTCTCGGCCGCCGGGTCCACCCATTCTCACTCAAGGATCGATGAGCGGACGTCCAGAATCGGGTAGCCGAGTCGTATGAGGCGATCCGCCAGCCCCAGCGGCTATCTCGCGAGGTTTGCGGCTGCGGGCCTTGTGCTGATGGGGCTCGGTGCGCTGCTTGTATGGCGTGTAACTCCGGTTGATGGGTCCTCGTCGTGGTCGGCGCTCTGCTCTGCTTCGTGGGACCCCTGGTCTTCGCGTGGGTCGCTGCGGGCTCGGCGGCGAGGCCTGATCACTGGGTGGAGGGCAGGACTTTCGTCATTGATCTCTGCCGCTCCACCACGTTGCCACCACCAGTCGCGACCGACAGGCGTCGCCCGTTCGATCCGCCCGCTTAGGGGTCGACACGGTCGACGCGCGTCCGTAAGGGATCGCTGGTCGGACGCCTGGCATCGCTCGCGGTCTCAATTCCCAACGTGGAGCGAACCGTCCCGCTCGCCCCCAGTGCTTACGCCGGCGGTCACCATTCACAGGCAGTGCCTCGGAGCGTGTGTGCCGATCGGCTGCGAGCCAGCAACAGCTTGACCGTCGAGGGCGTTCCAGGCGGCGTGCCCGCTTCGCTGCTCCAGAAGTAGCCGCGCGTAGTGCCTGCTGTTGGTGGACGCGGCGGCTGAAGCGGCCGCTGCGTCGTCCGTCCGCAGGAGCGGCGAAAGAGCTAAGTCGATCGGCCGCGTCTCCGCCAGAGTGGTTGGCGGTGTGGGCTACAGATCCTCTAGGACGCGGCCCACGTCGAACCGTCGCCTGCCAGCGTATTCGCGGCCGGTTGGCGGTTCACGGTGGTGGATGGTGGCGGCTTGTTCTCTGGCGGCGTGCTCGAGCCGGCTGGCCAGGTTCATGGATCGCAACTCGACGGCGGGAGTGAGTGTTTGGATTCGTCGGAGTGCGCTCGTGACGTGTTCGTAGGCGGCCGGGTGGATGGTCTCGGGGTCGTGGTCGACGTCGGTGAGGAAGTCGCCGATGGCTTCGGAGGCATCATTGAACTGCAGTCGCCCAAGCTCGGCTGGCCGATTCTGGCGGAGAAGGTCAGCAAGGGCGAGCCAGTCTGCGAATCGTTCCGTGCTCGCGCGGTCGGCAAGGTCCGGCGTCACGGCTGGGAAGAGCTCCGCCCAGGTGCGGGTGAGATCCGGTGGGGATGGAGGCGTCGGTTCAGGCGGGAGGCTGCTGGCGAGCGCGAACCATCCGCCGAGAGCGGAGAGTGGCACCGGGACTTTGCCGCCGTCCCAGATCGATACGAGCCGCGACAGCACGGCGCGGGCGAGCGCGAGCAGTTCATCTCTGGTTCGATCGCGCTCTGTCCGGCCAATCGCTTCGTGGATACCGCTGAGCAGCGCGCTGAGGTCGGGACCGTCGAGGTCAGCCACCAGCACGTGGATGCGGTCGGTCAGGGCGTCCCAGTCGGCGTCGTTGACCAGGAGCGGCAGACGCCGTTGGCCGTCGCGTCCCCCAGCGACAGAGAGCGCGAGTGCCGCGCCGTGAACGCAACAGCGCGAGAGAAACCGCAGGCGGGTCCCATCGTCCGTGGCGAGGTGCTCGATCACGAGATCACGCCAGCTCGGGTGAACCCACTCAATCCCCATCCGAGCCGCCCGTAAGAAGTGATCGCCAAGGCGATCGAGCAGCTCGACCGGCGGTTTGCGCAGCGCGCCGTCGTGGTGACGTCGTAGCGCTTCGACCAGTTCGCGCTCGGGCACCGCACCCGGCGTGGCGTCGAGCATCGCGATCAGCAGATCCTTGTGCTCTGCCTCGAGCGTCTGGAATGACGTCGCCATCGCCTCGGTCGGATCGGCCAGCTCTCGTCGCATCAATCCAGGGATTTCCATTTCCGGTTCGGTCAGGTCGTTCAGGCGCGCGATGAGGCGTCGGATGCGCTCGGGTGTGAAGTGCGGGTCGTCGACGATCTCCGCGCCCGCCCTCTGCAACCAGAGCCGAAGTTCCTGGCTCAGCTGCGCCGCCCTCGCGTGACGGAACAGGATCAGTGTCTTCTCTGCCACATCCAGGCGGCTCGCGTCGACGAGCACGTCGCCCGGGGACGGGAAGCGCTCAGCGCGTCGCTCGCGGCGGATCCGACGCAGCCCGGCCTTCAGCGGCGCAGGGCGGGAGGTCCAGATCAGCCAGTGCCGATCGTCAAGCATGCGAAGGATCCGCTCCATCTCTGACGCCCACCGCTCGCCAGCATCCGCCCGATACTCCGTCGACCCAAACGCGTCATCCGCAACGAACACCTGCGGACGTTCGTGATCGAACACTCGCCAGATCTCCTCGGGACGGATGCACTCGTGCGCCTCCCACCCGTCGGTCAGCTGCGCGAGCGCGATCGTTCGCGCGATCGCGGTCTTGCCCATCTCCGGCGGACCGCTCAGAACGGCAAACCGATGACGATCCAGGACCCCGAGCGCGCGGCGGTACGCGCGCGTTGGCATGAACACGGCCGCCAGAGCACGCGCGGCCGGAAGGTCAAGCGAGGAGCGAGCCGCTACCTCAGCGTTGATCAGCTGATCGAGGTCGCGCAACCCGAGGACCGACGGCATCGCGCGACGCAACTCGGCACGCGCATCCAACCGCCGGCCGATCTCGGCGCGGCCCAGGATCCGCACCTTCACCCGCGAATTGGCAATCGCACCACGGACCCGAGTCTCGAGCTTCGCCGTGCGCTCAACGTTGGTCAGGATCACGAGCGACTTGGCCACCGCGATGTCCGCCGATCGCTCGGCCAGCAGCCGATCCACGGACGCGAGCAGTCCCCCAGATCGCCCGGACCTCACCCACGAGCAGACCAGCAATACCGGTTCCCGCGCCCGCCGCGTGAGCAACGGCGGCGCCAACGCGGTACCGCTCAGCACCGCGCGGCAGTCGTCCGATCCACCGGCCCACGCCAACGGCGCGACATCGCCCTCGAGCTCAAGCAAGGCCGCGCACAACTGCTCGAAGTGAAACCAGCCGATCCGCTCCAACTCGTATCCCACCACCTCATTCTGGCTCACCACCCGAACCGGCCCCGGCCCAGACACTCGGCGGCAGACGACTCGAAGCGACGACCCGCTAGATCACAAGGCACGGACGCCGTCCGGGTCCGTGCACGACCGCAACCGGGCTAGATGGTTGATTCCACGGTTTCCGCCGTGGAGCCAGGGGTTTTGTAGGAGGAGCGAGCAGCAGGGTCGAAGTCGGCGGTGCTCAATAACGCCGTCGACCCCAGGGGGCCACGATGCTCGCCGACCTCGACCTGCTGCTCATTGCGGTGTTCTGCACCGCTGACGATCTCCTGCCCGAACGAGCAAAGAACGCTCAGCACCAGCACCCGCGCTCAGTTGGGCCGGGATCCAGTTTGGACGTCGCCGGCGGGCGTATGAGTGACGTGTCCGCCGTAGTTGACACACGGTGGAGTGAGTGGCAGTGGCGAGCGGCGCGGGAGCCGATTGACGACGCGCGACGTGAGGTAGACCGTCCAGCCAGGATCGCCGCTCGTCTGCTCGGCCATGAGCGCGGCGGTCCGCGGGTTAAAGATCAGTTGGTGGTTGCCGTACGCGACGCCGAGGCCATCTCGGCCGAGATGGTCGCGGACGGTTCCGAGCAGCCGCGCTCCGGGAATCAGTGCGGCCGCTCGATAGAGCGCCGCGCGTAGTGCGGGCCGGGCGTCTGTCTCCCGGAGGAAGTCGCCGACGTGGACGAAGTCCTCGCCGGCGGTCCGGGGTCCACCGTCGGCGCGTCTCATCTGCTCAAGCAGCGTGCGCGGATCGGTCGACAGTGCGTTGACGTTGTTGTTGGGGCCGATCGAGAAGCAGTGCGGCGCGAACCACAGGTTGCTCGTGCCGCGCTGGGAGACCGCGCCCGTCGGCATCGCGTCACACAAGCGCTGGTCCGCCGCCGAGGTGAACGTGGGCGTCCCGAAGGTCTCGCGCAGTAGGCCCGACCCGTCCGCGCCGGTCCAGACCTGCCGGCGCTCGAGCGCGTGCGTGATGCACTCCTTGCCGTTGGCGATCGCGTCGGACTCCTGGTTGCTGGCCGACGCGACGAACAGGTACTGGCCATGCTGCGGCACCAGTGACGATCCGGTCGCGGCGATCTGCGCCAGCCGGCTCAGCGTCGCCGCGAGCGCCGGTGACACCGGCCCTTCGCCAGAGCCGAACGGCCACACCGCGAGCACCGCGACCGCCAGCGCGGCGGTCACGAGCGCGCCACGCAAGCGCCAGGCGCGGGCCCCGTGGCGGCGCCGCGGGGAGCTCGGCGCGACCGCCGCCGCCGCGATCGTCCGTGACAGCGCCGCGCGGGCCGCCGTGATCGCGTCCTCGCCGGCGTCTGGCTCATCGGCTCGGAGCCGGCGGACCAGGTCGAGCTCGTCAGTCATTTCTGTTCCTCCTCAGACTGGGCGGACATTTCAAGCCGTCGCCTCAGGTACCCGCGGGCACGAGACATCCGCGAACGGACTGTCCCGACCGGGATCGCCAGCGCCACGGCGATCTCCTCGTAGGACAGCTCGCCCCACGCGAACAACAGCAGCACATCCCGCTGCTCAGGGCCCAGCTCGGCGAGCGCCGCCGCCACTTCATGGTCGAGCTCGTCGTCGGCCAGCCCGGCGACCGGTGCGACCGGTTGCGCCTGGATGCGACCGACAAGCTCGAGCGAGCGCTGCTCGGCCCGACGCTCGTTCATAAGCAGATTGGTGGCGATCCCAAGCAGCCACGGGCGGGCGTCGAGCGCGTCCGTACGGAACGTTGCGCGCCGGGTGAACGCGACCGTGAACGTCTGGGAGGCGAGGTCGTCAGCACGGTCACGACCCACCCGGCGAGCGAGATAGCGGTGGACCGCCTTGAAGTGACGATCAAACACCTCGTGGAACACGTCAGCCGTCGTGCTCGACTGGGCGAGCAACTCGCCGTCAGTCAGAGAACGGCGGGGCAACGTGCGTGCAGCCATCATCGTTAGATTGTCCAGCCCGGCCACTACGGTTCCCAGACAGCCAAATGGACTCCACCAGCGCAAAGGCGCGACAGAGGAGTGGCCCACGCCGCCGACGTCGGACGAGCGCCTTGCCCACGCAGACGATCGTCAGCCTGCGGGCAGCCGCGTATGGGGCCGAGACCGCTGCTGAGGGCTAACGGGAGGAACGGCCGCGATCGAGACGTCGGCGACAGGACGATGCTGCTTCAGGCCCGGTAGCTGACTGTCGATCATGCAGGGGATGAGACCTCGCGTAGTTGCCCTTGGGCTTGAGCTCGTCACCTGGTTGGCGGCAGGCGTCGCGTTCCTCATCTGGGGCACCATCCGCTACCGCGGCCTGACCTACTGCCCGTTCGACAGCCCGACCGTCGGGCACCCGTATCTCGTCGGAGCCGTCATCGCCACATCGGCGGCGATCGTCGCCGGCGTCACCGAAAGCACCGTTGCTCGGCGACGGTGGCAGACCGCCGCTGCCATCGGCGCGGTGATGTTCGTCCTCACGTTCGCCGCCCTCTACGTCGTGGCGGTCTTCATCGGTGGCGGGCACCGCTGCTTCGACTAAGACCTGCCGCGGGTCGCGAGATCACCGCTTGCCGCGCAGCAGCCAGCGGAGCGAGATCCTCAGCGGGAGATCGGCCGACGATGGATCTTCCGCCGCTCGCTGCTCGATCGGGCCGCCCTCCCCCCCGAGCGAGCCCGAGTCGTGGTCCACCACGGCCGGCCCGGCGCCATCCCCCCGCTGCTCTGGATCCGCCGACATGACCCGCGACGATAAGCCCACCACGACCCGCCCAAATACGGGGGAAACCAAAAGCGGACGACGGGCCTCGAACCCGCGACCTTTGGCTTGGGAAGCCAACGCTCTACCAACTGAGCTACGTCCGCGTGTCGGGCGATTCTAAGCGTCCGCGCGCGTCGCCGGGGACCTGGCCCCTATGAGCCCGGCGGGTTGTCCTCGGGCTCAACCGGCTGGTGGACCCACGCAGCGAACAGCAACAGCCCGGCGAAGGATGACTCGGGCGAGGGCGACCCGGACGACGTCCCCCGGCCCGCTTGCGTAGGCCGTCCCGCAGTCGCCACGGCAGCGTAGGGATGGTCGAAGCGCAGCACGGCGGTGCGTTCGACGGCGTGCCCCTGCGGGCGGCGCAGAGCAGCGGCGACGGCTCCGAACGCCGTCACTGCCGCGGCCTCGAAGCCGTAGCGCGTGAAGGAGGCGACGGCGGCCTGCGTGGCCTTGGTCTCATCGTCGGGCTGGGGTCCAATCAGCTGGCGCAGGGCATCGATCGCCGGTCCGGTGCCAAACGCTGGAGAGCGCGCGAGGTCAAGCTCCTCCCTCGCCTACCAGGCCGGCAGAGCGACGCCGGCGATTCGCTCGAGCCGGGGCTCGGGCACGAACACCTCAACCTCGCGCTCGGAGATCTCCCAGGAATGGCCGGCCCCGAGAGGTAGGTCATACAGCGAGCACGCCAAAGACCGCGACTCGCCGCCCACCGTCGCCGCGACCTCAAACGCGCCGGCCATCACCGCAGCACGGTCCACCTCGGGCGCGCCGGACACCGACACCACCGTCAAGTCCTCGCGCGCCACCGCGAGGTGCACCGCCACCACACCGGCCGCGCCGGTCCGGGCGATCATCGACCGCCCGTCAGCTCCCCCATCCCACAGAACCCGCGACACCGCGCCCCGCCACGGGCTCGACGCGCCCCAGTGGTCCGCCGCCGCGACCAGCCCGAACGGCACCTCCCACGAGACCTTGGTCGCCAGCGCCGACGCCAGCGCGATCCGCGTGAACTCGTCGATCTGCATCGGGAACCGCGGGATGAGCCCGAGCGTCTTGCGGTCAGCCCAGGCGTCGGCCTGCGCCTGAGACGGCATGAACCCGGACTCCACCTGCTCAGGCAGGCCTCGCGTCCAGGCCGCCAGCTCCGCCGTCGCGTCAGTGATCCGCGCCCACACCGCCACCGCCACCTTCAGCGCCGGCGGGGAATCAGCCATGAACGCGCTCAGCAACCGGCTCGCCTCCTCCGCCGGACACCCGAGCGCCTCCTCGAGCGCGTCGCGGTGAGACCCCTGCGCCGCCGGCGCGCACGCGGCCAGCAGCAGCCACACCCCGAGCGCCGAGGACACCGACCCCTGCCCGTGCTGATCGAGCACGGCCGGGACCACAGAGCGGGCATAGGAGCCAACGAGCGCCGGTAACCGTGCAACCGCACTGCCGGTCTGGACCCGCTCCGCGGCCATACGCGCCATCATGGCACCACCACCAAGCCCTCTCCCCCCGGAGGCCAGTGCGACCACTCGACATCGCCGTCGGCGCTGAGCTCGCCACCCGCCTGCTCAACGCGACGGAGCAACACCAGCGGGATGTGGCCATCGCCGCCGCCGTTGCGGCCTACCGCGCCGCCCGGCTGTCCAAGCCGCTGCTGGAGGAGACCATCGACGACCTGGTCAACCACCGCTACGGCGGGCCGCAGCGCGACGAGGTCGAGCGCCTGGAGCTGGAGCTGGACGAGCACGCCTGGACGCTGCAGGAACACATCGAGTCAGGAGGCGCCAGGCGCGAGGAATACGACGACGCCTTCCGCCGCGCTCGAGCCGCCGGCGCGATGAAGATGGCGCTCGACACCGATGCAAGGACCGCGGCAGCCGAGGCCGTCTACGAGGCGTCGCACGCCGTGGCGGACCCCGCCCGCTTCGCGCAGCTCCTTGACGCCGTGCTCGACGTGATCGAGCCCGGGAACCATTGGGCAGCGCAGGACCTGGCCGGGCTGTTCTGGCCGCGGTTCATGGAGGTCGACGGCTACGTCCTGGTGGCCGACCACTTCGAGCCCGACACGTTCGCCGAGTTCCGCGAGCAGCGCCCCGACAGCCGCCCGGCCGTCGAGGACCTGATCAACCACGTCCACGTGCTGGAGATCGCCGGACCCGAGGCCAGCCCCGAGGCGGTCGGGCAGGCATGCCGTCACATCACGCAGGCGTGGCGGGACGCACTGGACTCGACCTTCCCCGGGCGTGAGCTCACGGTGGACTGGGACCCGCAGGAGCGGATCGTCACTGCGTACTCCCGCGCCTGACGCGCAGGAGGCGATCGGCGACTACAGGACGTGCTTGGTGTGCGCCTGGACGACTTCGTGCCACAGCTCCTCGAGCGCGATCACCTGGGCGAGGCGGGCACGGCGGGCAGCGCCGTCACGCTCGAGCTCAGCGAGTCGCTTCTTGTTGTGCTGGCGCTGGGTGGCGCCGTCGGGCATGTCGTCGTAAATGTCTCGGGGGATCATCGGTGGTCTCCTTGACCTGGGGCTCTCCTTGACTTCGGCGCCCGGCTGAGAGTCCGGGACCGATTACCCCGGCTTATCGGCACACGCGCCCGCGTTTTCATGCCGACTTGATCTGAGTGGACGAACGTCCAGGTCACGCGGAGCGGGACGCGCGACCGACCGGCCTCATTACCATCAGGCCAGATGCGCCGGTTCCTGCTCCCGGGATTGATCGCCGCCGCGGCGGTGGCGCTGCTGGCGCTGCTCACCTTTGGCGTCTCCAATCAGAACGACACGTCGTCGATCGACTCGCTGGTGGACCACGGCAAGTTCCCCACCGCGCCCAACACCCGCCAGGCGCTGCCGCTGCTGGGCACGAAGACAAAGGCGAGCCTCGCCGACTTCCGGGGCAAGGTCGTCGTCCTCAACGTCTTCGCCTCCTGGTGCCCTCCGTGCCAGGCCGAGGCGCCGATCCTGGCCAAGGAGCAGCCGATCCTGGCCCAGCACAACGCCACCCTCGTCGGCGTGACCTATGAGGACCTGTCGACCGCCTCACAGCAGTTCGCCAGCCGCTATCACCTCAGCTTTCCGGTGCTGCGCGACGTGACCGGGAACTTCGTACGGTCGTTCGGCACCGACGCCGTGCCCGAGACGTTCGTGATCAACCGCAAGGGCCAGATCCAGGCGCTTCAGCGCTTCCCCGTCACCACGCAGTGGCTCAACGAGACCCTCCCCCGCATCCTGGCCGAGAAGTCGTGACCCGGCGCCGGATCCTCATCCTCGCGGTCAGCCTCACGGCAGCGCTCGCCGCCACCCCAACCGCCGGCGCCAACACCACCGCCCAGTCGGCCGCCACGCCCAGGGCCTCCTATCTCGACGTGGTGAATGACGTCATGTGCGTTGTCTGCCACGAGCCGCTCGGCGTGGCGCAATCGCCCGAGGCCTTCCAGGAGCGCGACTACATCCGCCAGCTCATCGCCCAGGGCAAGACGCGCAAGGAGATCGAGGACGACCTCGTCGCCGAGTACGGCCCCGCCGTGCTCTCGCGCCCGCCCGCCCACGGCGTCAACCTGCTCGTCTACATCGTCCCGCCGCTGGTGCTCATCCTGGGGATCGCCACGATCGCGGTCTTCATCCCCCGGTGGCGGCGGCGCGCGCGCGACGCCGACTCCTCCACGACCCAGCCCACCGCCGCGCTGGACGCCGCCGACGCCGAGCGCCTCAACGAGGACCTCGGGCGCTTCGCCTGAGCGAGCCGGGCACCGCGCCCGGCTACATCGAGTCCGGCGCCCCCACTCCCAGCAGCCACAACGCGAGCTTGATCGTCTGCCGAGCCGCCTGTGAGAGGGCGATCCGGAAGGACTCCGTCGCCGCCGGCTCGGCGCCGACCACCTTGCAGTCGCGGTAGAAGTCGGTGAACACCTGGGCCAGCTCGTGCACGTAGTTGGCGATCCGGTGCGGCCCCCGGCGATCGGCGGCCTCGGCGATCTCGTCGGGGAAGGCCAGCAGCGCCTTGATGAGATTGCGCTCGGCCTTGTGCAGCTCGCCGCCGTCCCAATCCGCCCCCGCCTCGAGCGCCGACGCCACCCGGTCCTCGGACAGCCGCCCCACCATGGTCACGATCCGGGCGTGGGCGTACTGGACGTAGTAGACGGGGTTCTCCGGAGATTCCTCCTTGGCCAACGCCAGGTCGAGGTCGACCGTGCGGTCGTGCGATCGCTGGAGCATCCAGAAGCGGGTGGTGTCGACACCGATCTCATCGAGCAGGTCGTCGAGCGTGATGAAGTCGCCCCGGCGCTTGGACATCGCCGACCGCGCGGCGCCCTCCACCAGGTGCACGAACTGGATGATCGGCATCTCCAGCGTGTCGAGGTCCCCGCCCAGCGCGGCCCAGCCGGCCTTCATCCGCGCCACGTAGCCGTGATGGTCAGCGCCCACGGGCAGCAGCTGGAGCTCCACCCCGCGCTCGCGTTTCTGGAGCAGGTAGGCGACGTCGGCGGCCAGATAGGTCGGGGCGCCGTCGGAGCGGCGCAGCACCCGGTCCTTGTCGTCACCGAAGGTGGTGGAGCGCAGCCACAGCGCCCCTTCTGACTCGTAGGAGTGCCCGCCCTGGGCGACTACCTCCAGCGCACGCTCCAGGTAGCTGGGCGATCCCTCGTGCAGCGTGCGCTCGGAGAAGTACTGGTCGTAGTGCACGCCATAGCGCTCGAGCGTCCCCTTGATCTGCGCCCACAGCAGATCCACCGCGTGGGCCGCGGCGTCATCGGCCGACATCGACTCCACGCCCGGGATCTGGCCGGCGAGGTCGCGCACGTACTCCCCCTGGTAGCCGTCCTCGGCGACCGCCTCGTCGCGGGCGCGCGCCAATACGGACTCGCCCAGCCGGTGCACCTGCCCCCCGGCGTCGTTGAAGTAGTACTCGCGCCACACCTCGTGGCCGTGGTGGGCGAGCACCCGCGCGAGCGCGTCGCCGTAGGCGGCATGGCGGCCGCTGGCGGCGACCAGCGGGCCGGTGGGATTGGCCGACACGAACTCGAGCAGCACCTTGCGCGCCACCGCCGCGCCGTCGGCCCCGAACCGCTCGCCGGCGTCGAGCACCGTGCGCAGCGCCCGCCGGTACCAGTCGTCAGACAGGAACAGGTTGACGAAGCCGGGTCCCGCCACCTCGAAGCGCACCAGGTCGGCCGCCAGCACCTCGCTGAGCGCGGCGCCCACCTGTTCGGCGATCTCGCGCGGCGGCTTGCGCAGCGACGGGGCCAGCAACATCGCCATGTTGGTCGAGTAGTCCCCCTGCCCGTCGCGCTTGGGACGCTCCACCTTCACCTGGGACGCCACCGCGCCGTTGCTGCCCAGGCTGGCGGCGGCGCGGGTGACCGCCGACCGCAGCTCTCCCAGGGACGCGTTCATGCGCTGTGCACCGTGACCGGCTGGAACACCGTCTCCAGCCGTTCCAGCGCCTCCGGGGTGCCGATCGCCACCAGCAGCTGACCGGCCTCGATCACCGAGGCCGGCGCCGGCTGAGGCTCGAGCCGCCCGTCGGTGTGGCGTACGGCCACGACCACGGCATCGCCGCGGACCTGCTCCAGTGTCTGGCCCACGCCGTCGCATGACTCGGAGACCTCGATCTCGTCCATCCGGTAGTCGGCGACCTTGAGGGCGCCCCCCACCTGCGGATGCAGTGCCAGCCGAGCCATCTCCGACCCCGACGTCTTGTAGGGCGAGATGACGCGGTCCGCGCCGGCGCGCTGAAGCTTGCGCTCGGCGTCCTCGGCCGAGGCCCGGGCGATGATGAGGATGTCGGGGCGCAGACCCCGGGCGGTGAGGACGATGAAGATGTTGTCGGCGTCGGAGTCCACGCATGCCACCACGGCGCGGGCCCGCATGATCCCGGCGCTGATGAGCACCTCGTCGTCGGCCGCGTAGCTCTCGATGTAGCGGACGCCCAACTCCGCGGCCTCCTCACGATGCGAGGGGTTGGCGTCGATGGCCACGTGGTTGACCCCGGCCAGGCCGAGATCACGGGCCACCTGGCGGCCCACGCGGCCGAAGCCGCAGATGATGAAGTGGTCTGAGTAGGAGTCGATCATGCGCTGGTTGCGGCGTTCTTCACGCAGGCCGCTGAGCTGGCCCGAGACGAAGAACTCCGCCACCGTCGCCAGTCCATAAAAGAGCGTACCTATGCCAAACACCTCCAGCAGGACGATGACGATCCGCCCGCCCACGTCCTGCGGGTCCTTGAGCGCGCCCAGCGTCGTCACGGTGTCCAGCGTCCAGACGAAGGCGTAGGCCACCGACACGCCCTCGCTGATGCAGAAGGCGATCGTGCCGAGCAGCACCACGCCCACCAGCGCGGCCAGCAGGATGCTCAGGCGCCGGGTGAACGCCTCCAGCTCGCGGCGGGCGCGGCGGCGGCGCTCCAGCGCCTGGTGGTGGCTGATGCGGCGGCGGTCGACGGGAATCGGCATCGGCTAAGGAGCGGGCGGGTGCGATCCGGTTCTCAGTAGTGATAGGGCTCACGGGCCAGGATCTTGTGGCCGCGGTAGAGCTGCTCCAGGAGCACTACCCGGGCCAGCTGGTGAGGCAGCGTGATCTCGCCCAGCGAAAGCCGGTGATCGACCTGGTCGAGGTCGAGGCCGAACGGGCCGCCGATCACGAAGCACAGGTCGCGGCCGCTCTGGCGCCGGTCCTCCAGAAAGCGCGCGAAAGCCAGCGAATCGGGCCTCTCGCCATCCCGGTGCAACAGCGACACGAAGGCCCGATCGGGCAGCCGGCGCTGGACGTGATCGTCCTCGCGGACCTCGATCAGCTCCAGACGCGTGTGGCCGGCGAGCAGCTTCTGGTAGTGCTGCACATCATCGGCGAACGGAGGACGCAGCTTTCCCACGGCAACGACGACGATCCGCACGATGAGATACTAAGTGGATATGGACGATCCCAACACGCCCGAGCGCCACATCAACATTCACTTCTCGCCGGACATCATGGCCGGCGTCTACTCCAATTTCGCCAACGTCAGCCACTCCGACTACGAGTTCACGATCACCTTTGCCCGCGTCGACCACGAAGTCGAGGACGAGGAGATCCCCGGCGTGGTGGTTTCCCGGATCAACCTCTCGGCTCGCTTCATGAAGGAGCTCATTGAAGCGATGCAGGACAACTACTCCAAGTGGGAGTACCGGGAGGGCGTCAAGAACCTCCCGGAGGTCAACGGCGGCGACGGCGGGCCAGACTACGGTCCCGACGACGAGGACTGATTCGCTGTCTGTCCCCGGCAGCGATCACCCTCATGTCATGACGGTCACCCTTTCCGCGCCCCCGCCTGACCGATGACGGACATCACGCAGCGACCCCGCTTGGTGACGCGCCCGCGCATCGGCGTGCTCCTGCCCAACTTCGACGCCGTGGGCAGCGGGCAGCCGCTGCCGATCGTGCCCGCGGCACGGCTCGCCGAGGAGCTGGGCTTCGGCGCCGTGTGGGTCGGTGACCACCTCGCCTGCCCCGCCCCCGGGCTCGATGCCCCATCGTGCCTGGCCGCGGCCGCCGCGGTCACGGAGAACATCCGGCTCGGCCTCAGCGTGATGCTGCTGGGCCTGCGCGCCCCGGCGTGGGCGGCCAAGATCCTGGCCACGATCGACCACCTGTCCTCCGGGCGGCTCGTGCTGGGGGTCGGCGTCGGCGGGGAGTTCCCGGCCGAGTTCGAGGCCGCGGGGGTCCCCGTTCGCCAACGGGGGGCCCGGCTGGACGATGCGCTGCACGTCATCCGTGACCTGCTCACCGGCCGGCCCGTGACCTACGAGGGGCGGGCGCTCACCGTCACCGCCCCGTCGCTGCAGCCCGCCATGGCGGCCCCGCCCCCCATCTACGTCGGCGGGCGCGGGGAGGCCGCGCTCAACCGCGCGGCCCGGCACGGCGACATGTGGCTGCCGATGTGGCTCACCCCTGACCGGGTGGCCGAGCGCACCCAGATGCTCGCCGACCTGGCCGAGCGTGAGGGTCGTCCCGCCCCCGGGACCGCGCTGCTCATCGGCGTCCACATCGACGATGACCGCGCCCGGGCCCGCGCCGAGGCCGAGCTGCACATCCGCGGCCAGTACCGCATGGGGCTGGACAAGATCGAGCACTGGACGCTGCTCGACAGCGTCGACGGGGCCGTCGAGCAGCTCGAGGCCTACAGCCAGGCGGGGGTCGAGGAGTTCCTGTTCATGGCGCTGGGCCGCGAGCCCCTCACCCAGTACGAGCGCCTGGCCGAAGTGCGCCGGCGCTTCGAAACGGCATGGACGACGTCGGGGGCAGAGGCGCGCGGTTGAGCGGGGAGACCATGTATCGCTACGACGCCTCGGCGTTTCGCCAGGTGTTCGAGCGCCGCTTCACCTACCTCGCCGGCGTACACCGCAACAGCCATCGCTACGCCCATCGCCACGCGCTCCACGACCCCGCCACGGACCGCCGCTGGACCTACGCCGAGCTGTGGGCTGACAGCGGGCATCTCGCCGCCGGCCTCAGAGCACGGGGGCTCGACGCCGGCGATGTCGTCGTCTTCGACCTGTTCAACTGCGCGGAGTTCGTCCTCACCTGGCTCGCCGCCCAGCGCCTGGGCGCGATTGCCGCGCCGATCAACTTCCGCCTCTCGCCCGGCGAGGTGGCGCACGTCCTGGACGACAGCCGCCCCGCGGCGTTCGTCTACGACGCCGCGCTCGCCCAGACCGCGGCCGACGCCATCGCCCGGGCCGACCACGCACCCGGGCTGACCGCGGTCGTCGGTGACAGCACCGGCCCCGCCACCCCGTTCACCGAGCTCATCGGCACCGAGACCATGCCGGACCTGCCCGCCGACATCGGCGCCTACGACGAGACCACCCGCCTCTATACCTCGGGCACGACCGGAATGCCCAAGGGCGTGTCGCTGAGCGCGATCGTGGACGTGCTCTCCGCCCACGACGTGATCATGCACTTCCCGCTGACTCCCGAGGACCGCACGCTCAACATGACCCCGTGGTTTCACCGCGGTGGCCTGTACTCCGGTGGCCCCAACCCGGTGCTCTACTGCGGCGCCGAAGCGGTGGCGCTGCGCGCCTTTGACCCGGCCACCGTGCTCGACTGGGTCCAGGAGCACGGCCTCACCTTCCTCATCGGCGCGCCCACGAGCCTGGCCATGCTCACCGCCGAGCAGACGGCGCGGCCGCGCGATCTGGGGACGCTGAACGGGATCGTCACCATGGGGGCGCCGCTGGACCGTGAGGCCTGCCTGCGGTACCAGCAGGTACTGACCCCCCGGATCTTCAACGGGTACGGGACGACCGAGGCGTTCTGGAACACGTTCCTGCGGCCCTCGGACCTCCCCGGCCACGCGGGTTCGGCGGGCCGGGCCTGCACCGATGACGACGTGGCCGTGGTGAAGATCTACGAGGACCGCCATGCCGACCCCGCCGACCATGCCGCCAAGGACGGGAGAGAGGTGGGCGAGGTGGTGGTGCGCTCGGTCAAGGCCGGCTACGCCTACGTCAACCAGCCCGAGGAGCAGGCCGCCCGCTTCCGCGACGGCTGGCTGTACATCGGCGACCTGGCCACCTGGGACGAGGATGAGTACGTGACCATCGTCGGCCGCAAGGACGACATGATCATCTCCGGCGGGGAGAACGTGCACCCGACTCAGGTCGAGGCGGTCCTCGCCGAGCACCAAGGGATCGCCGACGCCGCCGTGGTCGGGCTGCCCGACGAGCAGTGGGGCGAGGTGGTGGTCGCCTACGTCGTCCCCGCCGGCGAGGGCCTGGACGCCGCCGCCTGCGAGGCTCACTGCAACGGCCATCCGATGCTGGCCGGCTTCAAGCGACCCCGCGCCTACCGGTTCCTGTCCGAGCTGCCGATGACCGCTACCGGCAAGAAGCTCCACTACCAGCTGCGCGAGCAGGCCAAGCAGGACGCCGCGCAAGGCCTCTTCCAGCGCGCGTGAGCACAGATCCGCAGCGCCGCGACCCGGTGGTGACCGGGATCGGCGCCATTACGCCGGTGGGCCTGACCGCGCCCGAGACCTGGCAGGCGCTCCTGGACGGGCGCTCCGGGATCACCCCGATCGAGAGCTTTGACGCCTCCGATCTCCCGGTGCAGATCGCGGGGGAGATCCACGGCTTCGACGGCGAGTCGGTGATGGGACCCAAGCGCTTTCGCCGCTCGGCCCGCTTCAGCCAGCTCGCCGTCGCCGCGGCGCGCGAGGCGGTGGCCGACGCCGGGCTGGATACCGCCGCCGGAGCCGACCAGATCGGCGTCGTGGTCAATGCCGCGGTGGCCGGCGGCCCCGAGATCGAGCGCAACGTCCGGGCCCTGATCGAGCGGGGTCCGCGCGACCTCAGCCCGTACTTCGTCCCCTCGACGATCCTCAACATGGCCGCCTGCGAGGTGGCCATCGACCTCGGCGTGCACGGACCGGTCAACGCGAGCGCCCTGGCCTGCGCCAGCGGCACCGCCGCGCTGCTCGAGGCGCGGCGGCTGATCTTGGGCGGCGAGGCCGACGTGGTCATCGCCGGCGGGACCGACGCCGGGATCTCGCGGTCGATGTTCGCCGGCCTGGCATTGATGGGCCCGCTCTCTGAGCGCAACGACGCGCCGGAGGAGGCCAGCCGCCCCTTCGACGCCGACCGTGACGGGTTCGTCTTCGGCGAGGGTGCAGTGGTGCTGGTGGTGGAGTCCGCCGAGCACGCCGCCGCGCGCGGCGCCACCGCCTACGGCACGGTCGCCGGAGGCGCGCTGACCTCCGATGCCTTCCACATCTCCGCCCCCGAGCGGTCGGGCGTCCACGCCGCCCGGGCCATCGAGCTGGCCCTGCGCAACGCAGGCGTCGCCCCCGAGGAGCTCGACTACATCTGCGCCCATGGCACCGCCACCAAGGCCAACGACGCCTCGGAGACGCGGGCCATCCGCATGGCTCTGGGCAAGCAGGCCTACAAGGTGCCGGCCAGCTCGCCCAAATCGATGGTGGGCCACCTCATCGGGGCCGCGGGCGCGCTGTCGGCCATGACCTGCCTGCTGGCCATCCGCGACGGGATCCTGCCCCCCACCACCAACCTTCACACACCCGATCCCGACTGCGACCTGGACTACGTGCCGCTCACCGCCCGGCGCGCCGAGGTGCGCACCACGGCGGCCAACGCGTTCGGTTTCGGGGGCCAGAACTGCGTGATCGTCATGCGCGCCCCCGACGCGGACTGACCCGCCCGCGGCCAGCCGCCGGCCGCTACTCCGCCTGGGCGAAGGCCACTGCCGCGCCGATCCGCTCGGCCGTGGGCGGATGGGTGGCCAGCAGCCGCGACACCCACCGTGGCGGGTCGACGTCGGCCACGTTCTGGAGCGCGATCGTCCGCTCGAAGGAGACGAAGGCATCGGGCGCGCCGGCCAGCTCCAGCGCGAAGTGGTCGGCCCGGCGCTCCATCGCGCGCGAGAGGCGATTGCCGACGAGGCCGATCGGCCCCGTGATGAGCATCGCGGCCAGGGCCACGGCCGGCAGGGTCGCGGGCGTCCCGCGCTCGGGCGAGAGCTCCCAGCTCAGCCGCTGCACCGCCAGCGCCGTCACCGGCGCGACGATCGCCGCATAGGCCAGGCCCCGCCGGACGTCGCGGTGGCGGACGTGTGCCAGCTCGTGCGCCACCACGAGGCGGATCTCGTCGCGGCTGTAGCGGTCGAGCAGGGTGTCGAAGAGGACGACGCGCTTGGTCGGGCCCAGCCCGGTGACGTAGGCGTTGGCCGCGGTCGTGCGCCGGCTGGCGTCCACCGAGAAGACCTCGCCGACGCTGACCCCCGCGTCGCGAGCCAGGGTCAGGACGTCGGAGCGCAGCTCGCCCTCGGGCAACGGCGTAAAGGCATTGAAGATCGGGTCAAGCACCACCGGGGCCAGGGCGGCCAGCCCGGCGCCGAACACCACCGCTCCAACTCCCATGGGTGCCCACCACTGTCGCGGGAAGCGCCGCGTGCCGGCGATGACCGCGGCGCCCGCGCCGGCGGCGAAGACCGTCTGGATGGCACTGGCCTTGACCACATCCCCGCCCCAGGCCCCCCAGGACTGCGTGTCCAGGCCGATGGCGACCGCCCGGCGGCGGGAGACCGCGCGCAGCGGCAGCGTCGGCACCGAGAGGGCCAGCGACAACCCCGCGGCGGTGGCGGCGCCGCCGGTAATCGGTCCCCACCCACCCGACCAGGTGCGCCGCAGCGCCGGCGGTGGCCGCTGCACCAAACGCACCAGCGCGGCCGCGTCGACGAGGCTGCGGATCAATCCCAGCGCCAGCTGCGGCCGGGCAAACCGCCGGCCGCGGTCGATCTCGTCGGCCGAGAAGTAGGTCTGGACGTCGACACGTACGGGGTCAAGCGCGGGCGCGCGGGGCGCCAGGACCCGCCGCGCCGTCTCGGCCGTGGCGGCCGCCAACAGCGCCGGCCACAGAGCCCGAAAGCGTGAATGCCTGCTCACCAGCGAGACTGTAGTGATGCGCGTCGCCATCGTCTCTGACATCCACGGCAACCGCCACGCCTTCGACGCGGTGCTGGATGCCATCGGCGAAACCGACTGCCAGGAGCTGTGGTGCCTGGGTGATCTCGTCGGCTACGGCGCGGACCCGGACGCCTGCGTGGACCTGGCCCGCGAGCACGCCGCCATCTGCCTGGCCGGCAACCACGATCTGGGCGTCAGGGGCACGATCCCGCTTGAGCAGTTCTCCCGCGGGGCCGCCCTGGCGGCCACCTGGACGCAGCAGACGATCGGCCCCGAGACCCGCGAGTACCTGGAGGGCCTCGAGCCCCAGAACGTCGAGGAGCCGGCGGCGCTCTATCACGCCAGCCCCCGAGATCCGGTGTGGGAGTACGTGCTCTCGCCGCTGCAGGCCGAGCTGTGCCTGGACGTGCAGGCGCGGCGGATCTCGCTCATCGGCCATTCGCATGTCGCCCTCTCGTTCTCACGCGAGCCGGGCTCCCCCGCGACCGGCCAGACCCGCGCCGACGGCGAGGAGCTCGACCTCACCGAAGGCGAGTGGCTGGTCAACCCGGGCAGCGTCGGCCAGCCGCGGGACGGGGACCCGCGGGCGGCGTGGATGGAGCTTGACCTGGACGGGTGGCAGGCGGTCTACCGGCGCACCGAATACGACATCGACGGCGCCGCTGCGGCGATCCGCGCCGCCCGACTGCCGGACTCACTGGCCGAGCGTCTGCTCTACGGCCAATAGCGAACCGCCTGCACCTCACATCAAACAAACCGGGACAGCCTCTAAGCTCAGACGCCGGATGGGCTTTGGCTCTCGAGCATTCCTGGCCGGCGGCCTCGGCTTCGCGGCTGCCTTCGCTGTCGCCTGCGGCAGCACCAATGGGCTGCTCTCAGCCGATCAGAGCAACAGCCTGACCAGCCAGCTGAACTCGGTCTCCTCGGCGGTGGCCGCCCACCAGTGCGGTCCGGCCAACAGTGCGGCGGCGGCGCTGACCAACGCGGTCACCAACCTGCCCGCGACGGTCAACACCACACTGTCGAGGAATCTCAGCCAGGGGGCCGGCACCGTGGCTCAGCTGGCGGTCAAGGACTGCCGCAGCTCCAGCACCTCCAGCAGCAGCTCGTCCACGTCCTCCACCTCCACCTCGACCACCACCTCGAGCAGCACGACCACGAGCAGCTCGACGGCGCCGACGAACACCACGTCGAGCAGCAGCACCGCCCCGCCCGCAACGAATCCCACCACGCCGGGTACTTCTTCTACATCCAACGGCGGCGCCGGGATCGGCGGCGCTACCGGCACCGGACCATCGGTCAGGGCGGCAACGGACAATGACAGGCACGACCGTCATCGCAGGCAGATACCGGATCGAGGGTCGCCTCGGCGTCGGCGGGATGTCGACGGTGCACCTCGCCTTCGACAACCGCCTCGAGCGCTACGTGGCGCTCAAGCTGCTGGCTGAGCACCTCGCCGACGACCCGACGTTCGTCTCACGCTTTCGCCGGGAGGCCCTGGCGGCCGCCCGGCTCGTGCACCCCAACATCGTCCAGGTGTTCGACTTCGGCTTTGACTCCGGCCACCACCAGCACTTCATCGTGATGGAGCACGTGACCGGCAACTCCTGCGCCGAGCTGCTGCGCGACCACGGGCACCTCGGTGTGGCCCAGGCGATCGACGTCGTCACCCAGGCCTGCCGCGGGCTGGACTACGCCCACCGCAACGGTGTTGTGCACCGCGACGTCAAGCCCGGCAACCTGCTGGTCTCCGACACCGACGTCGTCAAGCTGGCCGACTTCGGCATCGCGCGGGCCGCCGACCAGTCGAGCATCACCCAGGTCGGGTCGGTGCTGGGCACCGCCGCCTACCTGTCGCCCGAGCAGGCCCGCGGCGACGAGGCCGGACCTCAGGCCGATCTGTACTCGCTGGGCGTCGTCACCTACCAGCTCATCTCGGGCCGGCTGCCCTACGAGGCCGCGTCCCTGTCGGAGCTGGCGCTCAAGCAGCAGCGCGAGTCTCCGATCCCGCTCAACGAGCTCGTCCCCGACGTGCCCCCCACCCTCGCCCAGGCGGTGGCGCTGTCGCTGGCCATCGACCAGCGCGACCGGCCCGGCGACGCGATGGAGCTGGCCGAGATGCTGCGCGACGGCGCCCAGGGCACCGGCCCGGGCCGCCAGAGCCGCGGCTTTGCCACCAGCGCGACCCGCGTCGTGCCCGGCCAGCCGACCGGGACGACCCGCGTGGCCCGCCCCGATCCGCCCACACCGGCCGCCCGAGCACCACGACAGGTGCCGGCGCGGCGCCCCACGCGCCAGGAGGCGGTCGCCGCCTACACCGAGCAGACGGCCGCCGAGCGCCATGCTCGCCCGGCCCAGAGCGGCCGCGGGTTTCGCCGCCTCATGGCGGTCCTGGCACTGCTGGGGGTGCTGGCGCTGATCGTGATCGCCGCGGTGACCATCTCCAACAGCACCTCCAACACCGTCGTGCACTACCGCAAGGTGGTCGGCCGCGACGCGCAGTCCGCGATCAACCAGCTCACGGACATCATCAACAAGTACACGAAGTAGGGCCCCGCCCGCCCCCGAGGAGCCCCTCAGCCCGGAACGCCGGTGGCACCCGCCCCCGAGGAGCCCGTCAGCCCGGAACGCCGGTGGCACCCGGCGCCGCGCCCGCCAGGAGCGCCTCGGCCACCTCGTCGAGCCGGTCGCCGGCGATGCCCTCGCGCAGATCGGCCATCACCCGCGCCATGAAGCTGAGGTTGTGCAGCGTCACCAGCCGCAGCCCGGTGAGCTCGTGGGCGCGCAGCAGGTAGTGCAGGTACCCGCGGGAGAATCCGGCCGAGCACGCCGGGCACGGGCAGCCCTCCATGATCGGCTCGCGTGAGCGCCGCCAGCGGCCCTTGACCAGGTCCACTCGCCAGCGCCCATCGGGGTCGGGGATGAGCGCGACCCCGTGGCGACCCAGGCGCGTCGGCATGGCGCAGTCAAAGGTGTCGATCCCCTGCCGGACGCCGACGACCAGATCGTCGACCTCGCCGATGCCCAGCAGGTGACGGGGCCGGTCGGGCGCGACCCGATCGAGCTCCGCGGTCGTCCAGTCCACGACCTCGTGCATCTGCGCCTTGTCCTGACCCAGCGAGCCGCCGATCGCGATCCCGTCGCAGCGGCTGTCGGCGACCGCGCCCGTGGAGGCCATCCGCAGGTCGTGCTCCACCCCGCCCTGGACGATCCCGTAGACGGCCTGGCCCTCGGGCCCGTGGCGCTCGTGCCAGTCCAGGCAGCGCGCCAGCCAGCGGTGGGTGCGTTCCATCGAGCGCGCCGTGTACTCACGGGTGACGTGAAACGGCGTGCACTCGTCGAGCACCAGCGCGATGTCCGAGCCGAGCGCCGCCTGCACCGTCATCGAGGTCTCCGGGCCCATGAACCGCTCGCCACCGTCCAGATAGGAGCGAAACCGGACTCCCTTCTCCTCGATGGCCAGGATCGTGCCGTTTGAGTCACTGCCGCCCGAGGGCTGCCCGCGACGGCCCTTGATCTCGTCGGCCACGCTGCCGTAGCCCATCGAGAACACCTGAAAGCCGCCGGAATCTGTGATGATCGGGCCGTCCCAGCGCATGAACTCGTTCAGACCGCCCATCTCGGCCACCAGCTCGTGGCCGGGAGCCAGGAAGAGATGGAAGGTGTTGCCCAGCACCATCTCGTAGCCCAGCGCGGCCACGTCGCGCGGCTCGAGGGTCTTGACCGCCCCTCGGGTGGCCAGCGGGACGAACGCCGGGGTCTGCACGTCGCCGTGGGCGAGGTGCAGGGTGCCGCGCCGCGCGCGGGAGGTGGGGCTGCGGGCGGTGATGGTGAACATCGCCAGGACCCTATCCGGCGCGTACGCTCCTCGCCGTGACCCGACGGCCCCTCCCGATGCTGGTGGCGTCCTGCGCGGTGGTGGCGTCGTGCGCCGCGGTGAGCGCCTGTGGGGGCGCCGCCCACCATCACGCGGCGGCGTCCTCGGGCCGGGCGCTCTTCACCCAGGCCTGCGGCGCCTGCCACACCCTCAGCGGGCACAACGATCCTCGCCACCAGGGCGGGGACCTGCGGAACTTTCACGCCAGCCGCACCCAGCTGAGCCAGTTCGCCGCGGAGATGCCGGTGCGCCGGCCGCTCAGTCGCGAGCAGCTACGGGCGGTGGTCGGCTTCGTAATGGGGATTGAGGCCCCGCGCTGACCGACCGCCGGGGCGACCTGACCGGGGCGACCCGCCCGGGACGGCTGACCCCGTTCCCCGCCCCACCTGGGACGCCTGACCCCCGTTCGGGTCGTACATCTGGATGTGATCGAGCCCGGCGGGCTATGAACATTCTCACCGGCTGCAAAGCCCCGGTTTGGTGAATCCCCGGCACACTGGCGCCGTGCCCGGTCGCGTCATCACATTCGTCTTGCTCGTGGCCGCGGCGGTCTCGGCGTGCGGGGGCGGCGCGCACCATTCCACCTCCTCGCCGCAGACCACCACCACTCACACCACCCGCTCCACCCACCTCGCCGGGCCCGCGGCCGCGGACGCCGCCGCCGACGCGCGTGAGAGCGTCAACGTCTACCGCGCGGACGCGGCCGGCCTGCTCAGCCCCCGCGTCCAGGGGGACCCCGCGCTGGTGTACGTCCCCAACAGCATGAGCAACACGGTCTCGGTCATCAGCCAGCGCACGATGAAGGTGGTCTCCCAGTTCCCCACCGGCGCTCTGCCCCAGCACGTCACGCCCTCCTGGGACCTCAAGACGCTCTACGTCGACAACGACCTGGGCAACACACTGACCCCGGTGGACCCGCGCACCGGCCGGCCGGGACGCCCGATCCCGGTCGAGGACCCCTACAACCTGTACTTCACGCCCAATGGGCGCTTCGCCATCGTCGTGGCCGAGCGACTGCAGCGGCTCGACTTCCGGCGACCCCCCACGATGGCGCTCGCGCACTCGCTGTCGGTCCCGGTCTGCCGGGGCGTCGACCACATGGACTTCTCCGCGGGCGGGCGCTACGCCTACGCCAGCTGCGAGTTCGCGGGGCGGATGATCGAGGTGGATCTGCGCACGCAGACGCTCATGCGCACGCTCGTGCTCAACAACGGCAATGCGAGCCCTCAGGACGTCAAGCTCGCCCCCGACGGGCGCACCATCTACGTCGCCGACCAGGTCAACGGCGGCATCTGGGAGATCAATCCATCGACCTTCCGTGTGCTCGGCTTCCTGCACACCGGGGCCGGCGCCCACGGGCTCTACCCCAGCCGCGACGCCCGCTTCATGTACGTGTCCAACCGCCAGGCCGGTTCGGTCTCGGTGGTCAGCTTCCACACGCGGCGGGTGGTCAGGACCTGGCAGCTCCCGGCTCCGGCCAGCCCCGACATGGGCGGTGTCTCGGCGGACGGCGGCACCCTGTGGCTGAGCGGCCGCTACAACGCCGTCGTCTATGCCATCAACACGCACACGGGCCGTCTGCGCGCCACCATTCCGGTCGGCTCGGGCCCCCATGGCCTCTCGGTGTGGCCCCAGCCCGGGCGCTACTCCCTCGGCCACACCGGAATCATGCGCTGAACGCGCTGAGCCCCCGTCAGGCCCGGACACGCTGGGCCCCCGACAAGCCCGGACCGATACGGCGGTCCGGGCCTGCCGGGGGCTCGGCACTCACATCAGTTGACTATGCGGCGGCGGGCGCCTCCGGAGCGGCCTCCGAGGAACTCTCGGAGCCTTCGATCGCCTGGGCTCGCCGGTGGACGCGCCACCCACGGTGATCTGCACCTTGCGCGGAGCCTGATGCTCGGGCTTGGGGACGGTCACCTCGAGCACGCCCTTGTCGAACGTCGCGTTGACGGCCTCGGCGTCGACGCCCTCGGGGAGGGTCAGCGACCGGCGGAAGGAGCCGTAGCTGCGCTCGACGCGGTAGTACCCGGCCTTGCGGTCCTCGTGCTCGGACTTGCGCTCACCGGAGACGGTGAGGACGTTGTCGTGGACCTCGATGCTGACGTCGGACTCCGACAGGCCCGGCAGGTCGGCCTTCAGCACGAACGCCTCGCCGGTGTCGACGAGATCCATCGCCGGGACCTAGCGCCGCAACGGCGCGCCGTCGGCGTGGGTGGGGGTGTCAAAGAAGGAATTGAAGAGCCGGTTCATCTCGCTCTGGATCGTGCCCAGCTCGCGGACCGGCTCCCAACGGATAAGTGCCATTTAGAACCTCACTTGGAAGATCAGCGGAAGTCTCGGAACTGCCTGCTCCTGCATTATGAAATCTCAGTCTAGCAATGTCAAATTTTCTGTCGGCACGTGCGGCAGACCGCTTGAGCCGGAGCGGGCCCGCAACCACCGCCGCGGCCCCGCAGCCATCCGGGGGGCCCCGCCCAGCCTCCGCTACCCTCCCGCGCGTGCCCGCCCCCTTCCTCGTCGCCCAGATCAGCGACCCGCACCTCGGCGGCGACTGGGACGGCGAGGACCCGCTCCCAGGGCTGACGGCGGTGGTGGACGCGGTGATGGCGCTGCCCAACCGCCCAGACGCGGTTCTGCTCACCGGCGACCTCACCGACCACGGCAGCGCCGCCGAATACGCGCTGTCCGTGAGACGTTCGAGCGCATCGGCGCACCCGTCCACCCCATCGCCGGTAACCACGACGACGCGAGCCGTGCCTGCGAGCCCGCCTTCGGGCTGCCCGGCGAGGACGACGGCGCCCGTCCAGTGGGCGGCGAACTCGGCCCCCTGCAGCTCGTCGGCCTTGACACCACCATCCCGGGGCGCGACGGCCGGCGCGCTCGACGCTGAGCGACTGCGCTGGCTCGACGCCGAGCTGGCCCGGGCGCCCGATCAACCCACGCTGCTGGCCATGCACCATCCGCCGGCTGAGGACCGGGCTGGCGCCCTGGGATGCGATCGGCCTCCCGCCGGATGGCCGCGCCGCGCTGGGGCGGGTCTTGGACGGCCACCCGCAGGTGCGGCGCGTGGTCGGCCGGGCACGTGCACCAGACCATCGCCGCGAGCATCGCCGGACGGCCGGTGCTGTCCATCCCCAGCACGTACGTCCAGGCGCGGCTGGACTTCAACGCCGCCGAGATCGACCTCGCCCCGGGCGAGCCGCGCGGCTTCGCCCTCCACGCCCTCGTCGAGCCGCGAGATCGTCTCCTACGTGCGCACGTCCCTGAGCGGATCGGGAAGCTCGCCGGTGGCGATCAGCGACTGGCCCGTCATCTCGGCCGGCTGGTCGATCCCCATCATCTGAAGCAGCGTCGGCGCGACGTCGGCGAGCACCCCGCCTGAGCGCAGCGACAGTCCGGGGACGGTCACGATCACCGGCACCGGGTTGAGCGAGTGGGCGGTGTTGGGCGAGCCGTCGGGCTCGAGCATGTGGTCGGCGTTGCCGTGGTCGGCGGTGATCAGGCACGCTCCGCCGGTCTCCAGCACCGCCTGCACGACGTCCCCGAGGCAGCGGTCCACCGTCTCCACCGCGGTGACGGCGGCCCCGATCACCCCGGTGTGCCCCACCATGTCGGCGTTGGCGAAGTTGATGATCCCGAACCGGAACCCGCCCTCGTCCTCGCCGCCACGCCGTGACGAACGCCTCGGCCGCCTCGGGGGCGCTCATCTGCGGCTTGTGGTCATAGGTGGGCACGTCGCGCGGCGAGGGCACGAGCTCGCGCTCCTCGCCGTCGTACGGCGCCTCCTCGCCGCCGTTGAAGAAGTACGTGACGTGCGGGTACTTCTCGGTCTCGGCGACGTGGAGCTGGCGCTCACCGCGCGCCGCGATAACCGCTGAGAGCGTGGTCTCGGGCCGCTCGGGCGGGAAGGCGACCGGGTAGGGCCACCCCTCCTCGTACTCGGTCATCATCGTGTAGTGATTCACCGGCTCGCCGCCCTCGCGGTCGAACTCGTCAAAGTCCGGGCTCGGCCAGCGCGCGGGTGATCTCCCGCATGCGGTCGGGGCGGAAGTTGAGCCCCAGGACCGAGTCGTCCGGCCGGATGCGCGCCTCCTCCCCCACCAGCGACGGCATGATGAACTCGTCGGTCTCGTCGCGCTCGTAGGCGGCGCGCGCGGCCTCGGCGGCGCTGTCGAAGTGGTGCTCGGCGCGCCCGTGGACGAGCATGTCGTAGGCGAGCTTGACGCGGTCCCAGCGCTGGTCGCGGTCCATGGCGTAGTAGCGGCCCACCACCGAGCCGATCCGCCCGCAGCCGCTCTCGCTCCATCCACTCGCTACCTGCTCGAGGTAGCCGGCGCCGGACTTGGGGGTGGTGTCGCGGCCGTCGGTGAAGGCGTGGACCACGAGGTCCGGGCACCTCCAGCGACGCGCCGAGCTCGATGAGCGCCTTGCAGGTGGTCCATGCTCGAGTGCACGCCGCCCTCGGACACCAGCCCGATCACGTGCACGCGCTCGGCGGCCGTGAAGGCGTCACGCAGCGCGGCGTTGTCGGCGAACTCGCCGTCCTCCGCCGCGGCATCGATCCGGGTGAGGTCCTGCATCACGACGCTGCCGGCGCCGAGGTTGAGGTGGCCGACCTCGGAGTTGCCCATCTGCCCGTCGGGCAGGCCCACGGCCGTCCCGCACGCGGTCAGCGTCGTCGTGGGGAAGCGCGACCACAGCTCGTCGAACACCGGCGTGTCGGCGAGCTCGACGGCGTTGCCGGGGCCGGGCTCGGCCAGGCCCCAGCCGTCGAGCACGATCAGCACGGCGCGCTTGACCGGCAGCTCCTGACGGTCCGTCGGCCACTCGCAGACCCCGCCTACCCGCCGGCCGCGGCCACGATCGCCGCGAACGACTCGGCGTCGAGGCTCGCACCGCCCACCAGCGCTCCGTCGACGTCGGGCAGCGCCAGCAGCTCGGCGGCGTTGTCGGCCTTGACGCTGCCGCCGTAGAGGATGCGGGTGCGCGCGGCCTGCTCGCGGGAGCGATCGCCGACGAGAGCCCGGACGAAGGCGATTGCGTCCTGGGCCTGCTCCGGGGTCGCCACCTGCCCGGTCCCGATCGCCCAGATCGGCTCGTAGGCGATGACCACGTCTCCCAGCCGCTCGGTCTCGACGCGGGCCAGGTCCTCCTGGACCTGGTGGCGGAGCTTGCGCTGGGTGTCGCCGTTCTCGCGCTCGTCCTCGGTCTCGCCGACGCACAGGACCGGCAGCAGCCCCGCGGCGAGCGCGGCCGGCACCTTCTGCGCGAGCGCCTTGTCGGTCTCGCCGAAGAACTCGCGGCGCTCGGAGTGGCCGAGGACCACGCCCTGGACGTCGAGCTCGGTGAGCATCGCCGCCGAGACCTCGCCGGTGAAGGCGCCGTGATCGGCCTGGTGCATGTTCTGGGCGTAGACCGCGACCCGTGACCCCCGGGTGGAGTCCACCATCGCCCCCAGCGCGGTGAAGGTCGGGCAGATCGCGACGTCGACGCCGTCGACCGAGGACACGCGCGGCAGCAGCGCGGCGATGAACTCCTCGGCCTCCGCCACGGTCTTGTGCATCTTCCAGTTGCCGGCGATGAGCGGCGTCCGGCGACCCTGGGCGCCGGGATCTGACGCGGGGGTCATCGCAGTGCCTCCACGCCGGGCAGGGACTTGCCCTCGATCAGCTCCAGCGAGGCGCCGCCGCCCGTGGACAGGTGGGTGACCTTGTCGGCGAGGCCGAAGCGCTGCAAGCGCGGCCGCCGAGTCACCGCCGCCCACCACGGTCACCGCCGCGCTGGCGGCGACGGCCTCGGCCACGGTGCGCGTGCCGGCGGCGAAGGGGGCGAGCTCGAAGGCGCCCATCGGGCCGTTCCAGAACACGGTGCCGGCGGTCGTCGACGAGCGTGGCGTAGGCCTCGGCGCTGCGGGGTCCGATGTCCAGGCCCATCATCCCGTCGGGGACGTCGACGCCGTCGAGCGGCACCGCCTCGGCGTCGGCGTCGAAGCGGTCGGCGAAGACGAGATCGGACGGCAGCTGGATCGTCGCCTGTCACCGTCGCCGCCGCCCGCGCCGGCGATCACCTTCCGGGCCAGCTCGACGTCCTCGTCGGCGCACAGCGAGTTGCCGACCGAGTGGCCCTGGGCCTTGAAGAACGGGAAGCACATGGCGCCGCCGATGAGGATCTGGTCGGCGACCTGCTGGAAGGCCTCGATGACCCCGAGCTTGTCGGACACCTTGGCGCCGCCCAGCACCGCCACCAGCGGCCGCGTCGGGTTCTGCAGCAGCTCGGTGAGCGTGGTCACCTCGCGCTCGAGCAGCAGCCCGGCGGCGTGCTCGGGCACCTTGCGCGCCACGCCCTCGGTGGAGGCGTGGGCGCGATGAGCGGCGCCGAAGGCGTCGTTGACGTAGACGTCGGCGAGCCGCGCCAGCTCGCCGGCCAGCTCGGGGTCGTTCTTGGTCTCCCCCGGCTCGTAGCGGATGTTCTCCAGCAGCACCACGTCGCCGTCGGACATCTGGTCCACCAGCGCGGCGACGTCGGGCCCGTGCGTGCCGGGTGCGAGCTTGACCGAGGTGTGCAGCAGCTCGCCCAGGCGCTCGGCCACCGGCCGCAGCGACAGCTCGGGCTCGCGGTCCTTGGGCCGGCCCAGGTGCGAGACGAGCACCAGCTTGGCGCCCTTGCCGCGCAGCTCCTCGATCGTCGGCAGCGCGGCGCGGATCCGGGTGTCGTCGGCGACCGCGCCGCCGTCGAGCGGGACGTTGAAGTCGACCCTGACGAGAACCCGCTTGTCCCGTAGCTCGCCCAGGTCCGACAGCTGTCTCACAGCAGCCGCTGCACGAGGTCGGAGACGCGGTTGGAGTAGCCCCACTCGTTGTCATACCAGGAGACGACCTTGACCATCGTGCCGTCCATGACCGCGGTGAGCTCGGAGTCGAAGATCGAGGAGGCCGGGTTCTTGACGATGTCTGAGGACACGATCGGGTCCTCGTTGTAGACGAGCAGGCCCTTGAGCGGGCCCGATTCGGCGGCCGCCTTCATCGCGGCGTTGACCTCGTCCACCGTCGTCTCGCGGTTGACCTCGACCGTGAGGTCGACGACGCTCCCCGTGGGCACGGGGGCGCGCACGGCGAAGCCGTGGAGCTTGCCGTTGAGCTCGGGGATGACCAGGCCGATCGCCTTGGCCGCCCCGGTCGACGCCGGGATGAGGTTGATCGCCGCGGCGCGGGCGCGGCGCAGGTCGCGGTGGGGCATGTCCTGCAGGCGCTGGTCGGCGGTGTAGGCGTGGATGGTGGTCATCAGCCCGTGCTTGATGCCGATCGCGTCGTGGACCACCTTGGCGATGGGCGCCAGGCAGTTGGTGGTGCAGGAGGCGTTGGAGATGATCTGGTGGTTGTCGCGGTCGTAGGCCTCGTCGAAGTTGACGCCGAGCACGACGGTGGTGTCGGGGTTGGTCGCGGGCGCGGAGATGACCACCTTCTTGGCGCCGGCCTCGAGGTGCTTGGCGGCGTTCTCGCGGTCGGTGAAGAGCCCGGTGGACTCGATCACGACGTCGGCGCCGAGCTAGCTCCACGGCAGGTCGGCCGGATCGCGCTCGGCCAGCACCCGGATCTCCTTGCCGTCGACCGCGAAGCCGGCGTCGGTCGCCTCCACCTCGCCCGGAAACGGCCCGTAGTTCGAGTCGTACTTGAGCAGGTGGGCGATCGTCTTGGGATCGACGAGGTCGTTGACGGCCAGCCATTCGATGTCCGCGCCGCTCTCGTAGGCGGCCCGGAAGACGTTACGGCCGATCCTTCCGAAGCCGTTGATTGCCGACCCGTACCGCCATGCGTTCTTGCCTCCGTTTCCTGCCTTGATCGTAATGAAATCCACCGCGGCCGCCATCGGCGTCCCAGCGAGCGACAGGCTACCTAAACGAAGCCGCGATCCCCGTCCGAGCGCCCCGGTCTCCCCCCGGATGGTCGCCAGGGACGGCCCCCTACCGCCGGGACACGACCTCCACCCGCAGGCGGTCCGGGTCAAGCAGATATCCGGCGTAATACCGCCGCCCGTACTGGGGCCGCTGCCCGGGCGGGCCGTCGTCGGCGCCGCCGTTGGCCAGCCCCGCCGCGTAGGCGGCGTCGACGGCCGCCTTGCCGCTGGCCTGAGAGCGCGAGATGGCCGTAGCCCGGCGCCGGCGGCCGGGGCGGGTGCGACCGAGTCACGAAGAAGAACAGGGGCGCGTTGACCCCGTAGGCGACCAGGTGCTCGGACTGGGCAAGCGGCCGGGCGCCCAGGGCGAAGAACACGGCGTCGTAGAACCGGGCGGTCCGCTCCAGGTCTGAGACCTCGAAGCCGATGTGATCGATCACGCGGGTTCGCCGACGTCGCGGTGCAGGACGTCGACGACGTAGCCGGGCTGGCCGGCATAACGCTCGGCCAGGTGCAGGGCGATCGCCACCGACCGGTGACGGCCCCCGGTGCAGCCGATGGCGACGACGAGATGGGCCTTGCCCTCGGCCAGGTACTGGGGCAGCAGGTAGTCGAGCATCGGATGCAGGTGCTCGTAGAAGACGTCGAGCGCACCCTCGCGGTTGATGTAGTCGACGATCCGGGCGTCGGCCCCCGTGAGCGGTCGCAGGTCGGGCTCGTAGTGGGGGTTGGGCAGGAAGCGGACGTCGAACAGCAGGTCGGCGTCGCGGCTGGCCCCGTACTTGAAGCCGAAGCTCTGGAAGGTGATCGCCAGGCGTCCCGGGGTCTTGGACGGCAGCAGCTCGTCGGTGAGCTTGCGCCGCAGCATCGCCGCGGTGAGCTGGCCGGTGTCGATGACCACGTCGGCGCGCTCGCGCACCGGCGCCAGCAGCTCGCGCTCGCGCCGGATGCCGTCGGCGACGCTCCCTGCCGGCGCCAGCGGATGGCGGCGGCGCGTCTCCTTGTAGCGGGTGAGCAGCGTCGCCTCGTCGGCCTCGAGGAACAGCACACGGTGGCGGACACCCGAGGTGCGCAGGTCCTCCAGCATCGCCGCCAGGCCCTCGAAGTAGCTTCCGCCCGCGGGCATCGGAGACGACGGCGGCGCGCGCCACCTTGGAGCCCTCGTGCATGAACAGGTCGACCAGCGAGCGGATCATCTCCGGCGGCAGGTTGTCCACGCAGAAGTAGCCCTCGTCCTCGAAGGCCGCCATCGCGGTGGACTTGCCGGCCCCGGAAAACCCCGTGATCACGACCAGATCGGTGAGCGCGGAGCTCCCCGTGGGGGTGCTCACGTCGGTGTCCGAGTCGGCCGTCATCTCCTTAAAGCTTGACGGGTCAAGCGGACGCGCGGTGACGTAGACGTGTACGAGGTGTGGCAGTATGGCCCGCGTGCTTCGCCGCCGCGTCTGCATCGCCATCGTGGCGGCGCTCGGATTCGTCTTGCCCGGGGCGGTCGCCGCGCGCGCTGACGTGCTCGGCGCCAGCGTCTCGGGGACGCCCACCGGGCAGGAGATGGCGCCCGGCTTCGTGGGGGTCTCCTTCGAGTACCGGGCGCTGCATCAGTACACCGGCCGCGACCCCCGCGCCATCGATCCGGTGCTGCTGTCGCTGCTGTCCGGCCTGGCCCCCGGCCAGTCCCCGGTGATCCGGATCGGGGGCGACAGCACCGACGGCACGTGGTGGCCGATCCGCGGCCAGATCGCCCAGGGCGGGATCTACTACCCGCTCACCAAGGGCTGGCTGCGCACCACGCAGGCGCTCGCCGCCGACCTGAACGCCAAGCTGATCCTGGGCATCAACCTCGCCGCCGGGCGCCCCGCCATCGCCGCCGCCGAGGGCCGCGCCTTCATGGACGGCATCGGCCGCAAGTACATCGACGCCCTCGAGATCGGCAACGAGCCCGACCTCTACCCGGTCTTCCCCTGGTACAAGGACCGCCGCGGTCACATCTACCGGGCCCGCGGGCGCGGCTATGACCTCAGCGCCTACACCAAGCAGTTCACCCAGTGGGCGCGCGCGCTGCCCAACGTGCCCCTGGCCGGCCCGGCGGTCTCCGGACCGGCGTGGCTGGGCAAGCTCGGCACGTTCATCGGCGCCGCGCCGCGGCTGGGCCTGGTCACCTACCACCGCTATCCGCTGCGGGCCTGCGTCACCGACCCGACGAGCCCCGGCTTCCCGTCGATCCCGAACCTGCTCGCCGACAGCTCCTCGGCGGGCCTGGCCACGCCGATGTCGCCGTTCATCACCGTCGCCCACCGCCACAACCTGTCCTTCCGCGTCGCCGAGATGAACTCGGCCTCCTGCCAGGGCGAGAAGGGCGTCTCGGACACGTTCGCCTCGGCGCTGTGGGCGCTGGACACGATGTTCCAGTTCGCCGCGGTCGGCGTCGACGGCGTCAACTTCCACATGCTCCCGGGCTCCAACTACGAGCTGTTCACGGTCTCGCACAACAGCACCGGCGCCTGGCAGGCGTTCGTGCACCCCGAGTACTACGGCCTGCTCATGTTCGCCCAGGCGTTCCCGCCCGGGGCCCGGCTGCTGCAGACCACCGCGGCGGGACCGGGCCCGGTGAAGGTGTGGGCCACCCAGGGCGGCGACGGCGCGGTGCGCGTCACGCTCATCAACAAGGACCCCAGCGCCGAGCACGACGTCTCGCTCTCGGTCTCCGGGGCCACCGCCACCGGCGCGCTCGAGACCCTCCAGGCGCCCAGCGTGAGCGCCACCAACGGGGTCACCCTGGGCGGGCAGAGTTCGGCGACGAGACGACGACGGGCACCCTGCCCGACCCGTCGACCACGCCGGTCGTGCCCGTGGCCGGCACCTACACCGTCCCGCTGCCCGCCGGCAGCGCCGCCCTGCTCACCATCGGCGGCGGGGGCGGCGGCGGCATCGGCCTCACCCGCCCGGCCCATCGCCGAAAAGTAAACTCATAGGTTTACTGCACGAACGGTCAGACGCCGCTCTTGTGCAGCTCGCGGTACATCTCGCGGGCGAGCTTGCCGGGCAGCCCCGGCACCGACTCGAGCTCCTCGCGGCTCGCCGCCAGGATCGCGTCGGGTGAGCCGAAGTGGGCCAGCAGCGCCCGCTTGCGCGCCGGGCCGACGCCCGGCAGATCGTCGAGCACCGAGGCCGTCATCGCGCGGTCGCGGCGGATGCGGTGGTGGGTGATGGCGAAGCGGTGGGCCTCGTCGCGCACGCGCTGGAGCAGCTGGAGCTCCGGGGTGTCGTGGGCGAGCACCAGCGGCGCGGCGCGGCCGGGGATGAACACCTCCTCGATCCGCTTGGCCAGCGAGATCACGGTGACGCCGCGGTCGCGGAAGCCCTGCAGGGCCCGCAGCCCGGCGGCCAGCTGGCCCTTGCCGCCGTCGATGACGACGACGTTGGGCAGCGCGGCGAAGCTGGGGTCGTAGTCCTTGTCGTGGGGTGAGACGTCGCGCTGCTGCTCCCAGCGCGCGAAGCGCCGGCCCAGCACCTCCTCCATCGCGGCGAAGTCGTCGGGGCCGTACGTCGCCGTCGTCGTCGTCGCGGACCGAGGCGTCGCCGACGCTGAACACCTTGAAGCGGCGGTAGTCGGACTTCTTGGGGGCGCCGCCCTCGAAGACCACCATCGAGGCCACGGTGTTGGTCCCCATCAGCGTCGAGATGTCAAAGCACTCGATGCGCAGCGGGACCGACGTCGAGCCCGAGCGCCTGCTGGAGGCCGTCCAGCGCCTCGACGCGCTGCTGGCGGCGGCGCTCGGAGCGCAGCTTCTCCTGGTCGATGGCGAGGATCGCGTTGCGCTCGGCCAGTTCCAGGATGCGCCGCTTGTCCCCGCGCTCGGCGGCGCGGATCTCGACGTTGCCGCCGCGGCGCGCGCTGAGCGCCTCGGCCAGCGGCCGGCTGGCGGCCCGAGCTCGCGCTGGACGACGACCAGCGGCGGCACCGACATGGCGCTGGCGTAGTACTGCAGGATGAATGCCTCGGCGACCTCGGAGAGCTCGGCGCCGGAGGCGTTGTCGAGGTAGAAGCTCTGGCGATCAGACAGGACCCCGTCGCGGATCTGGAAGACCTGGGCGTTGGCCTCCCCCTCGGCCACCGCCACCGCGATCGCGTCCATCGACCCGTCCTCGTGGGCGACGCGCTGGCGCTCCAGCAGCGAGCGGACGGCGCGCAGCCGGTTGCGCTCGCGGGCGGCGTCCTCGAAGCGCTGCTCGGAGGCGGCGAGCTTCATCTCCTCGTTGAGCGCCCACTCGATCTCCTTGTAGCGCCCCGACAGGAAGGCGATGACGCCGTCGATGGCCTTGCGGTAGCCCTCCTTGTCGACGTAGCCCACGCACGGGGCCTCGCAGCGCTTGATGTAGTAGTCCAGGCACGGCGAGCCGCTGCGCCGGCCCGGCTCGGGGCCGTCGCAGGAGCGGAACATGAACACCTTGCCCAGCACCTCGAGCGTCGAGCGGACCCGCTTGGCGTTGGAGTAGGGCCCGAAGTACGCGCGGTCGCGGCGGTGGCGCTCGCGGGTGAAGTAGACCCGCGGGAAGTCCTCGTCGAGCGAGATCGCGATGTACGGATAGGACTTGTCGTCGCGCAGCCGGATGTTGAAGCGCGGCTTGTACTGCTTGATGAAGTTCTGCTCCACCAGCAGCGCCTCGGACTCGGTGTGCACGACGAGCGCCTCGATCTGGGTCGATCATCGGCAGCAGGTCGCGCCCGGCGCGGGTGCTGGGGTTGGAGAAGTGCGAGGCGACGCGCTTCTTGATCGAGATCGCCTTGCCGACGTAGATCACCTTGCCGCGCTCGTCGCGGAACAGGTACACGCCGGGCTGGTCGGGGAGGTCGCGACGCCGGTCGGCGGGAAAGACAGCCATGGCTCTGCGATCTTAGGACTCGCCCGAACCGGATTCTGACCGCGACCGCGCTGAGTGCCGACCTCAACGACGGCTTGGGAGGAGCGGGCGCGGGTGGCCGCGCCGGTGCTGCGGGCCCGACCTGCAGAACGCGCCAAACTCACTCGGCCATTCCCAGTTTGGCGCGCAATGCATGTGGGACATGCAATCCGCGCCAAACCTGGCGCGACCTTCGCGGTTTGGCGCCGATTGCAGGTTCCCGGTGCCGGCCGCTCCGCACCGACCCTCCCCAGCCGCAATCGACGTCGCCCCGCGCCGGCCGAGCCCGGGCCGGCTCAGTCCACCGTGAAGGCCAGCGCCACCCCGGCGCTGCCCAGCCCCAGCGCGACCAGCGCAAGGACCTCCCCGGTCCCCGAGCTCACCGGGTTGGCGCTGTAACCAGGCGATGTCAGCGTCGGGTCAAAGATCGTCGCCCCGTTGGTCGGCGGGACGGCCATGGCGTGGATCACGAACACCAGCGCCACGATCAGGGCCAGCGCCACCGCGATCCGCCGCGCGCGCCCGCCCCACAGCGCCACGGCCATCAGGCCGCCGGCCACGAGCGCCAGCAGCACATCGGCGCCCGAGTACACCTGCCACGCCGTGGGGTCGGGTGGGACCCCCGCCAGCGCCGCCGTTGCGCCGAAGGCCGCCCTGAACCCTGTGGAGACCTGATGGCTCCACGTCAGGAACAGCGAGCCGAGCAGCAGCGGCCCGGAGATCGCCATCAGCCAGTCGGAGATGGTCTCACGCGCTCCCTTGCTCACGGCGGCGGCAGTGTACGGCGTCGCGCTGACCTCACAGGTCGTCGCCGATCGGGAGCGAGCCCCGTGACCTCTGCGCGAGATGGCGACCACCGGCCAGCGGACGGCATACCGGACGTGCCCGCTGTGCGAGGCGACGTGCGGCTTGGAGCCTACCCTGGACGGTGACAACAGCCTCGTCTCCATCCGCGGTGACGCCCAGGACGTCTTCAGCCGCGGCTTCGTCTGTCCCAAGGGCGCGGCGCTCAAGCAGCTGCACGGGACCCCGACCGGCTGCGCACGCCGCTGATCAAGGTCGGCGACTCACACCGCACCGCCACCTGGGACGGGGCGTTCGCGCACATCCGCCAGCGGCTGGCCCCATCCTGGCCGCCGACCGCAACGCCGTGGCCGTGTACCTGGGCAACCCCAACGCCCACAACCTCGACAGCCTCCTCTTCCCGCGTCCTGCTCAAGGCGTTGTCCACCCGCAACGTGTACTCGGCCTCGAGCGTGGATCAGATGCCCAAGCAACTGGCCAGCGCGCTCATGTTCGGCACCGGCACAACCGTCCCGGTGCCCGACGTGGACCGCACCCAGCACCTGCTCATCCTGGGCGCCAACCCGCTCGCCTCCAACGGCAGCCTCATGACCGCCCCCGACATGCGCGGCCGGCTGCGCGCGCTCCGGGCCCGCGGGGGCAAGCTGGTGGTCGTCGACCCGCGCCGGACGCGCACGGCTACGCGTGGCTTGGCGCGGCGCGGGAGAGTTGGAGGGGGTGAGAGGCGATGCCTCTCAGACTCTGGGTGGCCGAGAGGGGTAGTGGGAGATCCTTCCTGCTGGGGAGTGCAGATCTCCCACGACCTCCCCAGTGACAGGCTCCGTCGCCCGATTGCCGGTGTCTGTGGTAGGACGGACCACTCACAGGCCCGCCAGCCACGCCGAAGCCGCCCCCTTCCTCAGTCGACGTGCGCTGTGCCGCGCGCCCACAGATTGAGCGGCCGCTCAATCAACCATCTAGCTCGCCGGAGGCGGACGCGCTCGGCAGCCCGACTCCCCGGAAGCCCAGAGCGCTCAGTAGCGCCGGGCGGCCCAGACGACGGCGAACGCCCGCGTACACCGAGGCGCCGATGAGGACCAGCCAGGCCACCGACCCGGCCGGGGTGGCCCACAGCCGGTGGGTCGCAGTCAGCGTCACCGCCAGCACTCCGACGGCGATGTAGAGCAGCGCGCGCCGGCTCTCGGGCAGCAGATACAGCGAGCCGCGGTGCTCGCGGTACATGACGCTGGCCACCCACATCGTCGCGCCCAGGAAGATGAGATAGAGCCCGGTCACGACGACGTTGGCGCCGGTCCCGCCGCCGGGCAGGATGGCCACCATCGCCGCGATCACGGCGATGATCGCGACGTTGCGGACGGCGGGTGACGTTCATACCGACAGCGTACGCCTGCCGCGACGCTCGGCGGCGGCTGCGCGGGCTCGGGCTCCGCGGGCGCGGCGACCGGCGGCGCCGCCTCCGGCTCGGGCACGGTCCCGTCGGCCCGCTCGGCGGCGAACCGGTAGCCCACCCCGAAGTGGGTGTGGACGTAGCGCCACTCGGGCGAGACCGCCTCGAGCTTCTGGCGCAGCTTGCGCACGAACACGTCCACCGAGCGGTCGCCCCGCGCCATCGTGTAGCCCCACACGCGCTGGTAGATGTCCTCGCGCTCCAGCACGCGCCCGCCCGCGCCGGCCAGCTGGGCCAGCAGCTCGTACTCCTTGCGCGACAGCGTCGCCGGGGTGCCGTTGGCGTAGGCGTCGAAGCGGTCGGGCCGGATGGCCAGCTCGCCCGCGGTGACGATGCTCGTCGGCGTCGGGCAGCTCGCCGGCCCGGCGGCGGCGCAGCACCGCCTCGATGCGCGCGACCAGCTCCTCGGGGTGGCAGGGCTTGGTGATCCAGTCGTCGGCGCCCGTGCGCAGGGCGCGCACCCGGTCAGCGACGGGCGCGGGGCGGCTGCACACCAGCAGGGCCAGCCCGGGCAGCCGGTCAGCGACCCACTCGATGTAGCCCAGCCCGGTGATCGCGGGATTGACCATCAGCGCGTGGAGCTTGAGCGCGGTGAGCTGCTCGGGGTCCGCGGCATAGCCGATCACCTGGCTCTCCCACCGGTTGGCGGCAAAGCGGCGGTCCAATACCGTGATCATCCCGCTGTCGTCGTCGATCAGCGCGATACGCAGAGCCGAAGCCGGGAGGGGCTGGGGCATTGGTTTTCAGTGTAGTGGCGTGACCTGACGGCGCCCCGGTGCGCCGGTCGCGTCCGGCGGGCCTCAGCCGGCCACGGCCTCCCAGCGCTCATAGAGCTCGGCCACCTTGAGCTTGGCCTCCTCGTGGCGCGCCGAAGACCGCGCCGTGGCCTCGGGCGTCGCCCAGGCCTTGGGATCGGCCAGCTCGTCCTCGATGGCCCGCAGCGCCGCCTCGGCGGCCTCGATCTGGGCCTCCAGCCCGGCCGCGCCCCGCCCGGGCTTGGGCTTGGGCGGGTTGCGCTTCTTGGGGCCCGTCCCGCCTGCCCCGCTCCCGTTGGTCTTGCCCGGCGCCGCCCTGCCCTTGGCCTTGGGCGCCGCGGGCGCCTTGGCGCGCTCCTCGCGCACCCGCAGGTACTCGGGCCACCCGCCGACGTAGCTGTGCAGCTCCTGGTCCTCCAGGGCGATCGTGCGCGTCCCGATCGCGTCCAGCAGCGCCCGGTCGTGGGAGACGAGCAGCAGCGACCCCGCGAACTCCCGCAGCGCCGACTCCAGCGCCTCGCGGCTCTCGAGGTCCAGGTGGTTGGTCGGCTCGTCCAGGATGAGGACGTTGGCCCCGGAATGGACGAGCACCGCCAGTGACAGGCGGCGGCGCTCGCCGCCCGACAGGCCGTCCAGGGGCTTCTCGGCGTCCTCGCCGGAGAACAGGAAGCGGCCGAGCAGCGCCCGCGCCTTGGCGGGGGTCAGCCCGCTGGCCCGCTGCGTGGCCTCGAGCACCGTGCGCGCGGTGCCGGCGTTGAGCTCCTCGGCGTGCTGGGAGAGGTAACCGAGCTTGACGTTGTGGCCGGTGAGGAGCTTGCCGGCGGGCAACTCGCGCCGGCCGGCCAGCGTCTCGATCAGCGTCGTCTTGCCGGTGCCGTTGGCCCCCACCAGCGACACGTGCTCGCCGCGCTCCAGCCACAGCTCGGCGTCGTGCAGGAGCTCCTTGTCGCCCGCTGACAGCTCGGCATGCTCGAGCTCGAAGACGACGCGGCCGCTGCGCTCGGGCGGTTTGAAGGCGAACTGCAGGGCGGCGCCGTCGGCCGGATCGGACGAGAGGCGCTGGATCTTTGAGAGCTTCTTGACCCGCGACTGGGCCTGGCGGGCGCGGGTGCCGGCCCGGAAGCGGGTGACGAAGCGCTCCAGGCGCTCGATCTCGGCCTCCTGGCGCTCGATAGCGCGTCCCAGGGCCAGCTCGCGCGAGGCCTTCTCCTTGCGCCACTCGTGCCAGGTGCCGGAGAAGAACCTCCCGCGCCCGGCCTCGAGCTCGAGCACCGACGTGCCCACCGATTCCAGGAACCAGCGGTCGTGCGCGACGAGCACGATGGCGGCATCCAGGGAGATGAGGTGGGCCTCCAGCCACTCGAGGGACTCGATGTCCAGATGATTGGTCGGCTCATCCAGGAGCAGCAGATCAGGCGCTCCCGCCAGGGCACGACCGAGGGACGCCCGCGTGAGCTCACCCCCGGAGAAGGTGGCCAGCGAGCGGTCCAGATCCATGTCGTCGCGGAAGCCGAGGCCGTGCAGAGTGGCCAGCGCACGGTCGCGCCAGGCGTAGCCGCCGGCGTGCTCGAGCGCCGCCTGGGCCGCGGAGTAGCGGCCCAGCGTCGCCTCGTCATGGGCGCCCTGGGCCATCGCCTCCTCCAGCGAGCTCAGCTCGCGCTCGATCGCCACCAGCTCGGGCGCCCCCGAGAGGATGTAGTCGCGCAGGCTGAGGCCGCGATCCCGGGGCGGGCGCTGGTCGTGGAGCTTGACCTTCGCCCCCTTGCTGAAGACCAGCTCACCGGAATCGACCGACGCCTCGCCCGAGAGCATCCGCAGCAGCGTCGTCTTGCCGGCGCCGTTGCGGCCCGACAGCGTCATGCGGTCACGGCGCTCGAGCTTGAACGAGATGCCCCGCAGCAGGGGCTCTCCGGCGATGTCCTTGCCCAGGTCAGATGCGATCACGACGGCCATGAGGCTGATGGTAGGAGGCGGGTGGCTGGGGGTGGGGTCCCGGATACCATGGCCCGGGTGCGCCGGTCTCGCCGCCAGTCCTACTCCCCCGTGCCCCCGCACGAGATGCTCCCCGCCCGGACGGTCATCGTCCCCCACCGGGGCGAGTTCTTCCTGCGCGACAGTGGTGAGAGCGACCCGGCCCGGCCCACCGTCCTGCTCCTGCATGGCTGGATGGTGACCGCGGACCTCAACTGGCACGGCGCCTATGACGCGCTGGTGGCGGCCGGCTACCGGGTGCTGGCGGTCGACCATCGCGGCCACGGCCGGGGCCTGCGCGCCCTCGCCCCGTTCCGGCTGGAGGACTGCGCCGCCGACGCCGCCGCCATCCTGCGCGAGCTCGGCGCTGCCCCGGCGGTCGTCGTCGGCTACTCGATGGGCGGGGCCATCGCCCAGCTCATGGCGCGCGACCACGCCGACGTGATGAGCGGGCTCGTGCTCAGCGGCACCTGCCAGCACTTCCAGGATCCCGAGACGCGCAAGCTGTGGAAGTGGATGGGCGTGGTCGGCGTGCTGCTCGGCCTCGCGCCGCGGTGGTTCTACCGGGGGGCGTTTCGCAGCGCCAAGATCAAGCTCACCGAGCGCACCGCCTGGTGGCTGTCTGAGCTCATGCGCCACGAGGCCCGCGACGTCGCCGAGGCCGGGCGCGCGCTGGGCCGGTTCGACTCGCGCCCGTGGCTGGCGTCGCTGACGCGCCCGCCGACGGCGATGGTGCTCACCGGCCGCGACCAGATGGTCGCGCCGGCCAAGCAGCGCGAGCTGGCCCAGGCGTCGGGCGCGACCGTGTTCGAGGTCGCCATCGACCACCTCGAGGTCACCGACCGCGCCGAGGACTACAACCCGGCCCTCATCTCCGCCGTCGCGGCGGTGGCGGCCCCCCACGGCGTGCCCGTCGGCTGACAGCCCGACGCGGTACGCTTCTGGCCATGCGGCGTGCCCGCCTCATGATCGCGCTGACGGTGTGCACCGGCGCCCTGCTGACGTTCGCGCCGGCGGCCTTCGCCCACGCCAACGGGGGCCAGGGCTGGTTCGGCGAGACCAACGACCTGCAGATCACCGACGTCATGTTCGGCGCGATCATCTTCTTCCCCACGATCATCGTCGTGTTCTCGTTCATCCAGTCGAGGCTGGACAAGCGCAGGCACGCTCGTGAGGACGCCGTGAAGGCCCGTGAGGCCAGCGCGGACTGGCGCGGCGGCTGGTAGCCACATGACCTATCTCGTCACGGGGGCGACCGGTTTCATCGGCCGCCACCTGGTGGCGCGGCTGCTCGAACGCGACGACGACGTCTACATCCTCGTCCGCCAGAGCTCGCTCGACAAGCTGTCCGCGCTGCACGAGAAGTGGCCCGCGGGATCCGAGGACCGAGTCCACCCCGTGGTCGGGGACCTCGCCCAGCCGCGCCTGGGCGTCTCCGACGAGGACCTCGCCCGGCTCACCGACGCCGGCATCGGCCACTTCTTCCATCTCGCGGCGATCTACGACATGACCGTCGACGACGACCGCAACCGGATCGCCAACGTCGAGGGCACCCGCCACGCTGTGGAGCTGGCCAACGCGCTGGGGGCGGGGACGTTCCACCACGCGTCCTCGATCGCGGTCGCCGGCACTTACAAGGGACTGTTTCGTGAGGACATGTTCGACGAGGGCCAGAAGCTCGAGCACGCCTACCACCGAACGAAGTTCGAGTCCGAGAAGATCGCGCGCTCCCAGACTCAGATGCCGTGGCGCGTCTACCGCCCGGCGGTCGTCGTCGGCAACTCCAAGACCGGCGAGATGGACAAGATCGACGGGCCCTATTACTTCTTCACGGCGATCAAGATGCTCCGGCACTACCTGCCGGGATGGTTTCCGCTCATCGGGCCCGAGCTCGGCTACACCAACCTCGTCCCGGTCGACTTCGTGGCCGACGCCATGGACCACATCGCCCACCGGCCCGGGCTCGACGGGCAGGCCTTTCACCTCACCAACCCCCGCAGCCAGCGCTCGGGCGAGGTCCTCAACGCCTTCGCCGCGGCCGCGCACGCCCCGCAGCTCTCGATGCGGATCGACACCCGCCTGCTTCAGGCGCTGCCCAAGGGGAACGCTCGGCATGCTCATGCACCTACCCGCGGCCAAGGGGGTGCGCCGGGCGATCCTCGGCGACTTCGGCATCCCCGAGGAGATCCTCGGCCACGTTCGGCTCGTCCCCCAGTTCGACACCCGAGACACCGAGCGGGCGCTGGAGGGCTCCGGGATCGAGGTCCCGCCGCTCGAGTCCTACGCGGCCAAGCTGTGGGACTACTGGGAGCGCAACCTGGACCCCGACCTGTTCAAGGACCGCAGCTTCGAGGGCGCCGTCAGCGGCAAGACCGTCCTGATCACCGGCGGCTCGAGCGGGATCGGCCGCGCCGCCGCGCTCAAGGTCGCCGCCGCCGGAGGTATCCCGCTGCTGGTGGCGCGCTCGGCCGACAAGCTCGACGAGACCCGCCAGGAGATCGAGGACGCGGGCGGTCACGCCTTCACCTACTCGGCCGATATCTCCGACCCCGATTCCGTCGACAAGCTCGTCGAGCAGGTGCTGGCCGATCACCCGGCCGTCGACGTCCTCGTCAACAACGCCGGCCGCTCCATCCGCCGCTCGGTCGCGCTCTCCTATGACCGCTTCCACGACTTCGAGCGCACGATCAAGCTCAACTACCTGGGCACGATCAAGCTCATCATGGGCCTGCTGCCCCACATGCGCGAGCGCCGCGCCGGCCACGTCGTCAACGTGTCGTCGATCGGGGTGCAGACCAACCCGCCGCGGTTCTCCGCCTACGTCGCCTCCAAGGCCGCGCTCGACGCGTGGACCCGGGTGGTGGGCTCGGAGTCGATCGGCGACAACGTCCACTTCACCACCATCCACATGCCGCTGGTGCGCACGCCGATGATCGCGCCGACCAAGATCTACGACAGCTTCCCCACGATCTCCCCCGACGAGGCCGCCGACCTCATCTGCGAGGCGATCCGCGCCAAGCCCAAGCACCTGGGCACGCGGCTGGGCACCTTCGGCGAGGTCGCCTACGCGCTGTTCCCCAAGGCCGTGGACCAGATCCTCTCCACCGCCTACAAGGTCTTCCCGGACTCGGCGGCGGCCAAGGGCCAGGCCGACCCTGACGAGCATGCCTCCACCGAGCAGGTGGCCCTGGCGCACCTGATGAAGGGCGTGCACTGGTAGGAGCCCGGCTGGCGCGCGGGTCAGCAGCTGAGCGACGCGAGCGGGAGCTGATTGGGCGTCGGCGCGCCCTCCGGGTCGGCGGCCGGGCCGGTCAGCCACCAGAGCGTGCCTGCGATCACGGTGACCGGCGTGATCTGATGGCGGCGCTGCAGCGCCGGGCCGGGGTGCGTACGGTGCACCACCGACGCGCGCCGCGGCGCAGCAGCTTCCAGCGACCTTGGTACTGAATACCGTGGGCCACGAGCAACGAGCCGTCGGGGAGCGCGGTGATGTTGCCCCGCGCCGGTCGCGGAATCGCGAGGTCGTGCCATGTCGCACCGGCGTCGGTCGTCTGCAGCACCGGGTAGGTCCCCATCGAGTCCACGAGCAGCTCGGATCTCGGCGAGGTCGCGACGAGCTCGGACTCCCCGCAGGCCTGGACCGCGTACGGGAAGTCCAGCGATGACCAGCCCCACCCACGCGACGTTGAGCGCTGCAGCGTCTGCATCGTGCCGTTCATCGCGCAGTTGCCGGGTGAGTAGAGGCCGAAGGTGACGCACGGCCCGGCGGTCGGGCAGGCCGGCGGAGCCTGGCTCCATGATTGCCCGTCGGCGCTGGAGACCTCGGTCACGCTCCGGTTGGGGTCGAACTCCGGGTAGTCCTTGACCGAGCCCTTGAGGCGGAGGCCGAACAGCGCCTGCAGGGTCCCACCGGCGCCGTAGCGGAACCCCCCGAACCCGGCGGGGAAGCTGCCTGTTGGCACGGGGACCGCCGCCCACGTCTGGCCGTCGTCATGTGTCACCAGCACCGCCAGGGAGAAGGGCGGCCCCTCCGCCTCGGTTACGGAGAACGCCGCCGCAAGGCCTGCGGGCGCCCCGGCGGCGGTCGCGAGTGGGGCGACGGCGGCGCACGTCACATCCGGGTCATCGCGGAAGCTGAACCCCATCGCCTGAAGCAGGGGCTTGGCGGTGTCCGCTGGTACGCGAGTGGTGCCGCCCGGCCCCGACACCGCGATCGTGGTGCCGGCGCACCACGCCACCGTGCCCGGGTCCGCCGGGTCGGCGGAGATCTGCGGCACGCCGTCGCTGACCTGACCCACCGGCGCCACCCCGAAGTACCGTGGCGGGGCCTTCACGTGGAGGGCGCCAAGTCCGGCGCTCACGAAACGCACCCCGTTGCGGCCGGTGAACCGCACCTCGGGCTCTGCCGGCCGCCGTCGCGTCACGAGCATCTCGTATGGCGCAAACGACGTGTTCGGCGTCTCCCCGGCCGCCAGCGGCACGAACCCGGTGACCCTCACCAGCTGACCGGGGAGCGCCCGTGCCGGGGTCACCCGCAGCCGCGCGCACGTCGCCTGCGTCCGGCACCACGCCACCGGCCGAGTCACCCGGAGACGGAACGTGGCCGTGCCCTCGGGGACCAGTGAGCACGCTCGCGCCTCCCGGAGACATTGGATGGCGACGCCATAGTCGCCCGAGACCAGCGGGGCCACGTGAGCGGGACGACCCTCGATCCATGGAGCGGCGGGGACGGTGATCCGCGTCCGAAATGCCGTCGGCGACGTCCACCGCACGGGCGGGTCGCCGTAGGTCAGCCCGTTCTGGCAGCCGTCCCAGCACAGGTTGGGATGGGAGTCACGGGGGTGAAACGGCCTGCTCAACCGCCCGGTCACCGTCACCACGGTCCCGGGGCCGCCGGAGGACGGGGACAGCGACAGCGAGACCGCGGGCGCGGACGGCCGCGGCGTCGGCTTCACGCGCCGCTTGATTCCGGGCGGCAGGAACTTGCGCGGGGGCGGCCCGAACGAGAGCAGATCCTCCAGCGAGATCGTGCGCGGACCGGCGGTGAGGTTTCCCACGCGCAGGCAACCGCTCACTCGCCCGTCCGGCGCCTGGGAGAGCACAAGGCCGGCGGGCGTGCAGTCAGGGCCCGTCCGGACCGGCGCGGCATCGCCGGTGCCCGTCGCGCCGGCGAGGCTCGCGACCACGAGCGTCACCGGGCCGGCCAGAGTGATCCTCGAAACCCACATCACCCATGTAGTTGCCGACCGGTGCCCGGTTGTGACGACAGGCCCGCGGCGTCCTAGCCCCGGATGCGCAGCCAGGCGATGCTGGCGATGTACGTCAGCCCGGCGAGCGCGGCCAACCAGTTGTAGGGCGCGCCGTTGTGGCCATTGACCGCCGAGACGACGGAGGCGATGATCACCGCGACAATCACCACCCACCCCGCGATGAGCGTCGCGCGCATGTCCATGGCGTGGAAGCGCTCGTCGCGGCCGTCGCCGCGCAGGCCGCGGATCGTCTCGCTGCGCCCGCCAAACGCGAACACCGCCGCGAAGATCACCATCGACCCCAGGCACCACAGCCCGTCGTCCAGGCGGCCGGCGATGGTCAAGGCGGCGCACACCACCGCACCCAGCACCAATGAGAACACCGGGACCGTCCACTTCGACGTCTTACACATCCGCATCGAACACCTCCTCCACCGTTGAACCGAAGAACCGCGCGAGCCCGATCGCCAGGGCCAGCGACGGCGTGTAGCGGTCCTGCTCGATCGAGTTGATCGTCTGCCGCGACACGCTCATCGCCGTGGCCAGCTCCCCCTGGGACAGGCCCCGTGCCGTTCGCATCTGTCGTATGAGGTTGCGCATCATTGTGTAAAGCCAACTTTACACCTTATGTCAAGCGAGCTTTACACAGGTTCGTCGGCGCCCTCGCCCCGGAAGCGCACGGCCAGGAACGGGCGCAGCACGGGGACGATGACCGCGGGCACCAGCAGCGGCAGCAGGAGCAGATGCAGCCAGTCCCACACGGTGTTGCCGGTGAAGCCCGTCCACCGCCAGTGAGCGAGGTAGCCGGCCAGCACCAGCCCCACGAACGCCGCCGCCCCGGCCCCCAGCACCGCCGCGTGCCGGCGCCCCCACTCGGGCCGCAGCTCGACTAGCACCGGGATGAGGGCCACCGTCACCGGCAGGGCGGCGAGGTTCAGCCAGTCCCACAGCGTGTTGCCCACGAAGCCCGTCCACGCCCACGGAACGAGATAGCCGGCCCCGACCAGCACCACGAACGCCGCCCCCAGGAGGCTGACCGCCGCGGCCCGTGTCCCCGTGAGCGGGGGGCGATGACGCAGCCAAAGGGAGATGACCAGCGCGGCGATGGGCAGCAGCACCAGGTGCAGCCAGTCCCACAGCGTCGCCGTCCTGCCGTTGACCCCGATCCAGCGCCAGTGCGCGCCGTAGCCGCCGACGAGCACGAGCAACACCACGACGAGCGCGACGACCGCCCCGATCCCACTGGTGGCGCGGCCCCGGACGTCGGGGCGCGACGGCTCCCCCACTTCAGTGACCCCCCACTACAGCTTGAACACCTGCATCAGCCGTTGCTCGTGCTCGGCGTCGATCCGCGCGATCACCTCGATGTGCTCCTCCAGCCCCGAGCCGCGGAGCTTCTCGGCCAGCAGCTCGTCGACCTGGAAGATCCCGGCGCTGTTGGACATCGCGATCTCCACCCGGACGGCGCGGTCGCGCCCGGGGCTGATCTTCACCTCGTCGATCGCGTACGCCGAGATCGAGTGGATGTTCTGCTGCCCGGCCTCGAACGGGATGCGAGAGCGCCCGCGCGCCATGTCCAGCGCGTCGGCGACCCGGACGATCCCGGCCTCGACGGTGAACGGCGCGCCGTCGCTGCGGTGGCCGATGATCGCGTGCAGCGTCTCGGCGACGATGACCGAGCGCTCGGGCTCCTCGTAGACGTCCTTGAGCAGCGCGCCCAGCTTGTCGGCGGTGAGGAAGAGGCTGTAGCGCTCGTGGTCGCGGCGGTGGATCGACATGCCGACGCAGTGCATGAGGCAGCCCGCCGCCACCACCACCTCGGCGTCGCGCTCGGTCATGCCGAAGTCGGCCACGACACTCGGGGTCACGCCGCGGCGGAACAGCAGCCGCGACAGCCGCAGGCCGATGTTGAGCACGATCTGGATGTGAACCCAGCTGTGGTCGGACATCCCCAGCCGCCGCGTGGCGTTGACCGCCGAGACGTGCCACCAGGCCTTGAGCTGCTCGTCGGCGTTGACGGCGGCCAGGAAGCGCTCCAGCCGGCGGTTGCCGCGCGTCGGCGCGCGGACGCGCACCTCGGCGATGGCCTCGCGGGGCGGTATGGCGGGATCGGTGCTCACGCTCGGAGTGCTTCTAGCAGCACGCCCTCGCGGATGCCACCCCGGCCGACCTGAATCGTCGCCTCCAGCAGCCGGGACGCCCCCTGGAGGATGAGCAGGCCGGCGGGTAACAGCCGCGCCCGCTGGGGGTCGATGAGAAAGCGCTCGGCCACCGTCGCGGCGCAGTCGCCCGCCAGGACGGCCAGGGCCCGGTCCAGCGACGCGGCGTCGAGCACGGGGCCGGCGACGCGGCCCAGCGAGGTGGCGCTGCCTCCCACGGCCACCGCCATCTCCGGGCACGGGGGCGCCAGACCGGCCAGCGCCGCGGCCACCTCCTGGCGCGCGGACTGAAGCTCGTCGGGGTGGGGCGGATCGGAGTGCAGGCAGTGGTCGGTCAGCGCCCCGGACCCGATCGGCACCGAGGCCCACCAGCCGACCCGGTCAGGCGCGGCGCCGACGACGACCTCCGACGACCCGCCGCCGACGTCGATGACCCCGAGCTGCTGACAGCGGGCCGCCGCCTCGGGCTCGAGCATCGCCGCCGCCCCGCGGAAGGCGAGCCGCGCCTCGTCCTCCCCGGAGACGATCTCCACCCTCAGGCCCGTCCCGGCAGCGATCGCCTCGACCAGCGCGACGCCGTTGGACGCCGTCCGGATCGCGGCCGTGGCCACGCCGCGGATCTCGCCGGCACCGTGCTCGCGGGCGACGGCGAGCTGGTCGAGCACGACGGCCACGACCTCCTCGATCTTGTCGGCGCCGATCGCCCCCGAGGCGGCCAGCCCCTTGCCGATCCGGGTGAAGGCGCGCTCCTGATGGACCTCGACCAGCGCCCCCTCGACGCAATCGGCGACGAGGAGTCGGGTGGTGTTGGAGCCGATGTCGATGCAGGCGGCGCGCTCGCCCACGGGACCGTGCACTCTAAACGAGCGACTTGCCGCGCGGAATGGCCGCCTTTTCGGCGGAGACCTCGACCGACGGGCGCCGCTCGGGCCGCCGGCTGGGCGCGTTGCGAAACGCGAGGGGCACCGCCACGGCGAACAGCAGCGAGCCTCCCGCGGCCACTCCGAAGGCGGCCCGCGACGACAACAGCTGCGCGATCAGACCACCGGCGATGATGCCGACGCCGGGAGCGAGCATCGACATCGAGTCGGCCAGGCTCATCATCAGCGCCATCCAGCGGTCCGGCGTGCGCTCCTGGACGGCGGTGCGCCACGCCACCCACTCGACGCTGTTGCCCGCCCCGGCGACCGCCGAGCCGCACAGCGCCACGATCAGGCTGGGGGCCACCGTCATCACCGCAAAGCCCGCGGCCAGCGCCAGTGCGGAGCCCGCGATGAGCAGCGACGCCGCCCTGCGGCGAAACCTCGCATAGACCACGCTGCCGGCGACCGCGCCCGCACCCCAGGTGCCGAGGAGCAGACCGTAGCCGCTGGCCCCCGCATGCAGCGCGTGCTGGGCGTAGACGACCTCGACTGGGATGGTGATGGTGAAGATGCAGAGGCCGACGGCCTGCATGGTCAGCAGGCGAGCCAGGACCGCGTCAGAGCGGACGTGGGCCAGGCCGGCGCCCAGTCGGCTCCACACCGAGCCGGGCTCGGTCTTGGCACCGGGCAGGGCCGTGATGGCCAGGAACACAGCGACGGTGGCAAACAGCCCGCAGTTGACCAGCAGCGCGGCGAGCGTGCCGCCGAGGGCGACCACCGCACCGCCGATCACCGGCCCGGCCATGAACGCGCCGGAGAAGGCGAAGCTGCCCAGGGCATTGCCCTCGTGGAGCAGGTCGATGGGCCGGAGGATCTCGATGCGCGCCGCCGTGGCCAGCGAGCGTGCGGTGGCGGCGACGGCGCCATCGGCGAGCGCCAGGAGCAGCACCGGGACGAGGACGAAGTGGTGGACGAGGTACGCGAGCACGCCGAAGAGGACGGCCTCGACGGCGTAGAGGATCGGCAGCACGACGCGCACCGAGGCGCGATCCAAGCGGGCCACCAGCGCCGGGGAGAGCAGCGCCGGGAGGAACTGGGAGCACAGGAAGAACCCCGCGGACCCGATCGCGCTCCCCGTCCGCCTGTAGACGAGCAGCGACAGGGCCAGGGTGCCGACCGACCAGGCCAGCTCGTTGAGAACGTACGCCGTGAGCAGACGACGGAACGCCACAATGCGCAGACACCTAATCACGCCACAAGTCCCTGCAAATCAGGCGATCGTGCACCACATCCCATTCCTCAGTGACGCCAGCGGCGCCGTGACAGGGGCGGCCGGTCCCGCGAGGGCCGCTCCTGCATGATATTCCGCGTCGCCCGAGGCGACCCGCGCGCGCGGGTTCCCCGGCTGTCATGCTCCGGGGAACGTCATGTCGATGCGCGCACGCTCCTGGCACCGGAGCCACACGTTCCATCACTCCGAGTTCCCCCCGAGCGGCTCGCAGCCGAGCGTCGGCGCACGGTCTCTGTATGCCTCCCGGCGCGCAACGAGGAACGCACGATCGGGGCGATCGTCAGTTCTCTGACCCCGCTGCGTGACGCCGGGGCGATCGACCAGATCGTCGTGGTGGACGCCTCCACCGACGACACCGGCCGGATCGCCCGCGAGCTCGGCGCCGAGGTCCACAACCAGAACGACCTGCTCCCCGAGGTGGGCCCCGTGCTCGGCAAGGGCGACGCCATGTGGCGGTCGCTGGCCGTCCTCACGGGCGATGTGATCGTCTTCCTTGACGCCGACTCCGAGCATTTCGGGGCTCATTTCGCCTGCGGGCTGCTTGGTCCTCTGTTGTGCGACACCCGGATCTCGTTCGTCAAGGGGCTGTACCGGCGTCCCTTCAGGGTCGGAGAGACCACGCTGCCCGACGGTGGCGGCCGCGTCACCGAGCTCACCGCCCGGCCGCTGCTCAACCTGTTCTATCCCGATCTCGCCGCGGTGGCGCAGCCCCTGGCCGGCGAGGTGGCGGCCCGTCGCGAGCTCCTGGAGTCGCTGCCCTTCGTCACCGGCTACGGGGTCGACATCGCACTGCTGGTGGACGCCTACCAGGCCGTCGGCCTCGAGGGACTGGCCCAGGTGGACCTCGACGTCCGCCAGAACGCCCACCAGTCGTTGCGCGACCTGGGCCCGATGGCGTTCGCGGTCCTACGCGCGCTGGCCTCGCGCCTGGAACGCGACGGGCGCCTCGCGGGGCCGCTGCCCACCGGCTTCTTCAGCCCCGGCGAGGAGGAGTTCCCCGCCCACGGCGTCGAGCCGGTGGAGCGCCCGCCGGTGGCCAAGCTGCGCGCCGCGGCCTGAGCGGCGCACCCCGCGGGCCACGCTGATCAACTATCCAAACACCTCGCGCGCGGCCTTGCCGCCCTCGGCCATCAGGTCGAAGTAGGCGTACGTTCCCTGCTCGCGCAGCTCCCGGGCCGCGCTGACCCACCCGCCGATCGCGGTGAAGGCCAGCGCCCCGCCCACGGAGATCCGCGCGACCCCCAGCTCGCCGAGCTCGGCGACGGGGGGCGCCCCCTTGCGCGCGAGCACGTTGACCGGCCGGTCCACCGAGGACACGATCGCGCTCACCGTGTCGGCGTCGACCGGCCCGGGTGCGAAGAGCACATCGGCGCCGGCCTCCTGGTAGGCCTGCAGGCGGCCGATGATCTCATCGCGGTCGGGCTGCTCTTGACGGAGATAGCCCTCGGCCCGCGCGGTCACCACCAGCGGGCCACCCGGGGCGGCGTGGGCCGCCTCGACCGCCGCTCGCACGCGCTCGACGGCGAGCCCGCGCTCGTAGATGCTGTTGGAGTCAGGGTCATAGTCCTCGACCGAGAACCCGGCCAGACCGGCGGCGACGGCGCCGCGGGCGGTCTGCGCGACGCCCTCGGGGTCGGCGGCGAAGCAGTTCTCCAGATCGGCCGAGACGGGCACGTCGGTGGCCTGCACGATCGCCGCGGCGTGGGTCAGCGCCTCGTCGCGGGTCACCCCGCCATCGAGCCGGCCGAGCGTCGCGGCGAACCCGCTGCTGGTGGTGGCCAGGGCCTCGAAGCCGAGCCAGGCCATCAGCTGGGCCGAGCCGATGTCCCACGGGTTGGGCATCACCAGCGGATCGCCGGGACGATGCAGCTCCAGGAAGCGAGCAGCCTTGCCCGCCGGATCGGTCATGCCGTCACCCGGGCGGCCAGCAGGGCGCGGGCACCGGCCACCGACAGGCGGTGGCTGTGGGGTCCGCGATCGGGGTTGAGCAGCGCAGTCATGATCTCCTCCAGGCGACGTCGAAAGAAGTGGTGGCCCTCGTCGGGGTCGACGAAGATGCGGCACGCCGGCAGTGACACGGCCAGCTGCAGGGCATGCTCGATGGGGACGAGCGGGTCAAGGCCGCCATGCCACACCTGGACCTCCGGCTCGACGTCCTGGGGCCGGAACCCCCATCCGCGCGAGTAGGTCAGGTAGTCCTCGATCATCCCGCCGACACCATATGCGGTCGCGCTGAGGAAGCTCGTGCCGGCAGCCTGGCGCTCTCCGGCCTCGGCGAGCCGCGCGCGCTCGGTGGGTGCGGCGTGCGCGGCGATGACCCGGTGCAGCAGAGCGGGATGGCGGTGCAGGAGCGGCAGCAGCACGTCGCCCAGGCGCCGGGCGGTGAGGGGCATGGCGGCGAGCGCGGTGAGGCCCAGCCGGATCCGGCGCGGCATCCCCGGGGTGCGGTGCGGCGCGCACAGCGGCGACAGCGAGCTGCACACCGCCGCACGGATCACGCGGCCCGTCAGCGCGTGCGCCGCGGCCAGGGCATAGGGGCCGCCCGCCGACACCCCGATGAGGAAGAACCGCTCGACGCTCAGGGCATCGACAAGGGCGGTCAGGTCAGCCGCGAACGCGGTCACGCTACGGCCCGTGACCGGATCCGAGCCTCCGAACCCGGGCCGGTTGACGGCGATGTGGCGGACGTGGAGACGCCGAGTGAGGGGCCCGAGGCTGACCGTGTCCCTCAGCGGGCTGCCGATGGCGCCGTGGCAGTAGATGACCGGGCGTCCCTCTGGGGGTCCGGTCTCGACGAACGTCAGGCGACGTCCGTCGGGGAGGCGCAGCGCGCCGGGGCGGTTGGTCGGGACCGGGAGCATCCGCTGGGCAGGCCAAATCCCTGCTCACGGTGTTGTACGACGCGGCGCTCCGGAACTTGTTGCGTGTTTGTCAAGGCGGCGCAGAACCTTGTCGAGGGCGAGGGCGAACGAGTCCGGGCGCTCGACCATGGGCACGTGGCCGGTCCAGTCGATCACCTCCAGCTCGGCGTCGGGGCGCGCGGCCAGGATGTCCGCCGCCAGCCGGAACGGGACTGCGCGGTCCCGGCGGCCCCACAGCAGCCCCACCGGCGCCGGCGCGGCGCGCAGCAGCGGCAGCAGATCGGCCTGCGCGATGACCGTCGTCGCCGCCGCGATCCGCTGGGCGGGCGCCGAGGCCTCGACCATCATGCGCGCCTGGCTGGGCGAAAGGGTGGCGCCGTCGGCGGCGGCGAAGGCGAGCAGGAGCCGCCGGCCCCACGGGCGAGCGCTGAGCGCGGCGAGCCGGCGCCGGGCCGCGAACAGCCCGGTGGCGCCGTGGCCGAGGAGCGCGCCGGGGACCGGCGGGCGACGGCGCTGCAGGCCCGCGGGGGCGACGAGGACGAGCCGGCGGACGAGGTTGGGTCGGTGTGCGGCCAGGGTGAGGGCCACCGCGCCGCCCAGGGAGTGCCCGACGAGGTCAAAGGGCGCCGTGACGTGGTGGGCGGCGAGCGCGCGAGTGATGCGGTCGGTCACCTCGTCGAGGTCAAAGCCCTCACCGACGGGCGGCGACTCCCCGAACCCCGGGAGGTCCAGGGTGACCACGCGGCGGGCTTGGGCCAGGGGCTGGGTGACGAGGCTCCAGATCTGCTGGGTCGTGCCCAGGCCGTGCAGCAGAACGAGGGCATCGCCCTCGCCGGTGTCATTGACTGAGATGAGGGGGCGCCTGCTCCGGTGACGTACGCTGGATGGATGAGTACTCAAGCACGTGCATTGTCCCTGGGCGCCGAAGGTGGCGACGACGGATCGTTCAAGCGCCAGGACTCGACCTTCCGGAGCTGGGTGTCAGACGACCGGTCCACGGATTTCCCGGCCGCGGCGGGCCGCTATCACCTCTACGTCGGCCGGGCGTGCCCGTGGGCGCACCGGACCCTGATCGGCCGGATGCTGATGGGGCTGGAGGACGCGATCTCGGTGTCGTTTGTCAGCCCCCTGCGCGACGAGCGCGGCTGGGAGTTCACCGGCGACGGCTACGAGGATCCGGTCAACGGCTACCGCTTCCTGTCGCAGGCCTATGACGCAACGGATCCGGCGTATGAGGCAAGGGTGAGCGTGCCGGTGCTCTGGGACAAGGAGCGCGGCAGGATCGTCAACAACGAGTCCGAGGACATCCTCCGGATGCTCTCCACGGTGTTCGCGCCGTTGGCGGCTCACCCCGTCGCGCTCGTGCCCGAGCAGCTGCGCCCTGAGATCGATGCCTTGAACCAGCACATCTATGACACGGTCAACAACGCCGTCTACAAGGCCGGGTTCTCCCGCAAGCAGGCGGTGTACGAGTCAGAGGTGCGCGCCCTGTTCGCCACGCTGGACGAGCTCGACGCGCGGCTGGCGGACCGCCGGTTCCTGTTCGGCGATGAGCCGCTGGAGACCGACTGGCGCCTGTTCACGACGCTGGTGCGCTTCGACGCCGTCTACCAGATCCACTTCAAGTGCTCGCTGCGCAAGCTGACGGAGTACCGGCGGCTGTGGCCCTACGCGCGGGCGCTGTATCAGTGGCCCGGCGTCGCGGACACCGTCTCCTTCGACGAGATCCGCGCTCACTACTACGGCACCCACCCGATGATCAACCCTTCGGGCCTGGTGGCGGTGCTCCCCGCCGACGATTGGAACGAGCCGCCGGGGCGCTGAAGTGTGACTTCTTTCGTGCGTGTGTCACGAAAGGGTGAAAACGGCGGGCTTGGGAGAGGTTGAGTGCAGTCGCGCCCCTCACACTGGGGCGTATGGCCGACGATCCCGACGCTCCAGAGCGCACACCCGCCGCTCCAGGGCGGCGCGCTCTGTCGCGTCGGCGGGACTCGGTTTCTGACGCACGCACCGTGCAAGTACTGGGTGCGCGCTCTGTGATGTCGGTCTCAGGCGATCGGGACGCACGGATCGGCGCGGTCGCAGCCCATCAGCGCGGCAGGATCGCCCGCCGTCAGTTGGAGGCCATCGGTGTCAGCTCGTCGAGCGTCGCGTGGCGGGTTTCCCGGGGCCGCCTGTTCCCCTCCCTTCGCGGCGTCTTTATCGTGGGTCACACAGCCCCCGTCGAGCTTGGCGCGGAGACCGAGGCGCTGCTGTCCGTCCGCGCCGGCGCGGCTCTGAGCCATTGGTCGGCGGCGGCCCTCTTGGGACTGTGGGTGCCGGCTCCCCCTGAGATCGACGTCGTCGTCGACATCTGGGACGGCGCGACCAACCCCGACGTCCGGGTCCACCGCAGCAGCATCCTCGAAAGCCGAGATGTCTGGATCCGCATGGGGCTCCCGGTGACCTCGCCGGCCCGCACCCTTCTCGACATTGCCGTGTCCGCCACCGATCGTCAGCTCGAGGTCGCCTTCGATCGCGGGATCGCCGAACGGATCCTGAGGCTCTCGTACGTGCGCGACGTGCTCGACCGCGCCGGCGGTCACCACGGACGCGCACGGCTTGCGGCGCTGCTGGACCAGGAGCTCGGCGCGTCGACGATGACCCGGTCAGAGGGAGAGGAGCGAATGCTGGCGCTCATGCGGCAGTCTGGGCTCCCGCTCCCCCACGTCAATGCCAAGTTCGGGATCTGGGAGCTCGACTTCTACTGGCCCGAGGCCCGCTTCGTCGTCGAGGTCGACACCCACACCTACCACTCGTCCCGTTACAGGTTCGAGCGTGACCGGCGCAAGGACAACGACCTGCGCCGCGCCAACATCGAGGTCATGCGGATCGTGCGACGCGAGCTCAAGGAACGCACCCACGGCATCGTGGCCGATGTCGCGCGGGGCCTGACGCGCCGCGGGCTCTAGCTGCCCCGGCGACGTCGGCGCCGCAGGAGCAGGAACCCGAGCAGCAGCGCAACAAACGGGACCGGGTTGCTCTTGACGCGTTCGATGATGACCGTGCGGACCAGGGCCAGCCCGTCGAGCGCCTCGGCCTCCGCGGCGGGGGGTGGCGGCGGTGGGGGTGGCGGCGGTGGTGGCGGCGGGGCCGGCTCGGGGGTCGGTGGCGGCGGTGGCGGTGGCGGCTCGGGCGCCGGAGGCGGCGCGGGTTCCGGCTCGGGCACAGGCTCGGGCTCCGGAGGCGGCGCGGGTTTCGGCTCGGGTACGGGCTCGGGCTCCGACGGCACGACCTCGGGCTCGGGCTCCGACGGCACGACCTCGGGCTCGGGCGCCTGCGGGACAACCTCAGGTCCAGGCTCCGCCGGCACGACATCAGGCCCGGGCGAGGTGATCTCCGGCTCGGACGGCGGCTGCGGGACCTCGGCGGCCGGGGGCTCGGACTCCGCGGAGGCCTCGGGAACGACGGCGGCCAGCTCGGACTCGGCCGCGGCCTCGACCGCGAGGTCCGGCACCAGGTCAGGCTCGGGCTCCGCCGCCACAGGCTCGGGCTCCGCCGCCACAGGCTCAGGCTCCGCCGCCACAGGCTCAGGCTCCGCCGCCACAGGCTCAGGCTCGGCCTCCGCGGCCACAGGCGCAGACGCCGCCGCCACCGCCTCAGCCGCGGCCGCGAGATCCTTGCGGGGCTTGGCCTTGGGCTTGGGCTTGTCGCCCTTGCCCGCCCCGCCGGCCCCGCCGGCCCCGCCGGCCCCGCCGGCCCCGCCGGCCCCGCCGGCCCCGACCGCCGGCATGCCGACGAAGGTCTCGTACTCCCCGGGCCCGGCCAGCATCGCCTGCAGCGACGAGGCGAACTCCTTGAGCAGCCGGTTGCCGATCTCCTCGATCATCCCGCCGCGCCCGAAGCGGGCCAGCCGGCCGGTGATGCTGTAGTCGGTGGAGACCTCCACCAGGGCCGTCCCGCCCTCGGCCTCCTTGACCGAGGAGACGATCGTGGCCTTCGCGCCGCCCTGGCCCCGGCGATCGGTACCGGCAGCCTGCATGGTCGCGGTGTGGGACGCCTCGTCGATGTTCTCCATCTCGAGCTTGCCGGCGTAGGCGGCGGCGGTCGGCCCGATCTTGACCCGGAAGGTGCCGTTGTAGGTGCCGTCGTCGTTGCGCCCGGTGACCTCGGCGCCCGGCAGGCAGGGCGCGACCCGCTCGACGTCGATCAGCGCGGCCCAGACCCGGTCCAGCGGCGCGGCGACCTCAAATGACTGCTCTAGCTTCATCGCGGACCTCCTCCAGGTCTTCAGGGGTATCGATGTCGCGCCCGGAGCATAGGTGTCCGACCTCCACCTCCGGACCGCCCCGCAGGAGACCTCGCGCGCCCTCGTCGCCGGCCAGCGAGGTCAGCGCCGTGATCTCCTCGGGACCGAGCACCACCGGGTGCCCGGGTCGGCCACCGTACACCGCTCGCGCCCGCGGCGGCTGCTCGACGAACATCCGGATGACCTCGGGCGTCACCAGCGGGGCGTCGCCGAGCGTGACGATCACCCGGGAGACCGCAGCGTCCTCGACCAACGCCCGCACGCCGCGCCGCAGCGACCACGCCTGACCGGCCTCCCACTCCTCACACACCACCGTCTCGGCGCGGCCAAAATCCACACGCGCACGCACCTCCGCGAAGCGGGAGCCCAGCACCACCACCACCCGACCCAGCTCAGCCACGGCGCACTGCGCCCGCACCGCCCACTCCAGCAACGGCCGGCCATGGAAGTCGGCCAGCTGCTTGGGCGACTCGCCGAACCGCGTCCCTCCTCCGGCGGCCAGGACGACGCCCGCGACCCCCACCTAGGCCTCCGACTGGATAGATCGCTCTATTTTCGTGGTGGGGCGTCGAGTCACGCGCGCGTCTCGCGGATCGGCCCCTCACCGGTGCGCAACCGTCCGCCGTCGCGCCCGTGGGCCACGGCCACGATCTCGCCCATGATCGACATGGCCGTCTCCATGGCCGTCCGGGCGCCCAGGTCCAGGCCGATCGGCCCCGACAGCCGCCCGACCTCCTCCTCGCTGAGCCCGTGCTCCTCGACCAGACGAAACCGCCGCCGCTCCTGAGTCCGCCGCGACCCCATCCCCCCGACGAACATCGCCGGCGAGCGCAGGGCGATCACCAGCGCCGGGTCGTCGAGCACCGGGTCGTGGGTCAGGACGGCCACCGCCGTGGACTCATCGACCCCGCCCAGACGCTCAAAGGCCTCCGAGGGCCAGGCCGCGATCAGCTCGTCGGCATCCGGGAACCGGTCGGCCGTCAGATATTGCGAGCGTGGATCCACCACGACCGAGCGCCAGCCCATCGCGCGCGCCAGACGCGAGAGGGCCCCGGACAGCTCCACCGCCCCGAACAGGATCAAGCGCGGCGGCGGATCGGGCACCGGCTCAAACGCCGGCCCGTGCAGCTCCGAGCTCGCCTCCCACTCAGCGTCCACCCACGCGGCGCCCACCGCTACATCTCCTCCAGGATCGCCGCCAGCTCCTCCAGCGACGCCAGCGAGTTGCCCGCGAGCAGCTGGTCGGTGTGCGGCACCGCGGCCTGCATGCCCCGCGCCAGCGGCCGATAGTCGGGATGAGCGGCGAGCGGGTTGAGCCACACCAGCCGGTACGCCGCCCGGCGCAGCCGCGCCATCTCGACGTCGAGCTGCTCGGGCTCGCCGCGGTCCCAGCCGTCTGACAGGACGATGACCACGGCCCCGCGGCCGATGCGCCGGCCGTGCACCCGGTTGAGCTCGGCGATCGCCGCGCCGATGCGGGTGCCGCCCGAGAAGTCCGTGACCGCCGCCGCGGCGCGGTCCAGTGCCCGGTCGTGGTCGCGTCCCGCCAGCTCCTGGGTGATCCGGGTCAGCCGGGTCCCGAACGCGAAGGCCTCCACCCGCCGCTGCGCGGCCACGCACGCGTGCATGTACTGGAGCAGGATGCGGGCGTAGGGGGCCATCGAGCCCGAGACGTCGCAGACGAGCACCACCTGGCGCGGACGCCGCGTGGGAGCGCGCCAGCGCCGGTGCAGGGGCTCGCCGGCGGTGCGCAGCGACTGATGGACGGTCGCGCGCAGATCGGGCACGTGCTCGCGCCGGCGCGAGGGCCGCGTCCGCCGCGACAGCCGGGTCGGGTGCCGGCGGGCCAGCCGGTGGATGAGCTCGCGGGCGAGCGCCATCTCGGCCTCGGTGTAGCGGGCGAAGTCCTTGTCGCGCAGCATCTCGATGTCGCTCCAGGCGGCGGGGACGATCTCTGAGTCCTCCTCCGCGACACCGCCGCCAGGGTCAGTCAGCCCCATCATCGGCGCGGGACGCTGGATATGGCCGAGCGCTTCGAGCGGATCCACGTCATCACTCCCCGGCACAGAACCGTCCCCGTAGACGGCGATGAAGGCCCGGTCAAAGCGCTCCAGGTCCGCGTGCTGCGAACACAGGACCGTGCGCAGCGCGAGCCGGACGTCGTCGCGAGAAGCGCAGTCCACCGCCTCCAGGGACCGCACCGCATCCAGAAGCTCCCCCACCCCCACGCGCGTGCCCTGGGCGCGCAGCACGGCGCTGAGATCGCCGAGCCGGCCCACCATCCCGTCGACCAGCGGCGCGAGAACGACCGGCGCCGCCGATCCCTCGACACCCTCCAGCACCCCTCGCTCGCGCACGCGCAACACGTCCTCGTGGACCTTGAGCGCCACCCCCAGGGTGTCGTCCAGCGAGGCCTCGTCGCCCAGCGCCAGCAGCGCCTGGGCCCACACGATCGTCTCCCCCACGCCCGGCAGCTTGTAGAGGTCGCCCTGGTCGCGCAGCCGTGACACCGCGGCCACGACCCGCGCCGCGATCTCCTCCGGGACACCGGGGAGCCGCGCCTCCACGATCGCGCGCTCGCGCTCCGGGGTCGGATAGTCGATCCAGTGATAGAGGCAGCGCCGCTTCAGCGCGTCGTGGAGCTCGCGGGTCCGGTTGGAGGTCAGCAGCACGATCGGGCGCCGCGCGGCGGTGACCGTCCCCAACTCAGGGATGGTGACCGCGAAGTCCGACAGAAACTCCAGCAGGAAGGCCTCGAACTCGTCGTCGGCGCGGTCGATCTCATCGATCAACAGCACCACGGGCGCCGACGGATCCGATTCGAGCGCCTCCAGCAGCGGCCGGCGCAGGAGGAAGCGCCGGGAGAAGAGCTGGCCCTCGTCGACGCCCTGCTCGGTGGCGCGCAGGGCCAGGAGCTGGCGGGAGTAGTCCCAGTCATAGACCGCGTGATGCAGGTCGATGCCCTCGTGGCACTGCAGGCGGATGAGCTTGGCGCCGATGGCCGACGACAGGGCGCGGGCCACCTCGGTCTTGCCCACACCGGCCTCGCCCTCCAGCAGCAGCGGCTGCTCGAGCACGACGGCAAGGTGGACCGCCATCGCCAAGGGGCGATCCGCGAGATATCCCTCGCCCGCGAGAACCTCGCTCGCGGCTCTCACTGACTGAAGCGCCGCGAGCGTCACCTTGTCCTGAACTTTATCCGCCAACGGCGTCTGCAATGGCGCGCCGCGTGAGCACGCGTGCCAGATGCCGCTTGTACTCCACCGAGGCGTTGAGATCCGCCGGGGGGCTGGTCCCCTCGGCCGCCTGCTCGGCCGCCTTTGCGATGTTCTCCGCCGAGAGCTCCTGGCCGCGCAGCGCCTCCTCGGCCGCGGTGGCCCGCAGCGGGACCGAGCCCATGTGCGTCAGGCCGATCCGGACGTCCTCGCACGTCTGACCCGAGGCCTTGACCACGACGCAGACGCCGACCATGGCCCAGTCCTCGGAGCGGCGGTTGAACTTCTGATGGCCATACCCCCAGCCCTCCGTCGACGGGATCCGGATCTCGGTCAACACCTCCTGCGGGCCCACCTCGGTGGTCATGTAGCCCTTGAACAGGTCGGCCGCCGCGACCGTGCGCTGACCGTCGGGGCCCTGGAGGGTGACCTCGGCCTCGGTGATGAGCATCGCCGCGGGCAGGTCTGACGCCGCGTCGCCGTGAGCCAGCGACCCGCCGATGGTGCCGCGGTTGCGCACCTGCATGTCGGCGATCGTCGCCGCCACCGCCGAGACGAGCCCCAGGTCGGGCGTCTGCTCGAGCACGGTGTGCGTCGTCAGCGCCCCCACCCGCCAATGGCCGTTCTGGCGCTCCACGCCGTGCAGGCCCGGGACCTTGCGCAGGTCCACCAGCAGCGACGGCGCCGCCACGCGCAGCTTCATCATCGGGATGAGGGAGTGGCCGCCGGCCAGCAGCTTGGCGTCCTCGCCGCCGTCGACGAGCGCGCCGATGGCGTCCTGGAGCGACTCCGGTGCCGTGTAGTCGAACTCGGCGGGGATCATGACTGCGGGCCTCCCTCCGGGCTCGCGCCCTGTTTCTCGTTGATGGCCTCCCAGATTCGCATCGGGCTGAGGGGCATGTTCATGTAGTCGACGCCGAGCGGGCGCATGGCATCGATGACGGCATTGGTGACCGCCGCCGAGGCGGCGATGGTGCCGGCCTCGCCGACGCCCTTGGCGCCGAGCGAGTTGACCGGTGAGGGCGTCTCGGTCCGGTCGGTCTCGAAGCTCGGCATCTCGGCCGCCGTCGGGATGGCGTAGTTGACGAAGGTGCCGGTGTTCAGCTGGCCGTCGGCGCCGTAGTGGACGCGCTCGTAGAGCGCCTGGCCGATGCCGTAGACCACGCCGCCGTGGACCTGGCCCTCGATCAGCATCGGGTTGACGGCCCGCCCGCAGTCGTCGACCGCGACGTAGCGGATCACCTTGACCTTGCCCGTCTCGGGGTCGACGTCGACGATGCACGCGTGCGCACCGAACGGGAACACGAAGTTCTCCGGGTCATAGAAGGTGGTCTCCTCCAGCCCGGGCTCCATGCCCTCCGGGACCGCGCCGACGTAGGCGATGCCGGCCACGTCGGCCAGCGCCATGCCCTTGTCCGGGGATCCCCGGACTGAGAACTTTCCGTCGGCCACCTCGATGTCCTCGGGCGCCGCCTCGAGCTCGGCGGCGACGATCGCCTTGGCCTTGGCCACCACCTTGTCGGTGGCCCTGGCCACCGCCTCGCCGCCGGTGGCCAGCGAGCGCGACCCGTAGGTGTTGCGCCCCTCGGGCCCCATCGACGTGTCCCCGTGGATGACCTCCACCACCGAGGGATCGACGCCGAGCTTGTCGGCCACGATCTGGGCCATCGCGGTCTCCAGGCCCTGTCCGTGCGGTGAGGTGCCGGTGTAGACGGTGACCGCGCCGGTGTTGTGGACGCGGATCATCGCCGACTCCCACAGCCCGGCCTGGACCCCGACCCCGTTGGGGCCGGTGATCCGGCTCGGCGCCAGGCCGCAGATCTCGGTCCACGTGCAGAAGCCGATGCCGCGGTAGATGCCCTCGGACCGCAGGTGGTCCTGCTCGGCGCGGAAGGCCGGCAGATCCACGTGCTCCATGAGCTTGTCGAGCGTCTTGTGATAGTCGCCGGAGTCATAGACGACGCCGGTGGCCACCTCCGCCGGGAAGTCCTCCTTGGGGATGAAGTTCCGGCGGCGGACCTCCAGGGGATCCATCTCGAGCTCGTGAGCGAGCTGATCGAGCGTGACCTCGATCATCTGCGTCGCCTCCGGCCGGCCGGCGCCGCGGATGGCGTCGGTGGGGCACTTGTTGGTGAACACCCCGGTGATGTCGGTCTGGACGTTGGGGATCTTGTAACAGCCGCCCATCACGAACGCCCCCAGCGACGGGATCAGCGGGGTCAGGATCATGTTGTAGGCGCCGAAGTCGGCCAGGATCTTGACGTGGAAGGCGGTGATGGTGCCGTCGCGCCTGGCGCCCATCTTGACGTGGGAGATCTGATCGCGGCCCTGGTGGGCGACCGAGAGATTCTCGGAGCGGGTCTCGATCCACTTGATCGGGCGCCCGAGCTTGCGCGATGCCCAGCAGGCGAACAGCTCCTCGCCGTAGACCTGGAGCTTCTGGCCAAAACCGCCACCCACCTCGGGCGCGATGACCCGCACGTGGTCCTCGCCCAGCCCCAGCAGCAGGGCCATGAACAGGCGTACGAAGTGCGGCACCTGCGTCGAGGTGTAGAGGGTCAGCGAGCCGGCCCGATAGTCGGCCAGCACCCCGCGGCACTCGATCGGGGCCCCGGCGATGCGGTGGTTGATCACCCGCCGCTCCACGATCACGTCGGCGTCGGCGAAGCCCGCCTCGACGTCGCCGCCGGCCAGCGACCACTCATGGACCTTGTTGGTCTGAAACTGCTCGTGGACGAAGGGCGCGCCGGCCACGGCCACCTCGGGGTCGATGACCGCCGGCAGCGGGTCGTACTCGACGATGACGTCCTCGACGGCGTCGTTGACCGCATAGCGGTCGTCGCCGACCACCACCGCCACCGGGTCGCCGACGTGCTTGACCACGCCGCGGGCCAGCGGCCAGTGCTCGGGGTTGTTGACCTCCACGCCGGGCGGGACCCAGGCCATCGGCAGCGGGCCGCCGAGGTCTGACATGTCCTCGCCGGTGAAGACGGCGCGGACTCCGGCGCGCGCAGCCGCCTCAGAAACATCAATCGACACCACCTTGGCGTGCGCCTCGGGCGAGCGCACGAACGCCGCCCACAGCTGGCCCGGCAGTGAGATGTCATCGACGTACAGCGCCCGGCCGGTGATCAGGCGGGGGTCCTCCTTGCGGCGCAGCTCACGGCCGACGTGGCCGGCGGGCGCTGCATCGGTGACGCTCATGCCTGTGCCCCGGACTTCGACGCGGCGTCCAGGACCGACTTGACGATGTTGTGGTAGCCGGTGCAGCGGCAGAGGTTGCCCTCCAGCCCGTGGCGGACCTCGTCCTCGGTGGGGTTCGGGTTGCGGGCCAGCAGCGCGGAGGCGGACATGATCATCCCGGGCGTGCAGTAGCCGCATTGCAGACCGTGGTTGTTCCAGAACGCCTCCTGCATCGGGTGCAGGTTGTCCTCGGTGCCGATCCCCTCGATCGTCGTGATCTCAGCGTCCTCCGCTTGGACGGCCAGGATGGTGCACGACTTGACCGCCTCGCCGTTCATGTGAACAGTGCAGGCCCCACAGTTGGACGTGTCGCAGCCGACATGGGTTCCGGTCAGCCCGAGCGAGTCGCGGAGCGCGTGGACAAGCAGCAGCCGGGGCTCGACGTCGATCTCGTGCTCGGTCCCGTTCACGGTCAGGCGCACCTTCACAGTGCTGCTCATTGGGCTCCTCCTCAGTCGATCCTGGGCGTCAGGCCGCACCTTACTCCTAGGCAGGCGCACGGGTCCAGTCGTTGCGTGCGCAACCGTTTGCTAAGGTCGCCACATGAAACTCGGACGCCTCATCCTCCGCCTCATCGTCGGTGGCTACTTCGTCGGCCACGGCACGCAGAAGCTGTTCGGCTGGTTCGGGGGCTACGGCCCCGACGGGACCGGCCAGTTCTTTGAGAGCATCGGGCTCCGTCCCGGCAAGCGCCACGCGCTCGCCGCCGGCGCCGCCGAAGCGGGGGGTGGAGCGCTGTTGGTCGCCGGCGCCGCCACGCCCATCGCCGCCTCGGTCCTGACGGCCACGATGCTCACCGCCATCAACCGCGTCCACCTCAAGAACGGCCCCTGGGTCAGCAACCAGGGCTATGAGTACAACCTCGTCCTCATCGCCGTCACCCTCGCCCTGGCCGAGACCGGCCCGGGCAGCCCCTCGATCGACGACGCCATCGGCGCGAAGTGGCACGGCCCCAAGTGGGCCTTCCGCTCGCTGGTCCTCGGGGTCATCGGCGCGGTCGGCGCGCACATCGTCGCCGAGAGCGCTCCGACGCCCGAGCCCACCCCCGCGGCAGAGTCCGAGCCGACCGCCGAGGCCGCGACCGAAGCCGCCCCGTCGGCCTCCTAGCGCCAACGTCGCGAGTCTGAAAAGCGCGGTCGGTCAGGCGACCGGCCGCGCCACCGGCTGTCCCACGGCGCCGTAGAGTTCGGGGCGCCGGTCGGCCATCGCGTCGGCCATGTCGGTGTAGCTCTTGTCGTGGGAGCGAGTGAGGTCGAGGCTCGCGGTCGCTGACCCGGCGCCGGTCTGCGAGGCCAGGACCCAGCCCTGCTCGTCGATGATGCTGGTGCCCGCGTTCCACTGCTGGCCGCGCTCGGTGCCGGTGCGGTCACAGCAGGCGATGGACACGCGGTTGACCCGCGCGGCGCCCATGGCGATCGTCACCTCGGGCGCGCGCTCGCCGTCGGGGCGATCCACGTAGGGCCAGTTGGTGGGCACGCAGATGAGCTCCGCGCCGGCCAGGGCCAGAGTGCGGGGCATCTCGGGGAACTCGAGGTCGTAGCAGACGAGCACGCCGATCCGGCCGGCCGGCGTGTCGAACACCCGCGGCGGCTCGCCGCCGGGCGCGAACCACAGCTTCTCGCGGTCCCACAGGTGGCCCTTGCGATAGACGCCGATCACGCCCGAGCTGTCGAGCACCACGGCGCTGTTGTAGACCAGGCCGTCCTCGCCGCGCTCGGCAAAGCCGCCGATCACCACCGCCGAGCCGGCCTCCGCGGCCCACTGCTCAAACAGCGGGTCCTCGGGGGTGATGGCCACCGCTGCCGCCTCCTCGGTGGACTGAAACATGTAGCCGGAGGTGACGAGCTCCGGGAGCACGACCACGTCGGCGCCGGCCGCGACCGCATCGGCGATGGCGCTGAGCGACAGCCGCCGGTTGGCCTGCAGGTCGGCGATGCGGGGGGCGACCTGCTGGCACACGATCGTGGTCATGATGGGATCCTAATCGTTCGCCGCGGGGGTGCGGGGCGCTGCCGCCATCGCATCACCCGGCCTTTGCCGCAAGCACCTGGTAGACCGAGGCCCAGCCGGTGGTGAAGCCCGCGCGCGCGGCCCGCAGGTACAGCTTCCACACCCGGGCGCGCTCCTCCCCGGCGAGCCGCACCGCCTCGTCGTAGCGGGCCTCGTAGCTCTCGATCCAGTAGCTCGAGCGTCCGCGCATAGTCCTCGGGCAGGCCCTCGACATGGCGGACGACCAGCCCGGTGCGCTCCATCGCCTGGGCGATGCGGCTGAGGGGCAGGGGCACGCCGTCGGGGAAGACGAAGCGCTCGGAGAACGCGCCCTCGTCCTGGGTGTCGAAGTCCATGAGCTTGGCGATGCCGTGGTTGAGCAGACGGCCGCCGGGGCGCAGCAGCCCGTGGAGCGTGCGCATGTAGAGGTCGATGCGCTCCTCCCCGACGTGCTCGACCATCCCGATCGACGAGATGGCGTCGAACTGCTCGCCGTCGAGCTCGCGGTAGTCGGCCAGCCGCAGCGTCACGCGGTCGGCCACGCCGGCCTCCTCCACCTTCTCGCGACCGAGCCTGACCTGCTCCTCAGACAGGGTGACCCCGAGGACCGATACCCCGTAGTGCGTCGCGGCGTGGATGGCGAAGCTGCCCCATCCGCAGCCGACGTCGAGCACCCGCTCGCCCTCCTGCAGTGCCAGCTTGGTGCACACCAGCCCCAGCTTGGCCTGCTGGGCGTCCTCGAGCGTCTGCGCGCCGCCCTTGAAGTAGGCGCAGCTGTAGGTCATCGACGGGTCCAGGAACAGCGCGAAGAACGCGTTGCCCGCGTCGTAGTGGTAGGCGATCGCGCGCCGGTCGCGGCCCAGCGTGTGGCGCTCGCCGGTGAGGCGCAGCTCGGACGCGGGCGCCCGCGGCGGCTTGACCAGGCCGCAGGCGCGGATGACGGCGAGGCCCAGCCGGGCCATCTGGGCCGGCGAGAGGCGCGGCGGCTCGAAGGTGTCGACCACCCGCAGTGACTTCTCGATGTCGTCGGTCTCGATCAGCCCCAGCGACATAGGCGCGGCCCAGCCCCAGCTCGCCGGGGGCGCGGATGACGTGGGCCAGCGCCTCGGGCGAGCGGAAGCTGAAGGTGGGCGCGTCGGGGTCGGTGGCCGGGACCTCGGTGCCGTCCCAGAAGCGCAGGGCGAACGGGCGCTGCGGGAGCGCGGCCACGAGCTCGCGGCGCAGGGGTGCGGTGTTGGCGAACGGCACGGCCGCGGGACTCTAGTGCACGTGCACCGCGCGCCGGACCCGCCGGCGGCTCAGCCCTGCTGCACGGCGAGCTTGCGCTCGCGCCGGGCCGGATCGACCCGTACCACGTCCCAGGCCAGACCCATCATCTCCAGCGTGCGGATGATCGCCGCCGACGGGTCGAGCTGCCAGCGGCGCAGCCCGTGGCGGTAGGAGGTGGGGAACGCGTGGTGGTTGTTGTGCCACGCCTCGCCCCACGTGGGGATGGCCAGCCAGAAGACGTTCTTGGACTCGTCGCCGGTGTCGTAGTCGGCGCGGCCGAAGTAGTGGCAGACCGAGTTGATGCTGAAGGTGGCGTGGTGCATGAAGAAGATGCGCGCGGCGCCGCCCCACAGCAGCGCCGTGAGCCCTCCGGTGACAGTGCCGGTGAGCGCGACGCCCAGCCCGAAGGCGGCGGCCAGCCCGGCCACCACCCACAGCACGAAGGTGCGGTCCACGAAACGGATCCACGGGTCAGCGAGCAGATCCTTGGCGTAGCGGGTCTCGTCGGCGACCTCCATGTCGGAGAACACCCAGCCGATGTGGGCGTGCACCAGGCCCCAGAGCTGGCCCTTCCAGCCGTCGCGATGGTCCAGGTGCGGGCTGTGCGGATCGCCCTGCTCGTCGGAGTACTGATGGTGCTTGCGGTGCGTGGCGACCCAGTCGATCACCGGCCCCTCCGCCGCCGCGGAACCCAGCGCGGCGAAGAACGCTCGGGTAAAGCGGTGGGTCTTGAAGCTGCGGTGCGTCAGCAGGCGATGGAAGCCGACGGTGATGCCCGAGCCGATGACCATGTAGAAGATCGCCAGCACGAGCAGGTCCTGCCACACGAGCAGGCCGTGGTTCCAGCCCAGCCACATGCCGAGCAGCACGAGGATGGGCGGCGCGCCGGTGACGACCGCGCTGGCCAGCCGGTCGACCAGGGGCATCTTGACCGCGCGCACGTCAGTGCCGGTCTCACCGGCAGGTACGTCAGGAACTCGAGCGGAGATGCGCGGGGCATCAGGGGTCGAGGGCGCGGCAACCGCTGTCGGGGTGTCGTGGCCCATGGGGTCGGGGCGATCCTACCCGGTTCGGGCGGACGTCACGTAAGAATGACTTTAAGGTTGCCCTAATGGGCGCCGGCCGTCCCGGCAGGCGGGAAAGCCCGCTAACCCAGCGCGACGGCGTGGTTGGCGACGGGCTGGTAGGCTGCGGCACGGCTCGCCCCGCAGGCCCGGGCACGGCGGCAGGCCGGTCGGCACGCTGACCCCGGGCACCACCGGCAGCACGAGCCGCGACGCGAACTTGGCCGAGTGGGCGATGAACACCTTGGCCGTGCCGTGCGGGTTGAGCTCGGCAAAGCCCCACACCGGCTGATCGCCACCGGGCGCGGCGATCGTCACGCGGATCCGCGAGCCCTGGCGATAGGCGTGGCCCTCGTAGTACAGGGGCACGGTGACCTCGGTGTAGCGCCCGGCCGGCAGCGGCGCCGCGTCGGCGCGGCGCAGGCTCAGCACCGGCGCGAGCAGGGTGCTCTGCGCGGCGTCGAGCTTGCGCTCGGACGCGCGCAGCCAGCCGTCCTGCACGAAGGTCTCCTTGCCGTCGGGGCGTACCTCGGAGATCGTCGCCTGGAGGTCGACGCTGGGCGTCGAGGCCTTGATCCACAGCTGGACCGCGCCCGCGCCGATCACGACGGTGTTGGCGCGCAGCGGGGCGCTCACGTAGGACGCCGCGGTGCCGGCCGGGTTGACCTGCCAGTGGTAGGCGGGAGTCGTGTTCCACAGGCCGCCCGGCCCGCCGCCGTCGTTGCCGCTGAAGCTCGTGGCCGAGCGTGCCTTGGGCTTCCAGGTGAACTCGTCGCCGGAGGCGGATGCCGCCTTGCCGGCGCTGAGCGGCCGCCGGTGGCCAGAGATACCAGGACCGCGCCTGCGTGCCGGGGATCGGGAAGGCGCGAGAACGACTGCTCGAACGCCGGATAGGGCGCGCCCGGCCGTCGTGCTGCCGGCGCCGTTGTCGAACATGACGCGGATCGGCTTGAGCGCCTGGAAGGCCGAGAGCGCGGCGGCGTAGGTCGGCTTGGCCTGGATCGGGTCAGGGGGCAGGGTGACGTCGTTGATGCCCATGGCCGCGGAGAAGACCGTGGGCGCCAGACGCCTTGGTGGCGTCCGAGAGCTCGGGGCTGGCGGTGGGCCACGTAGAGCTCGAGGAAGTCATACCAGCGGTTGAACGTCTGCGGGTCCAGCGAGTCGATGTGCGCGCCGTTGGTGAAGGTGAACCACTTGCGCGAGGTGCCGGTGAAGTGCTGCGGCCAGGTCGGCGCAGTGCCCGCCGGTCTGCTCGTCGGTGAACTGGCAGGCGAGGTAGACCGGGACGTGGATCTTGTGGACGAAGGTGATCGGGGCCAGCGGGTTGGCCACCGCGGGCACGAAGTAGTTGTTGGCGCGCACCATGGCGACCTGGTTGGGCGCCTCGCCGTGCAGGACCTGGTTGGCCTTGCACGTCTGATCGCCCTGCTGGATGCGCTTCAGCGCCCACGGCTGGCCGCCGGTCCGGCGAGGCCGGCAGCGCGTCGTGGACGCGGTCCTTGGCCCAGCCGAGCGGCGAAGCCGGTGTTGAGCAGACCGCCCGGATACAGCGTGGTGGCGGTGTTGTCGATGACCGAGAGCGGCGTGATCGCGGCCAGGTGCGGCGGGTCGGTGGCGCCGACGAACAGCTGGCTGATGCCGCCGTAGGAGATGCCCAGCATCCCGACGCGGTGGCCGAGCACCCACGGCTGGCGGGCGACGGTCTCGATGATGTCGTAGCCGTCGAGGCCCTGGAGCGCCTCGAAGTAGTTGAACGAGCCGCCCGAGCAGCCGGTGCCGCGCATGTTGACGTCGACGACCGCGAACCCCAGGAGGTTGGCGACGGCGCTGATGCCGCTCTCGCGCGCCCGGCGGGGTCGGCGTAGCCGTAGCCGGCGTACTCGACCAGCGTCGGGTACGGGCCGTCTACCGGACCCCGCCCACCCCCGGGGAGGTGCACGTCGATGGCCAGGCTCGTCCCGTCGCGGGTGCGCAGGTAGCCGTAGCCGCCGCGGGCAGCTTCTGGCTCATAGACCTTGGTGCTGGGCGGAGCCGAGCGGTCGGGCATCACGGTGACCGCGGCCGACTCGCCTGCCGCCCGTCCGCAGGCGGTAGCCCGGGCCGGGCGGCGAGCTTGCGGAACACGATGCCGCCCAGCGAGTCGGCCTTCTGGGTGGCCACGCCCCGTCCGCGCCGGTTGAGCAGCGAGACGGCGGCGTGGGGCGTGAGCCCGATGGCGTAGACCTGCTGCACGCTGCCGTGGCCGCGACAGGGCGCCGGCCTTGGCCTGGGCGGCGGCCGCGGACACCAGGGCCATGGCGACCGCAGCGCGACGGCGACCGACACGCCAGATCCTCCTCCTCATGGCGGCGCAACCTACTACTTCGGGTAGGGGGCCGCGCCGCTCCCCGACGTGCCGCGCGCCGCGAGCCGGCGGTGCGCCTGCCGCTACCGGCCGACGGTGCGCACGAGCCCGCGCGCCCGTGCCGGCACCGCCGACAGCGTCTCGCGGACCTGGGAGAGCCCGGCGCGCAGCTCCGGGATCGCCCACCTCCACCGGCAGCATCGAGTCCTGGAGGTCGGCGATCGACTGGTCGGCGTCGTAGGCGGCGTCCCCGGCGCGCTCGATCAGCTCGCGCACGCGTCTGGGACTGCGCGCCCGGGTGAGTGGGCGCTGAACGTGCGGGCGCGCAGCTGGGAGCGGCTGGCGAACTCGGCGTACGTGCGCTGGGCGCGGCCGTAGGCCGACTGGACGGGGCGGAACAGCTGCTCCTCCAGGACGTCGGCGTGCTGGTCGTCGAGCTGCTCGTAGGCCTCCCCCAGGCACGCCAGCGCGTCGGCGATCTGCTCGATGGCGACCGCGAGGTCGCTCAGAACCTGCTCTCGGCCTTCAGCGGTCGTGTATGCCATCGGCCCACAAGATTAGTTCGCTGCTGCGTGTCGAAATTGAGAACGCTCGATCGTCGTCGCGTTAACAGGCCATGGGGAGGTCCATTAGCGTGGGCGCCGTGGTCTGACGACAACCACCCTCCACACAAGGAGCCCGATCGATGCGCTTCATGATGATCATGATCCCCAACATCTCTGAGGAGAACTGGGACGCCGAGACGCCGCGAGGCGAGTTCGCCGCGATGGGCAAGTACAACGACGAGCTGACCAAGGCCGGCGTGCTGCTCGCCGTCGACGGCCTGCAGCCCACCGCCAAGGGCGCGCGCGTGTCCTTCGCCGGCGGCAAGCCGTCGGTCACCGACGGCCCGTTCACCGAGGCCAAGGAGCTGATCGGCGGCTACTGGCTCATCCAGGCACGGTCCAAGGAGGAGGCCGTGGAGTGGGCCACCCGCTGCCCGGCCAACGACGGCGACGTCATCGAGGTCCGGCAGGTCTACGAGATGTCGGACTTCGACGAGGCCGGCCTGACCGACGATGCCGCGCCTCCGCCGGCTGACACCCGGCCGCGCCATCGACGCGGTCTGGCGGATCGAGTCGGCGCGGGTGATCGGCGGCCTGGCCCGGATCGTGCACGACATCGGCTGGGCCGAGGACCTCGCCCAGGACGCGCTGGTGGCGGCGCTCGAGCAGTGGCCGCAGTCGGGCATCCCGGACAACCCGGGGGCCTGGCTGATGGCCACCGCCAAGCACCGGGCGATCGACCAGCTGCGCCGCCGCCAGATGGCCGAGCGCCGCCACGACGAGCTGGGGCGCCGGCAGGAGCGCGAGCACGCCACCGGCGAGCTCGACCTGGCCGCCGCCGCCGACGACGACATCGGCGACGACATGCTGAGCCTGCTGTTCGCGACCTGCCACCCGATGCTCTCGGCGCAGGCGCGGGCGGCGCTGACGCTGCGGCTGTTCGGCGGCCTGACCACGCCGGAGATCGCCCGCGCCTTCCTCGTCTCGGAGGCGACGGTCGCCCAGCGCGTGGTGCGGGCCAAGCGCACGCTGGCCGAGGCGCGCGTCCCGCTGGAGGTGCCGACCGGCGCCGAGCTGGGACCCGCGGCTGGCCTCGGTGCTCGAGGTCATCTATCTCATCTTCAACGAGGGCTACTCCGCCACCGCCGGCGAGGACTGGATGCGGCCGGCGCTGTGCGAGGACGCCCTGCGGGTGGGACGCATCCTGGCCGAGCTGCTGCCCGGCGAGGCCGAGGTCCACGGCCTCGTGGCGCTCATGGAGATCCAGGCCTCGCGCTCGCGGGCGCGGCTGGGGCCGCGACGGCGAGCCGGTGCTCCTGCTCGATCAGGACCGCTCGCGCTGGGACCGCGTCCTCATCGGGCGCGGGCTGCGGCGCTGGCCCGGGCCGAGCAGCTGGGCGGCGCGCTCGGCCCCTACGCGCTCCAGGCCGCCATCGCCGCCTGCCACGCGCGGGCCGCGACGGCGGACCAGACCGACTGGGGGCGGATCGTCGCCCTCTATGACGCGCTGGCCCAGCTGACCCCGTCGCCGGTGGTGGAGCTCAACCGCGCGGTGGCGGTGTCGATGGCCTACGGGCCCGAGGCGGCGCTCGAGCTCGTCGACGCGCTCGATCGACGACGACGCGCTTGGCGACTATCACCTGCTGCCCAGCGTGCGGGCCGACCTGCTGGCTCGGCTGGGCCGGGTCGACGAGGCGCGGGCCGAGCTGGAGCGGGCCGCCGAGCTGACCCAGAACGAGTCCGAGCGGCGGCTGCTCAGCCAGCGCGCGGCCGAGCTCTAGGGGCTCGTCGCCCGCGCCGCCCGCGGCTCCGGCTCCAGTGCCCTCGTCGGCCGGCACCGGCGGCGCGAACAGCCCCACGAAGTCCGCGGCCGCCTCCGGGTCGCCCTCCATCCGCGAGCGCGCCCTCGCTCGACGGCGCGGTCGATCGGGTGGCCGTGCCACACGACCGCAGCCAGCGTGGCGGTGTCGGTCTCGATCGACGCCGCCGGCGTCACGCCCGCCGCCGGTCGTGCCGCGGGTGACCTCGAGGCGGCCGGCCGCCACCTCGAGCGTGAACACCTGATCGCCCAGCGCGAGCTCGTACACCGCATCCACCCAGCCGGCCGCCTCGGGGTCGAACGTGGTCTGCAGCGCCACCACCGCGGCGTCGACGCCGAGCGGCGGCGCCGGGTCGGGCAGCGGGACCCGGCTGCCCCAGCGCCCGAGCGCCACGAGCACGGGCGCCGAGCTCGGCGCCCCACTCCGTCAGCTCGTAGATCTTGGATGCCGCCGGGGGCGCCAGCGTGGCCGCGGCGGACGACCCCCGCCTCCTCGAGCTCGCGCAGCCGCGCGGCGAGCATGTCGGGCCCGACACGCGGCAGGCCGGCGCGGAGATCCGTGAACCGCTTGGGGCCGATGGATGAGCTCGCGGACCACCAGCAGCGCCCAGCGCTCGCCGACGATGTCCAGGGCGCGGGCGATGCCGCATGAGTCTCCGTATGTTCGCTTCGCGGTCAGCCATAAGGTTGGTTTTTCCAACTACATGGTACTGTACTCCAACTCATGGATAAAACGACGAGGGAGAAGAGAATGGACGTCGTCTCCGAGACAGAGTGGGCACAGGCGCTGCAGGACATCCGCGCGGAGGAGAAGCGGGCCACGCGCGCCGCCGACGCGCTGGCGGCCAAGCGCCGGCGCCTGCCGGCGGTGGCCTTCGACAAGCCGTACCGCTTCCAGGGACCCGACGGCGAGGTGGGGCTGCGCGACCTGTTCCAGGGACGGCGCCAGCTCGCTCCTCTACCACTTCATGTTCGCCCCCACCGTCGAGGGCTGGCCCGAGGCGGGCTGCCCCGGGTGCTCGATGTTCGTGGATCAGATCGGGCATCCGGCGCACTTCCACGCTCGCGACACCGCGCTCGCCCTCGTGTCGCTGGCCCCGATCGAGCAGATCGAGGCCTACCGCCGGCGGATGGGCTGGACGATCCCGTGGTACTCCTCGGCGGGCAGCGACTTCAACCGAGACCTCGGCATTCACCCGCGACGACCGCGAGCCGTTCGGCCTCAGCGTGTTCATCGCCGAGGGCGATCGCGTCCTGCGCACCTACTTCACCGACAACCGCGGCGTCGAGGCGCTGGGGAGCGTCTGGAGCTTCCTGGACCTCACGCCGCTGGGCCGCCAGGAGAACTGGGAGGACTCGCCTCCCGACCGTCCGCAGGGCGACCCGTACACCTGGTGGCGCCGCCACGACGAATACGAAAGGAACTGACCTGATGAGCCGACGTGACGACTATCCCGCAGGCGTGCCGTGCTTCGTGGACACGCTGACGGCCGACCTCGATGCCGCGAAGGGCTTCTACGGCGGCATCTTCGGCTGGGAGTTCGCCGGGCCCGGGCCCGATGCCGGGCGATCCGCCCGGCGAGTACTTCGTGGCACGGGTGGACGGCGACGACGTGGCCGGGCTGGGCACCCTCCCGGCCCAGGGCGGCGGCGAGGTGCCGCCGGCCTGGAACACCCATGTCGCCGTCGACAGCGCCGACGAGGCCGCCGCCCGCGCCCGGGCCGCCGGCGGCGCCGTGCTGGTCGGAGCCGTTCGACGCGCCGCCGGCCGGGCGCATGGCGGTGATCGCCGATCCGGCCGGAGCGGCCCTCAGCGTCTGGGAGGCCGGCGACCGCGCCGGCGCGGCCCGCGTCAACGAGCCCTCGGCGTGGGCCATGAGCCTGCTCACCACCCCGGACCCCGACGGCGCCAGGGCGTTCTACGCCGAGCTGTTCGGCTGGGAGGCGGAGGAGTTCGGTCCTCGTCTGGCTGTTCCGGCTGCCCCGGCTACGTCGGCGGCGAGCCCGCACCAGCCCGTCCCCCGCGACGTGGTCGCGGCCATGGCCAGCCGGCGAGTCAGCGCCCGCGGCCTGGAGCGTGGACTTCTGGATCGCCGATGCCGACGCCGCCGCGGCGGCCGCGCCCGGGCTGGGCGGCAGCGTCGTCGCCGAGCCCTTCGAGGAGGCGCAACTTCCGCCGCGCGGTCCTCGCCGCACCCGACGGAGCGACGTTCTCGGTCAGCCAGCTTCAGCTCAGCGGCTGAGCCGGGGCAGCGGCGAGTCCGCCGGCGTCAGCTCACCGGTCGAGCCGGGGGCCGCCGCGAGTCCGACAGCCACCAGCACAGCGCGGCCGTCACCGCGGAGACCACGATCACCGACGGCCACGCCCCGATCACCCGCCCCAGCAGGTGCGAGAGCGCGAAGGCGACCAGCCCGGTGGCGGTGAGCGTCGCCGTCACCGCGCGCGCCGTCGCGGCGCGGCCACACGGCGATGCAGGCCAGCCCGCACGCGGCCAGGACGACCCCGCCGAGGGGGCGCGACCCGGTGCGCCACCGCGACGCCGAAGCCGGCGATCAGCCCGGCGGCGGCGATCGGGGCGGTCGGCACGCGGTCCAGCCGGTCGACGAGGTCGCGGCGCGCTGAGCTGATCGGTGGCCATTGCGCGATGATCCCAGAGCCGCCGCGTGCGGGCGTGCCCGCCGGCCGCGGGTGGCCTGGCAGCTTGCGCCGCCGGCCGGCGGGTAGCGTGTGTCCTCACCGAGACCGTCCACAGGAGAGCAGATGGGTTTTGACCAGTACCACGAGCCACCGGAGGAGCTGCCCGCCGCGACTCGTACCTTTGCCCGGCTGTGCGCGTCGCTGACCGAGGAGGCCGAGGCGATCGGCTGGTATGAGCAGCGCCTGGCGGTGGAGCAGGATCCCGAGGCGGCCGCCGTCATGCGCGACGCCGTCGGCGAGGAGTTCAAGCACTTCAGCATGGACCTCGAGGCGCTGCTGCGCCGTTCCCCCATCTGGCGCGAGATCGCCCAGGGGATCCTGTTCAAGCCCGGCGACATCGTCGAGCACGGCGAGGCCGCCGAGGCCGAGGCCGAGCGGCGAGGACATGGCCCCGCGCCGGACGACGGCAGCGGATCGCTGGGAATCGGAAGCCTGAAAGGAGCGCTGTGATGAGCAACCATCTGCTGCGCGAGCACGCGCCGATCAGCGACTCCAACTGGACGCTGCTCGACGACGAGGCCCGCGACCGCCTGGGCGTGCTTCTGGCCGCCCGCAAGCTCGTGGACTTCTCCGGCCCGCACGGCTGGGAGTACTCGGCCACCAACCTCGGCCGGGTCGACGCGGTCCCCAAGGCGCCGTGCGACGGCGTCACCGCGTCGCAGCGCAGGGTCCTGCCGATGGTCGAGGTCCGCGCCGAGTTCGCGATCAGCCGCGCCGAGCTGCGCGACGACGACCGCGGCGCCGCCGACGCGGATCTGGAGGCGCTGGACCGCGCCGCGCACCAGATCGCCGTGGCCGAGAACCGCGCGGTCTTCCACGGCTGGCCCGAGGCGTCGATCGCCGGCATCGCCGACGCCTCGCCCCATCAGGGCCTCCAGCTCGGCAGCGAGCCCAGCAGCTATCCCCGCCCGGTGGCCAGCGCCGTCGAGCAGCTGCTGCGCAACGGCGTCAGCGGCCCCTACGCCCTCGCGCTCGGCAACGAGGAGTACAAGCGGGTGGTGGAGACGGCCGAGAACGGCGGCTACCCGCTGCTCGAGCACCTGCGCAAGATCGTGCAGGGCGAGCTGGTGTGGGCGCCGGGCCTGGAGGGCGCGATCGTCGTCAGCATGCGCGGCGACGACTTCCTGTTCGAGTCAGGGCAGGACCTCTCGATCGGCTACCTGGACCACGACGCCGACGAGGTCCGCTTCTACCTGGAGGAGAGCTTCAGCTTCCACGTCGCCACGCCCGGAGGCGGCGGTCCCGATCAAGGCGTGACGGAGCCGGCGGCGCCGGTCCCCGATCAGGGCGTCGATCACTCGGGCGGCCCCAACGCGCCGTCATCGAGGTCGCGCCAGCTGAACTGCGGGTCGTAGCCGAGCACCTCGCGCGCGTGGCTGATGTCCAGCAGCGTGTCGTTCCCCGACACGCTGTCGGCCACCGGCACGCCGGGTAGACCTCGGCCATCAGGTCGCGGCTGGGCGTGCGCATGACGGTGTCGGCGGCGGCGATGATGAAGTTGTCGGTCCCGTCGATGTCGGCCTCCAGCGCCCGCTCGACGCTCTGCGCGACGTGGCTCTCGTCCACGTAGCCCCATAGGTTCCACTTGCGGGCGTGGGGGTCGTCCTGCCAGCCGGCGAACCGCGCGTAGTCGGAGCGGACCATGACGTTGGAGAAGCGCAGGCCGATGATGGGGATGCCGCTCCAGCGGTGAAAGGCGCGCGCCATCTCCTCCCCCACCACCTTGGAGAGCGCGTAGCTGGTCTCCGGGCGCATGTGCTTCTCGTCGACGGGCGCGTAGTCGGGCGGGTGTCGAAGGGCAGCCCCAGCGTGGTCTCGCTCGACGCCCACACGATGCGCTTCAGTCCCAGCCGCTGCGCGGCGGCGAACACCGAATGGGTGCTGGTGGCGTTCACGCGCCACACCTCGCTGGCGGGCGCGTGCGCCGGGCGACGGGATCGCCGCGAGATGGACGACGGCCTCGATCCCGGGCAGCGTGTCGCCGCCGCTGAGCGCCTCCAGCGCCTGGCCGAAGTCGGTGAGGTCGGCGCGCAGGAACGGGATCGGATCCTCGGGGTGGTTGGACTCGGGCGAGCCCACCTGGTCGATGTTGAGGACCTGGTGGCCGCGCTTGAAGAGGTGGCGGACGACGACGCGGCCGGCCTTGCCGCTGCCGCCGGTGACTGCGATCTTGGTCATGCCCTGAGCTCTAGCAGACCGCGTACGGCTCGTTAGGCTGGCGCGCCATCGCGCAAGAGCCCCGCACGATCGTGTTCTTCCCCGAGGGAGCCTTCGGTCCCACGAACAACTGCGTGGGCATCGGCGACGTGCTGCGCCGGCGCGGCCATCGGGTCGTGTTCGTGGCCGAGGAGTCGTTCGCCGGGACGCTCGAGGCCAAGGGCTTCGAGGAGCGCCTCATGCGGCTCTCGGACGCGCCCGGGCTCCCCGAGGCGCCCGGCCAGTTCTGGAAGGACTTCATCCGCGACACCGCGCCGGTGTTCCGCGCCAGACACCCAGGAGCAGCTCGCCGGCTTCATCCTGCCCACGTGGCAGGCCCTGGTCGAGGGCGCCCGCTACGTCGACGAGCGGCTCACCGAGATCTTCGACGAGCTCGCGCCCGACGCGATCGTCGAGGACAACGTGTGCGCGTTCCCGGCCATCCCGGCCAGCGGCCGCCCGTGGGTCCGGATCGTGTCCTGCAACCCGCTGGAGGTCACCGACCCCGACCTCCCGCCCGACGTTCTCGGGCCTGGCGCTGGAGGACCGCACGAACTGGGAGGCGTTCCGCGCCGAGTACGCCGCGCAGGTGGGCGACCTCCAGGCGTCGTTCTCGGAGTTCTGCGTGCAGCGCGGCGCGCCGCCCCTGCCGGCGATGGACATGATCCACGAGTCGCCGTGGCTCAACCTCTACCTGTATCCGCAGGAGCTGGACTATCCCCGCGGCGTGCGCCCTGGGACGCACCTGGCACAACCTCCAGACGTGCGTGCGCGCCACCGACGAGCCGTGGACCCCGCCCGAGGGCGGCCGGGACGGCCGCCGGCTCGTCTACCTCAGCCTCGGCTCGCTGGGCTCGGCCGACGTCGAGCTCATGCAGCGGCTGGTCGAGCTGCTGGCCGACACCCCGCACCGCTACATCGTCAGCCGCGGGCCGCGCCACGACGAGTACGAGCTGGCCGACAACATGATCGGCGAGGAGTTCCTGCCCCAGACCTCGGTCCTCCCCCACGTCGACGCGGTCATCACGCACGGCGGCAACAACACCGTCACCGAGTGCATGTGGTTCGGCAAGCCGATGCTGGTGCTGCCGATCTTCTGGGACCAGCACGACAACGCCCAGCGCGTGCACGAGACCGGCTACGGCATCCGCCTGCCCACCTACGCGCTCGAGCGCGACGAGCTGGCCGGCGCGGTGGACCGGCTCCTCACCGACGGCGAGCTGCGCGCACGGGTCCGCGCCGCCGGCGAGCGGCTGCGCGCAGCAGCCCGGGACCGAGGCGGCCGCCGACCTCATCGAGCGCGTCGCGGTCAGCGGCGAGCCCGTCGAGATCGCCGTCGCCGGCTGAGGCCGCGCGTCGCCCGGGTGCGAGCGAGCCTCCGACGGCCGCGCCGCGCGCGACCGAGCCGGTCAGCGCACGACGAACAGCCAGCCCCGCACCGGCAGGTTGGTGGCGTGCGCCTTGAACGCCGAGACCTTGATCAGCCGCAGCCGCGGGTCGTGGCGCAGGTAGGCCACCCAGCGCCGCGAGCTGCGATGGATGAGCGCCATCCACGTCGGGGTCTTCTGGAACGACGTGGGCACCACCAGCAGCACCCGGCGCCCCGCGGGCAGCGCCCGCACCATCGGCGCCAGCACCGTCGCCGACCGACGAGTGCTCAAACCGCGTCAGCGCGTTGCGCCAGTCCATGACGCGCGGATCCGGGACCGCCCCGAGCGGCGTGGCAAAACGGGTCAGCTGCGGGAGGTAGTAGGCGAGCGCGGCACCTGCTCGGGCTGGGTGGAGAGCACGAGCGTGTCCGGTGCGGGTATGCGGCCGCATCGCCGCCGCCACCGCCGCGACGTTGCTCTTGGCGTCCACCGAGCCGGGCTTGGGGTCCAGGACCCAGAAGCAGCACACGAGCACCAGCGCGGCCACCCCGAGCCCCCGGGCCCGGGCCAGGCCGAGCGCGGCGAGCAGCGAGCAGCGGCCCCACGATCACGGCCAGGTAGCGCCCCGACCAGGCCGGCGTCGTCTTGGCATACGCCCACGCGATGAGCAGCGTCCCGATGCCCAGGATGGCCAGTGCGATCGCGGCCGCGGTGGTCGGCTCTCCGCTCACCGGCGCTGGCCTCCCGCAGCCCGACCAGCCCGGAGCCGGCGGCCAGCAGGATGGCCACCGCCGCGCCCCGGCCCCCGACCAGGAAATAGCCGCCCGTCGACAGCGACCACACGACCGGTGCCAGCGCCCACGGCGCCCCGGTGTGCTGGGCCTGGTAGAGCAGCGTCGGCAGCCACGGCAGGTACATCAGCGCCACCGCGCCGAACACCAGAGCGCCGTCGCGCCACAGCTCCCGCCGCGGCGCCGGTCGCAGGTCAACCGCACGCACAGGAAGGCGAGGAACGTGGCCAGCCCCATGAACAGCGACCAGTTGTGGGTGTAGAGCGCCGCCGGCGAGCGACAGCGCCAGCAGCGGCAGGTACCGGCGGCGCCGGTGGACGAAGCCGTGGATGAAGGCCACCGCCACCAGCAGCGACAGCAGCACCAGCAGCGAGTACATCCGCGTCTCCTGGGCGTACGTCGGTGAGGAACGGCAGCCCGGCGGCGAGAATGGCGGCGTAGACCCCGACGCGCCGGCCGAACAGGCCCGCGCCCGCCCAGTAGGCGACCGGCACGGTGACCAGAGCGACAGCCAGCGACAGGGCGTGCGTGGCCACCTCGCCGTGCCCGAAGAGCGACATCCAGACGTGCAGCAGCGCGTAGTACAGCGGCGGCGACCCGTCCTGGCGCAGGAGCGAGGGGAGCTGCGCTCAGCGGATGCGAGGAGATCCCGACCGAGATGGCCTCGTCGATCCAGTAGTGGAAGTGCAGCTGCCCGACGCGCAGCGCCACCGAGCGAGCGTGAGCCCCAGCACGAGCGCCGGCGATCGTCCACCGATTGACGGGAACGCGGCGGCCCCCGGTCGGCCCGGCGAGGCGGGTACGCCGTGTGCCCCGGTCGGCTCGGGCGCGGCGCGAGGACGGGGACGTTTCCGGGCGGAGCGTGTCGACAACCATGTGCGTGACGAGACGTCGCCGGAGGTCAGCGACCGCGGGAGAGCCACGCCGAGGTGCGCCGGGCGGCCCAACTGCGTTGATTGCCCGGAACGGTACCCGGTCTTGACGCGCATACCCTGACGACTCTGTGAAGAACCGGTTAGATATGAGCGACGCCCCGCGGCCGAACCGAGGCTCAGAACGGCGTGGTCGCGGCCAGGGCCAGCGACCGACGCAGATCGAACGGGCGGCCTGGTCACCAGCCACGGCCGGCCGTACCACAGGTATCCATCGACCTCGGCCGCCCCCGGCCAGGGACCGCGCCGGGTGACAGATGCCAGCGCGGGTCGGTCACCTCCACGTCGGCGGGATGCCCAGGGTGACGCAGCGGGACGAGCTGCCGGCTGCGGCACACGGCCGCGTTATCGAAGTCGGGCCCGTGGTACTGCGGAAGGTGAACGGGCCGGCCGTTGGACAGCCGTGTTGACGACGAAATGGCGCCCCGGATGCCCGCGGCCCGCAGCCCGCTCACGATCCGCGCACCGAACGCGATCTCGCGCGACGTGCCGTCGTAGTGGGTGGCATTGAGGGCGAAGCCCCGCACCGCGGCGACGCCCGCGGTCCGCAGCATCGAGACGGCCTGCCCCACCGTCGGCCCAGTCCGCCGGCGCCCACATCGATATAGACGCTGGTGTGCGGCAGGGCGCTAAGACCCGGTGCCGCGTAGGCCACCAGACGCAGTGCCAGCGACGAATGGCGCGGACGGCACAGGGCGAAGGGCAGGTCCGGCTGAAGAACCAGCGCGACGCGCGACGATCCCACTCCCGCCGCGAATGCGTCGATCCAGCGCCGGTAGCTTGCCCGTTGGGCGGCCGTCGGCAACGGCCGGCAGGCGGCGTGCTCCCACGGCATCCAGCCGGAACACGGCCATCTGGGCCAGGACGTCCGGATGACCGCCCGTGACGTTGGCCAGTGTAGCTCACGGATGGTCTGCTTGATCCGGTCGTCGGGGTACCAGGCCCCGAACCACCGCATCCGCGGGCGCAGACGCGATCATCCCGAACAGCCGCCGGTCGTTCCCGATCGCAGCCCGTAGGCCGGGACACCTCGTCCTGCGGCCCCGTGTAGTTGCCCCAGCGCAGGCCGGCGATCGGATCCGCAGGCGGCGCGCCGCTCAAGCCCGGCGTTGGCCACGCCCGCCGACGCCGCCGGGCCGGCAGCTCGCCAGCAGCCGCGCGTGACCAGCACGATCAAGCCACATCGGCGCGCCCCAACGTCCCAGCCGCCGTCCGCGCAGACCTGGACGAATCACCCACACCACGTTTTCGCTGAGCCCCGCGGATCTGGCCCGCCCGCACACGGCCTGGATGAGCGCAGATCCCGCGTGGGGCGCATAGGTTTCTGGGGATCTGCCGATTAACGGCCGCATGAGGCTCGTACGCATCGACTGGATCCAGGACGGCATGGAGCTGGCGCGCGACATCCCGTCCGCCGCGATCGGCGCTGCGCCCCTGTTGCGCCGCGGAGTCAGCCTGTCCACGTCCCTGGCCGGCCGCCTCTCGTCGCTGGGAATCCGCGCCCTCTGGATCGAGGACGACATGGGCGAGGGGATCATCCCCGCGATGCCGCTGCCCGATCACATCCGCGCCGCCACCGAGGAGGCCGTCGCCGCCTGCTTCGAGGCCGCCCGCGCCGTCGCCGCCGACCTCTCCGAGCTTCCCTTCAACACGCTCAAGCAGATCGAGCATGCCGCCGACGAGCCTGATCGACGCGCTGGCCGACGCCCCCGAGGCGGCCCTCGCCTTCGACGACCTCGCCACCGCTGACAGCTACACCTACAGCCACTCGATGCGCGTCGCCACCCTCGGCCTCCTGCTGGGCCAGCGGATCGACCGGACCGACGGCTGGGTCGACTACCGCGGCGAGGTGCGCTACGACCGGATGGTCGAGCGCATGACCCAGCTCACCATGGGCCTGCTCGTCCACGACATCGGCAAGCTGGCGATCCCGGAGCAGATCCTCAACAAGCCCGGCAAGCTCAGCCCGGAGGAGTGGGAGCTCATCAAGACCCATCCCGCCGCCGGCGCGTCGCTGCTGGACTCCGACCGGATCTCGCCCCTCACCCGAGCCGTCGTGCGCGACCACCACGAGCGCTGGGACGGCAAGGGCTATCCCGGCGGGCCGCGCGGGCGCCGACATCCACCAGTTCGCCCGGATCGCCGCGGTGGCCGACGTCTATGACGCGATCACCGCCGACCGCCCCTACCAGCCCGCCAATCCGCCGCACGTCGCGGTCAAGGTCGATCCGCGAGGGCGCCGGGACGCAGTTCGATCCCCAGATCGTCGCCCACTTCCTGCGCATCGCCATGCCCTACCCGGTCGGCTACACGATCACCCTGCCCGACGGCAGCTCCGGCGCCGTGGTCGGCGTCGAGCCCGAAGAGCCCGAGTACCCGGTGATCCGCTACCGCGAGGGCGCCAGCTTCGTCGAAGCCGCGCTGCACATCGTCGACGGCGTCGTGCAGCCCGCCGGCGCCGCGGCCGCGGCCACTCCCGAGCCGACGCCTCCGGCGGCGTTCCGGCCGGCCGCCTGACACGCGGCGTCGCTCAGCCCGCGGCAAGCGCGTCGGTGATGGCGTCGATGGCGGCCAGCCGGGCTGCCAGCTCGTCGTTGAGGCCGTGGCGGGCCGCGAGCTCACTCGGCGGGGCGTAGGTGAGCTTGGTCTGGTCGCCGTCGCGCCAGATGAGCACCTTGAGCGGCAGGTCGAGCGCGGCCTCGGGGCACCGCCTCCATGACTGGGGTCCCGGCCTTGGGGGTCGCCGAAGATCGCCACCTTGGTGTCGCGCAGCGTCAGCCCGGCGGCCTGGGCCTCGCCGCTGTGGTCGATGACGTCAAACAGCTTGACGCCCTTGGCGTCCAGCAGCTCGCGTAGGCGGGCCAACGCCTCGGGCACCGACAGGGGGGTGAGCTTGGTGGTCAGCCCGGCGCGCCGGCGCGACGCCGCCCCCGCGCCCCCGCGGGCCGCGCCCTCGCCCGCGCCGGGCGGCCGGTCCAGCGGGCGCTCGCGCCCCCCGACGAAGACGTCGTGGATCATCGAGGGCGGGAACAGGCCATGGCCGGCGACGCCCGGGATCTCGTCCAGCCACGCCGCCACCGAGGCCGGGTCCGCCGATGTCCCCGGTGTAGTCGGCGATGACGCCGCCCTCGGGGGACGCGGCGGCGCCCGGCGCGCAGCGTCACCGCATCGAGGGCGTGCAGCGTCGCCGGCAGTCCGAAGACGTCGAGCTCGAGCGGCACCGGAGCATGCACGGCATCGACGAGCTTGTCCTCGGAGATGATGACCACGAACCGCTCGGCCGCAGCGGCCACGATCTTCTCGCGCAGGTGGGCGCCGTGGCCGCCCTTCACCGTCCACCAGTCGGCGGCCACCTGGTCGGCGCCGTCGATGGCGATGTCCAGGCGATCGAGCGCGTCAAACGGCTCGACGGTGAGCCCGAGGCCGGTGGCGACCTGCTGCGGTCTCGGGCGAGGTGGCCACGCAGCGCAGGCCGGCGAGCCCACGGGCGGCCAGCGCCGGGAGCAGCCGCGCCACCGTCCGCCCGGTGCCCAGGCCGACCCGCATCCCGGGCTCGATGAGCTGCGCGGCGGCCTCGGCCGCCTCGCGCATCTGATCTTCCTGGACCGCCACGGGGCCATCGTCTCACGGCTGGTTCTGGTGCGCCATTGCGAGCAGAGTGCCGCAGGTGTCCTCGGGCAAGGGGTACTGGCACGTCAAGGCCTGAACACGTCGCCGATCACCTGCAGCTCGCTGATCGTGAGGTTGCCCGTCGTCGGGCTCCCCGGCGATCGGCTCGTCATGTCCAACTTGACCTTGGTCGTGCTCACTGGCTCGAACGTGATCGAGGACGGCTGGTCCGATCCGCTCGCGAACATCACGTGCTGACCGTGGACCGGCACCCACCCCAGGCCGTTCCAGTAGGAGACCTGGACGGTGGCCGGGAGCTGGTCGGCCGCATCCACGGTGAAGTACGGCCGCAGCTCCCCGAACGTCTGGGCCTGGGGCCAGCCCACGCTCACCCAGTCACCCGCGCGGGCGTTGGTGTAGGCGTTGAGCGTCTGGGTCGGGCCCTTCTCGTAACGGTCCGACCAGCCGCCCGACGTCGTGGTGCCGTCAAGCAGCGCCGCCGGCACGGTCGTGCTCGTGCCGAAGTCCGAGGCGTCGCCATTGAAGACCCCGCCGGAGAAGCTGGCGTCGGCGGTGGGCTGTGCCGGCCCCCCGGCCAGGGCGAGGTTCTGGCCGGCGGTGACGTCGCGCGTCACGGTGACCAGCAGACGGGCCGGCACCGCGATGCCATTCACGTGCCCGGCCACCGAGAAGCGCCCGGGCTGGGCGAGGCGGCGGGCCGGGATCTGCGGCCAGTGCACGCGTAGATACTGCGTGACACCGTCGGTGTAGACGACCTTGGTCACCGCCGGCGGCGTCGGCGTCATGCCCACGGGCACGAGCGCGCGGGCGCTCTGCACCCAGGCCACGCCGGCAACCGTGACGATCGCGCGGGCCGGGAGCGGCGTCCCGCGCACGCTTCCGGTCACCGTGTAGGTGCCGGGACGGTCGCCGGCGCCGGGCCCGCGCCCTGACCAGCTCACCGGCTGTGACTGGGTGGCGCCGTCGCCGTCGACGACCTGCACCCTGGACGGCAGTGACCGCCGACGTGCCGCGCAGGGCGCGCACGTAGACGGGCGCGACCGCGGTCACGCCCGGCGTGGCCCACGGTTCTGCGCGTAGAGCGTCGTCGTGGCCGGCAGCAGCCCGTCGGAGGACACCTTCACGGTGATCGGACCGGGGTGCGTCGCGGACTCGACGATCGCCAGCACCTGGCCGTTGAAGGCGTCGTGGCGCGGGGAGATGTAGCCCTCGGCGTCATCCTGCTTGCCGTTGTCGGCCCCGGCGAACGTGCCCGCCCCGCTCACCGAGGTGAGCACCGAGTTGTCGGCGCCAGGCACCTCGACACCGTGGCGGTCGACGACCCGCACGGTGAGGTAGGACAGCGACTTGCCGTCCGGACGCAGACGGTCCTGTCCGGCGTCACGCTCAGCGCGTAGGGCCGCCCGGCGGTGTCCTGCTCGTCGCGGGCGACGACGTGGCCGCTCGCGTCCTTGGCCACGGCGACGAGCCGGCCGGGCGCGAACGGGACGTTCCAGACGAGCCTGAGGTCGCCCGAGCTGCCGTTCGGGCTCTGATAGCTCCCCGGGCAGCGCCCCACCGGTGAACGTCTTGTCATCACCCGGGGCACTGCGTCGGTCTCCAGGTAGCCGGCCCCGAACGTCGTCGCCTTCTGAGTGAACGACCTGGCGCCCAGCGACCTCCCGTTGAGGAACAGCTCCACCGTGGGCGCGTTGGCGTAGGCCCACACCTGGACCATCTGTCCCGGCTTGTAGTCGGTCCAGTTCATCGGCACGATGTGCACCATCGGCGCCGTCGTCCACTGTGACTGGAACAGGTAATACCCATCCTTGGGGAATCCGGCGGTGTCGACCAGGCCGAAGAACGAGGTCTTGACCGGGAACGTCGTGTACGGGGTGGGCTCGCCGATGTAGTCCCAGCCCGACCAGATGAACTGGCCGGCGAAGAACTGACGGTCGCGCACCTTCTTGAGGTCGTACTCGTTGCTCAGCGTCCAGTCCTCGAGGTTGTTGTCATAGGACGAGAGCTCCATGCGGCCTGGGGTGAAGTTCTGGCCGGTGTTGAGCAGGTCGGGGTCCTGGTAGTAGCCGCGCGTCGACGTCTCCGAGGAGGACTCCGACTCGAAGAAGAACTTCGTCGGGTACTGGGCGTGGAGGCCGTCGATCGTCTTGGCCGTGTCGTAGTTGAGGCCCAGGCCATCGAGGTTCTGCACCATCTGGTCGGCCACCGAGCCCGGCTTGGGCACGCTGCGGTAGCGGTCTGAGCCGGCCACGACCGGCCGCGTGGTGTCGATCGAGCGGATGTCGGAGATGAGCCGCTGCTCGATCGGCAGCGCCTGGGGCGAGGTCCAGTCCGGGATCTCGTTGCCGATCGACCACATGATCACCGCGGGCGAGTTCTTGGCCTCGTTGACCATCTCCTGGATGTCGTAGTCACTCCACTGGTTGAAGAACAGGTGGTAGTCGGCCGACAGCTTGCCCACGTCCCAGGCGTCGAACGCCTCCACCATCATCACGATGCCCAGCCGCTGGCAGATGTCGAGGAGCTCGGGTGACGGCGGGTTGTGCGAGGTGCGGAACGCGTTGACGCCCACCGCCTTGAGGTTGCTCATCTGGCGGTACATCGCGTCGTAGTTGTCCACCGAGCCCAGCGCCCCCTCGTCGTTGTGCAGATCGACGCCGTGGAGCTTGAGCGGCTGGCCGTTGAGCATGACGCCCTGGGTGGGGCTGAACACCAGCCAGCGGACGCCGAAGGTGGCGGTGGCGCTGTCCAGCTGCGCGCCGGAGCCCGTGACCGTGGTCTGCACCGTGTACAGGTACGGGTCGGTGGTGGACCACAGGTGCGGGTTGTCCAGGCGGATGTCGGCGGAGTTGGTCGTGCCGGCCGGCGGGCACGCGCGACGTTCGGCGGTCGTGGCGTCGGCCACGACTGGCCCGCGGCGTCGCGGACCACGTAGTGGAGGTCGACCGTGTCCGCCTGGCCGCTGTCGTTGGCCAGCTGCGTGGCGACGTGGACGGTGGCGTAGTGCGAGGCGATCGTCGTGGCCAGGTCGGGCGTGGTCACGGTGGTCCCCCAGCGCGCGATGTGCAGCGGGTTGGCCACGGTCAGGTGCACGTGGCGGGTGATCCCGCTGCCGGAGTACCACCGGCTGCTCGGCTCCTGGTTCTGCACCACCACGGCCAGCACGTTGGGCGTGTGGCCGTCGGTGTGGACCAGATCGGAGATGTCGTAGCTGTAGCCGGTGTAGCCGTAGGGGTGGTTGCCGACGAGCTGGCCGTTGAGGTAGACGTACGAGTTCTCGAACACGCCGTCGAAGTCCAGCGAGATCCGCTTGCCCGCCATCGAGGCCGGGAGCGTGAACGTCTTGCGATACCAGCCCAGGCCGCCGGGGAAGAAGCCCGTCGCGTTGCTCTGGCTGGGGTCGGGCGCCTGGGTGATGCTCCAGTCGTGCGGGAGCGTGAGCTGCTGCCAGCACGGAATCGTCGAAGCCGGGCGCGTCCGCCTTGGGATCGGCGGAGGTGCCGTAGATGCCCGATCGGTCGCTGGCGTCGGCGGTGTTGACCAGCTTGAAGCGCCAGCCCGCCGTCGAAGTTGAGCGTCCGCGTGCCGTCGTTGAGCACGCCCAGGTTGGGGTCCCCGGAGCCCGAGCTCCACCCCACCGGGCCCAGATCGCTGCCCGACGGCGTCGCCGCCTGCGCCGCGGCGCGCCCCCACAGCGCGAACGGCACCGGTCAGCACCACCGCCGCGGCGCGTGCCATCAGCCTGAAAGCCATCTCCCTCTCCCTCTCCCGATCAACCCTGGCGGCGCCTCGGATACCCCTGAGCCCGGGCGAAACCACAAATTGTGAGCGCTCACACGCCGCGGTCAGGGAACTGACCGCCGCGCGATGCCACGGCTGGGCCTACGCTGTCCCGCTGGATTGGCTGGCGCCCGTCCGAGCTGCGCATCGGCCTGGGCTGCATGCGCCTCTCCACCGACGCCGACCGCGACGACGAGCGGGCGCAGGCGACGATCGCGGCGGCGCTCGCCGCCGGGATCACGGTGTTCGACACCGCGCACGCCTACGGGCTGGACGCCAGGCCGAGCTCGGCCACAACGAGCGGCTGCTGGCCGGCGCGCTGCGACGCTGCGGCGCCGAGGGCAGCGCCCGCATCGTCACCAAGGGCGGCATGACCCGCCCGGGCGGCGCCTGGGTGCCCGACGGCCGGGCCAAGGCCATCCGCGCAGACTGCGAGGCGAGCCTCGCCGCCCTTGACGGCCTGGCGATCGACACCTACCTCCTGCACGCGCCCGACCCGCGCACGCCGTGGGCGACGTCGGTGCGCGCGCTGGCCCGGCTGCACGCCGACGGCCTCGTCGCCCGCGTCGGGCTCTCCAACGTCAACCGCCGCCAGCTCGACGAGGCGCTCGCGCTCGCGCCGATCAGCCGCCGTCCAGGTCGCGCTCAGCGTCCTCGACGACGGGCCGCTGCGCGGCGGCCTGGTGGAGCGCTGCGCCGAGCTGGGGATCGCGCTCATCGCCCACTCGCCGCTGGGCGGCCCGCGCCGGGCGCCCGTCGCTGGCGCCGGCGCGAGGCGCTCGCAGAGGTCGCGGCGCGCATCGCGACGCCACGCCCGCCGAGGTGGCACTGGCGTGGCTGCTGTCCCTCTCCCCCACGCGTGGTCGCCATCCCCGGCGCCCGCCGCCCGGAGACCGCGCGCAGCGCCGCCGCGCGCGGCGGAGCTCGACGCTGACCGATGGCGACCGGGCGGCCTGCGCCGGACGCCGCGGCGCCCCGGACCGGCATGCAGCGCAGCCGCGGCCGCCCGCCGGGCCGCGGGCGGGACGGGGACGCGGACGTGGTGATGGTCATGGGCATCCCCGGCGCCGGCAAGACCCGCCTCGCCCACGACTACGTCGCCCGCGGCTATGAGCGGCTGAACCGCGACGAGCGGGGCGGGTCGCTGCGCGACGATCGCCCAGGCGCTCGACGAGCGGCTCGCCGCTGGCGCGCGGCGGATCGTCCTGGACAACACCTACCTCACCCGCGCCGCGCGCAGCCACGTCATCGAGACGGCCGCGCGCCACGGGGTGCGCGGTCCGCTGCGTGTGGCTCAGCACGCCGCTGGCCCAGGCGCAGGTCAACCTCGTCACGCGGCTGATCGCGCTGCACGGCACGCTGCCCACGCCCGAGGAGCTGCGGGTGCTGGCGCGCAGCACCGAGGGGGTGATGGCCCCGACCTCCCAGATGCGCGCGCTGCGCGAGCTCGAGCCGCCGGCGCTCGACGAGGGCTTTGCCGCCGTGGAGGAGGTGCCGTTCACGCGCGCCGCCGACCGACGCAGCAGCGGGGCGCTCGGGGTGCTCGTCGCCGCGCCCGCCCTCGAGCGCGCCGGCTGGGAGGCGGCGGTCGCCGGCGCCGACCCCGCCGCGCCCCACCTGGTGTTCGACTGGCGGCCCGACGGCACGCCCGACGCCCTGGACCGGCGCCGTGGCCCGCCTGCGCGGCGTCGTCTCCGGCGACGGTCGCACCGCGCGCTGTGCCCGCACGGCGGCGGGCCGCCCCGCTGCTGGTGTCGCCCGCCGCTGCCCGGGCTGGCCCTGGCCTTCGCCGCCGCCCACGGCCTCGACCCGTCGCGCTGCGTCGTGGTCGGGAGCGGGCCCGGCCCACCGGACGCTCGCCAATGCGCTCGGCGCGCGCCACATCCCGGTCGTGGCGTAGAACTCTCTCAGACATGGCCAAGCCCGAGGAGATCATGGTCGACGCCGACGGGCGCGAGGTGCGCGTCTCGAACCCCAGCCGCGTCATCTTCCCCGAGACCGAGCGCACCGCCGCGGTGACCAAGGGCGACATCGTCCGCTACTACGTGAGCGTCGGCGGCGGGATCATGCGCGCGCTGCGTGAGCGGCCGACGACGCTCGAGCGCTGGCCCAAGGGCGTGTTCCCGGGCATCGTGCTCTCCACCCGCGACGGCCGCCCCGGCGACGCCTTCTACCAGAAGCGCGTTCCCAAGGGCGCTCCTGACTACGTGCAGACGGCGCGCATCCAGTTCCCCTCGGGCCGCGATGCCGACGAGGTCTGCCCCACCGAGCTGGCCGTCGTCGCCTGGGCGGGCCAGATGGGCACCATCACCTTTCACCCGTGGCCGGTCCGCCGCGACGACGCCGACCATCCCGACGAGCTGCGCCTGGACTTCGACCCCCAGCCGGGCACCGATTTCGCCGACGCCGCGCGCGTCGCCGCGCAGGCGCGCGGCGCTGCTCTCCGAGCTCGGCTACACCGGCTTTCCCAAGACCTCGGGCGGCCGCGGCATCCACATCTACGTCCGGCTCGAGCCCCGCTGGACGTTCATCGATGTCCGCCACGCCGCCATCGCGTTCGCCCGCGCGCTGGAGCGCCGCCTCCCCGACCAGGTGACGACGAGCTGGTGGAAGGAGGAGCGCGGCGCGCGGATCTTCATCGACTTCAACCAGAACGCCCGCGACCGCACGATCGCCTCGGCCTACAGCATCCGCCCCAAGCCCGGCGCGCCGGTGTCGGCGCCGCTGGACTGGGACGAGCTGCCCCACGTCGCGCCCGAGGACTTCACCGTCGCCACCATGCCCGCGCCGCTTCGCCGAGCAGGGCGACGTCCACGCCGCCATCGACGACGCGGCGTACTCGCTGCAGCCGCTGCTCGACCTCTACGAGGCCGACCTGGCCGACGGGCCTGACCGACATGCCCTATCCGCCCGACTACCCCAAGATGCCGGGCGAGCCCAAGCGGGTGCAGCCCTCGCGTGATCGCGACCGGCCGCGCGACTGAGCCGACGACCGCGCCGTCAGGCCGACGGCGACTGCTGCGGCAACTTCTTCTTGGTGCCGCGCTTGGCCGGATTCGACGGCGGCGGCACCACCGGGCCCGATGTCGCCGTCGGGCGCCTCGTCGAGGTCGACGATCACGGGGGCGTGATCGCTGGGACCCGAGCCCTTGCGCGCCTGGCGGTCCACCCACGCCGCCTTGACCCGGTCGGCCACCGGGGCCGCTGGCCAGCACGAGGTCGATGCGCATCCCCAGGTCCTGGTGAAACATCCCGGCCCGGTAGTCCCAGTAGGTGAACACCCGCTCGGTCGGGCCAGCGGTCACGGACCACGTCGTGCAGGCCGAGTGACTGCAGCTCGGCCAGCGCCTCGCGCTCGGGCGCGGTGACGTGGGTCTCGCCGACGTAGGCCTCGGGATCGAAGACGTCCTCGTCGGTCGGCGCGATGTTCATGTCGCCGGCCACGATCGCGGCCTCGGGGCCGGCGGCCACCATCGCTGCGCAGCGCGCCGAGCCACTCGAGCTTGTAGTGGTAGTGGTCGGAGTCGGGCTCGCGGCCGTTGGGCACGTACACCGAGGTGACGCGAATCCCGCCGCACGTGGCCGACACCGCCCGCGCCTCGGGGTCCGGGAAGCCGGGGCCGCCCGGGATCCCGGTGACCACGTCGTCGAGCCCCACCCGCGAGAGGATGGCCACCCCGTTCCACGCCGCCTCGCCGTGGAGCGGCGGTCTCGTAGCCGCGCTGCTCGAGCTCGTCGCCCAGCAGTTCCAGGAAGGCCGCGTCGGCGAGCTTGGTCTCCTGCAGGCACACCACGTCGGGCCGGCGCTCGTCCAGCCACGGCAGCAGGCGCGGCAGGCGCTGCTTGACGGAGTTGACGTTCCACGTCGCGATCCGCATTCAGCGCCCACCGTAGCGCCTTACCGCGCGGTTCAGTGGCTGAGCAGCTCCATGTCACTGGCCGAGTAGCGCGTGCCGGCTACGCCGTCTGATGGGAGCGCCGCGTCGAGCGCCTGCCACGTCCTCGGCGGACAGCTGCACATCGACGGCGCCGGCGTTCTCCTCCACCCGCCGTCGGGCTCTTGGTGCCGGGGATGGCGACGATGTCCTCGCCCTTGGCCTGCACCCACGCCAGCGCGAGCTGCGCCGGCGTGATCCCGAGCCCATCGGCCAGTTCGCTGACCTGGTCGGCGAGCGCGATGTTCTGCTGCAGCGCCTCCTCCTGGAAGCGCGGGTTGTTGCGCCGCCAGTCGTCCTCGGGGAGGTCGTCCATGGAGCGGATCGACCCGGTGAGGAAGCCGCGGCCCAGCGGCGAGTAGGCCACGAGGCCGATACCCAGTTCGCGCAGGGTCGGCAGCACCTCGGCCTCGGCATCGCGCGTCCACAGCGAATACTCCATCTGGACCGCGGTCACCGGATGGGTGGCGTGAGCGCGGCGGATCGTCTCCGGCGCCGCCTCCGAGAGGCCGATGTAGCGCACCTTGCCCGGCCTGGACGAGCTCCGCCATCGCGCCGACCGTCTCCTCGATGGGGACCTCGGGGTCGATGCGGTGCTGGTAGTAGAGGTCGATGTGGTCGGTGCCCAGGCGCTGCGAGCGATCCCTCGACGGCGCTGCGCACGTTCTCCGGGCTGCCGTCGACGCTGCGCGCCCACGGGCTGTCGGGGTTGAGCCTGAAGCCGAACTTCGTGGCGATCTGCACCTCGTCGCGGCGGCCGGCGATGGCACGGCCGACCAGCTGCTCGTTGGTGTGCGGCCCGTAGATCTCGGCGGTGTCCAGCAAGGTCACGCCGAGCTCGAGCGCGCGGTGGATGGTCTGAAGGCCGGACTCCTCGTCACCCGCGCCGTAGGCATGGGTCATGCCCATGCACCCCAGGCCCTGCGCAGAGACCTCCAGCCCCTGACTCCCGAGTGTTCTCCTCGTCATTGAGCTTCTCCTGATAATTCGTGATCTTGTGTTCGATGAAGGCGAGGTGCTCGCGCACCTGCGCCAGCTGCGCCTGGACCGCGTCTCGATGCTCCTCGAGCAGCGCCAGGCGCTCGGTCTCGTTGCCGTCCCCCGCGCGCACCAGCTCGGCGTAGCGCCGGATGCCGCGAATCGGCATGCCGGTCGCGCGCAGGCACTGCAGGACCTCGATCCATGCCAGGTCCTCGTCGCCGTAGCGGCGATGGCCTGATCCGGCCCGCTCGACGCCGTCAATCAGCCCGGCCTTCTCGTAGTAGCGCAGCGTGTACGCGCTCACTCCCGAGATCCGGGCAGCGTCAGCGATTGTGAGCCCTGCCTGAACGGTCACGCTCTCGAGGTTAGGACTTAGAGCGCGCTCTAAGTCAAGTCCCTGTGAAGATGGCCTCGCGATGCTGTGGCGCGAATCGGAGCATGAGCCGGTCACCGAGGCGATCTGGACCGCCGGCTGGGCGCACGAGGCCCTGGAGGAGATCGTCGCCGACGCCGAGGCGGCCGCCTCGCCCGAGGGGCCGTGGCCGTTTCACCCGCGCGACGATCCCGAGGACGGCGAGGTGTGGAGCGGCCTGTACCTGGGCGCCGCCGGGATGGCGTGGGCGCTGTGGAAGCTTGGCTCGGCGTTTGACGGCGCGAGCGCGGTGGCCAACGCCCTCGAGCGCTACCGCGCGACGCCGGACTTCATGCAGGACCCGCACCCTCCGAGCCTGCTCTGCGGTGAGACCGGGATCCTGGTGGCGGCCGAGCGCGTCGGATCGCCCGCCGCCGATCGCAGCGGCTGCGCGAGCTGATCCACGCCAACCGCAGCCACCCCACCTGGGAGCTGGCTGTGGGGCTCGCCGGGGACGATGCTGGCGGCACGCGCCCTCGGCTTCGAGGAGGAGTGGCGCGAGAGCGCCGAGCTGCTGTGGGCGCAGTGGGACGAGGAGACCGGTCTGTGGACCCAGCACCTCTATGGCCACGATGTCCAGGCGCTCGGCCCCGGCCACGGGTTCGCCTCCAACGTCAACGCGCTGCGCGGCTTCGTCTCCGACGAGGTCCTGCGCGAGCGGGTGGCCCGGGTGATGGAGCGGACTGGCGATCCGCGACGATGGCGGTCTGGTCAACTGGCCCCCGGCGCCGCGACGAGCCGCCGCTGAAGATCCGCGTCCAGTGGTGCCACGGCGCGCCCGGGATCGTCACCACCATCGGCGACCTGCTGCCGTGGGAGCTGCTCTGGCCGGCGGCGAGCTCACCTGGCGCGCCGGGCCGCTGCGCAAGGGCCCGGGGCTGTGCCACGGGACGGCCGGCAACGGCTTTGCCTTCCTGCGCCTGCACGCGCTCACCGGCGACGAGATGTGGCTCGATCGCGCCCGGCGCTTTGCCGTGCACGCGGTGGAGCAGGTGCGCCGCGAGCGCGAGGTCGTGGGCCACGGCCGCTACAGCCTGTTCACCGGTGACATCGGCGTGGCGCTCTACCTGCGGGCGTGCCTGGACGCGGTGGCCGACTTCCCCGTGATCGACGTCCTCTAGATCACGCTACGGGTCGTGCGCGATGCTCTCGGGCAGCGTCACCCAGGCGTGCCGGCGTGACTCCCAGACTGACACGGTGGGCTGCGGGAAGGCCGGATCGGCCAACATGCCGACGGGGATCGCCACGAACTCGGGCTCGGTGAAGTAGTAGACCGTCCCGCCGCATTCGGGGCAAAAGTAAAACCGCCGCTCCTCGTCGTCCTCGTCCGAGACCCGCAGATACTCGCGTGACTCGCCGGTGATCTGCGCCGAGGCGACCGGCCAGCGCGCCTGGACGCCGAACGCGCTCCCGGTGCGGCGCTGGCACGCCAGGCAGTGGCAGACCGACACCCGCACGGGATCGCCCTGCACCCGGACTCGGAGCTGGCCGCAGCTGCAGGCGGCTTCGCGGGTGGACATGCGCGAGAGCTTAGAGCGACGTCTGGTTCGCTCGGCTTGCTCGGGGCGAGTCTCCGACGCTGGAGAGCCCGCACCGTCGCCGTGCCCGGGGCGCGCTCTGAGCGCTCGGCCCCCCGACGCTGGAGAGCGCGCACCGCCCAGCGCGGCACCGCGCGCTCTGCCGGTTCAGTAATTGGCGGAAACGCACGCACGGCACCCGATCCCCCTCCCACGTCCGCCGTTCAGGCCGGCGCACGTTCACAACCTACCGGTTCCTGATTTTTACACCTAAATCCGGTGGGTAGCGGAAACACGGCGACCGCAGAACGTCGAAAGGAGTTGAAGTGTCACGTCGATTTCGTCACACCGCAGGGACCGCAGCGCTGCTCACTTGCGCGGCCGTTGCCGGCCCGGTAGCTGCCGCACAGGCGAGTGACGCCACGATCCGCTCCACCCTGAAGACCGCGGTACCGAAGATCGAGAAGTCACAGGCAAAGCTCATCAACGGCCTCGCCGCCTACCAGAGGACGCACAATCCCACCGTGCTGATCAAGGCGATCAATGCCCAGAGCAAGACGCTCAGGGCTCTGGAGACCAAGGTCTCCGGCCAACCCGCCTCGAGTGCCGCTGGGACCAAGGGCAAATCGGACATCGTCAAGGGCCTTCGCCTCATCGTCGGCTCCAACACCACCCTGGCCAAGGAGCTGCAGCTCAGCGCCCATCACGCGCCGGTGTCCAAGGCCAAGCTGAAGGCGGCAACCACCGCCGACGAGAAGGGCAACCGCGATCTCAACGCCGGGACCAAGCTGCTCAAGCTCTGACGAGCGCAGAAGGGGGCGAGTCACCTGACCGACACACCTGCCGCCACCGGCTCAGCTCGGTGGCGGCGGGAGCCTGACCCCGCAGTGCGAGGCGGCCTGCTGGAACGCCGGCGACAGCGGATCGAGGCCCTGGCCCGGCTTGAACATCATGCCGCGGAGCGAGATGATCGGCCCCGACCCGCTGGGTGCCGACGCGAGCGGATCGGGGAAATGCGGCAGGCCGTGAGTCCGCATGCATCTGGCGAAGGCGAGCCCGGCGACGAACTCTGCCCGCGTCGGCTTACGCGCTCCCGGGCCACCGCCCGGGAGCAGCCTGCCGCATGCCTTCTGCGCGGCCTGGAAGGCCGGCGACTGAGGGTTCAGCCCTGAGCCACGGGAGATCTGGATGCCGCCGCCGTTGCTGGGGTCCGGGAAGTTGGGTACGCCGTTGGCGCGCATGCATTGCGAGAACTTCAGGGCCTGGCTGAAGCCCGCCTTCGCCGAGGTGGCCGTGCCACCCGATTGCCCGGAACCGCCGCCGCAGGCGGCGACGCAGAGCACGGTGATGAGAGCGAAGGCGGTGCGCATTGGCGAGAACCCGGCCACAGGTCCTGCGCGGGGTTGTAGCCAGGGCCGAATAACAGCGACATAACGGCGTTATCCGCCCGTTAGGTTTACTGCGCGCTCAGGTAGGCTGGCCGTCGCGCGCCACCAGGGTCGAGCTCCGCCCTCCGTCGCCCTCGGGGAGGCGCACGGGGGCGCCGTCACCATCGACGTAGCAGCGCTCGGCGGGGAACCAGAAGGCGAGCTCGAGCGAGGAGTCGCCCAGGGTCCGGGCCAGCGCCTGGCGCAGGTCGGTGTGGGTCCCGGGCGCCCCCAGTTCGACGACCAGCCCGGCGACGCCGCCGCGAGCCAGCTGGCGCTGGAGCAACACGACCATCACCGCGATCGGCACCGTTGCCGAGAGATAGAAGAAGACATTGGCCGGCAGGCCGTTGAGCGGATCGCCGAACAGATCGAGCGTGGCCGTGAGGGCGAGAGTGAGGAAGGTGGCGCAGCCAGCCACCAGCACCGGCGCCACCGCGCGGCGCCGGGCCGAGCTGGCCCGCGTCCAGCGCAGGATGAGCACGAACACGATCACGACGAGCACGATCGAGCCCATCAGGCGCTGGAAACTGAGGAGGTTGAGCGCCTCCCGGTTGTTGTGGACGATCTGGATCAGGTTGTCCGGGCAGTCCGGGCAGCGCAGTCCCGCTTTGTTGCCGTCGAGCATCGCCAGGATCGGGAAGCACAGCAGGACGACGACGGCTCCCATCAGCCACCGGTCAAGCCGCCCCGACAGCCTCCCGGACGGGAACGTCAGCAGCAGGTAGAGAAAGCCGATCAGCCACAGGTACTGCACGGCGGTGCCGACGGTGTACATCCACGCCGGTGTTCCCTCGGTGAGCTGCGAAGCGAGGAACCCGAAAGCGGTGAGCACCATCACCGGACCCAGCCGGTTTTCGGGCCGTGCCTGCCAGGAGGCCAGGCCGCTGCCCAGCAGCGACGCGCCGAGCACCACGGTGAGCACGGCGTCGGGCTCCGTCGGGCGGTAGGGCACCTGGTGCGCCGCGAGATATACGGCGCCGACCAGCGCTGCCACGCCAGCGCCCGCCACCACCCAGAGCTTCGGCTTCATCAGCTGTTGATTGTCGCGTCGATCGCTCACGTGCACCAGAGGGTCTGAAACCTTGGCGGCGTGTCACTCGACGGCGATCGCGGCCAGCACGTCGAGCCGGGCGGCGCGCCGGGCCGGCCAGGTGGCGGCGGCGAGGCCCAGCACCGCCGAGAGGACGAGGAACCCGATGAGGCTCGCCACCGGCACCGACAGAACGGCTACGCCGCTGTTGCGCAGCGCGGTCACGAGCGCGATGCCGAGCCCGGTGCCGATGAGAATGCCGACGGTGGCCCCGAAGAGCGCGACGATCACCGACTCAGACCGGATCATCGTGCGCACCTGCCGCCGCTTCATTCCGACGGCCCGCAGCAGCCCGATCTCATGGGTCCGCTCGAACACCGACAACATCAGCGTGTTGACGATTCCGATCAGCGCGACCAGGATGGCCAGCGCCAGCAGGACATACACCAGCCCGAGCTCCTGGTTGATCGCGTGCTTCTGATCTGATTCGAACTGGGCCCCGGTCTTGGAGGACACGTTGGCGTAGGGCCCGAGCACGCGGTTGAGCTCGGCGTTGAGCGAAGGCGTCCCCGGCGCCGTGCGCAGCAGCACGCCGCTGGGGAGCGGATCGTCGAAGTGCGACACGAAGAACCCGTCGCCCACGATGAAGCTGCCGACGAGCGGGTTGGACTCAAAGATGCCGCCGACCCGGAGCGTGGTGGGGCCGGTCCGCGCGAAGCGGACCGGGACCGTCGCACCAACGGCGAGGTGATCCGAACGGGCGGTGTTGGCGTCGATGAGCAGCTGGCCGGCGGCCATCGCCGGGGCGCCGCGCCCCTCGATGATGTGGAGGTTGACGGTCTGCGAGAGCCGGGTGGGCGATGCCGCGGCGAGGCTGGCGAGCGCGCTGCGGACCTCGAACTGCCCGCGATAGACGGCCGTCGCGGTCGTGACCCCGGGCATGTGCGACACCGCCGGTATGACCGAGCGGCTGAAGGCGCCGGATCCGGTGACGACGTAGTCCGCGTTGACCGCGCTGTCGACCTCGTTGGCCGCCGACGTACTCAGCGAGGCCCCGAGGACGGCAATGGTCGACACCAGCGCCATCCCGATCATCAGTGCGGCCGCCGTCTGGGCGGTCCGGCGCGGGTTGCGCATCGAGTTCTCACGGCCGAGCCGTCCCGGGATCCCCAGCAGGGAGGCCAGTGGCCGTCCCAGAGCGCTCGAGAGTGGGCGGGCGGCGAGAGGAACGAGCATGCCCGCCGCCGCAAAGACGGCCAGGGCGCCCACGCCCACCAGCGCCACCGCCGGCTTCGCCAACCCCGCGATGACGATGGCGACGCCGGCGCCTACCCCTGATCCGCCACCGCCGCAGCGCCTCAGGGACGTCCGCGCTGTGGTCAGAGAGCGCGGCAACGGGCGCGATGCGGACGGCACGGCGCGCGGGGATGATCGCCGAGATCACCGTGACGAGGACGCCGACGGCGATGGCGATCAGCGGGGTCCGGGCCGCGAACACCAGCGGTGCGGACGGGAGCGTGATCCCGAAGGCCTTGAGCAGCGCCTTGAGGCCGAGCGCCGCAGCCACGCCCAAGCCGAGGCCGACCAGCGAAGCCACCAGTCCGGTGAGCGCGGCCTCGCCCAGCACGGAGCGGAACACCTGGCGGCGGCCCGCGCCGACCAGGCGCAGCAGCGCCAGCTCGCGGGTGCGCTGGCCGACGGTGATCGTGAACCGCTCCGGCCGGTCGGGCCAGGTTGTCATCGGAGCCGTAGGTGACGATCTGCGCATGTCAGCCTCCCAGCTGCTTCATCTGCTTGAGCACGGCGTCGGCTGTGGGCGAGGCCAGCTCCCCCACGACCGCGCCATCGGCGAGGAACACCACCCGGTCGGCGTAAGCCGCGGCCAGCGGATCGTGGGTGACCATCACGATCGACTGCCCGTGCTCGCTGACCGCCTGGCGCAGGAAGTCGAGCACCTCCGTGGAGGCGTTGGAGTCCAGGTTCCCCGTCGGCTCGTCGGCGAAGATGAGCTCGGGCCGGGTGATGAGCGCGCGGGCGCAGGCGATCCGCTGTTGCTGGCCACCCGAGAGCTCGCTCGGGCGATGGGTCAGCCGGTCGGCGATGCCGAGCTGGGCGGCGAGCTCGTCAAACCATCCCTCGTCGACCGCACTGCCCGCGAGGTCGGCGGGCAAGGTGATGTTCTCTGCGGCGGTGAGCGTCGGAACGAGGTTGAACGCCTGGAAGACGAACCCGATCCGGTCTCGGCGCAACTGGTCAGCTCGGAGTCCCCGAGCCTCCCGATCTCCCTCTCACCGATGAAGGCGTGTCCCGACGTCGGCGCGTCCAGGCCGGCCATGCAATGCATCAGGGTCGACTTCCCGGATCCCGACGGGCCCATCACCGCGGTGAAGCGGCCACGGTCAAAGCCGACGCTGACCCCTGCGAGCGCGTTGACGGCGGTGTCGCCCGATCCGTACGTCTTGGTCAGATCGACCGCACGGGCAGCCGGCGATGCGGTCCTCTGTTCTGTGTGACTGATCTCTGTAAGCACGCACCCCAGCGTGCTCTCCATGGGCTGCTCTGAACAGCCGGGCAGCAGGAGTCCGGCGGGGTACTGCTAGCCCTACCGAGCTGCCGGCGCCCCTGTCTGGCCGAGCGCGCTGATCCGCTCGACCAGCAGGGCAAGAAACCGATCTGCGTCGATGTCAACGGCCACGTGGTGCAGGGGCAGCCAGTCGGTCTGGCGACGCACGTCGACGTTGGTCCGACCGCGTGAGAGCTCGCCGCCGGTGTCGATCACCACTCCGCACCGCGTGGTCTGCAGCAGGGACCCGTCGATGACGTGCGCGACGGCTACCGCGTCGTGCACCGGTGCGCCCACCCAGCCATAGCGATCGCCGTGGATGGACAGGAAGAAGCCGTAGAGGTCGGCGACGAGCTTGCCAGGCTCCCCCGCGACCTCGAGCACTTCGAGGTGGGAGGGTGTGAGCAGCGCCTTGTGGGTCACGTCGAGCCCGACCATGGTCAGATCGACCTCGGTCGAGAACACGCGATGAGCGGCCTCAGGGTCGGCCCAGATGTTGAACTCGGCGGCCGGCGTGACGTTGCCCTCCCCGATCGAGCCGCCCATGAGCACGATCCGCTCGATCCGTGACTCGATCCCGGGGTAGCGCGCGAACAGGAGGGCAATGTTGGTGAGCGGCCCGGTGGGCACGAGCGTCACCGGGGCCGGCGCCGCCTCAAGCGCGGCCGCGATCCAATCCACGGCGTGCGCCTCCTCCGGCGCCCGGCTCGGCGGGGGCAGCTCCGCTCCTTCGAGGCCGGTCTCGCCGTGGATGTCGGCGGCGACGTGCAGCTCGCGCATGAGCGGGCGGTTCACGCCGGCGGCGACGGGCACGTCGGCGCGCCCGGCGCAGTCCAGCACCCGGATGGCGTTGGCCGTGGTCTTCTCCAGCGTCTGGTTCCCCGCAACGGTGGTCACCCCGAGCAGCTCCACCTCGTCGCTGGCCAGCGCCAGCAGGAGCGCGGCCGCGTCGTCGTGGCCGGGATCGCAGTCGATGATGATCGGCTTCACCGCGCGGATACTACGTCGCGGGTAATCGACCAGCCGCGCCGTCGCTGGGAGCCTGTCGCCCCACAACGACCACACAGGAGGGCCTCATGGCTGACACCGACACCCTTGTCAACAACTACATCGCGATGTGGAACGAGACCGACCCGGACCGCCGGCGCGAGCTCGTCGCCGGGACCGTGACCGACGACGCCGCCTACGTCGATCCGGTCATGGAGGGCGCCGGCATCGACGGGATCACCACGATGATCGGAGCGGCGCAGTCGCAGTTCCCCGGCCATCGCTTCACCCTGATCGCGGGGCCGGAGGCCCACCACGACCGGGTGCGCTTCACCTGGTCGCTCGCGGCCGCCGGCGGGGCGCCGGTGGCGATCGGCATGGACTTCGTCAACGTCGCCGACGACGGCCGGATGCACTCGATCACCGGGTTCCTGGAGCCCGCTGCGTAGACGCGCGCGCGTCCCAGGCGCCCGAGTCGAGCGGCCGGTCCGCGTAGGCCAGCCGCAGCCGGCCGTCGGAGGGATCGGCGCGCAGACCGTAGTTGGCCAGCCCCAGTCGCTCGGCCACCTTGACCGAGGGGGTGTTCTGCGGCGCGACCCAGGCGATGAACGGCACCGCGGCGTCGACGACCGACGCCGCGGTCTGCGCCGCCCGCCCCAGCTCGGTGGCGAAGCCGTGGCCCTGGTGAGCGGCGCCGAGCGGTATTGAGGTTCCACGCGCGGGTGCTCTGGCGCTGCGCGCCGCCCACGCCGATGATCGCCCCGGTGTCGCGGCGGCGCACCGTCCAGTAGCTGAGCCCGTCCTGGTCGAACCGAGCCGCGGCGCGCGTGAGCCAGTCCTGGGTCCGCGCGCGGTTGGTGTGCCGGCTCTCCGGGTCATACCACCAGCCGTCCGGATCGCTGAAGATCGGGAAGAGCTCGTCGAGGTCGCTCGCCGGGTCGGTTCTGCGTAGGTCCAGTCGCTCGGTCAGGACATGCTGATGGTCGGCAGTCACGCGCCCAGAAGCTACCTCCCCGGGCAGCCGCGCTCGCCGTGCTGCTCATCACGACCTGGTCTGCAGATCACCCCCGCCAGGGCGGCAACTCGAGTGCACGCTCGAACGCGGCGCGATCGTGGACCGGGTCGCCGTGCGAGACGATCACGCGCTCAAACGGAAGGTCCAGGAGCGTCCGCAGCGCCGGCAACGCGCGCGTCTGGAGGGCGGGGCAGTCCCAGACCAGCAGGGTCCCGTGCGGTGCGGTGAGCGCGTCGGCGAAGACGATCGTCCGGTGCTCGGCGATCCAGATCGGCGTCTCGGCTCTGCCGCGACCGTCATAGAGCGCCACGAGCCCGCCGGGGACCGAAGAGCCCGGCTCGATCGCGACGATCTCCGAGCGCGGCATGTCGCCGGGATGAAACAGCCAGGGCCCGAACGCCCGCGCTCCGTAGCGGCGCACGAACAGGTCGACATCGCGCACGTGGTCGGGCTTGACGATGACGACCACGGTGGGCGGCGCCGCGTCGAGCCGCGCCCACGCCTCGCCGTCATCCGGTTCCGGCGCCACCGGGTCGAGCAGCACGACCTCGCCGCCTCCCGCGACGCACGTGGACGTCACCGGCCCGCTGAAGTCGCTGTCGGGCGTCCAGTCCGGATGGGCCCGGCTCCACACCCACAACCCGGGCGCGATGTCGCGGATCCGGGCCACGTCAGCGCGCGTTGCGCGGGATGAGCAGGCCGCGGTTGAAGCCCTCGGCCACCGCGGCGGCACGGTCGTTGACGCCGAGCTTGGCGTAGATGTGCACGAGGTGCGTCTTGACGGTGGCCTCGCTGATGAACAGCTGGGCGGCGGTGTCGCGGTTGCTCGCCCCCTGGGCGACGAGCTCGAGCACCTCCAGCTCGCGTTGGCTGATGGGCTCCGCGTTGGGCGCCCGCATCTGACCCATCACGCGGGTGGCCACCGACGGAGAGAGCACGGCGTCACCCCCGGCCGCCGCCCGCACCGCGCGAAACAGCTCGGCGGGCGGAGCGTCCTTGAGCAGGTAGCCGGTGGCGCCCGCCTCGATGGCGGCGAGCACGTCGCCGTCGGTGTCGTAGGTGGTGAGCACGAGCACGCGGGCGGGAACGCCGGCGGCGGTGAGGGCGGCGATCGCGCTGACCCCGTCCATCTCGGGCATGCGCAGGTCCATGAGGATGACGTCGGGGGTGAGCGCGCGGGCACGGCGCACCGCCTCGGACCCGTCGCCGGCCTCACCCACGACCTCGAACTCGGCGTCGCCGGCGAACATCCCGCTCAGCCCGTTGCGCACGACCGGGTGGTCGTCCACGATCATCACGCGGATCGGCGCGCTCATGTGCGGTCTCCGAGGGGCACCGCGGGGATGGCGGCACAGACGGCGGTGCCGCCCTCGGGCTCTGATTCGATGGCCAGCGTCCCCGCGACGCCCTCCACGCGCTGGCGCATCCCGCCGAGTCCGAAGCCGCCCGGCTGGTCGCGCGGCCGCGGGGGCCCGCTGCCGTTCAGCGCCTCGAAGCCGACGCCGTCATCGCGGACGTCGAGCGTGATGAGGTCCTCCATGTAGGAGAGGGTCAGCCCCACCCGGGTGGCGTGAGCGTGCTTGGCGACGTTGGTCAGGGCCTCCTGCGCGGTGCGCAGCAGCGCCACCTCGATCTCGGGGCGCATCACCCGCGGGGTCCCCGTGGTGGTGAACGACACCTCCAGACCGTGCAGCTCACACCAGCGCCGGGAGACGTCCTGGATGGCGTCGGGCAGTCGCGCCCCAGCGAGCTGTTCGGGGGCGAGCGCCTGGACGGACCGCCGCGCCTCGGTCAGGCTCTCGCGAGCGAGGCCGATCGCCAGCTCGAGGTGGCGCGCGCCCGCCCCACCGACCTCTCCACCGCCGACACCCTGCGCGGCCTGGAGCTGCGTGATGATGCCCATCAGTCCCTGGGCCAGGGTGTCGTGGATCTCGCGGGCCAGGCGCCGGCGCTCCTCTGAGATCCCCGACTCCCGCGCCTGGGTGAGCAACTGCTCCTGGAGGTCGGCGTTGTGGCGCAGGCTCTCCTCCAGCCGGGCGTTGGCCTCGGTCAGTGCCGAGACCTCGCGGGCGCGCCGCTGCTGCTGCTCGTTGCCGATCCAGCCGAACCAGGTCAGCGCGCTGGCCACGCTTGCGTTGATCAGGTAGACCAGGACCAAGCCGCCGACGGCGTAGACGCTGGTGTACGGCCCGTCGCCGGTCTGCGAGAGGGCGGTGATGGCGGCCACCAGCACCACGCCGATGAGCCGGCCACGGCCGGTGAACAGCCGCCAGGCCCAGAAGTACCCGGTCCAGGTGTAGAAGCCGTAGAGGGGCTGACTGATGACCAGCGCCGCCGACAGCCCCCAGAGGACCGCGAACACGATGACGGCCAGGACCGGGCCGACCGGCGTCCGGGGCTCGGTCCAGGTGGTCCGGTGGTCAACCCGGTCGACCGCCGTCATGACGAGGGCGGCGGCGGCCGCCAGCGCAAGATCGATGCGCATCGTGCCGCCGACCCCGTGCCGTGTGGCAATGTCAAACCCGGCGCAGAGCAGGAGCAGGACGTAGGGCAGCAGCCGCAGGAACGGCGCCTCCCGCCGCTCCCAGAACTCAAGCCACTCCTCGCGGCGTGACATCGGCTTGCCTGTGCTCATCGCTCCCAGCGAAACAATCTAGCCGCGGCCGCGCACAGCACCACCGCGTAGCCGGCGAGCACCAGCAGATGGACGGTGCCGGGCCAGTGGCCGGCGATCGCGTTCTGCACGGCGGGAACCGCCGCCCCGAGCGGCGAGTAATGGCTCACATCGCGCAGCCCGGTCCCCATCGAGGCCTGCGGCACCCACAGACCGGCGAAGAACATCAGCGGGAAGAACAGGAGCGACCCGGCCGCCGCTGCGATCCGCTGGGTCGGCGCCACCGCCGCCACCAGCGTGCCCAGCGAGAGCATCGCCGCCAGAGTCAGGACCATCGCCAGCACGAAGCCGCCGAGCTGCTGGGGCAGCGCCACCGAGAAGGCGAAGTGACTCACCAGGGCGACGAGGATCACCGCCACCGCGGCCAGCGCGAAGTTGATGATGACCTGCGCTGCGAGCAGCCGGACGGCTCCGATCGGCGTCGTCGACAGCCGCCGCAGGTAGCCCTTGTCCCGGTAGGAGGCCAGCGCCGCCGGGAGCGCGCTGAGCGCCAGGATGGTGACGACGAACATCATCACCACCGGCGTGTAGGCGACGATCAGCTTGACGTTGCCCAGGGAGTGCTGGGGCTTGTCGCCCCCGGCGATGCCCAGCACCACGAGCAGGCCCACGGGGAACAGGAGCCCCCAGAAGAGCAGCATCGGCTCGCGCGCGAACAGCTTCAGCTCGGTGGACAGTAGGCGGCGAAAGCCGCTGGGTCGCGTCCGGGCGGGCGCGGCGGTGGCGGCGATGGCGGTCATCGGGACTCCTCTCGGGTCGGCTGGGCAAATTCAGAGGCGACGGCGTCGGCGTCGGCGGTGAGCGCGACGAACGCGTCGTCCAGCGTGGACTGCTCGATGCGGGTTTGCAGTGGCACCACGCCGTCGCGGACGAGTGCCTCCATCACGGCGGCGACGAGGTCGCCGGCGCCCTCGACGGTGAAGCGGTCCCCGTGGCGGGCCACGTCGCGGACCTCGGGCAGCTCGCGCATGCGCGCGACATCCACCACTCCCGACGGGCGGAAGCTGATGCGCTGGCGGCCCGCTGAGCCCGCCGCGAGTGCCGCCGGCGTGTCGATTGCGATCACCCGCCCGTGATGCAGGAGGGCGAGCCGGTCGCACAGGCGCTCGGCCTCCTCCATGAAGTGGGTGACGAGGATGACGGTCACGCCCTCGTCGCGGATGCCCTCGATGAGCTTCCACGTCTCGCGGCGCGACTGCGGGTCCAGCCCGGTGGTCAGCTCGTCGAGGATGGCCAGCTCGGGCCGGCCGATGAGGGCCAGGGCGATCGACAGCCGCTGGCGCTGACCACCGGACAGGTTGGCGAAGCGGTCGTCGCGCTTGGCCTCGAGGCCGAGGAGCTTCAGCAGTCGCGCGGGCTCGGCGGGGTCGCCGTAGAAGGAGGCGAACAGCTCGAGCGCCTCCCCCACCCGGAGCTTGTCGGGCAGCTCGGAGGCCTGGAGCTGGACCCCGACCCGCTGGCGCAGCGCCTGGCGGTTCTGGAGGGCGTCGAGGCCGAGCACGCTGATGGATCCGCCATCGGGCCGGCGCAGGCCGCCGATGGCTTCCACCGTGGTCGTCTTCCCGGCGCCGTTGGGCCCCAGGATGCCGAAGATCTCGCCTCGGTTGATCGAGAGCGAGACGTCGTCGACTGCGAGCGTGTCGCCGTAGCGCACGCGGAGATGGTCGACGGACACGACCACATCGGTGGTGGTCTGTGGCCTGGTCTTTTGAAGTGTGGGGGTCATGCCACCAGAGTCCCACCGAGACGCGCTGTGCACATCGGCTGCCCGGCTGCAATCGGGCACCGCCGAGGGTGATCTTCTGATCAACCGATCGGTTGATCCGCTTTCGCCTCAGCGTCGAGGTTCAATAATTGAACTCATACGTGCTACCGTACCGCGAAACCTGAGTTCGATCACTGAACCTACGGAGAAAGGCCCGCCGATGAACTCCCCCGCCCCAGCGTTGGCTCTCCGCGCCCAGCGAGCTCGCGCCCGTGCCCCGCAGCTCTCGGGCCTGGCCGCGTTCGGCGCCGTCGCGGCCGTCATCGCCGTCGCGTTCTACGCCTCAGCCACCCCGTCCCCGCTCTACGGCGTCTACCAGGCGCAGTGGCATTTCTCGACGCCCGTGCTGTCGCTGGTGTACGCCACCTACGCGATCGGCGTGCTCGTGTCGTTGCTGCTGGTGGGCAGCCTGTCTGACCAGGCCGGGCGGCGACCGGTGCTGACGTGGTCCCTGGTGGCACTGCTGGTGTCCGCGGTGATCTTCACGGCCGCGAGCTCCGTTGTCTGGCTGTTCGCGGCGCGGGCCCTGCAGGGGCTGGCGACCGGAGCCGCCCTCGGGGCCGCCGGAGCGGCGCTCATCGACCTGCATCCGACGTCGGACACCCGCATCGCCGCACTGGTCAACGGGGTCGTGGCGCTCGGCGGCCTCGGGGTCGGGGCGCTGCTGTCCTCCGCGCTCGTCCAGTATCTGCCCGCGCCCCGGGTGGTGCCGTTCGTGGTCGTGGCGGCGTTGATCGCGCTCCTGATCGCGCTCGTGGGCGTGATGCCCGAGCCAGTGGCCCGGGAGGGTCGCGTGGTGCTGCGCCCCCAGCGGCCCGGCATCCCGCGCCAGACCCGTGGGCCGTTCGCGCTGGCGGCGCTTGGTGTCATCGGCTCGTGGTCGATCGCCGGTGTGTACCTCGCGCTGGGGCCCGCGCTGGCCGGGCACCTGCTCCAGACCCACAACGAGCTCGCCGGCGGGGCGGCGGCCGCGGCGCTGATGGGCGCGGGCGCGCTCGCCCAGCTGACCGGCCGCAACCTGCCCAACCGCACGCTGACGGTGGCCGGATCAACACTCGTGGCGCTCGGCATGGCCCTGACGGCCACGGCGGTCGCGCTCGGGTCGGCGCCGTTCTTCCTCGCCGCCAGCGCACTCGCAGGCGTCGGGTTCGGGCTCGCCTTCATGGGCTCGCTGCGCCACCTCAGCGCCGCCATCCCGCCCGATCGCCGCGCCGAGGTCATGTCAGCGTTCTACGTCGTCGGGTACCTGTCGCTGGCGCTGCCCGCCGTCGCGGCCGGCATCGTCGCCGGCACGGTGGGCCTGTCTGGGACCTTTGAGATCTTCAGCGCCGCCGTCGTCGTGATCGCGTTGCTGGTGGCCGCCGGAGGCCGCAGGATTCAAGACCTCGGGAGTTCTCGCGAGCAACCGCGCGACGGGTAGTCTTGAAGCCGGTGACCGGAGGTGCAAGTGAGGGCGGGAATTGGGACGTCGTCGAGGGCGCCGTGCGCGCGCTCCAGGACGGCGAGGAGGTCCATGGCGCCTGGGGTTGGGCCGAGCACTGCCCGCTGGAGTCCCTGCAGGCCTTGGTGGCGCGCTTCCCGGCGGCGGCGCACACCGCCGACGCCGACGGCGCCACGCTGCTGGACGCCGCCGTCCGCGATCCCGGAGGCGTTGCGAAGGTCGCCTACCTGCTCGACCAGCCCGCGGTCGACGCCGATGCCCGTCAGCGCAATGGCACCACGCCGCTGTATTGGGCGGCGCTGGCCGGCAACGTCGCCGCAGTGCGACTGCTCCTGGCCCGCGGCGCGGACGTCAACGCGCACAACGACGACAACCACTGGACGGTGCTGATGGTGGCGGTCGCCCAGGACCACGTCGACGTCGTCGGCGAGCTGCTGCGCGACCCCCGGATCGAGCTCAACGCGCGCGACGATCGCGACCGGACCGCCCTGCACCTGGCCGCCGAGGCCGAGGCCCCGGCGATCCTGGCGGCGCTCGCCGCCCGGACCGATGTCGATCTCAACCCCAAGGACAGCGCCGGGATGACGCCGCTCAGCCGCGCCGCGTTCGCCGGCTGCGCCGCAGCCGTCGGGGCGCTGCTCGCCCGGCCCGCCACCGACCCCAACCGGGTGGACCGCCATCGCCGGACAGCGCTGCACTGGGCGGTCATGGGCGGGTTGGCCGAGGTCGTCTCGCTGCTGGCCGGCGATCCGCGCACCAATCCCGCCATCACCAACCGGCCGGAGGGCATGACCGCACTGGAGCTCGCCCGGTCAGAGCGGCGCGACGATCTCGTCGCGCTGCTGACGACGGCGTCGGCCACTGGCGAGGACGCGCTCTCCCCGGCCGACGACTGGGTGGAACCGCCGCCCGAGCCGCCCCCGTTCTCCGAGCGGCCGATCCGGCCCGACCCGCCCACCCAGAGGGAAGCGTGACGATGGGCGGCACCCGCTCTGAGGCGATCGAGGAGACCACGGTCGAGGTCGACCGTGCCGCGGCGACGCCCGGGATCGCGGCCCCGGCCGGCGCGCCGCCGACCTCCGCCGCGGCCGTGCTCGGGCTGCAGCGCACGGCCGGCAACCGGGCCGTCGGCCGCCTGCTGCGCGTCGAGCGCAGTGTGATCACCCCCGCCGGGTTCGCTCCGGTCACCGCAGCCCGCCCGCTCCAGCGCCGCCGGCTCCCCGGCGCGGCCGACATCACCGACCTTCTGTCCGATCCCAGCGGAGCGACGCGGGTCGCCTCCGCGGACTCCGCCGCATTCAATGCGGGGCTGACGCGGCTGTGGACCCACATCCGCGGGGACCTCTCGCCGGCTGAGAAGGCCGACGTTCAGAACCTGGCCCAGTTCGGGCTCACCACCGCGCAGGTCACCGCGCTCACCGCGGCCCAGAAGACCGCCAAGCAGACCGCGTGGAACACGCTCAGCGCCACGCTCAAGCCCTGGGAGGTCCAAGCCCGCTACGCCAACGCGCTGGCCACGGTCAGGCCCGGCCTCAAGCTGGGCGACCCGAAGCTCATCAATACCGGCCCGCGACCGGCCACCGCCGACGCGGCCCACATCACCACGCTCGTGACCAACGCCAACAAGGTCTTCGACAAGATCGCGGCGGGCGCCGCCGACGCCGACATCGACAGGGTGTTCGGCGCCGCCAATCGGGCGACCGCGAAGGCCAAGTACAAGAAGGCCCGCGACGCGATGAACACCCTCGCGACCACCGGCCACGTGGTCACCGACCGGTCGGGCTACAACCGCGAGGTGTCCCTGGGCGGGCTCACCGGCGCCGAGCAGATCTCGCTGGCCCCAGGCGTGATCGACAACCCGGACAAGCGCGAGTCCGTCGTCACGATGATGCACGAGAGCATGCACGCGGGCAACCCGGGCGACGTGGGGGACAACGGCGTCTACATCGACCGGACGGCGGAGTTCCCGAAGTCCCCCGTGTCCGAGAAGCTGACCAACGCGGCGCACTTCGAGGTCGTCCCGCGCCGTCTGCTGCCCAAGGACGCAGCCACTGACCCCGACGATCCGAGCGCCTACGGCGGCTGCGTCGGCTGCGCCGCCGCCAACCCGGCCCAGACCTTCACCCCCGCGGGCACCGCGGGGCCGCATGGCGCGACTCCAGCCGACACCCCGCGCGAGAAGGCGCTCAAGGCGGCCTACAGGATGTTCAAGGAGGCCTGGACGCTCGGCCTGAACCTCCACGACGTCTGGGTGTCCGTCCTCAAGGCGCCGGCTGACTGGAACACCCTGGATCTGGGGACGCGGTTCGGCGGAGCGCTGCATGGACGGCACTTCAAAGACGTGCTGCCGTTCTGGTCAAAGGTCGAGAAGCTCACCGTCCACGAGCGCACCCACATCACCCCCACAGCGGCCACCGCGTCGACCAAGCCCGTGACCTTGATCGACATCGCGCTGTCCGAGGCGGTCGTGCGCCAGCTGGCGCTGGGCATGGACGCGACGCCCGCCAACGCCGCCGCCGCCGATGCGCTGGAGACCGCCGCGATCGCCAGCGGCGACATCGGCCCCGTGGAGCTCCACGCCGCGCTCGCGAGCGTCAATAAGGAGCGCGACCTGCTCATCAAGCTCGTGCTCAAGCAGATCGGCTCGGTCACCGACACCGTCGACCGCGACCTTGCCGTCGTGCTGCGGATGGGCAAGACCGGAGACAGCTGGAACGAGATCCTGGCCAGGCGGCCGCCGTCGGCCTTCCCGCTCACCTGACTCGCAGCGGACGCGCTCAGAGAAACCGCCGGCCGCCGTATGACGACGAACGTCGGGCCGTCTCGGGGTTTCTGACCGGTGCCGCGGGGGAACGTTCAGGGCTATCCAGAGGCTGAGAGAGAGGTGGGTGGACTGATGGGCCGACGAGGAATGGCAACGCTCGTGTCGATGCTGTGTGCCGCGGTGTGCGCCGCCGCACCGGCCGCCGCTTCTGCCGCCCACCGCCATAGCGGGGGAGCGGGCGGGACGGTTTCCGTCGGCACCGGGGGTGCCGTCGCCTCGATGGACGTCGGCGCCAGCCGCGCCGGCATCGACGTGCTCAAGCGCGGCGGCAACGCTGTCGATGCGGCCGTCGCCACCGCCAGCGCGCTCGGCGTGACCGTGCCGTGGGTCGCGGGCCCCGGCGGCGGTGGCTTCATGGTCATCTACAACGCGCGCACCCACACCGTGACGACCGTCGACGGCCGCGAGACGTGCCCGGCCGCCTGCACGACCACGATGTTCGTCGACCCCACGACGGGCAAGCCGATGAACTACACGACGGCCTCGGACCAGCCGCTGTCCACCGGCGTGCCGTCGATGGTCGCGACGTGGGCGACGGCGGTGCGCCACTACGGCCGGCTCTCGCTCGGCGCCGACCTGCGGCCGGCGATCCGCGTCGCCCGGCACGGCTTCGCGGTCAACTTCGACTTCAACCAGCTCGAGCAGTCCAGCCTGTCAACGCTGCAGGCCTACCCGGCCAGCCGGTCGCTGCTGCTCACACCCGCGGGCGATCCGCTGCCCGTGGGAACGTGGCTGCGCAACCCCGACCTCGCGCACACCTACGAGCTGATCGCCCGCCGCGGGCCGTCGGCGCTGTATGACGGGCCGATCGGTCAGGCGATCGTCCAGGCCGACGATCACCCGGACCTCACCCCGGGTCAGACCGTGGTCACCCAGCCGGGCCTCCTCTCGATGCAGGACCTGCGCGCCTACCGCACGCGGATCCTCGCGCCGACCAAGGTCGACTACCGCGGGCTGGACGTCTACGGCATGGGCCCGCCGTCGAGCGGCGGCTCGACCGAGGGCGAGATCCTCAACATCCTCAACGGCTTCCCGTTGAGCTCCGAGTCACGCGCCCAGGCGCTGTTCCACTACATCGAGGCGTCGCGGCTGGCCTACGCGGATCGCAACGCCTACGTCGGCGACCCCGACTTCGTCAACGTCCCGCTGTCGGGCCTGCTCGACCCCGCGTTCGCCGCCTCGCGCCGCTGCCTCATCGGGAGCACCGCCGCCACCTCGCCGGTGGCACCGGGCTCGCCGTTCGCGCCGTTCGCCTCCTGCCCGGCGTCGTCGTCGTCGAGCCAGGCATCGTCCGCCTCGCCCGAGGCCCATCACACCAACAACATCGTCACCGAGGACAAGTGGGGCGACGTCGTCGCCTACACCAACACGATCAACTTCTTCGGCGGCAGTGGCCAGGTGGTGCCCGGCTACGGATTCCTGCTCAACAACGAGCTGACCGACTTCGACTTCGCCCCCTCCTCAGCGGGCGCGACCGACCCGAACCTGCCGGCGCCCGGTAAGGAGCCGCGGTCGAGCATGGGCCCGGTGATCGCCGTCCAGCACGGCCGGCCCCAGTTCGCGATCGGCGCCGCGGGCGGGTCGACGATCATCGAGACGGTGGTCCAGACCCTGATCAACCACGTCGACTTCGGCATGAGCCTGCCCGATGCGCTGGCGGCGCCGCGGGTGGCCCAGACCAACTCGTCGTCGAACACCTCGCTGGCCGAGCCGGACTTCTACAACAGCCCGCTCGCGCAGCAGCTCACCGGCCAGTACGGCGAGAAGTTCGCCCTGGCCACCGGTCCCATCCTCCCACTCGACAACTATCCGGGCGACGGAACCGCGCTGCAGATGCTCGGGCACGGGCAGGCGGAGGCGATCGCCGAGCCGGTCCGTCTCGGCGGCGGCAGCGCCCTGGCGATCCCGGGCGGCCGCGGGTGGGACGGCTCACATCGGCGGGGCGGGTCACACCGGCGGGGCCGCCACTGAGCGGCCCTGCACGCCGGCGGCCGCCGCGGCTACTCGGCGGCCTTGGAGTCCCCGTCGATCGGGAGCATCTGCCCTGAGATCGTGCGCCCGTGCGGCCCCGCCAGGAACACGGCGAGCGCCGCGATGTCCGACGCCTCGGTGAACCGGCGGATCGACTGGTTATCCAATGCCCGCTCGGTCTCCTCGTCGACCGTACGGCCGGAGCGCTCAGAGCGCCGGTGCAGAACCTGGCGCACGCGCTCACCCTCGACGCCGCCAGGATGAATCGAGTTGGCGGTGATCCCGAACGGGCCCAGCTCCAGGGCGAGGGTCTTGGTGAAGCCCACGAGGCCCCACTTCGTCGTCGCGTAGGCGACGCGGTTGGGATAGCCGAAGCGGCCCGCCAGCGAGCTCATGACGATGATCGCGCCGGCCGGCGACTCCTTCAGCAGTGGGATGGCGCCGCGAGTGACGTCGAAGGTGCCGCTGAGGTTGACGGCGAGCACGGCGTCCCACTCCTCGCGCACGAGCTGATCCACCGGGACGGTGGGCCCGGCGATCCCGGCGTTGTTGACCAGCACGTCCAGGGCTCCGAGCTCTCGGCTCAGATCCTCGAACATCGCGGCCACGGAGGTCGTGTCGGTGATATCGCAGACGGTCCCGGTGACGCCCGCTTCAGAGGCGGTCGCGGCCGCGAGCGCGTCGGCGTCGGGGTCGGCGATATGGACCCGGGCGCCGGTGCCCGCGAACGCCCGCGCGATGGCCAGGCCGATCCCGCCCGCACCGCCGGTGACGAGCACTCTCTGGGGTACCGACGCGGCGTCGTGCATCGGCGGATCATGACGAGACGTGGGCCCCAGCGCCGCCGACCGATGATTTCGCGGCGCGCCGACGTCTTATGGCCCACATGCCTACGAAAAGGAGCCCTCATGGAGTGGAGTCTTGAAGTCGTCGTCCTCCCCATCTCAGACATCGACCGTGCCATCGCCTTCTACCGCGACCAGGTCGGCTTCCACCTGGACCACGACACCCACAACGAGCACATGCACGTCGTCCAACTGACCCCACCGGGCTCGGGCTGCTCGATCGTGTTCGGGGACCTCCCCGCGCAGACCGAGATGACCCCCGGCTCGATGAAGGCGCTGCAGCTCGTCGTCGCCGACGGCGCCGCGGCTCGCCAGGAGCTCCTGGATCGGGGCGTCGAGGTGAGCGAGCTGATGGTCATCACCCCCATGGACGGCGGGACCTTCTTCGGCTTCCAAGATCCCGACGGGAACTCGTGGGCGGTCCAGGAGATCAAGGCCCGCGCCGCCAACCCGCTCATCCCGCAGGGCCACACCGGGCTGCGCGAGTGGGCCGGCGGATAGGCTCGCGGCCGGTCGGGGCAGACGCTTGCGCCACACTGAGCGTGGTCACACCTACTCAGGAGGCGGGGGATGTTCAGCCAGGTTCAGGGGCCACCGGGGATCACCGTGCATCTCCTGTCCCAGATCGACGGGCAGGTCGCCAAGACGCCGATCACCCAACAGCCATCGCTGCCGGCCATCGAGGCCCAGGCCAATCGGGTCGCCGACCTCTTCGCGGGGTTCGTCCAGAGCGCCACCGAGACGCTCGACATCTGCATCTACGACTTTCGCCTCGCCCTCCCCGACGTGAGCGACAAGATCGTCGCCGCGATCAACGGCGCCGCGGACCGCAATGTGGTGGTGCGCGTCGCCTACGACGCCAACGAGGCGAGCGATACGGAGATCATCAAGCAGTTTCGCGGAGCGGGCGGCGACCCGGCGCCGACCGGGACACAGGCATTCCTCACCCGGTCACTGCACCACTCGGTCCAGACCAGAGCGATCGCCGAGCAGGCGGTGCACGACGAGGTCACCGCTGAGCCGATCAACCCCAGCAGCCACATCATGCACCACAAGTACATGGTCGCCGATGCCGCCACTGATGCCGCGACGGTGTGGATGGGCTCGACGAACTTCACCGTCGATGCGTGGGCCCTGCAGGAGAACAACATCGTCGTCATCGCCTCCCGCGACCTCGCCGCTCAGTACACGACGGACTTCGATGAGCTGTGGACCACCGAGAAGCTCACCGGCACCGGGCACGGCGACATGGGATCGGTATCCGTCGGCTCCGTCGAGCTCCAGTACGCCTTCGCCCCCGGCGAGGGCAGCGCCATCGAGAACCTCATCGCGCAGGCGATCACGGGCGCGACCACGCGGCTGCGCGTCGCCTCGATGGTCACATCGTCGCCGGCGATCCTGACCGCGCTCAAGGGCCGGATCGACGCAGGCATCGACTTCAAGGGCGTCTATGACCGGGGAGAGACGCAGGACGTCCTCACGCAGTGGAAGAAATCTCCGACCGGCGCCGACAAGATCGCGCTGGCAGATGCGGTGATCGCCAAGATGGTGCCCAAGAAGTCGCTGCCCTTCGCGGCCAGCAGCGCCCACAACTTCATGCACGACAAGGTCGTCGTCGCCGACGACAAGCTCGTCACCGGCAGCTTCAACTTCTCGTCCAACGCGGCGCGTAACGCCGAGAACATCATTGCCCTCGAGGATGCCGGCCTGGCCGGCGCCTATGCCGGCTACATCGAGCAGCTGGTGCAGCGCTACGGCGGCGGCGCGTCGCCGTGACGCCGCGGGTCCGCGTTACCCGCGGCGCGCTGCGCTATCGCTTGGCGAAGAACGAGAGGTCAGACCCGGTGGGGTAAAAATGGTGTGGCGGGCCGGACATGTCCGTTTCATCCAAGACGCGGAGCGCGGGCGCTGGTTCGATCCCGGCAATCACACGACCAGGAGCATGCCGATGAACATCGAGTTTCTCTCCACGATCGCCGTGGTGACCGCCGACCCTCCGTCAAGCCGCCGGCTGTACGTGGACACGCTTGGCCTGCCGCTCCAGAGCGGCGTCGACGGGGAGTACTTCCACAGCGAGCAGCTGGCCGGCGTCAAGCACTTCGGTGTCTGGCCGCTGCACCAGGCCGCGGAGGCGTGCTTCGGCACGCCGACCTGGCCCGCCGACCGCCCCGTTCCCCAGATCAGCGTCGAGTTCGACGTGGCCGACGCCGATGCCGTGGGCGCAGCCGCCGACGAGCTGGCCGCCGCCGGCTACGAGATCCTGCATCCCGTCCGCGAGGAGCCGTGGGGCCAGACCGTCGTCCGACTGCAGTCACTCGAGGGGTCGATCGTCGGCGTCAGCTACGCGCCCTCGCTGCACGAGTGACCCCGAGAGGGAGTGGCGTCAGCGGCGGCGCCCGGCGTCATACCGGCGGCGGTCGCGCTTGGTCGGCCGACCGCCGAGGTGCAGCGGGCCGGCGAGCCGGCGCAGCTCCCGCTGGCGCTCGCGCTCGGCGACGCTCTCCGGAGTCTCCTCGTAGAGCGTCGCGGCCTCGGCCGCCGACACGCGGCGCTCGGCGCCGCCGCGCACGATCACCGTCCGGCGCATCGGGCCGATCGTGATCTGAAGCTGGTCGCCGGGCTCCACCTCGCGGCTCGGCTTGGCCGCCACCCCGTTGACGTGCACGCGGCCGCCCTTGACCGCCTCCGCCGCCAGCCCGCGCGTCTTGAACAGGCGCGCCGTCCACAGCCACCTGTCGATGCGCATCAGCCGCCGGCGAGCACGGGCGTGTAGCCCTCGCCCTTGAGGACCTCGACCACGACGTCGCGGTGGTCACCCTGGATCTCGATCACACCGTCCTTGACCGCGCCCCCGACCCCGCAGCGCTCCTTGAGCCCGGGGTCGCGCGCCTTGCGCAGGTCGCCGTCGGTGGTCGAGTAGACGATCCGGGTGTCGCGCTTCATCGCTCAGACGGTACCGGCGGGCGATGCGCCCCGAGCCCGTGGCCCGTCTCGCGGACTCAGGGGACGCCGAACTGTGTCGTAGTTTCAGATCTGTATACGGAGGGGAAGCTGTACACAGATCTGTTTGCGCCCGGAGAGAGGAGCCGCAATGCACGAGTCGCCAGCGGTTGGCGCCGAGGACGACCTGTCCTCGCCGACCATCCAACGTGAGGAGGAATTCGCCCGTCGCCGGGTCCGGGTCGTGCTGACCGCCGGCGCCGCGCTGGTCGTGGTGGTCATGCTGCCGCCCGTGCTGACCTCGTTCACCAGCCTCCTGGACGGCGTCGTCGCCGGCATCGGCGTGGCGTACATCGTGGGCTTCGCCGAGTTCGTGCTCGCGCTCGTCGGGGCGGTCGCATACTGCCGCTGGATCGATCGCGTCGACGCACCGGAGCACCGCCGAGGCCGGGGGCCGGCGACGTGAGCGGCCGTGCCCTCGCCATCACGGTGGCCATGGTGCTGGTGGCCATCACCGTCGTCATCGCGGTCTACGCCGCGCGCCAACTGGGCTCGACCTCCGATCACTACGTCGCCGGTGGCCGGCTGAAGGCGTGGCAGAACGCGCTGGCCCTGGCGGGCGACCAGATCTCGGCCGGATCGTTCCTGGGGATCACCGGCGCGGTGGCGCTCACTGGCTTCACGGGCTTCTATCTGGCCGCCGGCCTTCCCGCCGCCTACCTGCTCATCCTGCTCCTCGTCGCCGAGCCGCTGCGCAACCTGGGCCGCTTCACGCTCGCCGACGCGATCGCCACCCGTTTTGACGGCCGCCTCCTGCGCGGTTCCGTCGCCGTGGCGACGCTGGTCATCAGCATCGTCTACATGGTCATCCAGTTCGTCGGCGCCGGGCTGGTCGCGCAGCTGCTGTTCGGGGTCGACTACTGGGTCGTGGTCGTCTCCCTCGGCCTGATCACCACCCTCTACACCGTTCTGGGCGGCATGATCGCGACCACCTACATCCAGATGTTCAAGGCCGGGCTCCTGCTCGCCATCGTCGCGGCCCTCGTGCTCGTCTCGATCTCGCGCACCGGTTGGAACCCGATCGGCCCGCTGCTGCGCGCACGCGACCATTTCGGCGACAAGGTGATCGTTCCCCAGCGCAAGGGCGGCACCCCCGCGGCGCTTGAGAACGTCTCGCTCAGCCTCGGGTTGGTGCTCGGCTTCATGGGCCTTCCCCACGTCGTTCTGCGCTTCAAGACCGTGCGCGACGGCCGCGCCGCCCGCGACTCGACCCGAATGGCCATGTGGATCTTCGCCGTGTTCTTCCTCGTGCTGGTCATTCTTGGCTACGCCGCACTGAACGAGGTGGGCCACCCGGCGATCCTGCACGCCAACAAGGCCGGCAACCTCGCCGCACCCCAGCTGGCGCGCACCGTCGGCGGCGAGCTGCTGTTCGCCCTGGTGGCCGGATTGGTCATCGCCACCGTCCTCGCCGTCCTGGCCAGCCTCGCCATCGCCAGCTCCGGCGCGGTGGCCCACGACCTCTACACGCAGGTGGTCCGCCGGGGCGAGGTGGCGGCCCGCACGCAGCTGCGCATCAGCCGTGTCGCCGGCGCGATCGTCGCCGCCATCGCCGTCGTCATCGCGCTGGGCGCCAAGGACAAGAACGTCGCCTTCCTCAGCAACGTCGCCTTCGCCATCGCCGCCAGCTCGACGACGCCGGCCCTGCTGATGACCCTGTACTGGCCGGGTTTCAACCGCGCCGGCGCGAGCGCGACGATGATCGGCGGACTCATCGTCAGCTGCGGGCTGGTCATCGTCGGACCCGACGTCCTGGGCAACTCCCACCTCTT
>CAWHOH010000007.1:0-320094 GCA_963830945.1 uncultured Actinomycetota bacterium | reverse complement strand
GGGCCGCCGAAGGCCCCAGGCGCCCAAGACTCACGTCGAGAGAGGAAGGGATCCGCCGATGAGCGAGCACGATCACTCCGCCCACGAGCACGCCGGACCGGGCTACGCCTCGCCGCAGGTCGCGCGCGAGCAACCGCCCGAGAAGGTGATCTACGTCGCCTCCCTGTACGAGGGCACCGGGATCGACCGCCCCGACTTCGTCGCGGTCGTGGACGTGGACCCCGAGTCAGCGGACTACGGGAAGATCGTGCACCGCACCGACATGCCCAACGTTGGCGACGAGTTGCACCACTTCGGCTGGAACGCGTGCTCGTCGGCGTGCCACTCCCAGCTTGCCCGCGACACCCTGATCGTCCCCGGGTTCCGCTCCTCGCGGATCCATCTGCTGGACATCTCAGACCCGCGCAAGCCCACCATCAAGAACGTCATCGAGGGCGAGGAGCTCAAGGAGAAGCTGGGGCTGAGCGCGCCGCACACGGTCCACTGCATGCCCGGGGACATCGTCACCATCTCCATGCTCGGCGACGCCGACGGCAACTCCCCGGGCGGCTTCGCGGTGCTCGACGCCCGCGACTTCTCGGTGGCCGAGCGCTGGGAGCGCGACGCCGGCGACATGGAGTTCCTCTACGACTTCTGGTACCAGCCCCGCCAGAACACGCTCATCTCCAGCGAGTGGGGCGCGCCCAACACCTTCCAGGGCGGCTTTGACCCCGCCGACGTGGGCGAGGGCAAGTACGGCCGCAAGCTGCATTTCTGGGATCTGGAGACGCGCAAGAAGGTGCAGACGATCGACCTCGGCGACGAGGGCCTGATCCCGCTGGAGATCCGCTGGCAGCACGATCCCGACTCGGCCCAGGGCTTCGTGGGAGCGACGCTGTCGAGCAACATCATCCGCTTCGGCCGCAGCAACGGGAGCTGGGCGACGGACAAGGTCATCGACGTGGGCAACGAGGAGCTGGAGGGGTGGCCGCTGCCCGGCGGCGTGCCCGGCCTCATCACCGACCTGGTGCTCTCACTCGATGACAAGGATCTGTTCTTCTCCAACTGGCTGCATGGCGACCTGCGCCACTACGACGTCTCAGACCCGGCCAACCCGCAGCTGCGCTCGCAGGTGTGGCTGGGCGGTCTGCTGGGCCGCGACGGCGGTCACCCCCAGGCGTCGGAAGCGCTCACCGGCGGCCCGCAGATGCTCCAGAACTCGCTGGACGGCGAGCGGGTGTACGTGTCCAACTCGCTGTACTCGACCTGGGACAACCAGTTCTACCCGGGGCTGAAGGGGTGGCTGACCAAACTCGACCGCCAGCCCGACGGCACCTACGCGCCGGACCCCGACTTCTTCGTGGACTTCCACGAGCAGGCCGAGGGCGCGCGCCCGCATGAGATCCACCTGCCCGGCGGCGACTGCACCACTGAGATCTTCCAGTAGCAGCCGTCGATGAGCCCGCGGGCACTGGCGTTGGACTGGAGCCTGGACGGCTCGGTCGGGATCGCCTTCCTCGTGATCTGTGTCGCCGCCGGGGGCGTGTACGCGTCCGCGGCGGCGATCGGCAGCCGGCGCGACCGCCGCCACCGGCGCTGGCCATGGCGGCGGACCGCCTGCTTCTGCGCCGGGCTGGCCGTGCTGGTCATCGACCTGTACTCCGGGATCGGGACCCAGGCCGATCTGCGGCTGTCGGTGCACATGATCGAGCACATGATCATGTGGCTGCTGGTGGCCCCGCTGCTGGCGGCGGGGGCGCCGATCCGGCTGGCCTTCTTCGCCCTGGGCCGCGGCGGCCGGCGCACGCTGGCCGGGTGGTTGCATTCCCGGCCACTGGCATGGCTGACCAGCCCGGTGGGCTCGGTGACGGTGTTCTCAGCGGTGCTGCTGGTGACCCATGTCCCCGCCGTGTACGGCCTGGCGCTGACCAACGACACCGCCCACGAAGCCGAGCATGCGGCGTACCTGGCCGCGGCGCTGCTCATGTGGGCGCCGCTGCTGGGCGTCGACCCGCTGCCGCACCGCTCGGGTCCGCGAGGCCAGGCCGCGTGCCTGGCGGCGTGCATGCTGCCGATGCTGCTTGTGGGGGCGTGGCTGGGGCTCGCGCCCCACGCCGTCTACCAGCACTACGTGGAAACCGGTCCCGCCCACCCGGCCGCATTGCACGACCAGCGGTTGGCGGCCACGATCATGTGGGCGGGCGGGCTGCCGGCGTTCGCCGTGCCGGCGCTGGTCAAACGTATGAGCTCGCGTCGGCGGCGCTCACCGGCGGAGCCTGCGCTGTATCGACGGTCGGCGCCGACAGCGACGTGATCAGCGGATCGGTCGTGGCGCTCGAGCTCCCGGAGACGAGGGCGGCCAGCGCCTGGGGCGAGAGCGCGGTCTGAGCGGCGCTGCCGGCGCCCGCCGCCGTGGCCGGGGTGGCGGTCGTGGAGGGGACCGAGGCAGTGGTTGATCCGACCGAGCCGGTGGTGAGGGGAGCGCCCCCGAGGGCGTGGCCAGGGAGGCCGCCGAGGTCGCGGTCCCCGTTGCGCTCGTCGCGCCGGCAGTTGTCGCCTGGCCGGTGAGCGCGGCCGCGGGGTTGCTCATGGCGGCGGTCTGCGTCGCCAGTGAGGACAGCGGGTCTGAGGACGAGCCGCCCGAGGCGGACTCGTCGCCCATCGCGGCGCGCATCGCCTCCTCCCACGCCTGCGCGGCGTCGGCGGTCGGCGCGGTCTGGGCCGCGGTGGCGGTGGCCGAGCTGGGCGTGGTGCCCTGCGCGGCGGCGATCTGCGCAGCGGTCGGCTGCAGCAGGGATGAGACGTTGGTGATGCCGCCGATGGGGTTGACGGACATGCGGCTCCGAAGGTCGAGGGAGGGTCCTTTCTCTTAACTCGGCCAACCGGGCGCGGGAGTTGAGCGCGGGCGGTACGCTCGCGCAAACCTCGACCGAGGGAGAAGCGAGATGGAGGCATCCGGTCAGACGGCGTGGACAAGCCCTACCTGTATGTGTGCCACGGCGATGAGGGCGGCCCGGGAATCCATCCGTGCCGCCGCGTCCAGGAGGCGCTGAAGGCCAAGGGGATCGCCTACGACAAGGAGGTCGCCGCGCACGGCAGCCCCATCCCGTTCCTGCGCAAGGGCTCACGCGACGAGCTGGAGGCCAAGACCGGCGCCAGGAAGCTTCCGGTCATGCGGCTGCCCGACGGGACCATGCTCACGCACTCGCGTGAGATCCTGGGCTGGATCAAGCAACAGCCCTGACCGCGAACATCGACCAGGGAGAGCACCGATGGAGTACGTCAATCTCGGCCGGACCGGACTGCGGGTGTCCCGGGTGTGCCTGGGCATGATGAGCTACGGCAGGCACGAGAGCCGGCCCTGGACGCTTGGCGAGGACGCGGCCGAGCCGATCCTGCGCAGCGCCGTGGAAGGCGGGATCACCTTCTATGACACCGCCGACGTCTACAACGGGGGTGAGAGCGAGGTGCTCACCGGGCGGCTGCTGCCCAAGCTCTTCGGGATGCGCGAGGAGTACGTGGTCGCCACCAAGGTCAACGGCAGGACGATGCCCGGCGAGAACGGCCAGGGCCTGTCGCGCAAGCACATCATGGCCTCGATCGACGCGTCGCTGGAGCGCCTGGGCATGGACTACGTCGACCTCTACCAGATCCATCGCTTCGATCACCACACCCCGATCGAGGAGACCATGGAGGCGCTGCACGACGTGGTCAAGGCCGGCAAGGCGCGCTACATCGGCGCCAGCAGCATGTGGGCCTGGGAGTTCGCCAAGGCCCAGGCGGTGGCCTCGACGCGGTTCGTCTCGATGCAGAACCACTACAACCTCATCTACCGCGAGGAGGAGCGCGAGATGATCCCCCAGTGCGTCGACCAGGGGATCGGGGTGATCCCGTGGAGCCCGCTGGCGCGCGGCATGCTGACGGGCAACCGGACGCGGTCGGGGGAGCGGCTGACCACGCGCGCCCAGACCGACGCGTTCGCCGAGTCGCTCTACACGGCCCGAGGACTTCGACGTGGTCGAGACCGCCGACCAGGTGGCCTCAGAGCGCGGCGTATCGACCGCGCAGGTGGCGCTGGCCTGGCTGCTGGACAAGCCCGGCGTGACCGCCCCCATCGTCGGAGCGACGAAGCTCGAGCATCTCCAGGACGCGCTCGCCGCCGAGCAGCTGTCGCTCAGCGACGCCGAGGTCGAGCGCCTGGAGGAGCGCTACGTGCCTCACGCCGTCGTCGGTCATTGCGTAGCCGAGCGCGCCAGCGCCCTGGCCGCACCCGGACGGCGATCAGCGCCGCGCTCATGCTGCGCACGTTGACCACGTAGGCGCCTGCACGCGGTGTCACCGTCTGGCGCGCGGGCAGGCCCTGCCAGCGGCCGTCGGCGCCGAGCCCGCGGCCGCCGAAGGTGACCCCCGAACGCGCCGCCGCCGACGGAGCGAGCAGGCGCTGCACGCCGGCCGCACCGCTCGCCGGCAGGCGCAGCGACACCCGCTCGGCGCGGCGGCTCTTGTTGATGAGCAGGACGTGCAGGGTGTCGCGTCCCACCCGCACCGCCCATGCCGCGAGGTTCGCGGACCGGCTCAGATGCGAGCGGAGCGTCACCAACTGGGCGTCCGGGCCCGAGGGTGTGCGCGAACAGGATCAGCCCGTAGAGCAGCGGGCGGGCCTGAAGACCGCCCGGGCCGAGGGCGAACGGGGCGTTGATGGCGGCGGCGCGGACGTGCAGGTTGACGCCGTCCACGCCGGCGCGCAGCAGCGAGAACAGCGCGTCGGGGGCCCACAGCGCGGTGGCGAACGCATCGCTGACGCCGGCCCGGCCCCCGCAGTTGACCGAATTGAGCTCGGTCAGGCGCAGCGGCAGACCGGCGTCGTGGGCATCGTCGACGAGTGGTCGGAGGGCAACGCCCAGGCCCGTCGAGGCTGCGGGACCGAGCACGCGGCCGATCGTGGCGTAGGAGCGGGTGCCGCGCCGCCCCGGACAGCCGGTGTAGGGGTAGCGGTGGACGGTGACCATCCCCAGGTCGCGGCGGGCACCGTCGATCAGGGTCTGAACCCAGCGGCCATGCTGGACGGGGTTGGCCAGCGCCGGGCCGGCCATCATGGCCCCCGGGGCCAACGCGTCCAGGGCGCGGGCGTAGCTGTGGAAGTCGCGCACGTAGTCGCCGGCGGTGAGCGCGGCCGGCAGGGACGTCCCGCTGAACCGGTGCCCGGCCGCCCCGCCCGCGGTCCGGGTGTTCAGGTCGCGCTCGGCGGTGATGGCCCTCCAATCGGCCCGGCTGTAGATGTCCGGCTCGTTGCCGACCTCGAAGGCGTCGATGCTGCGCGGCGGCAGGCCCGCCTTGGCCGCGCGTGCCCACTGCGCGGCGGCGCTCGGAGTGTCGGTGATGAGGTTGAGGTCCAGGATGAGCCTCACGCCGAGCATGCGCACCAGCGCGCGCGCCTGGCCGAGCCACCTCGGCGCCAGCGAGAAGGCCCAGGGGGGAGGACGGATCCCGCCCGCCCCCGCGTTGGGGTCCCAGAACGCATGATCGGCGGAGTCGCCGCCCACGCGGAGGATCAGCGGCCCGGCCCCGCGGACGCGCACCAGGGACAGGGCGCGCTCCAGCAGCGGCATCTCGCCCGACCACAGAGGCAGCGCCCAGTACTCGGTGGACAGCCCCAGATAGGAGGCCGGGACGGCGGTGCGCGCGGCGTCGGCGGTGACCGACACCACCGCCTGGACAGGCGCCAGGTGCGTGTGGCGGTGCCGGCGATGCGCCGACGCTGAGGACCGCGGCGACGGTGTGGCGCCGCCGACGGCCGCCAGCAGGAAGGCCAGGCAGCCCGCGATCAGGCAGACGCCGAGCCCCGCCAGCCCCGCCCGTGGCCGGCGGCCGCCGTGCCAGCGGAGAAACGGGCGACGTCCGTGTGATGCGCCGTTCATGCGTGGCCCTCCACTAGAACGAGTATCCCTCCGCAAAACGGCGGGATGCTCACGTCTAACCACCTTTCAACGTGGCGGCCACGCGGCGGCAACCCGACCCTCACCGTCGTGTAGGTTGCTCCTCAATGGCCGCCAGGATCAGCCGATGAGCGCCCTCCCGCGCCCGTCCAAGCGAGTGCTCGTGCTGTTCGGCGCGACCGGCGATCTGGCCAAGCGCAAGCTCTTCCCCGGCTTCTTTCACCTGTTCCGCGAGGGCCTGATGCCCGAGGACTTCCGGATCATCGGGTCGGGCCGAACCTCGCCGGGGTCAGACGACGTCTTTCGCCAGAACATCAATGAGGCGCTCCAGCAGTACGGGCGCGTCGAGCTCGACGACCACTGGGACGCGTTCGCCGAGCGTCTGAGCTTCGTCGCCTCCAGCGCCGAGGACGGCAGTGAGCTGGCCCAGGCCGTCAGGGACGCCGAAGCGGAGATCGGCGCCGAGGGCGAGCGGCTCGTCTACCTGTCGGTCCCGCCGAGGGCGATGCAGGGGATGGTGCGGATGCTCGGGGTGAGCGGAATCGCGGAGAACTGCTCGCTCGTGGTGGAGAAGCCCTTCGGACACGACGAGGCCAGCGCCAAGGAGCTCAACGCGACCCTCCACGACGTCCTGGAGGAGGACTCGATCTATCGCATCGACCACTTCCTGGGCAAGGAGGCCGCCCAGAACATCCTGGCCATCCGGTTTGCCAACGGGATGTTCGAGCCCGTCTGGAATCGCGACCACGTCGCCTACATCCAGATCGACGTGCCCGAGGCGCTGGACATCCAGGGCCGGGCGGGGTTCTACGAGCAGACCGGGGCGTTTCGCGACATGGTGGTGACCCACCTGCTCCAGATCCTCGGGATCGTGGCCCTGGAGCCGCCCAGCCGTGTGGACGCCGAGGGCCTGCACCTGGAGCGCACCAAGCTGTTTGAGGCGATCCGGCCGCTGGACCGCTCGCGGGTGGTCTTCGGCCAGTACGACGGCTACCGCGACGAGGACGGAGTCGCTGACGACTCCGAGGTCGAGACGTTCGCGGCGCTCGAGGTGTGGGTCGACACGTGGCGCTGGAGCGGGATCCCCTTCTACCTGCGCACGGGCAAGTCGCTGGCCGAGGGGCGCCGGACGGTGACGATCGGCTTCAACAACGCCCCGTTGCGGCTGTTTCCCAACCACACGCCCGAGCAGTGCGTCCGCCCCAGCGAGTTGGTCTTCGAGCTCTCCGACGACCCGAAGGTGCGCGTCGAGGTCCAGGCCAAGGTCCCGGGGCCGGTGCTCGACCTGGGCCGCGCCGCGCTCACCCTCGACGTCGATGAGGCGTTCGACGGCGAGGACGGCCTCGAGGCCTACGAGCGGCTGCTGCACGACGTGATGCTGCGCGATCGCCTGCTGTTCACGCGCTCGGAGCAGATCGAGCGCCTGTGGGAGGTCTGCGCGCCGGTCATCGACGAGCCGCCGGAGCTGCGGCCCTACGCGCCGGGCTCGTGGGGGCCGGACGCGGCGCTCAAGCTGCCCGACCTCCCCGGGATGGCGGCTGCCCGACGGTAACGGCGGCTGAGGCGTGAGGCCGCGTCGCGGCGGCCGTTGAGAGGTGCGGCCGGTCAGGCCCCGTTGACCCAGGCCTCGCTGCGCTCCCACAGCTCGGCGGCGAGCGGCCGCCGTCGCGTGGCGGCTGGGCTCCTTGCGACGGCAGTCGTCGTAGTAGAGGCCGGTGTCGCCGGCCACCTCGGGCGAGGTCGCGCAGTAGAGCGAGGTCTGGGCGCCCTCGGCGGGCGAGCGCATGCGCAGCTTGAGCAGGGGCCGGATCGGCCACGGCACCTCGCGCCACACGTCGGAGGCGATCGTCCCGGGGTGCAGCGAGTAGGTGGTCACGCCCGACCCCTGGAGCCGCCGGCCGAGCTCCTGGGAGTGGAGCACGTTGGCGAGCTTGGAGACGCAGTACTCGTGAAACGCCGTGCGTGTGCGGGTGGCCCGGCGGACGGCGTCGTAGTCGATCCCCTCCACGCGGTAGTGACCCTCGGAGGAGACGGTGACGATCCGGGCGGGCGCGCTCGCGCGCAGGCGGTCGAGCAGGAGGCTGCGTCAACAGGAACGGGCCGACGTGGTTGGTGCCGAAGGCCAGCTCGAAGCCGCTGGCGGTCACGCCCGCGCTTGCCGGCCAGCCCGGCGTTGTTGACGAGCACGTGCAGCGGTGCGCCGGTCTCGAGGAACGCCTCGGCGCACGACCGCACCGACCCCAGGTCGGCGAGGTCGAGTGACAGCAGGTGCAGGTTCTCGTTGCCGGTCGCCGCCGGCGATCGTCTCGAGCACCGTCCGGGCCTTGGCCTCGTTGCGGCACGCCATGTACACCGTGGCGCCGCGCGCGGCCAGCCCCTCGGTGGTGGCGCGGCCGATCCCGGTGTTGGCGCCGCGTGACGAGGAAGGTCCGTCCGTCCAGATCGTTCGGCGGCCATCTAAAGCTCCGGGAGCCAACCGGCCTGATACGGGGTGTCGACGTCGTCGGCGATCCCGTCGTAGGCCTCGGACGGCTCCCGCGTCTCGCGCTTGACCCCGGCCCCGTGGCGCTGGGCCAGCTCGGACTCGGGATAGATCGTCTGGTCGCCGGTGCGGCTGCCCATCGCCAGCACCGCGCACGGACCGTCGCCCGCGCCGACGAAGACGTGCTCGGTCCACGGCGGGCAATGGACGAAGTCCCACGCCCTCAGCCGGCGCTCCTGACCCTCGATGAGCAGCAGGCACTCGCCGCTGAGGACCAGGAAGTCCTCCTGGTCTGACTCGCCGTGGTAGTAGCAGGCGGGCTGGCCGGGCTGGAGCACGCCGATGTTGACGCCCAGGTGGCGCCACCGCTCGTCGCCCTCAAAGCGCGTGTAGGCGCCGAAGTCACCGCTGAGCCAGCGCGCCTCGCGGGCGTTGAGCACGAACCAGCCGGCACCCTCGGGCACCTTGCCCCCGGGGGTCTGCTTGAGTCGCGCTTCCTTGGGCATTGGGGCCATTATCTACGGGTCGCTACCCGCGATACTCAGCGGGCATGCTGTACGCCCCCCGAGCCCGCCATCTGCTCAGAGCCAAGGACCTGGCCGACGCGCGGTATGCCGACCCACTGGGGGTCGATGACATGGCGGCCGCGGCCGGCCTGTCACGGGCCCACTTCAGCCGTGAGTTCCGGCGCGCCTTCGGGGTCTCGCCGCACGTCTACCTGCTGACGCGCCGCCTCGAGCGGGCGGCGGCGCTGCTGCGCAACACCGACCGGTCAGTGGCCGACATCTGCTTCTCGGTCGGGCTGCAGAGCCTCGGGTCGTTCACCTCGAGCTTCACGCGCACCTATGGCGCGTCGCCCACGGCCTATCGGACGGCCTTCCCGCCGGCCGCCGCGCAGGCCGTCGTGCCCAGCTGCATCGTGCGCGCCTACGGCCGCCCGCAACGCAGCACATTTCGAGAAGACAGCGGACCAGCCCCCGATTAGCGTGCCGGGCGTCAATTCATTCCCACCCGATCACCGGAGGAGACAAGCATGAGAATCGCCAGCGCACAGCTGTGGGTCCACAACCAGGACGAGGCCCTCGCCTTCTACACCCAGAAGGTCGGCATGGAGATCAAGTCCGACGTCACCGTCCCCGAGCTCGGCGACTTTCGCTGGCTCACCGTCGGCCCTCCCGGCCAGGACGAGGTCTCGATCGTCCTCATGGCCATCCCCGGGCCGCCCGTGTTCGAAGCCGAGACCGTCGAGCAGATCAAGGCGGTCATGGCCAAGGGCGTCGCCGGCACGGTGTTCCTCACCACGGAGGACTGCCGCGCGGACTTTGAGGACCTCAAGGGCCGGGGCGTCGAGTTCGTCGAGGAGCCCGAGGAGCGGCCGTACGGGATCGACGCGGGCTTCCGCGATCCCTCGGGCAACCACATCCGCCTCACGCAGGTGACGATGGCCGGCGTCTGAGCCGCCGGCGGGCGGGCGGATCGCCGGTGTGTGAACGGCTACCGCTCGCCCTCGTAGTAGTCGACGTGGCCGTCTGAGCGGCGCAGGAGCACGTGATCCTCGCCCGCCCAGACGCCCATCTTGTCGCTGTCGGGATAGACCGACACGGAGGGTTCCCGGGCGCTTGACCACATGAGCGCCAGCACCGGCTCCTCACCGGGGTTGGCGACCTTGTGGGCGCCCGCGGGCCCGGCCGGGAAGCACATCAGGGCTCCGCGCGGGGCCGCGTGCTCGCCGTCGGGGGTGCGCACGGTGGCATTGCCCTCGAGCACCAGGAGCCACTCCTCCTCGTACTCGTAGTGGTACGGGCACAGGGTCTCGCCGGGCGGGATCTCGAACTCCTTGATGACGATGTCCTTGCCGCCGGCCGCGCCGCCGACGCGGGCCACCCCGGCGCGGTAGCCGGGCGGGTCGGCCTCGTCGTATTCGAACTGCTGGTCATAGACGTTGGGTGTGTTCGGCATGGCGCCGATGCTGGCATACGCCCCTACGATGAGCGCCGCGCGCCGGCGCGTCCCAGCCGGCGATGGAGCCGACCCGGCCGACCAGGGCGGCGGCGACATCGACCACGAGATCCCGGTCGAAGGTGAGCACGAACTCAAAGCGGCGGTCACGGTCAGGTCCGGTGTCGCCCAGCCCGCGCGCGACGAGCGCTCCGGCGTAGTGCGGGCCGAGAACCGCCAGATTCCACTCGTGACGCAGGACGTCGTGGGGCGCCACCGGATCCGCGCCCCGCACGCCGCGCACAGGCTCGGCGCTCATCCCGACGCCCAGCGCCGCGACGAACGCGGATCGCTCGGCAAGCCGCTCGTAGCGAGCTCGGGTGGCCGACGTGAAGTGCCGGACGTCCTGGAAGGCCGCCCGCCGACCCGACCCCGTGAGACTCTCCACCGTTGCAGGGCCTTGGCCTCGAGCGCGCGCGACGCGCTGAGCAGCACGTCCTTGCGTCCGCGCGCGCAGGATACGGCGGCGGTGGACGAGGGCGACCGGCGACGGGACCACGACGCGCGGAGGCACGCGGAGCGAGGTGGCCGGCTCGGCGACGTGCGGGTAGACCGGCAGCGGGCCGGGACGGCCGAAGTACCAGCCCTGGGCCAGCGTGGCGCCGAGCGACTCGGCCGCCAGCAAGTGACGCTCGTCCTCGATGCCCTCGGCCACGACGCCGGCGCCGGTGGCCTCGGCGTAAGCGCATACGCCGTTCATCACCTCGCCTGACATCCGGCTGGGGTGACTATGGATCAGGGACATGTCGAGCTTGACGATGTCGGGGCGCAGCAGCGGAAGGAGGGCCAGCGAGCGTTCATCGGCGCCGACGTCGTCCAGCGCGATGCCGAGTCCCGCCTCCGGCCACCGACTGCCCTGGCCACTTCCGCCGGCACGCAGACGGTCCACCGCGTCCAGCAGCTCCGCGGGCCGGGCGGTCAGGGCTCGCTCCGCGATCTCGACGACGATCGGAAGGTGCGTTCCGGCCGCCAGCGCGGAGAGCGTCATCGCGCTGGCCGACAGCGCCTCGGGTTCGGCGTTGACGAAGAGCGTCGCCGGGGCGTGGAGCCGCCCATGCAACGCGCCGGTGACCGCCCGCCCGAGCACAGGCGAGATCGAGCTCGGCGAGCGGGTGTTCGGCCCGCGCCGCCGCAAACAGGGCGGCCGGGGCACTCGAGCCGGGGAGCCCTGTGGCCCGCGCGCCAGCGCCTCATAGCCGACGACCCGGCCCGTCGCCAGCTCGACGATGGGCCGGGAGAGAGAGAACGCCCCCGTCCAGCGCGGAGGACAAGGGGAAACGTGCGAGACGGGCGCGGCGAAGGTCGTGCTCCTGTCATCGGCCGGCACCGCTGCACCCCCGCCGGACTTAACAGCGGCGGACGCCGATCCAAGTGCGCGGTGCCCGAGCGCCTCCCGAGCGCCCGGACACCGCTTGCCTCTTGCTACCGGGGGTCGCTAACCCGTCTGGATCGGAGCCGTGTTCGCCGTGGTCGACGTCCTTCATCAGCGGCGTCGGTTCGGGCGTGCCCCAGTGATGCGCGGGGCTCGAGCGGCGCTGGCGGCGGTCGCGGCGACGAGCAGGGCGAATGGCGCAGACCAGCGACCCTGCAGAACGTCGGAACATCGGACGGAGCTCCTTTCCGGTGGACGGTGATCTCTGGAACGCCCGTGCCGGGTGAAACTTGCGCAAACGGCCCGCCCGCCGAGGGCGCCCGACATCCGCGGTCGCGCTGTCGTTCAATGCAGCGCCATGGAGACACAGACCATCGTCACCGTGGGCGTGGGCCCGGTCACGCCCGCCGAGGTCGTTGACGTCGCCCGTGGCGGCGCAGCGGTGCAATTGAGCTCCGAGGCCCTGGCCGCGATCGATGCCGGACGCGCGACGATCGATGCCCTGGCCGAGGACGTCCGCCCGCACTACGGCGTCTCGACGGGCTTCGGGGCCCTGGCGAGCCGCCACATCCCGCCCGAGAAGCGCACCCAACTGCAGCGCTCGCTCATCCGCAGTCACGCGGCCGGATCGGGGGACGAGGTGGAGCGCGAGGTGGTGCGGGCGATGATGCTCCTGCGCCTCTCGACGATGGCCACCGGCCACACCGGCGTACGCCGCCAGACCGCGATGGCCTATGCCGCGCTGCTCAGCTCCGGGTTGACGCCGGTCGTCTATGAGTTCGGGTCGCTGGGCTGCTCGGGGGACCTGGCCCCGCTGGCCCACTGCGCGCTGGCGGTGATGGGTGAGGGTCAGGTGCGCGACGCGGTCGGGGCCCTGGTTCCGGCGTCGGAGGCGCTGCGGCGCGGTGGGCATCGAGCCGGTGGAGCTGGCCGAGAAGGAGGGGCTGGCGCTGATCAACGGGACCGACGGGATGCTCGGCATGCTCGTCCTGGCGTGTGCGGACCTGCGGGTCCTGCTCACCACCGCTGACATCACGGCCGCTGTGAGCGTCGAGGGGCTGCTCGGCACCGATGCGGTATTCGCCGAGGACCTGCAGCGGTTGCGGCCCCAGCCGGGCCAGACGGTGTCGGCGGCCAACATGCGCGCGGTGCTGGCCGGCAGCCCGATCGTGGCCAGCCACCGCGGGCCTGAGGATCCCCGGGTGCAGGACGCCTACTCGCTGCGCTGCGCTCCCGCCGTGGTGGGCGGGGCGCGGGACACCGTCGCTCACGCCGCCTCGGTGGCCGAGCGCGAGCTGGCCTCGGCGATCGACAACCCGGTGATCGCGGGCGGGGGGGACGAGGTCCGGGTGGCCTCCAACGGCAACTTCCACGGCGCGCCGCTGGGCTACGTGCTGGACTTCCTGGCGATCGTCGCCGCGGATGTCGCCAGCATCGCCGAACGGCGGACCGACCGCTTTCTGGATCCCGCGCGCAGCCACGGGCTGCCCGCGTTCCTGGCCGACGATCCGGGGGTGGACTCGGGACTGATGATCGCCCAGTACACGCAGGCGTCGATCGTCTCCGAGCTCAAGCGCCTCGCCGTCCCCGCCTCGGTCGATTCGATCCCCAGCTCGGCGATGCAGGAGGACCACGTGTCGATGGGGTGGTCGGCGGCGCGCAAGCTCCGGCGCTCCGTGGAGGGGCTGGCCCGGGTGCTGGCGGTGGAGCTGGTGACCGCGACGCGCGGGGTGGAGCTGCGCGCCCCGCTGGAGCCGGGGCCGGCGAGCGGCGCGGTGATCGCGGCGCTGCGGACCGGGGTGGGCGGCGCGCCCGGCGTGGGCGGGCCTGGCCCGGACCGCTACCTGGCCCCCGAGATCGAGGCCGCCTACGCGATGGTGCGCTCAGGCCAGATCGTGGCGGCGGTCGAGGCGGTCACGGGCGCGCTGGCCTGAGCGGGTCGTTGTGCAAGTTGTGGTTGCTCAGCAACCACCAGATGACACACGTCCCGCCGCGGACGCGTGGGTGTACAAAATAAGCCCGCATGCGGCGCTTATTTTGCGTTCACGTGGTCGCAGGAACGGCGAGGGCCGCGCGTCAGCCGATGATCCGGAACACGCCCCGCATGAACGGGTGGATCCGGCAGAAGAACGTGTAGGTGCCCGGCTTGAGGTTGGCCGGGGTGCTCCAGCTCAGCTTGCCCGTCGCCGGCGTACCCAGGCCGAGCTGCCCGGAGTCGTAGCCCCCGGGCCCGTTGGCCAGCGGGTAGGAGATCCCGGTGTTCAGCCCGCACGGGTTCTGGCACGAGGTCACCGTGTGGAAGACCGAGTCCAGGTAGGCCCGGGTCGGGCTCAACGGGTTGCCGGGGGAGAGCGGGCTGGCGTCGTCGTTGACGAACGTGATCGAGTGGCCCTTCGCAACGGTCGGGATGCACCGGTTCATGCCCGTCGAGGTGAAGTCGCCGGGGTTGTACTGGAACTCGGAGATCTGGACGGTCTTGCGCGAGCAGTCGGGAAAGGCGGTGGCGGTGGTGCTCAGCGGGTAGGCGCCGCCGTGGTTGTTGTCCTCGGCCAGGTGGCCATGGGTGACGTGTCCGCGCTCGTCGATGGCGCGAGCGAAGGGGTTGGTGCCGCCGTCGGTGTTCCACGCCTCCCACACGACCATGATCCCCATCGACTCATACCAGGAGGCGCGCGTCGTGTTGTAGGTGGAGCTGATGCGCAGCACGTCGCCGGCCTTGACCTGCGGGCGCCAGTCAGACGGGGTCGCGGTCATCGCCATGTCCCAGCTGATCGGGCCGCGCTTGTCGAAGTAGTGCGCGTTGGAGCGGAACAGCCGGACTGAGTCGGGCACCGTGCCCGCGATCGTCCCGGGCGCCGGCTTGGTGGCCGGCCGGATGAGGTCGAGGTCGTCATAGAGCCCGCCGGGATGGAGGTGGCCGGCGGTGGCGACCAGCGTCCCGGGATGGTCGACGGTGAACTCGTTGAGCGGCGGCGTGCCGGCCGCGTAGGGGTGCTTGGCCATGTCGGGGAACGTGAACTTCCCGTTGACCCCGCTGTGGCGATGGACGTTGAACACCGGATAGATGTTGTGGTCCTCGACGTCCATCCAGATCGGGTGCACCGGGGTGATCTGCGCCGCCGCCGGCGAGCTGGCGGGCACGAAGTCGATGTCGTAGGTGATGTAGACCTGCGCCGCCTTGGAGGTGAGGTTGTGGATCATGTAATTGAGGATCCAGGTGTCCGAGGCGCCCACGGGATACCCGTAGCCGTGCGGGAACTCGTAGACCGTCTTCTCCTCGCCCGAGGCCATGAACGGGTAGAGCCCGCCGAAGCCATTGCCCTCGCCCTCGCCGGCGGTCCCGTTGCTCAGCCACACGCCGTGATGCAGGTGGATCACGTCGACGCGGGGGATGCCGCCGCAGCACTTCCCGCCGGGCCGCGCGTAGCGGAGGTTGGGCGCCATCGCGCACGATGTAGCCGTCCTGGTTGGGCTTGGGCACGTGGTTGGTGTCCAGCAGGATGAGGTTCGCGCCCGGCGTGATGCGGTACGGGCCGGCGGCGAAGTGCAGGTGCTCCATGCCCGGGTAGGCGTCAGCGCGCGAGCGCCGGCGCGGCCAGGCAGGCCAGCGCGGCACAGCTCACCAGCAGGGCAATGACGGCTCTTCTCACGACGGGCGTACCTCTCCACCGGCGTCTCCGGAGCCGGGATTCAATCAGTTCGGGTGCCCGCCGCGGGGCAGTTGGTCTCGGGCGTCTACCAGGCCTGAGCGCCGCCGCAATGGGGGCAGCCGACCGATGTCGACACCGGAGCGTGGAACACGAACCCGCACTCGCACGTGTACACCGCCTCGTCCTGCATCCCGCCGGCCTCACGCCGGCGACGCCGGACGGGCGTGCTTCCTCGGTGGTCACAGCCGCGGCGACATCTTTGCGCATCGGCGACGTGAACCGGGCGCCCCTCGCGGTTGCGCCGAATCCTGTCGACGCCGCTCTTGGTTCTAGCCAGCACTGTCATAGGCGAGGAACGGCATCCGTGCGGAAAGGTTTCGCGCCCAGGCCATAAACTCCTCGCTCTTAACAGTCCGCTAACAATTCGGAGTTTGGAGTTTGGACGGGGAGAGGGATCTCGCGGGTGACGAGGTCGCCGCCAGCGGACGGACTGACCGGCGCTGGCCCTCCCCGGCCACCGGCGGCTACCGGCGGGCGGTGTGTGAAAATGGGCTGCGGCATGGATCCAAGCCGCAAGCGCGCCGTTCGCCTCACGATCGCCCTCACCGTCGCGCTGCTGCTGGCGACGGCGCTGGTCTACACCAGCTTCACGGCCGGCCGCGACGAGGTCACCGCGTCGCAGCTGGTCCACAAGGCCCGTCCGGGCCAGACCTACATCCTGGCCGGGACCGTCCTCAACGGCTCGGTGGCAGCACGACGGCGCCGTGCTGAAGTTCCGGGTGCGCGACCCCAAGCTGAGGATGTCGGTGCCCGTCCGCTACACCGGCGAGATCCCCGACCCGTTCGCGCCGGGCCGCGGCGTCCTGGTCGACGTCCAGAGGCACCGGCGGCGGCCCCTACGTCGGCGAGACCAATACGCTGACCACGAAGTGCCCCTCCAAGTACCAGGCAGCGTCCGGCTCGTATTGATGGATAGCGCGACCTGATGGCCGGCGCCGGTCGCGTCCTGCTGATCCTCTGCCTGATGAGCTCGGTCTACGGGCTGGGCGCGACGCTCTATGGCGCCCGTTCGGGCCGCGGCGAATGGGTCGACTCGGGCCGCCGGGCGATGTACTCGATCCTGGGGATGTCGGCGGTCGCCTTCGTGATCCTCGACGTCGCCTTCATCAGCTCGGACTTCTCCTACAACATCGTCGCCAGCGGCTCGAGCACCACGACGCCGTTCTTCTACCGGGCGGCGGCGATCTGGTCCACGCAGCAGGGCTCGCTGCTGCTGTGGGTGATGCTGCTGGCGTTCTGGTCCAGCCTGGCGCTGCTGATCACGCGCAGGCGCGTGCGCGAGATCGTGCCCTACGCCCAGTCGGTCCTGTTCGGCATGGCCATCTTCTTCGTCGCGCTGATCGTGCTGTTCGCCAACCCGTTCGCCACGAAGGCCAACCCGCCGCCCGAGGGCGCGGGGCTTGACCCGCTGCTGCGCCACACGACGATGATGATCCATCCCCCGATGCTGTACTCGGGGTTCACGCTGCTGCTGGTGCCCTTCGCGTTCTGCATCGGCGCCCTGGTGAGCGGCCGCGTCGGCGCCGAGTGGGTCCAGGTGACGCGCCGCTTCGCCCTGGCCGGGTGGCTGTGCCTGGGGGTGGGGCTCCTCCTGGGCGCGCGCTGGTCCTACACCGAGTTGGGCTGGGGTGGCTACTGGGCGTGGGACCCGGTGGAGAACGCGGCGCTGATGCCCTGGCTGGTCTGCACCGCCTACATCCACTCGATCATGATCCAGGAGAAGCGGGGGATGCTGAAGGTGTGGAACGCCTCGCTGGTCCTGCTCACGGGGACCCTGGCGATCATCGGAGACTTCCTGGTGCGCTCGGGGATCCTCAGCTCCATCCACGCCTTCGTCTCTGACCCGACGCTCAACGTCTCGTTCGTGCTGCTGATCGCGGCGATGGTGCTCGGCTCGGTGTGGCTGGTCACCTACCGGCGCGACCGGCTGAGCAGCGAGCACCGGCTGGACTCGCTGATCTCACGCGAGGGCGTCTTCCTGCTGCAGAACGTGGTGCTGGTGGCGGTCGCGGCGGTGGTGTTCTGGCTCACCTTCTTCCCGCTGATCTCCGAGGCGATCACCGGCACGCAGACGTCGGTGGGTCCGCCCGTGTACGCGCATTTCGTCGTGCCGCTGGCGCTCATCGTCGTGGTGCTCTCGGGGATCGGGCCGATCATCGCGTGGCGGCGGGTGACGCCGGCCAAGCTCAAGCGCAGCTTCGCCTTCCCGGTGGCGGTGGGGCTGGCGACGTTGCTGGCGCTCGCCTTCGTCTCCGGGGTGACCAACCACGCGTTCGCCTACATCATGTTCGGCTTCGGGGCCTTCGTGGTGGCCACCGTGGCGCAGGAGTTCTTCCGCGGCGCGCGCGCCCGGCGCGCCATGACCGGCGAGTCCCGGGCCGGCGCGCTGGTGGCGCTGGTCCGGCGCAACCGGCGGCGCTACGGCGGCTACCTGGTCCACGCCGGGGTGGCGGTGGCCCTGGTGGGGGTGGCGGGGTCGACCTCGTTCCAGCATCAGCGCCAGGCGATCCTCAAGCCGGGCCAGAGCGTGCACCTCGACGGCTACACGGTCAAGTACACGCACCCCACCGCCCACGCGACGGCGCAGAAGATCTCCTTCGGCGCCGATCTGGACGTCACCAAGGGCGGCCGCAGGGTCACCACGCTGCACACCAGCTACGGCCTGTACCCGTCGCTTGACGGGATGCACCCGATCGGGCGCTTCCTCAATACCTCAGACGGCGCCCAGACCGAGAGCCGCGTCGGCCTGGACTCCGGTGCGCTGCGCGACCTGTGGGTGGTGATCTCGCCCAATCTCGGCCGACTGCAGGGCCTGGTCAGCCAGGGTGACGTGAAGTTCGGCCGCGCCATCCTGGCCGCGGAGGGCCAGCCCCCCGCCCAGCGGGCCTCGCAGCTGAACACCATCTTCCAGCTGCGCGACCTGTTCATCAACGACGTGGCCCAGCGGTTCGTCTCCCAGCCGTGGGCCTCGACCTTCCTCATCGAGGTCTCGCCGCTGGTCATGTGGCTCTGGATCGGCGCCATCATCGCCGCCCTCGGCGGCCTCATCGCCCTGTGGCCGGTCCCGCGCCGGTCGCCGCGCGGAGGGCTCTCGGTGCGCCGCCTGGGCAGGCTGGTGACGCTGCCGGCAACCTCGCCGGCTCCCGAGCCCGAGCGCGAGCGCGAGCTGGTCTGACGGTGGCCTACGTCCTCGTCCTCGTCGTGCTGGCCGGGGTGGTCTTCCTCATCACCGGTCCGCTGCGCGCGGCTCGCCGCCCGGACGATGACCCGCGCAAGGCGGCTGCCGACATCGCCGAGCTGGAGGCGGCGCGCGACGCCAAGTACCGCGAGATCCGCGACGCCGAGCTCGACGTGCGCACGGGCAAGCTCTCCGACGAGGACTATGCGGCACTTGACGGATCGCTGCGTGCCGAGGCGGTGGACATCCTGCACCGACTCGACGAGGCCAGCTCGCACGAGCGGATAGGATCCAGTCCATGACCGCGATCCTCGACGTCGTCCAGATCTTCCTCAGCGCGGGAGTGATCTTCCTCATCCTCATGCACTCGGGCAAGGACGCGGGCCTGTCGGGCGCCTTCGGCGTCGGCACCGGCGCGGGGCCGCTGGGTGGCGGCTCGCTCGTCGAGCGCAACCTGAACCGCTGGACGGTTCTCTTCGCCGTGCTGTTCGCCATCAACACGGTCGTCCTCATCAAGGTCGGCTGACGCGCCCGCGGGGCATGGCCCCGCACGCGCGATCGGACGCGGCGCGTCCCTGTGCGGCCCGGCCGCGCCCTGCCGGGCGGCGGGTCAGTGCTGAGCGCCGTCGACCCGGTCGCTCTGCGCGCCGAGGCGATCGACGAGCCGGAGCAGGTCCAGCGGGCTGAACGGCTTGGTCAGGAACAGGTCGGCGCCGGCCGCCTCGGCCTGGGCCTCGATGCGGTCCCCGTGCGAGGCGGTGAGCATCACGATGGTGGCGGCGCTCGTCGCCGGGTTGCTGCGCAGCTCCCGGCAGGTGGCAATGCCGTCCATGCGAGGCATGTCGACATCGAGGAAGACGATCGTGGGCAGCTCGCGCTCGGCGACCTCCATCGCCTGGATGCCGTCGCCCGCCTCGAAGAGCTGGAACTCGGAGACGTCCTCGAGCGTCGTGGACACCAGCTTGCGGATGAATGGGTCGTCGTCGACGACCAGCACGCCGCGCTTCATCGGGCCCCTCCCGGTCGGATTACCATGCGTCGCGCCCGATCTGAACGAACGTCGCGTCCTCGATGTCGCGGAAGACCTCGATCACGGTGGGGTCGAAGTGGGTGCCGGACTCCTCCATGATCATCGCCCGGGCCTGGCGCAGGGGAAACCCGGCGCGATACGGGCGATCTGTGGTGAGCGCGTCGAGCACGTCGGCGACGGCGAAGACCCGCGCCGCCAGCGGGATCTGCTCGCCCGCCAGCCCGTCGGGGTAGCCCATGCCGTCCCAGCGCTCGTGGTGGGAGCGCACGATCTCGGCTGCCTCGGTGAGGAACTCGATCTGCCCGACGATCTCGGCGCCGATGGCGGGGTGGCGGGCCATCAGCGCCCGCTCCTCGGAGGTGAGTGGGCCCGGCTTATAGAGGATCGAGTCGGGCACGGCCACCTTGCCGATGTCGTGCAGCAGGAAGCCGAACTCGAGCTCGGGCGCGTCGGGTCGCGGCACCCCGGCGGCCCGCGCGATCTCGATCCCGTAGGCGGCGACGCGCTCGGCGTGCTTTCCGGTGTAGGCGTCCCGGGCCTCGACGGCGTTAGACAGCGCGCGCACGGTGGCGCGGTAGGAGCGCGTCAGCTGCTGGGTGAGTGCGCGCTCCTCCTTGAAGGTGTCGCGCAGGTCGGCCGCGTAGCGCTCGAGCTGCAGCTCCTTGTCGGCCGCCTCGCGCTCACGGCGAGCCAGCTCAGCACGAAGCCGCGCGATCTCTCGCGTGAGCTCAGCCTCTGTGTTGAGCTCCACCGGCAACTCGACTCACTTGTTCTCGATCTCCGCGCAATGCAGATAGAAGGGCCTGGGCGGCGTCCTGGACCGGTACGACCTCAATCCCCAGATTGACGATACCCGAGGGTGTCGGCGATTCTCCGTCTGAGAATAGGATCACCGCGCGCCGAAGTCGACGACCGCGCAGGTCCAAAGCCTGCAAAACCGCCTGAGGGTTACGAATTCCTACATCGATCAGGGCGACTTCGAACCGCCGCTCCCCGCACACTCGTGCGGCTGCCGCACCGGACGTCTCCCACTGGTGCTCGATCCCGAGCTCGTCCAGAGCAGGCTCGAGCGTCGCCTGAAGCTCCTCGCGCCCAACGATGAGCACGCGGCTGCGGCCCGCACGGACGGCCGCGGCAAGCACGTGGCGCAGCTCGGCGGCGTCGATCGGCTTGGCCACCACCCATTCGCCCGAGAGCTCGCTGCGCGCCGAGAACACGGACACGAAGACGATCGGCGTGGCCCGCAGGTCGGGGTCGGCCCGGATCTGGCGCAGCACCTCGAACCCGTCCATCGAGGGCATGAGGATGTCGAGGGTCACGGCGTCAAAGCGCTCGCCGCGCAGCGCCACCAGGGCCTGTTCGCCGCTGGTGGCGATCGCGGTGTCCACGTCGAGTGGCGCGAGCTGGTCGGCGATGAGCTCGGCGACCTCGGGCTCGTCGTCGACGATGAGCACGCGGCGCCCCTGGATGACGTCCAGCGAGCTCTCGTCGTCGGCGGAGACCGCGGCCGGGAGCAGCACGTGGAACGTGGTGCCGCGGCCGGGCTCTGAGTCGACCTCGATCAGCCCATGGTGCAGGTCGACCAGCGACTTGACGATGGAGAGCCCCAGCCCGGTGCCGGGCGCCGACTCGTTGCCGCTGCGCGCACGGTAGAAGCGCTCAAAGGCGCGGTCGGTCTCCTCGGCGGTCATCCCGATGCCGGTATCGGCGATCACGATGCGCACCCACGCGCGGTCGGCTTCGACGCCGACGTGGATGCGGCCGCCCTCGCCCGTGTAGAGGTGGGCGTTGGTGAGCAGGTTGCCGATCACCTGACGGATGCGCTCGGGGTCGGCCATGGCCAGCGGCAGCGTCGGGGCGACATAGGTGCCCAACGTCTGATGCTTGGCGGCGATCCGTGCTCCCATCAGCTCGGCGAGCTCCTGGACGGCCTCGCCCACGTCGATCGGGCGGGCGTTGATCTCGACGTGGTCGGCTTCGAGGCGGGCGACGTCGAGCAGGTCGTTGACGAGCTCCACGAGCCGCTCGGTGGATCGCTTGATGATGTCCAGGAACTCCAGCTGGCGGGCCGACATGCTGTCGGGGCTGCGCTCGAGCAGCTCGACGAAGCCCTTGATCGAGGTCAGCGGGCTGCGCAGCTCGTGCGAGGCGGTGGCGACGAAGTCGGACTTGGCCCGCTCCAGCCGCGCTCGCTCGGTGACGTCGCGCACGGTCCAGACGATGCCGCTGGAGGTGTCGTCGCCCAGCGGCGCCGCGGTGACGGCCAGGATCCGCCCACCGTGGTCGATGACCACCTCGCGCTCCAGCGCCGTGTGCAGCGCGGGCAGCGGGCTGTCGGGGTCGTCGACGCTCTTGCCGCGCGCCAGCTCGCCCACGAGCTCGGCGGCGCGGGGGTTCATGGTGGCGATGGCGCTGGACTCCGACTCGGTGACGATGAGCCCGTCACCGAGGCTCTCGATCGTCACCGCCAGCCGGCGGCGCTCGTCCTCGATGCGCCGCTGTGCCGAGGCCAGATCGTCGGCCATGGCGTTGAAGGCCAGTCCCAGCTCGCGCAGCTCACGCGGGCCTCCCGGCTGGACCCGGCGCTCGAGCTTGCCCGAGGCCAGCTCGCCGCTGGCGCCGACGAGCTCGTCGAGGGGGCGGCGCATCGAGCGCACCAGACCGGCGATGAGGATGAGCGCGGCGATCAGCGCCAGCACCCCGGCGACGATCGCGATGGTGATCGCGTCGCGCGACTGGTTGCGGTCGCGGTCCGACGCCAGTTGCTGGCGGACGCGCTGGCGAGCCTGGAGCTGGTCGGCCACGGCGGCGGCGCTCGCCAGCGTGCCGCCACCGGCGCTGGCGGACTTCAGCCGGCCCGACTGGGCCTGGGCCACGGCGAGGCGCTGGAGCGAGATCTGGTGGGCGAGCAGCTTGGCGCTGACGGAATCCGCGGTGGCGAGCGCGGCGGCCGCCTGAGCCGAGCGGTCGAAGGCCACGGCGGCCTGCCGGCGCGCCGCGGGGGCCAGCGGCCCGGTCGCGTCGTGGGCGATCTCGACCTGGACGACGCCGGCGCTGGTCAGATTCGCGACCGCGGTGCCCAGATCGGAGCTGCGGGCGAGGACGTTCTCATAGCGCTGGCGCGCGCTGTAGAGGCTGGCGATCCCGGCCGCGGCCACGGACGCGAGCGCGATGGCGAGGCCAATCAGCGCAAGGCGCAGCGAGCGTGCGATCGAGAAGCGACCCATCAGCCTGTAGGACGCGGCCGATCGTAGCGACGCGATGCAAGATGTTTGTCTCCGTGCAGGTAATGCGGCTTTTTCGTAACAAGAACCTCCAATTGCTGAGGTTTCGAGAAGGACCGTCACTAGCCTCCAGGAGAATGGGCCTCGTCCGCGCGTGGCGCCGACAGATTTACGGCGCGTCGCTGGTCGCCATTCTCATTCCCGCCGCGATCATCGCGGTGCTATTTGCGGCGACCGGCAGCGGTCCCCTCCAGGGACTGGGTACCTTGGGGCAGGTGTTCAGCGGCCCGGCCATCCCGGGCGGCAACCTCTCGGCACGCGTCACGCTGAACGCCAAGCAGGCGCTGCCGGGCAAGGGCACCGCCGCCGGCGCGGCGCTCCAGGGCCACAGTCCGGTGATCGGCCAGCCGTCCGGCAACGGCGCTCCGGCGCCGCGAGGCTCGGGGGTGGCCCCGGCCGCTCCGGGTACGACCACCTCGAGCGCCACCAGCAACAACGGCGGCCAACTCAATCGTGGCTCCGGGGTAGGCGCGGGCATCGGTAGCAACCCGCCGCCACCGGCGACAACCCCGCAGACCACCACCACCACCAGCACGACGACGACCGACACCACGACGGCCGCGTCGCTGCCCCCGATCGTGGCCGTCCCGCCGCCGCCGGTGACCACCACGACGACGCCGACCACCGCGACGACGACGACCACCACGACCACTCCGGTCCATACCACCACCACGACGACGACCAAGACGACCACGACGAGCACCACCAAGACGACCACGACGACCAAGACGACCACGTCGACCACCAAGACGACGACGACGCCGACCACCAAGACGACGACGACGCCGACGACGAAGACGACGCCGACGACCAAGACGACGACGACGACCGTCACGCACACGACGACCACCAGGCTGCCCACCACCAGGTCGGTCACGAAGCCGCTCGGCAGCACCGCCGGGCCCCAGATCGCCACCACGGTGGCCCAGTCCGAACATGGTTCGGCGACGTTCCGGGGGTGCGACGGCGACTTCGGCGTGGGGCCCACGGGCCAGGTGGGTCCGTCGAGCTACCGCGGGCTCTGACGCCGCGCGCGTCATGGCGCGCAACGGTGCAACTTTCACTGCACACGCAGGAGAAAGCACCCTTGCGCCGCCGGTCTTGATAGCTTCGCCTCGTCCGCAGCAGACGGCCGTGAGTGAAACTGTCTCACTCACACCGGCCGCCTCGCTGCACGCTGTCACGACGACCGCATGCTCAACGCCCGTCGCTTCGCATACCCGTTTCTGCTGGCCGCCCTGCTGCTCGGGGTCGTGGCCGTCCCCGGTTGGGCGGACCTGAGCAGCAAGTACCAGGCCGGACAGGGCCGCGCCAAGCAGCTGCGGTCGGAGATCTCGGCCCAGAGCCAGAAGATCGCGGGCTACCAGGGGACGATCGACAACCTGCAGGCGCGGCTGAGCGCGATCGAGAACGCGCTCGGCGCCCAGGAGCGGCTGCTCACCAACGTCAACATCGAGCTCACCTCAGCTCGCAAGCGGCTCACCGGACTGAAGGCCTCCGAAGCGCGCGACCAGGCGACGCTGGCCGCACAGCTGCGCGCTGACTACGAATCGCCGCCGCCCAACATCGTCAGTGTCGTGGTCGACGCGAAGGGCTTTGATCAGCTCGTCAACGGGGTGCGCAACCTCACGGCCATCCGGCGCAGCAACGTCGAGACGATGCAGCGCGTGGTCTCAGACCGCAAAGCGGTCCAGGCCCAGACCGTCGCGCTGACGACCGTGCAGGAGCGCCGTCGACGGCAGGCCGCGGCGATCCTCGTCGAGCGCGACAACGTGGCGCAGCTGCGCCTGAGCATCGTTGACAAGCAGCTGCACGCCGAGCACATCCGCGGCGCCGCGGCGGCCAAGCTCACCACCCTCAAGAAGACGCTCGAGCACGAAGCCGCGGTGCTCGACGCCCAGGCCGCACGCGAGCAGGCGCTCAACGGCAGCGGCGGCACCGGCGTGGCCCCGCCCGGCGGCTGCGTCAATACCCCGTTCGTGGCCCACGGCGGCGAGTTCGGGTTCTTCCAGGCCCCCGGGACCAACTACAGCGTCAACGAGACGCCGATCATCGCGGCGCGCCTGGACGCGCTGGGCCAGGCGCTGCACCTGCACCTGATCGGGATCTCCGGCTACCGCACCCCTCAGCATTCGGTCGAGGTCGGCGGCTTCGCCAACGATCCCCACACCCAGGGCATCGCCTCGGATACCCCCGGGGTGGAGGGCGTCCCCGAGGCCACGCTGCTCCAGTTCTGCCTTACCCGGCCCTTCCCGGGCGCCCACGAAGCCGACCACATCCAGGAGTCCTGACTGGGATAGGGTGCGCTCTCCCCCCTGGTGGCCGCTCGTGCCGCAGCGACCACCGCCCAGCGAGGAGCGGAGAGGACACATGAGCCTTGACTTGGACGGGTTCGCGCCGGACGTGATCGTGGTGGGCGCCGGGTCGGCGGGCTGCGCGCTGACGCGCCGGCTGGTCGACGGCGGCGTCAACGTGCTGCTGCTGGAGGCCGGCGGTCCCGACGACAGCCCGGCCATCCACGACCCCGCGCGCTTTCACGAGCTGTGGCTGGCCCCCGAGGACTGGGCCTACCACACCACCCCGCAGGCCCAGGCGGCCGACCGCGCGCTGCACTGGCCGCGCGGAAAGGTGCTGGGCGGGTCGAGCTGCCTCAACGGGCTCATCCACGTGCGCGGCGCGCGCACCGACTACGAGGAGTGGGTGCGGCTCGGGGCCGAGGGCTGGGGCTGGGACGACGTGCTCCCGGCGTTCGTGCGCATGGAGGACTTCGACGGCGGCAGCTCGGAGCTGCACGGCAGCGGCGGCCCGCTGCGGATCATGAGCCGGTACGAGCTCGCTCCCGTCCACGAGGCATTCATCGCCGCCGCCCAGGAGATCGGAGTGGCCCGCAACCCCGACTACAACGGCGGCGTCCTGGACGGCGTGGCCCAGATGCAGCTCACCATCTGCGACGGCAAGCGCCACAGCGCGGCGGTGGCCTATGTGCGACCGGTGATGGACGTCCCCAACCTGCGGGTGATCACCGGGGCCCACGCGCATCGCCTGCTGCTGGAGGGGACGCGGTGCATCGGAGTCGAGTTCGCCCACGACGGCGACCTGCACCGCGCCCATACCGGCTTCGAGGTCGTTGTGAGCGCGGGGGCGATCGAGTCGCCGGCTCTGCTGCTGCGATCGGGCATCGGACCCGCCGGCGACCTGCGTGCGCTGGGCATCGACATGACCGCCGACCTGTCCGGTGTCGGCCTCAACCTCCACGACCACCTGCTGTCACCGTCGATCTGGTCGGCCGAGCAGGAGATCGTTCCCTTCACCGAGGGCCTGTCGCCGATCCAGACTCACCTGTGGTGGCGCAGCCGCTCGGACCTGCCCGGTCCCGACACCCAGCCGATCCACTTCAGCGTGCCGCTCTACGAGCCATGGATGGAGGGGCCGCCCAACGCGTTCACGCTCCTGGGCGGGATGGTCCGCCCGCAGAGCCGGGGCTCGATCCGCCTCAGCGGCCCGGCCGTCGGCGACCCCCTGGTCATCGACCCGCAGATCCTCTCCGCGGAGGCGGACCTCGTGGCGCTCGAGGCCTCGCTGGCGCAGGTTCGCGAGATGGGGACCGCTCCCGCGCTCCAGGCATGGGGCGCGCGTGAGCTCTATCCCGGCCCCGAGGTCGCCACCGCGGCCCGGGTCCGCGACTACGTGCGACGCACCGCGATCAGCTACCACCACCAGGTCGGGACATGCAAGATGGGCGTCGACGATGAGGCGGTGGTGGACCCGCGGCTGCGCGTCCACGGCATCGAGGGCCTGAGGGTCGCCGACGCGTCGGTCATGCCGGCGGTGACCTCGGGCAACACGAACGCGCCCAGCCTGATGATCGGGGAGCGCGCGGCGGACTTCATCGCCGCCGGCGCCGCGGCTCAGAATGCTGAGCGCACCGCGGAGGCGGCGCGCTCGCCCGAGCGCACCGCCCCGTCCATATAGCCCATGAACACCTCGGAGGTCTCGGTCCCGGCCCAATGGATCCGGCCGATGGGCGCGCGCAGCGCGGCGCCGTAGTCGGTCCACACGCCCGGCGGCAGGTAGCCCTCGTAGCAGCCGCGCGTCCACGGCTCCTCGGACCAGTTGTGCTCGATGAGCATGCGCGGGTGCGCCGCCCTGGCGCCGAACAACCGGGTGAAGGAGGCGAGCACCGCCCTGCGCCGGGCGGCCGCGCTCTGGGTCGTCAGGCGGCGGGCGTCGCTGCCGGTCGCGAACCCCAGCAGCACCCCGGGCGTCCCGCTGGGCGGGGAGTTGTCATAGGTGAGGCGGACCGGCGAGCGGTCGCTGTTGCTGTAGGCGCTGAGCCCCTCGGCGCGCCAGAACGGCTTGGGGTAGACCGCCTCGTACTTGATCACCGAGCCCTGGGGCACGCGCTGGGTGAGCTGGTCGCGCTGGGCGGGGAGCGGCGGGTCATAGTCGATCCGTCCGGCCAGTGACGGGGCCATGGCGACGATGACCGCCTTGCCGTGGAAGGTGCCCGCGTCGGTGGTCACCGTGACCCCGCGTCCGGTGTGGGCGATGCGCCGCACAGGCGCGTTGAGGACCACGCGGCGGCCCAGGCTCTCGGCCATCCGGATCGACACGAGCTGGGAGCCGCCGACGAAGCGTGAGTCCTGGGCGCCGCCGGCGGTGCTCGAGAGGTTGATCACCCCGTTGCCCGAGTGGTAGTAGAACAGCGCGTGCAGCAGGGAGAGGTCGCGGGGCTCGGCGGCGAACACCGACTCGGTGGCGAGGTCGAAGAGGAACCGCGCGCCCGGCGTGCTCGAGTTGGCCAGTTTCCACGTCTCCAGCGTCTGACCGTCGAGGGCGAGCGCGTCGGGGGCCGTCCACGGCTTGTCGAGCGGCACCGTCGAGGTCAGCGCCACGATCTTGGAGAGCAGCGCGCCGAAGTCTGCGGCGTCGGCCGGGGGCAGAGGCGGGATGAGCCCGGTGAAGCGGCTCTGCTGCCCGAGGTACTCGAAGATCTGGGCGCCCTTGGTGTAGGTCTTGAACGTGTGGATGTCCAGTGCCCTGGCCCGGGCCATGAGCCGGTCCTGGCCGGGGCCGACCCACTGGCCGCCGACCTCTACGACCTCACCATCGCCGACCGGGTGATTGAGCGTGCGCCCGCCGACGCGGTCGCGCGCCTCCACAAGCGCGACCGAGTGTCCCGCGTGGACGAGGTCTGAGGCCGCCGCCAGGCCGGCCAGGCCGGCGCCGACGACGATGACGTCGGCTCGGCGCGCGCCGGCGCCCGAGCGACCCGGGCGGGTCTTGGCTGCGGCCGACGCGGCCGACGCGGCCGACGCGGCGTCGGCGGCGAGCGCGGCGGCGGCCGCGGCGGCGATCGCCTGACGTCGCGAGACGCGGACCCGGTCCTCACCCACCCGGTCTCCACTCACGTCGGTCATCGGCCGGCCACCATGCAGCCCGGCCGGGCGCGGTCCACGGGGAACGGAAGATCGGCGATCAGCGCGGTCTGGACGTAGCGGTCGGTACGCGGCAGGGCGTCCCCCGCGGCGCGCAGCGTCGCGCGCGAGCCGTCGGGCGCGACCCACGGCGCCAGCGCGAGGAACTGCGGCTTGCTCCCGGTATAGGAGCGGTTGAGGTTGTCGTCGTCGCCGGCCACGAAGCGGGCGTCGCCGACGTAGTGGCAGCCGCGGCCGCGCCGTCCGCGCTGGAGGATGGCGCTCTGGCCATCGAACGGGGTGTCTGCCAGGTTGCCGACCATGAAGGGGTTGACAGCGTAGGCGAAGTGGACGCTCGGATCGCTCACCGCGCGGTAGGCCGAGCCCATCCAGGACAGAGGCTGCCAGTGCTCGAGCGCGTCGGAGCCATCGGGGCCCGTCCACGCACCGTCGTTGGCGTCGGCCTGGATGACCACGTTGGCCCCGAGGCGGTCCAGACAGCGCATGTAGGTCGTGGTCACGTCGTCACAGGCCCGGGCGGGCGTCGCGGTCCCGTACTCGAAGGCGGGCAGGCTGGTGGCGATGCCCAGGCGCGCGCCGGTGCCGGGGATGGCGACCGGCTTCAGGTTCCGTCTCGCCGCGGCGCCGCCCGACGGGCCGGGGCTGAAGCCCAGGGCCCGCTCGAAGCCCGTCAGCGGCACCTTGCGGTTGTCGGCCAGCAGGTTGGCCAGCGGGGCGGGGGCGTGACGGGTGGATCGCGCGCGGCCCCCACACGAAGGTCTGGTCATAGGCGGTGCCGGCGGTGGGGGCGTAGACGCTGCCGACGTTCGGGGTGCCGGGGTCGCGCAGGGCGGCCACGGCGGCCCCGTTGCGGGTCAGGGCGAACGGCGCCTGGGTGTTGGAGGCGACGATGTAGAGGTGGTACCGGCGCGCCTCGGTGGCCATCGTGGTCATGAACACGCGCACGAACGTGTCGGTGGCGGCGACGAAGCCGCGGCCGAGCTGCCGGGCCAGCGGGGGGTAGCGGAACTGAAGGTAGGTGAGCGCGCGGCCGTAGCCGGTGTTGATGTCGGCGAGCGTGGCCAGAGTGAGGCAGAGCGCGCCGGTACAGCCGTTGCCGCGCTCCAGCAGCGCGCGGGCAGCGGCGCCGCGGGGGCCGACCGCGATCGTCTCCAGGCCGATGTCCTCATCGAAGACGACGAGGTTGGGGCGCGTGGAGGCGAGGTGGGGGAGGACCTCGGTGCGCAGCGCGCAGTCGATGGCGCGACGGTAGTCGGCCGCGGTGGCGATCTGCGCGGGGTGCTGCTGAAACTGGATGGCGAACACCCGCAGCGCGTGGGGGCCCGGGTCGGCGGCGACGGCGGGCCGGCCCCAGTGCGGGCAGCTCGCGGTGCGGGCGGCCGCCGGCAAAGCGGCGGCGGCGACCAGGGCCACCACAACCCCCGCCAGCAGCGCCAATCTCCTCATTGCCGGGGCAGGCTATCGCTTGACCCTCTGCGCTGGACATCTGTTCGCATAGCGCTCGTTCGGTCGCTATGCGACCAAATAACGCGATAGATTCCAAGCACCGTGATGTCCGAGCGAACGCAGGTGGCGATCATCGGCGCCGGCCCGGCGGGTCTCCTGCTCGGTCAGCTGATGCACCGCCACGGCATCGACGCGGTCATCCTCGAGGCCCGGAGCCGGGACTACGTCGAGGCGCGGATTCGCGCGGGGCTCCTGGAGCAGGGAACGATGGAGGTGTTGCGCGAGGCCGGGGTGGGTGAGCGGATGGACGCGGAGGGCCTGGTCCACGGCGGCATCTACCTGTGCTTTGACCACACGCGGCATCACATCCCGATGCGCGAGCTGACCAACGGCCGGACGATGATGATCTACGGCCAGACCGAGGTGGTCAAGGATCTCATCGCGGCGCGGCTGGAGGAAGAGCTGCCGCTGCGGTTCGAGTGCGAGGACGTCAGCGTCGACGGTCTCGACCACGACGAGCCCGTGGTCCGCTACCGGCACGAGGGAACCGAGCGTGAGCTGCGCTGTGACCTCGTCGCCGGCTGCGACGGCTTCCACGGCGTCTGCCGGCCGACCATCCCCGAGGACGCGATCTCACTCTGGGGGCGGGAATACCCCTACGCGTGGCTGGGGATCCTCGCCGACGTCGCCCCGTCCACGGACGAGCTCATCTACGCCTACAGCGACCGCGGCTTCGCCCTGCACACCATGCGCTCGCTCACGCGCAGCCGCCTCTACCTCCAGGTCGATCCCGACGACGACATCGCGAACTGGCCCGATGACCGGATCTGGTCAGAGCTGCACCAGCGGCTGGCCTCCGACGGCTGGGAGCTGGAGGAGGGCCCGATTCTGGACAAGGCGATCACGCCGATGCGCAGCTTCGTGGCCGCGCCGATGCGCCACCGCTCGCTGCTGCTGGCCGGCGACGCCGCCCATATCGTCCCGCCCACCGGCGCCAAGGGCCTGAACCTGGCCGTCGCCGACGTCACCGTGCTGGCGGACGCCCTCATCGCCCACTTCGCCTCCGGCTCGGACACCGGCCTGGACGAGTACTCCGACCGGTGTCTGACGCGGGTGTGGCGGGCCCAGCACTTCTCGTGGTTCATGACCACGATGCTCCACCTCAGCCCTCACGACGACGCCTTCGGCCGTGAGCTGCAGCGGTCCCAGCTGCGTTACGTCACCACCTCGACCGCCGCCGCCACGTCGCTGGCGGAGAACTACGTGGGGCTGCCGTTGGCGCAGACCGCACCGCCGGCGGTGATGCAATGACGGAGATCACCTCGCTGTCGGAGGCCGTGGCCGGGATCGTGCACGACGGCGACGCCGTCGCGATGGAGGGCTTCACGCACCTGATCCCGTTCGCCGCCGGCCACGAGATCCTGCGCCAGGAGCGACGCGACCTCGAGCTCATCCGGATGACCCCGGACATCCTCTATGACCAGATGATCGGGATGGGAGCGGTGCGCAAGCTCGTCTTCTCCTACGGCGGCAACCCGGGTGTGGGGTCGCTGCACCGCTTCCGCGACGCCGTCGAGCACGACTGGCCCCGCGCCATCGACCTGGAGGAGCACAGCCACGCCGGCATGGCCAACCGCTACGCCGCCGGCGCGGCCCGGATGCCGTTCGCGGTGATGCGCGGCTACGTGGGCACCGATCTCGCGCCCCACACGCAGGTCAAGCCGATCACCTGCCCGTTCACCGGCGAGGAGCTCGTGGCGGTGCCCGCGCTGTGCCCCGACGTGGCCATCGTCCACGCCCAGGAGGCCGACCGCGAAGGCAACGTCCAGCTATGGGGCATCCCAGGGGTGCAGAAGGAGGCCGTGCTGGCCGCCGACCGGGCACTCGTGACCGTGGAGCGGATCGTGGACGAGCTCAAGCCCCGCCCCGGCGGCGTGGTCATCCCGGGCTGGGTGATCGACGCGGTGGCGGAGGCCCCCGGCGGCTCCCAGCCGTCCTACAGCCTCGGCATCACGACCCGCGACAACGACTTCTACCGCCACTGGGACAAGCTCAGCCGTGACCGCGACGAGTTCGTGGCGTGGATGCGCGAGCACGTGCTGGAACCGACCAAGGACGTCGTCTCGCGATGACCGCCACCAACGAGCAGGCGACGTCGGGAGAGGTCCAGACGGTGGTCGCCGCCCGGCGCCTGGAACACGCCAGGTCCGTGTTCATCGGCGTGGGCCGCCCCAGCACCGCGGCGATCCTGGCCCGGATGGTCCACAACCCCCATCTCGTGCTCGTCTACGAGTCGGGGACGATCGGCGCCAAGCCGTTCCATATCCCGCTGTCGATCGGGGACGGGGAGCTGGCCGAGACCGCCGACGCCGTCGTGTCGGTGCCCGAGATGTTCAACTACTGGATCGGCCCCGGACGGGTGGAGGTGGCCTTCCTGGGCGCCGCCCAGGTCGACCGGTTCGGGAACCTCAACTCGACCGTCATCGGCAACTACGACCACCCCAGGACCCGCCTCCCGGGCGCCGGCGGCGCGCCCGAGATCGCCGCCTGCTGCCAGGAGGTCGTGGTCATCGCGCCGCACTCGCCGCGCACGTTCGTGGACCGGCTGGACTTCCGCACCACCGTCGGCTTCGGCGACGGACCGGGCGACCGCCAGCGCCTGGGCTTCCGGGGCCGTGGCCCCACCGCCGTGGTCACCGACCTCGGGGTCCTGGAGCCCGACCCCGATACCCGGGAGCTGCGCCTGACCCAGATCCACAACGGCGTCGAGGCCGACCAGGTGCGCGAAGCCACCGGGTGGGAGCTGGAGGTCGCCGGCGATCTGCAGCACACCCCGCCCCCCACCGACGAGGAGCTCTCTGCCCTGCGCGAGCTGCTCAGCCGCTAGCCCATTCCCGTGCACGTTCAGAGATCAAGAGGGGACTGCCAGAGATGAGCACCGAGGAGACCACCGAGCCGATCTACGCGCCGGTTGTCGACACTCCCACCAACTACCTGCGCGAGCCGGCTGATGCCCATCCTCCGCTCGACTATCCGCCGTACAAGTCGACCGCGCTGCGACATCCCAAGCAGCCGCTCATCTACCTGCCGCACACCATCACCGAGATCACCGGCCCGGCGCTGGGCGACGCGCGGGCGATCACGCCCGGCGACGCCGACCTCACCCGCCAGCATGAGGGTGAGCCGATCGGCGAGCGGATCACCGTCTCGGGCCGGGTGTTCGACACCGAGGGCAAGCCGCTGCGCAACACGCTGGTGGAGGTGTGGCAGGCCAACGCGTGCGGGCGCTACCTCCATCGCTGGGACAACTGGCCGGCACCCCTGGATCCAAACTTCTCCGGCGCCGGGCGCTGCTTCACCGACGACGAGGGCCGCTACCGCTTCACCACCATCAAGCCCGGCCCCTATCCGTGGGGCAACCACTACAACGCGTGGCGCCCCGCCCACATCCACTTCTCGTTGATGGGCCGCGCCTTCACGCAGCGTCTGGTCACTCAGATGTACTTTCCGGGCGACCCGTTCTTCCCCTATGACCCCATCTTCAACTCCGTCCGCGACGAGGCGGCGCGCGAGCGCATGATCTCGCGCTTCTCGATCCATGGCACCCAGCCCGACTGGGCCGCGGCCTACGAGTTCGACATCTATCTCCGCGGCCCCGCGTCGACCCCGTTCGAGGAGGCGTTTTGATCTTCAAGACCACCCCCTCGCAGACGGTCGGACCGTACTTCGCCATCGGGCTCCCCTGGCCGGAGGGCCCGCACGCAGTCGATCCCGCGACCCCTGGGGCCTTCACCATCACCGGCACGGTCTACGATGGCGCCGGCACACCCATCCCGGACCACCTGATCGAGACCTGGCAGGCCGATCCCGACGGCCGCTTCGCCGATGCGCACGGCTACGGCGGGACGTCCGAACTCGAGGGCTTCCGGGGCTTCGCGCGCTACGGCGTGGAGGTGGGGGACGGCGATTATGAGATCGTCACCGTCAAGCCCGGCCGGGTGAAGGAGGCCGGCGGCCGGCTCCAGGCACCCCACATCGTGGTGACGCTGATGGCGCGGGGGATGCTCAATCGCGTGGTCACCCGGATCTACTTCGGCGACGAGGAGGAGGCCAACGCCGAGGACCCGGTCCTGTCGCTGGTCCCCGCCGAGCGCCGCCAGACCCTGATCGCGACGCCCGTGGACGGTGGCTACCGCTTCGACATACGAATACAGGGCCCGCCCACCGGCGAGACGGTCTTCTTTGACGTCTGAGCCCGGGCTCTTCGACGGCATCTACGCGCGCGGCGCGGTGGCCGCCGAGGTGAGTGACCGCGCCTGGCTGCAGGCGATGCTCGACGTCGAGGCGGCGCTGGCGCGGGCGTGCGCCGCCGAGGGGCTGATCCCGGGGCTGGCGGCCGACGAGATCGCCGGTGCCTGCCAGGCCGACCGGTTCGACATCGTGCAACTGGGGCGCGACGCCGCCGACAGCGCGACGCCCGTCGTGGCGCTGGTCAAGGCCCTGCGGGCGGCCGTCCCCGAGCCGGCGCGTGCGCACGTGCACGTCGGCGCCACCAGCCAGGACATCTCGGACACAGCGATGATGCTGATCGCGCGGCGCGCCCTCGTACCGCTGCTGGCCGATGCGAGCGCGGCTGCCGACGCGACCGCCGAATTGGCGCGGCGGCACCGCGACACGCCGATGATCGGGCGCACCCTGCTCCAGGAGGCCGTGCCGACCACCTTCGGGTTGCGTGCCGCCGGCTGGCTGACCGGGGTGGATGAGGGCAGACGGCGGCTGCGACAGGTCCGGGACTCCGACCTGGCGGTGCAGATGGGCGGGCCGGTGGGCGCACGGGCACCGGCGGTGGCGGGGCATGTCGCCGCCGAGCTGGGGCTGACCGAGCCGGTCATGCCCTGGCATGCCATCCGGCTGCGGCCCGTCACGCTCGCCTCCGCTCTGGGAGCATTCTGCGGCGTGCTGTCCAAGATTGCCCGTGACGTGACGTTGCTCGCCCAGCAGGAGGAGGGCGAGGTCCAGGAGGGCGGCGGTCCCGAGCGGGGAGGGTCGAGCGCCATGGCCCACAAGCGCAACCCGGTGGGCGCGGTCTCCGTGCTGGCGTGCGCCAAGCGCACCCCCGGCCTGGTGGCCACCGCGCTGGCGGCGATGGAGCAGGAGCACGAGCGCGCCGCCGGGGCGTGGCAGTCCGAGTGGGGGACCTACACCGATCTGCTGTCGCTCACCGGCTCGGCGACCGCGTGGACGCGCGAGCTGCTGGAGAACCTCATCGTGCACCCCGATCTCATGCAGGCCAATCTGGCTGGGTCGCCCACGGGAGACCAGCCGATCCCCGAGGGGGCCGGCGAGTTGGTCGATCGCGCGCTGGAGGCCCACCGCGCGTGATCCCCGTCGACCTCAACTGCTCCGCCAGCGGCCCCGACGACGCCCCCGTCCTGCTCCTGGGCGGCTCGCTGGGCACCACCCTCGATATGTGGGATCCCCAGGTGCCTCCGCTCTCGGACGAGCATCGGGTCATCCGCTTCGAGCATCGCGGCCATGGCGGGTCGCCGGTTCCCACCGGCCCGTACTCGATCGACGACCTGGGGGCGGACGTGCTCACCATGCTCGACCGCCTCGACGTGCCCCGGGTCTCCTACTGCGGGCTCTCGATCGGCGGCATGGTGGGTCAGTGGCTGGCCATCAACGCGCCCGAGCGGATCGACAAGCTCGTCCTGCTGTGCACCGCGCCGTATCTCCCACCGGCGTCGGCCTGGACGGAACGTGCCGCAGCGGTGCGCGAGGCGGGGAGCCCGGAGGTCGTCGCCGATGCCGTCATCGGCCGCTGGTTCACGCCTGGGTTCGCCGCATCGCATCCCGATATCGTGGCGCGATATCGGGCCATGATCTGCGGTGTCGACCCCGACGGCTACGCCGGCTGCTGTGAGGCGATCGCCGGCATGGATCTGCGCGCCGGCCTGCCCGCCATCACCGCGCCGACGCTCGTGGTGGCCGGGCGCCAGGACCCATCGATCCCGCCCGAGCATGGCGAGGCGATCGCCGCCGCCGTCCCGGGCGCGCGCCTTGAGATCCTGGACCCCGCCGCGCACCTGGCCAGCGTCGAGCGCGCCGACGCCGTCACCGCGCTGATCGCCGCGCACCTCAGCGGCGCGCGTTCGGGGTGAGCTCATGAGCGACGAGGGCCACGACGCCGGGATGGAGGTCCGCCGCGCGGTCCTGGGCGACGGGCACGTGGACCGCGCGATCGAGCGCACCACCGAGTTCACCGCCCCGTTTCAGGAGTTCATCACCCGTTACGCCTGGGGCGGCGTGTGGACCCGCGAGGACCTGGACCGCCGCACCCGCAGCGTCGTCACCCTGTCGGTGCTCACGGCGCTGGGCCGCGAGAACGAGATCGCGATGCACGTCCGGGCGGCGCTGCGCAACGGGCTGACTGCCACGGAGATCGGCGAGATCTTCATCCACACCGCCATCTACGCCGGTGTGCCGGCAGCCAACTCTGCCTTCGCCATCGCCCAGGAGGTGATCGCAGCCGAGTCGGAACCGGGCGGACTGGTGGATCCCACCGGTCCGACCCAAACTGACGATCTGCCGGGCTGAGACCTTGCCCGGCTGGGCGTCCGTGCCCGGGTTGGCTTAGCCCTTGATGAAGCCTGTGCCCTTGACGGCCTTGAGCACCTGAGCGGCGGTGAGGCCGGTGTCGAAGGGCCCGCTGGGAGCGATCGACTTGCCCAGGAACAGGCCGATGGCGCCGGCGTGACGCGCCTCGACGGTCACGATCGACAGGGCGACGCCGAGGTACGCCGGCGTCTTGATGTTGAACGCCTGGCCGATGTAGGCGTGGACGCCGGTGTTCTCCAGGACGTAGGCGGTCGCGGCGAACGTGTCCACGTCCGTCGTGGCCTTGCCGAAGTCGAACTTCGGCTTCTTGGCGGCCTTGCTGCCAAGCGCCTTCTTCAGCGCTGCGACGTGGGTGTCCTCGTCCTTCTTGGTGGTGGTGAGGAACTGCTTGAGCGCCTTGTTCTTGACGATCCCGTTCTTGGCGGCCTCGTCGTAGAACGCCGCCTCGAGGTACTCGAGCGTCAACGCGTAGTTCAGGATGCCGATGTCGCCCTTGCCGAAGCTGGACGGCGGAGCGCCCTTGGCGAGCGCGGCGCCCGGAACGAGGGCGCTGAGAATCGCGCCGCCACTCAGCGCGGTGGCGCCGCCAATGGCGCCCTTGCGTAGGAAGGACATCCGCGTGTCTCCGGCGACAGCGTCGGCGGCCTCACGGATGGCGCCGTCGGCGTCGACGGTTTCGAGATTGATATGAGCCATGCAGACTGCTCCTTGTTTGGGAGTCGGGCCGGTCCCGCATTCATTGCTGCGGGGTCGGACTCCCGATGGATGACCCGAATGTCAGATAACTGACATGTGGGTTAAAGTTCTTCGCGACGGGTGCCGATATGAGGGCTTAGGCGCTGTCCGCGACCGTGATCGCAGTGCTCCGTACCGCAGCGCCTTCCTTGACCGCCCACTGGGGCTTGGCCAGCAGCAGCTGGATATCGCAGATGCGCCGTTCGGCGAATCCGCCCTCGCAGTAGGCGAGATACAGGTTCCAGATGCGCTGGAAACGCTCGTCGTAGCCGAGCTCGGCCAGCTCTCCGCTGTGCAGGGCGAAGTTGTGGCGCCACCGGCGCAGCGTCTCGACGTAGCTGGCGGTGATGTCCTCCAGCCCCACCGCCTGCAGGTCGGTGCGCCGCGCGACGTTGCGCATGATCACCTCCAGCGAGGGCAGGCACCCGCCGGGGAAGATGTACTCGCGGATGAAGGACTTCGAGGCCTTCTCCACCTCATAGGCCCGGTCGTCGATCGTGATCGCCTGCAGCAGCATCGCCCCGTGCGGGGAGAGCAGCTCCGAGCAGCGCGCGAAGAAGCGGCCGATGTGCTGCCAGCCCACGGCCTCGATCATCTCGATCGAAACGAGCTTGTCGAAGGTGCCCCGCAGGTCGCGGTAGTCGCACATGAGCACCGTGACCCGGTCAGACAGGCCGGCGCGGCGGACGCGCTCGACGGCGTAGTCGTGCTGCTGGCGCGAGATCGTGGTGGTGACGACGCGGCAGCCGCGCGTGGCGGCGGCGTGGATGGCGAAGCCGCCCCAGCCGGTCCCGATCTCCAGCACCCGGTCGTCCGGGCCGAGCTGGAGGCGCTCGCAGACGCGCTCGAGCTTGGCCACCGACGCGTCCTGCAGCGACATGCCGGGGCGATCGAACAGAGCGCAGGAGTACATCATCGTCGCGTCGAGCATGCGCTCGAACAGGTCGTTGCCCAGGTCGTAATGGGCGGCGATGTCGCGCCGGCTGCGCTGCCGGGTGCGGCGCTTGACCGCCTCCCGCAGGCGCTGGCGCGGCTTCCACAGCGGGGCGGTGACGGCACGGACGCGGTCGATGAGGACCGCGTTGCGCGCCGCCAGGCGGATCACCGCCACCAGGTCGGGCGAATCCCACATCCCGCGGGCATAGGACTCGGCCAGCCCGCGGCTGCCGCGCATGAGCATCCGCCAGAAGCACGGGTGGTGGACGTGGATCGTCGCACTCGGCGGCCCGGAGCCGAACGCCGTGCGCTGCTCGCCGTCGACGATGGTGAGGCTGCCGACCCGGATCTGGCGCAGCAGCACCGACGCCATCAGCCGCCAGGGTGTGGCCTCGCCTCTGGTCTCCGAGGCGGTCACCGTGCGGCCGCCCCGGGGTGGCGATGGACGCGGGCGCCGGCGAGCTTGAGGCCGACCGCGTGGCCGTAGATGAGCGCCAGCACCCGGCCGGTGGACAGCGGGTGGCGGGCGGTCATGCGGGCGACGGCGCCGCGCGTGAGCGGCTCGCGTGTCATGGCCAGAGTGGCGTCGAAGGCGAGCCGGCCGTCGCGTTGGCTCTCGATGTGGACCGACAGGGTGGAGCCTGGCTCGGTCGCGCGGGCGTCGTAGACGTGGTCCATGCCCATGAACGGCGACACGTGCAGCTCCTTGGCGAAGCGGCCACGGCGCACGCTGGAGCCCGGCACACGATCAGCGAGCAGATAGGAGCAGCGCTCGCCCCAGGGGGTGTTGGTGACCTCGGCGAGCACGCTCTGCAGCTCCCCGTCGGCACCCGCCTCGAAGCAGTAGTAGAAGCTCACCGGGTTGAAGCACAGCCCGAAGGAGCGCAGCTGGGTGAGCAGGCGGACCGGACCGGCGGGCCGGTGCCCGGAGAGCTCGGCCACCCGATCGCGGACGGCGACGTCGAGGGGCAGCGACGCCGGGCCCAGGTAGTCGCGGCGGCGGAAGCGCAGGGCGCCGGGGCCGCGGCGCAGCAGCCGCCCGCCCAACAGCCCGGGAAGCTCCTCGAGGTCGACGTAGGCCAGCGAGACCCGGTGGCTGAACTCCTTGCGCGGCTCCAGTCGCCGGTGGCGGATGGTGCCCGTGTAGATGGCGCTGGCAGTCACAGGCGCGCCCCGAAGCGCTCGGCCACCCGCAGCGCGCTCACCACGCCGTCCTCGTGAAAGCCCCAGCCCCAGTAGGCCCCGCAGAAGTGGGTGTGGTTGCGGCCATTGATCTCCTCAAAGCGCCGCTGGGCCGCCGTGCCCTCGCGCGTGTACACCGGGTGGGCGTAGGCGATGGTGCGAATGACGTGCTCGGGGGCGATCTCGCCGGTGCGGTTGAGGGTGACGCAGAACTCCCGCTCGGAGCGCAGGGCCTGCAGGCGGTTCATGTGGTAGGTCACCATCGTGCGCGCGGCCGGGGCGTCGGACAGGTGGTAGTTCCAGCTCGCCCACGCCCGGCGGCGCCGCGGCAGGATCGACGTGTCGGTGTGGAGCACCGCCTCGTTGGACTGGTAGGGGATCGCGCTCAGCAGCCGGCGCTCGCCGTCGGTGGCGTCGGCCAGGAGGGTGAGCGCGTGGTCTGAATGGGTGGCCAGCACGACCTCGTCGAAATGCTCGGGCGCGCCGCCGCTCGGTGTCACGAGCACCCCCTGCTCGCCGCGCCGCACCGCGCTCACCGGCGTGCGCAGCCGCAGCGTGCCCGGGAAGCGGGCCAGGAGCGCGTCGACGTACCGGGCCGAGCCGCCGCTGACCGTCCGCCAGCGCGGGCGGTCGCGGAACCCGAGCATGCCGTGGTTGTCAAAGAACTCGGCCATGAAGCGGGCGGGGAAGGTCCACATCTGGCCCGGGTCCGCCGACCACACCGCCGACGCTTGGGGCACGATCAGGCGGTCGATGAAGGGCCGGCTGAAGCGCTGCTGCTCGAGCCACTGGCCCAGTGAGGGCCCCTCGCCGTCGGCGCTCCCGTTCCCGTCCCGGCCCCGCAGGAGCTCACGGGCGGCGCGATTGAAGCGCGCCATGTCGGCCACCATGCGGTGAAACCAGGGGGTGACGAGGTGCGCCCGCTTGGCGAAGAGGCCGTTGGGCGAGGCCCCCGTGTACTCGAAGTCGCCGCGGCCGTCGCTGACGCCGAAGCTCATCAGCGACGGCTGGGTGGCCACGTCGAGGCGTCGCAGCAGCCGCTCGAAGTTGGGGTAGTTGCGATCGTTGAAGACGATGAAGCCGGTGTCGACATGGTGGGTCTCGTTGGGCGTGTCGACGCGGATGGTGTTGGTGTGGCCGCCGGCGTACCCGGCGGCCTCGAACACCGTCACCTGATGCGCAGGCGCGAGCAGATGCGCGGTCACCAGACCGGACACGCCCGCGCCCACGACTGCGATCTTCACTCCTCGACAGGGGGGTCGAGCTGCCCCTTGCCGCTGACCGAGTCCTTGAAGCCGCGCAGCCCCTCGCCCAGGGACTTGCCCATCTCGGGTAGGCGCTTGGCTCCGAACACCATCAGGACGACGATCAGCACGATGGCGATGTGCAGCGGGTTCTCGAGTCCGACCATGGTGAAAGCTCTCCGATCCTCAGTATCGCGGGCTACCCATGGATACGGACCGCAGTGGCCTTCGGATCATCAATCGATGGGGACGTCGACCACCGGGGCGTGGGTCGGGTGTGGGCTGCCGCCCATCGGCTCGGGCGTGACCAGGACCGATGACACGCCCTTGAGGTTGCCGGGCACCTCGACCACGCCGTTGCCGGCGGAGGTGACGCTGAACAGGGCACTGGTGGGCGACGGGGGGTTCTTGCCCCGGACGAGCCACACCTCATAGATCTTGCCGGCGGGCGGCTGGGCGAAGTGATGGACCACCAGTGACGCCCGGCCGGGGGCGATCCGCAGCTGGGCGGTGCCGGTGCCGACGACCTGACCGGGGAGCACGCGGGCCCCGGGGCCCGACGCTGAGCCCGTGAGGACGCCCACGGTCACGCCGACGGCCACGAGCAAGGCGACGCCCAGCGCCAGCGCCGGGCGCGGCATCAGCCAGCCGACACCGCCCGTACCCCGGGCGCGCGGCGCCGAGCCCGCGGTGCTGTGAGCCCGGGCATCGCTGTTGACCTCGCGCATGACCTTGCGGCGGATGGCGGCAGGCGCCTTGTGATGGGAGGCGGTGAGCGGCAGCTCATTGACGACCTCCTGGAAGGAGACGAGCTCCTCCTGGCAGACCGTGCAGGTGTCGAGATGACGGCGAAAGGCCTCGGCCTCGGCGGCGTCCAGCGCCCCGAGCGCGTAGGCGGCGACATCGCCGCCGCATTCACGCCGATCGGCGGTTCGGTCTCGATCGCTCATGGACTCAACTCGCTCATAGCAGCGCTCCCGACGGGTCGCTGAGGGCCACGCGCAGCTTGGTGAGCCCAAGTCGCATTCTTCCCTTCACGGTGCCGGCCGGAACCTCCAGCATCTCGGCGATCCGGGTATGGCTGAACCCGCCGAAGTAGGCCAGCTCGATCACCTGGCGCTGATCGGGGGGCAGATCGCGCAGGGCGGTGCGCACATCCCGGGCATCCTGACGGCGCTCGGCATCCATCGCGACGTCCTCTGGCGCGGACATGCGCTCGACCACGCCCTCGGCGTTGACGTCGCGCGCCGTGCGCACGGTGTCGCGGCGAAACATGTCGATGGCGCGGTTGCGCACGACCCCGAGGATCCACGAGCGCACGCTCCCGCGACCGCGGTCATAGCGGGCGCCGCTGCGCCAGAGCGACAGGAAGGCCTCCTGGACCACGTCCTGGGCCGTGGCGCGCCGGCCGCACATGCGATAGGCGAGCGAGAACGCCGCGTCGGCGTGACGGTCGAACACCACCTCGAAGGCCTGGGCGTTGCCGTCATGGACGAGCGGCATCAGATCCTCGTCGGCGAGCTCGCGCAGATCGGGGCGGGCGCTACGGAAGTTGAAGCTTGGACGAAACATTGCGCGCTGGAAGTAGTGGATCATGTTCCGGGCCCCGGCGCACGATCTCTGCCCCGCATTCGGGGCCAATTCCAACCTGATTACGTACGTTCCGGTGATTTGGATCACTCGGCGGGCAGACTTCCCGACGTTCAGCTGCGCCGGACGGCCGGGGAGTCAAGGGGGTCGGCGGGGCTGCCGATGCTGTGTAAAGCAGGACGGTTCGCCGTCCAGACGTCTCCATGCCCTCCATACCCGGTTCCCCCATCGCAACCCTGCGCGGCCGCTTCACCGAGAAGCACGCCACCCGGCTGCTGTGGCGCGCCGGCTTCGGTCCCAAGCCGGGGCAGGCCAAGCGCCTCGCGCGGCTCGGGCTCGACGGCGCGGTGGCGTCGCTGACGCGCCCGCAGGGCCCGGCTCAGCTCATCGGCCGAGCGCCGCACGGCGACGGCGGGCTGCCGCTGGACCCGATCGACGTCTGGGGCGATGACCACTGCTGGTGGCTTGACCGGATGGTGCGCTCAGACCGACAGCTCGTCGAGCGCATGACGTTGATCTGGCACAGCTGGTTTGCCACCTCGATCGACGGGGCGACGGCGGCACTGATGCTGCGCCAGAACCGGATGATGCGCGCGCGGGCGCTGGGGAACTTCCACGACCTCCTGGTGGAGGTCACACGAGACCCGGCGATGCTCCTGTGGCTGTCGGGGACCGAGAACAACAAGTACAGCCCCAACGAGAACTACGGCCGTGAGGTCATGGAGCTGTTCACGCTGGGCGCCGACCGCGGCTACACCCAGCACGACGTCCACCAGCAGGCCCGGGCGCTGACGGGCTTCAGCAACCGCTGGAGCGACAACCGCGGCCCCTACGACTTCCGCTTTGACCCCATGCTCCATGACACCGGGGTCAAGAAGATCTTTGGCCAGCGCGGGCGCTTCAACTATCTGGACACCTGCCGGCTGTGCGTGACCCACCGCACCCATCCCTCGTTCATGGTGTCCAAGCTGTGGGGCTACTTCGTGTCCGACGCGATCCCCGCCGACGTGCTGCGCTCGCTGGAGCGCACCTACATCCGCAGCGGCTTCGAGGTCCGGCCGCTGGTGGAGGCGATCCTGCGCCACCCGCTGTTCTATGAGGGCGCGCGGATGGTGATCCCGCCCGCTGTGTTCTGCGCGGGGCTGCTGCGGGGCAGCGGCAACACGGTGCAGACCAACGCGTGGGCCTGGCTGGGCCAGGAGACGGGGCAGCGGTTGTTCGACCCGCCCAACGTCGCCGGCTGGGACTACGCGCACTGGCTGGACACCTCGCGCTGGACGGCGCGCTTCCAGGCGGTCAACTACGCGCTCGAGAAGAACACGATCGACCCTGAATCCAAGTCCTACGACATCCACGAGAACGCGTCGCAGGCGCTGGCCCGTGCCCTGGCCTTCTGGGGCAACCCCGACCTCTCATCCACCACCAAGGACGAGCTGCGCGCATTCAGCCGCAAGGCCGAGAAGCGGATCAAGGCCGATTGGGAACAGCGCCCCTATCGCGTGATGCGCCAGAACGCCCTGCGCGCGCTCATCCCCACCACGCCCGACTGGCAGACCTGCTGATGGCCCGCCCGCCCGCCGACAGCTGCTGCGCGGGCTTCACCCGGACCGAAGCCATGCGCGCGGCGATCGCCGCCGGACGTGAGGAGGGGCGGGAATGGTCTCCCCGGGAATGGGATCCGCGGATGCCGATCCCCGCCGGGACCGGGATCGACCGCCGCCGCTTCCTGCTGGCCGCCACCGGCGGCCTGGTGTCGGTCTACGGGGCGGGACGGCTGGGACTGGGCGGCAGGGCGCTGTCTGAGGGGATCGCAGAGGCGGCGACGGTGCAGGGCCCGTCGAGCCCGATCCTCGTCTCGATCTTCCTCGCCGGCGGGATCGACGCCCTCTCGGTGCTCGCGCCGACCCAGGACCCGATGTACCGCAAGCTGCGCCCGACCCTGGCGGTGTCCCCGGCGCAGGGGATCCCCTTCGCCGAGGATCCGCGGCTGAGCTGGGGACCGGCGGCGGCCGGGTTCGCCCAGTTGCACAGCGCCGGCAAGCTGACCGTGTTCCCGGGCATCGGCTACCGCGACCCGGACATGTCGCACTTCACCAGCCGCCACTACTGGGAGGTCGGCGCCGCCGACACGCGTGTCATGACCGGATGGCTGGGGCGCTACCTGGACCAGGTCGGCACCGCCGGCAACCCCCTCCAGGGCCTGTCGATGGACAGTGAGATGAACCCGACGCTGGCCACCGCGGTCAACCCGGTGGCGGCGATCGACCTGCCCGAGAGCTTCTCGCTGTGGCTGCGCGACGTGTGGGGCGACGTGTTCTCGCTGCACGCTGGACTCGGCCTCGGCGCTGGGCGACGCCCACCGCCGCGCCGCGCGATCCCGCGATGGCCCAGGTGGCGGGCGCCGCGTCGGAGGTGGGGATCGTGCGCCACGCCCTGGCGCCCTTCCGCAATGCCGACGGCAAGCCGACCTACACGCGCGCCGGTCACCTACCCGACCGACAGCAAGTCCGACTTCCCGCAGCGGCTGGCCGGGCTCGCGGCCATGATCGCCGCCGGCCTGCCGCTGCGCTGCGTCGCCCTGACCCCCGAGACGCAGTTCGACACGCACGCCTCCCAGAGCGAGACCTTCGGCCCCGGCCTGACCACGATCGCGGAGGCCATCGCCGCCTTCCAGGCCGACCTCGAGGCCCGCGGGATCGCCGACCGCGTGCTCGTGCACGTGTGGTCGGAGTTCGGGCGCCGCGCCCAGGAGAACGGCGGCCACGGCACCGACCACGGCGCCGCCGGAGTGGGGATGCTCATCGGCACGCGCGCCACCGGCACGATGGTGGGGGAGTGGCCGTCGCTGACCAACCTGGACGCCAACGGCAACCAGAAGGAGAACGTCGACTTCCGCGGCGTCTACTGCTCCCTGTTGGAGCAGTGGTTTGACCACGACGCCGCCTCGGTGATCCCCGAGGCCCGCTCATTCGCCCGCTACCAGCTCATCCGATGACCTTGCGGATCAGCGCGCATCATGGCGATCGGGCTGGCCGGCGCCGCGGCGGGGTGCGTCGCGGCCGCGGCGTGGGAACGCCGGAGCGAGCGCCGCCAAGCTGCCGACCGGAGTGGACCGGCACCCGCCCGGCGCGGCTGCTCGTCTACGCGCAGGAGTGGTCGCTGTGGCCCTCGCGGCCGTCGGTGAAGGCCGGGACGGTGATCGTCCAGCTGTGGAACCGCGGCCAGGATGCCCACGACCTGCGGATCCGCCGCCTCAGCCGCGGGGCGATGGTGGGGCGCACCCAGGGCGACGCGGTCACCCAGTCGGGCAAGCTCAGCCAGGCCACCTGGCGCCTGTCGCCGGGGACCTACGAGCTCTACTGCTCCATGCCCGGCCACCTCAGCGAGGGCATGCACACGCGGATCACCGTCCGCTAATCCGGCGCCAGCGCCGCCACGTGGCACTCGCGCGAGCTCGAGCAGCTCGCCCGGCGGCTCACCCCGCAGCAGCCAGCCGCGGTTCTGTGGGCTCCACGAGCTCCTGACGGGCCAGCTCGGACAGCGAGGTGGTGACCGTCGGGCGTCGCGCCGCCACCAGGTCGGCCAGCACGGAGTGGGTGAGGCGCAGGGGCAGGACCACGCCCTCAGAGCGCACGCGGCCCCAGCGGTCGGCCAGGTGCCAGAGCAGCATGAGCAGGCGGACGTTGACCCGGGCCTGGTGGATGATCGCCATGTTGACCGCCAGGTTCCGGCTGCGTCCCGACCGCCCGCGCCACCAGTGCGCCGGTGAGCTGCGGGTAGGCGGCCATGACGCGCGCCGCGTGCTCGTCGAGCACCGCCAGCCGCGTCGCCTCCAGCACCCGCCAGCCCGTGGTGGGGTTGATCGTCCCGGCGCCGTCCTCGCCCTGCCACGGGCGCAGCAGGTCGCCCTCGCCCAGCAGCTCGGCGCCGAAGCGGTCGTCGACCCCGACGCGACGGATGAGCAGCCCCTCCAGGACCAGCAGGCCGATCCCGCCGGGCCCCACCCAGCTTGCCGCGCCGGACTCGGGACGCCAGCGGCCGCGCGCGACGCTGCGGACGCCCACGATGCAGTCCTCGATGGCCTGGGCGCGCAGCGGGAGCGGAGATCGCCTCGGCGAGCTCCGGATCCTCACTCAGGACGCGAGTGGTGCTCACGACAACAGCGGGGGAAGGGGCACGACCTGAGTGAGTATGAACTCATCGTTGCCCAGCCGCACGGCCGTAGAATCGCCGTGCAGGCCCGTCAGCCCGACCATGAAGAGGCGATGACCGATTCCTACGCCCGCGGCGACACGTCTGCGGCGATGCTCGACGAGACGATCGGCGCCAACCTGGACCGAACGGTGGCGCGGTTCGGCGACCGCGACGCGCTGATCTCCTGCGCCCAGGGGCGTCGCTACACGTATGCCGAGCTCGGGTCAGCCGTCGACGAGCTGGCCCGGGCGCTGATGGCGGCCGGACTGGCCAAGGGCGAGCGGATCGGGATCTGGAGCCCCAACTGCGTGGAGTGGACGCTGGTCCAGTACGCCACCGCCAAGCTCGGCGCGATCCTGGTCAACGTCAACCCCGCCTACCGGACCTCGGAGCTGGACTACGCGCTGCGGCAGTCGGGGTGTCGCATGCTCGTCGCCGCGCCGGCGTTCAAGACCTCGGACTACCGCGCCATGATCGAGGAGGTCCGCCCGGGGCTGCACCGAGCTCGAGCGCGTGATCTTCCTGGACTCGCCTGACTGGGACGAGCTGCTCGCCCGGGCCGGCGAGGTGTCCGACGCCGAGCTGCGAGCCCGCTCCGACGCGCTGGCCCCCGACGACGCCGATCAACATCCAGTACACGAGCGGCACGACCGGCTTTCCCAAGGGCGCCACGCTCACGCACCGCAACATCCTCAACAACGGCTACTTCGTGGGCGAGGGCTGCCGCTACACCGAGGAGGACCGGATCTGCATCCCGGTGCCCTTCTACCACTGCTTCGGGATGGTGATGGGCAACCTCGGCGCCACCACGCACGGCGCCGCGATGGTCATCCCGGCGCCCGCGTTCGACCCCGAGGCGACGCTGAAGGCGTGCGCGGAGGAGCGCTGCACCTCGCTGTACGGGGTGCCGACGATGTTCATCGCCCAGCTCGACCACCCGCGCGTTCGCCGACTATGACCTCAGCTCGCTGCGCACCGGGATCATGGCCGGCTCGCCGTGCCCGGTCGAGGTGATGAAGCGGGTCATGGACGTGATGCACATGAGCGAGGTCGGGCATCTGCTACGGCATGACGGAAACCTCGCCGGTGTCCACGCAGACGGCCTCTGACGATCCGGTGGACAAGCGGGTCGGCTCTGTGGGCCGCGTCCATCCCCACGTCGAGGTCAAGATCGTCGATCCCGAGGGCGGCGCGACCGTGGCCCGCGGCGATCCGGGCGAGCTGTGCACCCGCGGCTACAGCGTGATGGCGGGCTACTGGAACGACCCGGAGCGCACCGCGCGAGGCGATCGACGCCGACGGCTGGATGCACACCGGCGACCTGGCCACGATGGACGACGAGGGCTACGTCAACATCGTCGGTCGCAGCAAGGACATGGTCATCCGCGGCGGCGAGAACGTCTATCCCGCGCGAGGTGGAGGAGTTCCTCTACAGCCATCCCTTCGATCGCCGACGTCCAGGTCGATCGGGGTGCCCGACACCCGCTACGGCGAGGAGCTGATGGCGTGGATCATCCCGCGTGGCGGCGCGTCGCTCGACGCCGAGGCGGTCCGCGAGTTCTGCCAGGGCCGCATCGCCCACTACAAGATCCCGCGCTACGTCAAGACCGTCGACGCCTTCCCGATGACCGTGACCGGCAAGGTGCAGAAGTTCAAGATGCGCGACCAGGCCATCGACGAGCTGGGGCTGGCCGACTCCGCGGCCGTGCGCACGGCGTGAGCGGACAGGAGATCGGCCTGGCCCTGTCGGTCCTGGCCGCGTGCGCGGTCGAGGCCGTCGAGGCGCTGACGATCGTCCTGGCCGTGGGAGCCACCCGCTCGTGGCGCTCGGCGCTCAGCGGGGTCGGGGCCGCGCTGGTGGTGCTGGCGGTGATCACGGCGGCGCTCGGCCCCGCCGTCACCGCGCTGCCGCTGGGCGTGCTGCGCGTGGTCGTGGGCGGGCTGCTGCTCGTGTTCGGCCTCCAGTGGCTGCGCAAGGCGATCCTGCGCGCCAGCGGGCTCAAGGCCCTGCACGACGAGCTCGCGACCTTTGAAGAGGAGCAGACCGCCGCCCGCAGCGCCGGTGTGCCGGGCGGGCGCAGTCGTCTGGACGCCTACTCGTTCACCGTCGCCTTCAAGGGCGTGCTGCTCGAGGGCCTCGAGGTCGTCTTCATCGTGCTCACCTTCGGCGCCAACCAGCACAACGTGCCCGCTGGCCGCGGCCGCCGCGGCGGTGGCCGTGCTGGTCGTCGGGCTCGCCGGCGTGGTGGCCCACGCGCCGCTGGCGCGGGTGCCGGAGAACACGCTGAAGTTCGGGGTGGGTGTGATGCTCACCTCGTTCGGGATCTTCTGGGGCGCCGAGGGCGCCGGTTCACACTGGCCCGGCGGCGACGCCGCGCTGCTGGCCATCGTGCCGGCGACGCTGCTGTGCGCGCTGGGGATGGTCAGCGCGCTGCGGCGGGCGGGCCGGCCGGGCCCGGCGGCGGGGGCGGGTCGGGCCGCGGCGGCGGGAGGCGGCGCGGGCATGACCTCCCGGGTGCGGGCCTTCGCGGCGTTCGTGTGGGACTTCGTCGTGGGCGACGATTGGCGGACCGCCGCCGGCGTGGCGGTGGCCCTGGGCGTCACCGCGGTGGCCGCGGGGTCGGGGGTCACGGCGTGGTGGATCGTGCCGGTGGCCGCGGTGGGACTGCTGGGCGCGTCGCTGTGGCGCGCCTGCGTGGTTGATCTCCCTGCGGCGTCTGCCGCTGGGTATCGGCGCACGTCAACGGCGGGCTGGGGAAGGGTGGGCTGAGGCGTAAATAGCTGGATTTGCAGGTGGTTCTGGAAGATTTGCTCGCTATAGAGTCAATATCTCCCAACACCCCCGCTGGAAGCCGCCAGCAGCGCTCCCGAGCGCCCACCCCCTCCTCCGATAGCCGCCGTTGACGTTCCTCTCGCGGGAACGCCAACGGACACACTCACGTAGCGGCAGCGAGCTGGTTGCGCCCGGACTGCTTGGCCACGTACAGCGCCGCATCGGCGCGCCCGAACAGGTCGGTGGCGGACTCGGCGCCGTCCCACATCGCCACGCCCGCCGAGCAGGTGCACCCCGCCGGAGCGGCGCGCCGCAGGCGCTCGACCACGACCACGGCGGTGTCCAGGGCGCGGCCCGGGGATGAGCGCGGCGAACTCGTCGCCCCCGTAGCGGGCCAGGACGTCGCCGCCGCGCAGCTCGGAGCGCCAGGCGTCGGCTGCCTGGCTGAGCAGCCCGTCGCCGGCCAGGTGGCCGAGGTCGTCGTTGTAGCGCTTGAACCCGTCGAGGTCGAGGACGGCGACGCACACCGGGAGCCCGTCGCGGGCGGCGCGGGCCAGCTCGCGGGCCAGGGTCTCCTCCCAGGCGCGGCGGTTGGGCAGGCCGGTGAGCTGGTCGGTGAGGGCGAGCGTCTCCAGGCGGCGCAGGAGGGCGTGGCGCTCCTCCAGCACGCCGAGCAGCTCGCCGATGTGGCCGCCGACGGTGCCCAGCGCCCCGATCGACCGCGCGGTCGCGCAGCCGCAGCTCGGTGCAGAAGAACTCGATGATCCCCACGACCTCGCCCTCGCGCGTCGCGGGCACGCAGATCGCGGAACGCAGGCCCGCGGTGCGCGCGGCGCGGGCTCGGAGCATGCCCGGGTCCGCGGCGTAGTCCTCGATCCAGATCGGCTCGCGGCGCTCCAGCGCCTGGCCGGGCAGGCCGGCGCCGGGCTCGAGGCGCAGCTGGCGGCTGAGGCGCTCGAACTCCGAGGCGTCCACCCGCCTCCGGCCCACCCGGCCACGAGATCCAGTGCGCCGTCGTCGGCCACCGCCCAGAACGCGCCGAGGTCCCAGCCCATGTCCTGGCCCAGGCGCGCCAGCAGGGCCTCGAGGGCCTCCTTGGGGGTGTCGGCGCGCGCCATCGCCGTCGTCACCGACTGCATGGCCCGCAGGACCTGCTCGCTGAGGCGCCGCTCGGAGATGTCGTGCAGGAAGGCGTGGAAGGTGGGCGTGCCGCCGGCGCCGCCGTCGTAGGAGATCGTGATCTCGATCGGGAACTCGTCGCCGTCGCGGTGGATCGCGCTCAGCTCCGCGCGCTCGTCGAGGATCCGGCGCTCGCCGGTGCGCAGATAGCGCTGGAGGCCGTCGCGGTGGGCCTGGCGCAAGCGCTCGGGCACGATCATCTCGGCCAGCTCGCGTCCCACCACCTCGTCGCGGGATAGCCGAAGGTCCGCTCGGCCGCCTGGTTCCAGTCGATGATCCGGCCGGCGGCGTCCATCGAGACGAACGCCTCGTGCGCCGTGTCCAGGATCGACCGGGTCGAACGTCGCACCGGAGGCGCCAGCGCCCCTGCTCTCAGCCCCCGGTGACCCCACTCCGGGGAGCCGGTCAGTCACGCGCGCAACCTTATCAGCGGGGCCCGGCGTCCCGACAAGGGGGGTCACCCCTACGATGAGCTCACGTGTTGGCGGTTGCCGACCTACACCACCGCTTCGGTGAGCGCGTCGGCGCTGGACGGCGTGTCGATCTCGGCCGCTCCCGGCGAGATCGTCGGGTTGGTCGGACGCAACGGCGCCGGCAAGACGACGACGATGCGCTCGATCATGGGCATCGTCGTGCCCGACAGCGGCACCGTGACCTGGGACGGGCGGCCCGTGGGCCGCGAGGAGCGGCTGCGCTTCGGCTACATGCCCGAGGAGCGCGGCCTGTATCCCCAGATGCGCCTGGCTGACCAGGTGGCGTACTTCGGGCGCCTGCACGGCATGGACGACGCCGCGGCGCGCGGCGCAGCCGCGGCGTGGCTAGAGCGGCTGGGGCTGGCCGAGCGCTCGGCGGACAAGCTCATCGCGCTCTCGCACGGCAACCAGCAGCGGGTGCAGCTCGCCGTCGCGCTCGTGCACGCCCCCGAGCTGCTCGTCCTCGACGAACCGTTCGCCGGGCTCGATCCCGAGGCCATCGACTCCCTCACCGAGGTCCTGCGCGAGCTGGCCGCCGCCGGCGCGGCGATCCTGTTCTCCAGCCACCAGCTCGAGCTCGTCGAGCGCATCTGCCGCCGCGTCGAGATCCTCGACAGCGGACGGGTGCTGGCCTCCGGCACGCTGCGCGAGCTGCGCCGCCGGCTTCCCCGCCCAGGTGCGGGTCAAGGTCGACGCCCCGCCGGACTGGGCCGACGGTCTGGCGGGCGCGGAGGTCGTGGGCGCGCGACGAGGAGGGCGTGATCCTGGTCGTGGATCCCGGCACCGACCCCCAGTCGATCCTCCGCGCCGCCCAGGCGGCCGGCCCGGTGGAGCACTTCGGCTTTGAGTCCGGCGGCCTCATCGACCTCTACCGCGAGGCTGATCGCGAGATGAATGCGACGGCCACGGTCCGGCTCATCGCCGGGCGCGAGATCCGCGAGCGGCTCGAGGGCCGCCTGCTGCGCGTGATGACCGTGATCACCGCGTTGCTCGTGGTCGCCGGGGTCGTCATCCCCGCGCGTCGTGCACTCCCACCACGTGACCAAAGTGGGCCTGGTGGGGCCGCAGGCCCAGGCGGTGGCGAGCCGCGCTGCAGCGCACCGCCCACGCCGCCAAGCTGTCGGTGCGCCTGGTCGACGTCGCCGACGATCCCACCGCGCGACGCGCTGCTGCGCTCCGGGCGGCTGGACGCCGCGCTGAGCGTCGACCGCGCGCGGGGCGCTGCTCCAGGCCAACAAGTCGGTGCCGACGGGCGCCGGGGACGTCGTGAGCACCGCGCTCGAGGAGCTGCACGTCGCGCGCGGCGCTGGCCCGCGCCGGGGTCCCCGCCGGCGACCGTGGCGAGCGTGCTCACCCCGGTCCACGTCGACCACGGCGGTGCTGCAGCCGCCGCGGTCGCACTGCCAGGCCCGCAACCTCGCGGCGCTCGCGGTGGGGCTGATCATGTACCTGAGCCTCGTCATCTACGGCGCGGCGGTCGCCCAGGGCGTGGCCCAGGAGAAGACGACGCGCACCGCCGAGATCCTGCTCGCCGCCGTCCGCCCGCGCGAGCTGCTGGCCGGCAAGGTCATCGGGATCGGCGTCGTCGGGCTGGGCCAGCTGGCGGTCGCCGGGGCCGCGGGGCTGATCGCCAACGCGGCGGTCCACAGCGCCGAGGTACCCGGGGTGATCTGGGGCCTCATCCCGGCGTTCCTGGCGCTACTTCCTGGCCGGGTTCGCCCTGTATGCCTTCCTCTTTGCGGTCGCGGGCTCGCTCGTCGCCCGCCAGGAGGAGGTGCAGTTCGTGACCATGCCGTTCTCGATCCTGCTCCTCGTCGGCTACCTGCTCGTCTACTCGGTCGATCGCCTCCCCCGACGCCACCTGGCTGAGGGTGCTCTCGTTCGTGCCGGTGATGACGCCGACCCTGGCGCCGGCGCGGATCGCCGTCGGCCACGTCGCGGCGTGGGAGATCGCCGGTCAGGCGATCGTGCTGCTGGTCTCGATCTACATCACGATCCGGGTGGCGGGGCGGGTCTATGCGAACGCGCTCGTGCGCGGCGGGCCCCGGGTGAGCTGGAAGGCGGCGCTGCGCCTGCGCCCCACCAGCCAGTGACGCGGGCACGCGCAGCGGTGGTGATCGGGTCGGGCCCCAACGGGCTGGCGGCGGCGATCACGCTGGCCCGCGCGGGTCACCCGGTCACGGTGCTGGAGGCCGCCGACCGACCGGGCGGCGCGGTGGCCACCGAGGAGCTCACGCTGCCGGGCTTTCGCCACGACACCTTCTCGGCCGTGTACCCGGCCGGTGGCGCCTCCCCGGTGTTTGCGCGCTTCCCGCTGGCCGAGCACGGGCTGCGCTGGATTCACCCCGAGGTGTGCTACGCCCACCCGCTGCCCGACGGCCCAGGCCCGGCGCTGTACCGCGACCTGGACCGCACCGCGCAAGCGCTGGGGCCGGGGGACGGCGAGCGCTGGCGGGCATTCGCGGCGCCGCTGCTCGAGGCCTTCCCGGCGCTGGGCGCGACGATGCTCTCGGGTTTCCCGCCGCTGGCGGGGGCGGCGCGGCTCACCCGCGCGCTGGGCGTGGGCGGGGCGCTGGAGTTGGCCCGGGTGACGCTCATGCCCGCCCAGGCGCTGGCCCGCGACCTGTTCCGGACCGCCGGGCGCGGGCGTGGCTCTACGGCTCGGCGCTGCACGCCGATACCCCGCTGGACGCGGGCGGGTCGGCGATCGGAGCGGCCTATCTGAACCTGCTGGGCCATGGCTCGGGGTGGCCCAGCCCGGAGGGTGGGGCGGGCCGGCTGGCGGCCGCGCTCGTGTCCTATCTGGAGAGCCTCGGCGGCGTCGTCCGGACGGTCTCGGCGGTGACCGCGATCGCGATCCGCGACGGCGCGCGCGTGACCGGAGTCCGCCTGGCGAGCGGCGAGGGCGTCGACGCCGGCGTCGTCATCGCCGACGTGATGCCGCGCGCGCTCGTGCGGCTGTGCGGCGGCGAGCTGCCGGCCCGCTACGCGCGGGCGCTCACGCGCTACCGGCCGGGGCCGGCGACGCTCAAGCTCGACTGGGCGCTGAAGGGGCCGATCCCGTGGGCCGATCCCGCGGCGCGCCAGGCCGGAACGGTCCACGTGGGCGGCAGCGAGGACGAGGTCATCGCGACGGCCCGGTCCACGGCGGCGGCCCTCCCCGAGCGCCCGTTTCTCCTGCTGGGCCAGCAGTCAGTGGCCGACCCCAGCCGGGCTCCGGCGGGCAAGCACACGGCATGGGCCTATACCCGCGGCCCGGCGGCGATCGACTGGGCGGCGGCCGCGCCCGCCCACGTCGAGCGCATGGAGGCCCAGGTCGAGCGCTTCGCCCCTGGGTTTCGCGACCTCATCCTGGCGCGCCATGTGCTCGGCCCCGCCGCCCTGCGCGCCCGCAACGACAACCTCATCGACGGCGATGTCGGCGGCGGCAGCTACGCGGCCGACCAGCTCATCTTCCGCCCGCTGCCCGCGCTCATCCCGTACCGCACGCCGGTGCGCGGGCTGTACCTGGGCAGCGCGGCAACGTTCCCGGGCGGCGGCGTGCACGGTGTGTGCGGGCGCGCCGCCGCGCGGGTGGCGCTGGCCGAGGCACGGCTGGGGCGCCTGCGCTGAGACCCGGCGCCCACGGACTTAGCTGAGGCTTACGGCGATCCCACGTTCGTCTTCGGGCGCTCGCCGATCCTCCATGGCACACCCCCCGCAATGCCAAGGAGTCAGACATGGTCCTCGCCCTCATCCTCAACATCGTGCTGTGCGCCGCTCGTCATCGTGGCCGTGGTGACCCCGCTCGCGCGCGCCATACGCGCCTCGCGGCCCGAGGCTGTCACCGCGCTGCGCCGCCGTCAGACGGCGTGGACGTCGACGCCCGCCGCCTCCAGGATGCGCACGCCCGTGCTCGGCGGATCCGAGAGGTAAGCAAGGTCGACGACGCCGGCGGGGACGATCACATTCAGTCCCCGCTCGTCGAACTTCTGGGCCTGGGCCACGAGCAGCACCGACCGGGCCCGATCGATCATCGCGCGCTTGACGTCGGCCTCCAGGGGATCGGGATCGGTGAGGAAGCCCTCCATCTCGATCCCCTTGACGCTGAAGACGATCCGGTCCACGAAGAAGCGCTCGATCATGCGCACGGTCTCGGCGCCGACGAAGGACCGGGTGAGCTTGCGGAAGCTGCCGCCGATCCCGATCAGCTCCACTCCGGGGGTGTCGCTGGAGCCGACCAGGGTCATCACCGGCAGTGAGTTGGTGAGCAGCGTCACCGGCAGCCCGGACTCCAGGATCTCGCGCACGACGAAGTAGGCGGTGCTGGAGGAGTCGATGAACACGGTCTCGTTGGGCGTCAGCGTGGCCGCGACCGCCCGGGCCAGCCGCGTCTTGACGTCGATGTCCTGCTCCACCCGGCTCTGGAATGAGTCCTCGTGGGCGGCGAGCTCGGGCAGCATGGCGCCGCCGTGGGTGCGCCGGGCATAGCCCGACTCGGCGAGGAGAGCCAGGTCGCGCCGGGCGGTCATGGGGGAGACGCCGAAGCGCTCCTCCACCGCGGCGACGCTGACCGATCCCTGCTCGCGCAGGAGCTCCAGGATCATCCGCCGCCGCTCGGCGGGCACCACTGGTTGTTTCTGATCAGATAGACCGCTCACGCGCACAGGGTCGCACATGACGGACAGGTAGTCGCCCACATCGCGCGGCTAGCGCGGGAACGCCGCGGCGACACCGCCGTCGACGTTGAGGATGTTGCCGGTGCTCTTGGCCGAGCGGGCGTCAGAGGCGAAGTGCAGTACTGCGTCGGCGACGTCCTCAGGGAGGACGTTGACCCCCAGTGCGGTGCGGCGGCGGTAGTGCTCCTCGAGCTGGTCGGGCGCGATGCCGTAGGCGTCGGCTCGTTCGGTGCGCCAGCTCGAGTCCCAGATCCGTGAGCCCTGGAGCACGGCGTCGGGATTGACCGTGTTGACGCGGATCCGGGCCGGGCCGCCCTCCTCGGCCAGGCACCGGGCGAGGTGCAGCTCGGCCGCCTTGGCGCTCGAGTAGGCCGACGCGTTGGGGCCGGCCACCAGCGAGTTCTTGGAGGCCACGAACACGATCGAGCCGCCGTGATCCTGTGCCTGCATGACGCGGAACGCCTCGCGGGCCACCAGGAAGTAGCCCGTGCCGAGCACGGACTGGTTGCGCTCCCACTCGGCCAGGGTCGTCTCGCCGATCGGGGCGCTCGAGGCGATCCCCGCGTTGGAGACGACGATGTCGACACCGCCGAAGGCCTCGACGGCGGCGGCGAACGCCTCGGCGACCGCTTCCTCCGAGGTCACATCGCCACCGACCGCCGCCCCGCCCTTGCCCAGCTCAGCGACCGCGTTGGCGGCCCCGTCGCCGTCGAGATCGAAGGCCACCACCGACGCTCCCGCGCCACTCAGCGCCCGGACCACCGCGCGCCCGATGCCGCCGGCGGCGCCGGTGACCAGTGCGACCTTGCCCTGGAGCTCGCCCGGGGGTGGCGCCAGCGACAGCTTGTAGAGCTCGAGCGGCCAGTACTCGACGGCGAAGCTCTCGGCCTCGGTGAGGGAGACGAACTGCGACACCGCGCTCGCCCCCGCCATCACCTCGATGGCGCGGTGATAGAGGTCGCGCGAGATGCGGGCCGCCCTGGGCGTCGGGCCGGCGGTGACCATGCCCAGGTTCTCGATGAGCACGACCCGCGGATCGGGGTCAGACATCTCGTCGTCCTCGGCGCCGTTGCGCGCGAAGTACGCCTCGTAGTCATGGCGGTACTCGGCGGCGCTGTCGGCCAGACGCGAGCGCAGCGTGTCGAGGTCGTCGTGGGCGGGGTCATAGGACACCCACATCGGCACGCGCTTGGTGTGGACGAGGTGATCGGGACAGGCCGCGCCGACGGTGGCGGTGTCGCGTCCGTGGCCGGAGTCCACGAGCTCGCACACCGCGGCCGAGACGTCGGTGAGCAGCACCTTGGCGCGCGCGCTGGAGACCGCGCCGCGCAGCGCGGGGAGCACCTGGGCGAGGGTCGCCGCCCGGGCCTCGGCACCGGGGCCGTCACCGGTCGCCGGGCCGCCGAAGCGCTGCACCTGGGGGCTGCGGCCGTTGACCAGCTCGGCCGCCTGGTTGCACACCGCGACGGTCTGCTCGTAGGCCTCGCGCGCGGTGTCGGCCCAGACGACGAGGCCATGCTTGGCCAGCACCACCAGCCGCAGGTCGGGGTTGGCGCGGACCGCCTCGCCGACCTGCTTGGCCAGCGTGAAGCCGGGACGGATGTAGGGGATCCAGGCCGCGCTGTCGCCGAAGCACTCGGCGATCAGGTCCTGGCCGTCGGCGGAGCAGGCCAGCGCGTTGATGGCGTCCGGATGGGTGTGATGCACGTGCGCGGCCGGGATGAAGGCGTGCAGGAGCGTCTCGATCGACGAGCGCGGCGCGGCCGGGTCGAGCTGACAGCGCGCCAGGTGGGCGACCATGTCCTCGTCTGACATCTCGGCGCGCTCCAGCAGCGGCTCGATCTCGTCCAGCCGCAGCGGGGTGAAGTCCTTGGGCGACATCGTGGCCAGGTCGCTGCCCGAGCCCTTGACCCAGATCGCCCGGACCTCGCGCCCGACGTGGTCGGTTGCCGTCCCCTTGGCCGACGTGTTGCCGCCGCCGAAGTTGGCCAGGGCGCGGTTGGCTCCGAGCAGGTGGGAGGCCAGGAGCACCTCGTCAAGCGCGGTGGTCGCGCGGGCCGCCTCCTCCGCGGACCACTGATCGGCCACGGTGGCGACGATGGGGGAGGCGACGCTCATTCGGTGACCCCCAAGCCCGCCGGGGCGGTGGCTCGTTGCTCGCCCGCCGCGGCGGCCCGCTCGGCGGCCATGCGCTCGACGTAGCCCGAGGCGCGCAGCTCCCCGATGGGGTCCGCGGCGGCGCCCAGCTCCTCGCGGACCTTGGCGCACAGGGGGCGCACGTCGGTGTTGTAGGCGTCGAGCAGCAGCTCGTGGCCGCGCAGCACATCCCCATCGCCCTGGGCCGCGGCCAGCCCGGCGCGGTCGATGAGCAGCGACTTGGCGTAGGACTCCTGGAGGTTGACGACGCTGAGCACCATCGCCTCGACCTTGGCCTCGATGTTGTGGGACTGGTCGATGGTGAGGCGCGGCAGCCCGCCGGAGCCGGAGCCCGCGCCCAGCTCGGCGAAGATGAGGAACAGCTCCATCGGATTGACCGAGCCGACGATGAGATCGTCGTCGGCGTACTTGCGGTTGTTGAAGTGAAAGCCGCCGAGCCGGTCCTCACGGGTGAGGATGGCGACGATCTGCTCGACGTTGACCCCTTGAGCGTGATGGCCGAGGTCGACGAGCACCCGCGCTCGCTCACCGAGCGCGTGGCACAGCAGCAGCGCCGAGCCCCAGTCGCCGATGTCGGTGGCGTAGAACGCGGGCTCGAAGAACTTGTACTCGACGAGGAGCTCCTGCTCGGGCGGCAGGGCCGCGTAGTACTCGGCCAGGCCGGCCTGGAGCCGGTCGCGCCGGTCGCGCAGGTCATCCTGGCCCGCGTAGTTGGTGCCGTCGGCCAGCCACAGCGACTGGGCAGACGAACCCAGCTCGGTCGGCGATCTGCACGCACTCCAGGAGATGATCCACCGCCTTGCGCCGGATCCCCGGATCGGGGTTGGTGATCGAGCCCAGCTTGTAGTCGGGATCCTGGAACAGGTTGGGGTTGACCGCGCCCGCGCGCAGGCCCGACTCGGCCAGCTGGTCGGACAGCTCGTCGAGGTTGTCCACCGTGTCCCACGGGAAATGGAAGGCCACCGCCGGGGCGGTGCCGGTGAGGCGGTGCACCTCGGCGGCGTCGGCGATCTTCTCGAACACGTTGCGGGGGCGCCCCGGCTGGGGGAAGACGCCGAAGCGCGTGCCCGAGTCGCCGTAGCCCCACGACGGCGTCTCGACCGCGAATGCGGCCAGCGCGCGCTCGATGGCGGCCACGTCATGCCCGTTGTCGGCCAGCCGGCGGGCCAACGGTTGGTATTCAGCCTCGGTGTCGGTCAAGCGAATCGTCCTCTCTGTGCGTGGAGGGCCATCAGACGGGTGCGCGGGCGGCCCGCGTCGCGCTCAGCCCGGTCGTCTCCAAGAAGCGCTGGTAGGTCTCGTTGCCCGACGACGACGCGTGCGGCTGGAAGCGGCGCGGCGCCACCGAGCGCGCCACCACCCGGCGCACGTCGTCCAGGCTGTCCAGCTCGCCGAGCGCCAGCGCCTGGACGAGCACGTTGCCCAGCGCGGTGGCCTCGACCGGGCCGGTGACGACCTCGCGGCCACAGACGTCGGCCGTCAGCTGGCAGAGCAGCTCGTTGCGGGCGCCGCCGCCGACGACGTGGATGGTGTCGATTGCGCGCGTCGCACACGTGCTCGAGCTGCTCGCAGACCAGCCGGTACTTGCAGGCGAGCGAGACCAGGATCGAGCGCAGCAGCTCGCCGTCGCCGGAGGGGACGGTCTGCCCCGATGCCGTGCACACCGCCGCGATCCGCGCCGGCATGTCGCCGGCGTGCAGGAGCGAGTCGTCGTCGGGGTCGAACACCGCGACGTCGGCCGGGGCCTGCGCGGCGAGTGCCTGCAGCTCGTCGTAGTCGCGGTCCGAGCCCTTGTCCCGCCACACCCGCCGGCACTCCTGGACCAGCCACAGGCCCATCACGTTGCGCAGCAGCCGGACGGTGTCGCACACGCCGCGCTCGTTGGTGAGGTTGAAGGCCGCGGCGTCGGGCCCGAGCTCGGGCTCGGGCAGCTCGACGCCCAGCAGCGACCACGTCCCCGAGGAGAGGACCGCGCCGTGGCTCCCGGTCACCGGGGCGGCGGCGAAGGCCGAGGCGGTGTCGTGGCCGCCGACCGCGCGGACCGGCGCGCCCGCGGCGGCGCCCGCGTCGCCGGAGTGGCGCGTGAGCACCGCCCCGAGCTCGAACCCCGGCGCCACGACCTCACCACCGAACGGCGCCGCCGGCAGCCCCAGGCGCGCCACCAGGTCGGCCGCCCAGCGCCGGCCGCGCGCCTCGAGCAGGCCGGTGGTGGAGGCGATCGTCAGCTCGTTGGCCAGCGTGCCGGTGAGCCACAGGCCGAGCAGGTCGGGGACGAGCGCGATGTGCTCGGCAACCCGGGCCGCTCCGCCGCCGGCCTCGGTGGCGAGCTGGTACACGGTATTGATCGGGATCGTCTGGGTGCCGGTGCGCGCGTAGAGCTCGTCGCGGCCCACGCGGGCGTGCGCGCGCTCCATGTTCTGCACCGAGGTGCGGTCGTCGCGATAGCTGAAGGGGAGCCCGAGCAGTCGCCGCTCGGAGTCCAGCAGCGCGTAGTCACAGCCCCAGGCGTCGATGCCGATGCCGTCGAGGGGGCCGCCCTCGGCGGCCGCGCCCAGGCCGTGCAGCGACTGCGCGAAGAGCCCGGGGAGGTTCCAATGCAGCCCGTCGGGCAGCCACAGCGGCCGGTTGGCGAAGCGGTGGCAGACATCGAGCGAGACGGTGTCGCCGTCAAAGCGCCCGAGCACGACGCGGCCGCTCTCGGCGCCGAGGTCGACGGCGGCCAGGCGCAGCGCGTCAGCCACCGCGCACCGACCCTGCCGAAGCCGACGCCGAAGCCGACGCCGACGCGGCGGCGGCCGCCCCGCGACCGCGCCGGCGCGCCATCAGGTCGCGGCCGCGGCGCGTGAACGTGGCAAGGTTGGGCACGAGCACGCTGAGGATGAGCAGCCCGCCCGACACCACCTGGAAGTCGTTCTCGTTGAACGAGCTGGTGAGCAGCAGCGCCGCGCGCAGCAGCGCGTAGACCGCCGCGGCCAGCGCCACGCCCAGAATCGAGCCGCGGCCGCCGAAGATCGAGACGCCGCCGAGGAGCACGATCGTGACCACCTGGAGCTCGAAGCCGATGCCGATGTTCTCCGCCGCGGAGGCAAGCTCGAAGGCGTAGAGGATCCCGACGGCCGCGCACACGAAGCCCGAGAGCACGAACAGCGACATCTTGATGCGCTTGACCCGGATGCCGGCGTGGAACGCCGCCTCCTGGTTGAGCCCGATGGCGTACAGGGATCGTCCCAGCCCGGTCATGCGCAGCATCATCCCGGTGGCGATGGCCAGGATCACGAACACCGCCACCGACCAGGAGATCGACGAGATGCCGAGGAAGCCGTTGACGCCCACGCCCGTGTAGCTCGCCGGGAAGCTCGAGACGCTGATCGGGCCGAGCACGACGTTGGCCAGCCCGCGGTACAGGGTCAGCGTTCCGATCGTCACCGCCAGCGACGGCAGCCCCACGCGCGTGACCAGGAAGCCGTTGACGGCGCCCGCGACCGTCCCCATCAGGAGGCACACGACGATGATCAGCGGCATCGCCCAGTGGTGGATCCACAGGTCGCCCATGAGCTCGGCCGACAGCGCCAGCGTCGAGGCGACCGACAGGTCGATCTCGCCGGTGATGATGATGAGCGTCATCGGCAGGGCCAGGATGGCCAGGTCGCCGATGTTGGTGCAGGTGGTGAAGAGGCTGTAGCTGGACGTGAACTGCGACGAGATCGAGGTCCCGAGTCCGATCACCGCGACGAGCGCGACCACCAGCGCCGACTCCCAGCGCAGCACAGGCTCCAGGAGACCAACCCGCCCGCCGCGCGAGCGCGACGGCTGGGGCTCGGGCGTCTCGGGCCCGGGCATCGGCTCAAGCGCCAAGGTGGCTCCTTCGCCTGCGCAGGGCCGCGGCCAGCCGTAGCTGGATGCCGCGGTCCATGGTGATGGCGACGATGAGGAGGAAGCCGGCGATCGTCTCGGTCCACAGCGAGGGGACGCCGAGCACGTTGAGGGCCACGTTGATCGTCTGGAGCAGCAGCGCGCCCAGCGCGGCCCCGACGACGCTGCCGCTGCCCCCGAAGATCGCCACTCCGCCGACGACGACCGCGGCGATGATCTGGAGCTCGAGGCCGTTGGCCGCGGTGGAGTCGATCGTGTTGTACTGGCTGGCCCAGAACACGCCGCCGAGGCCCGCGATGGCGCCGGAGAGCACGAAGGCGACGAACACGCGCTTGGCGATGGGGATGCCGGCCAGGCGCGCCGCGTCGGGGTCTGAGCCGATCGCGTAGAGCTCGCGGCCGGAGCGATAGGACCGCAGGTAATAGGCGGCCACCGCAACCAGGATCGCCGTCACCCACGCGAGGTCGGGGATCCCGACGAGCGTCGCGTGGAAGATGTTGATGAACGAGTTGGGCAGCGAGTTGGCCACCACCTGGCCCGAGCCCACGACGATCGTGTCGACGCCCCGGATGATGTAGAGCATGGCCAGCGTCACCACCAGGCTGGGGACGCGGCCGATCGCGGTGATCAGTCCGGTCACCACGCCGCAGCCGGCCCCGATGCCGATCCCGACGCAGAACACGACCGGGATGGCGATGCCGTGGTGGGCCTGGAACATGTTGGCCGATACGTAGGCCGACAGCCCCACCACCGAGCCCACGGACAGGTCGACGTTGCGGGTGAGGACGACGAAGGTCTCGCCGATCGCCACCAGCGCGTAGAGCGCCGAGTCGCTGAGGACGAAGCGGATGTTCGAGCCGCTGAGGAAGCGCGACTGGATGAGGGTGGTGACCACGACGAACAGGGCCAGGATCCCGACGATCCCGAAGGTGCGCGCGCGCAGGACGAAGTCGACGAGGCTCCGCGGGTTGGCCAGCGTCCCCTCGGGGGTGGCCTGGGTGGTGGGTGGCGTGGTCTGGGCGGCAGTGCTCATGCTCATCGCCTCCGCTCGGGATCCGGACCCATCCGCCCCGCCTGTAAGTCGGCGGCATGAGTCATCCGGCTTGCGGGCGCTCCGACCTCGGCCGGCGGGGGCTGCGGGCGGTTGGCCTGACCGGTCCCGGCCGCCACGATCGACTCCTCGGTGGCCTCGTCGCGCGAGAGGGTGGCGACGAGGCGTCCCTCGCGCATCACGAGCACCCGGTCGGCCAGGGTCAGCACCTCGGGCAGCTCGGAGGAGATGACCAGGACGGCCACGCCCTCGCCGGCCAGCGCCGCCAGCAGCCGGTGCACCTCGGCCTTGGTGCCGACGTCGATCCCGCGCGTGGGCTCGTCGACGATGAGCAGTGACGGCTCGCGGGCCAGCCACTTGGCCAGCACCACCTTCTGCTGGTTGCCGCCCGAGAGCAGCGTCACGGGGCTGGAGATCCGCCCGTACTTGACCTGGAGTCGCTTGGCCCAGTCGGCGGCGAAGGAGCGCTCGGTCTTGCTGGAGATGAGCCCGAGCCGCTCGAGTCGGCCCAGGGAGGCCAGGGCGATGTTGTGCGCGGTGGACATCTCCATGACCAGGCCATGCTGGCGGCGGTCCTCGGGCACGAAGCCGACGCCGGCGTCCATGGCGGCGGTGGGCGAGCCGCGGCGCAGCGCGCGGCCCTTGACCGTCACCGCGCCGGCGTCATAGCGGTCGATGCCGAAGACGGCCCGCGCCACCTCCGAGCGCCCAGAGCCGACGAGCCCGGCGAGCGCGACGACCTCGCCGGCGTGAACCTGGAAGGAGATGTCGAGAAACACCCCCTCGCGGGTGAGGCGATCGACCTCCAGGACGACATCGCCCGGGCGGTGGGCCTCGTGTGTGCCGCTCTGCAGATCGCGCCCGACCATCGCCCGGACGAGGTCGGCGGGGGTGAGGCCGTGCAGCGGCTTGGAGAAGATGAGCCTGCCGTCGCGCAGCACGGTGACGCGCTGGCAGATGGCGAAGACCTCCTCCAGACGGTGGGAGATGAAGACGACGGCGGCGCCGTCGGCGCGCAGCGTCTCGACCACGTCGAAGAGGCGCTTGGCCTCAACGGGGGAGAGTGCGGCCGTGGGCTCGTCCATGATCAGGACGCGCGCCTTGCGCGTCAGTGCCTTGGCGATCTCGACCAGCTGCTGCTCGGCGATCGAGAGGCCGCGGGCGATGCGGTCGGGGTCGATGGGGACGCCCAGTCGCTTGAAGATCTCCTCCACCTCACGGTCCATGGCGCGCGCGTCGATGCGACGCCCGCTGCGCAGCGGCTGGCGGCCGATGAACACGTTCTCGGCCACCGACAGGTCCGGGAAGAGCGTCGGCTCCTGGTAGATGACGGCGATGCCCTGGTCAGCCGCGTCGCCGGGCCCGTTGAGGAAGACCGGCTCGCCCTCGACGGTGAGCAGCCCCGCGTCGGGCTGGTGCACGCCGGCCAGGATCTTGACCAGGGTCGACTTGCCGGCGCCGTTCTCGCCCACCAGGGCGTGGGCCTCGCCGCCATAGAGCTCGAGGGAGACGTCCTGGAGGGCGTGCACCCCGGCAAACGCCTTGCTGGCGTGGGCCAGTGACAGCACTGGCGCGCGCGCATCGGCGTGTGCGGTCATCGGGGCATCGGGGTGATTGTGAGTGGGGTTAGGCGGACGAGGGCCCGGGCGATGAGCAGTGTGCCCAGCGCCCGAGCCATTGGTCGGTTGGTGACTAGAAGTTGAACTGGTCGATATTGGCCTTGTTGAACACCTGCGGAGGTCCGAGCAGGACCGACTTGTCAGCCGCGATCTTGAAGCTGCCGAGCTTGCCGGCCGTGAACGACTGCCCCGGCGTGGCGGTGAGCTTCTTGGACGCCAGCTCGATCCCGGCGTAGGCCGCGAGGTAGCCGAGCTTGGCCGGATCCCACAGCTCGAAGGCCTGGACCGTGCCGTCCTTGACGAACTTCTTCATCGACAGCGGGGTGCCGAGGCCCGTGAGCTGCACCTTGCCGCGGTACTGCGACGTGTCGAGCACGCCCGCCGCAGCGGCGACCCCCACCGTGGTCGGCGAGATGATGCCGGCCAGCTTGGGGAAGTGCTGGAGCAGACCACTGGTGACCTGGGTGGCGGTCGTCGGATCGTCATTGCCGTACACGATCGAGGCCAAGGACATCTTCGGGTATTTCTTGAGCTCGGACTTCATGTAGCCGATCCAGGCGTTCTGGTTGGTCGCCGAGGCGGCTGCCGAGACGATCCCGATCTGCCCCTGGTCGTGGAGCTCCTTGGCCAGCAGGTCAACCTCGCTGGTGCCGATACCCGCCGTCGAGGCCTGGTTGATGAACAGGTCGCGACAGGTCGGCGCATCGGAGTCATAGGTGACGACCGTGATCCCGCGGGCCATGGCCTGCTTGAGCGTGGGGCACAGGGCGGTGGGGTCGGTGGCGGACACGATGAGGACGTTGGCGCCCTTGGCGATCGCCGCCTGGATCGCGGGGAGCTGGGAGGCCGACGTCGCCGCCGAGCCGCTGGTCTCGGTGCCGTCGCTGCCCAGGGCCTTGATCACGGACAGCGCACCGCCGGTCTTCACGCTGTCGGCGACGGTGAAGTAGCTGTTGCCGAGGTTCTTGGGGATGACGAACACCTTGAGCCCCGTCTTGAGCCCGCTCGCGCCGCCCGACGCCGACGACGTGCCGGCCGCGGTGGAGGTGCCCGACCCGCCGCGGCTGCGGTCGTGCCGGCGGCCGACGACGTCGCCGCGCTGCTCGACGACGAGTTGCCCGACGAGCCGCAGGCGGCAAGGCTCACGGCAGCGGTGATGGCCACAAGGGCCGGACCAGACCAACGGAAACGACGCGTCCGCGAGGGATGCGCCTCTACCTGATGCATACGACGACTCCTCTGCTGGGCTTGACTGGAAGCGGTCGACTGCCCGTCGGGGTCTAGGGGTCCATCCATTTTTCGCCTCTCTCCCTCAGAGCAAAACGAACAGACTCGATCAAATCAGATCAACTTTGGTCGTGTCAAGTTGGCTGCAGGTTAGACCCGGCGGCCACTTCGCCCCGCTTTGGCTGCGCGTTTAAGTGCGAATTCTTGACAGGAGTGAACGGCGTCGCTTAGCTTCGGGGCCATGTCCTCCGCGCCCGCCGGCTGCCGGATCTGCTTTCTCCTCCGGGTCCGGCCCGAGCGGGCGCAGGAGTACCGCGAGCGCCACGCCGCGGTGTGGCCGGAGATGCTCGACGCCCTGCGCGAGACCGGCTGGCGCAACTACTCGATCTTCCTGCGCGGGGACGGCACGCTCGTCGGCTACCTGGAGTGCGATGACTTCGCCGCCGCCCAGGCGGCCATGCAGGACGAAGGACGTCAACGCGCGCTGGCAGGCCGAGATGGCGCCCTTCTTCCAACTGGAGGAGGGAGTGGCGCCCGACGCGGCCATGACGCCGCTGGAGGAGATCTTCCACCTGGACTGAGTTTGGCCGGACGCCCCAGGGGTACCCTCAGCGCACGGTACCGTGTGAGCGCTCACACAGGGAGCGCCCGGAGCAGGAGGGAGAGTCATGTCTGACCGCGTTCAGCGTCTCGATGACGGCGTTGATATTGGGCTGTGCGCTGGCCTGTGCGCCGGCCTCGTTCCGATCGCGAGCGCCAAGGCCTCGCACAGGGTGGCCCACAAGCGACGCCCATCGGGTCGCCCACCACGACGGGCACTCCGCAGGCTCGTTCACCACCGCGCTCAACGTCGCGATCGCCGGCACCGCGACGGCGTCCACGGAGGCCGGCGGCTCGCCGGCGTCCAACGCCATCGACGGCGACGCCTCGACGCAGTGGTGCTCGACGCAGTGGACGGGCAGCGTCACCGTCGACCTGGGCAGCGTGCGCCTGCTCAACGGCTTCGGCCTCACGCTGGGCTCGGGCGCGACGACGGCGCTCGTCAACATCAGCGCGGGCACCGACCCCAACTGCGCTCACGCCGGTTCCCGACCTCCAGCAGCAGACACCGGAGGCCAACACGCCCGAGTACTGGCCGCTGCACGGCACGCTGCGGGCGCGCTACGTGAAGATCGACGTGACCGACAACGACGGCACCCCGCCGTGCATCGGGGAGTTCCGCGCGTTCTCGGCGATGCCGTCGAGCGTCATCCCCGAGCGCGGCGCCGACCTCTCGTTCGAGCCCCAGGAGGAGGCCGCCGGCGCGCGGTTCACCGACGGCGGGGCCCCGGCCACGGCGCTGTCGATCCTCAACCACCACGGCCTCAACTACGTCCGCCTGCGCCTGTGGGTGGACCCGCCTCCCGGCTACAGCAACCTGGCCTCGGACCTGAAGATGGCCCAGCGGATCAAGGCCGCCGGAGACAAGCTCTACCTGGACATCCACTACTCGGACTTCTGGGCCGACCCCCAGCACCAGGACATCCCCGCGGCGTGGCAGGGCCAGGACCTCAGCCAGCTCACCGACACCGTGCAGAGCTACACCCGCTCGGTCATCCACGCCTTCGCGGCGCAGGGGACCCCGGTGGACATGGTCTCCATCGGCAACGAGATCCGCAACGGGATCCTGTGGCCGGTGGGCCAGGTGGACTGGACCAACGACACCGGCTGGAGCAACCTCGTGACGCTGCTCAAGGCCGGCGTGGCGGGCGCGCGCGAGGCGAACCCGTCCGGTCACCGGATGCAGGTCATGCTGCACTTCGACGAGGGCGGCAACAACGCCGACAGCACGCGCTTCTTTGACCACATGGTCTCCGGCGGCGTGCCGTTCGACGTCATCGGGCTGTCCTACTACCCGTTCTTCCACGGGCACCTCAACCAGATGCGCGCCAACGTGGACGCGCTGGCGACGAAGTACGGCAAGCCGATCGTCATCGCCGAGTCCCAGTACGCGTGGACGCTGGCCGCCGGTGACAGCACCGGCAACTTCGTCTGGCAGACCAGCCAGCTCGAGACCGGCTATCCGGCCACCCCGGGCGGACAGGAGAGCTTCTACAACGACGCCCTCTCGATCCTGGCCCAGGTCCCGCACCACCTGGCGCAGGGCCTGTTCTACTGGGAGCCCGAGTGGATCCCGGGAGTGGGCTGGGAGCCGGGGGCCGGCACGCCCAACGACAACCTCACGCTGTTCTCATTCACGGGGAAGGCGCTGCCGTCGGTGGGGCTCTTCCAGAGCCCGCTGACGGTGTGCGAGCACTTTGACCCGTGGTTCAGCGGAGCGTGCGCGATTTAGGGCACGGCCTCGCGCACACGCGTCACAACGCCCGCATCCGGTTGTTGCGGGCGTTGTGCTCCACCTCGGCCAGGCCGAGCGCCTCGAGCACCGGCGGCACGTAGTTGCCAAAGCGGCCCCGCAGGCCCTTCTTGAGCCCGTACCAGCCGCCCACCGGGTTCTCGGGCGAGCGCGCCCACGCCTCGACGCTGCCCTCGGGGGCGGGCTTCTGCTCGTCGGCGTTGCCCAGCGCCATCCAGTCGCCGTGGCGCGTGAGCATCTCGTGCAGGTCCTCGATGCACCGCAGCTGGTAGCCCAGCGTCGTCGTTCCCACCACGCACACGAGCGCGGGCGGATCGGCCGCTTCGTCGCGGTACATCCGGTAGGTGGACTTGCCGGGCGGCGTCGTCAGGGTCCAGGGGTCCTCGGGCGTGCCCGAGCCGGTCACTGCGGGAGCGTCGGTGGCCATCTCTCGTCCTCTCGGCGGCGTTGATCGGTAACCTATATGTTACGGTAGCTCGTAAGTTACGGAGCGGTCAAGGTGCAACCGTCATGAACAGCCAGGAGAACCCGGCCGCGCAGGCGCTCGCGGCATCAGAGGCGCTCGACGCCCTGGGCGACGCCAACCGGCGCGCGATCGTGCAGATCCTCAGCGCCGGCGGGCGCAGCGTCCAGGAGATCGCCGACCAGCTGCCGATCAGCCGCCCCGCGGTGTCGCGCCATCTGCGCCTGCTCAAGGGCGCCGGGCTGGTCGACGACCGCCCCGACGGGACGCGCAACATCTACGAGCTGCGCGGCGAGGGCGTCGACGCCATCCGTGCCTACTTCGCCGACGTGTGGGAGAACGCCGCCGCCCGGTTTCGCCTCGTCGCTGAGAACACGCGACGCTCCCGATGGCTGACGAGCCGCTGGTGGTGGAGTTCGAGGTCGGCGTGCCGCCCGCCGAGGCGTTCGACGTGTGGACCCGGCGCTGCTCGACCTGGTGGCCGCCGGGTCACACGGTCAGCGGCGATCCCGCGGCGATCACCTTCGAGTCCCGCTGCGGGCGGGCGGATCGTGGAACGCGGGCGCGACGGCGCCGAGCACGACTGGGGCCGGGTCCTGGACTGGGAGCCGCCCACGCGCCTGCGCTACCTGTGGCACCTGTTCTTCGATCCCAGCGAGGCCACCGAGGTCGAGCTCACCTTCACCGCCGTGCCCGCGGGGACGACGGTCCGCCTGGAGCAGCGGGGCTGGGACAAGCTGGGAGACGCCCCCGCCCGCCCCGGCGCGAGCGCACCGGCCAGGTGTGGGGCGGGCTCACCGCCGCCTACGCGCGCGCGTGCGACGAACGTGCGCGGCCGCCCTGCGCGGCGCGTGACGCCGTCGGTCGGCGCGTCGGCTCAGTGGGGAGGCGGGGTCCTCCCGATGTGCTTGATCGTGACCGTGCCGGTGCTCTCAGGGTGGAGGCTGCCCGGCGCGTAGTCGTAGATGGCGTGCGTCTTGAAGTTCATGACGAACACGTCGAGCAGGGCGTGCGTCTTGGTGTCAAGCCACGCGACGTAGAGCTCGTGGTTGCCGATCTGCATGGCCACGTAGTCCTCGACGGGGAAGGTGGCGCCGACGTTCGGGCCCGCGATGGGGACGCCGTGCACGGTGCTCGCCTTGTAGGTCTGCTCGAACGTGTTGCCGCTGTTGCGGCCCTTCGTGTACTTCGCGTCGAGCACGTAGCCCTTCATGCTGAAGCGCGGGACGCTCGGGACGGCGGCGCGGCACGCGCCGGATGGGCAGCGGCGCTGCCCTGCGCGATGACCGCCCCGCCGCCACCCGCTGGTGAGCAGAGCGACTCCCGCCGCCCGGACTCGGCCTGAGAACTGCATGAACCCCTCCTCTGGTGGTTGATCGCGCAACGTTACCCGCGCGCCTGGGCGCGCCAGGGGCGGTGCGCTGCCGCGCAAGAAGCGGTTCGCTGCCAGGCAAGTGGGGCCGCGACCGGGACCTCGGCGCGCGACCGGGCCATCGCCGCGCCATATATTCCGCCGCCAGCCCCTGAAACGGAGGAGACATTGAGCACGCAAGGCAAGCCCCGCCTGGCCGACAAGGTGGCACTGATCACGGGAGGCGCCGGGAGCATCGGGCTGGCCACGGCCCGCGCCTTCGTGGCCGAGGGCGCGCGGGTGCTGATCGCCGATCTCGATCAGGCCGCGCTGAAGCAGGCGGCGGGGGAGCTGGGCGGCGAGGTCGCGGCCTGGGCGGTGACCGATGTGACCGACCCGGGCCAGGTGGAGGCCGCGGTCGGCCAGACCGTCGAGCGTTTCGGCCGGCTGGACTGCGCCTTTGCCAACGCGGGCGTGTTCGGGGTGGTGGCGCCGGTCGCCGACTATCCGGTGGACGTCTTTAACCGCGTGATGGCGGTCAACGTCACCGGGAGCTTCCTGGTGGCCCAGTCGGCGCTGCGGGTGATGGAGCCGGGCGGCAGCCTGATCATCAACTCGAGCGTCGTCGGGCTGACCTCGGATCGGGGCATCGCGGCGTACGCGACGTCCAAGCACGCCGTCGTCGGCCTGATGCGGACCGCGGCCAAGGAGATGGCCCCCAAGGGGATCCGTGTCAACTCGATCCATCCCGGGCCCACCGACAACACCTTCCAGCACAAGATCGAGGTCGAGGCGATCGGCGCCTCCGAGGAGGAGTCGGCGCAAGGTGTTCGAGCAGATGATCCCGCTGGCGCGCCACGCCGAGCCCGAGGAGATCGCCCAGGCCGTGGTGTTCCTGGCCAGCGACGAGAGCCGCTTCATGACCGGCCACACGCTCACCGTCGACGGCGGCCTGAGCATCTGATGCCGGGCCGCACGCCGTTCGCTACGGTGTGAGGCGATCATGAGCGGGCCCCAGGGACCCTTCGATCCGCAGGTCGCATCCGATCATCCGATCGACCCGCACCTTCGCGTCGGCCACGTCCATCTGCGGACGGCCGACATCGACCGCGTGCGCGACTTCTACGTCGGGATCATGGGCTTCGACGTCATCTTCGAGGCCCGCGACGTGCCCGGCTGGGGCACCACCGGCGACGTTCTGTTCCTCTCGGCCGGCGGCTATCACCACCATCTCGGCTTCAACACGTGGAAGTCCGCGGGCGGCCCGCCACAGCCCGACGGCGTGACCGGGCTGCATCACGTCGCGCTCAACTTCTCCACCCGCGCGCGGCTGGCCGAGACGGTGCGCCGCCTCGTGGACGCGGACGTCCCGCTGCGCCAGCTCTCAGACCACGGCACCCATCTGGCCGTCTATCTGTCCGACCCGGACGGCAACGACCTGGAGCTGGCGTGGGATCGGCCGTTCGACGAGTGGCCGCGCTACGGCACCGACGAGGCCCCTGCGATCGACGCGCCGCTCGATCTGGACGAGCTGCTGGCCGCCGCGCCCGCCGCCAGGCTGAAACGCACCCAGCATCGGCTGATTTGATCAGATCCTTGCAGGGCGCGGGGATCCGTCGTACGTGCGTCCACCATTCGCTGGCTGAGGCGGTGGCAACGTCGCCGCGGGTCGAGAACGGCCTTACAGAAAGCCGACGGCGGACGTCCCAGACGCCGAGCCGCGTCGGCGCGACACCACGGAAGGTCAGTGCCGATGTCGCAGGGTCCGCAACTTGCAGTGACGGAGGAGACTCCGCCCACGCCGCTTCGCGCGGCGCGGTGGCGTGCGTCCTCGCGCCGGCGCGACCGTCGGGCGAGCGGGCACGGCGGGGGGCTCGGGTCAACCGGCGCGACGTTCCCGAGGGCGAGTACGTCGGGGGCTGGCTGTGCCCGACCAAGGTCGATCTGGTCCGCCTCGTCGACATGAGCCCGGCGGTCCGCCGCGCCCGCATCCTGGCCGGGGCGTTCTGCGGGATCGGCGTGGCGGCGATGGTGCCGTGGCTCGGCTGGTGGCCGCTGGCGGTGTTCGGGCTGGCGCCCGTCCCGCTGCTGGGACTGGACCGGGCGCTGCGCCGCGTCGAGCACCCCGAGCGCCTCATCGCGGGGTCGCTGTGCCTGCACGCGACGCTCATCCTGCTCGGCGCGGCGCTCAGCGGCGGGCTGCACAGCCCGCTGTTGCCGTGGGTGGCCATTCCCGTGATGACCGCCGCGGCGCGGTTTCGCCTGCCCGTGTTCCTGGTCGGGGCGATGCTGGCCACGGCGGGGCTCGCGGTGGTCGCGGTCCTCGGCTCCCCGCACGAGCTCGAGCACAATCCGACGCCGCTGCTGGGCTTCATCGTCCTGCTGGGCACGCTCGTCGTCGCCCAGCAGCCGGTGCTCAACGCGGAGCTGCGCTGGCGCCGCGACGCGGTGCTCGACCCGCTCACCGGGCTGCTCAACCGCCAGGGCCTGCAGGGCCGCTTCCGCGAGGTGGCCGAGCAGGCGCGGCTGACCGACGCTCCGGTGTCGCTGGTGATGTGCGATCTCGACGGGTTCAAGGGCCTCAACGACGAGTACGGGCACGCCTGCGGGGACGCCGTGCTCAAGGACGTCGCCTACGTGCTGCGCAAGGAGCTGCGGTCATTCGAGCTGCTGTACCGGGTCGGAGGTGAGGAGTTGCTGCTCGTGCTCCCGGGCGCGGGTCTGCGCCCGGGATGCGAGGTGGCCGAGCACGTCCGCGCCACCATCGAGCGCAGCAAGCCGGCGGGTCTGCCGGTGACCGCGTCGGTCGGGGTGTGCAGCGCCCTGGGCGAGGAGATCGAGTTCGGCCCGATGTTCGAGGCCGCCGACCGCGCGCTCTACGAGGCCAAGCGCAGCGGGCGCAACCGCGTCGCCTACGTGCCGACGCTGGGCAGCGAGCGGGCGCTGCTGGCGGCCGACGTGGCGCCGCTCGGCGCCTGACCGCCGATCGTCACTGGAACAGCTCCGCGGCGCCGGCTGAGCCCAGCGCCCCGAACAACGTCCCCAGCAGGAGGCCGCGCAGCTCCTCGCGGGTGTAGTCGTGGTGCTCCACCCAGTCGCTGATGGCCCCGTCCATGTACCACAGCCACGCGCGCACGGCGGCGCGGACCTGCCCGGGGTAGGGACGGCCGGCGGCAATGCCCTCGACGATCCGCGCCGAGGTGGCGTCGCGGACCTGGTCGATGAGGATGCGGACCTCGGCGTGGCTGGTGGCGCCCTGGATGAACTTGGTGTAGGCGAGCTGGTTGCCCTCGATCCAGCCCAGATAGGCGTCGAGGCCGGCGCTGAGCGCCTCGATGGGCGGGAGGCTGGGATCAGGCTCGGTGAGCTCGCGCAGGTGCTCGGCCGCCGTCGCCAGCGTGGCGGCGAAGTACTCCTGCTTGCTGGGGAAGTAGTGGTAGAGCAGCGCCTTGGAGATCCCCGCCTCGCGCGCGATCCGCGCCATCGAGAGCTCCTCGTAGGAGTGCTGTGCAAACAGCTCGCGGCCCAGCTCGAGCAGCTGTCGGCGCCGTTCGTCGACGTCCAGACGCGTGTACGCGGGCTCGGGCACGCCCCGCATCGTACTCCTGTTGACCATCGGTTGACAAGCACACCCCGAGCGGCTACGGTCTCGCTTATCAACCATCGGTCAACAGGAGGATCCCGATGACGGCGGCGACACCGGAGATCGAGCTGCGCGAGCGGCTCGACTCCCTGGAGCGTGAGCTCCGAAAGACCATGGCGGCGTTCGATCGCCGCGACGAGCGATGGCGGGCCGGCGAGCTCGCGGCCGGGCAGGAGCGGGCGAAGACCCCCCGCGTCGTGGCCCGCCCGGCGCCGCCCGCGGCCCCAGTGCCCCAGCGCATCCGCCCGGCGCCCCCCGCGACCCTGGTGCCCCAGCGCACCCACCCGGCTCCGCCCCCTCGGCGGGTGGCCCGGGACGTCACCTCGCTCAGCGACTTCCTCGGTGGCCGGGCGCTGGCCTGGATCGGCGGGATCGCCACCCTGCTCGGCATCGTCCTGCTGCTGGTCCTGGCGATCTCGCACGGCTGGATCGGACGCGAGGCCCGCGTCGCGCTGGCCGGCGGCGCCTCGGTGGCATGGATGCTGGCGGGGATCCGGCTGCACTCCCGCCGCGGGCGCACCGAGGCGGCGGTGGTGATGGTCGGCACCGCCACTGCCGGGATGTTCGCGACGCTGATCGTCGCCGGCGAGGTCTACCAGCTCATCCCCGCGCCGGCTGCCGTCGTGGGCTCGATGCTGGTCGGCGGGCTGGCTACCGCGCTGGCCATCCGTTGGGCCGGGATTCCCATCGCCGTGCTCGGGCTGATCGGAGGTCTGCTCTCGCCCGTGCTCGTCGGCGCCCCCAGCGATGCGAGCACCGTCGGCGTGCTGGCCCTCGGGACCGCCTGTGCCATGTGGGTCGTGCTGTGGCGGCGGTGGGCCTGGCTGGCGCTCGCGGCGATGGTGGTCGCCGGACCGCAATGGGCCTACTGGGTCTTCGTCGGTGACCACCCGCTGATCGCCCGGGTGGCCGTGCTCGCCGGATTCGGGGCCCTGGGCCTGGTGGGCGCGCTGTTCCTGCAGTTGCGCTCCGAGGACGAGAAGGTGGCCGGCCTGGCCGCCGCTCTCGCGCTGCTGAACGCGATCTTCGTCGCCATGATCGGCCAGGTCGACCTGGGGCTGATCGACCAGGGCGACCTGGGCGCCACGGGCGGCGCGATGTGGCTGGCCACGATGGGTGTCGTCCACGTCGGCGTCTGCGTGTGGCGGCGGCCGCGCATCCGCATCCACGACACGCTGCGGCGGCTGCTCATCGCCGTGGGTGTCGTCTGCGCCGACGTGGCGGTCGGGTTCGGCCTCCACGGCGTCGCGCAGTCGGCGGCCTGGGGCGCGAGCGCCGTCGGCTTCACCTGGCTGCTGCGCCGGCTCGGTGCCAAGAGCGCTGACGGACCCTGGCTCGGCGCCGGTCTGGCGGCGCACGTGACGCTCGTGCTGGTGCGGGCGCTGATCGCCGTCCCGCCGTCGGACGTGACCGGCGGGCTGCCGCTCGTCGCTCTGGCGTCGGTCGCCATCGTCGCCGTCGCCTGCCTGCTGTCGGCTCGGCTGGCTCAGGGGTCCGGCCGCGAGGTCAGGATCGCGCTCGACGTCATCGGCCTGGTGGCGATCGGCTACCTCACGCTGGCCACGCTCGCGGGCGCGCCGCTTGACGCGGCGTGGGCGGCGGAGGCGGCGGCTCTGGCCGAGATCGCGCGCCGTGCCGAGGACCGCTGCGCATGGGGCGCCGGGCTGTGCTTCCTCACCGCTGCCGCCGGACACGCGATCGCCTTCGAGGTGCCGCCGACGGCGCTCATCCAGGGCGTTCCCAGCATCGGCGGCGCCGCGCTCGCGCTCGGCTCGCTGGCGCTCGCGTCTGTCCAGGTGGGTCTCACCCGGCGCGACTCACGGCTACGGCTGGGGATGCTCGCGGGCGCGGGCGTCGCGCTGTTGTCACTGGCCTCGGTGGCCATCGTCACGGCGTTCCAGCCGGATGCCGGCGCCGCCACCACCACCTTCCTGACGCTCGGGGTACGCCAGAGTGGTCAGGTCCTGCTCAGCGGCCTGTGGGGGCTCGTGGGCGTCGCCGGACTCATCGTGGGGCTACGACGCAACCTCGCGCCGCTGAGGGTGGGAATGCTCGGGCTGCTGCTCGTTACCGTGGTCAAGGTGTTCCTGTTCGACCTGTCGGTGCTCAACTCGATCTACCGGGTGACCTCGCTGTTCGTGCTCGGCGGGCTCCTGCTGCTGGGGGCGTTTGCCTACCAGCGGCTGCGCCCACCGCCGGTGCCTGACATGCGCTCGGTGCATCCCAGCCAGCGCTAGGAGCGGCGGCCGCCACCTCAGGCGGCGGCTACCTCAGGCGGCCGCCACCTCGGGCGGCCGCCACCTCGGGCGGTCGCCACCTCAGGCGGTCGCCACCTCGGGCGGTCGCCACCTCAGGCGGGCGCTACCTCAGGCGGCCGCCACCTCGGGCGGTCGCCACCTCGGGCGGTCGCCACCTCAGGCGGCCGCCACCTCAGGCGGGCGCCACCTCGGGCGTACGCCACCCCCGACGGGTCGCCTGGGGCTGGGGCTGGTGGGAGGGTCACGTGTGGCTGTGGCGCAGGCGTGCGTCAACGGCTTTGACTGGGGAAGGGGGGCGTGGGGTTGGCGGCGGCCGCGAGACGCGGGCGTGGGGCCCTGTGCGAGGTATCTGCTCTTAGACTTGGCGCCGAGTGGGGTGGGCGTGGGAGATATTCATCGTGGGAGAGGGAGGATCTCCCACGACCTGCCCAGTGGAGAGGCTGCGTCGGGCGATTGGCGGTGTCTGTGGTAGGACGGTCCTCTCACAGGCTCGCCAGTCACGCCGCAGTCACCCTTGCTCAGCCGTAGTTGACGTTCCGCCGGTGTCGCGCGCGCCCGCCGAGAGCCGCCGTGAACCATCGAGCCGCCGGCCGGGCGGGTGCAATCATCGGGTGGGGCCCGGACACCTGCCTTGATATGAGCGATCCACCCATCCCCGGTCAGGACGAGGCGGCGCGCCGCCAGCGGTTCGAGGTGCTGTACGTGCAACCCCACGCACAGGTGCTCGACTACCCCCTGGACGGACCGACAGCCCTGACGAGGCGGCCGATGTGCTTGCCGAGACGTTCCTGGTCGCGTGGCGGCGGCTCGACGCGGTGCGGAGGGTGAGCGCTCGTCCCTATGGCTCTATGGGGTCGCCCGCCGCGTCGCGTCCAACCATCCTGACTCGTTGCCCGGCCCTGTGGCTACGTGGGGGATCCGGCCTCGTCGTCGCGCCACCACATCGTCGAGCCGTCGGGCGCGTCCTCGCTGTGGGCCAGCCCGGCGGCCGACAGCTTGGCCAGCTCGTCGCGGAACGCGCGGTAGGGGATCAGGCCCACCCGCGTCAGCGCCGGGTAGCCGACGCGGTCATAGAGATCGGACGTGGTCGTCGGCTCGCTCGTCAGGCGCGTCAAGCAGCACCGAGGCTCGTGACACAACACCATGAGCCTAGACGGCGGGCCCTGGGCGTCGCGCGTCCTCAGAAGGCGGCGATGTCGGTCGCGTCGATCCCGAAGGCCTGGGCGAACTCGTCGCACTGGACCTTGGCGTCGCGCTCGGCGCTGCCGTAGAGCCAGATGCCCTGGTCGGAGAGCTTGGTCTCGTGCTGGAGGAAGTACCGCGCGCCTGAGCGCAGCTCGACCGCGGCGTAGCTCAGCATCGCGCGCTTGCCGTGCTCGCGCTGCGTGAAGGTGATCTCGAAGCGGTCGGCGAACTCGGCCGGCGGCATCCGGATGAACGCGATCTCCTTGAACGCGCCGTCGAGCTCCTTCTCGTCTTTCTGACGCCAGTCGCGCATTGCGTGCCTCGGGCCCCGAGTACCCCGGACGTGCCGCGGCGATGCATCGCATTGTGCTCGATTACTGCTGACGGACCGCGCCGCGCCTTGACGTCCGCGGTGTCAATTTGGCACGCTCCGGCGGTCCGGGAGGGCCGATGTGGCGCCGCGTTGCCGCCGCCGCGATCTGGCCGCCTCGACGCCCTGATCCATGGCCCACTCAGACCGCGTGTTTCGGCTGGAGGAGAAGTTCGAGCGCGACGGGAGCCTCCGGCTCATGCTGATCGGGGAGCTCGACGTCGCGGTCATCGACCACCTCTCGACGCGGCTGCGCGAGCTGCGCAAGGGGGGCTACCGGGTCCGCCTCGATCTGTCGCGAGCTTCAGTTCATCGACTCGAGCGGAATCCAGGAGATCATCCGCGAGGTCGCCGACGCCGGCGCGATGGCTGGGAGCTGGAGGTCGACGGCCCGATGACCGAGCAGGTCGCTCGCACGGTCGATCTCGTCGGGGCGCGCGCCTTTCTGTGGCCGGACGAGGGTTAGGCATGCCGCTGCCACGGTTATCCGTTGGAAGGTATGCGTATACCGGTCCTGGGAGAGCTGCGGTCGCTGGTGGAGCGACACGACGCCGAGCTGCGGCAGCTCGTGACGCCAGGCCGTGCGCGTCGGGCGCCCGCACGCAGGACATCGCCGAGGCGGTCGGGGTGAGCCGCTCGACGCTGTGGCGGCGCTATCGCGCCGAGCTGCTGCGCAGCCGAGGCCGCGGAGTAGCGCTCGCGGCTGAGCCGCGGCATCCGAGCCCGGCTACAGGCCGCCGGCGACGCGGATGACGGCGCCCGTCGTGTACGCGGCCGCGGGGCTGAGCAGCCACAGGATCGCCGGCGTGATCTCGTCAGCCTGGGCGGCGCGCCCCAGGGGATCCGCGCGGCGGCGGTCCGGGCGCGATCGGGCCGGCCGGCGGCGGCGTGGATCTCGGTGTCGACGATCCCCGGGGCCACCGCGTTGACGCGGACGCCCTCGCGCGGCCAGCTCCTTGGCCAGGCCGACGGTCAGCGTCTCGATCCCGGCCTTGGCCGCCGCGTAGTGGACGTACTCGTGCGCGGAGCCGAGCGTGGCCGCCGCCGACGAGACGTGGACGATCGCCCCGCCCGCGCCGCCGCGCGCCGTCGACATCACCTGGGCGGCCCGGCGCGCGCACAGGACGGCGCCCACCAGGTTGACGTCGATCACGCGCCGGATGATCTCCACCGGGGTGTCGGCGAGATCGCCGATGTGACCGGTCAGGCCCGCGTTCGAGACCAGCCCCGCCACCGGCCCGAGCTGCGCCGCCGAACCGAACAGCCGCTCGACGTCCTCCTCGCGGGTCACGTCGGCCCGGACGGCCACGCAGCGCGCTCCCGTGGCCGTCGCCTGGCCACGACGCGCTCGGCCGCCGCGGCATCCCGGCGGTAGCCCAGCGCCACGTCGTAGCCGCGCGGCGGCCAGCGCCCGCACCGTCGCCGCGCCGATCCCGCGGCTCCCGCCGGTGACCACGATCGCCGGCCGCTCGCTCACCATCCGGCCATGCTGCCAGAGTCACTTCAGGCGTCGAAATGCCCGCACATGACTCCACTTATTGGTGGGCCGGGATTGTCAAGAGATCGAACCGGGTATCCGTCGGCGGACGGCAGTGATGAAGGTGGAGCGATGAATTTCTATCCCGACGATGTCGGCGCCGAGATCGAGGCCTATGCCGCCTATCTCAACGCGCCACGCGGGTTTCTCGACAGTGACGAGCAGGTCCTCTTCGATCAGGATCTCCTGAAGGCGCGCGCCGCGATGGAGCGGGCGTGGCTTGAGGCCAAGCCCGTCCGCGAGCGCCAGTAGGCCGTCAGGCGACGAGCGCGGGCCGGCGGTAGTCGGCGATGTCGTTGAGCCGCGGCCCGGCGGCCTGGAGCTCGGCCGGCATGCCGAGGTAGAAGCCCTGGCCGTAGCCGCAGCCGAGCTGGCGCAGCGCGCCGAGCTGGCCGGTGTGCTCGATCCCCTCGGCGACGACGCCCAGGTTCAGGTCGGCGGCGAGCTCGAGGATCATCCGCACGAACGGCCGGTCCAGGCCGCCCTCGTCGACGGCGTCGACGAACGGCTTGCCGATCTTCAGCCAGTCGATGGGCAGCGAGCGCAGGTGGCTGAGCGACGAGTAGCCGGTGCCGAAGTCGTCGAGGGCCAGCTGCACGCCCAGGCCCCGCAGCTCGTGCAGGATGGCGATGCTCTTCTCCGGGTCGCGCAGGACGACACCCTCGGTGATCTCCAGGACGAGCCGGTCCGGGCGCAGCCCGCTGCGGTCCAGCGCTCCGGCGACGCCGGTGAGGAAGTGGGGGTCGCGCAGCTCCACCGGTGACAGGTTGACGTGGACGGCCGGCGCCGCGCCGCCATCGGCGGGCCAGCGCTGGGCCTCGCGGCAGGCCCGCTCCAGGATCGAGCGGCCCATCGGCGACGATCACGCCCATCTCCTCGGCGATGGGGATGAACGAGCCGGGGTTGACGCATCCGCGCGGGCCGTCCAGCCAGCGCACGAGCGCCTCGCACGCGGTCACCCGGCCGGTCTCCAGCTCCACGATCGGCTGGTAGTGCACGTCGAAGGAGTCCTCGCGCACCGCCTCGCGCAGACGCTGCTTGAGCCCGTGGCGCTTCATCACCGGGACCTCCATCCCGGACTCGAACAGCTCCCAGCCGCGCTTGGAGGCCTGCTTGGCGCGGTACATGGCGACGTCGGCGTTGCGGATCAGCTCCTCGGGGGACACCGTCCCGCCCGGCGCCCACGGCGCCGGTGGCGATGCCGGCGCTGGCGCGCACGGAGATGTTCTGCCCGGCGATGGAGAAGCGCTCGGCCAGCCGCCGGTTGATCCGCTCGGCGACCTGGATCGCCTCCTCCTGGGAGGAGGTGCGCTCGAGCATGATCGCGAACTCGTCGCCGCCCAGCCGGGCCAGCGTGTCCGACGGGCGCACGCAGTCGCTCAGCCGGCGGCTGATGGCGATGAGCAGCTCGTCGCCGGCGGCGTGGCCCAGCGTGTCGTTGATCGTCTTGAAGTCGTTGATGTCGATGAAGATCACCGACACGCTCTCGGGGTCGCGCTCGAGCGCCTCGGACACCCGCTCGGCGAACAGCAGACGGTTGGCCAGATCGGTCAGGGGGTCGTGGGAGGCCTGGTGCTCGAGCTCGCGCTGGAGCTCCTTCATCCGCCACACGGTGTGCCCGAGGCGGTCGTTCTCGAGGGCGACGCTGGTGTTGTTGGCCAGCGTCTCGAACAGCTTGACGTCGTCGGTGGAGAAGCGGTCGACGCGACCCGACGGGTTGCCGATCATCATCGCGCCCATGCAGTTGCGCTCGCCGGCGAGCACGGCGAACATGCCGCGGCCCAGCTCGCGCTGCTCCAGGTAGTCGGCCAGCGGGCCGTCGGTGATCTGGCGGGTGGCGAAGGCGCCGAGCTCCTGGCCGCCGATGAGCGCGCGCAGCTCGGCGACGATCGCGGGCTCCAGGCCCTCCAGCAGCGCTCCCGGCGCCGTTGGCGCGCACGGTGGTGCGCAGCGCGTCGTTGCCGTCGGGGGAGAAGAAGATGATCTCGGCCACCTCGGCGCGGAAGGCGTCGAGCGCCTGGGCCAGCAGGCCCTCGAGCGCGGACCCGATGTCCGGGGTGCGCGACAGGGCCCGCGCGGCTTCGTAGAGGAACTCCAGGCGGCCGTGGCGCTGGCGCTCGGCGACGTAGGCCTGGAAGGTGAGGTACATGCCGATGACCGGAACGGCCATGAGGATCGCGGCACGCCAGTCGTTGTAGACGACCGTCGCGGCGCACAGCCCGATGCTGGTGTTGACCGCGGCGACCGCCAGGTCGGTGCCGCAGCGATTCGGCGATCTGGGTGAGGCTGAGCCGGCCGTCCGACAGCGAGACCGGCGGCGGAGATGAGCAGCACGGCCGCGATCGAGGTGGCGACGGTGGCCAGCGCCGCGGCGGCCCAGACGGTCGGGTCGATCTGCGTCGCCGAGCCGGCGACGGCGTGGAAGACGATCACCGCGATGCAGTTGCCCAGCAGGAACTGCCCGAAGTTGAAGGCGAGGCGGATCGGGGGCAGGCGGCGGTGCACGGCGAGGACGACCAGGCGTCCGATCGCGCCGGCCAGGATCACGTCGTGGCCCGAGGCGAAGACCAGGCGCGAACACGAGCGGGATCTCGCCCAGCGACATCGAGTGGGCGCTGCGGCGGAAGTGCACGTGGACGACGAAGCGCTCGGCGGCGGCGAACGCGACGAGGAGGATCCAGAACGAGACCTGCATCGACGGGACGACCGGGCGCGCGGTTCGCCGCGCCGGAGCTCAGCAGGGCGATCCCGCCGCCACCAGACGCGCGCTGAGGAGCCAGATGGCGACCTCACCGCGCGACATCCGTGTCGCGCGCGTGAGGTGAGGGAGGCGGGAACGCATCCGGGAGATGGTCTTGGTGGTGGTGATCACGCTCATGGCTAGCCCCACATCGTGGTCCAGCCGACGGTGCTCCAGCTGGCGGCGGTCGGGTCCACGCCGCCGCCGTTGCGCAACCTGCCACCGCCAGCCGCCGCCGTTGTCCGAGCCGGTGCCCGCCGAGCAGTCCACACAGCTCCAGCTCGCCGCGCTCCAGCTGGCGGCCAGCGGGTCGGTGGCGGTGCTCCAGCTGCCGGCGCTCCAGCTCGCGGCGTTGTAGTCGATGCTGCCGGTGTCGGGGTCGATCAGGGTGTTGGGGGTGAGGTTCTGGTCGGAGCCGAGCTGGTCGTCCGCCGGCCCAGTTGGCGGCCGAGGCGTTGACCTCGTCAGCGCCGCCGGGCAGCTGCGTGGCGGTGTTGACCAGCGCGCCCTTGACCATGGCCGGGGTCCAGTCGGGGTGCGCGGCGATGAGGTCGGCGGCGACGCCGGCGACGATCGGCGCGGCCAGCGAGGTGCCGCTGACCTGGAAGTAGGAGCCGTCGATCACGCACGTGGGGCAGAGGCTGGCGAAGTCGCTGTTGGGCGCCAGCGTGGAGATGATGTGCGCTCCGGGCGCCACGACGTCGGGCTTGGCGACGCCGTCCTGGGTGGTGCCCTGGCTCGACCAGCCGGCGACGACGTCGTCGGAGTTGTCGGCGGTGCCCTGGTCGTCGACGGCGCCGACCGTGATCACGTAGGGGTCGTTGCCGGGGGCGTAGGAGACGGCGTCGGACGCGGTCCCCATGTTGCCGGCGGCGGCCACCACGGTGATGCCGTCAAACCAGGCCTGCTCGGCGGCGGCGTCCAGCGGGTCGGTCTTGTAGGACTCGGCGTCGGTGGAGCGGAACGACATGTTGATGACGCGGATGTTGTACGTCGTCCTTGTGGTCGACGGCGAACTGGAGGCCGTAGATCGCATCCAGCGTCGTGGCCTGGCCGTCGTCGTTGGCGACCTTGATCGAGATCGAGGTTGGCGTTGGGGGCGCTGCCCGCGTACTGGTCCTGGAGCGGGTCGCCGTTGTCGCGGTCGTGGCCGTTGCCGGCGACGAGGCCAGCGACCGCGGTGCCGTGGCCGTAGGTGTCGGCGGCGGTGGAGGCGTTGGGATCGATCACCGCCGAGGCGATCACGCGCGAGGTCGAGTTCCAGCGCGAGGTGCGGAAGTCCGGGATGTCGCCGGTGATGCCGGTGTCGATCACGGCGACGCCGACGCCGCGGCCGGTGCTCTGCCGCCACAGGCCGGTGGCGTGCACCGACTGGTCATAGGTCGTCGAGAGCTGCCACGGGCCGGGCGCCGCGCGTACCAGGTCTGAAGCAGGGTCGAGTTCAGCGACACCGCGTGGACCTGCGGGCTCTGCGCCAGCGTGCGGGCGGCGCCGGCGGTGAGGGTCGCCGAGAGCCCGTTGATGATGTGCAGGCCGGGCCCGGGCTGCCCGCCCACCGAGCGCACCAGCGCGCGCCCGCGGGCGACGTCGACCCCGCGCCGGAGCTGGATGATCACCACGACGCGGCGGTGCGGGCTGGTCGCCGCCAGGTGCGCGAGCGAGGGGGAGAGGCTGGCGGACGTGCTGGCACCACCGCTGGCACCGGCGGCGGGGGCAAGGCCGCCGGTGCGTACAGCGGTGGGGTGCAAGCGCGGCGACAGGCCGAAGAAGAGCAGCCACACGAGGCCGACCATCCCGACCAGGGCGAGGACGGACAGACGGATATGGGCGGGCAGGCGCAGTCGCCCATGGATGATCGAGGCCATCATGGTTCCCCTCGGTTGCGCTCTCCGGGCTGGAGAGAGAGTGGCTGTTCATCGCCGGCAACCGAGCTATCTCGACCATCTGGGCGAGACCTCTGGCTTTGCGTCCCTGCCTTACGACAGGTTTGCCATTGGACCGATGTCCGGGTCGTCGGCGCCGCGCCGCGAGAACCTTTAGCCCTTCGCGGCAAGATCCGTAGAAACTACTGATGAGCTTTGGCAGCTTTGGGCAGGAAAGCGCCGCAATAGCTGGGTTCTGCCGGAGCCAAATCCTCTGGACGGCTGACGGAGGCGACTAAGGCCTGAGCCGCTCCAGGTAAGGCCTCAGCCACCTCACTCGCGCTGCGAATTGCCGATGTGCGCCGGCGCGGCTTAGTCGATCGTTAGCCAGGCCGAAAGGCCCACCGACACGACGAGAAGGAGTCACCATGGCACGCAGGCTCACCATCCTGAGGCGAGCGCATCCGCCGCTCCCTGTCCGAGATGGACTACGCCCAGCGGCGGCTGTTCGAGATCAGGACCGGGCTGCCCACCACGACAGCATCGACCGCGCCCGCGACCAGGCGATGATCGCCGAGCTCGAGGCCCACTGGCGCATGTGACAGTCGACTCCGAGAGCGGCGCGGGCGAGACGGGGCCGGCATCCCTCGCCGATGGCAAATGGCCTCGTACGTGAGGCAATTCACCATCCGCGAGCGGTGAGGTCGCAGACGGTGCCACCCCTCAGACGCAAGCGCGTCGAGCGCCTGGGCCAGATCGGCCCACAGGTCCTCGACGTCCTCCAGGCCGACGCTCAACCGCAGCAGCCCCGGCGGGACGCGGTCGCCCTCGCAGCGAGCCCGGGCCTCGAGCGTCGAGGCGACGCCGCCGAGGCTGGTGGCGTTCTCGATCAGGCGCAGGCCGCGCTCGACCGACAGGGCCTGGTCGGCGCCGGCGACGTCGAAGGAGAGCAGCGGCCCGAACGCGGTCACGTAGCGCGCGGCCACGGGGTCGCCGAGCCCCGGGTAGCGCACGCTCTGCACCGCCGGGTGGTCCTGCGAGCCGGCGGGCCAGCTCGAGCGCGGTCGCCGACTGGCGCTGCACCCGCACGCCCAGCGTCTTCAGCCCGCGCAGCAGCAGCCACGCCGGGTCGGGCGCGGCGACGATCCCGGTGGCGCCGCGGAACGTCGCCAGGCGCTCGTGGTCCTCGGCGCGGGCGCAGGTGACGACGCCGAGCAGGGCGTCGTGGTGGCCGGCGAGGATCTTGCTGGCGCTGTGCATGACGAAGTCGGCCCCGTGCTCGAGGGGGCGCAGGAGCAGCGGGCTGAGCACGGTGTTGTCGACGACGACCCGGGCGCCCGCGTCGTGGGCGGCGGCGATGGCGGCGTCGAGATCGGGGAAGGTCATGAACGGGTTGGCGCATGGCTCGAGCCACACGAGGTCGGCGGGCGGGCGGCGGCGCGGTCTGGTCAAAGGCGACGACCTCCAGGCCCCAGCGGCTGAGCTCGCCGCTGAGCATCCCGAACGTCCCGTAGTAGCCGCCGTGGGCGACGGCGATCCGGGCCCCGGGCCCGAGCAGGGCCAGAACGAGTGACGGTGGTCGCGCCCATGCCCGAGGGGAAGAGCAGCGCCGGGCCGCCCTCCAGCTCGCCGATGAGCCGCTCGGCCTCCAGGCCCACCGGGTGCGCGTAGCGCTGGTAGTAGACCGGGCCCGGCCGGCCGTCCTCGAAAGGGTGGATGGTGCCGCGCTCGACCGCCGGCAGCCGTGCGTGGGCCAGCTGCGTCTCGCGCTCCATCGGCCCGAGCTTAATGACGGACCGCGGGTCTTGACCTCCACGCAACGATTGTGTACCGTCGCGCACCGCCGAGCTCACGAGGAGAGGAGTTCACGATGGCAGTGACGACCGGGGAGACGACGCTCCCCACCACCCAGGCACCGCCGGCGCAGCGAGATCGAGCGGCGCTCGATCGACTGGGTCCCGGAGGACGAGCGCCACGGCCGCCTGTGGCATCAGATGCCGCTGTGGTTCCTGGGCAACTTCCAGTACTTCTCGATCCCGATCGGGTTCATCGGCCCGGCGCTCGGCCTGTCGCTGGGCTGGACGATCATCGCCGGCATCCTCGGGATCTTCGTGGGCACGCTGTTCATGGCGTTCCACGCCACCCAGGGACCGCGGCTGGGCCTGCCGCAGATGATCCAGTCGCGCGGCGCAGTTCGGCTATCGCGGCGTGCTGGTCCCGCTGTTCGCGACGCTGTTCACCTACGTCGCGTTCAACGTCGCCGACCAGGTGCTCATGTCCCAGGGCCTGAACGCCGCCTTCGGCTGGAGCGCCGGGCTGGTGGCGGTGGTGATCGCGATCCTGGCCGCGGTGATCGCCATCTGGGGGCACGACTGGGTGCACCGGATCTTCCGGCTCATCCTCATCTTCTCGCTGCCGGTCGTGACCATCCTCACCCTCGGCGTCATCTTCGGCGCCGCCGACGGCCATGCCCCCAAGCAGCACCTGGGGTTCGTGTTCGCGGCCTTCATGGCGCAGTTCTCCGCGGCCGCGGCCTACAACATCACCTACGCGCCCTACGTCTCCGACTACTCGCGCTACCTGCCCAAGGACACGTCGGCGCGCAAGGTCATCGCCTCGGTGTTCGTCGGCGCCGCGGCGTCGCCGATCTGGCTGATCGCGCTCGGCGCCTGGCTGGCCATCCGCCTGGGCGCCACCGACGGACTGCTCGGCACCAAGCTGGCCGGCAACAACATCTTCCACCCGCTCGGCACCGTCGCGGCGTTCCTGCTGGCGGCCGGGCTGGCCGCCACGATGGGCATGAACGCGTACGGCGGGATGCTCAGCCTGCTCACCGGGATCGACTCCTTCAAGCGCGATCCGGCCGACCCGCCGGGCCCGCATCATCACCATCCTGGTGCTGACCGTGGTCTGGTACGTGATCGCGGAGAGCATCAACTCCAGCGCCGTCTCGACCGTGCTCAACTCGCTGACGCTCATGCTGTACCTGCTGGTGCCCTGGACGGCCACGAACCTCGTGGACTTCTTCCTCGTGCGCCACGGCCGCTACGCCATCGCCGACCTGTTCACGCCCGACGGCCTCTACGGCGCCTGGGGCTGGCGCGGTCTCACCGCATACGCGCTCGGCTTCCTCGCCGAGATCCCGTTCATGGTGCTGCCGGGCATCGCCGGCTTCAAGTACACGGGACCCGTGGCCAAGCACATCTCCGGCGTTGACATCTCGTGGATAGTCGGGCTGGCGGTGTCGGGGACGTCGTACTGGCTGCTGTCGCGCTCGCTCAACGTGCGCGCCGAGGCGGGGGCGATCAAGGCCTCGGACGAGGCGCTGGAGACCACGACGTAACGTATGGCTGTGGACGAGACCGAGAGGATCCGCTTCGGCGCCCGGCTGCGCCACGCGCGCGAGGCCAGTCGCATGTCGCTGGGCGAGGTGGCGGCGCGCAGCGGCGTGACCAAGAGCTTCCTCTCCCGCGTCGAGCGCGACATCACGAGCCCGTCGGTGGCGAGCCTGGTGGGGATCTGCCACGCGCTCGGCCTGTCGCCGGCCGAGCTGTTCCAGACGCCCGCAGACGACGCTGGTGCGCCGGTCTGACCGGCCTCGGGTCGCCGACCTGCCCAAGGCGGCCGAGGTGGTGGACACGCTGATCACGCCGGCGGGCGAGCGCCACGTCACCGTGCTCGAGACCGCGGCCTCGGCCGGCGGGCTCGGGCGGCTCGGCGCTCTACACGCTGCCCAGCGAGTGCGAGGTCTGCTTCGTGCTGTCGGGCTCGATCGAGGTCCAGGTGGAGGACGAGACGTTCGAGCTGGCGCAGGGTGACGCGCTCACCTTCGGCGCCGCCGTCCCCCACAGCTGGCGCGTGCTCGGCGACGGCGCGCGCATCCTGTGGATCCTCGCCCCGGCCCTTCCCGACCCGCAGCGCAGCGTGCGATGAGGGATCCGAGCCCGCCCACCCCGCGCTTTCAGCCGCCGGACGCCAGCGTCGCCCCCCGCTACACCGGCCCGCGCACGTTCGCCCGCCTGCCGCACGTGAGCTACCGCACGAGGACGTCGACGCCGCCGTGATCGGCGTCCCGTTCGACACCGCCACCAGCTTCCGCACGGGGGCGCGGTTCGGGCCCGAGGCGATCCGCTCGGCGTCGGCGATGCTGCGGCCCTATCACCCGGCGCTCGACGTCGACGTGTTCGCCACGCTGTCGGTCGTCGACGGCGGCGACCTGGAGATCACGCCCGGCAACGCCCAGCGCACGGCCGAGCAGATCGCCGCCGGCCTGGAGCCGGTGCTGCGCGCCGGGATCGTGCCGGTGGTGCTCGGCGGCGACCACTCGATCGTGCTCGGCGAGCTGCGCGCGCACGCCGCCGTGCACGGGCCGGTCGGGCTCGTCCTGCTCGACGCGCACGCCGACACGTGGGATCAGTACTACGGCGAGCGCTACTTCCACGGGACGCCGTTCCGCCGCGCGGTGGAGGAGGGGCTGCTCGACCCCTCCCGGTCGCTGCTGGCGGGGATGCGCGGGCCGCTGTACGGGCCCGCCGACGTCGACCAGCCGCGCGACATGGGCTTCGAGGTCATCGACGGCGACGAGCTGGCCACGCTCACCCCGGCGCAGTACGGCGAGCGGGTGCGCGCGCGGATCGGGGACGGGCCCGTGTACATGTCCTTCGACATCGACGTGCTGGACCCGGCCTTCGCCCCCGGGACCGGGTACCCCGGAGGTGGCGGGCCTGTACCCGCGTGAGGCGTTCGGCTTCCTGCGCGCGCTGGCCGGGATCCCGTTCACGGGCTTTGATCTGGTAGAGGTCTCTCCCGCCTATGACGCTCCCGGACAGACCACGGCGCTGCTCGGCGCGGCCGTCGCCTTCGAGATGCTGGCCCTGCTGGCGGTCTCGCGCCGCTGACCGCCCCGGCGCCGCCTCGCCCGGCGCGCGGCCATGATCGACGCCCGCTTCGCCATCCTCGCCGCGGTCATCACGGTGGCCGGGAACGCGGTCTACGCGCTGGACACCGTGCGCGGCAACACCCAGCCCAACCGCGTCAGCTGGACTGCTGTGGATGGTGGCGCCGCTGATCGCCTTCGCCGCCCAGGTCAGCCAGCACGTCGGGCCTGCAGTCGCTGCTCACCTTCGCGATCGGCTTCGGGCCGCTACTGGTGGTGGTGGCCTCCTTCCTGGACCCCAAGGCGTACGCCCGGGTGACGCTGTTCGACTTCCTGTGCGGGGCGCTCTCGCTCGTCGCGCTGGTGGCGTGGGCGGTGACCGGGACCGGCAACGTGGCCATCGTGTTCAGCATCCTGGCGGACCTCTTCGGGGCCGTCCCCACGCTGCGCAAGGCGTACGCCGACCCCGAGTCAGAGCACGCGGTCGCCTTCCTCGGCGGCGTCATCGGCGTCGGTGATCACGCTGCTCACCATCAAGGCCGACCGACTGGGGCTTCGCCAGCGCCGGCGTTCCCGCTCTACGTCCTGCTCTGCAGCGGGGCGATCGCGCTGCTCGCGCTCCGGCCTCGGCTGGCCCGGCTCGCCGCCGGGCAACCGCGCTGAGATCTCACGCCGGGGCGCTTGGCACCGTTGAACGCGATGATGCGCCAGTCCGCTGCGCCTCCCGGCCCGCACGCCGTTTGACGGCGACGGGCTGATGGCGTTCCTGCGGGCGCGGGTGGTGCCCGGCGTGGAGGAGATGATCCCCGGCGGCTACCGGCGCAGCCTGTCCCTGGCTCACGGGCCCGGTGTGGTCGACCTGGTCACGCGCGCCGACCATGTCGAGGCGACGTTCGTCCTGGAGGACGGCCGTGACCTCGACGCGGCCGCCGACGCGTGCCGGCGGCTGCTGGACCTCGACCGCGACCCGGCGCCGATCGCCGCGCACCTGGGCGCCGATCCGGTCATCGGACACCTCGTCACCGCCGCGCCGGGACGGCGGGTGCCCGGCCATCCCGACGGGTGCGAGCTGGCGGTGCGCGCGGTGCTGGGCCAGCAGGTGTCGGTGGCGGCGGGCACCAAGCTCGTCACCCGGGTCGTCGCGAGCTGGGCACGCCGCTGCGCGCATCCGGTCGGCGCGGTCACCCACCTGTTCCCGTCGGCGGCGGCGATCGCCGGGCTCGACCCCGAGGGCCTGCCGATGCCGCGCAGCCGAGGGCGGACGCTGGTCGGGATCGCCGCCGAGCTGGCCGCGCGGCGGCTGGTGCTCGACGATCGCGGTCGACCGCGCCGACACCTATGCCGCGCTGCTGGCGCTGCCGGGCATCGGGCCGTGGACGGCCGGGCTACATCGCCATGCGAGCGCTGCGCGACCCCGACGCCTTCATCCCCGGCGACGCCGGGCTGCGCCACGGGCTGGAGCGGCTGGGCTGCGACCCCAGCCCCCGCGCGGTGGAGCGGGTGTCCGAGCCGTGGCGGCCCTACCGCGCCTACGCCATCCAGCACCTGTGGGCCCTGGCCTCCGCCGCCGCATGACATCGTCTTTCACGCGGATGCCCAGCCCCGTCGGCGACCTCTGCTGGCCGGGGCCGGGCGACGGGGATGCGGACGCGGACCAGCTGTCGGCGGTCTGGATCGACGGGCAGCGCTGGGCCCCGGCGATCGGGCGCCGACTGGCGGGAGGCCGCCGGGGCCGTTCGGCGCAGGCCCGGCAGCAGCTCGAGGAGTACTTCGCCGGCAAGCGGACCGCGTTCGACCTGCCGCTGCGCCTGGAGGGGACCCCGTTCCAGAACGAGGTGTGGGACGCGCTGACGCCGCATCCCGTTCGGCGAGACGCGGACCTACGGCGCGATCGCCGCAGCCCTGGGGCGCCCCCGCGCGGCCCGCGCGGTCGGCGCCGCCAACGGCCAGAACCCGTTCTGCATCGTCGTGCCCTGCCACCGGCTGATCGGCTCAGACGGCGGGCTGGTGGACTACGCGGCGGGCCTCGAGGTCAAGCGCCGGCTGCTGGAGCACGAGGCGGATGTCCTCACACGCCGGGCAGCGGCGTCCCAACGGGCACGGCGACCGTTGTCACCCGGCCGGGATAACGGCGCCATAACGGCCCGCCGGCGCGAGAGTAGGGTTCGCCCGTGGGCGTGCCCCTGTACGCGGAGCTGAGGTACTGGCCGGAGCTGGCCGGGCTGCTGGCCGACGGTCGCTTCCGCTCCCCGGCGCGGGCGGCACACCGCGCGCCGGTGCTGCTCATCCCCGGCTTCATGGCCGGCGACGCTTCGCTGACGTTGCTGGCGAGCTGGCTGCGCCGCCGCGGGCACACCGTCCGCCTGAGCGGCATCCGCATCAACGCGGGCTGTGCGGGCCGCGAGCTGACCCGGCTCGAGCAGGTGCTGACGGGCTTCGACGAGCCCGCGATCGTCATCGGCCAGAGCCGCGGCGGGACGCTGGCCCGCGCGCTGGCCGCGCGCCGCCCCGAGGCGGTGGCGGCGGTGGTCATGCTCGGCTCGCCGGTGCTCGACCCGCTGGCGGTGTCGCCCAGCGTGATGCGCACCGTGCGCTCGGTGGCGCGGCTCGGCGATCTCGGCGTCCCCGGCGTGTTCAGCTCGGAGTGCCGGGCCGGCGACTGCTGCACCGACTACTACGCGCTCCTGCGCGCGCCGCTGACCGAGGGCATGGTGGCGCTGATGATCTACTCGCGCTCCGACGCCATCGTCGACTGGCACGCGTGCCTGGATCCCGAGCGCGACGTGCATCGAGATCGACGGCAGCCACTGCGGGATGGCGGTCAACGCGCGGGTCTACGCAGGAGCTCGAGCGCGTCCTGGAGCGGGCCGAGGCGGCCGCCGGCGTGAACCGGATGAGCGCCGCAGGACGCCATGTTCCTGCACGTCGAGAACGACGTGACGCCGATGCACATCGGCGGGGTGAGCATCTTCGAGGGCCCGCCGCCCGCGTTCGCGGACGCTCACGGCGATGGTGGCCGGCAAGCTCGACCACACGCCGCGCTACCGCCAGAAGGTCAGCTTCGTGCCCTTCGGCGTGTCGCGAGCCGGTCTGGGTCGACGACCGCTACTTCGACCTCAGCTACCACCTGCGCCACACCGCGGTCCCGTCCCCGGGCGCCGAGGCGCAGCTGCGCGCGATGGCCGCGCGGGTGTTCTCCCAGCACCTGGACCGCGCCCGCCCGCTGTGGGAGATCTGGATGGTGGAAGGGCTGTCGCGAGGGGCGTTGGGCGCTGCTCTCCAAGGTTCACCACTGCATGGTCGACGGCGTCGCCGCCACCGACCTGATGTCGGTGATGTTCGACGACGCCGCGCGGCGGCGGGCACCGGGTCGCCAGAGGCCGAGCGCTGGGCGCCGCAGCCCGAGCCCAGCGGCGTCGAGCTCCTGGCGCGCGGCGTCGCCATGCGCGCGATCGACCCGGCCTCCCAGCTGCGCAGCGCGCTGACCGCGTGGCCACAGGTGCTGAGCACCGCCGCGAGCATGGCCCGCGCGCTCGCCGCCGCCGCCCCGGCGCTCCGGCCGGCCACCGCCTCGCTCACCGGCCCGATCGGGCCCCACCGCAACTGGAGCTGGGCCGAGGTCTCGCTCGCCGAGGTCAAGCGGATGCGCGCCGGCGCTTGGCGGCACCGTCAACGACATCGTGCTCACGGTCATCACCAACGGCTTTCGCGATCTCCTGGACGAGCGCGGCGAGGCGATGCCGCGCCGACCGCGTGGTGCGCACGATGGTCCCGGTCTCGGTGCGCCGCCCGGGCGAGCGCGGGGATCTACAACAACCGCGTCTCGGCGGTGTTCGCGCGGCTGCCCGTCGGGATCGAGGACCCCGAGGCGCGGCTGGCCGACATCCGGGCGCAGATGGATGGGATCAAGGCCAGCAAGCAGGCCGTGGCCGGCGACGTCCTGGCCCAGCTCTCCGGCTTCGCGCCGCCGCTGCTGCTGGCGCTCGGCAGCCGGGTGATGACGCGCTCGGCCCGGCTGAACCTGGACACGGCCACGACCAACGTCCCCGGGCCCCAGACCCCTGTGCAGGCCCTCGGCCGCCGTCTGCTGGAGTCCTACCCCTACGTGCCGATCGTGGGCACGATCCGGATCGTCGTGGCCATCTTCTCCTACGACGGCCAGCTGTACTTCGGCGTCACCGGCGACCGCGACCACGCGCCGGACATCGACGTGCTCACCGCCGGGATCGAGAGCGGCGCCGCCGAGCTCGCCGCGCGCGCCGCGCCGCTCCCGCCGCCGCGGCCGATCCGCGGCTCCGTTCGCGCAGCCGGGCCGAGAGCAGCGCGCGGGAGAACCACGGCACGCCGCCGGAGCTGACCGGCCCGGTCGGTCAGGAGGAATCGATGCGCATGGCGGGGCGATGGCGGGGGGTGATCGCGGCGGCGCTCGCGATCGGGCTCGGCGCTGCGGGCCTGCGGAGGCGGCTCGGGCCCGAGCGGCGGCGCGCCCGCGTCGTTCGGCCACATGGCGGGGTATGTGTGGAGCGGGCACGTCAGCGCCGTGGCGGCGTCCTGGTCGGTGCCGCGGATGTCCGCGCGATCCGGCGAGGCGCACGCCAGCACGTGGATCGGAGCCCAGGCGCCCGGGCCGGTTCGACCGCACACCCGTTCATCCAGGTGGGCACGGTCGAGGACCGCGGGTCGTCGAGCACGCCGGCCTACGGGGCGTTCTGGACCGACACCACTCGTGGCTTTCACCCGCAGATCCTCTTCCGCGTCCACCCCGGCGACGCCGTGTCCACGGCGCTGACGCGGACGGGGGCCGCTGGCAGGTCTCGTTCGTCGACACCACCTCGGGGCCGAGGGCCTCGTTCTCCACCAGGCGAGGAGGCCAGGCGCGGACTTCAACCTCGCCGAGTGGCTCCAGGAGAACCCGAGCATGACGTCGGGCACGGACGACGCGGTATCCCGCGCCTGTCCCAGGTGCGCATGAGCGCGCTGGCGGTCAACGGCGCGCCGCCCCGCTACGGCGACGTGTTCGCGCAATGGATGTCGCTGCCGGGCCGGGATCTGGCGCCGACGCCGCTGCGCGACGGCGGCTTCACGATCACCCGCAGCGGTGCTCACCGCGGCGGGCCGGCGCTACCTGGAGATCGCTCGGCCGCAGAACGCCTGAGCGCCCGGAGAGTCGACTCGAGGCGTCGCGCGTGGACCGAGCACACCCCGGCGGCGAGATCAGGCGTGTGAGCGCCGCGGCGGCCGCGTCGGAGCGGCGCTATGCCGACGGCCTCGATCGCGCCTCGTGGCCCGCCGCGGCGCGGGGCCGGATCAGCTCGCTGGCCCGCGAGGTCGGCCGAGGCCGAGCTGTTCGCGCGCGCGGGCGCGGCACGCCCCGGCCAGCCCCGCCGCATGGCGCCGCCGGTTCGCTCAGTCACGCCGCCGCTGCTCAGCTCGCGCACGCCGTCCGCCGCGCTCTGCACGTCCCCGAGCTCGTCTCGGGCCAGTTGCCCCTCGGCGGCGCGGCGGACGGGATAGCCGGCGCCGCGGCGCACGGGCAGCGCGCCCGTGACGGCGGGCGGGCGGGGCCTCACGGCCCGGGCAGGTACGCGGAAGTGGATGCCGTCGATCGACCAGATCCGCGACGGGTCGCCGCCGGTGCGCGGCCAGCAGCGCGGGGAAGTAGTCACGCAGCGCCTGCTCGTAGCTCAGCGATCCGTCCATCAGCTCGCCCGCGGCGGCGACGATCCGGGACAGGTCCCGCTCGATCCGCTCGCGGCTCATGCTCGGCGTCCGCGGGCCGTCGTCGTCCACGATCGCCGCCGGGGCGAACTGGGAGAAGCTCGGGGTAGCGCTCGGTATCGGGCAGGATGGAGCGGAAGGGGACGTGGTTGAAGAAGTACTCGAACCACCGGCCCCCAGACAGCGTCAGCCACGGGGTGTCCACCGCCAGCGCGGCGAGGCCGAAGCCGGTGTGCGGCGACAGGAACAGGTCGCAGGCTCTCGACGATGGCGAGCTGCTCGGCCAGGGGCAATCGAAGCAGTCCATCGGCCGCGACGGATGGGCCAGCAGCGACGCCAGATCGCCGTCGCCGAACGAGGTGGCGGTGCGCTCGTCGCGCGCGCGCTTGCCGATGAGCGCCACCCGCGCCCGCGGGAAGGCCTCGGCCAGCGCGCCGAGGATGGCCAGCCAGGACGTGCGCGACGGGTAGAGCTCGGCGGCCCCCGAGCCGGCCGGCATGAGCGCGATCCGCCCGCCGCCGATCGCCGGCGCCGTGGGCAGCCCAGCGCGCGGCGGCCATCGTCCGCGCCGCCTGCGGCAGCTCCAGGCGCAGTTGCTGGTGGGGGGCATAGCCCGGCGGATCGGCCCCCACGGTCGAGCGCCCGCGGGCGGCGCGCAAGCATTCGTCGCTGGCGCGGTAGTAGTCGCGCAGGCCGGGGAACAGTTGCAGCTGGACGTCCTGATGGCGGCGGAAATCGTCGAGCACCCAGTCCCAGTCGCGCGGGATGGCGGCCTGCCGGGCCGCCGAGTCCGCGCAGGGCTCGAGCAGCGGATGCTCCACGGCGTAGGCGTGCGCTGACGAAGGGGCAGAAGCCGGCCAGCTCCACCGCCGTCGCCGCATTGAGGACCAGCGAGATCTCCGCCCGGGGTTGGCGGCGTGGTGGCCCACGCAGTAGTGCAGCGCCTCGATGGCATGCCCGACGGGGGGCGCGTAGAAGAAGTTGACCAGCACGCGCTCCCCGCCGGACTGTGACTGCCATCGCGCTCACCCGCGGCGGTACTTGCCCACGGCGAGCGGCAGTGCCACGATCAGGATCCCCGCGGTCCATGCCAGCGCGCGGACCACGAAGTACGACGTCGGGTGGCCGAGCAGCGCCTGGGCGTGACCGCCCAGGGTCAGCGAGCGGACCGCGTCGACCATGTAGGTCAGCGGCTGGTGCTTGGCGAATACCTGCAGCCACCCGGGCATCGAGGCCACGGGCACGTAGGCGCTGGAGACGAACGCGAACGGGAACACGATCATCCCCATGCCCTGCGCCGCCTGCGCGTTGCCCGCGTACAGGCCCATGGCGATGAACAGCCACTCGAAGGCAAAGCCGAACACGCACGACCAGCCCGAGCGCGGCCAGGCCGTCGGCGGCCGAGCCGTGCAGCCCGTAGCCGACCGCGAAGGCGATGCCCGCGGTGAACACCGTGGCCCACGTGAAGATCACCGTGTCGGCCAGCGCCCGCGCGGCCAGCACCGACGCCCGGGGGATCGGCAGCGAGCGCAACCGGTCGATGAACCCCTGCTCCAGGTCCTCGGCCACCGCGGCGGCCGTCCCGATCCCGCTGAACAGCACGCCGGTGGCGATGAAACCGGGCACGAGGTAGTCGACGTAGGGCAAGCCGGCGATGTGGATGGCGCCGCCGAACATGTACCGGTAGATGAGGAAGAACAGCGACATCTGGATCGTGGCCAGCACGATCAGCTGCGGGGTGCGGACGTAGCGCAGCAGCGTCCGGCGAGTCACCGTCGCGGTGCTGCGCGCCAGGCCGGCCTGGCGGCGTGGCGGCGCCGTGACCGCGGGCAGGGCGGCGGCGGGGGTGGTGGATGACATGGGCTCTCGTGTCCTTTGCGTGTCAGGAGGCTAAGCCGCGCTGGGCGGCGTCCGGGTCGTCGGGAGTCGGTGGGGTGACCGGTCAGGGCCAGGAACACCTCGTCGAGGTTGGGCTGGCGCATGGCGACGTCCTCGATGGCGACCCGGCCTCTTCGATGCAGCGCAGCGCGCTCATGAGGCCGTCGCTGCCGGACTCGACGCTCACGCTCACCCGGCGCGTGGCCGCGTCGGTCGAGACGGCGCCGTGTGCCGGCGCGCGAGCATCTCGGCCACCCGGGGCAGGTCGCCGGCGCTGACACGTGGATCTCCACCACGTTGCCGCCGATCCGGCGCTTGAGCTCGGCTGGGGTGCCCGCGGCCACCGCGCGCCCGTGGTCGATGATCACCACCTGCGAGGCGAGGTGGTCGGCCTCGTCGAGGTACTGCGTGGTGAGCAGCACGTCGGTGCCGGCCGGCGACGAGGGTCCGGATGGCGTCCCACAGCTCGATCCGGCTGCGCGGATCCAGGCCGGTGGTGGGCTCGTCGAGCAGGAGCAGACGGGGGTCCCGACCAGGCTCGCGCCCAGGTCAAGGCGGCGGCGCATCCCGCCCGAGTAGGTGCGCGCGAGGCGGTCGCCCGCGTCCACCAGGCCGAGCTGCGTCGAGCACCGATGCCGGCGGCGGCCCTCGCGTCGCGGCCGCTGCGCCCGAACAGGCGCGCCACCATCTCCAGGTTCTCGCGCCCGGTCATCGCCGGCTCGATGGCCGCGAACTGGCCGGCCAGGCCGATCACGCGGCGCACCGCCGCCGGGGTCGCGGCGCACGTCGTGCCCGGCCACGTGCAGCGTGCCGCCGTCGGGCCGCAGCAGCGTGGCCACGGTGCGCACGAACGTCGTCTTGCCGGCGCCGTTGGGGCCGAGCACCGCCACCACCTGGCCGCTCTGGGCGACCAGGTCCAGGCCGTCCAGCGCCCGGTCTTGCCGTAGCGCTTGGTGAGGCCGTGGGCCTCGATCATCGCGGTCATTTCGACTCCTCTGGTTCGTCAACGGAGATGAACCGCGTCGCCACCTGGCGCAGCCACTCCTCGCTCCAGGTCAGGCGACCGGTCTTCAGGTCCTCGATCACTCCGCTCAGGAACGACACCTCGGCGCTGAGCAGCGCGATGCGGTACTCCTCCTCCAACAGGAACAGGCGGGGCAGCTCCGGCGGGATCGCACGACAGCTGGCCTGCGCCTCGGCCAGCTCCGCCGCCAGCCGCCGCTGGCGCAGCTCGAGCTCGGCCCGAGCCTCGTCGGGCGGCAGCCCGAACAGGATCGACAGCGCGGCCAGGAACTCGGGATAGTCGTTGTCGGTGGTGCGCAGCATCTGGCGCAGCCACTCGCGCGCGACCTCCCGGCCGGCGTCGGTGATCGGCGTAGACGACGCGGTCGGGGTAGCCCTCGACCCGCACGGTCTCCGCGACCTCGACGAGGCCGTGGCGCTGAAGCCGCTCGAGGGTCTGGTACAGGCTCGCCCGCGATCGCACGTTGACGACGCGGTCCTTGCCGGTGGCCTCGAACAGCTTTTGCATCCTGTAGACGTGCATGGGCTGCTGGAGAGCTGCCAGAGCACCATCAGCCCGAGCGACGAGCGGCGGGGAGTGTCAGAGGTGGTCATAGTCAGCAACATACTAGTTAGATTCATACTAGTCAACACCCGATCCGAATCAGCGGCGGTGCGACCGGGGGGCGCGCGGGAGCCCGGGCGCGTAGCTTCTCGGTGATGAAAAGTCAGTTCCGCGAGCTGGCCGGACGCGGCGACGCGCCGCTTCTGCTCAGCGCACACTCCCTGGACATGGGCGCCCTGACCCGGGTGTTCAACGTCGGCTTCTCGGACTACCTCGTGCCGATGCAGATGGACGAGGCCGGGCTCGCCGACCACATCGCCAACAACGACATCGACCTCGGCAGCTCGGTCGTCGCCGTCGACGTGGACCCGGTCGGGTTTGCGCTGGCGGCCCGCCGGGGGACCGAGGCATGGATCGGCGGGATGGGCACCTCGCCCGCCTACCGCCGCAACGGCCTCGGCGCCCGGACGCTCACCGCGGCGATCGACGCGGTGGCGCGGTCAGGCGTCGACACCGTCTGGCTCGAGGTCCTGGAGGGCAACGCGCCCGCCATCGCTCTCTACGAGAAGCTGGGCTTTGAGCGCGTCCGCCGCCTGGAGGTCTGGACGATGGGCCCGGCGGCCGATCGCGAGACCGTGGAGCATCGCGGGCTGGCCGTCGACGCCGCGCACGCCTGGATCGCCGGCCGCCGCGCCGGCCGCGAGCCGTGGCAGCGCGCCGACGCTTCCGTCGTGCGCATGCGCGAGCGCGGCGCGCCGCTGAACGCCGTGGCGGTGCGGCGCGCCGGCAGCATCGCCGGCGCCGCGATCACCAAGTCCGACGGCGTCACCGTGACCGTCCTGCAGATCGCCGCCGTGGATCGGGGGGCCGCCCACGACCTGGTGGTGGCCGCGGCCGGCGAGCTCACGCTGCGCCTGTCCAACGTTCCCAGCGACGATATCTTCTCCGGCGTCCTGCACAGGCTGGGCGCGGGGCTGACGGTGGCCCAGCACGAGATGCGCATGCGTGTCGGCGGGGGCGGCCTGCCGGCGCGGCGGTCAGCCCGGCTGGAGCCCCGGCTCCGCGTGTCGCCCGAACGCCTCGTAGTCGGCGGCGTTCTGGTCCGCGTAGGCGCCGGCGAACGCCGCGATAGCGCGGTCGAAGCGGTCCCCGCCACCCAGGTAGCCCGCGATCGCCGCCGGGTCGCCGGAGCGGGCGTGCCCGAGGGCCAGCGCCTCCGCCGCACGCCCGCCCGTACTGGGCCAGCTCCTGCGCCGACAGCTTCTCCAGCGGGACCGAGCCCTTCATGTCGCGCAGCTGGCGCACGTAGTAGTCGCGCTCCCCCAGTCGGGTCCAGCCCAGGAACAGGTCGCTGGCCGACTGGATGAGGCGCTGGCCGGCGACGACACGTTGGCCGTGGTTGCCGTAGGGGCTCGGCCCCGGCAAACGGCTCGAGCACCGATGCGCCGGCCTCCTTGACCTGGAGGAACAGGGGGTCGCTGTCGGAGTCGCCCAGCAGCAGGGCGACCGCGTCGTCGGTGCCGACGCTGCCGACGCCCACCACCTTGCGCGCCCAGTCGACCAGCCGGTAGCGACGCAGCAGCAGGCGCGTCGCGTCCCCCAGCGACGCGACGTACCCGCCGATGACCGCAGCGGCGTCGACGCGGTCGCCGGGCTGGGGGAGATGCTCGACCAGAGGAGGCGAGTCGACGATGCGCCGCCGGCCGTCGACCACCTCGGTGAGCGTGTCCAGCGCGCCGAGGCTGGTCGCGCGGTGAGCCTTGCGCAGGACACCGGAGGCCAGCCGCCGGTCCGCCGCGCGCGCTGACAGCTTCACCAGCTCGTCGGCGTCAAGCCGGGCGTACCAGACCTCGAGGTGGCCCATCTGCGCCAGGGCGGCCATGCGCGTCCGGTATGCGCCCGCCGCCGCCTGCGCCGCGGCCCCGCACGCGGCCGGCGTGAAGCCACGGTCGCGTCCCGCCACGACGAGGCTCGTGGACAGCCGCTTGAGGTCCCATTCGAACGGGGCCTCGAGCGTCTCGTCGAAGTCGTTGACGTCGAAGCGCACGCGGCGCTCCGGGGTGGCGAAGACGCCGAAGTTGGCCAGGTGGGCGTCTCCGCAGGCCTGGACGCGCAGGCCGCAGGCCGGCGTATGGCCCAGGTCCTCGGCCATGATCGCGGCGGCGCCGCGAAAGAAGGTGAACGGCGACACCGCCATCCGCTCATGGCGGATGGGCAGCAGCGAGGCGATCCGCCCGGCCTCCTGGACGCGGAGGATCTCAACCGGGTCTCGGCGGCTCGGCGGCGGCGTCCAGTCGGCGTGGCGCGAGCGTGGTACCTGGGCCCGCAGTCCGCGGCCCATCTCGGCCTGCGCGCGCAGGCCGCCGCTCGTGTCGCTGCGCTGAGAGCCCGGCATCCGCCGGGGACGTTACGCCCAGAACCGGGCCAGGGCCGCCGAGCTGTGGTGCTCGGGGTCCGGCGGGTTGAGCACGTCGAACATGTCGCTCACGCGGGTGAGCTTGACGCGGGGGCGGCTGGCGCGCTGCCCCAGCTCCTGCTCATGGCCATCGAGCGTCTCCCAGTCGGAGTAGGTGACGAGATCGGGCTGGACGTCGTGCAGCCATCCCCGCACCGCCGGGTCACCGGGGATCGGAGCGTTAAGCCGGCCGGCGACCATGTCCTGGATCAGCATGCGCACGGTGTCGTGCGCGCAGCGCTTGTTGGTCCCGATGACCCCGCTGGGACCGCGCTTGGCCCAACCCACGACGTACTCGCGCGTGGGGGCGCCGTCGTCGGCCATGACGCGGCCGTTCACGTTGGGGATGACACCGCGCCGCTCATCGAAGGGGACGCCCGGGAGCGGCCGGCCGCGATAGCCGACGGCGCGCAGGACCAGTCCGGCGGAGACGACGGCGCGCTCGGTGGTGGGCCGGGCACGCAGGGTGCCGTCCTCGTCGCGTTCGAGCCTGTTGCGCACGAGCTCGACACCCTCCACCCGCCGCTCGCCGACGATCCGGGTGGGAGAGAGCAGGAAGCGCAGCGCGATCCGCTTGGCGTGGCCCTGGCGGGGTCGGCCGGCGTACTGGCGCAGCAGGTCCAGGTTGCGCTGGCTGGTCTTTGACGGCTTGGTCTCGCGGAAATCGTCGGGAACGGTGACCTCTTCACGGCTCACCGCCACATCGGCGCCGTTGAGCTGGCCCAGCTCGCGCAGCTCCGGATTGGTGAACGACGCCTGCTCGGGCCCCCGCCGGCCCAGCACGACCACCTCCTCGATCTCGCCGCGCGCCAGCGCGAACATGGCGTGGTCGGCCATGTCGGTGCGCGCGAGCTCGGCGGGGGTGAGGGTGAGCATCCGGGCCACGTCCACCGCGACGTTGCCGTTACCGATCACCAGCGCACGCCGGCAGCTGAGGTCGAAGACATCGTCGCGATGGTCCGGATGGCCGTTGTACCAGCCGACGAACGAGGTGGCGGCGGCGCTGCCGGGGAGGTCCTCGCCCGGGATCCCCATCGGCCGGTCGTCCGGGCTGCCGACCGCGTAGATGACCGCGTGATAGCGGGCCAGGAGGTCCTCGCGGGTCACCTGGCGGCCGAGCTCGACGTTGCCGTAGTAGGTGAAGCGGGGATCGGAGGCGGTCTTCTCATAGATCCGCGTGACCGTCTTGATGTTGGGGTGGTCGGGAGCCACGCCGGAGCGAACGAGGCCCCACGGCGTGGGCAGCCGCTCGAACGCGTCCACGCGCACCTCGAGCTCGCCGTTGGCCAGCAGGTGTCCGGCGGCGTACGCGCCCGAGGGCCCGAGGCCGACGACCGCGACGCGCAGGGCGGTGCGGGGCAGGTCAGTCATCACAGGTGTTATCGCACGTGAGAGCGCGGACCTTTACCACCGTGGACGCGGTCTCACACTCGACGTCTGTCTAGGCCGCCTCAAGCATCGCCGGGTGGCGCCCGATAACCGGAGGCATGAGGGGCGACAGGCTCGAGCATGCGACTCCCAAGGTCGCGATGCCAATCGTCGGTGTCGGCGCCACCGCATTCACGTTGATGCGCCATCAGTGGCACGCTGCCAAGATCGATGCCGCGCAATCCGAAATGGCGCGCGACGCCTCATTCGTGGAGCTGATCGAGAGTGTCTCCGCCGCGACGTCGCAGGCGCGGACGATCCAGGAGGCGATGTTCGCCGCCGTGGGCCGCATCTGCCAGTGGACCGGCTGGCCCGTCGGTCACGTGTACGTGGCCGGCAAGGAGATCGAGGACCCGCTCCAGTCTTCCGGCGTCTGGCATCTCGCCCAGCCCGACCGCTTCGCCCCCTTCCGCCGGATCACCGAGAACACGCCGCTGCCCACCGGCGTCGGTCTTCCCGGGCGCGTGCTGGCCAGCGGCCGCCCGGCCTGGATCGTCGACGTCACCCAGGACGCCAACTTCCCGCGCGGGCCGGTGTGCGAGCAGGTCGGTCTGCGCGGCGCCTTCTCGTTCCCCGTCGTCGCCGCCGAGCGCTGCTACGCGATCATCGAATGCTTCTCGGTCGACGCGGTCACACCCGGACCCGCGCCTGCTCGAGGTCACCGCCCACATCGGACGCCAGCTCGGCCGGGTCATCCAGAACATGGAGACCGAGCTCGCCCTGCGCGACTCCGAGACCCGCTTCCGTTCGGTGGCCGAGTCCGCCACCGACGCGATCGTCGCCGCCGACGACTCCGGCGACTGATCTCGTGGAACCGCGGCGCCGAGCGGATCTTCGGCTACACCGAGCCCGAGGTGGTCGGCAAGCCGCTGTCGATGCTCATGCCCGAGCGATTTCGCGCCACTGCACGACGCCGGCATCAAGCGCGTCGTCGAGGGTGGCGTGGCCGCCTCGCGCCTGATCGGCAGCACCGTCGAGGTGATGGGTCTGCGCAAGGACGGCCGCGAGTTCCCGCTCGAGCTGTCGCTGGCCACCTGGGACACCCCGAACGGCCGCTTCTTCAGCGGGATCATCCGTGACATCTCCGAGCGCAAGAAGGCCGAGGACAAGATCAAGGCCCTGCTGGAGACCGCGCCGGACCCGATCGTCGAGCTCGACGCCGACGCGCGCGTCGTGCTCGCCAACGCCCGCACCGACGAGCTGTTCGGCTACGAGCGTTCCGAGCTGATCAAGCGCCCGATCGAGAAGCTGTTCGCCGACCGCTCACGCGAGCTGGTGGCCGAGCGCTTCCACGCGATCATCGCCGGCGCTGATTCCACGGGCTCGCTGAGCCTGGGCCAGGACATCTACGGCCAGCGCAAGGACGGCACCGAGTTCGCCGTCGATGTCACCGTCAGCACGGTTTCCACCGACGACGGGCCGGTGGTGACGAGCATCATCCGCGATGTCACCGAGCGCAAGCGCTTCGAGGCTCAGCTCAAGCACCTCGCCGACCACGACGCCCTCACCGACCTGTTCAACCGCCGCCGGTTCGAGGAGGAGTTGACGGAGTACGGCGACTACGCCCAGCGCTACAAGGAGTGCTGGCGCCGTCCTGCTGCTCGACCTCGACCGCTTCAAGTACGTCAACGACACGCACGGCCACAAGGCCGGCGACGAGGTCATCCGCGCCGTGGGGACCGCGCTGCGCGGCACCGTGCGCAGACCGACGTCGTGGCCCGCCTGGGCGGCGACGAGTTCGCGATCCTGCTCAAGAACCTGGACCGCGCCGAGGCCGAGCGCATCGCCCAGGCGCTGCTGGAGACCGTCCGCGACCGCCAGCTCCCGATCTCCGGCCGGACGACGACGATGACCACGAGCATCGGCATCGCGCTGTTCGACGAGGACGTCATCACTGAGAACCTGCTGGTCAACGCCGACCTGGCCATGTACGCGGCCAAGGACGCCGGCGGCAACCGCTTCGAGGTCTCCGCCGACGACGGCGAGCACCTCGTCGGGCATGCAGGCGCGCCTGGGCTGGGTCGACCAGATCCGCCGCGCCCTCGACGAGGACCGCTTCGTCCTGTACTGCCAGCCGATCATGCACCTCGCCTCCAACGAGATCACCCAGTGGGAGCTGCTCCTGCGCATGTTCGGAGAGGACGGCGAGATGATCCCGCCGGCCGCCTTCATCCCCACCGCGGAGCGCTTCGGCCTGATCCAGGAGATCGACCGGTGGGTCGTCGGCAAGGCGATCGAGGCGCTCGACACCTACCGCGACTGGCCCGGGGGCGTGCGCTTCGAGGTCAACGTGTCAGGCAAGTCGATGAGCGATCCCGAGCTGCTCGAGCTGATCGAGCGCGAGCTGCACGACAAGGCCGTCGACCCCTCCAACCTCGTCTTCGAGATCACCGAGACCGCGGCCATCGCCAACATGGAGGAGGCCCGCGCCTTCGCCGACAGGCTGACGCAGCTGGGCTGCCGCTTCGCTCTGGACGACTTCGGCGCCGGCTTCTCGTCCTTCTACTACCTGAAGTACCTGCCGCTCAACTACCTCAAGATCGACGGCGACTTCATCAAGGGCCTCGTCTCCAGCGCGACCGACCAGCTCGTCGTGCAGTCGATGGTCGACATCGCGCGCGGCATGGGCATGAAGACGATCGCCGAGTTCGTCGAGGCGCCCCGAGACGGCCGAGATGCTCCACGCCAAGGGCGTCGACTACTCGCAGGGCTACTACCACGGCCGCCCGCGCCCGGTGACGGAGGAGTTTGCCGTCACCACGTCCGGGACCGTGACCAAGCTCCGCCGCGACGCCGCCTGAGGCGGCGTCGTCAGTTGCTGCGCGCGACCCCGGGGCCGGCGTGACCTTCGGCGTCTGAGCGGGGCACCGGCGCACGTCAACGGTGGGCCTAGGAAGGGTGGGACACAGCGTAAATGGGGCCTTTTGCAGGGGGGCTTGGGAGATAACCCCCATGACGTAACGGTTATCTCCCAAGACCCGGTCGAAGGCCCGCCGGACCGCTCCCGGGCCCGCACGCTCCCCTTCGATAGCTGTCGTTGACGTTCGCTGGTGTAGCAGGGGATGCTCAGGCCATGGCCGTGGCGCTAAGGCCATGGCCGTGGCGCTCAGGCCGTGGCGGTGGCCAGGGTGACGACGCCGCTCAGCAGCGACGCGACGGTCTTGCGGCAGGTCCCGCACCCGGTGCCGGCCTGCGTGGCGCGCGCAACCGCGTCCACGTCGCTGAGCGCGTCGCGGCGCACCGCCTCGACGATGCGCCCGCGGGTGACCGACATGCAGGCGCAGACCAGCATCTCGTCGTCGTCGGCGTCGTCCAGGGCGTCTGCTGACACCCCGGCGCCGGCGTCCAGGAGCGCGGCGGGCACGGGCTCGCCGGTCCGCAGCAGTTCGGCCAGGCGCGGCCCGAGGGTCGTGTCGCCCAGCAGGATGGCGCCGAGCAGGCGGCCGCCGCGGAGCACCAGCTTGGTGTAGGTGCCGCTGCGCGTGTCCATGGCGACGACCTCGTCGTCATCGTCGGTCTCGGCCGACGCCGCGCCGGCGCAGAAGAGCTCGATCTCGGCGACCTTGAGCCGCGTCACGGGGACGGCGCCGTGGAAGGCCGCGGCCAGGCCGGCGACGCTGGCCCCGGCCACGCGGGCCTGCTCCCGGATCGGCGCCCACAGCCCCTGGATCTGGCCGCGGTGCTCGACGCACTCGCCGACCGCCCACACGCCGGGGACGCTGGTGCGCATGGCGTCGTCCACGACGATGGCCTTGGCCACCTCGATGCCCGTGGTCTCGGCGAGCGCGACGTCGGGCCGGATGCCCGCGGCGATGACCACCAGGTCGGCTTCCAGGTCCTCGCCCCAGGCAAAGCGCAGGCCCTTCACGCGGCCGGTGCCGATCACCTCGGTGGTCGCGCGCTGAAGGACGACGTTGACTCCCAGGCGGCGCAGCGCGCGTTGGACGAGGGCGGCGGCCGGACCGTCGAGCTGGCGCTCCATCACGCGGTCCACGAGGTGCACGACGGTGACCTCGAGCCCCTGCTGGGCCAGGCCCCGCGCGGCTTCGAGCCCGAGCAGGCCCCCGCCGATGACCGCGGCGCGCCGGACCTCCCCGGCGCGCTCCAGGATCTCCCGGGCGTCCTGCTGGGTGCGAAAGGCGAACACGCCATCGAGGTCGGCGCCCTCGATCGGCGGCATAAGCGGCTTGGAGCCGGTGGCCAGCACGAGCGCGTCGTAGGGCAGCCGCAGTCCCGAGCGTGTGGTCACCACGCGGCCGGTCGTGTCCACCGAGACGACCTCGTCGCCGCTGTGCAGCGTCACGCCGTGCTCGTGGTACCAGTCACCGTCGCGCAGGTGCAGCGCCTCCTCGGTCTTGTGGCCGGCGAGGTGATCGCTGAGCGCGACGCGGTTGTAGGGCAGGCCGGGCTCGCGTCCGATGAGCGTGATCTGCCAGGCGCCCGGCGCGGAATTGGCGATGACGCTCTCGGCGGTGGCGACGCCTGCCGGCCCCGCTCCGACGACGATGAGGCGCCGCGCGGCGGGCGCTGACTCGGGCTCGGGCCGGCGGACCGGCGCGGTGCCCGACGCCGCCGCGGACACAGGCTCGACCCGGATCGCCGCGGCCTTCAGGCCCGGCTGCCGCGACACCGGATCGGTGGCCCGGTGGGTGAGGTTGTTGATGGCCCCGGCGCCGGCGGGGGCATGCAGCGCACCCCAGTGAAACGGGGCGAAAGCGGTCCCGGGCGCCAAGGTCTCGTCGAGGCGGACGCGGAGGATGGCCCAACCGCGGCGGGAGTGCACGCGGGCGAAGCCGCCGTCGGTGACGCCGGCGGCGAGCGCGTCGGCCGGATGCAGCTCCAGGAACGGCTCGCGCTCGGCGGCCATGAGCCGCCGGGACTTGCCGGTGCGCGTCATCGTGTGCCACTGGCTGGCGACGCGCCCGGTGGTGAGGACGAGCGGGAAGGTCTCGTCGGGCTGCTCGGGCAGCTCCCCGGGGGAGGCCGCCGTCACCTGGGCACGCCCCGACTCGGTCGGGAAGCGGCCGTCGGTGTAGAGGCGCTGCGTCCCGGGATGCTCAGGCGTGGGACACGGCCACTGGAGGCTGCCCTCGCGCTCCAGGCGGTCGTGGCTGATCCCGGCCTGGTCGCACGGACGCCCGGCGGTGAGCGCGGCGAACTCGTCGTAGACGCCGGCGGCCGAGGTCCAGGCGAAGTGCTCGCCGAAGCCCAACGCGGCCGCGAGCCGGGCGAAGATCTCCCAGTCGGGCAGTGCGTCGCCGGGCGGCTCGATCGCCTTGCGCATGAGCGTGACCCGCCGCTCGGAGTTGGTCATCGTCCCCTGCTTCTCGGGCCACTGGGCGGCGGGCAGGACGGCGTGGGCGAGGGCCGAGGTCTCCGTGGGGTCGTAGGCGTCCTGGCAGACCACCAGCTCGGCGCGGGCCAGCGCCGCCTTCGCGCGCTCGGAATCGGGCATGCTCACCAGCGGGTTGGTGGCAACGATCCACACCGCCTTGACCCGGCCGTCCTCGAGGGCGTCGAAGAGATCGGTGGCGGGCAGGCCGGACACGGCGGACACGCCCGCGGCGGTCTCCGGGATCTCCCAGAGCTGATCCATCTCGGCGCGGTCGTGCTCTGAGGCGACCTTGCGGTAGCCGGGCAGCAGGTGCGCGAGCCCGCCGACCTCCCTGCCGCCCATCGCGTTGGGCTGGCCGGTCAGCGAGAACGGGCCTGCGCCCGGGCGTCCGATGTGGCCGGTGGCCAGGCACAGGTTCATGAGCGCGCGGTTGATGGCGGTGCCCTCGGTCGACTGGTTGGCGCCCATCGACCACAGCGCCAGGCCGGCTCCGGCGGCGGCGAACAGATGGGCCGCCTGGACGATGTCGTCGGCGGGCACTCCGCAAGCCGCCTGCGCGCGCTCGGGCGTCCACTCCGCGGCGGCGGCGAGCGCCTCCTCGTAGCCGTCGACGTGACGCTCCAGATAGTCGCGGTCGACCATGCCGTCACGGTCGATCTGGGCGATGATCGCGTTGAGGAGAACGAGATCGGTTCCCGGGCGCACCTGGAGGTGAAGGTCGGCGGCGGCGGCCGTGTCCGTGCGGCGGGGATCGACCACGATGACGCGGGCGCCCTGGGCCTGCCGCTGGCGGATACGACCCCACACGATGGGATGGCAGGCCGCGGTGTTGGACCCGAGCAGCAGGAAGCAGTCGGCCTCCTCGATGTCGGCGTAGGACGGCGGCGGACCGTCGGCGCCGAACGTGGCGGTGTAGGCGGCGACCGCGGAGGACATGCACAGCCGCGAGTTTGAGTCCAGGTTGTTGGTGCCCAGGAACCCCTTGACCAGCTTCGCGGCCGCGTAATAGTCCTCGGTGAGGAGCTGCCCGGAGATGTAGAAGGCGATGGAGTCGGGGCCGTGCTCGTCGCGGATCTCGCGCAGACGCTGGGCCAGGCGGGCCATCATCGTGTCCCACGCGGTGGGGGTGAAGCGCCCCTCCCGATCCTCGCGCCACAGCGGCGTGACCGCCCGATCGGGGGTGCGCGATGCCTCCGGCAGCGCCAGTGGCTTCTGGCAGGTCCTCCCTGCGTTGACCGGGTGCTCGGCGTCGCCGCGGACGGCCACCAGCCGGCCCTCGTCGACGGTGGCCACCAGGCCGCAGCCCACCCCGCAATACGGGCAGCCCGTCCTGACCTCGCGCTGTGTGGTCCCGCCGTCCATGGCCTGTGGGGGTGCGGTTAGACCCGAGCCTGCGCGAGGGCGGCCCAGCCCTGGCGCCAGCGACCGCGGACGAACACGATGACGGGCAGCGCGCACAGCGTGGTGACCGCGACCAGGGCCAGGCCGTTGCCGTAGCCGCCGGCGTTGTGGAGCTCGCCGAGGATCGTGGGGAGAAGGAAGCCGCCCAGTCCCCCGGCGGCGCCGACGATCCCGGTGACGACCCCGATCCGGTCAGAGAAGCGCAGCCCGACGATCTGGAAGGTGGCGCCGTTGCCGACCCCGAACAGGCCCATCGCGACCGGGAAGGCCACGACAAGCACCCCCAGCGACGGGGTCCCGGCGATGACGACGAGAGCTACGCCGGCGAGCCCGAACACCGCGGCCAGCACGCCGGTTCCACCGAACCGGTCGGCCAGCCAGCCGCCGAGAGGGCGCAGCAGGCTGCCCAGCCCAACCCCGATGGCGGTGACCGTGGCGGCCTGAAGCTTGGACAGCCCGTAGGACCCGTGCAGCAGAATCGGCAGGAAGCTGGCGAAGCCGACAAAGCACCCGAAGGTGACGCAGTAGAAGGCGCTGAGCTTCCAGACGTCGCGCTCGCCGAGCACCGCGGCCAGGCCGCGAGCGGTCAGGCGCTCGGCCGGGGCGGGCGGTTCCTTGGCCAGCAGCATGAACGCGACCCAGCCCAGGAGGATGGGAGCGGTAGCGATGCCCAGCGCCGCATGCCAGCCGAGGTGCTGAGCCAGACGCGGCGCCACCAGCGTGCACACGACCGTGCCCGCGTTGCCCGCTCCGGCGATACCCATGGCCACGCCCTGGGCTCCGGCCGGATACCACCGGCTCGCCAGCGGGATGGCGACGGCGAAGCTGCCACCGGCGATCCCGAGCAGCGCGCCGACGCCCAGCAGCTGTGCCACCGACGAGGCCGCCAGCCAGCCCCAGATGAGCGGCAGGACCGAGATGATCAGGCTGATCGAGCCGACGCGGCGGGGGCCGAAGCGGTCGGCGAGGACGCCCATGGCGACACGCGCAACCGCGGCGGCCACCAGGGGCGTGCCGACGACGATCCCCATCGTCCCGGCGCTGAGGTGAAGCGACTGCGAGATGTAGATCCCCAGCGCGCCGAGGATCGTCCACACCATGCAGCTCGCGTCGAAGTGGATGAGGGCCGCCACCAGCGACGGCGTCCGGCCCTCGATTGATTGGTCAGTCAGTTGCATGCCGCGCGCCGGTCCTTCGCTCGAATCGCCCCCTTCGGGCCCTCTCCCCTTACTCGGCAGCGCGGCCGTCCCACCGTGCTCGAGAAGCCCGGACTGGACGAATTTCCGGGTTGTCAGCTCTTTGTCAGCCGCGGCCTACAGGCGACGCACAAGGCGGCCGATTAGGTCACCAAATGGAAGTCAGCAATGGATATCGGCCCGGCTCCGCGGGCGAGCACACGCTGCAGGACCGCTACGGCACGTTCAAGCGCGCCGCGGCGTTCTACGACAAGCAGATGCTCGACCACGTCAACCCACTGATGCGGGAGTACCTGGCGCGCCAGGAGATGGTGTTCGTCTCCACCTCCGACGCCCACGGCGAGTGCGACGCGTCGTTCCGGGCGGGACCCCCCGGGTTCGTGCGCGTGCTCGACCCCTACACCGTCATCTACCCGGAGTACAAGGGAAACGGCGTCATGGCGAGCCTCGGCAACATGGCCGAGAACCCGCACGTCGGGATGCTCTTCGTGGACTTCTTCCACAGCGGCGTCGGCCTGCACATCAACGGCCGCGCCCACATCGTCGAGCACAAGGCGGTCGAGGCCTTCCTGCCGATGCTCGTGCGCTCCTCGGGCATCGACTCGCTGTGGGACGTCGTCCCCGACAAGAAGAAGACGCCGGACCGCTGGGTCGTCGTCCAGGTCATCGAGGCCTACATCCATTGCTCCAAGCACATCCCGATCCTGGCTCACCTGCCCGGCGACGCCGGAGTGGCTCCGGGCAGCGGGGACTTCTTCAAGGCCAAGGATGCGGACCGTCCCTGGACCGAGGCCCCGGCCGCCGAGCCCGCGCCCGCGCCCGTCGCATGTCCCGTGGAGACGTTCTACGAGACGCCTGCGCAGGTCGACGAGCTCGACACCGTGCTGCCCCCGGCGTGGGGCGCCGCCCCGGTGGAGGCCGAGGTCTCCGTGGCGGTGAGCGACCCATCCCCCGCCGACGCATCTGAGGCCCAGACGCTTTCGGCGCCTGACGCCGGCGTCACCTCCGCGTCGCTCGTCTGAGCCGATGAGTTGACGCGCGGCCCGCGACCAGCGGCCCCGGCGTGGTATTCAGTGGAGGACGCCCACCGGTATCGAGGGGAGATGCGATGTCCACGACCGTCCGTCCGTCCGCAGCCACGGAGATGGCCCAGTGGCTGGAGCGCTTCGACAGCGCGTTGCAGGCCGGCGACGCCGCCGCCGCGGCGGAGCTGTTCGCCACCGAGAGCTACTGGCGCGACCTCGTCGCCTTCACGTGGAACATCCGGACGGTCGAGGGACGCGACGGCATCACGGACATGCTCAAGGCCTCGCTGCCGCACACCAGGCCCCGCGGCTGGCGCACCACCGAGGAGCCGACGAGCGCCGAGGGCGTCACCGAGGCGTGGATCGGCTTCGAGACCGAGGCCGGCCGGGGCGGCGGTCATCTCCGCCTCATCGACGGCAGGGCATGGACGCTGCTGACCGCGCTGGAGGAGCTCAAGGACCATGAGGAGAGCCAGGGCTTCCGGCGGCCCAAGGGCGTGCAGCACGGCGCCAGCCGCGAGCGCGAGACCTGGCTGGAGGACCGCCAGCGCGAGGCCGAGGAGCTCGGCTTCACCACCCAGCCCTACGCGGTGATCGTCGGTGGCGGGCAGGGCGGGATCGCCCTGGAGCACGTCTGCGCCAGCTCGGCGTGCCGGCGATCATCGTCGAGCGCAACGCGCGCCCGGGCGACTCCTGGCGCAATCGCTACAAGTCGCTGTGCCTCCACGACCCGGTCTGGTACGACCACCTGCCCTACATCAAGTTCCCGGCCAACTGGCCCGTGTTCTCACCCAAGGACAAGGTGGCGGACTGGCTGGAGATGTATGCCCGGGTGATGGAGCTCAACTACTGGGGCTCGACCCAGGCCAAACGCGCGCGCTACGACGAGGCGGCGGGAGAGTGGGAGCTGGTGGTGGAGCGCGACGGCTCGGAGCTGACGCTGCGCCCCAAGCAGCTCGTGCTGGCCACGGGGATGTCGGGCCGCCCGTATACGCCGAGCTTCCCGGAGCCGGACGAGTTCACCGGCCACCAGCACCACTCGTCCCAGCACCCCGGCCCTGACGCCTACCGGCGCAAGCGGGCGGTGGTGATCGGGTCCAACAACTCCGCCCACGACATCTGCGCGGCGCTGTGGGAGCACGACGCCGACGTGACGATGGTGCAGCGCTCCTCGACTCACGTGGTGCGCTCGGACACCCTCATGGACATCGCGCTGGGCGACCTGTACTCAGAGCGGGCGGTTGCCGCCGGGGTGACCACGGAGAAGGCCGACATGATCTTCGCCTCCCTGCCCTACCGGATCATGGCGGGGCTCCAGGTCCCGGTGTATGAGCAGATCCGAGAGCACGACGCCGATTTCTACGCCCGGTTGGAGGCGGCCGGCTTCCAGCACGACTGGGGCGAGGACGGGTCCGGGCTGTTCATGAAGTACCTGCGGCGCGCGTCGGGCTACTACATCGACGTGGGGGCCTCGGAGCTGGTCGCCGGAGGCCAGATCAAGCTCCAGGCCGGCCAGGTGGACCATCTCACCCGCGACGCCGTCGTGATGGAGGACGGCACCGCGCTGCCGGCCGACCTCGTCGTCTACGCCACCGGCTATCAGTCGATGAACGGGGCGGTGGCCGACCTCATCTCCCAGGAGGTCGCCGACAAGGTCGGCAAGGTCTGGGGGCTGGGCTCCGCCACCACCAAGGACCCGGGTCCCTGGGAGGGCGAGCAGCGCAACATGTGGAAGCCCACGCAGCAGCCGGGTCTGTGGTTCCACGGCGGCAACCTTCATCAGTCACGCCACTACTCGCTGTATCTGGCGCTCCAGCTCAAGGCGCGGGCGGAGGGCATCGAGACGCCGGTCTACGGCCTCCAGGAGGTTCACCACACGCACTGACGGGCGCTACTGGTGCGCTGAGTCCCACATTTGGTGCCAGCTACGCGCGGCCACCCGCGAGACCGTTGACGGACAGTCGCGAGACCGCTCAGGCTGGCGCTGGTGGGAGGGGTTCCGTCGTGCGGCGATACCGGCGAGCCTCAACGGCATGGCTGGGGGCGGCTGCGTGCGGATCGGCGCGGCGCGGCGCGGGAGATTCTGGAGGCGGTGAGAGGCGATGCCTCTCAGACTCTGGGTGGCCGAGAGGGGTTGTGGGAGATCTTGCTTGCTGGGGAGTGAAGATCTCCCACGACCTGCCCAGTGAGAGGCTCTGTCAGGTGATTGGCGGTGTCTGTGGTAGGACGGTCCACCCACAGGCCCGCCAGCCACGCCCAGGCCGCTCTTCTTCCTCAGTCGCAGTTGACGTGTGCTGTGTCGCGTGCGCCCGCGACGTGAGCCGCCGCGGAATCAACCATCTACGTCGCGATCGCCACCACCGCGGCGCCGCCCGCGAGGAGCGCGGCCACGACGCGGGAGCTGCGGCGGGGGCGCTGGGCGCGCTTCTCCATCGTCGTCATGCTCGTGATCGCCAGCATCCACACCACCATGCCCGTGTTGGCAAGGCTCATCGCCAGCATCATCGCCCAGCACGAACGTACGCAGGAGGTGCCGTTCAGTAGGGCGAAGCGGAGCACGGCGCCATCCGCGCGGCGTCCTCGGGGCGGCAGCGGGACCGGGCGGTGGCAGTCGGCCAGCGCGGTGCGCTTGAAGGGGGTGAGCTGCCAGGCCGCGGCCAGGAGGAGCGCCCCCGCGGCGAGCACGGGTCCGCTCAGCGACGCCCACAGGGGCGAGATGAGTGCGATCGCGATGCCCACCGTGGTCCAGATGGCGACGTAGGCGGCGATGAACATCGCGGTGGCGCGGCGCCGGCGCCAGCGCAGCGTGTTGGCGGCGACATGGCGGACGGCGGGCAGCAGTGCCGGGAGCATCATCGCGACCACCATCACCATCCACAGCGGCAGGCCACCGAGCCGGCCCGCGCTCAGAACTGGGGAGCCGTGCCGGTGGCTGACGGCCGGCCCCCGCGATGGGGCCGGCATGTCTGACATCGGCATCCTCATCGCGGGCATCCCCGGCATCGCCATCGTCATGCCGGGCATCGCCATGGTCATGCCGGGCATTGCCATGGTCATGCCGGTACCGCCCGCGCCCGTTGCCGGAATGGCGACCGTGAGCACGATCGTCACCCACGCCAGCCCGATCGCCGCATGACACGGAAACGGACCGAGGGGCCGGCGCGGGCGGAGCCGTCGGTGCGACATCCAGCTGAGCGTCGAGCGAGGGATGTCGACGCTCACCGGTAGAAGATGCTCACCCGCCCGATCTTGATGGGCGGCTCGTCGTCTGAGAGGTTGTCCGGGACGGCATGCGCGAGCTCCGGCTTGTCCTCAGGGACGAGGCCCGTCGGCTGGAACGTCACGGTCGCGTGCTCTCCGTCCCACTGACCCTGTGCGCGCAGGTCCTCGGTCAGCTCAGTGATGTCGTGGCTGACCGACATGCTGTGCGGAGGCTCGTCGCCGCGCGGGGACCCCGCCTTGGCGATCCCGAAGAACGAGACGCTGCCGGCGTAGTGGCCGGCCGCCACCTCGGGTGTGCTCTGTGGCGGCAGGTTCAGATAGATGCCGTAGACGGTGCCGGGATCGGTGTCACCCTCGATCTCCTGAACGGTGAGGTAGACCCGCTCCGGCTTCTCGCTGCCGATGGCCTGAAGCGCCTGCTGCGAGGCGCGCTGGTCGATCACGACCGGCACCGTGACCGGGACCCCGCTCAGCGTCGCCGGTGCTTCGGAGCCGCCGACGAGCTCGGCCTTGCGAGCGGGACCGCCGCTAGCCATCGCCGCCGCGAACCTCGGTGGCGGCAGCGGGGACCTGACCAACGGAGCGACGTACTGGTAGTCGAGCTGCTGGACGATGTCGAGTACGTCGCTGCATTTCAGAGATTTCTCCGAGCCGTCGGCATCGTAGAACGTGAACGACTGCGAGAGCCAGCCCTGGTCGCTGGGATTCTGGTGTCCCGCGGATATCCACTGGTTCCAGATGCGGTCGATGTTGGCGTGGTGCAACCAGAAGATGGGATCGGCGGCCGCCTTGTCGGGATCGGTCATCAGACCGTTGGACCCGCCGACGAGGTTGTGGACCTGGTTGTGCGGACTGTTCTCCAGCACTCCCATGGGTCCGGCGAACTGAAGCGCCGGGTCGGCGGGGCTCCCCCCGAATTCCGGCGGGACGTCCTGGACGGAGCCGACGAAGGAACCGCAGTTCAACGCCTGGGTCGGGACAGCGATGTGAGCGGGGATCGCCCCAGTGCCGTTGTTCATCGCCGGGGCGCGGGCGGACACGAAGAGCTTGCTCGCGGTGTCGCGGAAAGCCACCGGCAAGGTCGCGTCGTGACCGCCCCCGCCATAGTTCCAGTAGGGGAGGGCCCAGTCGGCCGAGCCGCCCTCAGAGACCACCGCCGCGCGCACGATCCGCTCGAAGTAGTAGACGTACATCCGGTGCCAGGGCAGGAACCACCAGCTGAAGTGCTTGCATTGGTTGAACGGCCATGCCGGGCCCTCCTGATGACTGCCGTGCATCGCGGCCTGGAAGGTCCAGCTGGTCGGATCGGAGGCCGGTCGGCTCTGCATCAGGGCGACCGCCTTCGCATACTCGGCAAGCGTCGGATCGGTGCTGGGGAGGGTCCAAACGTCACGACGGCTGAAGGTCATGGGTCAAGCCTTTCTTGGATACGGTCGGATGAGCAGCAGGGAGGGCAGCTCGGGGCGAGCGAGCCGCAGGTAGAAGCGGCCGATCCCGGCGAGGCCGAGGAATAGGCCGGCCGTGGTGCCGCCGTGGGCTCCGCAGGGCCATCGGGGACCCGCGATCCCGTAAGTGGAGGCTCCGAAGGCGGCGACCTGAGCGGCGAGGGGGGCGTACTCCGGCGTCAGGGCACCGCTCTGGAGCAGGATCTCAGCGTTGCCCGCCAGCCCGTGGCAGAGGGAGTAGTTGAGGCCGGCGCTCATGCCGGCCCTCACCCAGGTGGCGGTCGTGGTCAGCCCGGCGAGCGCCTCGCGGCGGAGGCCGTCGTCGAGGCCCAGCTCGATCGCCCGCACCCGGGCCAGCGCGCACCCCGGGGCGCCGTGGCACCAGAAGGTGGCAAACGACGGCTGCCCTGCCGGGACCCCGGTCACCCGCCGCAGGTCGGGCCAGTTCTGCGCCACGGGATCAAAGAGCGAGCGCTCGTAGTGGAAGGCCTCCTGGGCGGCGTTGCGGTACGCGGCGTCGCCGGTGGCGGCGGACATCTCGAGCAGGACGGTGGCGATGCCCGCCGCGCCGTGGGAGTAGCCGGTCAGCCCCGCGGTGTCCGGGAGGTTGGGCGAGAGCCACGAGAGGCCGGACCGGGCCGGGAGCGCCGCGTCAAGCAGCACGTCGGCGTAGGCGACGGCCACCTCCAGCAGGTGATCGTCGTCGAGCAGGGCGGCCAGGACGAGCAGCCCGAGGGCGGTGCCGGCGCTGCCGGACATGAGGTCGTGCTCCTGGTCGGGTCGGGGTGGCGTCAACGCGGACAGGAGATCGCGGGCCGACTGCTCAAGTGAAGGCTCGCCCAGCTCGCGGGCCGCGAGTACGAGCGTGATGGCCACGCCGATGCGTCCGGTGTAGAGCCCGTCGCCCGGGTCCCGGAGGTCGCCGGGCGCCGAGAACCGCGACACGGCGTGCCGCAGCGCCCCGATAGCGGTACGCCGGTCGGCGGCGCGCGCCGTCGCCGTGGACAGCTCGGCCAGGAACAGACCCACTCCGGCGCTTCCGTCATAGAGGTCGGCACCGAGCGCGCGATAGGTGAGCGCGACCCGCCCGCCGGCGACCTCCTCGGGCATCGCGCCGACCCAGTTGCACCGGTCCCCCTTCCAGACCGCCGTCTGTACGATCTCCGTCCCGATCGCGGCGGCGACGTCGAGAGCGGTGTCATGTTCGGCGACGACGGTCATGCCGCGAGCGGGAGGTAGCGGTCCTCGCTGCCTGGGTTCAGGTAGGGGGCCTCGAGCGCCAGCCCGTCCTCATGGAAGCGCGACTCCACGGCGTCCAGGCGCTCCTCGGTGCTCGTGAGCCCGAGCTCGGCGGCGCGCAGGATCGCCTCGGCCAGGAGCTGACAGCGGTGCATGCCGAAGCTGCCCAGGGCGGCACCAGGGTCCTCCGCCAGCCCCAGCCCCGGTGCCAGCGGCTTGGTCAGGGCGGGGGTCTCGGGCTTGAGCGCGGCCGCCATCTGCTCATGGACCTCGGTAACCACTGGGGTGACGCGCGCGTAGTCGCTGAGGCGGATGTAGAGCACCCCCGCGTCACAGCGCGTGTACCGCTTGGGCTCGCTGACCACCTTGAACCTGAACGGCACGCCGCTCTGGTTGAGGCGGGTGCTGAGCGCGGCCATGAGGGCGGCGGCGCCCTCGCTGCGGACATTCCAGTAGAGGCGCAGCAGCGCCACCGAGTCATCCACGGGGAACTCCGCGTCCCCGAGGGCCATGTAGAACCCGGGGGAGAGCCGGAGCAGCTCCTTGGGCATCCGCACGACCACCGCCGCTCCCGGGGTCAACTCCGACATGTTGGCGCGACAGAGATCGTCGGCGTTCAGCCACAGGCTGAGCCCGTCGCGCGCGACCACGAACGAGCCATCGTCGACGTGCCCCAGGGTCCAGCCGGCCTCGCGGCCTCCGGTACCGGCGTTGGCGCGCGAGAGGAAGCTGACGAAGCCGGTGTGGGCGAGATGGGACTCTGCGGTCGGATCCTGCGCGGCGGGGCGGACGCCGCCCGGGCAGTAGAAGTCCGCGTACATCCGCCACCTGACGTTGTGGGTGAGGTACCCGCGCACGTCAGCGGCGGCCATGCGGGTCTCCATCTCAGGCGTCAGGGCGTCAGCGGCCACCCCGAACCACCGGTACGAGCTCGCGGAGACGAGCTCCACGGCGGTGAGCGCATCCGCGATGAGTCTCCGGTAGGACATCACACCGTCGCCATCGCGCGGATGGGTGAGATGCCCATCAGCTGCGCCGCGGCATCCCGGGGCCGAAGGAGGATGTTCAACGCGAGCTGGAGGTGCAGCACGGTGGCGCTGGTCAGCTGCTGCATCATCTGCAGCGCCTCGAAGGCGGTCTGGACGAGGCGGGCCGCGGCGTAGCCGACGGCGCGGTCTAGCTCCTCCGCGGCGGCCAGGTCATCGAGCCCCCGAGCTTCGACGTATGCGCTCCAGCATGCCGCCATCGCGGGCTTCATCGAGGCCAGCGGGTACTGGGCGAGATCCGGGAAGCGCTCCGGCGGCTCCTGCCCCGTGACGGGCATCGAGAAGATCCAGAAGCCGAGATACTGGCTGAGCGCCGAGCCGATGTCCCAGCACGGGTCGCCCGCGACCGCGCCCTCCCAGTCGACGAGCCTGAGCTGCGGCGCCTCGGAGTCAGCCCTGCACATGAGGCAGTTGTCCCATTTCAGGTCCCCGTGGATCAGAGAGGTCGTGACCCAGCGGCTGCGCAGCGCCGCCAGCGCCTCGGGGAAGCCGTCGGTGGCCTGGATGATGCGGATGAGGTCGAGCCCGGCGGCGCTCACGTCGCGAAAGACCCGCGCATCGGGCCGGTCGATCCAGAGCACCCACGTGGCGCTCTCCGGCGCAGGAGCCGAGTCACCGACCGCGGTCTCGCGGTGCAGCGTGCCCAGCGCGCGGCCCAGGAGGCTGCCCGCGTGAGGAGGGAAGGCCCCGGTGTGCAGGTGCAGCGAGCGCAGGTCCTGCGCGTCGCGAAGCAACTCGAGGACGAGCACGCGCTCCGCGCCGTCATACCCGAAGAACCCGGGCAGGTAAGCGCTCATGCCGCCTGCCGCGCCACCGAGGTGGTGATAGACGCTCGCCTCGTTGGCCACCGTCCACATGGCGTCGTCGCCGACGCGCTGCTTGACCAGGTAGGACGGGCCGGTGCGCGTCTCGACCCGATGGACGTGGTTGCGGCTCGATGTGTCACGAATGACCAGGTCGTCGTCGAGCACGGCGGCCGGTCGAGCAGTGAGCGCTCGAGCAGGTACTGCGCCAGGTGTTCGTGGTCCACCACGTCGTCACGGAGCTCACCCGCGCTCACACTCCACAGCGGCCGAGCGCGCTCGGCGTCGGACAGATGTGGATCAGAGACGCGTTGCACAGCCCGGGCGACGAGCAATGCGCGAACGTCGGGCAGTCGACTCGTGAGGGTGGACACGCCCACACCGGAATCGAGAACAGGCAGTGCGCTCCTGCGACGGACGGCGTGCAGCCCGCGATGCTGGGGCAGGGAGCACAGTGCGAGGCCGGCATCGTCTCCGACGGACAGACCGGCAGGCTGAAGCAGGGTGCGATGTGCGTGTGGAGGACCGTCGGTGTCGGACACAGGAAATGCACGCTGGGCTGACACGCTGCCGCCGATGCGCACGGCGCCACCAGGCTCGGCCTGGGCGTGATCGGGGTTGGCGTCGCCCCGCCGCCGGGCACGGCACCGGCCATATGGCTGCTGGTGATCTGCCCCGAGAGGAACGCCGCCTCCGCGGATTGCGAGGCCACCGTCCCGTAGGTCAGCGTGGCGTCGTGGGCCACCCATAGGACGGTGCCACCGCCGTCGGCAAGCACCTGTGAGTGCAGGACCGAGTCCTTCGGGACGTCGACATACGCCGTGAGGCCCTCGTCGAGCCAGACGCGGGTCGCGCCGGAGTTCGGGCTGTCGCCCGGCGGACCGGCGATCTTCACGCTGGGCGTGGGCGGCTGGGTTGGGTCGGGAACCAACGCCTTGACGAGCGGATGCGCGTCGACGTTGGGACGCTTAGGCGCGGGCACGAGAGAAACCCCCTGTATTCGTGCGCTGAGTTACCCCCTACGAGTGACAGTGTAGTGAGAGTGGCAAGCGCCGTGGGGTGACATTTGGCTCTGGGAACGTCCATAATTGGAGTGTGTCGCGACCCAAGATTGGGGTGAACATGGCGACGAAACGTGCACTCCGGGCCGAGACCTGCGCGGCCCGCTCAGCGGGCGGCGGCGGCGAGTGGCGCGCGGGCGCATTACTCTGTCCTGGAGGGGCCGCCGGAGGGGCGGCGCTCGAAGAAGGAGCTCAGGCGATGACGACGATGATCGGGCCCTTGCGGCGCGCCGTGCAGGTGGCACCCGAGGCCGCGGCCGCGCGGTGCGGCGACATCGAGATCACCTACGCACAGACGTGGGACCGGGCGTGCCGGCTGGTCGGAGCGCTGCGCGAGCTGGGGGTCCGCGACGGTGAGCGCGTGGCCGTGGTGGGGCACAACTGCCACCGCTACCTCGAGCTCTACCAGGCCGTGCCGGGCGCGGGCATGGTGCTGGTCCCGCTCAACCAGCGCCATACCGCCGCCGAGCTGGCCTATGCGCTCAAGGACTCGGGCAGCCGGGTGCTGTTCGCGGCTTCGGGCATCGATTACCCGTCGGGGGTCGTGGAGCACGTGATCGACCTTGAGGACGGCTACGAGGCGCTCCTGGCCGACGCGCCCCCGCGGCGGCTTCCCCGACGAGCTGCCCGGCGAGACGATGGCGGGGCTGTTCTACACCGGGGGCACGACGGGCGCGTCCAAGGGTGTGACGCTGACCCACGGCAACCTCGTCGCCAACGCCTTTCACTTCCAGGCCAGTTCGCCTTCCGGTCCGACACGTGCTGGCTGGTCGCCGCGCCGCTGTTCCACGCCGCGGGCTCGATCGCAGTGCTGGCCACCGTGTGGAACGGCGGGCACCAGGTCGTGCTGCCGGCCTTCGACCCCGGCGCCGCACTGGACCTGATCGCGAGCCGAGCGCGTGACGGCGACGCTCCTGGTCCCGACGATGCTGGCGGCACTGGCCGACGAGCAGCTTGCGCGGCCCCGGGACGTCTCCAGCCTCAGGCTGCTCAGCCATGGCGGCTCCCCGGTCGCGACCGAGACGCTGCGACGGGCCCACCAGGCGTTCCCCGGCGCGGAGCTGATGCACCTCTACGGGACCACGGAGACCGCGCCGATCGCCACCATCATGGCCCATGAGGAGACGCTGCTGGACGCGGCGCAGGCGCGCTCGTGTGGCCAGCCGGCGATCGGGGTCGAGGTGCGCGTGCTCGACGAGGACACCGATGGCGCGGCGGCGCCGGGCGTGGTCGGCGAGGTGCTCATCCGCGGCGAGAACGTGATGGCGGGCTACTGGAATAAGCCCGAGGACACCGCTGCGGCGATGCGCGACGGCTGGTATCACACCGGCGACCTGGGCTACATGGACGAGCGTTCGTTCCTGTACCTGGTGGACCGGGCCAAGGACATGATCGTCTCGGGGGGCGAGAACGTGTACAGCACCGAGGTAGAGGATGTCCTCTACCGCCACCCGGCGGTGCTGGAGGCGGCCGTCTTCGGGATCCCCGATGCCCGGTGGGGCGAGGCGGTCCACGCGGTGGTGGTGCCGCGCGGCGAGGTCGCCGAATCCGATCTGCTGGCCCACTGCCGCGGCGCCATCGCGGACTACAAGATCCCCAAGCGCATCGAGCTGAGCACCGAGCCGCTGCCCAAGTCCGGGGCCGGCAAGGTCCTCAAGCGCGAGCTGCGGGCCCCGTACTGGACCGGGCACGAGTCGGTCGTGGGCGGCGCGTGACCGTCGCCGCGGCCCACGACGACCACGACGTCCCAGCCGTCTACGACGAGCTCACCGACGGGCTGACGCGCCCGCTGCGGCTGGCCGAGCTGGCCTACGCCGCGGCCGAGCACCACCCCGGCCTTGTCCCCACGCGCGCTCAGATCGAGGCCGAGCGCACCCACAACCAGTCCGAGAAGGCGGGGCTGGAGATCGCGCAGGGCGATTTCATCGCCCGGGTGCTCGCCGACCCGCGGTGCGGCATGCACCTGATCGGCGCGATGTCACAACCGCTGCCCGCGGCGATCGCCGCGCTGGACGAGTTCAAGCGCGACGGAAGCGTCGACCTGGGGCCGATGCGCGTGGACCGCGACGGGCCGGTGGGCGTCGTCACCAACCAGAACCACAGCTGCCTCAACGCCGAGGACGACGCTTCGACCCGGGCCATGGAGATCGCCATCGACCTGGTCCTGCTCGACGATGCCATCGAGGTGGGGGTGCTGCGCGGCGGGCCGGCGACCCATCCCAAGCACGCCGGGCGGCGCATCTTCGGCGCCGGCATCAACCTCACCGATCTCTACACCGGAAGATCTCGCTGATCGAGTTCATGCTCGACCGGGAGCTGGGAGCGATCACCAAGATGTACCGGGGGCACGGAGTGACCTCCGACCTCCCGGTGGCGCTCGGCGGCGGCGCCCGCGAGAAGCCGTGGGTGGCGGTGGTCGAGAGCTTTGCCATCGGCGGCGCATGCCAGTGGCTGCTGGTCATGGACCGCGTGGTGGCCGAGCAGGGGTCCTACTTCAACCTCCCGGCCCGCAAGGAGGGGATCATCCCCGGCTGCGCGAACCTGCGGCTGCCGCGCCTGGTGGGCGAGCGTCCGGCGCGCCAGGCGATCATGTTCGAGCGAGCCTTTGAGGCCGGCACGCCCGCGGGGAGGCTGATCGCCGACGAGGTCGTCGGCGGCGAGGAGATGGACGCGGCGCATGGAGCGGTCGGCCACCCAGCTCCTGAGCGCGGGGACGACGGCCCTGGTGGCCAACCGGCGCGCGCTGCGCGCCGCCCAGGAGCCGCTTGACCAGTTCCGGCGCTACATGAGCGTCTATGCGTCAGAGCAGGCGCGCTGCCTGTACAGCCCGGCGCTCATCGACAATCTCGAGCGCAACTGGCGGGCGGCGCAGCGGGTGGCGGCGTCAGCGCGCCGGGACGATGCGGTAGACGGCGCCGGCGGCGTCGTCTGAGACGTAGAGGGCGCCGTCCGGGCCCGGGACCGCATCCACGGCCCGGCCCCAGCGCGAGCCGTCGGCGTGCTGGAAACCGCCGACGAGCGTCCGTGCCGCCCCCAGCGTCCGCGTCTTGGCCTCCCACGGCATCCACAGCACGGCGGGCGCGCGCGGGGGGGTGCGGTCCCACGAGCCGTGGACCCCGACGACCGCGCCGTTGCGCCACGGCGCCGGGAGCCTTGAGCCCTGCAGGAAATGGAACCCCAGCGGGGCGCTGTGCGCGGGGATGCCGCGGTTGATCGGGGGCAGCTTGGCGCAGTTGAGCGCCGCGCCGCCGGCGTTGGTCTGCGCGTCGTCGTCGAACGGCGGGTTGCCGTAGTTCATCGCCGTGCCGGCCACGCCCGGGTGGACGTCGGGGTCGGGGTCGCAGTAGGGCCAGCCGAGGTTGCGCCCGGCGGTGAGGCGGGCGATCTCGTCGGAGGGATGGTCGGCGACGTAGGGGGCCATGACCTTCCCATAGGCGTCGCCGCCGGAGGCGGTGCCGTAGGCGCGGTGGAACGGATAGGCGATGTCGTCGCGCATGTTGACCGCGGTCCACAGCGTGCCGTCGGGGGCGAAGGACAGGCCGTCGCCGTTGCGGATGCCGGTGGCGAAGACCCGGATGCGCCGGCCGTCGGGCCGGTAGGCCAGCACCGCCGCGCGCGGCGTGCTGCTGGGCGACTCGGGGCTGGCGTTGGAGGACGAGCCGACGTCGAAGTAGACGGTGTGGTTGCGGGCGACGGCGACGTTCTTGAGCGGGTGGGCACCGCCGTCGGGCAGTCCGCCGGCGAACACCGTCCGCGAGGTCGGCTGCCCGTGGGCCCAGACGAAGCGGTCGACCTCGCTGGAGCCGGCGACGTAGAGGATCTCCTGGCCGCCGACGTGATCGAAGGCCATCCCCTGCGCGTTCTCGATGCCCGAGATGATGGTGCGCTGGGCCGGCGGTGCGTTGCGGGCGCCGCGCGGGAGCAGCTCCACGATCTTGCCCGTGGAGGGCACGCTCACCAGGAGGGTGCCCCCGGGCGTCCAGGTCTCCAGGCGGGCCCCGGGCACCAGCGCCCAGGCCTCGGCCTTCCAGCCGCGCGGCAGCGTCACCGTCTGGGCGCCCGTGAAGGCGCCCTGCCGGTTGGCGGCGGGGACCCTGACGGTCACGTGCGCGCTGGCGCTCGTGGCCGTGGCCGTTGGAGCGGCCGATGCCGTGGCGGGGTTGGCGTGCGCGGTTGCGGGCGCGGCGGCCGACGCCTTGGCGGGGTGCGCGCTCGCGCCGGTGGGCTTGGCGGTCGGGCTGCTGAGCTCGGTGCCCCCGCAGCCGGCGACCAACGCCGCCAGCGCGGCGATCACGGCGATCACGGCGATCAGGGCGATACGGTCCCCTCGGGGACGCGGGCCGGTGTGCTGGCGTGCGGCATCCACGAGCATTCAGTCAAGCAATACCCGGTCGCACGGTGCGCTACCCAGGTGGAGGCGTGCTCGCCGGCCTGGGCGAGAGACCACGTCTGGGTCAGTTGAGGCTGCCAAGCTCCACGCGGACTGACTCGGCCAGTCCGCTGAGCAGACGCACCTCGCGCTCCCCCAGGCTCGGGCGCGACTCGCGATCCAGGCAGCACAGGACGTAGAGGCGGACGTCATCGAGGCGGATGGGCACGCCGAGGTAGGCGCCGATGCCCAGCTGGCGGACCATGGGCAGGTCGTTGACGCGGTCATCACCCTGCGCGTCGCAGACGTAGCTGCCGATGCGGCCCTCGAGCATACGCTGGCAGACGGTCTCCTCCAGCGGCGACCAGGCGCCCTCGAAGGAATCCATCCCGGGCCACTCGCCGGCGGCCCGCCGGGCGGTCTCGCGCCCGTCGCTGATCTCGGTGAGGATCGCGACGTCGGTGTCGAGCAGATCGCGTGTGAGGCGCATGAGCGCGTCGAGGCGGCGTTCTGACTGGTCCGGGCGCTCGGCGCCGTCGCCGGCGCGGGCGGCAGGCACTCCGCACTCAGGGCATGCGCCCGACGTGCCGGGTGACGTGTAACTCAGAACCCCACAGCTTGCGCAGCGAACGTATGGCACGAGCACACCCCCCAATCACTCCAGCGAGCACACACTCTGACCGTATCAAGCCGCGTCACGGATCTCTCCAGTAATAACGGCCGGCCTGACGTTTTGGTTCCGCGCTCGTCAGACTGCCGACCAACGACCCCTGGTTGACATCGCGCATGCAGAGCTTTGACTACATCATCGTCGGCGCCGGGTCGGCGGGCTGCGTCCTCGCCAACCGGCTGTCGGCGGACCCGTCGACACGCGTCCTGTTGCTGGAGGCGGGGACCAAGGACCGCTCGCCCAACATCAAGATCCCGGCGGCGTTCGCCAAGCAGTTCCACACCAAGCTCGACTGGGACTACGCCACCGAGCCCGAGCCGCACGTCGACGGGCGATCGCTCTACATCCCGCGCGGGAAGGGGCTGGGTGGCTCGAGCTCGATGAACGCGATGCTCTACGTCCGCGGCCGGCCGCTGGACTACGACGCGTGGGAAGCCCAGGGCGCCCCGGGCTGGGGCTACCAGGATGTCCTGCCCTACTTCATGCGCTCCGAGGACAACGTCCGTGGCGCCTCGGAATGGCACGGTGCCGGCGGGCCGCTGCGCGTCTCCGAGCAGCGCTCGCCCCGTCCGTTGGATCGGCGCCTCATCGCCGCCAGCGAGGCCGCGGGCATCCCATGGATCGCCGACTACAACGGCCCCGAGCAGGACGGCGTGTCGATGTTCCAGGTCACGCAGTCGGGTGGCCGGCGGTTCTCCAGCGCCGACGCCTTCCTGCGCCCGGCGCTCAAGCGGCCCAACCTGGTGGTGGTCACGCGCGCCGCCGTGCTGGGAGTGGAGCTCGAGGGCACCCGCGCCGTGGGGGTCGGGTCCGCACCGGGCGACGCCGCAGCGAGGTGCTGAGGGCCGATCGCGAGGTCGTGCTCTGCGCCGGGGCGATCGGCTCCCCCAGCTGCTGCAGCTGTCGGGGATCGGGGATCCCGGCGAGCTGCGCGCCGCCGGGGTGGAGGTCCGCCACGCCCTGCCCGGGTCGGCGGCAACCTCCAGGACCATCCGTTCGTCACCGTCATCTGGGAGGTCTCGGACACCGACACGCTGCTCGTGGCCGAGCAGCCGCGGTTTCTCGCCGAGTGGCTGCTGCGGCGCTCGGGACCGCTCACGTCCACCGTGGCCGAGGTCGTGGCCTTCCATCGCACGCGGGGCGGCCTGCCCGCCGCCGACATCCAGTTCCACATGGGCCCCGCCTACTACGAGGACCACGGCGCCGAGACCTACGACGGGCACGCCATGGTGATCGCTCCGGTGCTGGTCTCGCCCAAGGCGCGCGGGCGGGTGTGGCTGCGCTCCGACGATCCGACCGACAAGCCGCGGATCCTCACCAACAGCCTGTCCGAGCCCGAGGACCTGGCCTCGCTGGTCGCCGGGGTCAAGCTGGCCCGGGAGATCGGGCGGCAGCCCGACGCCGCCGAGATCGTCACCAGGGAGATCAAGCCCGGTTCCGATGCCACCGACGACGCCGACCTGGAGGCCGACATCCGCCGGCGGCTGATGCTCATCTACCACCCGGTGGGCACGTGCCGGATGAGCGACACGGCGCGACGAGGCGGTGGTCGACAGCCACCTGCGCGTCCACGGCCTCGATGCCCTGCGGGTCATCGACGCCTCGATCATGCCCGTCATCCCGGGCGGGAACACCAACGCGCCGACGATGATGGTGGCCGAGAAGGGCGCCGACCTGATCCTGGAGCGGACGCCCGGTAGCGGATGACCGCGGCCCGGACACGACCCCGTCCACGCGGCGGGAGACCCCGAGCGGGTTGTCGTCGGCCAGCGCCGGCGGCAGCAGCGCCGCGGGCGCGTTCTGGAAGGCGACGGGCCGCAGGAAGCGCCCGATCGCCGTCATCCCCACCGACGTCGCCGCCGCGTTGGAGCTCGCGGGGTACGGGCCGCCGTGCATCATCGCCCAGCACACCGATACGCCCGGTGGAGAAGCCGTCAAAGACGATGCGTCCGGCCTGGGCGACGCACTGGGGCAGTACCCCCTGCACCCACTCGGTGTCGGCCGCCTCGCTGTGGATCGAGATCGCCAGCTGGCCGCCGAGCGAGCTCAGGGCGTCGATGAGCTCGTCGCGGTCTGCGTAGGCCACCAGGATGACCGCGGGCCCGAAGTGCTCCTCGCGCAGGGCGTCGGCGCTCAGCGCGCCGGCCTCGGCGCGGTAGGCGGTGGGCACCCCGGCCGCGAACGGGACGTTCCCGTCGCCGCCGCCCGCGGCGGCGCCCCCAGAGCCGGAGCCGGCGCCGAGCCGGGTCACGCCGGGCGCCGCGTCCACCTCGGCGAGGCCGGCGGCAAAACCGTCGGCGATGGCCTTGGTGAGCAGGACCTGTGGCGCGGCCGCGGCCAGGCGCTCGCCCACCAGCTCGCAGAACGCCTCGCCGGCCTCGCCGGCCGGGAAGAGCGCGATCCCGGGCTTGGTGCAGAGCTGGCCGCCGAAGGTGGAGACCGAGGCGGCGAGGCCGTCGGCGATCTCGGCGGCGCGGGCGAGCAGCGCCGCCTCGGTGACGATCACCGGATTGAGGCTGCCCATCTCGGCGTAGACCGGGATCGGCCGCGGGCGCGCGGCGGCGTGGCCGCTGATGGCCTGGCCGCCTCGCAGCGAGCCGGTGAAGGCGACCGCCTCGATGCGGTCGTCGCCCACGAGGCGCTGGGCCAGGCCGAAGCCGGACTCGAGCACGTGTCCGAACGTGCCCTCGGGCAGCCCGGCCTCGGTGACTGCCTCGCTGATCAGCGACGCGACCAGTGATCCCGTGCGCGGGTGCGCGGGATGGCCCTTGACCACCACCGGGCAGCCGGCCGCCAGCGCCGACCCGGTGTCGCCGCCGGCGGTGCTGAAGGCCAGCGGGAAGTTCGAGGCGCCGAACACGGCGACCGGGCCGATGGGGACCTGCATGCGGCGCACGTCGGGGCGGGGGACCGGAGCCGCCTGGGCGTCGGCGGGGTCGATGATCACCTCCAGGTGATCGCCCGCGGCGACGACGTCGGCCAGCATCTCGAGCTGGACCGCGGTGCGCTCGAGCTCGCCGGCCAGGCGGGCCTCGGGCAGCCCCGTCTCGCCGCCTGCCAGCTCGACGATCTCGTCCCGCGGTCGCGCAGCCGGGACGCGGCGCCGCGCAGCATCGCCGCGCGACGGCCGGCGTCGGCCAGACGCGGGTCGCGGGCGGCCCGCGCGGCGGCGGCGATGGCGGCGTCCAGCTCGTCCGCGGTCGACTCGGCGAGCTCGGGGCCGGCCTGGCCCGTGCGGGGGTCGACCCCGTTCAGCGTGGCGGACATCGCAGGCTAGGCGGGTTGGCCGATGGCGGCTGCGCCCAGAACCCCCATGGCGTAAGCCAGGATCCCCTTCTCAGCATCGGTGAGCGGCATCCGCGGCTCACGGCAGTGGCCACCATGGAAGCCGACCTCGTCCATCGCACCCTTGAAGTACTGGACGAGCTTGGGGTCGAAGTCCAGGCGCGCCAGCGGCAGCATCCGCTGGTAGATCTCGCGCGCAGTGGCCAGGTCGCCCTCGCGGCAGGCGTCATAGAGCCTCACGCAGTCGGCCGGGATGACGTTGGCCACGCCCGAGACCCAGCCGGTGGCGCCGGCGCAGAAGCCCTCCAGCGCGAAGTCATCGCCGCCGACCACGACCTCGAAGTCATCGCTGGTGGCGCCGATGATCGCGGCGATGTTGCGCGTCTCCCCCGAGCACTCCTTGACGGCCACGACGGCGTCGACCTCGTTGCCCAGCCGCGCGATCATCTCCACCGACAGCTCCACGCCGCTGGCGCCGGGGTTGTTGTAGGCCATGATCTCCATCCCCGTGGCCTCGCCGACGGCGGCGAAATAGGCCGTGATCTCGCGGAAGTCCCCGTTGTAGTTGAGCGGCGGCAGCATCATCAGTGCGGTCGCGCCCGCCTCCTGGGCGGCCAGGGCGTAGCGCGTGGCCACCCGCGCGGTGGGGGCGGCGATCCCCGCCAGCACCGGCACGCGTCCCCCCGCCGCCTCACAGATCGCGGCGGTCACCTGTTGGCGCTCCTCGAGTTCGAGGCTGGCGCTCTCGCCCATGGTCCCGGTGGCCACCAGTCCGTGCACGCCCCCGCGCACCAGCGCGTCGACGTTGGCGGCGAGCCCCTCGAAGTCGATCGTGTCGGCATCGGTGAACGGCGTCGTGACGGCGGGGATGATTCCGGGGAAGCGCATGGCAGCTCCTGAGCGTTGAAGGCGGGGACCGCTGCGGATCTGAGGCACAGCGGACGGTCCGATGATCTTAAGATCTCATACGCGCATGGCCACCGTCGCCCGTTACGAAGCCGTCGACTCCCACACCGAGGGGATGCCGACGCGCGTGATCGTCGACGGGATCGGTGCGCTGCCGGGGGACTCGATGCTCGAGCGCAAGCTCCGCCTGGAACGCGAGCACGACGAGATCCGCCAGGTGCTGATGAACGAGCCCCGCGGGCACGGGGCGATGTCGGGCGCGATCCTCCAGCCGCCCTGCCGCGACGACGCCGACTGGGGCGTCGTCTTCGTCGAGGTCAGCGGATACCTGCCGATGTGCGGCCACGGCACGATCGGCGTCGTCACGGTACTGGTCGAGACCGGCCGGGTTGCGGTCACCGAGCCCGAGACGATCGTCCGCCTCGACGTCCCCGCCGGCCTGGTGGAGGCGCGCGTGCAGGTGGCGGGCGGCAAGGCGACGAGCGTGACCATCCGCAACGTCCCGGCGTTCGTGCACGCGCTCGACGGCGAGGTCAACGGCATCCGCTACGACATGGCGTTCGGCGGCAACTTCTATGCCATCGCCGACGCGGCGGCGGTCGGCCTGCGGGTGGCGCCGGAGAACGCGCCCGCGCTGATCGCGGCCGGTCTGGAGCTGATGGCGGCGGTACCCGAGCCGGTCCATCCCGAGAACGACGCCATTCGCGGCTGCCACCACGTCATCTGGACCGACGAGCCGAGCCCGGCCCACCCGCCCGCCGACGGCCGCGCCGCCACCGCGATCCACCCCGGCTGGGTGGACCGCTCGCCGTGCGGGACGGGCACGAGCGCGCGCATGGCCCAGCGCCACGCCCGCGGCTGGCTGGAGCTGGGCGCCCCGTTCGTGCACGAGTCGATCATCGGTACCCGCTTCACGGGCCGCCTGGTGGGGGAGACAACGATCGGCGGACGCCCCGCGGTGATCCCCGAGATCACCGGCCGCGCCTGGATCACGGGCACGGCCACCTACGTGCTGGACCCGACCGACCCGTTCCCCAGCGGCTTTCGCATTGGCTGACGTCATCGTCGTCGGCGCCGGGATCTGCGGCGCCTCGGCGGCGCACTTCCTGGCGCAGCGCGGCCGCGACGTGCTGGTGCTCGATCGCGGCGGGGTGTCGGAGGGGACGACGGGGCGCGGGGAGGGCAACGTGCTCGTCTCCGACAAGCTGCCAGGAGTCGAACGCGACATGACCCTGCTGGGACGCGATCTCTGGCACGAGCTCGGCGAGCGCTTCCCGGCGGCGCGCGTGACGGCGAAGGGGGCGCTCCTGCTCGACCATCCCGCCGGAAAGGTCGACGATGAGCTCGAGCCCGCGCTGGCGCCGGGGATCCGCTGCGTCCACGAGCCGGCCGACCTCCAGGTCGATCCCGCCGGTCTGGCCCGGGCCATGCTTCAGTCGCTGCCGGTACGGACCGGAGACGCTGTGGCCGCGGTCGACGGCGGGTCGGTGAGGCTCGCGTCGGGCGAGCGGTTGGCGGCCGGCCACGTGGTGGTGGCCACCGGACCGTGGGGCGCGGAGCTGACCGGGCTGCCGGTGGAGCCGCGCAAGGGCCAGCTCGTCGCCCTGGCAGCGCCGCCCGGCCTCATCCGCCACAAGCTGATCGAGGCGGCCTACATCGCCGCCGCCGCCAGTGGCGCGCCGGGGCGGATGATCGCCGCGGTCATCGAGCAAACGCTCGACGGCGACGAGGTGCTGGTGGGCTCCAGCCGCGAGCGCGTGGGCTTTGACGACCACGTCTCCGAGGAGGTGACGCGGGCGATGATCCAACGGGCCGCGCAGTTCGTCCCCGCGCTGGCCGAGCTGCCGGTGCGCAGGGCGTGGTGCGGGTTTCGCCCGTGGCTGCCCGACGGCCTGCCCGCCGTCGGCGCGCTGGGCGGCGGACGGCGAAACGGGCCGGGTGGCGGACGGAGCAGCGGGCCGGGCGGCTGTGGACCTCGTGCGGGCACGAGGGGTCAGGAGTGGCGCTGGGCCCGATCTCTGGCCTGCTGCTCGCCCAGCTCATCACCGGGGAGGCGCCGGTGTGTGACCCCACGCCGGTCGACCCGCGTCGCTTCGATCGCTGACCGCATCTCTGGTTGGCGGACCCCGTAGCCGGGGTAGCGGATATAGGGGAACGAGACCTACACAGAGGGAGGTAGGAATGTCCACTGCTGCCATCATCGTGATCGTGGCGGTCGTCGTGATCGTGCTCATCGCCGTGCTGGTTGCGCTGCCGCGGATGCGCGAGCGCGCGCGGATCAGAGGCCGTGAGCGGAGGCTCGACGAGCGCCGTGACCAGGTCGTCACCGCGCATCGCGAGGAAGCGGCTCAACGTGAGCGCCAGGCGGAGGTCGCCGAGCAGCGCGCGCGGGTCGCCGAGCAGGAGGCCCAGCGCGAGCGCGCCGCCGCGCAGGCCCGCGAGGAGCAGGCCACGCTCCACGAGCGCGGGCTCGCCGACCATGAGCTCATCCTCCGAGACGAGCGCGACGAGTTCGCGGGCACGTCAGCGGTCCCCGACGACCGTGGCGTCCAGGACGACCGGGGCGTGGACGACGCACGCACGGCCACAGACGCCCGCACACCGGCGGAGGCTCCCGCGGCGGAGCGTCCGCGCCCCCGGTAGCCCCTGGCCCTACTCGGAGTCCAGGAGGTCTGGCTGCGTGATCTCGACGGCCCCGAAGCCGGGGAGGGGGCCGTCAACGAAGAAGATCTCGATCGTGATGTCAGGCTCGACGTGGGCCTGGGAGAGGAAGGCGACGACATCGCGGCCGGTCAGCCGCTTGATCGTCTCCGAGTAGCGGCGCTTCATCACCCGCTGGAAGTCCTCGCGCATGGCCACGACGCGCTCGGGGTCGCCGCTGTCCATGATCGTCTGCTCCAGCGGCGTGAACCCGCTGCCGCGCATGACGACGACAATGATGTCGTCGAGCGCGTAGGTCTTGGCCTTCATTGGACCCCGGCCATAGTGGTCGCGCAGGATCCCGACGATGCTGGTGGAGATCGCCGCCAGCAGGTTGCCGCCGGCCAGCGGTGTCGGCTGACCTTCTTCCTCGGCTGTGCTCAACCCTTTTGCTCCTCTGTCCGGCGAGGCCTGCGAGACCTCTGCCGTCCGCTTGAAGTACCGACCCGGCCTGGGGCGCGCGTCGCGTCGGGCCGTGTCTCAGCACAGAGTAGCGCGCTCTTTTGGCCCGCGAAGGGTCGGGCTCAGGCGTCGTCCTCCAGGAGGAACAGCTCCACCGCGGCGGCGCCGGTCTCGTCGGTGCCGCTCAGGAATACCCGGACGGTGCGACGGGTGAGGCGCTCGACCATCGCGATGAGCTGCGGCCCCATCGCGCGCTGCAGGGCATCGCGCTGGAGGCGGACGAGGTCAGCCCTTCCCGCCGAGACGAGATTACGCTCGGCGTTGGTGGCCCCATCCTCCAGGACGCACACCACCACGTCCTGATACACGAAGGCGCGCGACCTCTGCGCCCCGCGGCCGGTGAACTCGGCGATCAGGCGGCCGATCTCGTTGGCCAGCGCGGCATTCAACGCGCCGCCGGTCAGGTGCTCCTCTGATCCTGACACGTCGGCCTCTCTCCGCCTCGTTTGGTGGAAGATCCACGCGGGGCCGCGAGAGCGGAGAGGACCCGTGCGAAGTTGCCCCTCGCAGCGTACTACCCGGCCGCGCACCCGCGAGCGCCCGCCCAGATTCTCACCCGAAGAGCGCAAATCTCGGTACACTGGAAACGCGCCTTCGATGATGGTGTTGTCCGCACCGATGGCGTACATGAGAAACGCGGAACGCAGGCGCTGGGCGCACGATCGGCCGTCGCCTCCTGGTCCGTCAAGACGATAGACGTTTTGACTGCTCTGACCGACTGGGGGACTGTCCCATGCGCGGACACGCGTCCGCCGACTCAACGGACCCGAACGGTGCCAACGGCGCCCGTGGGTCTCGAACTCCCGTTGAGGCCCCGGCCCAGACGATCTCGTTCGGGGTTCCCGGGGCGTCGAGGCTCCCCGGCACGCCCGCAACGTGACGTCATCACACCTGCGGGAGATCGACCACGCCGTGGCGTCGGATGCGGAGCTGATCATCTCAGAGCTTGTCACCAATAGCGTTCGACACGCGGGCGTCGGGTCCGACCGACTGGTCACGGTGGATCTGATCCTGCTCGACGGGCACCTCCGGATCACCGTCACCGATCCCGGCGGTGAGCTCGAGCCGCGGCTCATTCCGAAGAATCCCGAGGGACTCGGTGGACACGGACTGCGCCTCGTCGAGCAGCTCTCGACGTCATGGGGAGTGGGGAGCGACGCGGTCGGGGCGACCCAGGTCTGGTGTGACCTGGTGCTCGACCCCGGTCGCGATCGCTGACGGTGGACCCTCAGCGACCTGCCGTCTAGCGGATCGGCGGGGGCGAGCCCTCCGCGCTGGAGGCCAGCTGCGGGTCCCACCGGCAGGCGGCGCAGGCGTGGCTGAACGCCGAGCGGGCGAACTGGAGCGCCGCGGCGTGCGGGTCGGCGGCGGCGACCACGTCATCCCAGTCCAGGACGTATTCGCCCAGATCCGCCGCCCAGCGGGCCGCCGCCGGGGACAGGGTGGCGCCGGCGAACCCCTCGGGGGCGGGGTGGGCGTAGGCGTAGAACGCGGCCTTGGGGTAACGAGGGTCCCCCGGCCACCAGCCGAGGGCGACCTCCTGGGAGTCCATCGCGTTGCGCATGATGAAGTCCGGGGACGGCGGCTCGGCGGGACGGCCGGAGAAGAGGTTGACGGCGAGGTCGAACGATCCCCACCACGCGTTCACCGGGGTGGAGCGGCCGCGGTAGGGTGCGCGGAAGGCGGCCAGGACGAGCGCCACCCGGGTGGCCATCGCGAAGTAGGTCTCGCACCTGGCCCGCGTCGTAGCGGGTGTGCTCCTCGTCCTCGTCGAGCGGCGCCGACCAGGGCACCTCCTGCGGGGTGGGGTCGATCCGGACCTCGCCGCCCAGCTCGCAGAGGCCGCGCGAGCAGCTCGCGGGTGACCGCACCCACCGGCCGGTCGGGGCCGAGGGCCACGCGGCGCACGCCGCCGGCGCTGTGCTCGGCGACGGCCTCGTGGGTGCGAAGGTCCAGCGCGGCGACGATCGACCCGGAGCCGTCGGGGGCGGGCAGCGGCAGGGTCTCCCAGCCGCGGGCGGTGAGGCGCAGGGCGGCATGCTGGAGCTGGGGCTCGGGCGGGGCCAGGGCCACCGCGAGCTTGCCGAGCACCTGCGTGTGGGCGTGCAGCGTGTCGCAGGTCTCAGACCACGCCTCGTACGTCGAGCGCCGGCCACGCCGCGGGCATGACCGGGCACGCTACCAGCGCCGGGCGGCTGCGACACTCACCTGCGTTCGAGATGACCGGCCGCACCAGCTGACATCACCGCGCCGACCTGGAGCGTGTCCGATCCAGAGGTGGCGGCGGTCCTTCACTGGTGGGATCGCGCATGCGCGGCCGCTGCCGTGGCGGGCGCGACGCGACGTCTACGCCGTCTGGGTCTCCGAGGTGATGTCGGCGCAGACCACCGTCGAACCGCGCAGCGGAGGCCTGGGTGCGGTGGATGGAGCGCTGGCCGACCGTCGAGGCGCTGGCCGCGGCGTCGCTGGCCGACGTGCTGGGCCAGTGGCAGGGGCTCGGCTATCCCCGCCGCGCCCGCGACCTGCACCGCTCCGCGCGGATCGTCGCCGAGTCCGGCTGGCCCGAGGACCTGCCGGACGCTGCCCGGAGTGGGGCCCTACATCGCCGCCGCGGTGCGCTGCTTCGCGCGCGAGGAGCCGGTGCTGCCCGTCGACGTCAACGTGCGCCGCGTGCTGCGCCGGCGCTTTGCCGGCGACATCGACATCTCAGGCGACCCGTGGCGGGCGGGGCAGGCGCTGATGGAGTTCGGGCAGCGGGTCTGCACCGCGCGGCCGACGCTGCGTCGATCTGTCCGGTGCGTGACGGTTGCGCCGGGCCGGCTGCGGGGGATCGTGGCGGCGGTCCCCGTCCGCCGCCAGAAGCCGTTTGAGGGCAGCGTGCGCCAGCGCCGCGGCCGGCTGCTGCGGCGAGTGCTGGAGGAGGGAGCCGTCCGGTGGCGCGGGAGGCGAGGCGGAGGTCGCCGCCGGCCTGGCCGACGACGGACTGGCCCTGCTTCAAGACGGCTGGCTGCGTCCGCCTCGCTAACCGGCCCGCTTGATCTGCGAGCCGGGGACCGGGCGCGTCATCCCGATCAGCAGCTCGTGCAAGGTGTGCTTGGCCAGAGCGGGCTGGCGCAGGTGCTTCTCGCAGTTGACCGCGTACTCGTTGCGGCGGCCGACGCGCTTGCGCATGAGATAGCCCTCGTCCACGAGCTCGGAGACGAGCTTGTGGGTGGCGCGCTCGGTGATGCCGACCGCTTCGGCGATCTCCCGGAGGCGGGCGGTGGGGTGTTCGTCGATGTAGACGAGCACGTTGCCGTGGTTGGAGAGGAACGTCCAGGTCATATCAACGATCTTTCCCGCGAAACGCCTAACTCAAAAGTCATGAAGCTAACTTCCATGGATCTCGCTTCATGAATCCGCCTTCTATGAAGCGGGATTCCATGAATCTACTTCTTGAATTCGAACCCATGAAAAAACATTCAAGAATTCTGGACGAATGGCCGATGACGGTTCCCGTAGCGCCCATCCCCTCGAACGGATCGGAGCTCTCTCTATGAAGAAGCTGCTTGGAAAGCGGCGGCTGATCTTTGCCGCCGTCACTGTCATGGTGCTTGCCATCGTCAGCCTGGGCTATGCGGCCTGGACCTCGGCCGGCAACGGCTCGGGTGTCGCGAAGGCCTCGACGGCTCAGGCGCTGACCACCGTCACCGCGACGGCCGCCAGCGCGGGCCTGTACCCCGGCGCGACCGCTGACCTCACCTTCAAGGTGTCCAACCCCAACCCGTACCCGGTCACGGTCACCGATGTGACCGGCAACGGGACGATCACCGCGGACGCCTCGCACTCGACGTGCGGCCAGGACGCGACTCACCCGACCGGCGTGACCTACACCGACCAGCACAACCTGAGCATCTCGGTGCCCGCCAACGGGACCACGCAGGTGGCGGTGAGCAACAGCGTCCACATGAGCAACGCCTCTGACAACAGCTGCCAGGGCGCGACGTTCACCATCCCGGTGAGCCTGAACGGCGCCAGCGCCGCCACCTCGTAGGCGCCCCTCGCAACACCTGACAGCGGCAGCTTCTCGATGAAGCGGATATCGACGATCCTCGTCGTGGTGGTCGCGCTCGCTCTGGGCGCGACCACCTACGCCGCTGTCCTGCACAGCAACTCGGCCGTCGCTGAAGTCCACGCCCGGCGCGCGATCGTCGTCACCGCCGAGGTCTCCGGCCTGCTCTACCCGGGGAGCGTCCGGCCGGTCAAGCTGCGCGTCAAGAATCTTCTCTCCCGCAAGGTGCGGGTGCTCGGGCTGCAGCTCAAGCCGGGCCAGCCGAGCGGCCGCTGCCCGGCCTGGGCGGTGATCGGCGGGCGCCTCACCGTGCGGATGACCATCGCGCGCCGCGGCACGCGCACCGCCTACGCCTCGCTGCGGATGCTGGCCACGGCGCCGGACTCGTGTGAGGGAGCGAGCGTCCCGCTCTCCTTCTCGGCGACGCTGGACGGGCAGCCGTGAGGCGGCTCTCCGGCTGGCTGCTCGCCGTCGTCCTCGCCACCTGCGCGGGGCCCGGGCGCGGCGTACGCCGCCTGGTCGGGCAACGGCACCGCCACCGGGCAGGTCGCAGGCCGCGACGATGCCGGCCGGCTCGGCGCCCACGGTCAGCGCCACCGGGCACAGCGTCACCGTGAGCTGGACGGGCGGCACGCTGCTGGGCCAGAGCGTCACCGGCTACACCGTCAAGCGCTACAACGCCGGCGGCGTCGCGCAGACGGTCGGCTCGGGATGCTCGGGGACGCTCACCGACGCTCTCCTGCACCGAGTCCTCGGTCCCGGCCGGGACCTGGACCTACACCGTGACGCCGTCGCTGGACTCGTGGCTGGGGACCGAGAGCGCCGCGAGCGCCGCCGTCACCATTCAGGCCCCGGGCCTCAGCATCACCTCGGCGACGACGGTGACCAGCCTGCCGGCGACGGTGAGCGCGTCCCTGACCGGCTACACCGCCGGCCAGACGGTCGCCTTCAAGCTCGACAGCGCCACGGGGACGACGCTGACCAGCACGCTGTCGCCGACCTCGATCCCCGCCGCCGGAGCGGCCACGGCCACCATCACCCTCCCCGCCGGCACCGCCCAGGGCTCGCACACGATCTACGCCGTGGGCAGCCAGGGCGACAGCGCGACGGCCGCCCTCACGGTCAACCGCCCCGCCGTCTCCGACCGCCGTGATCGCCAAGTCCGCGGGTGGCGTCTCGGGCGCCATCAAGCAGGGCGGCACCTACTACGTCTACGCCAACGTGACCGGCTCGGGCACGCCCCCGGCCGGGCTGGGCAGCCTCACCGCCGACGTGAGCGCGATCACCACCGGCCAGAGTCGCGGCGGCGCTGAGCTCGGGCAGCTACACGATCGGCGGCCAGAGCTACAACTACCGCAGCGCCCTGCTCACCGCCAAGAGCACCCTGGCGGCGGGCACCGAGCTCCTTCACGGTCAAGCTCACCGACTCCGCCGGCACCGCGACGACGACCAGCTACTCGGTCACCGTCGACAACACCGCGCCGCGGGCCAGCAACATCCAGACCGCCAACGTCTCCGGCGGCACCGCCGGCAAGCCCGAGCCGGGTGACACGATGACGCTCACCTACAGCGAGCCGATCGACCCCGACCACCGTCCTCGTCGGGATGGGACGGCAGCGCTCAGTCCGTCGTCGTGGAGATCGTCGACGGCGGCTGCCTCCGGCGACGACAAGCTGGAGGTGCTCAACGCCGTCGACGCTGGCCCAGCTGCCCTTCGGCACCATCGACCTCGGCCGCAAGGACTACGTGTCCAGGACCACCACCTTCGGCGCGTCGGGCACGGCGGCCACCATGGTGCTCAGCGGGAGCGCCATCACGATCACGCTCGGCACCGCCGAGCTCGACCGCGGGGACCGCCGCCGCAACCGGCACGCTGGTCTGGACGCCGTCGGCCACCGTGACCGACCCCGCCGGCAACGCCGCTAGCACCACCGCGGTGACCGAGAGCGGCGCCGCCGACAAGGACTTCTAAACCGCGAGCCAGGGGTGACGGCGGTCGCTGCGCGTGACCTATCGCGTCATGCGCCCAGACGAGCTGCAGTGGATCACTCGCCCCCACGAGCAGGGCGAGCCGGCACGCCACGTCGCCGAGCTGATCGAGCTCGAGCCCTTTGCCTACATGCGCGCCAGCCTGTGGCGCTACGAGCCCGGCGCCAGGGGCCGCCGCCACCGCCACCCGCGCCAGGAGGAGACGTTCGTGGTGCTCGAGGGCACGCTCTCGATCTACCTCGGCGAGCCGCCGGTGCGCCAGGACGTGCCGCGCGGCGGGGCCGTCCGCGTCGATCCCGGGGACCCCGCTGCAGAGCGTCAACCACCAGGACGAGGACCTGCTGGTCTACGTCTACGGGACTCCGCCGGAGACCGCGCGCGCCGAGCTGCTGGACTCGGCGGTCCCTGAGTGGCGATGCGCCGGAGCCGGACGAGATCAGGGCACGCGCTGACCGCGCCGGCGATGCTCGCCGCCGTCCTGGCGTGCGGCGCGATTCTGACCCTGTCGGGCGCCGCCGCGGCCCGCGGCGCCGCTGCGCACCCGACCTTTCGCCCTGCCTGGCAGCTGGTGTCCCATGGCGGCGTGTCCACGGACGGTCCCTACACGATGCTGTGGGCCGACCAGCTGGGGGTGGCCGGCACCCTGATCAACGAGCTCACCGGGCAGCGCACGCGCGTGATGCTGCCGAGCGGTTGCCCGGAGCCGGAGGGCGGCCAGACGGTCCTCGGCGACACGTGGTTGCTGGTGGCCTGCCCCCAGTCGTCGATGGCCCTCTACTCGCTCGCGACCGGAGTCTGGAAGAGCCTGTCGATCCCGGCGCAGTGCCGCCACCGCCTCGGCACCGGCCCGAGCTGCCTGGCGGCGGCGGTCGGCAGCGACTGGATCAAGTACAACCAGGAGCGAGGGAACCTCGGTGACCGCTGGCTGTTTGAGAACGTCGTCACCGGCGCTGTCCGCAACGATCCCACGAACGCGCACACGCTGCCCGACCTCGACTCGCCGCTGCTGATCGCCCCCGTGTGTGCGCCGCTGCGCGTGCCGTCGGCGAAATCCCAGGGCACGCTCGAGTTCGAGGGCCGGTTCGCGGTCCTCAGCACCACCGCCGGGATCTTCCTCGAGCACTGCGCGACGCACCTGCATCTGCTGCTGACCAACGGCGCTCCGTGGGCCACCGCCGCCCCCGCCGAGGTCGTGTGGATCCCGCGGCCGACGCGCCCCTTCGACGGCATCTTCCTCCGCAGCCGCCGGCGGTTCACGGTGTCATCGCCGCCGGGCGCCGACATGGCCGACACCGCGATCAGCGCCCGTCACATCTATGTCGTTGGGAGCACCCGTCACGCTGCGGGCAATGTCTGGGCGGCCCCCCTGTCGGCCCTCCGGGGGTCATGAGGTGAGGCGGCGCCGGCGGAGCGTGTCGGTCTCGACGGTGTGCGTGGCGGTGGCGATGGTGATGGTCGCGGGGTGCGGGGGCGGCGGTGGCCACGCGTCCCGACACCACGCCACGGCCGTTCGGGCGCCATCCGCGACGGTCTCACGTGCGGCGGCTCCTGACACCACGAGCCTCGCCTGCGCTCAGAGCATCGGCTTGATGCGGCCGGGTTCCGCTGGACTGCAGGTGGTGCTCGGCGTCGTGGCCCTGCCCATCGCGCCGAGGTACGGGGCGCTGCAGACCAGCCGGACCGGCATGCACGGCCGTCTGCGGCTGTTTGCCAAGACGGGCCTGCTCATCAAGCCCCACGCCACGTTCGAGCTGGTCGTGCCCGCCGGTCTCAAGCCCCGGATGGCCATCGCCTGGGGCAACGCCGGAGACGTGCCACCGAGCGGCCGGCTCACCGTCAACGCCTGCGGGCGGGGTCAGACGACCGGCTCGCGGTGGCTGGCCTACGCCGGCGGGTACTACGTGTCGCACACGGCCTGCGTGTCGCTGCTGGTGGTCGCCCGCGGTCGCCGCCGCCGCGTCCGGATCGGGGTCGGCCGGCCCTGCCCCGGGCAGCGTCCGCCGCCGCAGCCGACCCAGAGCTGATCGGGCCGGCAGCCCTTGACCCATCCTCCGGCCCGACGACGACCCGCCCGACCCGGTGGCGGCCGCCCTGGACGCGATCCGGGACGGAGACGCTGCCGCGGTCACGCACCTACTGGATGCGCTCGTCGCCCGTCGCAGCGACCTCGACGAGGGGCTCAACCTCGCCGCCTGCTTTGACCGCGTCGAGCTCGTGGAGATTCTCCTGGGTGCCGGGGCCCGGATCGATGGCCGCGGGTCAGCGGGCATCACGGCGCTGGAGAGCGCGATCTACCACGGGTCGCGCGCGGCGACGGACGTGCTCGCCGCCGTGAAGCTCGTCCCCGACGCCCCGTGGGTCGCCGCCGGCGCCGGACGGGTCGACCGGCTCGAGCGCTTCCTCGACCGCCGCGGCGGACTGACCGCCGACGCCTACCAGCACCGCCCCAACCCGGCGAGTGTCGGCTGGCTGCAGCGCCTGCCCGCGCAGGACGTCCCCGAGGACGTCCTCGACGAAGCCCTGGTCCACGCCGCGCAGAACGAGCGTGCCGGGGCGGTCGAGTGGCTGCTGGCCCACGGCGCGGACCCGAACGCCGGTCCCTACCAGGGCTGCGGCGCGCTGCATCTCGCAGCGGCCTTCGGCGCGATCGAATCGGTTCGCCTGCTCGTCGCCGCCGGGGCCGACATCGACCGCCGCAACGACTTCAACGGCGACAACGCCGTCGGCTGGGCCCAGTACGCGCTGGAGCGCGAGCGTCCCGGCGATCACGGAGTCACCGCGGTGCTGGCCTATCTCCGCGGCCTCGGATCGCGCCCCGCGGTGTGGGGGGTGTGAGCACCGCCGCCGGCGACGCGGATCTCTGGGCCGGTGTAAATGCGCCGGGGGTGGCGGACATGATGTAGATGTGGACGTAGATGTGGCGGGTGATCAGCGTCATCGGCGCCTGGAGGCGTTGTATGTCGCCCACGCGGACGAGGTCCACGCCTACGTCCGCCGGCGGGCCGAGGCCGCGGTCGCCGACGACGTGGTGATGGAGGTGTTCGTCGTCGCCTGCCGGCGGCTGGAGGAGGTGCCCGATCCGGCGCTGCCGTGGCTGCTGGGCTGCGCGCGGCGGGTGATGGCCAACCAGCGGCGGAGCGCCACGCGGGCGGAGGCGCTGACCGACCGCCTGCGCAGCGCTGCGCGGGCCGCGGGAATCGACGAGGATGGCGCCGGCCGCCTCGCCGGGGCGCTCGAGCAGCTCAGTGATGGCGACCGCGAGGTGCTGTTCTTGAGCTCCTGGGAGGGCCTTGACCTGCGCGAGCTCGCCGTCGTCCTCGGTTGCTCGCACGGGGCGGCCGGCGTACGGCTACATCGCGCCCGTCGGCGGCTGCGCCGGGCGCTCGACCAGGCCGGGTCCGCGACACGGGACCCACGGACCGCGGAGGTCACCGCGTGACTACGGATGCCGTCAAGCTGCTGCACGCGTTGAACCCCGAACCGACCGGCGCCGCCCCACCGATCGACGGCCTGTGGGCGAGGCTGGAGACCGAGGATGCCTTGCCCCTGCTGGCATCGCCGGGCCGGGGCCGGGGCCGGGGGCCGGGGCCGGGCCTGGGCGTCGAGGCTGGCGGTCATCGGGCTGGCCGCGCTCGCCGTGGCGATCGGGGTGGGCGCGGTGATCGCCCTTCATGCCAGGCACCATGGGCCTGTGCGCCCGCCCGCCGGCAGGCAGGCGCTCCCGTCAGCCTCTCGGGGACTGGTCGGGATCCTCGGCGTGCTGAGGCGTCCGCAGACCGCGGCGGACCGCGCCGCCATCCCGGCCGCCCTCCAGATCGTTCGCACATTCCGGTCAGGCCTCGCGACCCCGGTGCGGTCGCTCATCCGCGTCGCCGGGGTCAGCCCCGAAGGGGCCCAGATCGTCCTGGTGCCGGTTCGGGGCCCCAACGGCGGCGGGCTGCAACTCGCGCTGATAGGAGACGGCGCCGGCTGCTGCACCACGCCCGCGCAGATCGTGGACGCGGGTGCATGGTCGTCCTCCGGCAGCAGCTCGGGCAACGACGTGATGATCGTGGTGCCCGACGGCGTCGCGCGGGTGAGCGTCGCCTTCGCGTATCCCGTCACCGCGGCCGTGCATGACAACGTCGCCGCGTTCAGCGTCCCGACGCCGGTGGAGAACCTCAGCACCTATCCCATGACCTGGTTCGGGACCTCGGGCCAGGTCGTCAAGCGGTTTGCCGGCCCGGCACGGGAGCCGCGGCGAGGGGCGGCGGGCGTCAGCCAGTATGGTCAGTGAACGCTGATCGTTGGAGAGGGGGTGGGTTGGGCGCATGATGGACGACGCAGAGGCACGCGAGTTCGCAGCGTGCGTTCCGGTCGTTCCTGGAGTGGGTGCACGACGACGCGCGCCAGGCGAGCGCAACGAGGTGGCGGCGCTGGTCAACGACTTCCTGGGTGACGAGCGGTCTCGCCGGTCGGTGGTGGCGCGGTCGCTGCCCCGGTTCGAGCACGTGAACTTCCAGACCGCTCTGGATGCGTGGACAAGGAGCCGGGCCGCGAGGTCGAGATCCATGGCGTGATGGTGCCGCCCCATCACGGAGAGACCACGTTGCAGCAGATCGTCACCGGTGAGGTCTACGGGCCGCTGCGCCTCTCGCCGCCGACGCTGGTGGACCTCCCCAACGGCCCGGGGTCGACGCTGGCGTGCCTGAGCCGGGCGGTCCTCCTCGTGACGGACACATACGGCGCATATGTGGTGATGGTCACCGGCCCGAGTGAGCATCAAGCAGAACCTCACCGCGAGATCGCGGGGCTCGAGGTGCACGAGGCGCAGGCGGTGCATGCCCATCTGGAGGAGCTGCGCAGCCGGCTGAACGTATACCGCGGGCAGGTGCTCGACGTGGTGGCCAACCCGATGGGCGGTGTCAGCTTGCACTTCGGTGACGTTCCCGCGACCGCGCGCGGCGACGTGATCCTTCCCGAGGCGGTCCTGGGGCGGGTGGAGCGCCATGCGCTGGGCGTCGCAGCTCACCGCGACGCCCTGCTGGAGGCCGGTCAGCACCTCAAGCGCGGGCTGCTCCTCTACGGCCCGCCGGGCACCGGCAAGACCCATACCACCCGCTACCTGGTCGACCCAGATGGCGGGCTACACCCGCTTCATCCTCACCGGGCGGGCGCTGACCGGCATCGGCGCAGTGGCCGACCTGGCGCGGGACCTGCAGCCGTCGGTGATCGTGCTGGAGGACGTCGACCTCGTGGCCGAGGAGCGGAGCATGGGCCCGGCCTCGTCTCCGGTCCTGTTCGACCTGCTGGATGCGATGGACGGGGCGGCGGCTGATGCCGACCTCCTGTTCGTGCTGACGACCAACCGGTCCGACCTGTTGGAGCCCGCCCTGGCGGCGCGTCCCGGGCGGGTCGACGTCGCCGTCGAGATCGACCTGCCCGATGCCGACGCGCGCCAGCGGCTGCTGACCCTCTACGGCCGCGCGCTGCCGCTGACGCTGTCGGCCGAGGAGAGCGACGAGGTCGTGCAGCGCACCGAGGGCGTGACTGCGTCCTTCCTCAAGGAACTGCTGCGGCGGGCGATGCTCGAGTGCCTGGCCGACGGTCAGCCCGAGCCGACGGTGACCGCGCGCTCATTGCTCACGCGCGCTCGATGACCTCCTGGACGCCAACCAGCAGCTCACGCGCAGCCTGCTCGGGCGTGGGCAACGACCCGGAGAGCCTGCCGGCCGGGGGCGGGCTGGGCTCGCTGCCGCCCCAGCGCCCGGGCCGCGCGTGGCTCATCGCCCAGGCTCGCGTGCACCGCGTCGACCTGTGACGGACTCCGCCTGAGCGGGCGCGCCGGACTGAAAAGCGTGCACAGCCGGACGCGGGCGCGCGAGGATGCGTGCGTGCGCGACGGATTGGCATCGGGCCGGTGGAGGGTCGGCCTTGCCACGGGCGTGGCGCTCGCGTGCCTCGCCGGTGCGCCAGCCGCGTCGGCGCACCTGCGCTCGGGCACGGTCGCCGTGGACTATCGGGCCGGCATCGCGCATCCGATCACCCCTGCCTACTCGGCGCAGATCTACCAGAGCGACCATGGCCTGAGCCTGACGCTGAGGCCGGGGCACACGGTCGTGGTGCTCGGCTACCTGGGGGAGCCGGTCATCCGCCTGGACGGGGCGGGGCTGTCGGTCAATGCCGCCTCGCCCACCGCGCGCGCCATGCGCCTGGTGGACAAGGCCCAGGCGGTGAAGACTGCCGGCCCTCTCTGGCGCCTGCAGCGCGGCCGCCACTCGATCGTCTGGCATGACGCGCGCGTGCAGGGCCTCCCGGCGGGCGTGGCCGAGGGGGTCTGGAGGGTGCCGCTGGTCATCGACGGTCGCCGCGGCCTGCTGTCGGGCCGAGCTGCGCCGCTTCCCGGACCCGCCGCTCTGGCTGTGGCTGGCGGCCGCTCGCCTGCTGGCTGGCCGCCGGGACGCTCCCGCTCACCAGGCGCCGACGGGATCTCGTCCGCACCTGGGCGATCGCCCTCGCGCTGATCGCAGCCGGGCGCCGCGACCGTGGTCGCGCTGGCGTTCGCGCTGGACGCCTACGCCTCGCCGGGGACCTGGATCGTCGGCGTCGACGTGATCATCTTCCTCGCGGTCGGCGTCGGGTTCATGCGCCGCGGCCCGCGCCACCTCCACGTCGCTGCCGCGATCTGGGTCGGCCTCGTCAGCGTGGCGCTGGGACTGCTCGACGGCGCGGTCTTCCTGCACCCGATCGTCCTGGCGATCCTGCCGGGGACGATCATGCGGCTGCTGGTGGTGACGGCCATCGGAGCCGGCGCGAGCGCCTCCATCCTGGGTTCGACGCAGTTCAGCGAGATCACCGCCGTCGCGGCTGCGGATAGTGTCTCCCTCGTGAGCGGGACAGGGGACCGGCCCGAGCGATGACGCACCGGCTTGCCGTGCTGCGGCGTGCGCTGGCCAGCTCGGCGGTTGCGTCGCGTCGAGGCGGCGTTCGTCGGCTTCGGGATCAGCGAGTACGGAGTGTGGGTCGTCGTGCTCGTGTTCGCGTTCCGGCGCGGCGGCACGACGGCGGCGGGCGTCATCGCGGCGGTGCAGCTGATCCCGGCGTCGGTAGTCGCGCCGCTGGCGGCACGGCTGATTGACGCCCGCGGCGCGGCGGCCACGCTGTGCGGCGGGCTACGTGGCGCAGGCGGTGTCGCTCGGCGCCACCGCGGCGCTGATGCTGGCGGGCGCTCCCGCGCCGGTCGTGTACGCCGGCGCGGTGGTCGCGGCCTGCACGGTCACGCTGACGCGCCCGGCCCAGGCGGCGCTGCTGCCCGCGCTGGTGCGAGACGCCGGCTCAGCTCACCGCGGCCAACGTCGTGTCGGGCTGGGTGGACAACGTGACCCTGCTGGCGGGACCCGCGCTGGCGAGCGTGGCGCTGGCGATCGCCGCGGCCGGGTTGGGCGCTGCTCCTGTTCGCGGGCGTCGTGACGGCCTCGGCGGCTCGTCGTGGCGCCGATGCGCCGGCTCGGGGCAGGTCGGCGCCGAGGAGGACGCCGAGGCGGGCGAGACCTCCCTGCGCGAAGTCGTCCGCGTCGCTCCCGGCGCGCTTCCCCGCGCTCGCGATGCTGACCGCCGAGTACGCGGTGCTCGGCGCGTTGGACGTGCTCGAGGTGGTGCTGGCCGCCCTGGTCCTCGGGCTCGGCGCCGGCGGGGCGGGCTATCTGGGCGCGGCGTTCGGCGCGGGCGGGCTGGTCGGGGCTGCCGCGGCGCTCGCGCTGGTCGGCCGCCATCGGCTCGCGCGGCCGCTGTTGCTGGCGGGAGCCGCGTGGGGCGCCGCCTTCATCGCGGTGGGGGCATGGCCGGCGGCGGGCGCCGCGCTGTGTCTGCTGGCGCATCGCCGGCGCCGGTCGCACCGTCCTCGACGTCGGCGGCCGCACGATCCTGCACCGCACGGTCCCCGGCCGTTTCACGGCCGCGTCTTCGGGGTTCTGGAGGGCCTGGAGATGTTCGGGCTGGCGGTCGGGTCGCTCCTGGTGCCGCTGCTGGTCATCCTCGCGGGCCCGCGGGGAGCGGTGGCGGTGGTCGGCGGCCTGCTCATCGTCGTTCCCCTCCTCACCGTCCCGGCGCTGCGGAGGATCGAGCGGGCGGCGCCCGCGCTGGATGCGGAGCTCGGCGTCCTGCGGAAGGTCCCGCTGTTCGCCGATGCTCAACGCGCCGGTGCTCGAGGACCTTGCTCGGGCCCTGGCCCGGGTCGAGGCGCCGGCGGGTGAGATCATCGCCCGGGAGGGCGCGCCCGGCGACGAGTACTTCGTCGTCGCCGCAGGGGAGCTCGACGTGTCGATCGGCGGCGCCTACGTCGGCACGCTGGGGCCCGGCGACGGGTTCGGCGAGATCGCGCTGCTGCATGAGGGAGTGCGCACGGCGACCGTCGCCGCCACCTCGGCGGTGACGCTGTACGCGCTCGCAGCGCGCTCCGTTCCTCGAGGCGGTGACCGGCTCGCGCCAGGCGCACCGAGCCGCCCGCGAGCTCGTCGCCGAGCGGCTGGCGACCCCGCCGCTGGCGGTCGACGGAGGCGACGTGTGAGGCGGGGTGCCTACCGCGCGCGTTTCACGCGCGCTTGGCCGTGTACCTGACCGTCCCTGAGGAGCACGCGGAGGGCTTGGCGGTGAGCTGGCCGATCGGGATCTTGTCCGTGAACGAGCCGGTGATCCTGCTGCCGGTGACCCGGCTGGAGATCTTGAACGACTCCTGGTCGCGCGGACGCGCTGCCGCTGAACCTGCCGCTGGCGATCGCCATGTGGGCCTTGAAGCCAACCGGGAACTGAGGTTGCGGCGCGGCGAACTGGCTGCACCCGGAGCCATGGCCCGTGCCGTCGACGAAGCTGACATGGACGACCTTGCCCTTGGCGATCTTGAGGCTGATCGTGCCGTTGTGCTGACTGGTGGTCCCGGTGTAGGTGCGTGACCCGGCGGCCCACGCGACACCCGCAAGGGCAAGTGCGCCGACGGCGGCCAGCGCCCCGATCCTTCGAACCATGGTTCCTCCTGACGGTCCTTGCCGACTGACCCCGGCGGTCTGAAATGACCACGCCCGACCGTGGCCGGCGCAGGGTAGCGCGAGCGGCGCACGCGATCAATACGGCATTGCGCGTACTCGCGGCCTTCGCCTGAGCACCCCACGGCCTTCGCCAGAGGACTCCGCGGGTCAGCTGAAGAACGCCCGGGGGTTGGCCTCCATCATCTGGGCGATGGCGCCGGGGGTGACGCCGCCTCCTCGAGCCTGGGGACGACCTCGTTGGAGATGAGCAGGTAGTCGGGGTGCTCGTCGGCGAAGAACGGGTTGCCGACCATGAAGTCGTAGAAGCAGGCGGCGTCGTGCGAGAGGTGGATGCGGTCGCCGTAGCCCTGCTCGACCAGCGCGACAGCGTGCGGATCCGGTCCGCGGTCGGGTTGAAGTGCTCGATCCCGAAGCGGTCGAAGCCCGAGCCACGCGCCCGGTGTCGGCGATCGCGCGCAGGTAGTCGAGGTCGTTGCTGTCCCCGGCGTGGGCGATCACGATCCGCCGCGGATCGACGCCGGCGTCGGTGAGCGTCTTGAGCGCGGTGAGCCCGGTTGCGGCCTCGGCGTTGGTGTGGACCATGACCGGCGACGCCGGTCTCGTCGCTGGCCGCCGCGATGGCGGCGAGGATCCGCGGGACGTCGCCGATCAGCCCGTGGTGCTCGACCGCGCACTTCAGGAAGGCCGCCTTGACGCCGGTGTCGTCGATCCCCTCGCGGATCTCTCGCACGAACAGGCGGCGATGCCTCGATCGGTGCGCAGCCCAGGAAATTCGGCATCGCGAGGAACGCGTAGACGCCGGTGGCGACGACGATGTTGAGGTCGACCTCTGCGTTGATGCGCTGGATGCGCGGGATGTTGCGCCCGAGCCCGGGCGCCGTCGGATCGACGATCGTGCGTGATGCCGCATCGCGCACCGCCGTCAGCTTGGCGACCGCGTCGGCGACGCGTTCCTCCTCGTCCCAGTAGCCGGCGCCGAACGTCGTGGCCGTAGTTCTGCAGCGCCTCCGGCTGATCACGAAGATGTGCTCGTGCATCAGCGTGCGCCCGAGCCCGTCGAGGTCGACCGGTCCCTTCACGGTCTCAACGGTCGGCATTGATGATCTCCTCTGGCGGTTCGAAGTCCAGGCGCATCAGCGAGCCGCCTGCACCATTTCGGCGGGATAGAAGCTGAAGTGCTCCAGGTCACGCCGAGCTTCGGCGGCGATCTCGCGCACCCGAGGATGGGCGGACCAGTCGGCCGGGGGACCTGGGGCGTTGCTGTGATCGTCCAGGGCGTCGAGGAGCTGCTGGGCGACGGCGGCGATATCACCGACGATCCCGGGGCTCCCCGGTGAGCTGCGCATGTCCGGCGGCCATGCTCCCGGCCGTCTGCTCGTGGCGGGCGAGCACGTGGCGGATGGAGGGCTCGTCGTAGAGGGCGTCGTAGATGCTCAGCACATGCCCGCCCGGGATGCCGTAGACGTGGTCGACGCCCTCGGCTCGCAGCAGGTCCACGATCGCTCGTCCCACGGTCATCGCTGACACTGCGTTGCCCTCTCTCTCAGGCTGCGGGTTCAGGAAGCCGTCGCGCTCGAATATGTAGCGGGCCGTGCGGATCAGGGCCGCGAGTGTCGCCGGCCCTCGGGGGTTTTGACGGCGTGGTCACAGTCGTCGCGGTGGAGTCACGTCGCGGTGGACCCGGCGAGCGCCTTCGGGCGACGTGCCTGGGCACACGCCCCATACACTCCTCCTCGACTTGAATCCCGCTTCAGGTTCATCCTATAGCCAGCGCCGCTACTGACGTGATGCCGGGAGAGCGACGCGTCGCGATCGTCACCGGAGGCGCCGGCGGTCTCGGAGCCGCCATGGTGCAGCGGCTCGTGGACGACGGGCTTTACGTGGCCGTCGCCGATCTCGAGGCGGCGGCCCGCGTGGCGACGAGCGATCGCGTGATGGCGGTGAACGTGGACGTGACGCGCCCGGAAGCCGCCGAGGCGATGGCCCGCGCCGTGCTGGACCGCCATGGACGTCTGGACGTGCTGGTCAACAATGCGGGGATCGCCGGGCCGTCGGCGGCGGTGGTGGACTACCCCGTCGACGCCTGGCACCGCGTGCTGGAGGTCAACCTGTTCGGGGTCTTCCATTGCACCCGTGCCTGTCTTCCGGCGCTGCGCGCGGGGATCGATCCGCGGGTGGTCAACATCGCCTCGGTCGCGGGACGGGACCCCAACCCCGAGATGTCGGCCTACTCCGCCTCCAAGGCGGGCGTCATCGCGTTCAGCCGCTCGGTGGCCAAGGAGCTGCTCGGCGATGCCGTGCTCGTCAACTGCGTCATCCCCGGCGTGGTCGATGCCGGGCTCACCCACCACACCGCCACCGAGGCCGAGCGCGAGCTCTTCGTCTCACGCGTGCCCCTCGGCCGGATGGGCCGGCCCGAGGAGCTCGCCGAGCTCGTCTCCTGGCTGGCCTCGGCGCGGTGCTCGTTCAGCACTGGAGCCGTCTTCGACTTCTCGGGCGGGCGCGCCGCCTAGGGTCCCGGCTGAGGGGGGGCTTTCGGCAATCCGTCCCCCGCTGCCCGTACCGTTGACGGCGATGCGACTTCAGGGAATCCGGGCCGGCGACCTGGTCCTCTGCGACGTCAAGGGCCGTCTCTTTCACGCCGAGGTGACCACCTCGCCCACGGACGCCGAGCTGGAGATCCGCCCGCTGCAGCGTGCCATCACCTACCGGCGTGTCTCGGCGCGCTCGGTCAAGGAGCACTGGCGCAAGGCCGGACGCCGGGCGAGCAGCGGCCCGCTACCTGCGGCTCGCGCAGAGGACACGGACGTTCTCGACGACGTTCTCTTCACGCTGAGCTAGGGCGGCGGCAGGCCGCTCAATCGGCGAGTGAGTGCTCCATGTCGTCGGCCAGGTCCGGATGGTGGTAGGGACCGGGCTCACGTAACGCCGCGATCACGCGGTGCTGGTTCTCCACGCTCTTGTCGTGGCTGAGCTTGATCTTGCACACGAATCGCGCGATGGGGATGCGCAGCCCGACCGTTCCCTTGGCCAGCTGCGCGCCCCGCTCGGGGTCCAGGAGCTGCGGCTGGTCGACGTGGCGCTCAAAGTGCTCCACGAGCCGTGTCAGCACGCGCATGTTCTCGTCGGCATCGAGGATCTCGGGCACCCCGTAGCAGTGCGCCACGCTGAAGTTCCAGGTCGGCGCGGGCGTCGTCCCCGGCACATACCAGCTCGGACTGATGTACCCATGGCGCCCCTGGACGATCACCAGGATCTCCTTCTCGCCGAGCCCATGGACCTTTTCATCGGGGCGCCCGACATGGGTCAGCATCGCCAACTCGGTCGATGCCTCATCCAGGAGCACCGGATAGTGAGAGGCGACGAGCTTGCCGGCGTTGTCGCTCACGAGGGTGCACCAGGGGTTCTCGCGGAGCAGCTGGCGGACCATCTCGGGATCGTCGCTGGCGTGGATGGGATTGGGTCGCATGAGAGACAGTCTCGCGCGTCGCGCGGCGCGGCCTCAGGTCGACGCGCGGATCAGCTCGCCGGCGATCCAGTGCGCGACGTTCTCGGGATATGGAGCCGCCAGCCCGAGGACGATGTGCCGGAAGCCGGCGTCGATGGCTTGGGTGATCGCGCCTTGGGTGGTGGCGGGCTCGTCGTAGGAGACCCGCAGATGGACCGAGCGGGTGCAAGCGGCTCGTCGCCGCCGAGCTCCTCAAGCACTCCGATGCCGACGACCCCCTGTTCGGCGCGGGGTATCCACGGGTGATCGATGCCGGACGCCCCCTCCTGCTCGCCGCCCAGGCGTCGGGCGAGACCCGGAGTGACCTCAGCCTGGAGCAGGTGCTCGACATGGTTGCCGCCATCGCCAAGATCACGGGAGACGCCGGCTACCGCGACCCGATCCTGGAGGCCGCGCTGGACTCCCTGCGGACGGTCAGAGACGCCTGAACCGGCTCGGACGTCGCATACAACGTTGCCCGACATGTCGATAGTCGATATATTGACGACCGTGGAACTGCGCACACCCAGCTACTACGCGCTCGCGGCGCTGATCGACGGCCCGCTGCACGGGTACGCGATCGTGCGCCGCGCCGCGGAACTGAGCGACGGAACGGTGCGTCTGTCGACTGGAACCCTGTACGCGCTCCTGGACCGCGCCCTGGACGCCGGGCTGGTGGTGGCCGGAGAGCCGTACCTCGAGCGTGGACGCACACGCCGTGACTACGCCTTGACCCAAGCCGGCCGAGATCAACTCGATGCCGAGGCGCAGCGCCTCCTGCGCGCGTCGCGGACCGTCGTCGGACGGCTGGCGGCGACGTCCACGGTGCCTGCGACATGAACCGCGAGCGTCTTGGCGCCATCCTGCTGCGGGCCTACCCGGCCGACGCTCGCGCCGCCCACGGTCCCGAGATGCTCGGCACGTTGCTCGACGCCAGCGCCGGTTCGATCTTGCGGTTCCTGCGGGAGGCCGTCGATCTGGTGCGGCTCGGCCTCCGGGCGCGCGCAACGCAGATCACCGCCGCCGGCGCCCGATCGCTGCTGGCTGACGGCGCCTGCCTGGCGGGCGTCTTCTTCCTCGCACAGGACCTGGCAACCGGGCTGAGCGGCCGAGGCGTGTCGGACCCGGTGTACCCGCCGGCGTCGATGGCGGTTCTCGGCGTCCTGCTCGGGGTGGCGATGCTCGGTCACGATCGGCTCGCCGGGGCCGGCGCGCTGGCCTGGCTGGCGCTGCGAGTGGCCGGCGCCCTGGGCGGGTTTGACCTCGCCTCGTCCTCGTCGGCGGTGCTGCCGGTGATCTGCTTCGCGGTCATGGTCGTCCGCCCGCGGCACCATGGGCCGGCCCCACTCCGGTCAGCCCTTGGCGCGAGCTGGTGGTTGGTGCTGCTCGTCGTCCTCGCGGGCGCGTTCGGAGGAGCCTTCGCGATGCTGGCTTTCGCTGCCGCTGCCGCATTCGGCCTGAGCGCGGCGGCCCTGGTCACGACCGATCCGCGCCCCGCGATCGCGGTGGCGATGGTCGCCGCCGACGTCGCGATCGCCAAGGCGGGCTCGGGCCAACCGGCACCGATCACCCTGGCGTTCCTGGTGGCCGTCCCGGTCGTGGTGGTGCTGACGATCGGTCGCACGCGCCAGCTCGCCGCCGCCGGCGAATAGCCAGATCACGAGGCGCTCGGGGTGCGCGGTCCGTCTATTTTCTGAGCTTTGCGGGAGCAGTGCTCACGTGGCGTTCGACGCGACGGTCGGGCACCAGCCACATCAGCGCCACGCCGACGTAGATGGCGACGGCGATCCATCTATCGGCGAACGCCAACCCGATCCCGAGGCAGTACAGGAGCGGCGAGATCTTGCCCTTCACGTCGGAGCCGAGGGCGGTGCGCAGCACCGAGTGCTCGCCTTCGGCGCGCAGCAGCATGGTCTGCAGGAGGTAGTACGCGATCGCCGCGCACAGCAGAACGATGCCGTAGACCGCCGTCGGGACCGACGGGAACCGGTGCTCGCTCATCCACGCAGTGCTGAACGGGACCAAGGACAGCCAGAAGAGCAGGTGCAGGTTGGCCCACATCGCCGCTCCCGTCACCCGCGAGACGGCGGCCAGCAGGTGATGGTGGTTGTTCCAGTAGATCCCCAGGTACACGAAGCTGAGCGCGTAGGCGAGGAGCACCGGCAACTCGTCGCCCAGGGCATGCCAGGACGTGCCGGATGGGGTGTGCAACTCGAGCACCATGATCGTGATCAAGATCGCGATCACCCCATCGCTGAAAGCCTCCAGCCGTCCCTTGGGCACAGGAGGAGCCTAGTTGGTTGGTCGCAGGGCGCGGGGCCCGTCCCGTCGCGCGGGGGTCCGGCCGCTCGGGGGGTTATCGTTGTCGGTGGAGTCGATGTGCCCCATGCCCAGGGGTCAGGGAATCCGGTCCAAATCCGGAGCTGACGCGCAGCGGTGGGGATGTGGGGTTGGTCATCTGCCACTGGACTGCGGTCTGGGAAGGCGACCCGCCTCAGAGCATCCGAGCCCGAAGACCTGTCGACTTCTCCGCCGGAGTTCTCCGGCGGACCGGTAAATGCGGCTTCGCGTCTGAGCCGCCGGCAAAGGAGACGACATGGGCTCGATGCTGATGCGCCTGGCTCCCCTGACCACCACGGGGGTCGGCAGCCTGCCGTTCGCGCGACCCGGCGAGGCGGCGCGCCATGCCGTTCATGGCTATGAGCTGCCGTTCTGCCCGCAGCTACCACGCGCGTATGGGGACATGCTGCAAGAGTGGCTGGGGGCTGATCCCGGGCGGTGCGGATGGTCGCCTGACCGCGACCAACAGCTGCCGGCGGCATGGGACGCGTTCATCCTCGAACTGTTGCGCCGACCACCCGAGCACGGGGTGGTCAAGCTTCAGGTGACCGGGCCGCTGACCCTGGCGATGGCGCTGGAGCGTGACGCGGCGCAAGGGCGAACAGATCTCGAGGGGTTCGGCCGTGAAATCTCAACCTGGTTGGCGGCGGCGGTCCATGAACAGGTGTCAGCGCTCAGCGCGGTGGGGCTCTTCGGCCTGGTGATGGTCGACGAGCCCGGATTGATGGCGGCCCACCAAGCGGGCGCGACGCCGGCGATATGGGACGCGATCCGGGGTGCCGCTCCGGCGTGGGGGCTGCACGTGTGCGGCGACGTCCCCTGGCGCCTGCTCGATGCCGCTGAGCCCGATGTCATCTCCTACGACCTCGTTCGCTCAGCCTGCGGTCCCGTGGCTCAGACGGTCATCCGGCGGTTGATGCGACGTCGTGGCCGGATCATGTGGGGCGCGGCCGACCCGCTGGCGGTCAATCGGCCGTCGTTGATGATCGATCGCGTGAGTGCCGCGGTACGGGCGGTGGCGGGTCGCCGCTGGCGGACGGATGACGTGCTGGCTTCCTCCATGCTGTCTGCGAGCTGCGGCACGGGTGGGGTGAGCGCCGGCGCGGAATACGGGGTTGCCCGCGCTCTCCAGGTCGTCGCCGGCCGGCTCAGGGGCGACTCGGAGCCGGAGTTCGGGATCGAGGCCATGGACATCCGGGAAGCGACGCTGGTCCCTCCTAGCTGGTGATGAGAAAGGAAAGATGGCGCGCGGGCGAGCGATGACGTGCCGCGATCGCGACGGCGGTCACGGTGATACGCCCGCGGGGCAGCCAGCCACTTCCCGGCAGGCGACCGGTGAAGACCACGCGGTTATGACCGGCTCGACCTTGGAGTGTCAAGGCGCCGAGGATCACGCGGCGCACGCAGCGAGGGCTGTGGTGACCGCCAGGACCGGGAGTGACACATTGCCCGCTGACACGCCGGCCGTCCACGTCCCGGGTGAACGTCAGTGTGACGCGCGCAGTCTCATTGAGCATGAAGGAGAATGTCGTACCGGAGTCTCGGACATGTGACCGGACTTCACGCCACGTATCCGTGGACTGACGGAGCTGGGTCAGGCTCGGGGGTGGGGTGGCCGGGGCGTGGGCAACCCGGCCCGGCGGGGAAGTGGGGGGCGGCACCGGAGCCCCGGGTGGCGCGACCGTGACGGTGGCGGTGGCAGGATTGCCGGCGTTGGTGCCATCGGAGCCAGCGAAGGTGAAGCTGTCGGTGCCGCTGTAACCAGCCTGCGGGGTGTAGACGACGGTGCCGGAGGCCTGGACGCCCGAACCCAGCGTGCCGTGGGCCGGCAGTGAGATGATCGAGGTGGTGACCGGGTCGCCGTCTCCGTCGAGGCAGCGGAGGGTTACGGTGGCTGCGGTCTGATAGGGCGTGGCGACGGAGGCCGCCAGGCAGCTCGGGCCCGTCTCCCGACGGTAGATCCCCAACGTCTGGCCGTCGTATCCGGGGAGGTAGACCGTGGCGCCGTCGGGACTGACGGTCGGGTCGTAGGTCCCCTGCAGCGCCGATCCGGCGTTTGCGCACGCGCCGGTGACGCCGGAGGAGGTTCCGTCCGCGGTGATGCAGCCCGCCGTGCCGGGCAGCTGGGCGGCGGCGCCAGTGGTGGGGTCCAGGGAGAAGATGGCGACGCCGTCGGCGGGCTGGTTGCCGTCACCGATGACGTAGAGCGAGCGGCCGTCGGGTGAGATCGTCACGCCGAAGGGGGAGGTCAGGGCGCGGGCCGTGGCGCATGTGGCACCCCCCAGCCCGTCGCTGCCGCTGAGGGTGACGCAGCCATCGGTCCCCGCGAGCTGCGCGAGCGAGCCGTCGGGGGCCACCTGGAAGACCGAGACGCCGTGGTCGGCGGCGGCGGCTACGTACAACGTGGCCCCGAGCGGCGAGATCGCCAGGGCGTCGGCACCCCCCAGCCCGCGGCCGGTGGCGCAGGTCGACGCGCCGGCATTGTCGGTCCCCGTGTCAGTGATGCAGCCGGCGGTCCCGGGCTTCTGGGTGAGGATGCCGCCGCCGGGGTCGCGATCAAAGACGCTGATGCCGCGCGCGTCGCTGGAGTAGGCATGACGCCCGTCGGGGGAGAGGACCACGGTCTTGGAGACGCCGAGGACGCGCCCGGCGGCACAGCCCGCCGTCGCGGGCGACTCAGACAGGCACTGCACCTCGCTGAGGGCACCCGTCACCGGGTCGCGGGCGAGGACGTGGATGCGTGAGGGCGTGCCGTAATCGGTCACATAGATGAAGTGGTCATCGGAGCTGATCGAGATGCCGAAGGGCTTGGCGAGGGTGGCGAGCGTCTGACAGGTCCCGGGGCCGTCCTGGCTGCTGCCGTCGCTGCTGATGCAGCCGGCGGAGCCCGGGAGCTGGCTCAGTGCGCCGGTGGTGGGGTCGCGGCGCAGCAGCACGATTGCCGAGGCGGGATCGGACGACTGCGCGTGCTGGTTGACGAGGTAGGCCCACCGCCCATCGGATGTGATGGCGAGGCCGTGTCCGTCGCCGACGCCGAACCCTCGCACGGCACCACAGGTGCCCGGCCCCTGCGCGCTCGAGCCATCGGCGGTGAGGCACCCCGCAGACCCGGGCAGCTGCGTGAGCGCTCCGGTGCGCCCGTCCCGCGAGAAGACCGCCAGCCCTTCCCGAGAGGCGATCTTGTAGCTCGCGAGGTACACGTTGCCCCCGTCGGGGCTGACGACGGCACTCGACGCACCGTCAACGGCTCTGGCCTGCACACACGTCGCACTGCCGCCCAGGGCGGTGACGCATCCCGCCTGTCCGGTCAGCGCCGTCAGGGCGCCGACCGGTGGCGGCGCCGCGGTGGCGGTGGCCGCGGTGGCGGTGGCCGCGGTGGCGGTGGCCGCGGTGGCGGTGGCCGCGGTGGCGAGCGCCAGTGTCAGCCCGAGCACCGCAGGTGTGACCTTGCGCGCCCACTCGGTCAGGAGAGTGAGACGGACGGTGGGCGGTGAGAGTCTTCTCATATGCGACCTCATGGCTCAGGCTCCCATGTGCGTTGACATTGACCCTGCTGTCCGGTGAGAGCTCCAGGCGTTACGCGAGGGGTGACCGCTGGCCGGCAGACGAATCTCGACCCGGGTTAGACTGCCCGCGTGACCGTGGCGGCCGCCAGTGAGGAACGGTTGCTGGCCCGGCTGCGGGCTGGCGAGGAGTCGGCATTCCGGGAGCTGGTGGCGCGTCACGACCGGGCGATGAAGCGGATCGCGCTGACGTTCGTGCGATCGCCCTCGGTGGCCGACGAGGTGGTGCAGGAGACCTGGCTGGCGGTGATCAAGGGCCTGGAGCGCTTTGAGGGGCGTTCGTCCCTGAAGACGTGGATCTTTCGCATCCTCGCCAACCGGGCTCAGTCGCGAGGTGCCCGCGAGCAGCGGGTGACCCCGTTCTCGTCGCTGCTGCCCTCCGACGACGAGGACGGGCCGACGGTCGACCCGGACCGCTTCCTCCCGTCCGGCCACGCGGCCGGCGGCTACTGGAGCGTGACGCCCAGCCACTTCTTCGAGCTGCCCGAGGACCGGCTGCTTGCCGCGGAGACCTCGGAGCTGGTGGCCGCCGCCATCGAGCAACTGCCCGACCGCCAGCGGCAGGTGATCCGCCTGCGCGACGTGGAGGGCTGGGACGCCGAGGAGGTCTGTGAGTGCCTCGATGTCTCGCCGGCCAATCAACGAGTGCTGCTGCATCGCGCGAGATCTGCCGTGCGCGCGAGCCTCGAGGAGTACTTTACGGAGGTGGTGAGCGCGTGAGCTACGAGGACCTGCCGTGTGTCGATTTCGTGGAGCTGGCCACTGAGTACCTCGAGGGTGCGCTCTCCGTCGACCAGCGTCTCATCGTCGAGCGGCATCTCGCCTTCTGCTCGCCGTGCGTCGACTACCTCGATCAGATGCGTGCCGTGATCCGTGCCACCGGTACGCTGCGCGAGGAGGACGTGCCCGCGCCGGTCGCGGACTCGCTGATGGAGGCGTTTCGCGCCCTCTCGGGCGGCTAGATGGTTGATTCGCGGCCCCGCGTGGTTGCCGGGGGGACCGGCCCCATCCGCCCCTCACGCCGGTCAAGGACGCAGGGCGAAGCCACATTCGGTGTCAGCCACGCGCAGCCGCTCGCGAGACCGCTCACGAGTTTCTGAGTCACGGCCCGGGTAGCGGCGGCCGCCACCTCAGGCGGCCGCACCCCCTGGCGCCCACCACCGGCGACGGGCCGCCTGGGGCTGGGGCTGGTGGGAGGGTCCGGTGGGGTGGTCACACCGGCGAGCCGCAACGGCATCGCTGGGGAGGGCTAGGGGTGGATCGGCGCGGCGCGGCGCGGGCGATTCTGGAGGCGGTGAGAGGCGATGCCTCTCAGCCTCTGGGCGGCCGAGAGGGGTTGTGGGCGATCTTGCTTGCTGGGGAGTGAAGATCTCCCACGACCTCCCCAGTGAGAGGCTCCGTCGGGCGATTGCCGGTGTCTGTGGTAGGACCGTCCACTCACCGGCCCGCCCGCCACGCCCCGGCCGCTCTTCTTCCCCAGCCGCAGTCGACGTGCGCTGCGTCGCGCGCGCCCGCGAACGTGAGCCGCGCGGAATCAACCATCTAGCAGCGGCCGGAGATGGCGGCCTCAGCCGGTGAGCTCGAGCTGCTCGCGTAGCCATTGCGCCTGCCGTGAGCGCTCCCGCAGGAAGGCGGCGTCGTACTCAGGGCCGGCGCGCGCACCGCTGTCGCGTTCGCCGGCGAGCATCGCAGTGAAGTAGCCGGCGGGCGCCGCGCCCGCCCAGCTCAGGGTGTGCTCGACCTTGGTCACCAGCCCGGCGCCGGCCGGGTAGCCGTCGGCGAGCTCGCGCGCCCGCTCCAGGCACATCTGAGCAAACCGCCCCCGCATCGGCTCGTCCCAGTCATGCACTCTGCGCAGCAGCCGGGCCCGGGAGGCGACGAGGGCGGCTTCGTCCTCCAGGACCTCCCCGGCGAGTTCGATCTCCCACAGCTCGGTGCCGATCCAGTGAGGCAGCTGCTCGGGGGTGGAGGCATGGATGCCGTTGACGCACAGCGCGATCGGTCCCTCTGCGTGCACCCACTCGCCCGGCTGATCGGCCTCGGGCAGCGGCCATTGCCACCCGGTGAACTCGGATCGGCCGTCTTTGAGGATCTTGTAGGCATGCATCGTGATCTCGTGGTCCGGGCTGCGCCTGGCGCGGCGGGAGTCTACGTGGCCGCAGCGTGACAGAGAGGTGCGTGCGTAACGGCCAGGCCGCTCGAGGGACGAGAGCACGCACACGGGCGCTCGCCCGCCACCCCGCGACAGAGAGGGACACCGATGAGCACCACCACCGTCACCGAGGACATCTCGAGCCTGATGGGCGAGCTGGCCGCTCCGGAGGGGCAGGCCGACCCCTACCCGATCTACCGGCGCATGCACGATCTGGGCGAGGCGATGCCGGCGCCGGATGGCACGGTCGTGGTGACCGGCTATCGAGCCGGCTCGGCGGTGATCCGCGACAACCGCCTGCGCAAGTCCCCTGACGCCGTGCTGACCGCCGCGGGCTACCCGGACTGGGAGCGACGTCCGTCACTGCGCATGCTGTTCGGGAGCATGCTCATGCTCAACCCGCCCCAACACACGCGGCTGCGGCGTCTCGTCTCACGCTCGTTCACCGCCCAGCGCGTGGCGGGGATGCGTGACGCGATCACGCGCATCGCCGAGGAGCTCTGCGAGCCGTTGTCGGGCACCGTCGAGTTCGTCGACGCGGTGGCCTTCCCGTTCCCCGTCACGGTCATCGGCGAGCTGCTGGGCATCCCGGCGGCCGACCGGGCGATGTTCCAACCGCTGGTGAGGCAATGGACGTCGGTCCTGGAGATCCTCAACCCGCCGGCGGTCGACGTCGCCGACGCCGCTGCGGTGCAGATCCAGAGCTACCTCCGCGAGCTCGTGCGTGAGCGCCGGGCGCGGCCAGCCGACGATCTCATCTCGGCGCTGGTCGCCGTCGAGCACGACGAGCACCAGCTCACCGAGGAGGAGCTCGTCACCATGGCGGCGCTCATCCTGGCGGCGGGCTTTGAGACGACGACGGGTCTGCTCGCCAACGGCTTCCTCACGCTTCTGAGCGAGCCGCGCCAGGCTGAGCTTCTCCGCCGCGAGCCTGCGCTGGCCAAGTCCGCGATCGAGGAGCTGCTGCGCTACGACGCGCCCGTCCAGATCCTCTACGGCCGCACCGCCACCGAGGACATGCTCGTCGGCGACGTGCCGGTCCGGGCCGGCCAGCGTCTCATTAACCTCCTGGGCGCCGCCAACCGCGACCCGCGCCAATTCTCCGAGCCCGACGAGCTGCGGCTGGATCGTGACGAGGGGCCCGCCCTGTCCTTCGGCGGCGGCATCCACCACTGCCTCGGGGCTGCGCTGGCTCGCCTCGAGGGCCAGGTGATGCTGCCGATGCTCATGCGGCGCTACCCCAGCGCGTCGGTGGCCGGGACGCCGGTGCGCCGGAGCGGGCTCATGATCCGCGGGTACACCTCTCTGCCCATCGCGCTGGACCGGCGACAGGTGCGCTCGCGGCGGATGCGTGTAACGCCGTTGCGATCGGTGTGACTGCAGACACCATGACCGACACATCATCTCCACATCTCCACAGCCCCTCGCGGTACCGCCCCCAGCGCGAGAAGACCGGCGTCGACAGGATCATGCAGGCCGTGGCCAGGTCCCGGCTGGGCGGCTGGCTCTTCGTCAACGTCTTTCCCGCGCTCGACCGGCGGCTCATCCCTCTGTCGCACGGCCGGCTGAAGGTCGCCATGGGCCAGCCGATCCTCATCCTGCACACCCGTGGCGCGCGGTCCGGCGAGCCGCGGACGACGCCGCTGCTCTACACCCCCTGTGGCGAGCGCTTCGTCATCGTCGCATCCAAGGCCGGCGCTGAGCACCATCCGGCGTGGTACCACAACCTCCGCGCCCACCCCGAGGACATCGCGATCGAGGTCGACGGCGCCCGGCTGCCGGTGCGGGCGCGGGTCGCCGAGGGAGCCGAGCGCGCCCACCTGTGGGAGCGCGTCAACGACAACTACAACGGCTATGAGATCTATCAAGCGCGCGCCGCGGGCCGCACGATTCCGGTGATCGTGCTCGAGCCAGGAGACCCGCCGGCCGTCGTGGTGAGCACGGCGAACCACCGACCCTCTTCAGCCCAACAACGGGACACCAAGACCTCTGATTCGCCCGCCAACGTCTGAATCGAGGCCGCGGAAACCTGCGCCCATGGGAACCAGTCGCTCATCGCGGACGCCCGCTCGAGCCGTGCCACGGTCTCAGTTGTGGACGACGAGGGCCGGCCAATTCAACGAGGATCATGCCTTCGGGGACGAGAAGCTCTGCGACGCGGCGCAGCAACCTCGCCGGGCGGCCCCCGATCCCGATGTTGCCATCCAGGAGGAGCGCGCTGCGCCACTGACCGGCGCCGGGCACGTCGCCGAAGATCGACCCGACCATCGCGTTCGCTCCACCACCCCGTGCGAGGTCGACGGCGAGGTCGCAGATGTCGACGCCCATCCCGAAGATTCCACGGCGCGCCAGCGCGTGGAGGTGGCGTCCGGGACCGCAACCGACGTCGAGTACCGGCCCCGGGATGTGTGCGAGGGCGCGCTCGTCCACATCGTCGGCCGTCTCCGCCCATCGGGAGAGGGTCGCAACGCGCGTCGTTCCGTCACGAAAGCGGATTACGGTCGTTCCACCCATGCCTCCGAGATGGCAGCGCAGCGCGTCGGCATAGATCGTCAGCGGCGAGCTCACCACATCTCCCTCAGCGCTCGGGCAAATCGCGAGCCTGGCACCTGAGCCGCGACCGCTCGAGCATCGGCGATCGTGTCGACGTCACGCAATCCCGGCTGCCGGTGCGTGCGCAGCCCCAACCCGGAGAAGCGCTCGGTTTGGTAGTGCAGGGTTTTCTGCGAGCTCATCGGAACTCCGATGAAAGCCCGGTGGTGACGCCGTCGAAGCCCGACGCTCCAGTAGCCGCCGTCGTGTGCTGGTCCCAGCACCGCATCGTGATCCTCGAGGGCGCCCTGCCCGTCGCGCAAGAGTTCGGGAGTCAGCTGCGGGGTGTCCATGCCGACGAGCAGCGCCGGCTCGCCGACGTCGGCGAACGCGTTGGACAGCCGCTCGGCCAGCCCATCACCTCGCTGAGGGATGATCTCCCACCCGGGCCGCCGCCAGCAGTCGGCCGCACCGTCGAGGATCAGGACCTTGCGAGCCGCATCCACGGCATCGACGACATCCAGCGTGTCCTGGAGGGCGGCTGCGGCCAGGGTGGCGGCCTGTGCCGGGGTACACGGCGGGCACAGACGAGTCTTACTGCGGCCCGCCTCTGGACTCTTGGCGATGATCAGCAGGGCGGCGCCGGTCACGCCGACGACCGTAGGGGAGCACGGGCGAACTCCGCCATGCCGGCGGCGAACTCCTCCTCAGCGGCAAAGCCGAGGCCCTGACGGGCTTTCTCGGCGGAGGCGAAGACATGACGGACATCGCCCAGCCGGTACTGGCCGGTGACGACCGGACGCGGCGCGGTCTCGCCGTGGGCGTCAGCCAACGCCCGGGCCATCTCGAGGATCGACCGTGGCTGCCCGCTGGCGACGTTGAACGGACCAGGGGTCACGTCCTCGTCACAGAGCGCGTGGACGTTGGCTCGGGCCACGTCGCGGACATGGACGAAGTCTCGCTTTTGGCCGCCGTCCTCGAAGACGCGAGGTGACCGTCCGGCCGACAGCGAGCTGGCAAAGATCGAGGCAACGCCGGCGTATGGGGTGTCACGGGGCATCCTCGGTCCGTATACGTTGTGGTAGCGCAGCGAGATCACGGTGGCCCCCGACTCGCGGGCGAAGGCGGCGCACAGATGCTCCTGATGGAGCTTGGTGGCGGCATAGACGTTGTGGGGGTCCAGCCGCCCGGCTTCGCTGATCGCCATCGGGGCAAGTGGTCCGGAGCAGACGCGGCAGCGTGTCTCGAAGCGCCCTGCCGCGAGATCTTCAGCGAGCCGTGGCCCGGGGCTCACCTCGCCGTGCTCGGCGCAGCGGTAGCGGCCCTCGCCGTAGACGACCATGCTGCTGGCCAGCACAAAGCGGCCGCGGAAGCGTCCGCCGGCCAGCTCGCCGAGCAGGACGGCGGTGCCGAGATCGTTGTGGCGCACATAGTCGGGCGCGTCGCCGTAGTCGACTCCGAGTCCTACCATCGCAGCCTGATGGCTGACGGCATCGACGCCGTCAAGGGCCGTCGCCAGTGCCTCGCGATCGGCTACGTCGGCCCGGATGAACTCGGCGCCGGGATTGAGATAGTCGGGGGGCGAGGCATGGGCCAGCGGCAGCAGCAGGTCGAGCACGCGAACGTCGTGTCCGTCGTCGACGAGCTGGTCGACGATGTGGGAGCCGATGAAGCCGGCGCCGCCGGTGACGAGAACCTTCACCCACCGGAAACTATGTGACCCGCAGCGGCCCCTGCGCGCGACCGGGGTCGCGTTTCTGGATTTGTAATGACTTGCGCGTAGGTTCCGGTGGGTGGTGGAGGTGATTCTTCCGGTGCTGGACGAGGCGCACGCGATCCCGATTGTGCTCGCCGGATTCCCTGCCGGGTTCGTGCCCTTGGTCGTTGACAACGGGTCCTGCGACGGGTCAGCCGAGGTCGCGCGGCGACTCGGCGCTCAGGTCGTCTCCGAACCGCGCCGCGGGTTCGGCGCTGCCTGTTGGGCGGGGCTCTCGGCCGCGCGCTCTGAGTTGGTCTGCTTCATGGACTGTGATGGTTCGCTTGATGCCGGCGACCTGCCTGTGGTAACCGGGCCGGTCCAGGACGGTCGGCTGGACCTGTGCCTCGGCGCTCGTCAGGCGGGTCCCGGCGCGTGGCCGCCCCACGCGCGGCTGGCCAACCGCGCTCTCGCCTGGCAGCTGCAGCACCGAGCCCGAGTGACGGTCACCGACCTGGGGCCGATGCGGTGCGCCGCTCGCCGGCCGCTACTCGAGCTCGGCCTGGCGGATCGCGCCTTCGGCTGGCCGCTGGAGATGGTCCTGCGGGCGGCCTCGGCGCGCTGGCGGATCGGCGAGGCGCCGGTCACCTATCGCTTACGTGCCGGCGGGCGGTCCAAGGTCTCCGGCAGCGTGCACGGAAGCCTGCGCGCCGTCCGCGACATGAGCGCCGTGCTGCGCGAGCTCCGATGACGCGCCCTGCCAAGCCGCGGCGCCCGGGCCGTCCCGCGAAGCCCCGGATCCCGAGCCTGCCCGGACCGCCGCCGGGCCCGTTCGGTCCGGGTTTCTGGCGTAGCCCCCTGAGAGGAACGTGGCTCACGTCGTTGCTCGGGTCGATCCTGTTCGTGCTGATCGCCGTGGTGGCCATCACCGGGCTGATCTCGCACTCGGCCTATCAGCCCGATCTCGTCCCGGGCTTCAACGCGACCGTCCCTCCCGGCGCTGACATCGGCGCGCTGATCTCGCTCCCGTCGTGGAGCCCCCCATGGGCGTACGCGGTCAGTCAGGGAGCGCACATCACGATCGGTCTGATCGCCATCCCCGTCTTGCTGGCCAAGTTGTGGTCGGTCGTCCCGCGACTGTTCGCGTATCCCCCGGTGCGTAGCCCCGCCCACGCCGTCGAGCGTCTTTCCATCCTGCTGTTGGTGGGCAGCGCCCTGTTCGAATTCGCCACCGGGGTGCTCAACATCCAGGTCTTCTACCCCTGGCATTTCAGCTTTGTGCTCGCCCACTACTACGGAGCCTGGATCTTCATTTCAGCGCTCCTCCTGCACGTCGCCGTCAAGCTCCCGACCATTCGCGGCGCCTACCGTGAGTACGGCGTCCTGAAGCCGCTCAAGGCCGATGTCGCCCACACTCGTCCGCAGCCCTACGAGCCGGGCGGCCTGGCTCCGTCACGCCCTGCCCCGCCGACGATCAGCCGCCGCGGACTGCTCGGCCTGGTGGGTGCGGGATCGCTGGCCCTGCTGATCGCCAACCTGGGCGAGTCGGTGGGCGGTCCGCTGCGTCAGATCGCGCTGCTGGCGCCGCGCGGCCGGGTGTTCGGCACCGGCCCGAACGACTTCCAGGTCAACAAGACCGCCCGCGCCGTCGGCGTCACCGGGCTCGCGTCTGACCCGGGATGGACGCTGATCGTTACGGGTGAGAGCACGTGGAAGCTCGGGCGTCAGGCCCTGCTGGCGATGGAGCAACAAACCTACGCGATGCCGATCGCCTGCGTCGAGGGATGGTCGACCACGCAGCACTGGAGCGGGGTGCGGCTCTCGGATCTTGCCGCTCTCGTCGGCGCCGGCACGCACGCGATCCTGGAGGTCCAGTCACTGCAGCCCTCCGGGCCGTATCGCCATACCGCCTACACCGCCGAGCAGGTCGGCGACGATCGGGCACTGCTCGCCCTGCGCGTCAACGGAGCCGACCTGTCGCTCGATCACGGATATCCGGCACGGATCATCATCCCGGCGCTGCCGGGCGTCCACTGCACCAAGTGGCTGGCCTCGATGCGCTTTGTGAACGCGTGATGGCCGGGTTTCGCCGCCTGTACGGCTCGCACCCGTTGCACCTGATCGGACACCTCGCGGTGTTCCTCGTCGCCGGCTGGGCGATCCAGCAGATCGCCGGGGGCGGCACGGTGGTCAACTGGATCGCGTGGTTCCTCGGCGCCGCGCTGCTTCATGACCTCGTGCTGCTGCCGCTCTACTCCTTGCTCGACCGCCTGCTCGGGCGAGTCGCCCCAGCCGGCGGACCGACGCGCCGCCCGCCGGCGGTCAACCATGTGCGCGTCCCGGCGGTCATCTCGGGCATCCTGCTGCTCGTCTACTTCCCGCTGATTCTCGGCTATTCCAGCAGGAACTACCGCAACGACATCGGCCATTCGCTGGCCGGCTACACCCGCAACTGGCTTCTGATCACCGCCGGCGTGTTCGTCGGATCGGCCCTCGTCTACGCCGTACGGAGCATGAGGCGTCGTCCTCGCTCACCACGTCCCGTCCGTGAGCGGACTCGCGAGTAGCGTCCCGCGCTCGGCCGCGCTGGCCGCTCGCCGCTCGCTTCCCGCTGTGGTCCTGGCGGGGGTGTCGGCGGCGATCGCGGCCGGACTGCTGATCCGCTGGCGCACGCGTATCCCGCTCGGCACCCCGCTGCCGCCGTTTCTCATGAGCTGGTCGCCGCATGTGCGCTGGCCGGCGCTCGCCGGCATGTTCGTGGCGCTCGTGGTCGCCCGCTGCGCCCCCTGGGCGATGGGGCGTCTGAGATCACGGGCGGCCTTCGCATCGCTCTCCTACGCCGCGACGCTCACCGTGGGGCTGTCGGTCAACGCCGCTCGGCGCGGTACCGCCGGATGGAGCCATGTCTTCGATCTCAGCGGCCGCGGCTCCTTTGAGGCCAGCCGGGAATATCTCCCGGCGCTCAAGTGGATGGAGTCGGGGGCCGCTGACTACGTGCGCCACTTCCCGGAGATCCTGCCCTACCTCCCCACCCATACCAAGGGTAACCCGCCCGGCCCCCTGGTGGCCATGCACGTGCTGTCGATCACCAGCGCTGGACGTCTCACCGCCGTGTGCGTGCTCGTCGGTGCCCTCGTCGCACCCCTCACCTACCAGCTCGGCCGCGAGCTCGGCGACGAGCGGCGAGGGCGTCAGGCCGGCGCCCTGGTAGCCCTGTCCCCGTCGACGGTGCTTTTCGGCGTGACCTCGGTCGACTTCGTCTTCGCCGCGTTCGCCGCCGGGGTCGCCTGCCTCCTGCTCGGCCGCCGTCCGGCGGTCGTGGCCGCAGGCTGCCTTGCCGCCGGGATCGCGGCCTTCTTCTCCTGGGTGCTGCTGGCGATCCCGGTCTGGGCGGCGGTAGCGGTTCTGCGTCGCGACGGGCTGCGAGCAGGTGTGGTCCTGGGCGCGGCGGCGTTGTCCGGTGTCATCCTTGTCACTCTGGCGCTCGTCGCTGTATGGGGTTATGACCCGGTGTCGATCCTGCGCACGGCCAACCGGATCTACGGTGGCGGTGCGGCCGCGCATCGCCCGTATGCATTCTGGGTGATCGGCTCGCCGGCGGCGTGGCTGGCGATGCTTGGGGCGCCGGTCACGTGGCTTGCGCTGCGTGGGCTGGCCCGCGGGGAGCCCGCCGCCGTGGGCCTGGCGGCGGTGGTCGCGATCAGCGCACTGGCGGGGTTCACCAAGGCCGAGACCGAGCGGATCTGGTTGCCCTACGTGCCCTTGGCCTGCGTCTCTGCCGCTGGGCAACCGGTCCGGCGCCTGGGTCTGATCCTGGGCGCACTCGCGCTGCAGGCGGTCGTGATCGAGGTGCTGTTCGGGACGGTGTGGTGACGCCCTCACGCTACTTCGACCCCGCTCCCATCCACTCGGTACGTTGACAGAGGTGGATCCGGTCCTCCGCGCTCGCGGCCTGACCAAGTCGGTGGGCAGCGGGCGCGCCCGGCGTCGCGTACTCGATGGGGTGTCGCTGGAGGTAGAAGCGGGCGAGATCGTCGCGGTGCTCGGTCGTTCCGGGAGCGGCAAGTCGACGCTCCTGAACCTGCTAGGCGGGCTCGACACCCCCAGCGGGGGTCAGATCGAGCTTGCCGGCGAACGGTTGACGGGCCGCAGCTCGCGGGCGCTTGCCCGGATGCGCCTGCGCCACATCGGATTCGTCTTTCAGCAGTTCCAGCTGATCGAGGAGTGCTCGGGGCTGGAGAACGTGCTGCTTCCCACGCGGCTGCCTGGCGCGCCGCCGGGTGGCGCGCATAGGGCGGCAGAGTTGATCGAGGAGCTGTCGGTGGGGCATGTTGCCGACCACCTTCCGCACGAGCTGTCCGGCGGCGAACAGCAGCGCTTCGCGCTGGCCCGCGCCCTCGTCAACGATCCCGAGCTCGTGCTCGCCGACGAGCCAACCGGCAGCCTTGACTCCGACAACGGGGCGTCGGTCCTCGACCTATTGCGCGGGCTGCGACGGCGGGCGGTGGTGATGGTCACCCACGAGCCCGACGCGGCCGCGATCGCCGACCGCGTGCTGTACCTGCGCGACGGGCGGCTGCACGACTCACCGATCGCGGCCAGCCGGTGAGCGGGCGCCTGCCCGGGGTGCGGTCCGCGTTGGGCGAGGCGCGCCGGGGATTGGCGCTGCGGCGACGGCGTGCACTGCTGACCGCGGTGGGGATCGCCCTGGCGGCGGCGATGCTCTCGGCCGCGGTGGTCGTGGCCGACGGATTGGGACGCGGGTTTAGCCGTGCCGCCCACGCGGCCGACCTCCCCGACGTGATCGTCCGTTTCGACGACGAGCCGCAGTCGCAGGTCACGGAGCGCATTCGGTCACTGCCCGACGTTGCCGGCTACGCCACGCGGACGGAGGTGACCAACGTCGGGATCGGGGCCGCGGGACCTCGGCATCGTCGCGATGATGCGGTTGCAGAGGTGGTCGGGTCAGGCACGCGGCACGGCTACGCGGTGGTAGACGGACGCGACCTGCGTCCAACGGGCAACGAGGTGCTGGTCGAGAAGGCGTTCGCGCAGGCCTGGGCGTTGAGGCCCGGCGACACGATGTACGTCGCCGAGCTGGGGCTTGAACGAATCGTGGGATTGGTCGAGGCGCCTGACAACGTCGGGTTTCCGCTGGCCAAGCCTCGCTTCTATATCGCCCGCAGCGCGCTGAGCCTGCGTTTCGGGTCCCAACGCGACCCACGCGTGAACTATGCCGAGATCTGGGTTCGTGACGCGCGCTACATCGACGAGCTGCTCGTCCAGGCCCGCTCAACCAGCTTCGGTCTCCGCAACATCCGCTTCGCCACCCGTGCGGGGGTCCGGGTCCTGCTCGACCAGGCCGCCGGCATCGTCATCGATCTGCTGGTCGCCCTATCGCTCATCGCCCTGGCCACCGCGGGAGCGATGCTCGCCGCCTCTGCTCGCGCCGAGGTCCAGCGGCGACTGACCACGATCGGTGTCCGGCGCGCCGTCGGCGCCTCCGGAGGACACGTGACCTTGATCCACGCCCTGGAGGCGGCGTTCGTCGCGGTGCCCGGGGCAGCGGTCGGCTGCGCGGCCGGGGTGCTCGCCATCGACGGTCCCACGGGCCGGCTGCTCACGTTGCTCAACGAGCCTGCGCCCGGCTCAGGGCTCGTGGTCCCGGTCCTGGCCAGCTGGCTGGCCGCGACGGCGATCGCGGTCGCGGGGGCGGCGTGGCCGGCGTGGCGGGCGGCGTCGCGGCCGGTCGTGTCTCTGCTGCGGGGCGCTGACGTCGCAGAGCGCCCCGCCCCGAGGATCCCGGGGCTGCGCGCGCTGAGGCCCGCGGGACTGACGGCGCTCGGCGCGCGGCTTGTCGCTGCCCGTCGTGCCCGTTTGATTGCCACCGTCATCACCCTCGGGCTGTCGGCGGGGTTCGTGCTGCTGATGCTGTCGCTCGCCTCCGAGCTGGGCACCCTGCAGACCGATCCCGGAGCGCTCGGCGAGCGCTACCAGCTCACCGCAGCGTTGCCGGCGGCCGACGCGCCGTTGGTCCGACGGATCGCCGGCGTGCAGGCGGTGGCGCCGCGCTACGACGTCCAGGCGGTCGACTCGTTCTCACTCGGCGAGACGATCGACGTCATCGCCTACCCGGGCGACCACACGATCTTCGAGGCGCCGCCGCTGATCGCCGGCCGGCGCCTGCGGAGAGTCGGCCAGGCTGAGATCGGCCAGGGCCTGGCCCAGGCGCTCGGGCTCAGCCCGGGACAGACGCTCGCGCTGGCGCTCGGGTCGGGCAAGGAGGTGCGCCTGCGGGTCTCCGGCATCGTCAGCTCGTTGGACCACGAGGGCCGCGTCGCCTATATCCCGGCCGCGGCGCTGCTGCGTGCCGATCCGACAGCCTCCCCGCTGCTGGCGATCCGCCTGACCCCGAACGCCGACGCGGCTCGCATCAGCGCGGCGCTGCGGGTGCTCGGCGTGGCGCCGGCCACCGCCGGCGGGGCCACCGCTCGCGGAGCAACGCTTGTCGACATCCTGCGCACGATCATCCGCGCGGTCGCGATCGTCGACGGGCTCGTCTGCCTATACGCGCTGATCCAGTCATGCGCGCTGACGACCCAAGAGCGCCGCCGGACCATTGCCGTGCTGCGAGCGTGCGGCGCCGGGGCGGGAGCGGTTCGACGGCTGCTGCTCGGCGCCGCGCTGACGTTGCTGATCCCCGCAGGGATCGTCGGCTACCTGCTCGAGCGCCTCGTGCTCGGCCCGGCGTTGTCAAGACTGGCGGCCAACTATGCCAATCTCCCGCTGCAGGCCACCGCCGCCGAGGTCGGGGTAACCGTGGCTGCCCTGGCCGCTGCCGCGGGGGTGGCCGTCCTGTGGGTCGCGCGCCAGGCCCTGCGGGAGCCAGTCCTGACCGGTTTGGCCCCGTGAGCGCCGCCCGGCGGATCACCCGCCGCCGGATGCTGGCCGAGGGACTCGCTACCACCGGCGCTCTGGCCCTTGGCACCGCCGGTTGCGGCGCCGGCTTCGGCAGGCGATCCGCCGCCTCGGGTTCGACTCGTCTGACCACGTGGCGCGATCCGGTCGGCGACGGCCAGCTGCGGGTGGCGGCGGGTGAGCTGATGCGTCCACGCACCGAACTGGGGCCGGCCGCCGCGGACCTCCGCACGCTCGCCACCCTGGCCCACCTCACAGATGCCCACGTGCTCGATCCCTCGTCTCCCGCGCGCGTCAGCTTCCTCGATCCGCTCGGGTCGCCGTTTCAGTCGACGTTCCGACCGCAGGAGACATTGACCGCCCAGGTGCTGGCGGGGGCGACCGCGGCCGTCCGCGCCCTCAGCCCCGCCGCCGTGGTGCAGGGCGGCGATCTGATCGACAACGACCAGCACAACGAGATGGTCCATGCTCTGGCCGCGCTCACCGGCGGGCGCGTCACCCCGGGCAGCGGAAGCCGGGGTTACTACGGCGTCCAGCTCGGCGCCGACACAAACCCGTTCTATTACCGCCCGGCCGTTGACGCCCCGCGCCACCCCGGCCTGCTCGCGGCGGCGGTGAGGCCGTTCTCCAGCCCCGGCGTCGGCGCGCGCGTGCTGCCGGTGTTCGGCGATCACGATGCCCTGGTGGCGGGTACCGTGCTGCCGACCCCATTGACCCGCGCGCTGGCGGTCGGTGATCGGGCCCTATGGGATCTTCCTCGCGGGCTGACCGTCCCTGCCGGACTGCGCGCCCAGAACGCCGGCTCGCCCGACGGTCCGCCGGATCCCGGCGCCCTCGATGAGCTGCTGCGCCGAGCGCTCGACGGGCCGACGGTCCGCGTGCCCGCCGACCCTCGGCGACGCCAGCTCACGTTCGCCGAGTCGCTCTCCGGCCTGCGGCAGCATGCCGGCCAGGGCATCGGCGTCCGGTCCGGGGAACGCCTGGATTACGTGACAGACGTCGGCGACAGGGTCCGGCTCGTGGTGCTCGACATCGTCCGCCGCGGCGGGGGGTCCGGCGGAGAGGTGGTGTCGTCCCAGCCGGCCTGGCTGGCGCGCCAACTGGACTCCGCCGGTGACCGCTGGGTGCTGGTGATCACGCATCAGCCACTGATCAACTCGGTCGGAGGTGACTTGCTACTCGCGGTGATGGATCGCGCGCCCCGGGTGATCGCCGCGCTCAACGGCCACACCCACCGCAACGCGATCTCCCCCCGCCCGACCGCCGCCGGCGGCTACTGGCTGATCACCACCGCTTCGCTGATCGACTACCCCCAACAGGCGCGCGCCCTGAGCATCCACGCCACAGCGGGGGGCGGAGTGGCGATCCACAGCTGGATGCTGGACCACGTCGGCCACGGAACGCTCGGCCAGATCGCCCGCCAGCTCTCATACCTCGATGCACAGGGCGGACGGCCGCACGGGTTCGCCGGGTCACCTGCGGACCGCAACGTCATCCTGTACCGCCGCGCCACCACCTGAGTTCCCGCCGCCCCAGCGACGGCCCGGACTCATCTGGGCCGTCGAAGCCAATGTGACGTCTGGCCGGAGGCAGCGCTCACTGCAGGGGATCTCGCGTTGCACTCGTGAGAGGAGCGGAGGCCCGAGATCCGTCATTCTCGGGCTCTGTCGGACATTAATCATGTGATGGATGCTCAGGCGCGGTTCGACGCCCTCTACCGCGAACACGCCGGCGAGGTACGACGGTACGTGCGACGGCGCTGGGACACGCAGTCGGCCGACGATGTGGTGGCCGATGTGTTCGTCGTCGCCTGGCGGCGATTGGGCGACGTACCCGATGATTCGCTGCCGTGGTTGCTTGGCGTCGCGCGGCGGATGCTCGCCAACCGCCGCCGCAGCGACGCGCGCGACCAAGCACTTCGGAACCGGATCAGGTCTGAGCAGTTCAGGGCCCCAGCCACGGGCGAGGCGGACGCCTCGCGCGCCGGCGAGGCGGTGTGGATCGCGCTCAGCATGCTGTCGGAGCGAGATCGCGAGGCGCTGCTGCTGACTGCCTGGGAAGGCCTCTCGACAGCGCGCGCGGCGCGGGTCGTGGGCGTGCGCGCGAATACGTTCGCGGCGAGGCTGTATCGCGCCCGGCGGCGTTTCGCCCACGCGCTGCGCACCCACACCAACGACCCGAGTCAACGACCCCAGTCAACGAACACCGAGGTGCTCCGATGACCGACAAGGTGCTCGATGCGATCCGTCGGGTGGACCCATGTCCAGATCAGATGCCGGGTCCGCCGATCGAGACGGTGCTGCGCCGGCTCCGCGACGACCACCCAGACCAAGATCCCGATCCCGTGCCGCCTCGCGCGCGTTCCGGGCGCCGCCTGGGCACCGTGGCCGCGATCGCGTCCTTCGTCGTCACGGCGTCCGTGGCGGCCCTCGCTCTGGTCCTGCTCGGTCACGCTCATCGTGGCGATCGGCCCGCGGGTGTTGGCCATCATCCGGCCTCGGCGCCGGCGTGCCAGTCTCAGCTCCGGGTCGGCGTACTGCCCGTGTGGGCGCGCGCCGGATTCAGCGAACCGCGACCGCGGATGGCCTACGAGTTGGGAGCGTCGGGACGGATCGCCGCGATCCCGTTCGGCGCGCTCAATTCACCCCCGTCCGCCGACCACAACAACAAGATCCTCTGGGTGTCCCATGTTTCAACGCGCCCCGACGCTCCAAACGCCGGAGCCTCGCTGCGGATCCTCGCGCAGCGGATGACCGGGACCAGACGCGACGGCACACCGGTGACGCGCGTCGTGACCGGAGGTCCTGGACCCTCGATCATCGATCTTCCTGCGGCGGGATGCTGGCGCCTCACCCTCCGCTGGTCGGGGTGGACCGATCAGCTGGACCTGCAGTACAACCCGCCCGGCTGAGGGTTGGCCGTCGCCGCCCCCACTTGCATCCTCAGAGCAGCTTGTCGAGCGTGATCGGCAGGTCGCGCACCCGCCGGCCCGTCGCGTTGTAGACCGCGTTGGCGATCGCCGCGGCCACGCCGGTGATCCCGATCTCACCGATCCCCCGCGCGCCCGCCGGGGCGTGGGGGTCGGGGATATCGGTCCACATCACCTCGATCTGAGGCACGTCCATGTGGACGGGCACGTGGTACTCCGCGAGGCTCGGGTTCATGATCCGCCCGGTCCGCTCGTCGAACTCGGTCTCCTCCATGAGCGCGAGGCCGATGCCCATGATGATGCCGCCTCGGAACTGGCTGGTGGCGGTCTTGGGATTGATGATCCGCCCGCAGTCATACGAGGCAAGGAGGCGGTGGATGCGGGTCTCGGCAGTGACCGCGTCGACGCGGACCTCGCAGAAGATCGCGCCGGTGGAGTGCATCGAGTATGCCTGCGTCTCCTCCGGATCAGAGGCGGCGGCGACGACGGTCAGCTCGTCGCGGCCCGCGCGTTGAAGGATCCGGGCATAGCTCTCCCACCGGGTCGGGTCGGAGAGCTCGCACAGCCCCTCGTCACGGCTCCCGACCTCGTCGGCGGTCAGCCCGGCCAGGGGCGAGTCGTCCCCGGCGATTGCGAGCAGCTCCTCGACGAGCGCGCGTTGGGCGGCGATCACAGCGCCACCGATGGAGGCCGTCTGCCCGGAGCCCCCTGCGAGCATGCTGCCAGGGAACGAGGAATCGCCGAACGCGATCGTCACCCGCTCCAGAGGAAGGGCAAGCCGCTCGGCGGTGATGATCGTCTGGGTCGTCGAGGTCCCCATCCCCATGTCGGCGGCCGGCACTTCAACCGTCGCGTGGCCGGTCTTGTCGAGCCTGATCCGCGCGACGCCACCGGGGAAGCGGTGGTACGGGTAGGTCGCCGTGGCGCAGCCCATCCCGACCAGCCAATCGCCCTCCCGGCGCGTGCCGGGCGCGGGCCGTCGCGCCCAGCCGAAGCGGTCGGCGCCCGCGCGCCACGCCTCGACGAGGTGCCGGGCGGAGAAGGGCAGGCCCGAGCTCGGGTCGGTCTCAGGCTCGTTGCGGATCCGCAGCTCGATGGGGTCCAGGTCGAGCTCGATGGCGAGCTCGTCGATCGCCGACTCCAGCGCGAAGGTGCCGACCGACTCTCCGGGCGCGCGCATGAACGAGTTGGCGAGCATGTCCAGGTCGACCACCTGCTGGTCGGTCTTCAGGGTCTCGGTCGCGTACATGTGCCGCGCGGGGAAGGTGAACTGCTCGGCGAGCGCGTTGTAGGGGGTCATCGCCGAGATGCCGGTGTGGACGAGCGCCGTGAAGCGACCGTCGTCGTCGGCGCCGATGGCGACCCGTTGCTCGGTGTTGGTCCGACCGCCGACCAGCCGGTAGACGCCCTCGCGCGACAGAGTGACTCGCACGGGACGCCCGGCGAGCTTGGCCGCGGCGGCCCCGAGCACGTGGTGGGACCACAGCGTCTTGCCGCCGAACCCGCCGCCGACGTACGCCGACGTGACGTGGACCTGATCCTCATCGATTCCGAAGACCTCGGCAAGCGTCCAGGCGTGCAGCTTCACCCCCTGACTGGCGTCGTGGACGATCAGGTCCTCGCCCTCCCAGGCAAGCGTCACCGCGTGCGGCTCGATCGCGTTGTGGTTGTGGCGGGGCGTCCGGTAGGTGTGGTCGATCGAGTGGGGAGCGTCCGCGAGGGCGGCCTCGGCATCGCCGACCAGAACCTCGACCGGCTGACCGACGAGGCTGTCGGGCGTGCGCGGATGCGCCCTGGCCTCCTCGAACGTCCGCGGGGTCGAGGACTCGTAGGCCACCTCGATCAGCGAGGCAGCGTGGTCCGCCTGTTCCTGTGACTCGGCCAGGACGATCGCGATCGGCTCGCCATTCCAGTGGATGCTGTCGTCCTGCATGACGGGCAGGGAGCTGCCGCCGGCCGCCTTGGGCGCCGTCAGGAACAGCGGCGGCGGTTGCATCCGAGGGGCGTTGCGGTGGGTCATGACGAGCGCAACGCCGGCCGCGGCCTCGGCGGCGCTCGTGTCGAGCTCCGTGACGTGACCGCGAGCGATCGTGCTGTAGCGCAGGGCGGCGTAGACCATGCCCTCCATCACGTACTCGGCGGAGAAGCGCGCATCGCCCCGCACCTTGAGCGGCCCGTCGAGCCGGGAGACCTGGGCGCCGATGAGGCCGTGCTTGTCGCGCAGCACTGGATCGGAGCCGGCCTTCGGCGTCCAGCCCTCGGGGGTGGTGGGGACGGCCGGTCGCGACTCGGCGGGGCTCATCGGCGGTCTCCCTCGGTCACCTGTCGCAGTACGGCGGTAAGGGTGCGGCGGGTGAGGTCGACCTTGAACGCGTTGCCCGCGAGCGGGCGGGCGTCGGCAAGCTCGGCGTCGGCCGCCTGAAGAAAGGTGGCCTCCGTCGCCGGCCGGCCTCGCAGGGTCTCCTCGGCCCGCCACCCGCGCCAGGGCTTGGGGGCGACTCCGCCGAGCGCGACACGCGCGTCGGAGATCGTGTCGCCGTCCAGCTTGAGCGCCGCGGCGACCGACACAAGCGCGAAGGCGTAGCTGGAGCGATCGCGCACCTTGCGGTACGTGGACTGGGCGGCGATCTCCGAGGGCGGCAGCTCCACGGCGGTGATCAACTCGCCGGGCTCCAGCACCGTCTCGATATCGGGACGATCCTCAGGCAGCGAATGCAGGTCACAGAGCGCGACGGTGCGCTCTCCCGCCGCGCTGCGGAGGTGGACGACGGTGTCCAGCGCGGCCAGCGCGACGCACATGTCCGACGGGTGAGCGGCCACGCACGCCGGCGAAGCGCCGAGGATCGCGTGCATGCGGTTGAACCCCTCGATCGCGTCACAGCCCTCACCGGGGGACCGCTTGTTGCAGCGCGAGCCGTCGGTGTCGTAGAAATAGGTGCAGCGGGTGCGCTGGAGCAGGTTGCCGCCGACCGTCGCCATGTTCCGGATCTGCGCCGAGGCTCCGGCGACGATGGCACGCGTCAGCATCGGGTAGCGCGCGCGGACCGCAGGGTGCGCGGCCACCGCGGTGTTGCGAGCCGCCGCCCCGATCATCAGGCCGCCGTCATCGGTCGCCTCGATCTCGGCCGACAGGCCGGTCACGTCGATGAGCGCCGCGGGCGTCTCGACGGTCTCGCGCATGAGATCCACGAGGTTGGTGCCGCCGCCGAGGTATTTCGCGTTCTCACTCCCGGCTCGGCGGATCGCGTCGGCGGCGTCGGAGGCGCGGGTGTAGGCCAGTTCGATCACGCGTACACCTCGGCGATGGCATCGACGATTCCGTTGTGGGCGCCGCAGCGGCACAGATTCCCGCTCATCCGCTCGCGCAGCTCATCCTGGGTGAGTTCGACCTCGGTGGCCGTGAGATCGTCGGTCACGTGGCTGGGCAGGCCGCGGGCAACCTCGTCCGCCATCCCCACGGCCGAACAGATCTGGCCCGGAGTGCAGTAGCCGCACTGAAACCCATCATGGTCGATGAACGCCTGCTGCAACGGGTGCAGAGCCCCATCTATGGCGAGCCCCTCGATCGTGGTGACCTCGCGCCCGTCGTACTGGACGGCGAGAGCCAGGCAGGAGAGGATCCGCTCCCCGTCGACCAGCACCGTGCAGGCGCCGCACGCGCCCTGGTTGCATCCCTTCTTCGTACCGTGGAGCTCGAGATGCTCCCGCACGAAGTCCAGCAGCGAGACGCGAGCGTCGGCGGGCACCGGCATCTCGCGGCCGTTGATGATGATCGGCACAGCGAATCCCCTTTTTCAGCGAAAAGCTCCTGACCACAAGCCAGGCTACTCCGCCCCGGACCTCGGCTCAGACCGCCCGGTCACGTGGGTACTCTTGCTCTTTGAAGCCGGGTTGAAGTCAAGCGGAGCGCGACAGGATTGAGCGAGGCTCGTGCGACAGCTGGCGATTGGCGAGGTGGCTGAGCGAGCGGGGATGAGCACGTCGCGGATCCGCTATTACGAGGCTCGCGGGCTGATGCCCGAGCCCGAACGCGCGGCGGGCAAGCGGCGCTACACCGAGGACGTGTTGCGTCGGCTGGCGATCATCGACGCGGCGCAGCGGGTCGGATTCACGCTGGAGGAGATCCGCGACCTGCTCGGGTCACGTGACCAGCCCGCGCACGAAAGGCTGCGCCAGCTCGCGATGCTCAAGCTGCCTGAGCTCGACGATCTGATCGCGCGGGCCACGTCGGTGCGCCGGGCCCTGAAGATGTGCAGCCGCTGCGACTGCGAATCGATCGATGTCTGCCGCATGTTTGATGACCGCGTCCTGGCGTTTCGCCAGAGCACGGCGCCGATGCCGCCCCACGCGCCCACCGGCGGCGGCTATCGGCCCGCGCTTGACTTCAACCTCGGTTGAAGTGCAACAGTTCGCGCGCGATCTGAATCGATCCGGTCAGGAGAATCTGCGGATGACCTACGTGATCGCCGAGCCGTGCATCGGGACGAAGGATCTGTCCTGTGTGGAGGTGTGCCCGGTCGACTGCATCCACCCGACCCAGGACGAGGACGGGTTCGACGCCGCGCCGCAGCTCTACATCGATCCCGAGGAATGCATCGACTGCGATGCTTGCGTCGAGGCCTGCCCGGTCGACGCCTGCTTCGCCGAGGATCAGCTGCCCGACGAGTGGCAGCAGTACATCGAGATCAACGCCGACTACTACCAGCGTTGACCCGTCGCCGGAGGGCGGCGTTCGGGCCGCCCGTGAGAACCGGCCGGCGCCACCTCCGCCACCTCGCGGGCGGACTCATCGCCCTCAGCGCGACTTGCAGGCGTGCTGCGATCGGCGTCCGCGTGGGCTGGGGTGGAGCCGCGGCGCGGGCCCTCGAGGGCACGACGCTGTTCCTCGCGGCCGCGGCATACGTCGCTCACGTGCTCGCGCACCACCACGACCGCGCGCGAGCTGCTGACGCGCTCGATCCTCGTGACCGCCTTCGCGTTGTGGGGGACTGGTGCAGGTCGCGCCCGGGCTGCCCGGCAACGCGGTCATCAACGACGTGGTCATCGTGCTCTTCGTCGTCGACCTCGCGATCCTCGTCAGTCCATGGCTCTGAAGGGCGCGAACGTGTGGGGGCTATGTGACTTCGTCCAGGAGCCGGTGCACGCGCTGGTCGATGTCGTCGCGGATGGCGCGTACCTGATCCAGCGTCTGTCCGGCGGGGTCGGTGAGATCCCAGTCGACGTAGCGCTTGCCGGGGATGAACGGGCACGCGTCTCCGCAGCCCATGGTGACGACGACGTCGGCCCGCGCGGCCAGTTCCGGGGTGAGCACTTGCGGGGTGCGGTCGGCGAGATCGATTCCGAGCTCGCGCATCACCTCGACGACCTCGGGGTGCACGCGGGCGGCGGGGGTGGTGCCGGCCGACAGGGCCTGGTGGCGGCCGCCGCCGGCGCGCTCGAAGAGGGCCTGGCTCATCTGCGATCGGCCGGCGTTCTGGCGGCAGACAAAGAGCACGGTGCTCATCGTCTGGCGATTATTGCATTGACAGATCTGAGTTGAATCGATAGTTGCATATCGATGGCCGTCGATCTGGAGCTCACCCTCAAGACTCCGAGCGTCAAGGGTTATGGGCCTTCTACTACGTCATCCCCGACGCGCTCGACGAGCTATCGGCCTGGCTGACCTGACCACGACCGCTGCTTCAAGAAGCCCCAGATCGGCATCACCGAGACCCACCGCGTGCACCCCGCTGCCGTCTCCGCCATCGTCCGCGCCACCAAGCCCGCCGCCGCGGCTACACTCGCGACGGCGACGCAGACCGGGAAGTCGGTGTAAGTCCGACGCGATCCTCGTCACTGTGACCAGGGAGCTCGAACCCTACGGTGCCACTGGGCCCTACGGCCTGGGAAGGCGGGGTGAGGGCGCTGGACCTGGGAGTCAGGAGACCGCCTGCATCGTCGCGTAGTGCCGATCCACGAGAGATGGAGGGCCAGTGACGACCGATATGCCAACGCTCCGTCTCGTGGGACGACCCGTCCCCTCACCACCAAGGAGCAGCGCATGACCGATTCCACCTCTGAGGTTCCCAGCGGGGACCTGAAGACACGCCTCGACGCCGGGCCGGTGATCTGTGCCGAGGGCTTCCTGTTCGAGCTGGAGCGCCGCGGTTATCTCAGCGCCGGTGAGTTCGTTCCGGAGGTCGCCCTGGAATACCCGGATGCCCTGCGGACCCTGCACGTCGACTTCCAGCGCGCCGGCTCCGACGTCGTGGAGGCGTTCACCTACAACGGTCACCGCGAGAAGATGCGGGTCATCGGCAAGGAGGACCTGCTCGAGCCGCTGAACCGCGCCGCACTGCAGATCGCCCGCGAGGTGGCCGACCGGCGGCCGGGGGACCTTATGGCCGGCAACATCTCGAACACCAACATCTGGGACCCCGAGGACACCGCCCGCCAGGCCGAGGTCCGGGGCATGTTCGAGGAGATGGTGGGCTGGGCCGTCGAGGGCGGCGCCGACATGATCATCGGCGAGACGTTCTACTACGCCGGCGAGGCGCTGGCGGCGCTCGAGGTGGCCAAGGCGACCGGGCTGCCCACGGTCGTCACCATCGCGCCGATGGCGATGGAGGAGATGGCCGACGGGGTCGGCATCGTCGAGACCTGTCAGCGGTTGGAGCAGGCCGGCGCGGACGTGGTGGGCATGAACTGCTTCCGCGGGCCCGAGACCATGCTGCCGTGGCTGACGCAGATCCGCGCGGCGGTGTCCTGCCACGTCGGCGCACTGCCGATCCCCTACCGGACCACCACCGAGGAACCGACGTTCTTCAACCTCTCAGACGACCGCGCACGGGTGCCCTCGCCCCACGGGCGGACCTTCCCGACGGCGCTGGACCCGCTGTACGCCAACCGGTATGAGATCGGCGCGTTCGCCAAGGCGGTCCACGACCTCGGCGTCAATTACATCGGCGTCTGCTGCGGTGCTTCGCCGATGCTGGTCCGCGAGGTCGCGGAGGCGGTCGGGAAGTCCACCGAGGCCAGCCGCTTCTCCGAGAACATGCGCAACCACTTCATGTACGGCGACAACGAGCGGCTCCCCGAGCACATCGTCGCGCTCGGCGACGAGGCGTAGCTACCTAGACTCGACCCCGCCCGCCGACCCTTCAATCTGTCCAGCGCAGGTTGGCTCGACGGGCGGGGCGCCGGACCCGTGATGGCGCCGCGTCGCTGGCGGGCGATGTCACAGCCGTTGGCGAGGATCGCAACTAGGGGCATGAGCACTGAGTCAAAACCACTGTTGAGGACGATGCGGGAGCGGCCGGTCACGGTGAGAGCGCGGTCGGGCGGGCGGCCGCCGAGCTCGCCGCTCGAGGAATTCGAGCAGGTGTACCTGCGCAACGTCGACGTCCTGATGGGCTACTTCGCGCGCAGATGCCGCGATCCACAGACGGTCGCCGATCTCACGTCGGAGACGTTCGTACGGGCCGTGGACGGGTTCGCCGGGTTCGATCCCCGCCGGGGATCAGACCGGGCATGGTTGTTCGGGATCGCGGTCCGCGTGTTCGCCGGTCACTGCCAGCAGTCCGCGGGGGGTCGCGAAGCGGTCGCGCGTCTCGGCGGCCACCGGGCGCTTGACGAGGGCGAGATCGAGGAGCTGGCGGAGCGGATCGATGCGGCGCGCGAGGGCGCGGCGCTGATGCGCCGCTGTGAGCAGCTGCCCGCGATCGAGCGGGCGGCGATCGAGCTCGTCGACGTCGACGAGCTCACCCCGAAGGAGGCGGCGCTGGCCCTCGGCGTCTCTCGTGTGGCATTTCGACAGCGGTTGTCCCGGGCGCGGTCCCGGCTGAGAAAGGAGCAGCACACGAATGACTAAGTTCACGGACAATCTCTGGAGTGATCTCGTTCGAGAGCATGGCCCGACGTTGGCGCACGCCGATCGGCCCACGCCGGGTCGAGCCCGTCGCCCACGCATCCTCGCGGGGAGCACGCTCGGGCTGGCGGGCGTCGGCGCGGCGCTCATCCTCGCCCTGGGCGGGTCGGCGGCCCCGCCGGCATTTGCCGTCACGCGGAGCAACGATGGCTCGGTGCTGGTGCACTTGAACTACGTCAAGGACCTGAACCTCCCCCAACTGGAGGCCAAGCTCCACTCGATGGGGCTGCATGAGGGCGTCGCCATCTGGATGGCGCCCGGGGCAGCGCGCGTCAACGGTGCGGTGGCCTGCGCCCAGGGCGCGGGTGCCACCACGCCGGTCAAGGTTCTCGTGGGCGCAAACGGCACCGAGGTGATCGGGGCGGGCCAGAGCACCGGCAACACCGCCGAGGGCAGCTTCCACATGGACCACTGTGTGGTCACGGGTGACAACGCCTCGGCGAATTCAGGCAACACCGGCGCCGGTTGATCCGGTGACGGACGCCGGCGCCCGCCTGGCGCGGGGGTCGGCGATGGCGCGGTTGGCGGTTCGGCCCTCGGGGGATCCCGGGGGCCGGACGGCGTTGTGGTGGTCGTGGCTGCTGGTCGCGGCGGCGGTCGTGTGGAACCTCGTGAGCCTGCGGGCGCTGACGCTCAGGGTCGCGTATCTGAACGACAGCTCGTTGCATGAGCAGATGGTGCGCTTCGCGACGGCGCAGTGGCGCGCCGGACATCTGCCGCTGACGAGCTGGTTTCCGTTTCTGGGGGAGGGGTCGCCCCAGTTCCTGCACTACCAGAGCCTGCCGGCGATGGTGACGGGTCTGGTCGGGTTTGCGGTCGGCCCCGACGTCGCGTTCCGCTGGGCGCTGTACCTGCTGTTGTCGCTGTGGCCGATCAGCGTCTACCTGTCGGCTCGTGGCTTCGGGGCGGGCCGGCCGGCGTCGGCCGCGTCGGCCGCGATGGCTCCGTTCCTGGTGAGCGCCACCGGAGTCGGCTACGAGCAGCACGCCTACGTGTGGACCGGGTTCGGCGTCTGGACGCAGCTGTGGGCCTCGTGGACCTTGCCGCTCGCGTGGGGCTACAGCTGGCGGGCGATCCGTGACGGACGCGGCTACCTCAGGGCTGTCCTGCTCACGGCGCTCACCGTGGCGCTGCACTTCGAGACCGGCTACCTGGCGCTCTCGGTGCTGCTCGTCTGGCCGCTGGTCGCCGGCCGGCCGCTCATGACCCGGTTGCGGCGGGCGGCGGTCATGCTCGGCGGTTCGCTGATGGCGTCAGCGTGGGTGATCGTCCCGCTCTTGGCGCAGCGGGGGTGGGCGGCCATCAACGAGCCGGTACAGGGGACCGGACTGGTCAACGGCTACGGCGCGGGTCGGGTGCTCAACTGGCTGGTCTCGGGGCAGCTGCTCGACGCTGGCCGGCTGCCCGTCGTGACGGTGTTCGCGGCGCTCGGGTTCGGGTTGGCGTGGCTTGCCTGGTCCAGCGACTCCGATGGCCGCGCCGTGCTGATCGCACTCGCCGTGGGCCTTGTGCTCGCGTTCGGTCGCACGACGTTCGGGTCGCTCGTCGATCTGGTCCCGGGCAGCGCCGACCTCTTCTTCCGGCGCTTCATGATGGGCGCCCAGCTCGCCGCGTTGCTGCTCGCCGGTCGCGGGGCGGCGTGGCTGGCGGCCCGCTGCGTGCCCCTGCTGCAGGTCCGGATCTCGCGTTGGCCGCCAGGCCTGTCCCGGGCCGTTGTGCTCGGGGCGGGAATCGCCGTGCTCGCGCCCGCGTGGCTTCAGGTGGGCGCGTTTGACCGCCGTGACGGTGCGGCGATCGCGGCTCAGCGCCGTGCCGACAACACCCAGGGCGCGCAACTCGATCGCCTCGTCGCGGCGATCCACCACGACGGCCGCGGGCGGACGTACGCCGGGATGCCCTCGAACTGGGGCCAGGACTTCACCGTCGGCGCCGTCCCCGTGTTCAAGTACCTGGAGAGCCGTGACGCCGACGAGGTCGGCTACACGTTGCGGACCGCGTCGCTGATGACCGACCCGGAGTACTTCTTCGACGACCGCGACCCCTCCGACTACCGGCTGTTCGGAATCCGCTACGTCATCCTCCCCGCCTCAGCGCAGCCACCCGTCCCGGCGCGTCTGATGATGCGCGCCGGCCCCTACCGGCTATGGAGCATCGACGGTGCCGGCTACATCCAAGTCGGCCACGTCATCGGAGAGATCCCCGCCAGCCGCACCAACGTCGGCACCCGCAGCATCCCACTGCTTCGCTCCGGGCTTGCCGACCATGGCGCGTACCTCAGCGTCAGATACGGGTCCGACGGTCGTGCCGGGGACGGCCACCTCCCCGCGGTGTCCAGCCAGATCCCCGCCGGCTCAGTCCGCGCGCAACACGCCGGGCTCGACGACGGCCAGGCCACAGCGACGGTGCAGATGCGCCGACCCGGCATCGCGGTCCTCAGCGCGTCCTATGACCCCGGATGGACCGCAACCGTCAACGGCCGGCGCCGGCCGACCCGGATGGTCGCACCGGCGCTCGTCGCCGTCGACGTCCGCGCGGGCACGGACCACGTCGTGTTCCGGTTCCACGGGTACGGCGATTACCCGGAGCTGCTCGCGCTCAGCGGCCTCAGCGTGGCCATCATCGCCATCGCGCCGGTGTGCATGCGGCGCACGAGGCGCCGCCGCGATTCAGCGGGCGCCCCCAGCGGCGACCGGCCGCCGGTGTAGCGGCGGGCGATCAGGCATAATGCCCGCGGGATGCTGGTATCGGGGGCACGAATCGTGCGGGGGCTCATCGCGCTTGCGAGCGCGAGTTTGATGGTGGCGGCGCCGGCGATCGCCGCGGAGCATCACCAGGTCCGTCCGCGCCCTGATCTCGTGGTCTCGCACGGCACTGTGTCAGCCCGCGGCCACCGCATGACAGGCAATTTCACGGTGCGCAACCAGGGCACGGCCCGCGCGGGACGCTCGCGCGCGAAACTGAAGATCTACGTCTCTCGAGGTCACGCGTGGGCGGCCGGAGTGTTCTCCGTGCGCGCGCTGTCGCGCTCGCAGTCGCGCATTGTCAGGTTCGCCGGCAATGAGCCGCAGGGCCTGCCCGCGGGCACGTTCCGGGTGTCGGCATGCGCCGACAGCGGCGGCGCGATCTCGGAGCAGTCTGAGTCTGACAACTGTCGTTGGATCGGAGATATCACCGTGGTCGGTTCGGGCACGCCGCCGCCGGGGGGCGGGAGCGTCGACACGACGCCCACCGACCCGATCGACTTCCAGAAGGACACGGTGTTCTCGCTCCAGGACCCGCAGAGCAACTACTGGGTCTTCGTCCCCGACGCGTACAACGCCGCCCACACAACGCCGATCGAGCTCTTCGTCTGGATGCACGGGTGTGGCGGGGAGGGGGCGGGCGACATCTACACCATCTCGCCCGGCGGCAGCCAGGGCTACATCGCCATCTCGATCGGCGGCCGGGAGGACGATTGCTGGGATCCGAACGCCGACCAGGACAAGGTCCTGGCTGCCATCACCGACGTCGAGACCCACTTCAACATCGACCGGCATCAGGTCGTCATCGGCGGCTACTCCTCAGGCGGCGATCTCGCCTATCGCACCGCCTTCTATCACTCGACGATGTTCGCCGGCCTGCTCGCCGAGAACACCTCCCCGTTCCGGGACACCGGGTCCAGCGCGGCGGCGTCCCTTGCCGCCGCCAGCTTCAGGTTCCATGTCGTCCACCTCGCCCACACCGAGGACGAGACGTATCCGATCGACGGCGTCCGCAACGAGATCTCCCAGCTCCAGGCGGGGGGTTTTCCCGTCGAGCTGATCGAGCGCCCGGGCCACCATTACGACGACAGCGACGCCACCGGCGGGACCGACCACGACCTGCAGGCATACCTGCTGCCCCACCTGGCCGACGGTTGGCGCTCACCGTAGACGTTTGGCGGCTTCGGCTTCCGTCTACCATCGAACCATGGGAAAGCTGGTGCGCAGCACGGCCGACGGCGACGAGGTGCTGGCCGAGTGGTCGCCCGATGATGCAGGATCGGTGGCCCGGGCCGAGGACCTCTACCGCGACCTGCTCGGCCAGGACTTCGAGGCGGTGCGCAGCGACGGTACCTTCTTCGCGCCCGTGGAGGACGACGTCTTTCCCGTCGACGCCGCCGAGGTGGTGCTCAGCACGGGACTCGGCGGCGGCTGAACGCCTTCCTCAGCGGATGCGCCGGCCCATCTCGCTGGTGTCGTAGCCGCCGAGCGCCTCGACGGCGGTCCGAAACTCCGGGGTCTCCATGAGCGCCCATAGCGGGCGCCAGGCGTTCTGACTCGGCCGTGGCGCGCGTCGAGCACCAGGTCGTACGGCTCCTGGGCGATGGGCACGAAGTCCAGCCCGAAGGCTCGGGCGGCGGCCTGCACGCCCAGGCCGCAGTCGGCCCGGCCCGCGGAGATGGCGGCGGCGACGGCCAGGTGCGTCGGCTCCTCGCGGGAGTAGCCGCTGAGGGCCGTGGCGTCGATGCCGGCGCGCTGGAGCTCGTAGTCGAGCAGGACGCGGGTGCCCGCGCCCCGCTGGCGGTTGACGTAGCGCAGCTCGGGCCGGGCGAGGTCGCTGATCCCGCGCAGGCCGAGCGGGTTCCCGGGGGCGACGATGAGTCCCTGCTCGCGGTGCACGAGGCGGACGATGGCGATATCGCGGCCCGCGAGCATCTGCTTGACGTACGGGATGGTGTACTCGCCGGTCTCGGGTTCGAGCAGGTGCGAGCCGGCGAGATGGCAGAGCCCGTCGCGCAGCGCGATGAGGCCGCCCAGCGAGCCGACGTTGCTGGAGGCGAGCGTCACCCTGGGGTCGCGGACGCGCAGCTCGGAGGCGGCCAGATCGAGGATGGGGTCGTGGGAGCCGATGGCGACGATCGTGCCCTCGATCTCGGGAAGGCTGCGCAGCAGCGAGATGTCGACCTCCTCGCCGGCGTGGTGGCCCTCGACCTCGGTGGGGATGACCAGCAGCCCGTCGGCGCGGACCAGCGAGGTGAGCACGCCGGCGCCGCGCGGCAGCGGCGAGGCCACCAGGCCGCCGCCGACCCGGCCCAGCCGCACCCGGACCCAGTCGTCGGAGCCGATCACCGAGACGACCTTGCGCGCCAGCCGGGCCCGCGTCTGGGGCCGCGGGGTCGCCACGGCGCCCTCGAGATCGGCCAGCAGCGGGGCGGCGAAGATGTCGAAGGTCAGCGACGCCGAGACCGGGTAGCCGGGGGCGCCGATCACCGGCGTGGCGTCGATGGCGCCCAGGACGACCGGGTGTCCGGGCCGGACGGCGACGCCGTGGACGGCGAGGGTGCCCAGCCGCTCGACCAGCTGGGCGGTGTAATCGTCGCGTCCGGCGCTGGAGCCGGCGATGACGATCATCAGGTCGCAGTCGCCGATCGCCCCGCGGATCGCGGCCGCGATGCGGTCCTCGTCGTCGGGCTCGATGGGCAGCGTGATCGCCTCGCAGCCGGCGGCACGGGCCTGGGCGGCGAGCATCAGCGAGTTGGTGTCCAGCAGCTCCCCGGGGGCGAGCTCTGAGCCGGCGGGGCGCATCTCGTCGCCGGTGGGCAGGATCGCGACGACCGGCGCGCGGCGCACCGCGATCTCGGTGGCGCCGGCTGCCGCGGCTGCGGCGACGTCGACCGCGCGCAGGCGGTGCCCGGCGGGCAGGAGCAGCTCGGTGGCGCTGATGTCCTCGCCGATCGAGCGCACGTGCTGGTAGGGCGCGACGGCGGCGCGCAGCTCCGCCTGGCCGTTGACGTAGTGGACGTGCTCGCGCATGACCACGGCGTCGTAGCCCTCGGGGAGGGGATCGCCGGTGTCGACGACCGCGAACGCATCGGGCGCGAGCAGCAGGGGGGTGGTCTCGCTGGCGCCCCGCGTCTCGGCAGCGCGCAGGGCGATGCCGTCCATGGCCGCCGCGTCAAACGGTGGTGATGATCGCGAGGCCCAGATCGGCTCGGCGGTGACCCGCCCGACCGCCTCATCGAGCGCCACCGTCACCGCGGATACCCGTGACGGGCAGCCGGCCGCCGCGCGGCAGCGCACCCACTCCTCGAGCGCTCGAGCCAGCGGCACGTCGCGCAGAAACGGCGTGGTGCGCTCAGCGATAGAGGAACACCTCGACGGTCTCGCCGGCTGACAGTCCGTTGGCGTCCTCGGGAACGATCACGTAGCCGTCGGCGGCGGTGAGGACCGACAGCAGCGCAGAGGGGCCGAAGATCGGCTCAGCCTCGTCCTCGCCCGATAGCCGGACCTGGACGACGTCGAGGCGACCGGCCGCCGAGGGCAGGTCGCGCGACAGCCGCCGCAGGGTCGACGCGGCGCGATGCTCGGCGCTCCAGCCCCCGGCGCGGCGCACGAGCGGCATACCGATGAGCCGGAACACCACCAGCGCCGAGCGCGGGTTGCCGGGCAGCCCGATGATGGGGATCCCATCGCTGGCGGCCAGGAGGGTCGGCTTGCCCGGCTTGATGGCCAGGCCGTGGCACCAGATCTCGGCGCCCGGAACGGAGGCGACGGCGGCCGCCGTCTCGTCGCGCGCGCCGACCGACGAGCCCGCGCAGATGACCACCACGTCGCTGTCGACGAGTGCATGACCAAGCGCGTCGTGCAGCGCGCGCGGGATCGTCGCGGACGATCTGCGGTGGGTGAGGCTGCCCGCCCGCCTCGCGCACCAGTGCGCCCACGGAGCCGCTCAGCGCGTCGCGCACCTGGCCGGGGCCGAGGCGCCCAGCGCCGGGCGCGATGAGCTCGTCGCCGGTGGCCAGGATGCTCACCCCGGGCGGGCTGTGCAGCTCGAGCTCGGTGATCCCCAGTGCGGCCAGCATCGCGACGTCCTGCGCTCTCAGCGGCGCGCCGGCCCGTACCGCGGCCTGGCCTGGCGCGATGTCCTCGTCGGCGCGCACGATGCCCTCTCCGGGCGCGACCGGCCGTACCACCTCGATCGTGCCCGCCATCGCCTCCTGGGTGTATTCGATCATCACCACGGCGTCGGCGCCGTCGGGGAGCGCACCGCCGGTGGGGACCGCGATGGCGCTGTGGTCGGGCAGGGCGACGTCGGCGGGCGCGCCCATGGCCACGCTGCCGGTCAGAGCGAGGTACGCCGGGATCGAGTCCGAGGCGCCGAAGGTGTCCTGGGCGCGGACGGCGTAGCCGTCGACGCTGGAGCGGTCAAAGCCCGGCAGCGCCTCCCGGGCCAGGATGTCGGCGGCGGGAATCCGGCCGGCGGCGTCGTCGAGCGCGACGGTCTCCGTGGCGGTGCGGTGTGCCGGGCGGAAGTCGGCCAGCGCTTCGGCCACCGTCTTGGCGGTGAAGAATTCGCGGCCGGTGGCGGCCATGGCGTCGCTCAGTTGGGGGCGCCCGCGCGCCCGCGGCGCAGGACGCTCATCACGGGCCCCAGCGCGACCTGTCCCAGCCCGCAGATCGACGTCATCCGCAGCGTCTCCTCCAGGCGATCGATGCGCGCGTCGATGTCGTCGGGGCCCAACCCCTCGGCCAACGCATTGCTGAGGATGGTGTGGGCCTTGTGGGACCCAACGCGGCAGGGCACGCATTTGCCACAGGACTCGTTGCGGAAGAAGCGCAGGACGTTGGTGGCGGCGGCCAGCAGGTCGGTCTGGTCGTCGATGACCACGACCGCGCCGGACCCGAGCATCGAGCCGGCATCGGCCAGTGGCTTGAAGTCCAGCGGGACGTCGAGCTCCTCGGGACCAAGGAAGTTCGAGGACGAGCCGCCCGGCTGGAACGCCTGCAGGGTCGCGCCGTCGGCCATCCCACCGGCCAGTTCGATGAGCTCACGGGCGGTGGTGCCCATGGGCACGCAGTAGACGTCGGGGTTGGCGATGTGTCCGGAGACGGCGAAGAACTTCAGGCCGGTGCCGCCGTTGACGCCCTGATCCTTCCACCATTGCGCGCCGCGCTGCTGGATGATCGGAACTGCGGCGAAGGTCTCGACGGAGTTCATCAGGGTCGGCTTGCCCCAGAGGCCGCTGACCCCGGGGAACGGGGGCTTGTTGCGCGGCTCGCCGCGATGGCCCTCCATGCACTCGATCAGCGCCGACTCCTCGCCGAGGATGTAGCCGCCGGGCGAGGTGAAGATGTCGATCTGAAGCTGGCGACCCGAGTCAAGGACGTCGGTGCCGAGCAGCCCGGCGGCGCGGGCGCGGTCAAGCTCGGCGCGTACGGCGTCCTCCTCGATGCCGTACTCGTGGCGGATGAACACCCAGCCCTGCTCGGCGCCGACGGCGAGCATCCCGAGCAGCATGCCCTCGATCACGAGATGCGGCTCCTCCATGAGGATCTGGCGATCCTTGAAGGTCCCGGGCTCGGACTCGTCGGCGTTGCAGATCACGAACTTCGGCTCGGGCTCCTGGGCGGCGACCAGCTCCCACTTGGAGCCGGTGGGGAAGCCGGCGCCGCCCATACCGCGCAGACCCGAGTCCTTGAGGGTCGCGATGACCTGCTCGGCCTCGAGTTCGCCGGCGAGCATCGCCCGCACGGTGGCGTAGCGCGCGTCGGGCTCCTGGCCGGCGTAGGGGTCGTTGGGCCAGGTCCGCGGCTCGGTCGCCTCGGCGCCTTGATCGGCGGCCCGCGGTGGCCCGGACGCGCTCGACGGCGGCACCGACGTCGGCGGCCGCGACGGGCTGCTCCTGGACCGTGGCGGCCGGCGCGATGTCGCAGCGGCCGATGCAGGACACCTCGCGGACCTCGATCTCGACGTCGTCGCCGTAGCGCGCATGGACCTGCGCGATCTGCTCGTCTGCGCCGTGCAGCCAGCAGGACAGGTCGCGGCACACGGTGACCTCGACCCGCGGCGGCGCCCCACCCGGAAGTGGGGTAGAACGAGATCGAGCCCCTCGATCTCATACAGCGGGCGCCGCGTCTCACGGCTGAGGCGCACGAGCTCCTCGCGCGGGCAGCCAGCCATGCTCGCGCTGGATGACGTTGAGCGACGGGATGAGGCTCGGACCGTTGAACTTCCCGGCGCGCGCCTCCCGCCCGGGAACGTGGCCGTTGACGGTGCTCATGACGCCGCCTCCGCGCCGACCGCAGCCGGTTCGACCCGGACGGCGCAGAACTTGAACTCGGGGATCTTCCCGAAGGGGTCGATCTCGTCGATGGTGAGCAGGTTGGCGGCCGCCTCCCGGAAGTGGAAGGGAATGAAGCAGCTGCCCGGGGTCTCGCGGTGCGACACGCGCGCCTCGAGCTCGATCGTGCCCCGTCGCGAGGTCACCCGGGCAAACTCGCCGTCGGCGATGCCGAGCCGTTCGGCGTCGATCGGGCTGATGAAGACGGTCGCCTTGGGCGAGATCGAATCAAGCGCGAAGGAGCGCCGGGTCATCGAGCCGGTGTGCCAGTGCTCGAGCAGACGGCCGGTGTTGAGCACGAACGGGTACTCCTCGCTGGGCAGCTCCTTGGCGGGCATCCACTCGGCGGGCACCAGGTGCGCGAGCCCGTCGTCGGTGTTGAACTGGTCCTGGAAGAGGACGATCGTCCCGTCGGAGGTCTCGGGGTCGGCGTTGGGGTAGAGCTTGCCAGTCGGTCCGAGGTTCCCGTAGTTGAGGTTGGTGTAGTTGGGCATCAGCGAGACGAGCTCGTCGAAGATCTCCTCCGCCGAGGTGTAGTTCATCTCCATAGCCGACCCGGTTTGAGATGTCCTGGATGATCTCCCAGTCCACCCGCGCCTCGCCGGGCGGGTCCAGCACCTTGCGCCCGCGCTGGACGCGGCGGTCGGTGTTGGTGTAGGAGCCGTCCTTCTCCAGATACGAGGAGGCCGGCAGGATGACGTCAGCGAACTCGGCGGTCTCGGTGAGGAAGATGTCCTGCACCGCGAGGAAGTCCAGGGCGCTGAGCGCTTTGCGGACCTTGTTGATGTTGGGGTCAGACAGGAACGGGTTCTCGCCCATCATGTACATCCCGCGCACGCCCTTCTTGAGCGCCGAGGAGACGATCTCGGTGACCGTCAGCCCGCGTGCGTGGTCAAGCTCGCGGCCCCAGGCCCGCTCGAAGCGCTCCCAGGCGGCGGGGCGGTCCACCGGCTGGTAGTCGGGATAGAACATCGGGATCAGACCGGAGTCAGAGGCCCCCTGAACGTTGTTCTGGCCGCGTAGCGGGTGCAGGCCCGCTGCCGGGGCGCCCGACCTGCCCGGTGACCGCGCACAGGGCGATCAGGCAGCGGGCGTTGTCGGTCCCGGTGGTGTGCTGGGAGATGCCCATCCCCCAATAGACGACGGCCGCGCCGGCCTCGCCCCAGGTCCGGGCCACGTCGCGCAGCGTTCGCGGTGAGATGCCGCAGATCTGCCCTGCTCGCTCGGCGGGGTACTGCTTGAGCAGCTCGGCCAGCGCCTCGTAGTTGCTGGTGCGCTTGGCGATGAACTCCTCGTCGACCAGCCCCATCTCGATGATCTCGCTCATGACGCCGTTGTAGAAGGCGACGTCGGTGCCGGGCTTGATCTGGCAATAGATGTCGGCGTGGTCGGCGACGCGCTCGCGGCGGGGGTCGACGACGATCAGCTTGGTGCCCCGGCGGCGGGCCTGCTTGAAGAACGAGGAGGCGACCGGGTGGTTGGCGGTGGTGTTGGAGCCCGCGATGATCGCGACATCCGCGTTGATGATGTCCCCGTAGGTGGTCGACACCGCCGCCGAGCCGACGCCCTCGAACAGTGCGGCGACGCTGGAGGCGTGACACAGCCGGGTGCAGTGGTCGACGTTGTTGGTGCCAAAGCCGGCGCGGATGAGCTTCTGGAAGAGGTAGGCCTCTTCGTTTGAGCATTTGGCCGAGCCGAAGCCGGCGATCGCGCCCGGCCCGTACTCGTCACGGATCCCGACCAGGCGGCCGGCGATGAGGTCCATCGCCTCCTCCCAGCTCGCCTCCCGGAAGTGGGGCATGACCTCGTCGTAGTCAACGAGGCCTCCGGGCTTGCGCCGCCCCCTGTCCCTCGCCCTTCACGTCGCCCGACAGCGGTCCCTTGGGGTAGGCGTCCTCGCGCCGGATGAGCGGGGTGGTCAGGCGCTGCGGGGAGCGGGCGTAGTCCCAGCCGTAGCGACCCTTGACGCAGAGCCGGCCCTTGGAGCCGGGCTGGTCGCGGCCTTCGGCAAAGGCGACGGCCTGTCGTTCGTCGTCGACGTGGTACGTGAGCGCGCAGCCCACGCCGCAGTAGGGGCAGACGGTGTCGACCTGGCGCAGCTCGGAGCGCGGCCGGATCGGGATGTCATGCAGCGGCTTGTTGGTCAGCGCCCCGGTCGGGCACGCCGCGACGCATTCCCCGCAGGTGACGCAGGAGGACTCGCCCATGGGGTCGTTGAGGTCAAAGGCGATGCGGGTGGCGTAGCCCTTGCCGCTGCGGCCGATGACGTCGTTGCCCTGGATGTCGTCGCAGGCGCGCACGCAGCGGTCGCACAGGATGCAGGCGTCGTGGTTGACCGCGATCACCGGATTGGAGTCATCGAGGCCGCGGCCCTCGCCCTGGGGCAGCTGCTCCTCGTCCTTCTCCACGCCGTACTGGCGGACCAGGACGAGCAGCTCGTTGTCAGCGGTCGTCGTCTCCTTGGGATCCGTGGCGGGATCGGGCTGGTCGGCGAGCAGCAACTCGGTGAGGGTCGCGCGGTGGCGGTCGAGCGTCTCGCCGGTGGTGGTGACCTCCATCCCCTCCTCGCAGGGGCGCACGCACGCCGCGGCGTACACGCGCGCGCCGACGTCGACAACGCACATGCGGCAGACCCCGACGGGGTCGTAGCGGTCGTCGTGGCAGAGGACGGGGATGCTGATCTCGAGTTGGGCGGCCGCCTGCAGGATGGTGGTGCCCTCACGGACGGTCACCTCGTGCCCGTCGATCCGCAGAGAGACGTTCTTGGTGATCGAGGTCGGCTGCGTCGCAGAAGTGGTGGCCATCAGTCCAAGTCTCCCTTGCCTAAACCTATTTGTCCAGAACCGCTCCCGAGCCCCACCAGGTCCAGCTCGTCGAGTGTCTCGCTGCGCGGCAGGCCCGTGGCTTGGAGGCCGCGCCCCCGGTAATAGGAGCTGATCATCGACTCCAGACGCTCCGGGCTGAGCGTCGCCGTTCTGCCCGACTCCAGGGCCACCGGCTCCGACAGGAACCGCTCGGGCAGCCAGTCCTCCTCGCGGGTCCACCCCTCGCGCAGGTTGAACAGGCGCTTGGTCATGACGATGCGCTGCGCCGTCCGGGCCAGCTCGGCGGCGTCGGTGTCCCAGCCGGTGACGGTGTTGAGCAAGCGCGCCCACTCGGCCATCGGATCGCGCCCGCCCTCGGCGAAGACGCCGCGCAGGAACTTGCAGAGGATGAGGGAGTCCATGATGGCCGCGCGGTCCTCGGTCTCGATCGCCCCGCGGACGTGGGGTTCCCCGCCGTGCAGACGGTCGTGCTGGCCCGAGAGGTCGGCCTCGTAGGCGCCCGACCGGTTGTGGTCGGCGCCGCGTGCGTTGACCGCAAGGCCGAGGGCCATCGCCTGAAGCGTACGCGGCTCGTACCCCGGGAGCTCGAGGCCCTTGACGTGGGCGGCGAACGCCTCGGATCCGTGGCCCACCATCCGGGAGGCGAAGCGGGAGCCCTCGGCGAGCAGGTCGCCGATGCCCTCCCGGGCCCCGATCTCCTCGATGGCGCGCAGAAGCGCCTCGCCGTCGCCGAAGCGCAGCCACGGCGTGTCGATCAGGTTCTTCTCGGCGCACTCCATCGCCCACGCGATCGTTCCTCCGGTGGAGATCGTGTCCAGTCCGAGCTCGTCACAGCGTCCGCTGGCGGCGATCACGATGTCGGGGTCATTGACGCCGCACAGCGGTCCGAGCGCGAACACGTTCTCGTACTCCATGCGGACCTTCTTGTCGCCGCGGCTCTTGTAGACGTGCTCACAGCCGATCGTGCACGACGCGCAGGAGTTGCGCGCCACCTGGCGCAGCTCGGCGATCTGCTCGGCACTGAGCGCCTCGGCTCCCTCGAACGAGGCGGCCGAGAAGTTGCGGGTCGGCAGCGCGGAGATGGCGTTGAAGGCCAGCAGGTTGGCCATCGTGCCCAGCTCGCGGTACTTCTCGGTCGCCTGGCCGAAGGACCGCTGGCGCAGCTCCTTGGCGGCGGCCAGCACCGCGGGCGGATCCGCGGAGGCGACCTTGGTCCGCGCGCGCACCATGACCGCCTTGCACCACTTCGAGCCAAGCACCGCGCCGAGACCCCCACGGCCGGCGTGCCTGCCGTCGTGAGAGACGGTGGCGTAGCGGACGACGCGCTCGCCGGCGGGCCCGATCGCCGCCACCCGCCAAGCTGGTCCCATCCGTTCGCGCAGCCGCGCCTCGGTCTCGGCGGCCGTGAGCCCCCACAGATCCTCGGCAGGCGCCACCCACGCCGAGCTGCCGTCGATCATGAGCACCGAGGGCTCTGCGCAGCAGCCGCGCACGACGATGGCGTCGTGCCCGGTGAGCTTGCCGGCGATCGCGAAGTGGCTGGAGGCCATGGCATCGGTCAAGCGGCCGGTGAGGGGGGACTTCGCGACCACCGCGAACTTCGCGCTCGTCGTGAGCGGGGTGCCGACCAGCGGCGAGAAGACGAAGATCAGCGGCGCCTCGGGGGCCAGCGCGTCGACACCCGGCGGGCAGCACTCGTGCATCAGCCACGCCCCCAGCCCGGCACCTCCGACGAATGACCGCAGGACGGGCTCAGGGATCGTCTTGATGCTGCTCTCGCCGGTCGTGAGGTTGACGATCAGCGCGCGACCGAAATAGCCGCCCGGTGGCGTTGCCATACCTCGATGCTAAACCACGTCCCAGCTGCCCTGAGCAGGGTGTCCGCCATCTAACCGCCGGCGTCGGCGACCATGAAACCGACCGTATCGCCCGCGGCCAGCGGCAGCTGACGATCGCGTGTGATCTGGTCGCCGTTGAGCGCGGCCACGACATGCTCGTCCAAGGCCAGCGCGATGGCGTCGGCGAGCTGACCCAGGGTCCAGGCGGCCACGCGATGGACACGCGGAGCGCCGTTCAACGCGAGCGTCCCGAAGCGGCGAACCTCGATCTTGGGCGCGGGTAGTGCGCGGGCCTGCTCGTAGTCGCTGGGCTCGTTGAGATTGCGCACCGAGGCCAGGCCGGGGTCCCCGGCGGCCACGGCCGCGTCGCGCAACATCGCCTCGTCGTCGAGCCGGAGCACCGGGCGGCGCTCGAACAGGAACGCGGGCTTGAGCTTGTCATCGGCGATCAGGGCCTGCACCTCGGGCAGGAGGCTCGTGCGGTAGGCCGCCGACAGCGGTTGGCGGAAGCCGTGGATCTCGGGCAGGACGACGTCCACATCGGCGGTGAAGGCATCGATGACGTGGCGCATGAACGCCGGGTGCAGCAGCGGCACGTCGGTGGAGGAGACAAAGGCGACCTCGGCGCGGTCACCGATGGCGCCCAGCCCGGCCGCCAGTCCCTGCAGCGGCCCGCGACCCTCGCGCTCGTCGGACACCACTTCGATCGATGGATGGATCTCGGGGAGCTTCTGCCCGGGGGCGCGCACCACCACCACCGGACCGTCGACGGTTCGCTGGGCCAAGCCGGTGACTCGGCGCAGGAGCGTCGAGCCGTGCCAATCGAGCGCGGCCTTGGGCGAGCCCATCCGAGAGGACCTGCCGCCGGCCAGGATGATCGCGCCGGCCTCAAACACACCGACGATGCTAGATCCCTCGAGCGTGGGCTGCTTGCGGTCGATGGCGCGATGCTTAATATCTGTGGTGTGGGTGTCGGCAATCGATCACGTCATCGCATCCCGCGCGAGGACGCGCTCCCGCTGACCGTCGGCGACATCATGATCGGCCGCCCCAAGACGTTTCCGGCAGATATCGGCGTGGGCGAGGTGCGCCGGGCCTTCGAGCGGTCCAGCCAGCGTGTGGTGCTGCTGGTCGACGGACCGACGTTCCGGGGCGCCATCGACCGGGATGCCCTCGATCCCCAGGCACCCGACACCGCTCCTGCGCTGGCGTTCGCGAGTCGCGAGGTCGCCACCGTGACGCCGGCCACTCCGCTGGCCGACGCGGTGCAGATCCTCGACCGCAACCGCGAGCCGCGTCTGGTGGTGCTCGACGCGGACGGCGAGACGCTGCGCGGCCTGCTCTGCTTCAACCAGAGCTCGGCGAGCTTCTGCGTCCGCTAGCGGCAGCTCCGCCGGCGAACGCGTAGATCGCGTCGCGCGCCCGCGGCGGCGGGATCAGCCGCCGCGCCTGGGGTGACCGGCGGGCGCCCGGACGGGCGATGTCACAGCCGTCGGCGAGGACCGCAACTAGGGGACATGAGCACTGAGTCAAAAACACTGGTGAGAACGATGCGGGAGCGACCGGTCGCGTTGAGGATGCGGTCGGGCGGGCGTCCACCGAGCTCACCCCTCGAGGAGTTCGAGCAGGTGTACCGGCGCAACGTCGACGTCCTCATGGGCTACTTCGCGCGCAGATGCCGCGATCCGCAGACGGTCGCCGATCTCACCTCCGAGACGTTCGTCCGGGCCGTGGACGGCTTTGCCGGGTTCGACCCCCGCCGGGGATCGGATCGGGCGTGGCTGTTCGGCATCGCCGCCCGCGTGTTCGCCCGCCACTGCGAGCAGTCGGCGAGCGGCCGAGACGCGGTCACGCGTTTCAGCGGCCGCCGGCCCCTTGACGAGGACGAGATCGAGGAGCTCGCCCAGCGGATCGATGCCGAGCGTGAGGGCGCCGCGCTGATACGGCGCTGCGAGCAGCTCCCCGCACTCGAGCGGGCGGCGATCGAGCTCGTCGACCTGGAGGAGCTCACCCCGAAGGAGGCGGCGCTGGTCCTCGGCGTCTCCCGTGTCGCATTGCGAAAACGACTGTCCCGGGCGAGGTCCCGGCTGAGAAAGGAGCACCACGCCAATGACTAAGTTCACGGACAATCTCTGGAGTGATCTCGCTCGAGAGCACGGCCCGACGCTCGCGCAGGCCGATCGACCCCAGCCGGGGCGGGCGGGTGGGGCTCGCATCATCCGGCGTCCACGGATTCTCGCGGGCAGCACGCTTGGGCTGGCGGGCGTCGGCGTGGCGCTCGTGCTCGCCCTGGGCGGTTCGGCCGCCCCTCCGCGTTTGCCATCACCAAGCAGGGCGACGGCTCGGTGTTGGTGAAGTTGAACTACATCCAGAACGAGAATCTGCCCCAGGTGAACCGAAAGCTCACCGCACTGGGAACCCACGAGCAGATCACGATCTACATGGCGTCGGGGGCGGCAACCGTCAGCGGCCCGGTCACCTGTACACCCGGACCGGGAGCCGGCGCGCCGACGACGCCCGTGAAGGTTCTCGTGGGCGCGAACGGGACGGAGGTCATCGGCTCGGGCCAGTCCGCCGGCAACACCGCCGAGGGCAGCTTCCACTTGGCCCGCTGCACCGTTGCGCCTGACAGCGACACGGGCCCCGGTACTGGGAACACGGGCAACACGGGCGCCCGTTGATCGGGATGACGGTGGCCGCCGCCCGCCCGGCGCGGGCGTCGGCGATGAAGCGATCGGCTGTCCGGCCCCCGGGGGATGGCGGGGGCCGGACCGCCTTGTGGTGGCCGTGGCTGCTCGTCGCCGCGGCGGTCGGCTGGAACCTCGTCAGCCTGCGGGCGCTGAGGCTGGGGGTCGCGTATCTGAACGACAGCTCGCTGCATGAGCAGATGGTGCGGTTCGCGACGGCGCAGCTGCGGGCCGGGCACCTGCCCCTGATCGAGCTGGTTCCCGTTTCTGGGGCAGGGGTCGCCGCAGTTTCTGCACTACCAGAGCCTGCCGGCGATGCTGACCGGGCTGCGCGGGGCTGTCTGTTCGGGCCTGACGCGGCGTTTCGGTGGTCGCTGTACCTGCTGCTCTCGCTGTGGCCGATCAGCATCTATCTGTCGGCCCGCGCGTTCGGGGCGGGTAGGCCGGCGGCGGCCGCTTCGGCCGCGATGGCTCCGTTCTTGGTCAGCGCCACCGGGGTCGGCTATGAGCAGCACGCCTATGTGTGGACGGGGTTCGGGGTGTGGACGCAGCTGTGGGCGTCGTGGACGCTGCCGCTGACGTGGGGCTACAGCTGGCGCGCGATCCGCGACGGACGCGGCTACGCCGGGCGGTCCTGCTTACGGCGCTCACCATCGCGCTGCATTTCGAGACCGGCTACCTGGCGCTGTCGGTGCTGCTCGTCTGGCCGCTGGTCGCCGGCCGGCCGCTCGCGGCCCGGTTGCGGCGCGCTGCAGTCCTGCTCGGCGGTTCGCTGCTCGCGGCGGCGTGGGTGATCGTCCCGCTCCTGGCGCAGCGCGGGTGGGCGGCCGTCAACGAGCCATTTCAGGGCACCGGGTTGGTCGACGGCTACGGGGCGCGTCGCGTGCTCGATTGGCTGGTCTCTGGCGGCCTGCTTGACCACGGCCGGCTGCCGGTCGTGACCGTGCTGGCGGCGCTCGGGTTCGGCTTGGCCTGGCTGGCGTGGTCCAGCGACGCCGACGCCCGCGCGCTGCTGGTCGCGCTGGGGGTGTGCCTGGTGCTCTCGTTCGGTCGTACGACGTTCGGGTCGCTCGTCGACGTGATCCCTGGCCACTCCGACCTCTTCTTCCGCCGCTTCATGATGGGCGTGCAGCTCGCCGCGCTGCTGCTCGCCGGTCGGGGGGTGGCGTGGTTGGCGGGCGGCTGCGTGCGTCTGTTCACGGCTCGGGTCCCGCGCCGGCCGCCCGGCCTGTCGGCGGCCGCGGTGGGCGTGGCGGCGACCGTGGTGCTGGCCCCCGCCTGGCTCCAGCTCGGCGCCGTTGCCCGCCATGACGGCGCCGCGATCGCGGGCCAGCGCCGCGCCGAGGCCACCCAGGGCGTGCAGCTCGATCGCCTCCTCGCGGTGATCAGGCGCGACGGCGGCGGCCGGACCTACGCCGGAATGCCGTCCAACTGGGGCCAGGACTTCACCGTCGGGGCGGTGCCCGTGTTCAAGTACCTGGAGAGCCGCGACGTCGACGAGGTCGGCTACACCCTGCGCACCGCATCGCTGATGACCGACCCCGAAGACTTCTTTCAGGAGCGCGATCCCTCCGACTACCGCCTGTTCGCGATCCGGTACCTCATCCTCCCCGCCGGACACCAGCCGCCGGTGCGCGCGCGGCTGGCGATGCGCTCCGGCCCCTACTCGCTCTGGACCCTGCCGGACGCCGGGTACATCCAGCCCGGCCGGATCGTCGGAGAGATCTCCGCGAACCGGACCAACGTCGGCGTTCGCAGCATCCCGCTGCTGCGCTCCGGGCTCGCCGCCGACGGCGCATATCTCGGCGTCAGGTACGGCGTCAACGGTGGCCGAGATGGCCGCCTACCGATGGCGCGAAGCCAGCCCTCCGCGGGCGCGGCCCGCGCGCAATCCGCCGACCTCGACCACGGCCAGGCCGCGGCGACGCTGCAAATGCGCCGTCCCGGCGTCGCGGTGCTCAGCGCCTCCTATGACCCCGGGTGGACGGCCATCGTCAACGGCCGGCCCCAGCCGACCCGGATGGTCGCGCCTGCGCTCATCGCCGTCGACGTGCCCGCGGGCACAGACCACGTCGTGTTCCGCTTCCACGGATACGACGACTACCCGGCGCTGATGGTCCTCAGCGGCCTCACCCTCGCCATCATCGCCCTCGCGCCGGTGTGCCTGAGGCGCGCGACGCGGCGCCGCGTCCCGGGCGGCACCGCCCTCGACCCGGAACTCAGCGGCGTCTGAGCCACTCGGCGAGGAGGGGGTCGAGCACGAATGGCCGCTCCTGGTCGTCGCGCCGGACATTGCGTTCGTCGGCGACGAGGCGTTCGAGCGCGTCCTGCAGTGTGCTGCGGGCGATGCGGTGTTCGTCGGCGACCCGGCTGCCGGTCGGCGCTTGGCCGTCGGAGAGCGCGAGCAGCACGACCCGCTCGACTCGGCCGATCCCGTCCCAGACGGCCTGGTGGGCATCCCGGGTTTCCGCCAGAGCAAGGTCGATGGCGGCTGTCGCGAGGTCGTCGGGTCGGTCGGGCCGATCGAGGAGGTTGTAGAGGTGATGGGCCAGCAGGACGGTGCGCTGGGGGTGTCCGCCGGTGAACGCGAGCAGCTCGTCGACCGCCTCGCCTGCATCCAGACCGTCGGCTCTGAGCAGGGCCTCGATGTCGCGAGCTGCCTCGGCAACCGGGAGGGGTGGGAGCTCCAGTGGTCTGGCCTGGCCGTAGAACGGTCGTTCCCGCTCGGAGAACAGCGCCCGCATGAGCGAGGGTTGACTGCCGGCGAAGACGTAGGCCGCGGCTGCCGTGTGGTGTTGGATCACCGAGCGAAAGAGACCGTCGAGCGCGTCGTCGGCGACGAGCAGGTCTTGGAACTCGTCCAGGCACACGATCGTGAGGCCGCCGTCTGCCTCGTGGAGGCTGAGCGGTACGTCGAGGAGCTCGAGCAGAGCGGCGCGTGCCTCATCGGCCTGCGGCCGCGCGGCGCTCGGAGCGATCGAGAGTTGCACGCCGGCGAGCTTCGCCGTCACGCCGAGCCGCGCGGCCCAGCGCCGGACGCTCCGGCGTGGATCGGTCGGGAGCACGCTGAAGCTCTCCGCCACGCGTGCGGCCACGTCCCCGACGTTGGCGACCTTGGACAGATCGATCCGCACCGCTCGGTGCCCGACGGTTCGCATCGAGGCGATGTGGGCGTCGAGCAGACTGGTCTTGCCAAAGCGCCGCGGGGCCGCGAGCCGGATCGCGATGCGATCGGCGGCCGCGCGCTGGAGAACGTCGAGCTCGAGCCGCCGATCGATGAGCGCCTGAGGCGGAATTGGTCCCTGATAATTGAACGGGTTCACCGTACATCAGTGTACGGGTTTGCCGGACGGCTTGGTGCGCGGAACAGACCGGCGATCGGCCCTCACGCCGCGAGATCCACGACGACCTTGATGTCGTCGGGCTCAGGGGTGAGCGACTCGGTCCAGTGGGCGAGGGGGACGCGTCGGGTGATCACGCCGCTCAGCCACCCTGGGTCCGCTGCCGCCAGCGCCACGGCCGCCTGTTCCCAATGCCGCCTCCCGGCGTTCACCGATCCGAAGAGGACCTGATTGTGCAGCACCATGTTGCGGTTCAGAGCGGTGGCATCCACGTCGAGGTTGGGGTCGGGGTTGGTGATGCCGGTGAGGCACATGATTCCTCCGGACACCAGCCTGCCGGCGGCTGCTCGCCCCACGGCTCCGAGCCCCGTGCACTCGACCACCACGTCGACCTCGACGTCGATGTCGCCGGCGTCGCCGGAGTGATAGTGAGCACCGAGGGCCTCGACGAGATCGCGTTTCGCGCCCGCCGACGCCAGGTCAACGGCGTGGACCTCGTAGCCACGCTGCACCCCGAGCAGGCACGCCATGAGTCCGATCGGCCCCGCGCCGGTGACGAGCGCCCTGCTCGACGCGAAGAATGCCCGTTTCGAGATTTGGTCCACCTGGTCCCACGCTTTCGCCAGCACCGAGGCCGGCTCGAGCAGAACCCCAAGCTCACCGAGCTTCGGCGGGATGAGGACGCCAAACTCCGGCTCAACGCTCCACAGCTCACTCCCGTACCCGTGAAGGCGGACGATGCCCCGCTCGCCGAAGCGCTCGTTGCGGCACATGTCCCACTCCCCCGCCGCGCATGCGGGGCACGGGACCGGATCGGGGCGGCGCACGATTCCGGCGACCAGATCGCCTGTGGCGAAGCCTGATCCGGCCGGCGCCGTCAGCACCTGTCCGAGGCTCTCGTGACCCAGGATGAGCGTCCCATCGCCGGCGGGCGGCGCGCCGTACACCCCCGCCGTGATCTCCCGGTCCGTCCCGCAAACGCCGACGAGCAGTCCGCGCACGAGGAGATCCCCGTCGCGCGGGACCGCGTCGAGAACGTCCTCGACGCGCGCGGTCCCCTGCTGGCCTGGTAGGACCGTCATCGCACGCACAGCCACGCATCGTGTTGTCGCGCTGTGGCGGGCGCCTCATCCGATCCGGGCGATGGCGAGTATGGCGGCCGTTCGCATGATCCCGCCGGTGGCCTCGTCCTCGACCGACGCGCTCGACGTACTGGTCATCGGCGGCGGCCCTGCCGGTGTGATCGCCTCGCTGCGCGCGGCCCGGCTCGGAGCCCGCACGGCGCTGATCACGCGAGACGCGTTCGGGGGCATGGCCGCCAACGACGGACCGGTCCCGGTGCGCACGCTTGCTCATGCCGCGCGGCTGATCCGCGAGGCGAGGCAGCTCCCCCAGTACGGGATCGCCGCCGTCGAGCCGACGTTGGACTACGTCCGGCTGCTGGCGCGCGTGGATGAGGTGACCGAGCACGTGCGCACCCACTCGCTGCTGCGCGATGACCTCACCGCCGCGGGAGTGGCGATTCACGAGGGCGCCGGCCCGGCGCGATTCAGCGACCCCCACACCGTTGAGAGTGAGCACGGGACCCGGCTGCTGGCCGACAAGATCATCCTCTGCACGGGAGGAGCCTCGCGCCAGCTGCCGGTTGCGGGCGCCGATCTGACCGCGACCCACAGCGACGCGTGGCACCTATCGGCGGCTCCGGCTTCGCTGCTCGTGATCGGCGCGGGCGCGACCGGGGTGCAGCTCGCGTCGATTTTCAACGCGTTCGGCTCAGAGGTCACCATCGTCGAGGTTGCGCCCCGCATCTTGATGAGCGAGGACGAAGATGTCTCGACGGCCGTGGGCGCCGGCCTCAGAGGGTCAGGTATCCGGGTGATTGAGGCCGCCGGCGTGATCGAGCGCTTCGAGCGCTGCTCCACCGGTGTACGACTCGTCCACTCGGGCGGGGAGGGGAGGCACCGTGTCGAAGCCACGATCGCCGTCGTAGCGGCGGGGTGGGTGGCGGCAACCGAGGAGCTGCACCTTGAGCGAGCCGGCGTCCAGACCAACCGGCGCGGCTACGTCGAGGTTGACGGCGGGCTGCGTACCGCCGCGTCGCACATCTTCGCCGCCGGCGACGTCACCGGCCGGGCCATGGTCGTGCATGAGGCCGTGCGCGAGGGGTTGGCGGCCGCGACCAACGCCGTCCTGGGGACGACGACCTCCCTGCCGACCGAGGTGAGCCCCATCGGCAGCTTCACCGACCCGGAGTACGCGTCGGTCGGGCTCACCGAAGCGGCGGCCCGGGAGGCCCACGACGTGGTGGTGGCGACCATGCCGTTCGCCTCGGTTCCGCGGCCCATCATCGATGGCCGCGAGGCGGGGTTCTGCAAGGTGATCGCCGAGCGCCGGTCTCACCGCGTTCTCGGGTGCCACATCGTGGGCGAGCGGGCGGTCGAGCTCGCCCAGCTGGCGGCGACCGCGATGGCTGCCGGGATGCCGGTCGAGCAACTCGCGCTCGTCCCGTATTCGTTCCCCACCTACGCGAATGCCCTGGGCCGCGCGGCGATCGGGGCTGCCCTGGAGCTCGACGAGAGCGGGAGTTGGGCGGACGATCACCTCGCGGATTCAGAGCAGGTGATCGGGATGGGGAGGGGGCAGACCACTCAGTCCACAACGCCCTCAACCGCTGCGCGCGGGCACGCTCACCGCCCACTCCCTATACGGTGACGCGTTCCGTGCCGGCGAGGTGCGCCAACAGGAGCTGGCCGGCTCTGTCCAGCGCCGTGGCCGCCTCGTCGAGGATCGGGGAATAGGCCTGAAAGACGTGGGGCAGCCGGGCCCCGCCCCCGTTGAAGGCGGCCGTCCCGTCGGGGTCGCTGGGCTGGCGCCCACCTCGATGAAGAGCGGTTTCGCCCGGAGTGACCGTCAGCGTGCCGCTCACGTCGGCGCCCAGCCCGCCTGGCTGTCCACTCGATCCGCCCTTCCCGCCGATCGCCGTTACCTGCACACGATCAGTGCCGCCGGGGACTGTGTAGGTCTGCTCGGTCCCGGTGAAGCTGAACACGGTCGGTGTCACCGCGGCGGCGGGGCTCGTCACCGTGCGACGATCGAGACCACTGACGCGACCGTCAGGACGGCCATTCGTGGTACGGCAGAACCCGATGGCATCGCGCCGGCGCAGCCGTACACCGGCACAACCACGCTCAGTTCAACATCGTCGCTCGCCGCGAAGGCGGTGTCGGCGTCGCTTCCCATTCGGCAAGCATTCTCCCAACGCGCCTCGCCGCCGACGGTCAGGGTCCACGCGTCTTAACCCCAGGCAAACCGAAGGCCGCCACGGCGCCGACGAACCCGCATCGCGTGCGGGCGCGGCGCAGCGGACCCCGGGCGCGGCGCAGCGGACCCCTAGACCACCTGGGCGGGAGTTGCGCCACGACTTGCGGTTGCCATAGGATCGCGTCGATTCGATGTCTGCGGAGGAGGTACGAGGTGCGCGGCCGAGCCTATCTGTCGCTGTTGCTGGGTGCGGTCGTTCTTCTCGGATTGTTGCCGGCCCCGAGCGCATTGGCGCAGAGCTCGACGGCGGTGTCCTACGCGAGCGCCGTCACCGGGACGATCTCCCCGAGCGGCACCACCGGTTCGCCGTCGAGCGCCTCCGTGGGCACGCCCGCGGCGGTGCCGACCCGGGGCGTGCGCCGGATCCCACGCGGCGCGACCGCGTCGCCCTTGGTGGCGGCGAGGCCACAGGCAGCGGGAGGGACCCTGACGAGCGCGGCGCCGGCGTTGCTGGCCAACTTCAATGGGGTCAGCAGCCGCGACAGTGCTGTGACCAACTTCGGTCAGGAGTTTGAGCCGCCCGATCAGGGGCTGTGTGTCGGAAACGGCTTCGTCGTTGAGATGGTCAACTCCGCCTACACGGTCTACCGTCCCGACGGCAGCGTCGTGGCTGGGCCGTTCAACATCAACGGACCGTTCGACGAGGGGCTGAGGGAGTTCACCAGCGACCCCCGCTGCCAGTACGACGCAGCCACTCATACGTGGTTCGCGACGATCCTGTTCATCAACGCGGACAGCACTCAGTCCCGTGTCGATCTGGCCGTCAACACCTCGGGCGACCCGACGACGCCGTGGACGACCTATCAGATCGACACCACCGACATCGGCGGCAAGACCGGTCCCAAGCATCCAGGCTGTCCGTGCCTTGGGGACCAGCCGACGCTGGGCATCGACCCGCTCAACGTCTACATCACCACCAACGAGTTCTCGCTTCTCGGCCCACAGTTCAACGGCGCGCAGGTGTACGCGATCGCCAAGAGCCAACTCGTCGCGGCCGGCCCGACGGCCACCCCGGCGCACTTTGTCCATTTCGACAAGCTCAACATCGGCGGCGCGGTGGCCGCATCGATCCAGCCGGCGCTCACCACCGGGAATCCGCCCGCCGAGTACTTCCTCAACTCGCTGGATCCCAATGGCACGTTTGACCAGCGCATCGGCGTCTGGGCGATGACCAACCGTGGCGCGGTCGCCACCGGCGGCAAGCCGACGCTCTCGAGCCTGGTGATCGGATCCGAGGCGTACGGGATACCTCCCGGAGCCGAGCAAAAGGGCGCGACCAGCCTGCTGGACGCCGGCGATGATCGCATGCAGCAGACGCAGTTCATCAACGGCGACGTCTGGGGCGAGCTCGACACCTCGGTCACCATCCCCAACGACTCCGCGGCCCGGGCCGGCGCCGCCTGGTTCGACGTGCATCCGACCGTCAGCAACGGTGTGCTGACCGCGGCGCCGCTCCGCCGCCAGGGGTACGTCGCGCTGGCGGGCAACTACCTGCTGTATCCGGCCATCCAGGCCACCCCGGGCGGTAACGCGGTGATGGTGATGACGCTGTCGGGCCACACCCAGTTCCCGAGCGCGGCGTACTCGGTGCTGCCCAGCGGCGGGACGTCGTTCGGCAACGTCACGCTCGCCGCCGCGGGCAAGAACAACTACGACCCGACCGCCACGCGCTGGGGCGACTATTCATGGGCGGTGCTCGACCCATCCGGCAACTCGGTATGGATGGCAACGGAGTACATACCGCCCAAGGCGAGCCAGACTCCCGACGGCCTCACCAACTGGGGCACGCGCGTTCTCGATCTCGGTATCCACTGACGAACGAGCCGCCGGCTGATGCGCCGGGTTACCGGATCCCGCTGTCAAACCGGATCGTCACCGACGTGAAGTGGTGGCGGCTGACCGAGATCACCTGCGGCTGGGCTCGCGGGTATGGCTTTCCGTTGTGCGGCTGGAGTAGGTAGCGACCGGCGCGAAGGCGCGCGGCGAATCGTCCATCGGCGCCGGACCGCGCGAGCGCGGCCACGGTTCCGGCCGGCTCACGTCTGATCGTGATCGAAGCCTGGAAGGGACGAACGCAGGTATGGCCGGGACGCTGCACCGGGCACGTCGGCCCATAGAGCACCAACCCGTGAACCCCCGAGTCGGGAGGCTGCTGCGCCCCGCGGGCAATTCCGATCGAGAGGGCAGCAGCCACAGCCAACGTGCATCCGGTCAGTTTCGTGACCAGCACACGGTCATCTTGCACCGTTTTGCGTTCGCGCGCAACCGAAACCCGGCGCTCGCGACTGGGTCGGGGGTGTGGCCGCTAGGCCTGGTCGCCGAGCGCGACGATGTGCTCGGGGAGCCGCTCGTTGTCGCCGTACATGAAGTGGTTGTGCATGTTCTCGGAGAAGCGGCTGGCCTCGGTGGATTTCCCGACCGCCTCGGCGACCTCGCGCACCAGCATGGGCGAGGCACCACAGCAGACGCCGATGTAGTTGATCCCGAGGCCGTGGACCTCCTTGGCGAACGCGCCGATCTCGTACCGATTCGCGTACAGCGGGTCCAGCGCGGTCGGGAAGGTGCGGCCGTGCGGCGAGGGCACCCGGGCGCGGTCATCTGAGAGGTTGAAGAACGTCGGTTCCTCGGCGGTGGTCCGGTAGGGGATCGGCAGCGCACCGACGTGGCACGACACCGCTGCGCGGATCTGCTTCAGCCAGGGCAGCATCGTCTCGGGCCCGCGGAAGCAGTTCATGCCGACCACGTCCGCGCCGGCCTGCTCCAGCCGCTGGCAGGTCTCGACGATGCCGACCCCGTCGGCCATCTCCTCCAGCGCCATCGGCGCGATGGTGACCACGACGGGCAGGCCCGTGGCCTTCGCGACCTCAAGCGCCGCCAGCGCCTCGCCGGCGTAGTAGAACGTCTCGCCGATGATCAGGTCGGCGCCGCCCTCCACGGCCCAGCCGACCATCTCCTCGAACATGCCGCGCACCTCGGCCTGGCGGGCGGTGTCTGCGGGGTCCCAGATGTTGGTGTTCGAGATGTTGCCGGCCATCAGATCACCGGGCCGCTGGTCGGCGACCTCCCGGGCGATCTGGAGTGCGGCGCGGTTCAGCGGCTTGAGCAGGTCCTCCTTGCCGATCACCCGCATCTTCTCGCGGTGACCGTTGTAGGTGAACGCCTCGACGATGTCAGAGCCGGCACGCTGGAAGTCGACGTGCAGGGCCCGGAGGGCGTCGGGGTACTCCAGGGCGACCTCGGGGACGAACTCACCGGCGCTCAGGTAGCCACGGCGCTCCAGCTCGAATAGGAAACCCTCGGCACAGATCACCGGCCCGGCATCCAGGCGCGTGGTCAGGTCTCCGCGCGGGGCCTCAGAAGTCGACTCGGTCATGGATTGCTCCTCTGGTCAGAGATGGACTCGGTCATGAATGCTTCTGGTCCATCGGCACCTCCCGGGAATCACGCGTTCCCTCAGCGGTCTCACGATGGCTCGAGTTCCTGACTCAGGGAGCTCCGCGATCCCCTCACAGTGGCGCGACCGTCCCGGACTCTCACCGGGTTCCTCGAACCAGCGCGCGTGCGCTGAGGATACCGGCCTACGCGCCGACGGGGGACGCGGGGCGTGGCTCGGGCTGATGACTGGTGTATACGGCCTCGGCGACGGCCGCGCCCAATCAGGGCCGGCGGCCCATCGCGCCGAAGCGCGGCATGCCGGGGTGCGGGTCAAAGCGCACCCGCGCGTCGATGACGGCGGGACCGCCGACGGCCAGTGCGCGTGCCAGCGCGGGCGCGACCTCGCTCACCGAGGTCACGTGCTCGCCGTGGGCGCCGAAGCCGCGCGCGATCGCGGCGTAGTCAGTTCCCTCCAGGCTCGTGCCCAGCTCGAAGCCGAGGCGCTTCTGGCTCTGCGCGATCACGCCCCACGCCTGGTTGTCATGGATGACGTGCACGACGGAGATGCCGTAGCGAACGGCGGTGTCGAGCTCGGCGACGCTGAAGCCGAACGCGCCGTCGCCGGTGACGTCGATCACCGGACGCCCCGGCTCCAGCAGGGCCAGCGCATGGGCGTACGGGACGCCAAAGCCGAGATGGCTGCTGCCGGAATCGTGAAAGCGCGTGCGCGGACCCGGCACCGGGGTCAGGTCGTTTGACCAGAAGCTCGTGTGCGCTCCGTCGTAGACGACGAGCGCGTCCTCGGGGAGCGCCTCGCCCAGGGCGCGGGCCAGCTGCGCCGGGTGCATCGGATCGGACTCGCCCGCACCGAGCGCGGCGAGCGCTGCCCGGTGGGCGAGGTGCTCGGCCCGCAGCCCGGCCCGCCACCTGGGGTCGGCGGCCTCCGCACCGGAGCCGAGGCTCTCGGCGAGCTGGGAGAGCACGGCGCGCGCGTCGCCGACCAGGCCGACCTCGGCCGGGCGCAGCCGACCGATCACCGTGGGATCTCGGTCGAGATGGATGAGGCGCTGGTCGGGATTGTCGGCGCCGGTGGGCCCCATGCCGTCCCACAACCATGACGAGAAGCGACACCCCGCGGCGAGCACCACGTCGGCCTCGCGCAGCGCGCGCAGGACCGACTCGCCGAAGACCACGCCGCCCTGGCCGACGAGATGGTCGTCGTCGGAGGCCAGCGCGCCGATGCCCATCTGCGTGACGAGGACGGGAGCGCCGAGCCTTGACGCCAGCGCGCGCAGCTCGCCGGCGGCGTCGGCGCCGATCACGCCGCCGCCCGCGATGAGCAGCGGCCGCTCGGCCTCCGACAGCAGCCCGGCGGCACGCTCTACGAGCTCGGGATCGGCCGGGGCGCGCCCGAGGGGTTCATGGGGCCGATCATCCCCGGCGGCTGGGACCGTTTCTTCGACCTCACCGGCATCCCGTACAACGGGGACGCGCCATTCCCCGTGGGCTTCCGGCCCGAGGTCCCGTTCGCGAAATTCGGTCAGGCCGAGCACGACTTCGACATGAAGTACCTCCCCGAGGCGGAGTACGCGGCGCCGCGCGCCGACGCGCCCGACGACGTCCTCCCCGGCGCGGCCCAGCCGTATTTCCTTCGTCGCGGCGAGGGCCCGCGCCATCTCGTCGGCGGAATGCTCGTGACCTCTCTGATCACCGCGGCTGAGACCGAGGGCGGCCTGAGCATGTTCACCGTCGAGCTGCCGCGCGGCGCTGCCGTCCCCGCGCACGCGCACGAGAAGACCACCGAGGGCATGTACGTCCTGGAGGGCGGCGTGCGCCTGGTGCTCGACGGCGCCGAGTACTCACTGCGCCAGGGGGACTACGCGTCCATCCCGGCCGGCACCCCGCACAGCTGGCAGGGCGAGGCGTTCCTCACCAAGCTCGTGTCGATGAGCACCCCCGGCGGGCTGGAGGCCGCGCTTGACCGCGTCGGCGAGCTGCACATGTTCACCGAGGGCGCGACGCTGACCGCTGACGCGCTGAGCGCCGGCGTCGCGGTCGCCGATGTTCAGGTCACCTGAGCCTGAGGCGAGCGGTCAGACCGGTTCTTCGCGGCGGAGCTGGCGCCCGGGGCCCTGTCCCACGAACGCCGCCTCACATGTTGGCGGCGGCGTCGACGATCGCTTCTCGGATGCGCGGGTACGTGCCGCAACGGCAGATGTTGCGCAGCGAGTCGATGTCGGCGTCGGTGATCTGCCGGCCGTTGGCTCTCATCTCGTTGATGCGCGCGACGGCGGCCATGATCTGCCCGGGCTGGCAGTAGCCGCACTGCCCGACGTCGTACTTGAGCCACGCCTGCTGCACCGGGTGCAGCTGCTGGCCCGTGGTCGCGGGGAGGCCCTCGATCGTCGTTAAGTTTGCGCGTCAGCCAGGGGCCGTCCGCGAACTCGTCGTAGGAGGCCCATGGGGCGCTCAGGCGCTGCGCGGCGTGCCGCTGGCGGCTACAAGCGGCTGGCGTAGCTTGGCAACTCCCAGGCGGATGCGTCCCTTCACGGTCCCCGCTGCCAGCCCGGTGAGGTGCGCGATCTCGGCGTGGGTGCGGCCGTCGAAATATGCCAGTGTGATGATCCGTGCTTGTTCGGGCGGGAGTTGTCGGAGCCCTGAGTGAACTGTCCGCGCCTGTTCGCTGGCGAGCACGATGTCTTCGGTCTCGACAGGGTCCAGCAGGAGGTCGAGCGCGTCGGCGCTGGCGCGGCGGTTGGCGTGGCGAGCATCGCGGCGAACCGCGTCGATGGCGCGATGGCGCACGATCCCCAGCAGCCAGTTGCGAACGCTGGCGACGTCGGGGCGGTAGGTGTTCGACGCCCGCCAGATCGCCAGGAATGCGTCCTGCACGGCGTCCTCGGCGAGCGCGTGCCCGCAGAAGCGGGCAGCGAACGCGACGGCGGAGTGGTGATAGCGGTCCACCAGGGCTTTCATCGCCAACGCGTCTCCGCTACTCACCTGATGTAGCAGCTCTCCGTCTGACGCTGGCGTTCCCCCAGATGGACCGAGCGGAACCATGATGACGGGTTCTCGCTTTGTGCCGACACGCGGTCCGCGCGCCGGTAAGGGTGGGCAACGCGTGGTGAGCGGCATTCTGGCCTCCGTGACCGGTGGGCTGACGCCGGCCGACAAGCCGATAGCGGATGAGGTATCGCATGACCAACTAGACCGGGGGAAACCTCCGGGGGACATCAATGTGCAGCCGTCGCATGCGGCGCTGGGTTGCGCGGCGCGTCAACGCCGGCATGCGCGTCAGGCGGCGATGGGGAGGGCGCGTTGAGCGCTGGTGGGGTGATAGATGGCGACCGGAGTCGTGACTGTGCGCATTCCGGTCGCGAAATCACCGACCGTTGTCTGCCTGCCCGTGACGCGCATTCCAGTGGCGAAGTCACCTGTCGCTCGGGGCATGCCCGCGCGGCGCACTCCGGTGGCGAAATCCCCGTAGAGATGACCGTGACCGAGGTCGCGTCGCTGGCCGCGCGCGAAGTCATCGTGAGCCGCGGTGCGTGGCTCACCGATGTGCGCCTCGAAATCGCTGCTGATGTGGGACGGGCGGGAGTCAATAGCTGTGGTGTGCAACAAGGAGTCAACTTTCGAGTTCAGCTTGAGTAGGCGCCTGCGATACGGGTCACAAGGACCCGTAGAGGCTACGGGAGATAGCTCATCCGATAGCGGATCAGCTATCTAACATCAACATTACCCCATCGATCGATGGCGAAACGCGGTTTAGCGATATCGGTTATGGGATATGCTGTCGATCATGCCCATGCGCGCCACCACTGTTCGTTTCAGCGAGGATCTCTGGCAGTTGCTGGAGGACGAATCGACGCGGCAGGGCATCAGCGCGGCGCAATTCGTGAGGGACGCGACGATCGTCCGACTCGCGTTTCTCGCCGGACGCCGCGGCGACTCTGAATCAGAGCAGTCGGTCGAGGCACTCGCCGAACGCGCGGCGCGCCGCCAGAACGGCCGAGGGTCCGACACGGCGGTCCTCGCTCCCGAGCGGTTGACCGAGTTGCACCACACCCGGCTGCTCGACAGCCCGCCGGAGGAGAGCTTTGATCGACTGACCCGTCTGACCGCGACGGTGCTCAACGTACCGGTCGCGCTTGTCTCGCTGGTGGACAGCGACCGACAGTTCTTCAAGAGCTGCCTGGGCCTGCCGCAGCCGTGGGCGTCACAGCGCCAGACTCCGCTCTCGCACTCCTTCTGCCGGCACGTCGTCAAATCGCGCCGGCCACTGGTGGTGTCTGACGCCCGCGAGCACCCGCTGCTCTGCGACAACCCAGCGATCCGCGACCTCGGCGTCATCGCCTATGCGGGCGCGCCGCTCATCACCCCCGACGGCCACGTGCTCGGAACGCTGTGCGCAATCGACCATCAACCCAGGCACTGGACTCCCGAACAGGTGGAGATCCTGTGCAACCTCGCCGGGTCAGTCCTCACCGAGATCCAGCTCCACGCCGCACAGCACAACCACGGCTAGCTGTAGGTCCTGACGGCCCGGAATGATCCGGAGGCCGCGGCGGGCAAGGTCGCTGACGGTCGGTAGACGGGGTTGCCTTCGCGTCACCGCGCGGTCAGCACCGCGAACCACCGACCCCCTTCATGCCAACAGCGCGAGACGAACACATCTGCTTGGTCGGCCAGCGTGTGGATCTCGGCCGCGGACACCTCCGCCCATGGGAACCAGTCGCTTGCCGAGGACGCCCTCTCGAGCCGTGCCATGGTCTCAACGGTCGATGACTGAGGCCCGGCCAGTTCGACGAGGAGCGTTCCCTCGGGCGCGAGAAGCTCTCCGACGCGGCGCAGCAACCTCGCCGGGCGGCCCCCGATCCCGATGTTGCCGTCCAAGAGGAGCGCGCTGCGCCACTGGCCGGCACCGGGCACGTCGCCGAATATCGAGCCGACCATGGCGTTCGCTCCACGACCTCTCGCCAGGTCGACGGCGACGTCGCAGATATCAACGCCGAGCCCGAAGACTCCACGACGTGCCAGCGCGTGCAGGTGGCGTCCGGGACCGCAGCCGACGTCGAGTACGGGCCCCGGCAGCTGTGCGAGGACGCGCTCGTCCACATCGTCGGCCGCGTCGACCCACCGGTGCAGCGTGGCAGGCCGCGTCGTGCCATCGCGGAAGCGGATCACGGTCGTGCCGCCAGTGCCGCCGACATGGCCGCGCAGCGCCTCGGCGTAGAGCCCCAGCGGCGAGCTCACAGCATCTCCCTGAGCGCCTGGGCGAACCGCGAACCGGGGACCTGTCCCGCGACGACTCGGGCATCGGCGATCGTGTCGACGTCACGCAGCCGTGGCTGACGGTACGTGCGTAATCCCAACCCGCAGAAGCGCTCGGTTTGGCATTCCAGGGTTTGCTGGGAGCTCATCGGAACTCCGATGAACGCCCGGTGGTGAGCGCTGCGAAGTCCCACGCTCCAATAGCCTCCGTCGTGTGCCGGCCCGAGCACCGCGTCGTGGTCCTCGAGGGCGCGCTGGCCGTCGCGCAGAAGTTCGGGAGTCAGCTGGGGGGTGTCCATGCCAACCAGCAGTGCCGGCTCGTCAACGTCGGCGAAGGCGTTGGACAGGCGTTCGGCCAGCCCATCGCCTCGCTGAGGGATGATCTGCCACCCGGGCCGTCGCCAGCAGTCGGCCGCGCCATCCAGGACGAGGATCTTGCGCGCAGCGTCCATGGCGTCGACAACGTCCAGCGTGTCCTGCAGGGCCGCCGCGGCCAGGGTGGCGGCCTGCGCCGGGGTGCAGGGCGGGCACAGACGAGTCTTGCAGCGGCCCGCCTCTGGACTCTTGGCGATGACCAGCAGCGCGGCGCTTGTCACGCCGACGACCGTAGGCGGGCACGGGCGAACTCCGCCATGCCGGCGGCGAACTCCTCCTCGGCAACGAAGCCGAGGCCATGACGGGCCTTCTCGGCGGAGGCGAAGACATGACGGACATCGCCCAGCCGGTACTGACCGGTGATCATCGGACGCGGCGCGCTGTCGCCATGGGCCTCTGCCAGCGCGTCCGCCATCTCAAGAACTGAGCGTGGCTGGCCGCTGGCCACGTTGAAGGCCCCGGGCGTCAGGTCCTCAGCACAGAGCGCCTGGACGTTGGCCCGGGCCACGTCGCGGACATGGACGAAATCCCGCTGCTGGCCGCCGTCCTCGAAGACGCGCGGAGGCCGTCCCGCGGACAGCGAGCTGGCGAAGATCGAAGCAACGCCGGCATACGGGGTATCACGGGGCATCCTCGGTCCATATACGTTGTGGTAGCGCAGCGAGATCACGGTGGCCCCCGACTCGCGGCCGAACGAGGCGCACAGCTGCTCCTGATGGAGCTTGGTGGCGGCGTAGACGTTGCGGGGGTCCAGTCGCCCGGCCTCGCTAATGGCCTCCGGGGCCAGCGGGCCGGAGCAGACGCGGCAGCGTGCCTCGAAGCGCCCCGCCTTGAGATCTTCGACGAGCCGTGGTCCGGGGCTCACGTCCCCGTGCTCCGCGCAGCGGTAGCGGCCCTCGCCGTAGACGACCATGCTGCTGGCCAGCACGAGGCGGCCGCCGAAGCGCCTGCCGGCCAGCTCGCCGAGCAGGAAGGCGGTGCCGAGAGCGTTATGGCGCACGTAGTCAGGCGCGTCGCCGAAGTCGACGCCGAGGCCCACCATCGCGGCCTGATGGCTGACGGCATCGACGCCATCAAGGGCGTATCCCAGCGCCTTACGATCGGCCACGTCGCCCTGGATGAACTCAGCGCCGGGATTGAGGTACTCGGGTGGCGAGACATGGGCCAGCGGCAGCAGCAGGTCGAGCACACGCACGTCGTGCCCGTCGTCGACGAGCCGGTCGACGATGTGGGAGCCGATGAATCCGGCGCCACCAGTGACGAGAACCTTCACGCACCGGAACCTATGTGACCCACATCGACCCTCAGGCCGGACGCAGGGTCGTGTTTCCCAATTTGTAATGACTTGCCCGTAGGTTCGGGTGGGTGGTGGACGTGATTCTTCCGGTGCTGAACGAGGCACAGGCGATCCCGACTGTGCTCGCCGGGTTCCCGGCCGGGTTCGCGCCCCTGGTCGTCGACAATGGGTCCGCCGACGGTTCGGCCGAGCTCGCGCGGCGACTCGGTGCGCGGGTCGTCTCCGAACCCCGCCGCGGATTCGGCGCTGCCTGTTGGGCGGGGCTCTCGGCGGCGCGGTCCGAGCTGGTGTGCTTCATGGACTGCGACGGATCGCTGGATCCCGGCGAGCTGCTCACCGTCACCGGCCCGATCCGCGACGGCCGGCTGGACCTGTGCCTCGGCACCCGCCAGGCGGATCCCGGCGCGTGGCCTCCCCATGCGCGGCTGGCCAACCGCGCGCTGGCCTGGCAGCTGCAACGCCGAGCCGGAGTCATGGTCACCGACCTGGGGCCGATGCGCTGCGCGGCCCGCCGGCCACTGCTCGAGCTGGGTCTGCAGGATCGCGCCTTCGGATGGCCGCTAGAGATGGTCCTGCGGGCAGCCACGGCGCGTTGGCGGATCGGAGAGGCGCCGGTCTCCTACCACTCGCGTGCCGGCGGGCAATCCAAGGTCTCCGGCAACGTCCGAGGAAGCCTGCGCGCCGTCCGCGACATGAGCGCCGTGCTGCGCGAGCTCGGGTGACGCGACTCGCCAACCCACGGCTCCCTCGGCTTCCCGCCAAGCCCCGCCTGCCGCGCCTGCCGGGACCGCCGCCGGGACCCTTCCGCCCGGGGTTCTGGCGCAGCCCATTGAGAGGAACGTGGCTCACTTCGTTCCTCGGGTCGATCCTGTTCGTTCTGATTGCGGTGGTGGCCATCACCGGGCTGATCTCGCACTCGGCCTACCAGCCCGATCTCGTCCGGGGCTTCAACGCGACCGTCCCTCCCGGCGGGGACATCGGCCCGCTGATCTCGCTCCCGTCGTGGAGCCCCGCGTGGGCCTACGCGGTCAGCCAAGGCGCTCACATCACGGTCGGCCTCATCGCAATCCCGGTGTTGCTGGGCAAGCTGTGGTCGGTCATCCCGCGACTGTTCGCCTACCCGCCGGCGCGCAGCCCCGCCCAAGCCGTCGAGCGCCTTTCGATCCTGCTGCTCGTGGGCAGCGCGCTGTTCGAATTCGCCACCGGCGTGCTCAACATCCAGGTCTTCTATCCCTGGCATTTCAGCTTTGTGCGCGCTCATTACTACGGCGCGTGGGTCTTCATCTCAGCGCTTCTCCTGCACGTCGCCGTCAAGCTCACGACGATCCGTGGCGCCTACCGCAAGTACGGCGTCCTGAAGCCGCTCAAGGCCGACCTCGCGCACACGCGTCCGGAGCCGTATGAGCCGGGCGGCCTGGCTCCGTCGCGCCCGGCCGCGCCGACGATCAGCCGCCGCGGACTGCTCGGCCTGGTGGGCGCGGGATCCGTGGCTCTGCTCATCGCCAATCTGGGGGAGTCGGTGGGCGGTCCGCTGCGCCGGATCGCGCTGTTGGCGCCGCGCGGTCGGGTGTTCGGCACCGGCCCAAACGACTTTCAGGTCAACAAGACCGCCCGCGCCGTCGGCGTCACCGAGCGCGCGTCTGATCCAGGGTGGACGCTGACCGTCGCGGGGGAGAGGACGCGGAAGCTGGGGCGCCAGGCCCTGCTGGCGATGGAGCAACACACCTACGCGATGCCGATCGCCTGCGTGGAGGGATGGTCAACGACCCAGCACTGGACAGGGGTGCGGCTCTCCGACCTCGCCGCCCTCGTCGGCGCCGGCACGAACGCGATCCTGGAGGTCCAGTCGCTGCAGCCGGCCGGGCCGTATCGCCACACCGCGTACACCGCCGAGCAGGTCGGCAACGAGCAGGCGCTGCTCGCCCTTCGCGTCAACGGAGTCGACCTGTCGCTCGATCACGGGTATCCGGCCCGGATCATCATCCCGGCGCTCCCGGGCGTTCACTGCACCAAGTGGCTGGCGTCGATGCGATTCGTGAACACGTGATGACCGGCTTTCGCCGTCTCTACGGCTCTCACCCCTTGCACCTGATCGGACACGTCGTGGTGTTCCTCGTCGCCGGCTGGGCAATCCAGCAGATCGTCGGGGGCGGCTCGGTCGTTAACTGGATCGCGTGGTTCCTCGGTGCCGCGCTGCTGCACGACCTCGTCCTGGTGCCGCTCTACTCGGTGCTCGACCGCCTGCTGGGGCGCGTCGCCCCGGCCCGAGGACCGGGTCGCCTGCCGGCCGTCAACTACCTGCGCGTACCTGGGTTCATCTCGGGCATCCTCCTGCTCGTCTATTTCCCGCTGATCCTCGGCTACTCCAGCAAGAACTACCGTAACGACACCGGCCATTCGCTGGCCGGCTACACCCGCAACTGGCTCCTCATCACCGCCGGCGTGTTTGTCGGATCGGCCCTCGTCTACGCGGTACGGAGCATGAGGCGTCGCCCTCCCTCACCGCGTCCCGTCCGTGAGCAGCCTGGCGGCTAGCGTCCCGCGCTCGGCCGCGCTGGCCGCTCGCCGCTCGCTTCCAGCGGTCGTACTGGCGGGGGCGGGGGCGGCGATCACGGCCGGGCTGCTCATCCGCTGGCGGACGCGCATCCCCCTCGGCACTCCGCTCCCGCCGTTTCTCATCAGCTGGTCGCCGCATGTGGGCTGGCCCGCCGCTGTCGGCCTGTTCGTGGCTCTCGGGATCGCGGGCGCCGCGCCATGGGCGATCGAGCATCTGCGATCGAGGGCGGCCTTCGCGCTGCTTTCCTATGGCGCGACGCTCGCCGCCGGACTGTCGGTCAATGCCGCTCGGCGCGGCACCGCCGGATGGAGCCATGTCTTCGATCTCAGCGGCCACGGCTCGTTCGAAGCGAGCCGGGAGTACCTCCCGGCTCTGAAGTGGCTCGACTTGGGGGTGGGTCACTACGTGCGCCACTTCCCAGGGATCCTGCCCTACCTCCCCACCCATACCAAGGGCAACCCGCCCGGCCCACTCGTGGCCATGCACCTGTTGTCGATTACCAGCGCCGGAAGCCTCGCCGCCGCGTGCGTGTTCGTCGGGGCCCTCGTGGGACCGCTCACCTACCAGCTCGGCCGCGAGCTCGGCGACGAGCGGCGAGGGCGCCAGGCCGGGGCGCTCGCAGCGCTGTCTCCGTCAGTGGTGATCTTCGGGGTGACCTCGGTCGACTTCGCCTTCGCCGCGTTCGCCGCCGCCGTCGCGTGCCTACTGGTCGCCCGCCGTCGAACGGTCATCGCGGCGGGCTGTCTCGCCGCCGGGGTCGCGGCCTTCTTCTCGTGGGTGCTGCTGGCGATCCCGGTGTGGGCGGCGTTGACGGTTCTCCGTCGCGACGGGTTGCGAGCAGGCGTGATCGTGGGCGCCGCGGCGTGCGCGGGAGTCGTGCTGGTCACGCTGGCGCTCGCGTCGGTGTGGGGCTATGACCCGCTGTCACTCCTGCGCGCGGCCAACCGGATCTACGGTGCGGGTGCGGCCGCGCATCGCCCGTACGCGTTCTGGGTCGTCGGCTCACCGGCAGCGTGGCTGGCGATGTTGGGGGCGCCGATCGCGTGGCTGGCACTGCGGGCGCTGGCCCGCGGAGACGCCGGCGCAGTGGGCCTGGCCGCCGTGGTTGCGATCAGCACGCTGGCGGGCTTCACCAAGGGCGAGACCGAGCGGATCTGGCTGCCCTACGTCCCCTTGGCGTGCATCTGCGCCGCCGCCCTGCCGGTCCGCCGCCTGGGCCTGGTCCTGGGCGCACTCGCGCTGCAGGCGGTCGCGATCGAGGTGCTGTTCGGGACCGTGTGGTGACTGCATCGTTCCCCACCGCCGCAGAGTGCTTCGACCCGCCTTCCATGCAATCGCTACGTTGACAGAGGTGGATCCGGTCCTCCGCGCCCGCGGCCTGACCAAGACGGTGGGCACCGGCCGCGCCCGGCGCCGGGTACTCGACGGGGTCTCGCTGGAGGTGCAGGCGGGGGAGATCGTCGCCGTGCTCGGACGTTCCGGGAGCGGCAAGTCGACGCTCCTGAATCTGCTCGGCGGCCTCGACAGCCCCAGCGGAGGTGAGATCGAATTGGCCGGCGAACCGCTGACCGGCCGCAGCTCACGGGCGCTTGCGCGGATGCGCCTGCATCACATCGGATTCGTCTTTCAGCAGTTCCAGCTGATCGAGGAGTGCTCGGGGCTGGAGAACGTGCTTCTGCCCACGCGGCTGCCCGGCGCGCCGCCAGGCGGCACGCAGCGGGCGGCGGAGCTCATCGAGGAGCTCTCCGTGGGGGATGTCGCCGACCATCTTCCGCATGAGCTCTCCGGCGGCGAACAGCAGCGCTTCGCGCTGGCCCGCGCCTTGGTCAACGACCCCGAGATCGTGCTGGCCGACGAGCCGACCGGCAGTCTTGACTCCGACAATGGGGCGTCGGTACTCGACCTTTTGCGCGGCCTGCGCCGGCGGGCGGTGGTGATTGTCACCCACGAGCCGGACGCGGCCGCGATTGCCGATCGCGTCCTGTATCTGCGTGACGGGCGGCTGCAGGACTCACCGATCGCGACGACGCGGTGAGCGGGCGCCTAGCCGGGGTTCGCTCTGCGTTGGGCGAGGCGCGGCGGGGACTGGCGCCCCGGCGCCGGCGCGCGCTGCTCACCGCGGTGGGCATCGCGCTGGCGGCGGCGATGCTCTCGGCCGCGGTGGTCGTGGCCGACGGGCTGGGACGCGGCTTTAGCCGTGCCGCTCGCGCCGCGGACCTCCCCGACGTGATCGTCCGTTTCGACGACGAACCGCAGTCGCTCGTCACACAGCGCATCCGGTCACTTCCCGACATCGCCGGTTACGCCACGCGGACGGAGGTGACGAACGTCGGGATCGGGGCGCTTGGTGCCGGGCATCGTCGTGATGACGCGGTCGCCGAGGTGGTCGGGTCCGGCGCCCGGCGCGGCTACGCCGTCGTTGACGGACGCGACCTGCGCCCGACCGGCAACGAGGTGCTGGTCGAGAAGGCGTTCGCGCAGGCCTGGGGGCTGCGGCCCGGCGACACCATCTATGTCAGCGAGCTGGGGCCCGAACGAGTCGTGGGATTGGTCGAGGCGCCCGACAACGTCGGGTTCCCGCTCGCCAAGCCGCGCTTCTACATTGCCCGCAGCGCACTGAGCCTGCGCTTCGGCTCCCAGCGCGACCCACGCGTCAACTATGCCGAGATCTGGGCCCGTGACCCGCGCTATATCGATGAGCTACTCGTCCAGGCCCGCGCGACCAGCTTCGGTCTCCGTAACACCCGGTTCGCCACTCGCGCCGGGGTCAGAGTCCTGCTCGACCAGGCCGCCGGCATCGTCATCGATCTGCTGGTCGCCTTGTCGCTCATTGCCCTGGCCACCGCGGGAGCGATGCTCGCCGCCTCCGCGCGCGCCGAGGTCCAGCGGCGGCTGAGCACAATCGGTGTCCAGCGCGCCGTCGGCGCCTCGGGAGGACACGTCACCCTGGTCCATGCGCTGGAGGCGTCGTTCGTCGCGATGCCCGCCGCAGCGCTCGGCTGCGCGGCCGGGGTGCTCGCCATCGCCGGGCCCACTGGCCGGCTGCTGACGTTGCTCAACGAGCCTCCGCCTGGGTCAGGGCTCGTGGTCCCGGTCCTGGCGAGCTGGCTGGCGGCGGTGGCGATCGCGGTCGCGGGAGCGGCGTGGCCGGCGTGGCGGGCGGCGTCGCGCCCGGTCGTGACTCTGCTGCGCGGCGCTGACGTCGCGCAGCGCCCTGCTCGGCGGATCCCATGGCTTCGCGCGCTGGCGCCCACGGGCCTGACCGCGCTCGGCGCGAGGCTGGTCGCCGCCCGTCGCGCCCGTTTGCTCGCTACGGTCATCACCCTCGGGCTGTCTGCGGCGTTTGTGCTCCTGATGCTGTCGCTCGCCTCCGAACTGAGCGCCCTGCAGACCGATCCCGGGGCGTTGGGCGAGCGCTACGAGCTCACCGCGGCCTTACCGGCGGGCGCCGCGCCCGCGGTCCGACGGATCGCCGGTGTGCAGGCCGTGTCCCCCCGCTACGACGTCCAGGCGGTCGACTCGTTCTCACTGGGCGAGACGATTGACGTGATCGCCTACCCGGGCGACCACACGATCTTCGAGGCGCCGCCGCTGACGTCCGGCCGCCGCCTGCGGGGAGCTGGCCAGACGGAGATCGGCCAGGGCCTGGCTCAGGCGCTCGGGCTCAGCCCTGGGCAGACGCTCGCGCTGGCACTCGGATCGGGCGAGGAGGTACGCCTACGGGTCGCCGGGATCGTCAGCTCGTTGGATCACGACGGTCGGGTCGCTTACATCCCGGCCGCGGCGCTGTTGCGGGCTGACCCGGCGGCCTCCCCGCTGCTGGTGATCCGCCTGACGCCGAACGCCGACCCGGCCCACGTCAGCTCGGCACTGCGGGCGCTCGGCGTGGCGCCCGCCACCGCGGGCGGGGCCACCGCCCGCGGAGCAACACTCGTTGACATTCTGCGGGCGATCATCCGCGCGGTCGCGATCGTCGATGGCCTCGTCTGCCTGTATGCGCTGATCCAGGCGTGCGCGCTGACCACCCAAGAACGCCGCCGGACCATCGCCGTGCTGCGATCTGCGGGCGCCAGCGCGGCAGCGGTCCGGCGGCTGCTGTTCGGCGCGGCGTTGACGTTGCTGATCCCGGCAGGGATCGTCGGCTTCCTGCTCGAGCGTCTCGTGCTCGGTCCTGCGCTCTCGGGACTGGCGGCGAACTACGCCACCCTCCCGCTGCAGGCCACCGCCCTCGAGGTCGGCGTCACCGCCGCCGGGCTGGTCGCGGCCGCCGGGGTGGCCGTCCTGTGGGTCGCGCGTCAGGCCATGCGGGAATCCGTCCTGACTGGGCTGGCCCCATGAGCGCGACGCGGCGGATCACCCGCCGGCTGATGCTGGCCGAAGGGCTCGCCGGCACCGGAGCGCTCGCCCTCGGCGTCGCCGGCTGCGGCGCGGGCGCCATGCGACCAGCCGCCTCCGGTTCCACCCGTCACACCACATGGCGCGATCCGGTCGGCGACGGTCAGCTGCGGGTGGCGGCCGGGGAGCCGATGCGTGCACGCACCGAGCTGGGACCGGCCGCAGCCGACCTGCGGACGCTCGTCACGCTCGCCCACCTCACCGACGCCCACGTCCTCGACGCCTCCTCCCCGGCGCGCGTCAGCTTCCTCGATCCACTCGGGCCGCCGTTTCAATCAACGTTCCGACCACAGGAGACACTGACCGCCCAGGTGTTGGCGGACGCGACCGCGGCCGTCCGCGCCCTCGGCCCCGACGCCGTGGTGCAGGGGGGCGATCTGATCGACAACGATCAGCACAACGAGCTCGTCCATGCTCTGGCCGCGCTCAGCGGCGGCCGCGTGACCCCGGGGAGCGGAAGCCGAGGCTACTACGGCGTCCAGCTCGGCAGCGACACGAACCCGTTCTATTACCGCCCGGCCGTCGACGCTCCGCGTCACCCCGGGCTGCTCGCGGCGGCGGTGAGGCCGTTCTCCAGCCCCGGCGTCGGCACGCGGGTCCTCCCGGTCTTCGGCGACCACGACGGGCTCGTTGCCGGCACCGTGCTGCCGACCCCCCTGACCCGCGCGCTGGCGATCGGCGATCGGGCCCTTTGGGATCTTCCGCACGGACTGACCCTGCCCGCCGGGCTGCGCGCCCGGGGCGCCGGATCGCCCGACGGGCCGCCCGACCCCGGCGCCCTCGACGAACTGCTGCGCCGGGCGCTCAACGGACCGACGGTCCGCGTGCCTGCCGACCCTGAGCGCCGCCAACTCACGTTCGCCGAATCGGTCTCCGCCCTCCGGCAGCACGCCGGCCCGGGGGTCGCCGTCCGCTCAGGGGAGCGCCTGGACTACGTGATCGACATGGGTGACTCGGTCCGGCTCGTGGTGCTGGACATCGTCCGCCGCGGCGGCGGATCCGGCGGAGAGGTGGACCCGAGCCAGCCGGGCTGGCTGGCGCGCCAGCTGGAGTCCGCCGGTCACCGCTGGGTAGTGGTGATCACCCATCAGCCACTGCTCAGCTCGGTTGGCGGCGATCAGCTGCTCGCGGTGATGGATCGCGAGCCGCGGGCGATCGCCGCACTCAACGGCCACACCCACCGCAACGCGATCTCTCCCCGGCCGACCGCCGCCGGCGGCTACTGGATGATCACCACCGCGTCGCTGATCGACTATCCACAACAGGCACGCGCCCTGAGCATCCGCGCCACGGCGGGCGGCGGAGTGGCGATTCACAGCTGGATGCTCGATCACGCCGGCGACGGAACGCTCGGCCGGATCGCCCGTCAGCTCTCATATCTCGATGCGCAGGGCGGACGGCCGCAGGGGTTTGCCGGCTCGCCGGCCGACCGCAACGTCGTCCTGTACCGCCGTGCCATCGCCTGAACGCCGGCTGCGGCCGCCGGAGTGGATACCGCACATACGTGGGGCGGTGCCCAGATCGACGTCAATGAGCGATGCGGTGCTTCTATTGCCAGGACCGGCTACGCCCTATATCAGATGACCGGGAACGTCTGGGAGTGGCCGGCCGACCGGTCTTCACCGACCTACTACCGCGATAGTCCGCGCGAGGATCCCCAGGGACCGGAGGATGGTGTCGCGCGGGTGATGCGGGGCGGCTCGTACTTGTGCCAGGCGTCGTACTGCAACCGCTACCGGGTCGATGCGCGGAGCTCGATCACGCCCGACAGCTCAACCGGGAACCTCGGCTTCCGCGTCGCGCGTTCCGGCGCCAGCGATTTCGGGGGGCGGTAGCCGGGCCGCTCGCCGGCTGACGGGGCGAGGCGCTTCGCGGCGAGCTGCTCGACGAGGAGTCCCAGCATCGTCTGTTGCAGCGCGCGGGTCGTGTCATCCGTGGTTCGCTTGCGCCCGTGCAGGCGTTCGTCGCGCTCGCCCGGGACCGTCCAGAACTGCGGGTTGTCGTAGTAGCGCGAGAACTTGATCACGTGCTGCTGGCCGTCGAGGGGGACCTCGGCGATCACGGTCTTTAGGTGGTTTGGCTGCTTTACGGTGGAGAACACGCGCGCGAGGCGGGCGACGCGCTGAACCGGGCTCTTGGGGGGCATGCTGCCCTCGCTGATCTCATCGTCGGTCGTGAGCAAGACCGGCTCGGACAGCGCAGCCGGCCTGGCGGCACGGATCGCGTCGGACAGGTCGCGCCCGACCAGCGGACGGGCGTCGACGTGATCGACCTTCAGTTTGGCGAGCGCCTGGTCGTGGTCGATGCCGGTGAGGCCGAGCAGGGTGGGGATCAGATCAGCGTGGTTGGTCGGGATCTCGAGCTCGCGAGCGCCGCCCGGCAGCAGCGGACTGGAGACGATGAGCGGGACCCGCAGCGCCTCGTCGTACGCGACGTGCCACTTCTCGTGCGTTACCTCCCGGGCTGTTCGTGCCGTCGCAGCGGCAGTCCATCTCGTTCTCATCTTGGTAACACCATCGCGTCTGGCCCTGGGTACGGTGGCCGATGCTGCACGGCCACCGTTTCCGCGTGTCTGGGATCGTGTCCAGAGGTCACCCGGTGGCGCGGCAGTTCGTCCTCGAGGAAAGGAAGACGTAGAAGATGAGACTGAAGCGGAGTGTCTTGGGGCTGATCATCCTTGCCGGTGTCGCGTTCGCGGTCGTGCCGAGTGCGGTGTCCGCGCATCGGTCGCACTCCGGGAACGAGTCGGGCTCATCCGTGCCTCACTATCAGCACATCGTCGAGATCATGATGGAAAACACCAGCTACGGCACGATCATCGGCAACTCCCTGGCCCCGAACATCAACGCACTGGCGAATCGGTACGGATTGGCGACGAACTACTGGGGTGTCACGCATCCGAGCGAGCCGAACTATGTGGCCAACATCGGCGGCTCCTATTTCGGCATCCAGGATGACAACCAGTTCTACTGCACGCCGGCGCTCGCCGCGACGGACCCCAACTGTGCTGGTACCACGGTCGACCACACGGTCAGCGCCCAGTCCCTGGCCGACCAGCTGACGGCGGCGGGAAAGACCTGGAAGGGCTACTTCCAGAATATGCCTTACGTCGATCCGAGTCAGGTGGTCGCGAGCGGACCCAACGCCAATGGCCCCTACGCGTATAAGTGGCCGAGCAGCACCGACGCCCTCTATGCCTCAAAGCACAACCCATTCATCAACTTCACCGGGACTCAGGGCGCCCTGTCTCAGATGGTTCCCGACAACCAACTGGGCGCGGATCTGCTGACGGGCAATCTGCCGAACTACAGCCTGGTGGTTCCGGACCAATGCCACGACATGCACGGCACGGGGGGCTGTTCTGACACCAACGGCCTGATCGCGGCCGGCGACCAGTACGTCGGCACCACCGTCAGCGAGGTCATGGCTTCGCGGACGTGGAAGGAAGGCAACAACGCCATCGTCATCACGTGGGATGAGGATGACTACAGCGACCAGGGGCAACCGGGAACCGGGTGCTGCGGCTCCGACCCGGGCGGCGGCCACGTCGTGACCATCGTCATCACCAACCATCGCTCCGCCCACGTCGCGGACAACACGGCCTACAACCACTACTCGCTGCTGCGGACCTTCGAAGCGGCGTTCGGCTTGCCCTGCCTGGCGCACGCCTGCGACAGCGTCGTGCCGACCATGGCGCCCCTGTTCGCCAACGGCCGCAGGAGCTTCCACGACCGCTGGGACTACAACCACCGCAGGCACGGATAACACTACGGTCCGCCGGGTCGGCCTCACGCCAGGCGGCGTCGGGCCGACCCGCCACCGGGCCCCGCAGCGCGGGGCTTTCCACAGTGCGCCCGAGAGGACTCGAACCTCCACGGAACATTCAGTCCACAAGGCCCTCAACCCTAATCAGCCGGCGTAGATGGGTTTCCCAGGGTCCAGGAGCCGCAAATTGGACGGTGTTCTGGACGTCCTGGACAGGCTGGACGGGATGGATGTTGCCACGCTGTTGCCACGGATCCGTCGCTCTGGCGGGGCCGCGACCACGCGCCGGGGCTGTCGTGCATGAAGAGCCGTGGCATGGCTGAGACTCACGTCCGATGATCGACGTACCTTCGATTTGCGCCGACCCTCGAGGAGATCGTCTTCCAGGCTGGTCATGACGCGCTTTCAGATCAGGATGGCGTCGTCACCGGAATCCGTCAGCGCACGGGAACACTTCTGGCAGCTCACGCGCTGGTTGCTTCGTTCTTGGGTGCCACGACGGTCAAAGCGAGGGGATTGCACGGCTGGAGTTGGGCGGCGCTCGTGGCGCTGTTGCTCGGACTCATCATCGCTGCCGTGCTGCTGAGAACTGGAACCTGCGATTCGCTCTTGACGCGCCGGATCTCTACGCCGAGCTATATGACGAGGCTCTGGCCGAGGCCGACGCGGACACGCTTGGTTGGCTGGTCTCGGCCGCGTATGGCTACCACAATCTCCGGCGCGCGAACGCAAAACGCGTGACCATGATGGGCGTCCTCCTGACTCTGCTGGGTGCGCTGATGGTTCTGCAGACCGTGTTTTGGCTCGTAGCGCTCCGGTAGAATCAACCGGCCATGGCACCGCGCCCCGTCCCACCCGACCAAATCAAGACCCCGTCGATCAAGATCGGGATCCAAGAAGGCCGCGGCGGCTCGACCCCACCGGCACCGAGGCCCAACGGCAACTAGCGCGCCGCGCGGCCTGCGCGCGGAGTAGGTAGCCGAGTCGTGGCATCAGAGGGGACCTCCTGACCCGAGGAGGGATCGACCTCGATTCAGAGCCTTCGTGAAACCCGTCCGGCTCGAGTCCCGGCCGGAGGGACTTCGCGGCTGATGATGCTCTTGTTGACGCCAGGACGTCACGCCTCGAGTCATCCCCTTGGGATGATGCGACTGCGCGGCGTCGCTGCGACTGTCGGCCGGTGCGGATAGGGTGCCAGGTCTCGGCCGTGCAAATCTGGCGCCTCATGCCGTTGGCCACTGGACGGGTGGACCCCCGTGCCTGAGGGTCTGTCGGCTAGTGAGGTTGGCAAGGAGATCGCCGAGCATCGGGAGCACACCGCGGTGGAGCACGCGCCGGCTGAGCACGCTCAGCGTGACCGCTGGATCGCGATCGTCGAAGCGGTGCTGCTGTCAGTTGTGGCGCTGCTGGCCGCATGGTCGGGGTACTCGGCCGCCAAGTGGGGCACGGAATCCTCGCTGTCGCTTGCGAAGGCCTCCTCGACGCGGACCAAAGCCAGCCTCGCGCTGATCCAGGCCAACCAGACGCGCACGCTGGACTCGGTGTCGTTCAACGCCGCCGAAACCGCCTACGCGGCGAACAACACCAAGCTCTTCCGCTTGGATCTCAATCGGATGCGTCCGGGCTACCGCCCGGCGGTCGATGCGTGGCTCGCCCTGCATCCCTTGAAGAATCCCCACGCACCGCCCGATCCGTCGTACATGCCTCAATACCGGATCCCACAACAGGCCGCGGGACTGGCGCTGAACAGACAGGCCGATGCATATTTCCAAGCCGGCGAGGCGGCCGCGGGAACAGCGGATAAGTACGTGCGCCTGACCGTCTTTTTGGCCGCCGTCCTTTTCCTGATTGGCATTGGCAGCCGCTTCCCGGTCCGCGCGGCGCGTTACGGGCTGGTCAGTGTTGCCGGCGTCCTGCTTATCGTTTCAATCGTGCAGCTCCTCAGCCTTCCTGGCCCGCCATCCTGAGCCCCCTCCAGTGGAGCAGCCCGGGAGATCCCAGGCAGTGCAAGCTCTGCGTCAGCGCCCGGAAGTCGCGAGGGTCGTGCTCATCTGTATCGCCCGCGCCGCGCCGGTCGCGCCAGCTCGCAGCGTGACGCCCAGGGCGAGCACGAAGATCCCTGCGACAACCAAAGACTGGATCCAAGCATCAGAATTCCGAGTCGTCCGAGGATGTAGGGCGGCGTGCATACGGTCGCGCTCAAAGCCCGCCGACGACGCTGGTTGTTCCGGAGCGACCATGGGCGCGCTGCTCGACCTTGGCTTCGTCGTTCTCCTCGATCGCTCGCACGAGCGAGCCGACGCGGGCCGAGAATGAGGCCGGGCGGCGATCCAATAAGGTGCCGGCAGGAGACTCCGAAGTGCCTGGATCGACCGTCGCGCTGGTTGGTTGTGAGGGTGTGACGGGCTACCTCCGCCTACTTGCGGCTTGAGATGACGGCCATTGCGATCACCAGCGAGAGGGCGACGAGCGCGCCGAGCGCGCCGAGCCAGTTGAACCCGACGGTGTGGCGAATGTGCTGGGCATAGCCAACGAATGCGATCGGGATTGCGACGGAGAGGAACAGGGCAGCACCCCGGGCGATCGCCCGCTTGTCATGACCGTGGTCCTGACGCGCGTCGGCAGCCTTGATCGCGTCAAGGACATCTCCGGCCTCGCCGTCGTAGTACAAGAGCGTTCTGCGGCCCAGCTGGCGGGCGTGCGTCTCACACCCCCAGGCCATGACGATCATGAAGGTGAGGGGGAGCACCCAGGTCATCACCCAGATGCCGACGCCCAGCAGGACACCGAACACCGCCCTGATCCTGCCGAGCGTGCCCGTGTCTTCCTTGGCGACCGAGGGGGACATGAAGCCGCCGAAGATCAGCAGCAGGTACACACTGTGAACCCAGGTGCGCCATGATCGTCTACGTTCTGGGCGTTCGGGGAGCGCCTTAGCGCGGACGGAAATCAGCGCGGCCTCCGCGGCGTTGACATCGGGGTGCACGCCGCGCAGCGCGAGCATCTCCGCTGACGTGCGCAACTCCTGCGGGTCGCGGTCGTAGAGCGCGGCGGTGCGCAGCGTCATGCGCATCTCCTGCTGCAGGTACGTGAGGTAACCGGGCACCAGCGCGATGAAGAAGGGAGTTCCTGAGATCGCACCGTCGATCCGCGCGACGTGCGCCGAGTGCGTACGCAGCTCCTCGGCGAACGTCGCCACGTGGGTGTCGGGGTGTTCGCTCCGCACGGTCTCTGCCCATTGCCGCGACGACTCACCCAGCCGACCGGCCGTGTAGAGCGTCAGTCGCTCTGGGACGTGCTCGGGATCGCGGTAGACGACGCGCCACAGCTCACGTGAGCGGGCGAAGACACGTCTGATCCGGCTCCGCGGCGCCGGCACCTCCTCCGGCGCGGCCAGCGCCGACCCGGATGGCGCACCGCCCATGTCGTCCGTGGTCGAACCGGGCTCCTCAGCGGGCGCCATCCGGCGACCTCCCTTGTCCTTGCTGCTCGAGCGCCGCCTCGATCCTCGTCAATCGCTCACTGATCTCGTTCAACTGCCGGGTATCGTCCGCTTCGGACTGCGCCGTGAAGCGCCGCCGGCTGCTCTCGACCAGCGAGGCGGTGACCGACGCGGTGATCACGGCGAGGAAGCCGATCCCGGAAAGCATCACCACCGCGGCGATGAACCGGCCGACAGAGTCCCTGGGCGTGACGTCCCCGTACCCCACCGTGGTAACGGTCTGCAAGGCGAACCACAGACCACGGCCGATCGTCGGATACTCCCGATGGTCGAGCAATCGCTCAAGGACCCCTCCGGCAACTGTGACGACCACGGTAAACGCGGCGATGATCCCCGCCGCTCTGCGCGCCGTCAGGGAGTCATGGAGCATCAACCGGGCCGTGAGCGGGACCTTCCCAGGGCGATCATCCAGTTCGTCCCCGACCACCTGAGCCTCCTGGCGCTCGACCTCGTTGGACTGATCGGTTCGCGGCTCGTTCACTTTCCGTCTCGCCTCTATCCAATCGGGCCCGTCATCGTCTGGACCACCTGACCCGGCCGGCTACGCGCTGATGCCGTGCGCCGCCGCGCCGTGGGCCGCGCGCTCGTGAAGGGCCTTCTCGTCCTCGTGCCTGGCCGCCGGCTTGAGATCAAAGACGACTTTCTTCACCGTTCCGGTGAACGCGTACGGAGCCTTCTCGGCGTAGGCGCGGTCGACGACCAGGCCGTTGTCACGGCCGATGTCCATGCCGGCGTAAGCGGAGAAGCGGAAAAACACCGTCTTGTCCAGCCGGCCCTCGCCGATCACCCGGTCGTTGGCGTAGAGCGAAACCGTTCCTCCGGCCGAGCGCTCCTGCCGGTCGGCGTCGAACTGCATGCGGACGCTGACGTCGCCGGTCGGGATCGGCTCAGTCGAGACCTGTTGGTACTGCTCGACGCCCATCATCGAGTAGCTGTGGTGCAGCAGCCCTTCGCTGTCGACCCAGAGCGAGAAACCGCCCATCTCGTCCGCCTCGGCGACGATCACGCCCTCGGCTCCCTGCTCCGGTATTGAGAGCTCGGCCTCGATCGCGTAGGAGTGCCCGTAGACGCGGGGGATCATCCCGGAGGCGATGTTCTGCACGTCGCCGTAGAAGGTGTGCGTCGTCGTGGTCGGCATCGGCGGCAGGATCCCGAAGAACACGGAGAAGCCGGCCAGCAGCGGCAGGACGTTGTGCTTCTCAGCCTCCTCCCAGAACAGCTCCTTGAGCTCGGCGAGCTTTTCCGAGTGCTTCCCGGCGAGGTCGTTGGCTTGCGTGAAGTCGTCGGGCAGGTAGTAGAGCTCCCACCTGTCCTGCTCTGGGTCATAGGTTCCGGGAGCGAATCGCGCGATCGACGGCGGCGACGCGTCCCAGGGGATGCGGTCCAGCATGCACGCCGCCCACCAGCCGTCCTTGTAGATCGCCCGGTTGCCGTAGATCTCGAAGTACTGCACGGTGTGGCGCTCGGCCGCGGTGGCGTCGTCGAAGCTGTACAGGAAGCTCGTCCCCTCCGTGGGCCTCTGGGCGATCCCATCGACCACTTCGGGCTCGGGGATGCCGGCCGCTTCGAGGATCGTCGGCCCGACGTCGATGCAGTGAGTGAATTGGGAACGCAGCCCGCCGGCGTCCCTGATCCGCTCCGGCCACGAGACGACCATGCCGTTGCGCGTGCCGCCCAGGTGCGAGGCGACCTGCTTACCCCACTGGAAGGGAGCGTTGCCCGCCCACGCCCAGGTGCTCGCGTAGTGCGGCGCGAACGCGTCGGTGCCCCATGCATCGAGGCCGCCGTACCGGTCGATCAACGAGAGCTGCTGCTCGGGCGTCAGCGCGATCCCGTTCTGCATCGTCAGCTCGTTGAACGAGCCGGTGATCGTGCCCTCCAGACTCGCGCCGTTATCGCCGAAGATGTAGATCACCAGCGTGTTGTCCAGCTCACCCATCTCCTGCACCGCGTCGAGTAGCCGCCCGACGTTCCAGTCGCAGTTCTCCTGGTAGCCGGCATACACCTCCATCTGCCGCGCGTACAGCCCCTTCTCGCTCTCCGAGAGCGAGTCCCACGCCGGGAAAGCGTCCGGCCTCGGGGTGAGCACCGCGTCGTCGGGGATGACACCGAGCTGCTTCTGCCGCTCGAAGGTCTCCTCTCGAAGGACGTCCCAGCCCTGATCGAACTTGCCCCGGTATTTCTCGCTCCACTCGGGCGCCACCTGGTGGGGCGCGTGCGCGCAGCCGGTGGAGTAGTAGATGAACCAGGGCTTGGTCTGGTCCTGGGCCCGGACCGTGTGCAGCCACTTCACCGACTGGTCGGTGAGGTCATCGGGCAGGTAGTACTCCTCCCCGTCCTGACGCTCGGGGACGCCCAGCGTCGTGTTGTCCTGCGTGATCAAGGGGTCGTACTGGCCCGTCTCGCCGCCGAGAAAGCCCCAGAAATGATCGAAGCCCCATGCGTTGGGCCAGCGATCGAACGGGCCCGCGGCGCCCTGGAGATGATCGGGAGTCAGGTGCCACTTCCCAAACCCGGCGGTGCTGTAGCCGTTGCCCTGGAGCGCCCTGACGAATGAGCTGCAGTCCTTCGGGACCGAGGCCGTGTACCCCGGGAACGGCCCCGGCAGCTCGCCGATCGATCCGAACCCGACCGTGTGGTGGTTGCGACCGGTCAGCAGCGCGGCCCGAGTGGGCGAGCACAGCGCCGTGACGTGGAATCGGTTGTAGCTGAGTCCCTCGTCGGCGACTCTGGTCATGTTCGGGGTCGACACTGGGCCGCCGAACGTCGACGGGTTGCCGAAGCCGGAGTCGTCGATCAAGACGAGCAGGACATTTGGGGCTCCCTCCGGCGCCGACGGCGTCATGTTGATCGTCCAATCCGCGACCGACGCGTCGAGGGTGCGCCCGATCGTGCCGCCGAAGTTCGGATCAGGGATCGGCAGCACCCTGCGGTCCGGGCTGAACTTCCCCATCGCCTCCGCGAGCGACTCCTTCAGAGCGGCGGTCCCGCTCTTGTCGCCCTGAACCACCGAGCGGATCTGCGCGCCGCCGAGCGCCTGCTCAACGCCGAGCCGTTGCTCGTCATCGAACACCGCGATGATCCCGGCTGACCCCGGCGGCAGGTTCTCGCCGATCTTGTCGTGGATGTCCCGCTCGACCCGGTGGTCGACGAATTTGCCGATCACCCCGCCGGCGACCGCCCCGACAGCGACCGACGCCAGCAGCGGCGGCGCGAACAGGCCAACCGCGAGCCCCACACCGCCGCCCCAGCCCAACCCCTTGCGACCGAGGTTGTCACCCGTCTGGCGCACCGCCACGCTGCCATCCTGGGCGTGCGTGACCAGGATCACGCCCTCGATCCAGACCTGCTTGTCCCTGACGCGCGTCACGAGCGACTCGAAGTCCCTCGTCGCCTCGTCGATGTCCTGATAACCCGCGACGAGCACGTCCGTCGGTGTCTCAGCCATCATGACTCTCCATTCAGGTCCATCGCGAGAGGATTTCAACGACGCACAGGCGCCCTGCGCCAACTCGCAGGCTAACCCGCCCTGGCCCGGCGCTCCTCACCCGATAAGGATGAAGCGGCACCTCCAGAGTCCGGCCAAGGAGATCGCTACAGGTGATTCTCTCTCAGGCGACCGCGATCGGCGGCGCCAGGGTCCGGCTCCTGCCGGTTCCCGGACGCCGGCCTCGGGGATCGGGACCGTCTCGGTCGGAGTCGGGTCGTCGTCGCACCTAAGCAAAGGCAAAGGGGGTCTATGGGCTAGGTCCGATACAGCTCCCCGTCCTCTCGGCCGCGCGCAGGGGCGACTGACCAGCGGACGCGACCTCAATCAATACCGGGAATCGCCGGCCGAGAGCGGCTCCTGGGTTGTGGGCCGTCGCTCAGGTCCTCGACGGCGCGCCCCCGCGCTTGGGAGAGGATCAGCCGTTTCGGGTGATGAACGCCACCCCCACCCGCTGGGAGACTCGGCGGGGGTCAAACTCTGTCGAGAGGATCAGCCTCATGGTCACCGTCTACGCGGCATCAGCTTTTGGCTGGGCGCTTCTGGCCGTTGCCTTTCTCATTATCTGGATCGCCTTGGCATTCTGGCCAGCTCGCGTCGCCCGCCGCAAGGGGCATAGCTTCATCGGCTACTTCATCTTCAGCCTCTTCTTCTTCCCGTTGGCGCTGATCACCGCGTACGTGGTCCACGACCGCCACGCGTCGGCGTACTGACGTAGACCATTGTCCAAGGGATCCGTACCGGACCCGGGGGTGACGGCGTCCGCGGTCGCGGACGCATCGCCAGCGTTTCATCTGCTCGCGAAGCCCACTGGAGCGGTCTGCAACCTGGACCTTCCTGGTCGGGATCTCGATCGACGGGCCCCGAGCGATCCACGACACCTTCCGGGTGACCAAGGGCGGACGCGGCAGCTTCGATCAGGTCATGGCCGGACTTGACCATCTCCGAGCCGCCGCCGTCTACTACAACGTCCTGACGACCGTCCACGCCGCCAACGAGCGACACGGCCGCGAGGTGTACCGCTTCCTCTGCGACGACTGCGACGCCCGCTTCATGCAATTTATCCCGGTGATCGAGCGTATCGCTGAAGCCAGGGTCGCGGCAGCGCCCCCTGGTCTTCGTGGCGCGACCGGCCGCTGTACGTCCAGGACGGCGGCGCGGTCACCGCCCGCTCCGTGTCGCCGACCGGGTACGGACGGTTCCTGATCGACGTCTTCGAGGAGTGGGTCCGCCACGACGTAGCGCGCGTGTACGTCCAGATGTTTGACGCCACCCTGGCCAACTGGGCGGACGAACCACCCGGCATGTGCGTGCACTGCGAGACATACGGTCTCGCGCTCGCGCTCGAGCACACCGGAGACGTCTACTCCTGCGACCATTTCGTGGAGCCCCGCGGGGCCTCAACTACCTCTGCCCGTCGTTCAAGCTGTTCTTCGACCACGTCGACCAGCCGATGCGGACGATGACCAGGCTACTGGCAGAAGACCGCGCGCCCGCGCAGATCATGGATGTGTACGCCGCGGCAGATCAGCGACGAGGCCGCAATGAGCCGCGCACGTGCGGCAGCGGACGCAAGTGGAAGCACTGTCACGCGAACCACCACGCCGCGAGATCACCCGAGACAGGCTGAGTCCCAGCTAGTCCACATGTCGTAGCAGCCGACCGGCGCTACACGTTGTCTCAGCGCGTCTCTCACTGCCGTTGATGTCCGCCCGTCGACACGCAGGTTGCGCAGCTGGCCGGGAGTTCCAAGCGCTGACGCGGGAGATCCGCCCTTGCGTTGAACCGGGCAGACGACCCGGTCGCGGATTGTCCAGCGGGGAGGTCTCAGCCGTCGCTCAGCTTGTCGATCGCGACGGTCAGCGCAAGCAGCAGCGGTTCGTCCTCGCCCTCTCGAATCTCGATGCCATACGTGTCGCGGACCCGCAGCCACTTCTTCGAGACGGTCGCGACCACGTCGCCGTCGCGCTTGATCTCATATTCGTGGTCCACCACATTGCCGCGCGCACTGAGATCCTCGCCGTCCTCGATGTCGACCTCGAAGCGGTCACGAATGCCCACCAGTGCCTTGTGGATGGTCGCCAGCGTGTGCCCGTCGCGCTCGATCTCCATAGTGCCGCGCACGCGGAGCTTCTTTTCCTGGATCTTTGCCACCTCGTTGCCGTCCCGGTCCTGGAGGACGAACGTATCTCTGACCCGCAGCGCCTTGCCGTCGACCTTGTAGATCCGATCGCCTCGATCGTCCTCGATCCAGGAGTCATCGCCGATCGAAGCCAGCTTCTCCCGCATCTGAAAGCGGCGCCCGCCCGGGACGTCGCCGCGATTGTGCAGTAGACCCATGATCATCTCTCCTGTCGTGTCGTCATACGAGTGTTCGCCGGCGCAACGGAGGCTCGCTCGAGGGCAGTGCCGCGCCTGCTGCGCGTGGAGTTGGCCTGATCACCGCGCCGATAATCCACAGGATCGGAAAGAAGAAACCGATCCAGAACAGCCAGTAATGCCCTTTACGGAACGTGCTCATTCCGAAGTAGACCCAGCACGCTAGGTACACCACGGCGAGAACCATCCAGAGAAACGTCACCGGTTCACGGTCCTTTCGGATGGCCGGTCAGGCTTCGCCAACGCCAGCTAGGGGTGGATGCGCCGCCGGACTCGCCGCCGCGGTCACGGAGGACACAGGAGTAGGTTCGGGTGCTGGCTCCGGCCAGCGTCGCTTGATCGCCATCGTCGCGACATAAGCGGCCACGACGCCGACGATGGTCAGCGGCACGGGATTGCCGCCGGCGTGCGACGTCAGCAGCGTCGCGACGATGATCGCGGCAAGTGGTTGACGCAATCGGCGACCATTGCCGCTCCGATGGCCACCGGCAGAGCTGCCGGCAGCGGGAAGCCGGGCAGATGTGAGGCCATAATGCCGGCGGCAGCCCCGAGGAACAGCGCCGGGAACACCGGGCCACCGCGGAAGCTGCCGAGCGAGAGGCTGTAGGCCAGACCTTTGAACACGACCAGCCAGGCCAGCCCCGCCAGCGACCAGGTTCCGGCCTGGCTCACCAGTCCCGGGAGCTGGTCCTGCCCGGAGAACAGAACCTCGTCCACCCCTTTACCCGTGATCTGCGAGAAGGCGATCGCCAGCGCGCCGATGATCAATCCGATGGCGGGCAGGATCACCAGCAGTCGCCGGCGGGAGACGACTCGGTAGGTGAGCAGTCCGCCGCGCATCAACGGACTCGCGACGACCGCGACGGCGATTCCGAACACGATCGCCCACCCGAACTCACCGGCCTTCAGGTGACCGAGGGCGGCCAGCGGAAGCGGTCCGAGCGCGTAGTCGTGCGTGCTCAGCCCCGACAGCGACCCGATGCCGAGGGACACGACCGTTCCGATTCCGGCGGCGAGCACTCCAGGGACCAGGACGACCCGGAGCTTGGGTCCGCCCAATCCAATCACTTCGATCATGATCACCGCGGCAATGATCGGGTTGGTAAAGACGAACGACAGCGCGGCGAAACTCCCCGCCGCCGCGACCAGCATCACCATCTGCGGCGGCGCGTCGCGGCGAGCCAGGCTGATCGTCCACGCCGCGAGCCCTCCCCCCATCGCGATCAAGGGAGCCTCCGGCCCGAGCACGAGCCCGAAGCCGAGTGTGGCGACACCGGCAAGGACGACGCCTGGCAGAGCGCTCGGGCCCAATGGACCGCCGGCCGACAGCCCCTTCGCAGGGATATGACCACCGTCACCCGGCAGTCGCGTGATCGCCAACGCGACGATCAACGCACCGCCGGCGAGGACCAACAGCAACCACCATTTCGGCGGGCCGTTCTCATAGCCTAGGCCGTGTGGGATACGCACGAACAGCTCCTGCTGGATCTGAAAGACGCCCTCGAGAAAGCCCCACGCGGCAATCGAGACGAGCACACCGATGACCGACACCATGACCAGCAGGCCGACGTACGGCATTGAGCCGATCATCGCGTCAGCCTGCTCCGCAGACAGCTCCGGAGGCGCACCGCCGTGCGTCATATGCCTCACCGTATCCGTGGCCCTCGCCCCACTCATCACCCCATCGGGATGAGTGGAATCCGCCTCCGGCGGACGCCTGCACCTACCCCAGCAGGCCCACGAGGCCTTTGATGATCAAAAGCAAGCCAATCCCCGCAAACCCCTTCACCGCAAAAGCGTGTATGTGCCGGCTGACCCACAGCCTGGCTCGCTGGACCGCGCGGGGCGTCCAATCGGGAGCGACCACGAACGAGGCCAGCGGAACCTCGAGCAGCCACATCATCACGATGTTGAAGCCCAGCACGACCAGCACGGTCACCGCCGTCGAGTACCGGAGCTTGTGGATCTGGTAGAGGCCCTCCAGATACGACGCGCCTGGGAGACTGAGGAGAGCCCCGATCACGAACGTGATCCGGGGGGAGCCCTTGCTCAGCTCACGCTGCCACCGCGGCGGCTGCTTGTCTGGCTTGGCTTCTTTACGCGCTCGTCGGCGCTCCTTCAGACGTTCATCACGCCCGCTCCAGAGAACCCAGGCGACCACCAACGCGAGTGCCCCCAACGCGATGTCCACCGCGGGGCTCACGGTGTTCTCGGTCGTGTTCTTCACGGCCGAGTTCGAAAGCGAGAAGACGATCACGAGCCCGACGGTGATGCTCGTCATCAACGCGCCGAGCAGATAGCCGGCCATCAGCTTCGCCGGGCTGGGAAGCAGCAGCATCAGCGTCGTCACGGTGACGAGCGTCGGGTTGAACGAGGCCGTCAGCGACAGGAGAATGACGGTGCCCACGAGCGTCACTACGCTGCTGGATACCGGTGCTGGGGTCATCGCCCGAAACAGATGACGCAGACGCCTCTCTTCCACACCCTTCGGTCAAGCAGCAACCTGGCGCCGAGGCGCGCAGCGTGCGTGCACGACTAGCACCGCCGGCCGGTGACGAAGCGGGCTCGCGCGCAAGCGATGTCTCCCGCTCCCCGTCGTGCTCGATCACGAGCCAGCGCGTCTCCCAGACGCCGCGGTGATAGCGGACGCTCATCGCGCGTACCCATAGCGCGTTGCCACGTACCCACATTTCGTTGCCGCGATGTAGGGAAAAATGTGGGTTGTTGCCACGTGGCAACATACCCACCAGCCCGGATATCCCCGAGAGCAGGACGTAGGCATGAAAAAAGCCCCGCTGTGCGGGGCTTTCCACAGTGCGCCCGAGAGGACTCGAACCTCCACGGACCATTCAGTCCACAAGGCCCTCAACCTGAATCGCCCGGCGTAGATGGGTTCTCCGGAGTCCAGGGCCTGCAAATCGGGCGGCTTTCTGGACGCCGTGGGCAGGCTGGCACAGGACGGATGTGCCACGCCCGCACCCGTCCCAACTCCAGCGGGCGGGCCCAGCGGTGACTCGTCTCTGTGTTACTCGTCCAGTCCGCCCAGGAGAACCACGCGGAGGATCTGAATAAACAGGGTCAGATCGTGCCTCAACCGGCGATCTCGGTCGCGGATGCGTGCCTGCTCGAGTGTGAGTTCCGAGCTCCCAGTACGTACAAAGGCCTCCCAGCTAGCGAGTCCTGGGCGGACCCTGAGGGGCGCTCCAGGAGAGCCTGGGCGTTGCGGCGGAGGCCCGACGAGGCTCATCTCGCCGCGCAGGACATTTATGAAAACAGGCAGGGTGTCGAGCGATGTTTCCTCCATTGCTCTAATCCAATACGAGGCTCTTGAAGGTCCACGAAGCCTCGTGCCCAATACGAACTGGCCGAACTCGATGCCGTCCTTGCCGAGACGCTGGCGTCGACAGAGCCCTGGGCCTCGTGTTAGGACGCGGGTACCGATCACGAGCATGGCGAGCGCTGGCGCCAGGACGATCATCGCCGCCGCGCCGACCGCAACGTCCGCTGCGCGATGGAGAACGAGGAACTTCCGGCTGTAAGTAGTCGGGCCTCCGTTCTGGAGCGTCAGCACACGGGCGGCCCGCGCCAGCCCGTTCGCGTAGCGGAGTGCGCTAAGAGGCCGACCTTCGAGCGCCTCCAACTCGGCCAGCCAATCCTCGAGTAGCTCTCGCTCACGTCAGGCGGCAGGAGCGCGGCCGCACTCGCGGCCTTGGCACGGGTGTACGCCGGGACGGATCCCTCAGCCTCTTGACTGATCAGCGGGCCCACTGCCTGCTTTATCGCCCAGCCCACGACGAGAGCCGCGATGAGAAGAAGGCCAATCACGCTGACGCCTCGCGCGGCGGGCCGAAACGCAGGCCAGGCGCTCGCAGGGACCGCGACCGGACCAGGGTTCGTGCTGCCGTCTGGCCGGTGGCGGTCAAGCGGTACAGCCGCCGGCGTGGGCGACCTATCTCGGACGGCGCGGCAGTCTCCCGGGCTGAGGTGAGCCATCCATCCGCCTCAAGTCTGTGAAGGAGTGGGTAGATGGTCCCGCTCTGCAGGGAAGCTAAGTCCATGAGCTCCAGCCCGTACCACTCGCGTGATGGATCGCCCACCATCACCTCGAGCAACCGGATTGTCTGCTTGGTCGTGCGCTTGGGCATTCGCTTATTCTACATAGGGGCTATGTCGGATAACGACCGGCGACCATACGTCCACCGGCGTCCACACCCGCGAACTCGTCGGCGCCGCTGACCTGGCCCTTGGTCATGGGCGCCCAGCAGGCCTGTTTGCCATTGGCGGCGCGGTCGGCCCGGCGATCGCCGGGGTCCTGCTCCAGGTCGGTCACAGCTATGCCCCCATCCTCCTGCTCGCCACCGCCGCCTTCGTCACCGCGGCGATCACTATCGCCACCGGCTCCGGGCCTCGGCCGGGCGGTCCGTAGATCCGAGTCGATCCTCCGGGACAGCAATTGCCGCCTCCGGTCCGCGCGCGCTGGCGGTCACGCGCGTCGATAACGTGCCGCACTCAAATGACCGCCAGGCGATAGGCGACACGATGACGAAGGCTGTCTCGTCCGGATCCTTCCCCGGGCCAACGTCCTCAAGATGGGCGCCCAGAGCCTCATCGACCGTGGGCGGTCCGCGGTGTTCCCCGTAGTGGAGGAGCTCGGCGCTGCCGCCACGGAGCATCAGCTCATCATCGGGGTCGGCGCGGGGACCCGCGCGCGCCACCTGTATGACCTTGCTTCGCAGCTCGGTCTCCCGACAGGGTCTCATGGCAACATTGGCGAGCGGCGTCTCTGAGCAGAACGCGATGATGCTCGCCGCCCTCATGGCCCGCTACGACGCTGTCCGCCTGGCCAAGTCGGACTTCACCCAGCTGCCGATGTGCCTGGGCGCCGGATCGCCGGTGATCGTGACCGGGTCGCCGCCGTATCACTGGTGGGAGCCACCGCCCAGCGTCGGCCGGCTGCCCGAGTACCGCACCGACAGCGGGGTCTATCTCATCGCCGAGGCCTTCGGAGCGCGGTCGATGATCTACCTCAAGGACGAGGACGGCCTCTACACCGACGACCCCAAGAAGAACCCCGACGCCACGTTCATCCCCCGGATCACCGTCTCCGAGCTGATCGAGCGGGACTTCGACGAGCTGGTCATCGAGCGCAAGGTCCTGGAGATGATGGCTCTCTGCTCGCTGGGCCCGCGACATCCAGATCATCAACGCGCTCGTCCCGGGCAACATCACCCGCGCGCTCAACGGCGAGCACGTCGGAACGATCATCACCGCTGATGAGTAGCGCGGCCCACCCTGGTGACATCTCAGGGGCGCGTCACCTCGCCTCGCGTCTGCGGGCCGAATCACTGCAGAGCCGCGACGTGCTGCGCCGCACCGACGAGGGAGGGGTCCGGCCGCTCCTGCCCGACGTCACGGTGGTCAAGGTCGGCGGCGCGAGCATTCTCGATGGCGGACCCGACGCGCTCCTGCCGGTCATCGCCGAGCTGGGGGAGTCAGCGCCGACCATCCGCTGCTCATCACGGCGGGCGAGGGTGCGCGGGCGCGCCATGCCTACGACATCGCCACCGATCTCGGCCTGCCCACCGGCATGCTCTCCATCCTGGGCAACTCGGTGTCGGAGCAGAACGCGCTCATCATCAGCGCGCTGATGATGGACCGCGGCGCCGTCAACGTCCCCGTCTCGCTGGTCCCGACACTGCTCAACGGCGGAGCGCCGGTGGTGATGTCAGGCATGCCGCCCTTTGAGTGGTGGGAGCCGGCCACCGACCGCGGGTCACACGCCGGACTACCGGACCGACGCGGGCACGTTCCTCGCCGCCGAGGGCTTCGGCTGCCGCCGGGTGATCTACGTCAAAGACAAGGACGGGCTCTACGACAGCGATCCGGCGAGCTCCGCCGACGCAGAGCTCATCCCGGAAATCTCTGCCAGCGCTTTGATCGCGCGTCGCCTGCCCGCGTTGCCGATCGAGCCAATCGTTCCGGAGATGCTCGTCAGGGCTCGGCTGGTCAAACAGGTCCAACTCGTCAACGGCCTGACATCGGGAGCACTCACCCGAGCGGTCCAGGGCGACTCCGTCGGCACTGTCATCAGCGCGGGCTGAGCACGCCGCCCGTCACGGCGGGGACGATGCGCGCCTGACGGCGGACCAGTCTTGGGCTGGGCGCCCGCGTGTACTTCACCGAGCGCCAGCGAGGTCCTGAGCGGGAGCCGGCGTAGCCGGCGGTCTCCCTCGCGCGGCCGGTCGGGACGCTTGGACCGGTGTCGCGCGTCGTAGCCGTCGTTGACGGTGGAGCTAACCGGCGGCTCGAGCACGATCCGAGGCCACCGGCGACCGTTGACGCGGTCGGTCCCGGACGCTGGGGAGGGCCGGAGCGGTCGCCGCGGGCACCCGTCGTGTGCTCGGTCTCAGAGCGGGTCGTTGCCGCGATGTAGGGAAAAATGTGGGTTGTTGCCACGTGGCAACATACCCACCAGCCCGGATATCCCCGAGAGCAGGACGTAGGCATGAAAAAAGCCCCGCTGTGCGGGGCTTTCCACAGTGCGCCCGAGAGGACTCGAACCTCCACGGACCATTCAGTCCACAAGGCCCTCAACCTTGCGCGTCTACCAATTCCGCCACAGGCGCGTGGGCGGCCAGTATAGACCGCGCGCGGGCGTCGGCGCGAGGGTGGGCCGCGTGCGCGGTCGTGCCCGGGCGTCGCGGCCATGCCTCGCTGGCGACCGTGCGATCCACGGTCAACCGGGGTTTTGCAGGGCCATTGCTTGAGTCCGTCCGCCGGCCGCGCTACCTTTACGAACACATGTTCGACGGCGGCCTAGCGGGCTGACCCGGTAAAGGAGTTGACCGCATGGACCTGACCAAGCGACAGCAGGAGATCTTCGACTTCATCAAGCGCTACTCGGCCAAGTACGGCTATCCGCCGACGGTGCGCGACATCGGCAAGGCCGTCGGGCTGGCCTCGTCCTCGACGGTGCACGCGCACCTGGCCAACCTCGAGCGGATCGGCCTGCTGCGCCGCGATCCGACCAAGCCGCGCGCGATCGAGCTGCTCGACCGCGCCGCCGCCGGGGTGCGGCGGGCGTGCGACGTTCCTGCAGCCCGGCCTGCCGCTCGTCGGCCAGGTGGCCGCCGGTCAGCCGATCGCTCGCCGAGGAGAACATCGAGGAGTACATCCAGACGCCGGCGTTCGCGGGCGGCGAGGACGGCGAGTACCTGCTGCGCGTGCGCGGGGAGTCGATGAAGGACGCCGGCATCATCGAGGGCGACCTGGTCGTCGTGCGCCCGCAGGACGCACGCGCAGCGACGGCGACATCGTCGTCGCGCTGGTGGGGGAGGAGGCGACGGTGAAGCGCTTCTTCCAGGAGGCCGACCACGTGCGCCTGCAGCCGGAGAACGACTCGATGGAGCCGATCCGCAGCCGCGACGTGCGGGTGCTCGGCAAGGTCGTCGGGTTGATGAGGAACATCTCGTGAGCGCGCTGACGCTGGAGCCGCGCGTGGCTTGCGGCGCGGACCGTGTGGGGGTGCAGGCCGCCCGTGCTGGGCGGCTCGACGGACTTGGGCGGCGAGCCGACCCTGGACGCTCTGGTGTCCGGGGTGTGGGAGGGGCTCGCCGCCCACAGATCCGTCGGCTGTCCGGTGTGCGGCGGAGCAGATGGCGCCGGAGTACGGCGGCGCACGCGCGGCCGATCGGCGGGCGGCTGCGCGGAGCTGCGGGACGCGGCTGAGCTGAGCCCGCCGGGGCCGCGGCTGGCCGAGATGGCGGGTGGCACGGCTATGCTCGTCGGCGCAGGCTGAGCAGTCGCGGAGGTTGCGCCTTCGAGGAAAGTCCGGACATCACAGGGCAAGGTGGTCGGTAACGCCGACCCGGGGAAACCCGCGGGAAAGTGCCACAGAAAAGACACCGCCTAAGCCTGGGGCCGCTGCAGCGCTTCAGGCCGGTAAGGGTGAAATGGTGCGGTAAGAGCGCACCGGCGTCGCGGTGACGCGGCGGCCAGGTAAACCCCACCTGATGCTAGGCCAAGCAGGACCGTTTGTAGGTGACCCGCCAAGGTCCGGGTAGGCCGCTCAGATGGATGACTGCTCTTGACAAGATCCGGCTTACAGGCCTGCTAACGGAAAAGCCCCGCTCCGGCGGGGCTTTTCTATTGAGTGACGGCCGCGCCGGGGCCTGCGCGTGCCGGGGTCACTCCGCGTGTCGGCGGCTACGAGGACCCGCCGCGCGTCGCCGCCGGCCACCCGCTGAAGCGCCGCGCCCTGGAGGCGGTGCATCTCCCACTCCGACAGCCGCTCGGCGCCCAGCCGCTCATAGAACCCCAGCGCCAGCTCGTTCCAGTCCAGCGCGCACCACTCCACCCGGGCGCAGCCCCGCTCGAGCGCCAGCGCGGCCAGATGCGAGAGCAGCGCGTGCCCGCGCACCGACGCGCCGGTGGCGCTCGGGCACGAACAGGTCCTCCAGCCAGATCCCGGGCAGGCACTCCCAGGTGGAGAAGGTGCCGTGAAACACGGCGGACCCGACCGCCTCGCCGTCGACCTCGGCGATCAGGGCCTCGGCGGTGGGCCGCGGGCCGAACAGGGCGTCGGCGAGCATCGCGGGCGTCCCGGTCACCGCATCGGGCTCGCGCTCGTAGACCGGCCAGCTCGACGATGAAGCCGTGGATCTGGTCGACGTCGTCCGGCGTCGCCGGCCGGACACGCACCGCGCCCGAGCCCGAGCCCTCGCCGCTCACGACGCGTCGGGAGGCGAGATCTCGCGCTTGAGGATCTTGCCGGTCGGGCCCTTGGGCAGCTCGTCGACGAGCCACACCACGCGCGGGTACTTGTAGGCCGCCACCTGCTCCTTGACGAAGTCGCGCAGCTCCTCGGGCGTCGCCGAGGCTCCGTCCTTGAGCGCGACGGCGGCGCCGACCTCCTCGCCGTACTCGTCGTGGGGGACGCCGAGGACCGCGGCCTCGCGGACGTCGGGATGCTCGTAGAGCACCTCCTCGATCTCGCGCGGGTACACGTTGTAGCCGCCGCGGATGATCAGCTCCTTCTTGCGGTCGACGACGTAGAAGTAGCCGTCCTCGTCGACGCGGCCCATGTCCCCGGTGTGCAGCCAGCCGTCGATGATCGTCTCGGCGGTCGCCTCGGGGCGCTGCCAGTAGCCCTTCATCACGTTGTAGCCGCGGATGACGATCTCGCCGACCTCGCCCTGGTCCACCTCGTTGCCGTCGTCGTCGACGAACCCGCATCTCCACGTCCTTGATCGGGCGTGCCGATCGAGCCGGGCTTGCGCTCGCGGTCGGCGTGGTTGAACGACGCCACGGGCGAGCTCTCCGAGAGGCCGTAGCCCTCCAGGATCTTGCAGCCGAAGGCCTCGTCGAACGCCACGCAGCAGCTCGACGGGCATCGCCGAGCCGCCCGACCCGCACAGCTTCAGCGTGCTCACGTCGTACTTGGCGCGCTCGGGGTGGTGGAGCATCGCGCCGTACATCGTCGGCACCCCCTGGAAGACGTTGACCCGGTCGCGCTGGATGATCTCCAGCGCCTTGCCCGGCTCAAAGCGCGGGAGCAGCGTCAGCGTGCCACCGCCGCCCACGGTGGCATTCATCCCGCACGTCTGGCCGAAGGAGTGAAACAGCGGCAGCGCCCCCAGGACCATCGCCTCGGGGCCCATGTCGAACAGCGCGGCGGATCCGCGGGCATTCAGCGTCAGGTTGGCGTGGGTGAGCTCGGCGCCCTTGGGCTGGCCCGTGGTGCCCGATGTGTAGAGCAGCACCGCCGTGTCATCGTCAGCCGTGTCGGCGACGGTGGTGTCCGGAGTGGCCGCGCCCACCTGCTGCTCGAAGGCGCCCGGCTCCACCAGCAGGCACTCGGCGCCCGCCTGCTCGGCGCCGGCCTGCGCATCCTCGGCGAACCCGTGCCAGGCGAAGACCAGCTTGGCCCCGGAGTCCGACAGGTAGTAGGCGACCTCGCGCTTCTTGAGCAGCACGTTCATCGGCACCACGATGCCCCCGGCCCGCAGCACCCCGTAGTAGAGGACCGGGAAGTACGGGACGTTGGGCAGCATGATCCCCACCCGGTCCCCGCGCCCGAAGCCACGCTCGGCCAGCAGCCCGGCGACGTGAGCCGAGGCGCCGTCGAGCGCCCCGTAGGTGAGCTCGGCGTCGTCGAGCTTGATGGCGACGTGATCGGGGTCGCGCTCCGCTGATGCGGTCAGGAGGCCGGCGAGGTTCATCTCAGGCTCCCTACTCGCCGGTGAACTCGGCGGGACGCTTCTGCAGGAAGGCCAGGACGCCCTCGGCGAAGTCCTTGGAGGCCGCGCGCTCCTGCTGGACGTCGGACTCGAGGTCGAGCAGCTCGTCAAAGCCGGCGTAGGCGCGCGCGTTGATGGTGCGCTTGATGGCGGCGTAGGAGCCGGGCGGTCCGGAGGCCAGTCGTGCGGCGAGAGCGCCCACACTCGCTTCGAAGTCACCGTCGTCGACCACCTGGTTGACCAGGCCCCAGCTCAGCGCCGTCTCGGCGCCGATGCGCTCGCCCAGATAGGCGATCTCGAAGGCGCGGGCGTGCCCGACACGCTCGACCAGCGTCTGGGAGGCGCCCCCGTCCAGGCCCAGCCCGATGTTGACGAAGGCCAGCAGGAAGTACGCCGAGCGCGCGGCGACGATCAGGTCGGAGGCCAGGGCCAGCGAGCAGCCGATGCCCACCGCCGGGCCGTTGACGGCGGCGATGACCGGCTTGGGCACGGTGCGCACGCGCGTGATCAGCGGGTGGTAGACCTCGCGCAGCGGGCTGCGGACGTCGGGCTTGCCGTCGGCTCCGGCGACGCCGGCGCGCAGGTCCGCGCCCGAGGAGAAGGCGCGCCCGGCGCCGGTGAGCACGATCGCACGCACCGCCGGGTCGGCGGCGACATCGTCGAGCGCCTGGGTCAGCTCCTCGCCGAGCTGGCGTGTCCACGCGTTGAGCGCGTCGGGGCGGTTGAGCACCAGCCACGCGACGCCGTCCCCTCGCCGGCACTCGATCGTTTCGAGGTTGAGCACGCTCATCGTTCGGGCAGCGGACAATAGCGCCGGGCGGGATCCGGTGACCCCAACCGCCCGGGAGCCGCCGAACCCGCCCTGCGGGGGCCGCAGACACGGCTCGGGCGCGATCGGGGAAGATGTGGCGACAGGATGGACCCGTTACTCAAAACGATCACGGGGCCGATCGGCCGGCTGGGAGCGGCCGCTCAGAACGCGCTGGAGGTCGCGCGCTTCGGCGGCCTGGCCACCGACGAGCAGCCCTCGCCTTATGCGGTCGTCGCCGAGCGCCGCGTCTACAAGCTGCGACGGTACTACCGCGGCGCCAACGGCGACGCAGAGGCCAACGCGGGCCCCCCGGTGCTGCTGGTCCCGCCGATGATGCTGGCCGCCGAGATCTATGACGTCTCACCCGCGACCAGCGCCGTCACCGTTCTGCACGAGCACGGCATCGACCCGTGGGTGGTGGACTTCGGCGTCCCGGAGCGCGAAGAGGGCGGCCTGGAGCGCACGCTCGGCGATCACGTGCTCGCCGTCTCTGACGCCGTCGACCGCGTCCGCGAGGCCACCGGGCGCGACGTGCACCTGGGCGGTTACTCCCAGGGCGGGATGTTCTGTTACCAGGTGGCCGCCTACCGCCGCAACGCCGGCCTGGGCTCGCTGATCACGTTCGGCAGTCCGGTCGACACCCGGCTGGGCATGCCGTTCGGCATCCCCGAGGAGCTGGCCTCGGGGCTGGCCGGCCTGATCGCCGACGTCTTCCGCAGCTCGGCGCTGCCCGCCTGGTTCAGCCGCAACGGCTTCCTCCTGCTCGACCCGGTCAAGTCGATCCGCAGCCGGGTCGAGTTCGTCATGCAGCTGCACGACCGCGAGGCGCTGCTGCCGCGGGAGGGCCAACGGCGGTTCCTGGAGGGGGACGGGTGGGTGGCGTGGCCGGGGCCGGCGCTGGCCGAGTTCGTCGGCCAGTTCATCGCCCACAACCGGATGCTCGAGGGCGGGTTCGTGATCGACGAGCGGCTGCTGACCCTCGCCGACATCCGCTGCCCCATCCTGTCCGTGGTCGGCACCGTGGATGAGATTGCCCCACCGCCCGGCGTGCGGGCCATCCGCCAGGCCGCGCCGCGGGCCGACGTGTATGAGCTGGCGCTGCACGCCGGACATTTCGGGCTGGTCGTGGGGTCGGCCGCCAACGCCGTCACGTGGCCGACGGTGGCGCGCTGGGCGCACTGGCGCGACGGCGAGGGCGAGCTGCCCGATGGCGTGACCGACGTCCCCGACGCGGCCGCCGGCGAGCTGAGCGCCCAGCGAGACCGCCTCCAGCACCGGGTCGGCTACGGGGTGGAGCTGGCCGGCGCGGTCGGCTCGGGGATCGCGCGCTCGATGCTCGGCGGCGTGCGGCGCACGACGCGCAGCATGCGCGAGCTCGCCCGTGAGGCGGCGGGCTCCCTGCCGCAGCTCGCCCGGCTGGAGCAGATCCAGCCCAGCACCCGCGTCTCGCTCGGGCTCCTGGTCGAGGAGCGCATGCACCGGGGCGCCGGCGACACGCTGTTTCTCTACGAGGACCGCGCCTACACCGCGCTGGAGGTCAACCAGCGCATCGACAACATCGTGCGCGGGCTGATCTCGATCGGGGTGCGCCAGGGCGAGCACGTGGGCGTGCTGATGGGCTCGCGCCCGAGCGCGCTGGCCGTCGTCACCGCGCTCAGCCGGCTCGGGGCGGTCGCGGTGATGCTGCGCCCGGACGGCCACACCGCGCGCGAAGCGTCGCTGGGCGCCGTGCGGCGGATCATTGCCGACCCCGAGCGCGCCGCGCAGGCCGCGGGGCTGGGGACGGTGCACACCTTCGTCCTCGGCGGCGGTGGCGGCCCGCGCGACCTCCGGGTGCCGCTCACCACCGATATGGAGCAGATCGATCCGGGCGCGGTGACGCTGCCCGCGTGGTATCGCCCCAACCCCGGGCGGGCCTCGGACCTGGCCTTCATCCTCTTCACGGGTGAGGGCGACTTCGTGCGGATGAGCCGGATCACCAACCGTCGCTGGGCCGCGTCGGCGTTCGGCACGGCATCCTCGGCCGCGCTCACGGGCGCCGACACCGTCTACAGCGTCACCCCGCTGTATCACCCCTCCGGCCTGATGATGGGCATCGGCGGGGCGATCGCCGGGGGTGCCCGGCTGGCGATGGCCTCGCAGTTCGACCCCGCCACCTTCTGGGACGAGGCCCGCCGTTATGGCGTGACCGTCACCTCCTACACGTGGACGCTGCTTCATGACCTTGTCGTCGCACCGCCGAACCCGGGCGAGCGCGGCCATCCCGTCCGCCTCTTCATCGGCTCGGGCATGCCGCGCGGCCTGTGGCGCCGGGTGCAGGAGCGCTTCGCGCCCGCGCGCGTGGTCGAGTTCTACGCCTCCACCGAGACCGGGGCGATCCTCGTCAACCTCCGCGACGCCAAGGCCGGAGCGATGGGGCGGCCGCTGCCCGGCACCCCCGAGGTGCGCATCGCCGCCTATGACCAGGAATCCGAGCAGCTGATCCTCGGCAGCGGCGGCTTCGTGCGCCGCTGCAAGAGCGATGAGGTCGGCCTCCTGGTCGTGCGGGCGCGTCCGAGCGACACCTCGGTGACTCCGATGCGCGGAGTCTTCTCCCGCGACGACGCGTGGCTGTCCACCGGCGACCTGTTTCGCCGCGACGCCGACGGCGACTACTGGAGGCTGGACGGCGTCTACGACGTCATCCACACCGCGGACGGACCGGTGCTGGCCGCACCCATCCGTGACGCGCTGAGCGATGTGCGGGCCGTTGACCTCGCGGTCGCCTACGGACTGCGTCCCTCCGAGGGCGCCGAGGAGGTGGCGGTCGCCGCGGTGACCCTGTGCCCCGACCATGAGCTGAGCGCGGAGGTGCTCTCGCGCGCGCTGGACGAGGTGCCCGAGGGCCACCGCCCCGTCGTCGTCCGCGTGATCGACGAGATGCCCGTGACCACGTGGTTCAGGCCGATCACGCGGCCGCTGCGCGAGGCGGGGCTGCCCGAGCCGGCCGAGGGGCGCGCCTGGTACCTGGACCGGGGCGGGCGGCGCTACCGGCCGCTCACCGATGCGGCGCGGCGGCGGTTGTCGGGCGGATAGGGAGGGGCCGCGGCGCGGCCGCACTCAGGCGGGGAGCGATTCGCTCGCCGCGCTCAGGCGGGGAGCGACTCGCCGGAGTAGAGCTTGAGCACGCGGACCGCGCCGGCGGGCGCGGCGTTGATGCACAGCTCGCACAACACGCACTCGTCGAGGTTCTCTTCCACGATCTCAACGCCGGCGTCTGAGGCCTTGAAGATGTCGACCGGGCAGACGCCCTCGAGCGTGCGGGCCAGCTCGGGATCCGCGCCGGCGGCGGCGTCGACCTGGACGTCGATGAAGGTGCCGGGCATGGGTTAGAGCTTCTCCTTGACGAGACCGGGGATGTCCTCGATGCGCTCGGCCACGGTGATGCCGGCGGCGCCGAGGCGCGCGATCTTCTCGGTGGCGGTGTCCTCCTTGCCCTCGACGATCGTGCCGGCGTGGCCGAAGCTCATGCCGGGCATCTCGTCCATGAAGCGGCCGGCCATGAAGGCGACGATCGGCAGGCGAGAGTTGTGCTCGGTCACCCAGGCGGCCAGCTCGGCCTCCATGCGCCCGCCGGGCTCGGTGTAGATGACGATCGCCCTGGTGTCCTCGTCGGCTTCGAAGAGCGGCATCAGCTCGGCGTAGCTGGAGCCGATGATGGCGTCGCCGCCGATCGAGACCGCGGTCGAGACGCCGAGGCCCGCGGCGCTCAGCGTGGAGGACATCTCGGTGGTCATCCCGCCCGAACGGGAGATGACCCCGACGGCGCCGCGGTGATAGGACTTGGCGGCGTCCTTGGCCGGGCCGCCGATGCCGCCCATCTTGATCACGTCGGGCACGATGATCCCCAGGCAGTTGGGGCCGATGATGCGGGCGCCGTGCGCGGTGGCGAGCTCCACCATCTCGGCGACGTCGCGGCGGGGGATGCGCTCGGTGACGATGACCACGAGCTTCACGCCGTTCTCGATGGCCTCGAACACGGCGTCCTTGGTGAAGGCGGGGGGGACGGTGACGACCGAGCCGTCGATCGCGCTGCCGTGGTGCTCGACGGCCTGGGCGACGGTGTCGAACACCGGGACGCCGTGGACGTCGCGGCCCAGCCGCCCGGGGGTGACGCCGCCGACGATCTTGGCGCCGGCGCCGTAGTCCAGGCACTCGCGGGTGAGGTTGACCGCCTCGCGGCCGGTGATCCCCTGGACGATGAAGGTGGTGTCGGCGTCGACCAGGATCGACATCAGGCGGCGCTCCCTTGGATGCGCTCCACCGCGCGGCGGGCGGCCTCGTTGAGCGACACCGACCGGTCGGCATAGGAGACGCCGTAGTGCTCAAGGATCTTGAAGCCCTCCTCCTCCCAGGCGCCGGGGATGCGGAAGATGGCGATCTTCTCGGCCGGGTCATAGCCCAGCTCCAGGCACGCCTTGATCACGCCGCGGGCGACGATGTCCACGCGGGTGTTGGAGACGATCGACATCATCACGGCGATCTTGTCCACGCCGGGCTTGGACAGGACGAGCTTGGCCAGGCCGCAGGCCTTGGCCACCGACGGGTTGCCGCCGATCTCGCAGTAGTTGGCGGGATCCCCGCCGTGCGCGCGCACCGCGTCAAACAGGGTCAGCGAGCCGCCGCCGGCGCCGATCACCAGTCCGAGGTTGCCGTCGAACTCGGTGACGTTGCCGGCCACGCCGCGGTGGTCCTGGGCGTCGACGTGCTCGCCTGCGATCTCGAACGGCGTGGCCTCACGGGCTTGTCGGGTCTCCTCGTCGCCGACGCCGAGTTCGTGCAGGAGCGCCTTCTGGCGCGGCCGGCCCTCGTTCTCCATGTCCATGTGGGCATCCAGCGCGATGAAGGATCCGTCGGTGAGCTCTCCCAGCGGGTTGATCTCGGCCAGGGTCATGTCGTAGGTGAGGAACAGGCGAGCCAGCCGGGCGACGATGGGGGTCAGGCGGTTGAGCGCCGAGCCGGTGACGCCCAGCGAGGCGATGACCTGCTTGGCCTGCCAGTCAGCGAACGGCAGTCGCGTGGAGAAGTGGGCGCGGGCGACGTGATCAGGGTGCTCCTCGGCCACCTGCTCGATGTCGATCCCGCCCATGTCGGAGAAGAGCAGCACCGGGCGCTTGCGGATGCCGTCCCAGACGACGCCCGCGTAGTACTCGTGCGCGACGTCCGCCTTGGAGTCCACGAGCACGCCCCGGGGCATGTGCCCGTTGATCTCCCGGTCCAGGACGTGCTCGGCGTGGCGGGCCGCCTCGTCGGGCGTGTCGGCGAACTGGACACCGCCCGCTTTCATCCGGCCGCCGGTGAGCACCTGGGACTTGATGACGACGGGGCCGGCGATCTGCTCGGCGATCCGCCGGGCCTCGTCGGCCGTCTTGGCGAACCCGTGCTTCGTGACCGGGATCCCGGCCTTGGCCACGATCGCCCGCGATTCGTACTCGAAGAAACGCATCTAGGGCGGGGGAATGTAGCGATCTGCGCGGGGGCGTGGCGTGCGGTATCGCACACGAGTACGTCCGTGTACCACGTGAGCGCTCCCACGATGCCCCGAGATCTGGGGCGTTGGCAAGACCCGTCGGCGGCGCTCGCTCATCGCCGGTGTCGCGTCCGCTGGCCGAAAGGCAAGTAGTTCCACCAACTAGACCAAGCTAACTAAAAATGTCGTCTTAGTCGGCTATGCTGTGACCGCGTTACTGGGCAATCCCCATCGAAAAACCCGGATTTGACTGTCTGAGAGGAAACGGATGAAGCGACGACCTGAACTGTGGGGCCCCCGAGTGCTCGCCGTGCTGACCGCCGCCGTGGTGGCGCTGGCGGCCGCCGGGTGCGGAGGCTCCTCCGATGCGAACACCAGCACCGGCGGAGCGGCGTCGGCGTCCAACGCGGCGGCGAGCGCACCGGCGACCAAGCTCAATCTGGTCGGCTACTCGACGCCGAAGAAGGCCTACGACGCGCTCACCACCGCCTTCGCGCAGACCGGTCCCGGCAAGGGCGTGGGCTTCAGCCAGTCCTTCGGCGCCTCGGGCTCGCAGAGCCGTGCCGTGGACTCCGGTCAGCCGGCCGACGTCGTCGCGTTCTCGACCACGCCCGACATGACGCGGCTGGTCAAGGACAACCTGGTCGCATCGGACTGGGATGCCAACCCGGAGAAGGGGTTCTCATCGGACTCCGTTGTCGTCTTCGTCGTGCGCAAGGGCAACCCCAAGCACATCACCGGCTGGGATGACCTCACCAAGCCGGGCATCGATGTCATCACGCCCAATCCCTCGACGTCGGGCAGCGCGCGGTGGAACATCCTGGCCGCCTACGGCGCCCAGCTCAAGGAGGGCAAGTCGCCCGCGCAGGCACTGGCCTACGTCCGCACCCTGCTGACCAAGAACGTCTCCGTGCAGGACGCGAGCGCGAGCGCGGCGCTGCAGACGTTCACCAGCGGCAAGGGCGACGTGCTCCTGGACTACGAGTCCGACGCCATCGCCGCCCAGAAGGCCGGCGACGCCGTCCAGTACCTCATCCCCAAGCAGACGATCCTCATCCAGACGCCGATCGCCGTCACGTCCAAGGCGCCGGCGCAGGCCAAGGCGTTCCTGACCTGGCAGTGGTCGGCGGCGGGCCAGACGATCTGGGCGCAGCAGGGCTACCGCCCGGTGCTGGCCTCGGTGGCCAAGCAGTTCGCCTCCAAGTTCCCGACGCCGCCGCAGCTGTTCACCATCGACAGCCTGGGTGGCTGGACGAAGGTCAAGACGGCGTTCTTTGACCCGGCCAGCGGGTCCATCACCAAGATCGAGCAGGCCGCGGGGGTGCCCACTGCCTCCAGCTAGCTCATACGCCGCGCCGGCGCCACCGGCGCCGTCCGCGCCGCCCGCTCCGTCGCCGTCCGCGCCCCGTGCGCGGCGGCTGCCGCGGGCCGCACGCCGGCGCGGCGGGCTCGCCCTGGGGCTGTCGACGCTCTACCTGAGCGTCATCGTCCTGCTCCCGCTCGCCGCGGTCACGGTCAAGGCGGTCAGCCAGAGCCCGTCGAGACTTCTGGCAGTCGGTCACCAGCCCGCTGGCGCTCCGCGCGCTGGCCATCACGCTGGGCGCGTCGCTCATCACCGCCGCCGTCGGCGCCGTGATGGGGACGCTGATCGGCGTGGGTGCTGGTCCGCGACGAGTTCCCGGGCAAGCGGATCATCAACGCGCTCATCGACCTGCCCTTCGCGCTGCCGACGGTCGTCGCCGGGCTCGACGCTGCTGGCGCTCTACGGGCCCGACAGCCCGTTCGGCATCCACCTGGTGTTCACGCGCGCGGTGGTGCTGGTCGCGCTGCTGTTCGTGACGCTCCCGTTCGTGGTGCGTGCCGTGCAGCCGGTGCTGCTCGAGGCCGACCGCGAGGTGGAGGAGGCGGCCGCGTCCCTGGGTGCGGGCAACGCGGTCATCTTCCGCCGGGTGGTGCTCCCGGCGCTGCGGCCGGCGATCCTGTCGGGCGCGGCGCTCGCGTTCGCGCGTGCGGTGGGCGAGATCGGCTCGCTGCTGATCATCACCGCCAAGGTCCCGATCGCCAGCATCGTCATCTTCGCCGACGTCGAGTCAGACGCCCCCCAGGCGGCGGCGTCGCTGTCGCTGGTGCTGATCGTGCTGTCGCTGATCGTGCTCGTGCTCATCCGCAGGCTGGGAGGCCGCGTTGGTCATTAGCAGCCGCGCCAAGCTCTCGCTGCGCACGGTCGCGCTGCTCTACCTGCTGGCGCTGCTGATCCTGCCCGTGGTCGTGGTCTTCTTCAAGACCTTCGAGCACGGCTTCGGCGTGGCCTGGGCCTGGATGACCACCCCGGCCGCCATCAGCGCGCTCTGGCTGTCGCTGCTCATGGCGCTGATCGCGGTGCCGCTCAACACCGATCTTCGGGATCACGTGCGCGCTGGTGCTGGTCCGGCGGCGCGGCCGGATGGCGGCGCGTGCTAGACGCGCTCATCGACCTGCCGTTCCTCGTCTCGCCGATCATCGTCGGTCTGGCGCTCACGCTCGTCTACGGGATCCACGGCTGGTTCGGCGCGTGGTTCTCCGACCACGGCATCCGGATCATCTTCGCCCCGGCGGGCATGGCTGCTGGCCACCGTGTTCGTCTCGCTGCCCTTCGTGGTCCGCGAGGTGGCGCCGGTGCTCGTGGAGATCGGCGACGAGCAGGAGCAGGCCGCGGCCACGCTCGGCGCCTCCGGCTGGCAGACGTTCTGGCGGATCACCCTGCCGTCGATCCGCTGGGGCGTCATCTACGGCGTCATCCTCTCCACCGCGCGGGCGCTGGGCGAGATCGGCGCCGTGCTGGTCGTGTCCTCGCTGGTGCGCCGGCTACACGCTCACGCTGCCCCTGCTCGTCTACCAGCGCGCCGAGCAGCCCGGGGCGGCTGCGGTCACCGGCGCCTACGCCGCCGCGACGGAGCTCGCCGTCATCTCCCTGGTCGTGCTGCTCGCCATGACCGCGTTCTCATCCAGGAGGCCTCAGTCCCGATGAAGATCGACATCGCCCACATCTCCAAGCAGATTCGGGGACTTCACCGCGCTCGACGACGTCTCGCTGGACGTCCCCGAGGGATCGCTGACGGCGCTCCTGGGTCCCAGCGGTTCGGGCAAGTCGACGCTGCTGCGGATCATCGCCGGCCTGGAGACGCCCGACGCCGGGCACGGTGATGATCGACGGCACCGACGTCAGCCACGTGATCCCGCAGAAGCGCGGGCATCGGCTTCGTCTTTCAGCACTACGCCGCGTTCACGCACATGAGCGTGCGCGAGAACGTGGCCTTCGGGCTGCGCATCCGCAAGCGCCCCAAGGCCGAGATCACCGAGCGCGTCGACGAGCTGCTGCGGCCTGGTGGGCCTGACCAAGTGGGCCGAGCAGCGGCCCTCGCAGCTCTCGGGCGGGCAGCGCCAGCGGATGGCCCTGGCCCGGGCGCTGGCGGTGGAGCCCAAGGTGCTGCTGCTCGACGAGCCGTTCGGGGCGCTGGACGCCACCGTGCGCGCCGAGCTGCGGCCTGGCTGCGCCGGCTGCACGACGAGCAGCACGTGACCACGGTCCTCGTCACCCACGATCAGGAGGAGGCGATGGAGATCTCTGATCGGATCGCGGTGATGAGCGCGGGCACGATCGAGCAGGTCGGCGACCCCGCGCGAGATCTACGACCGTCCGGCCACGGATTTCGTGATGGGCTTCGTCGGCCCGGTCAGCCGCCTGGGCGGCAAGCTGGTGCGCCCCCACGACGTGACGATCGCGCTCGAGCCGGGGGACGGGCGGATCGAGGCGATGGTCAAGCGCGTGGTGCACCTCGGCTTCGAGGTCCGGCTCGAGCTCGAGCTGCCCGACGGCTCCGAGGCCCGGGCGCAGCTCACCCGCGCCCAGGCCGACGAGCTCGAGCTCGGGCGCGGCGACATCGTCTACGCGCGGCCGCCGGCCGGGCGTGCCGATCGGACCCGGCACTGCGGGGGCCGGTCAGCCGCGAGCCGGAGTCAGGCGCAGGCTGAAGTGCCCGCCGCGCGTCTACGAGGAGTCGGCGTAGCCGCAGCGGCGTGCGCTCGCAGGAGCGCGACGATCTCGGCGGTGGGGCGGAACGGGTCGGCGATGGACGACCCGTCGCGCAGGGACAGCGCCGCGCCCAGCTCGCCGTCCACCTCGGCCACGAGCAGCGGCGCCGGGCGGGCACCGCGGCGCTGTCGAGCGCCGCTAGGCGGTGCAGCGCGCGATCGTCGTCGGCGTATCCGGGGCGGATGGTGATCTGGGAGCGAAGGCGAGTTCATGTGACGATGGTGACGCGCGCTTGGCATAAAGGCAAATAGGGGTTTGCTTGATGGGGTATAACCTTTAAGCATGCTCGACAGCCGACGCCTCAGGGTCCTGTGCGAGGTCGCGCGCCACGGCTCCTTCTCGGCCGCCGCCGAGGCGCTGGGCTACACGCAGCCGGCCATCTCGCGCCAGATCGCCACGCTGGAGGCCGAGGTGGGCGCGGTGCTGGTGCGCCGCGTGCCGCAGGGCGCGGTGCTCACCGACGCCGGCCGGCTGCTGGCCGAGCGCGGCGCGGCGGTCCTGGCCTACCTGCAGGACATCGAGGACGAGCTGCACGCGCTGCTCGGCCTGGAGGGGGGAACGCTGCGGCTGGCCACGTTCGCCTCGGCCGCCGGATCGATCGTGCCCGCGCGCCGTCGCGTGCTTCCGTGAGCGTCATCCCGAGGTGGAGCTGACGGTCGACATGTATCGACCCCGACGAGTCGATCCCGCGCCTGCGGGCCGGCGAGTTCGACCTGGCGCTGTCGCACGACCCCCGCGGCGACCCCGAGCGCCAGGGCCAGGCCGACGACCTCGAGGTCGTGCCCCTGTTCGATGACCCGATGTACGTCGCCCTGCCCGCCGGACACCCGCTGTGCGGCGCGTCCGGACCTGTCGATGACCGACTTCGCCTCCGAGCCGTGGATGCTCGCCACCGGCCGGACCTGCCCGGACGCGCGGCTGTTCCTGCGCGCCTGCCACGACGCGGGCTTCGAGCCCCGCATCGCCTTCCAGAACGACGACTACGGCGCCATCCTGGGCTTCGTCGCCGCCGGGGTGGGGGTGGCCCTGGTCCCCGACATCGTCACCCGCGCGGTCCGCGGCGACGTCGTCATCCGCGAGCTCGACCCCGCGCCGCCGCCTCGGCCGATCAGCGTGATCCTGCCCGCGGGCTACCGCTCGCCCGCGGCCGAGCGCGATGCTCGCGTGCTCCAGGAGGTCGGCGAGGCGTGGGTGCGCGACCGGCCCGCGCTGGCCGATGCGCACCGGCGCGCGGTCAGCGTGTGACCCAGGCCCCCGGGTCCTCGGTCAGCTTCTCGATGGACCTGGGGAGCTTGGAGTTGGCGATGTCGGCGATCGTGACGTTCTCGACGACCCGGCGCAGATTGACCCGCACCGCGATCCACACCGTGGGCAGCGTGCTGGCCGCGCCGCCGTACTTGGCGTCCTCGGGCGGGCCGCCGCGGACGCTGGCCAGCGGGCCCTCGACGGCGCGGATGACGTCGGCCACGGTGACCTCGTTGGCGGGCTTGGCCAGGCGGAATCCGCCCTCGGCGCCGCGGTGGCTGCGCACGATGCCGGCGTGGCGCAGCTCGCCCAGGATGTTCTCCAGGAAGTTGAGCGGGATCTCCTGGGCGGTGGCGACGCGCTCGGCCTTGACCGGCTTGTCGCCCTCGGCGGCGGCGAGCTCCACCACCGCGCGCACCGCGTAGTCGGCTTTGGCCGAGATTCGCATGGAGCGGGAGACTACGCTGCCGCGCGGGCGAATCCGTAGGCCTCGGCCAATTCCGGGTCCTTCTCGGCCAGCATCTCGGCCAGCTCGACCATCACCTTGCACTGCTTCCAGGTGGCGTCGTCCTGCATCTTGCCGTCGATCATGTGCACGCCGCGGCCGTCGGGAATCGCCTCCAGCACCTTCTTGGCGAACAGGACCTCCTCGGATCGGGGCTGAACACCTTCTTGGCGATGTCGATCTGGACCGGGTGCAGCGACCAGGCGCCGACGCAGCCGAGCAGGAACGCCGCGCGGAACTGGGTCTCGCAGCCGACGACGTCCTTGATGTCGCCGAACGGTCCGTAGAAGGGGAGGATCCCCGCCGAGGTGCAGGCGTCGACCATGCGCGCGATCGAGTAGTGCCACGGGTCCTGCTGGGCGCTGGGCGCGGGGCGTCGGGGTCGTCGGGGTCGGGGTCGTTGATCGAGCGGTAGCCGGGATGGCCGCCGCCGACCCGGGTCGTCTTCATCCGCCGGCTGGCGGCGAGGTCGGCGGGTCCGAAGCTCATGCCCTGCATGCGCGGGCTGGCGCGAGGCGATCTCCTCGACGTTGATCATGCCCAGGCCGGTCTCCAGCAGCGCGTGGACGAGGATGGGGCGCTCCAGGCCCGCCTTGGCCTCGAGCTGGGCCAGCAGCCGATCGATGTAGTGGATGTCCCACGGCCCCTCGACCTTGGGGACCATGATCACCTCGAGCTTGTCGCCGATCTCGGTCACCAGCGTCGTCAGGTCGTCGAGGATCCACGGCGATTCGAGGCTGTTGACGCGCGTCCACAGCTGGGTCTCGCCGAGCTCCATCTCCTTGCCGACCCGGACCAGGCCCTCGCGGGCGGCCACCTTGCGGTCGACCGGCACGGCGTCCTCGAGGTTGCCGAGCAGGATGTCCACCGTGGGGGCGATGTCGGGCACCTTGCCGACCATCTTCTCGTTGGAGAAGTCCAGGAAGTGGATCATCCGCGACGGCTTGAAGGGGATCTCCAGGATCGGGTCGGGGGCGCCGATGGCCAGCGGCTTTCCGAAGTCACGGGGGTTTCGCACGGTGTCAGGTCTCCTGGTCGGGTTCAGCGCTTCAACGCTATCGCCAGCGGGCAAATGGCATGCTCTAGGGTCTCGTGAGAACACCAGCTCGTTGACGACCTGACATTGACCCAGGAGTCCTGAACATGCCCGAAGTCGAGACCGACCAGGCCGCGCGCGAGGCCAGCGGCGCCCACCCCTACGGCCGCTACCTGGAGGAGTTCGAGGTCGGCGCGGTCTACAAGCACTGGCCGGCCAAGACGGTGACCGAGGCCGACGACCACCTGTTCTGCCTCATCACGATGAACCACCACCCGCTGCACCTCAACGACGTCTACGCCAAGGAGTCCCAGCAGGGCCGCAACGTCGTCGTCGGGCCGCTGGTCTACTCGCTGGCGCTGGGGATGAGCGTCTCGGACGTGAGCGGCAAGGCGATCGCCAACCTCGCCACCGAGGAGCTCAGCCATCCCGCGCCGGTGTTCCACGGCGACACGCTGTTCTGCGAGTCCGAGGTGCTCGAGGTCAAGGAGTCCAAGTCAAAGCTCGACCGCGGCACCGTCCGCGTCCACACCCGCGTCCTCAACCAGGACGGCGTGCTCGTGGCCGAGTTCAAGCGCCTGGTGCTCGTGCCGCGCAAGCAGCCGGGGTAGCCGCGTCGTTTATTAGCCTCCCACGAACGAGTCGTCCGCGAGTTGGCCGCCGGCAGAAGTACCTGCATAGACGCCCACTTTTTATAGTTTGTGAGCACCTTGTGCTCCGCCAGGGTAGCCTTCCGCCAGGCCACCGCCATTTTTCGTTTAAGGAGTAGTCCCGACCTATGGCTCACACCGCACCGAAGCGCCAGGCAACGACGCAACACTCCGGTCTGCAAGCGTGGGTAGAGGAGATCTCCGGACTGACGCAGCCTGACGACATCCACTGGTGCGACGGCTCGGCCGAGGAGTACGACCTGCTCGCCCAGATCCTGATCGACGCGGGCACCTTCGAGCGCCTGTCCGAGTCAAAGCGGCCGGGCTCCTACCTGGCGCTGTCGGATCCCGCCGACGTGGCCCGCGTGGAGGACCGCACCTTCATCTGCGCCGAGCAGGAGACAGACGCCGGCCCCAACAACAACTGGCGTGACCCGGCGGAGATGCGTGAGCTGCTCGACGGCCTCTTCAAGGGCTCGATGCGCGGCCGCACGATGTACGTGGTCCCGTTCTCGATGGGCCCGCTGGGCTCGCCGATCTCCTACATCGGCGTCCAGCTCACCGACTCGCCCTACGTGGTCGGCTTCGATGCGGATCATGACCCGCATGGGCCAGCCCGCACTCGACGTGCTCGGCTCCGACGGCGACTTCGTGCCCTGCGTGCATTCGGTCGGCGCGCCGCTGGCTCGACGGCGCCGAGGACGTGCCGTGGCCGTGTAACGCCGACAACAAGTACATCGTCCACTACCCCGAGACCCGCGAGATCTGGTCCTTCGGCTCGGGGTACGGCGGCAACGCGCTGCTGGGCAAGAAGTGCTTCGCGCTGCGGATCGCCTCCGTCATGGCCCGCGACGAGGGCTGGCTGGCCGAGCACATGCTCATCCTCAAGGTCACCTCGCCGCAGGGCGAAGTCAAGTACATCGCGGGCGCCTTCCCGAGCGCCTGCGGCAAGACCAACCTGGCGATGGTCATCCCGACGCTGCCCGGCTGGAAGGTGGAGACGATCGGCGACGACATCGCGTGGATGAAGTTCGGCTCCGACGGCCAGCTCTACGCCGTCAACCCCGAGGCCGGCTTCTTCGGCGTCGCCCCCGGCACCGGCGCGCGGACCAACCCCAACGCCATCGACATGGTCAGCCGCAACACCGTCTTCACCAACTGCGCCAAGACCGACGACGGCGACATCTGGTGGGAGGGGCTGACCGGCGAGCCGCCCGAGCACGCGATCGACTGGCGCGGCAACGAGTGGACGCCGGACTCCGAGACGACCGCCGCGCACCCCAACGCGCGCTTCACGGTTCCGTGCGCGCAGTGCCCGTCGATGGCCGACGAGTGGGAGGACCCCAAGGGCGTCCCGATCTCGGCGATCATGTTCGGCGGCCGCCGCGCCACCGTGGTGCCGCTGGTGCACGAGGCCCGCGACTGGGAGCACGGCACCTTCATCGGCTCGATCATGTCCTCGGAGACGACGGTCGCCCAGGCCGGCGAGGTCGGCAAGCTGCGCTTTGACCCGATGGCGATGCTGCCGTTCTGCGGCTACCACATGGGTGACTACTTCGCCCACTGGCTGGACGTGGCCAAGCGCGACGGCGCCCAGATGCCGCGCGTCTTCTACGTCAACTGGTTCCGCAAGGACGACAACGGCAAGTTCATGTGGCCCGGGCTTCGGCGAGAACTCCCGCGTGCTGGCATGGATCTTCGGCCGGCTCACCGGCGAGGCCAAGGCGCAGGAGACCGCGATCGGGCTCGTGCCCGCCGATCGGCGAGGGCGGGATCGACACCGAGGGCCTGGACGTCTCCGCCGAGACGATGGCCAAGCTGCTCGAGGTCGACCACGAGGGCTGGGCGGCGCAGCTGGCCGCAGATCAAGGAGCACTACGCCGCGTTCGGCGACAAGCTCCCGGCCGAGCTGGCCGAGCAGCTGCGGGGCTCGAGCAGCGCCTGGACGCCTGAGCGCAGCGCAGCTCTGGCACCGCAACCGGTTCTTTGTAAACCCTTCGCGGCCGGGGTGCGCGCTGCGTACCCTCGGGAGCATGGCGCTCGCCTTCATTCCGTCCGATGCGGTGATGCTCGCCGTTCAGGCGGGCGTCGTCGCGGCGCCGCGCCGCCCACCGGAGATCGCGTGGATCCGGCGGCTCTCCGGGCCGGCGTGGGCGCTGATCCCGATCGCCTCGATCGTCGGGGTGATCTTCGCCATCCGCTTCGTGTCGGGAACCGCGACCGGTCTGACGTGGCTGGCGCTGGTCGCCGTGCCGCTCCTGGCCGCGGTTGCGCTGGGCTGGGCCGGCGCACGGCGCGCGGTGGTGGCTGTCGGGTGGCGCGTCGGTGCTGTTCGTCGCTGGCCTGGGCGTCGCAAGACGACGCTGGGCGGCCAGGGGGCGGCGACGCTGCTGTCGGCCTTGAGCTGCGTGACCCTGGGCTGGCTGCTGGGCGCGGTGACCCCGCCGCGGTGGCTGAAGCTGGGGATCCTCGCCATGTGCGCCGCCGACGTGTGGCTGGTCGCTTCAGACCTGCTGCAGACGCCCAACAACGACGCTGACGGCCGCCGCGCCGCTGCCGCGCAGCGGTGCACCTGCCCCAGCTGCAGAGCGAGCAGTTCGGCAGCGTGCTAATGGGTTACGGCGACATGTTCGTGGCCGGGCTGCTGGGGGCGGTGCTGGCGCGGGAGGGACGGCGCCAGTGGCCGGTGGCGCTGCTCACGCTGGTGCTGGCCGGGCCTGTTCGACCTGCTGTTCTTCGTGCTCGAACGAGCTGCCGGCGACGGTGCCGGTGGCGCGCTCGTGGCGAGGCTGGTGCTGGTGGCAGGCGGCGGGCTCGTGGGGCGGGGCGCCGGTCGGGCGCCGCGGCGCCGCGGGGAGCCGCGCGGCGGCGGCGGTGCCTCAGTGGGGGTCGTCGCCCGTGGAGGCCGGCGGGCGGGACTCCTCGGCCAGCGACGTGATCGCCAGCTTGCCGCGGGAAGCCTCCTCGAGCACCTCGGTGGCCTCCTCGGCCGAGCTGGAGTAGAGCTCGACGAGCAGGTGCACGACGATCCGGTCCTCGTCGTGCTTGTGGAAGCGCACGTGGGTGAAGAACTCGCGGGTGCCGTGGTCTCCGAACGCGGCGTAGGACAGAGCGTCACCGGCCTCGGGACCCGAGCACGTCTCGACGTCGTCGGCGTCGACGGTGACCGTGCACGACGCCACCCACGGCGTCCCGGCGATCATCCGCTCCCAGCGGTCCTCGATGGGCTCAACCCGGCCGTTGTGGAAGCCGAGGTGAGGCTGGTCGTGCATGCACTCCAGGCACTGGACGACGGCTTCCTGCATCTCGTCGACGACTTCGCCGCGCTCCCCGGTCTCGGGGTCGATGCGATGGATGCCCTCGTAGTGGACCTGCACCTCAAGGTTCTGAGACCAGCAGCGATAGCAGCGCAACCAGCTGCGGACCTCCGTCGAGCCCTCCATCATGACCATGATAGGACGCCGCGGCGCGGACTCTCAGCGCAGCGGGGCTCGTGGCGGATGTCACGATCTGCGCCGCGGCGGGCCGGGCGCCGAGCTCAGCCGAACGTGAAGTCGTAGGCGCTGACGCCCGGCGGGATCTGAATGGTGAACGTCTGCTGCTGGTCGTCGGGCAGCGAGATGAGCGAGTACAGGCGCTGTCCCGGCACGGTCACCACGCCGTTGTGGACGTCCGAGCCGGCCGGCGGCGGCCGGGATCGGCTTGCCGTTGAGCAAGCACGCGGGCAGTGCGCGGCTTGTTGTCCCTGGAGGTCATCACCAGGTAGACGTGGGCGGCCTGGAAGCGGCCCGGTGATCGAGGCTCCCGCGTGAGACCGGCGTGACCGATTCCGCGGTGGCCTTCCACGTGCCGTGGAGGCCGAACTCGTTGAGGATGGGGGCTTGACGCCCGGGTAGAAGTGGGTGCCGCCTGTCAGGGGCTGGGCGAACCCCTGCGCGCGCTGCGGGTTGAGGTAGGTCTCCGGGGTGCCGAGGTGGGCCGAGGGCATCATCGCGGTGGCCGTCATCGGCGGCGGGCAGGTGGTGCGCGCCGGCCTCGTAGAGCAGCTCGCGCACCGCCGCCTCGTCCTGCCTTGTAGTCGCCCTCCCCGAACTGGGTGTGGCGCACCTGGCCCGGTGGCGTCGATGAGGTACTCGGCCGGCCAGTACTGGTTCTGGTAGGCGTTCCAGGTCCCGTAGCGGTTGTCCTGGACGACCGGGTAGCGCAGGCCGTCGGAGGTGATGGCCTGCTGGACGTTGGAGGCCTCCTGCTCGAAGGTGAACTCGGGCGTCTCGACGCCGACGACCTGGAGGCCGTAGCGGTGGTAGTGGGCGTACAGCCCCTTGAGGAAGGGCAGCGTGCGGATGCAGTTGATGCACGTGTAGGTCCAGAAGTCCACGAGCACGACGTGGCCGTGGAGTCCGGCGAGCGTGAGCGGCTTGTTGTGCGGGGTGTTGAACCAGCGCTGGTTGTGGGTGAACTCCGGGGCCGCGCCGAGCTTGGGGAGCGCCGGGGTCTTGACCCCCGGGATGGCGACCCCGGGCTGCTGCTGGGCATCGGGGTCAGCGAGGCCTCCTTCTGTGCTCTGGCGAACTGGGAGGCGGGCCGAGCGCGGCCAGCCGGTTCTGGACCGCGTTGGAGTTCTCCAGCGAGCGGGTGGGGTCGACCAGGAAGGCCGGCAGGCTCGTGTCCTTGGCCAGCGCCTCCTCGAAGCGGACGTCGAGGTTGGTGAGCATGACGATGCCGGTGACCACCAGGACCGCGCCCAGTGTCGCGCTCCACCGTGTGGCCCTGGGTGCGGCGCTTGACGCGGTCAAGGACGGCGCGGCCGCCCAGGCCGTAGAGGAGCATCACCGCGCTCAGGCCGATGGAGTAGGCGAGCGCCGTGGCCACGATCCTGGTGGACGCGCCGCTGGAGGCGCTCACCGAGGTGACCGCGGCCAGGATGGGCCCGGCGCACGGGGCGCAGACGAAGCCCAGCGCGCCGCCGACGGCGAGGCCGGAGACGAAGCCGTCGCCGCGGGTCTTGGGCCCGAAGCGGGCCAGCCGCGACAGCGGGGCCTGGATGCGCTCGGCCACCTCCGGGATGAGCAGGACGGCGCCGAAGACTGAGCAGCACGATGATCGCCAGCGTCCGCGCTGCGCCGGCCGCCAGCCCGACGCCCTTGACCAGTTGGGCCAGCGCGACGATGGCGATCGTGAACGTGATCGACAGGCCCAGCGACGATCCCGAGCGGGCGTCGGCGGCCGCCGGCGGCGCTGGCCGAGAGCAGCGCGGGGAGGACCGGCAGTACGCATGGCGTGATGGCGGTACCGGCGCCGGCGATGAGGGCGAACAGCAGCAGGACGACCATTCTTGGGACCGATGATGCTCCGGAGTTCTTGCGTTCGGGTAACTGCGCGTCTGCGCTGAACCCGAAGGGTTAACTGCGCGTCTGCGGTGACGCCAACGTTACGCGGCGGCGTCCTCGCCCCGGCGCTGTCGCAGCGTCCGATCGAGCCGCGCGGCCTCCTTGCGGGGGCGGCGGGTCAGCCGCTCCCAGGTGATGCGGACGGTGAGGTGGCCGTGCTCGGCGGCGACGGCGTCGCGCTCGCGATCTGACTCGAAGCTGTGGCGCTCCTTGTGGTTGGTCCAGCTGTCGAGTCTCGACGATCACCTTCTCCGCGACGAACAGGGCGTCGACCTCGTGACCGAAGAGCTTGGCGTTGAGCTGGGGGCGGGGGAGGCCGTACTTCTGGGCGAAGGCCAGGAAGTCGTCTTCCATCTCTGAGCGGGTGGGGGCCTGCTGTGGGTCGACGAGGTTGCCGATCCGGATCGAACGGTTGACCAGGCGGGTGAGCTCGGCGGGGCGCAGGTGGTTCTGGAGCCGGAGCTCGTTGACGGCGCGGACGAGCTGTCGGTCGGTGAGGCGGGACTGGATGTCGAGGATGGTGCGGGAGGGGCTGGTCACCCGGATGTTGTGGTGGCGGCGGATGTCGCTGCGGGTGAGGGTCTCGGTGCGGTGGCCGCGGATCCCTGGGCGCCGGCGGTCGTGGGGCGCCGTCACCTCGGGGCGCCTTGGGCCAGGTGCGCACGCCCCAGAGGGCCGCGGCGGAGTCGTGGCTGAGGACGGCTTGGTCGCCGCAGGCCAGGACGGCCGCCATGGCTTTGGCGGGCGCGGTGTGCTGGGTGTGGCCCACGGCGTAGACGCCGGTGTGGACAGGCGTGAGCCGGCCGTTCGTCGACCCATCGGGCGATCGTCGCCGGACGGCGAGCCCGAGCTCCAGCAGCTGTTGGCGGGTCGCGTAGCCGTACTGCCGATCCGCGATCCGCGCGATCTTTACGCGTATCGCGGAAAAATCGCGCAAGTCTCTCTACTAGAGAGAGCCTGCAGGGCGGGGGTTTTCACCCCCCCTTGGCCGATCTGCGGCGCCGGGGATGGGGCGCGGCGCCGGGGATCGCGCGCGGCGCCGGCGATGCGGCGGGGTCAGCCGCCGATGGCGGACATGCTCCGCGCGGGCTGGATGAAGCCCGGCTCGCCCACATGGTGCTTGAGCTCCTTGCGCCACACGGCGGCGCGGATGATCTCCTCGATCTCGTCGTCGGAGGCACCGGCGCGCAGCGGCTCCCGCAGGTCGGTCTCGTTCAGGGAGAACAGGCAGGTCCGCAGACGCCCGTCGGCGGTGAGCCGGACCCGGTTGCAGTCGGCGCAGAACGGCTCGGACACCGGGTTGATGAAGCCGATCCGGCCCGGGCTGTCGGCGAAGCGGTAGACCTTGGAGGTGGAGCTGGGCTCGCGCGGCTCGGGCTCGAGGGGGTAGACGGCCGCTGATCGCCTCGCGGATCTCGGCGCCGGTGAGCACCTTGCTGCGGTTCCACGCGTGGTCGGCGTCCAGCGGCATGAACTCGATGAAGCGGACCTCGTAGGGCGTGCGCCGGGCCAGCTCGGCGAAGGGGATGACCTCCTCCTCGGTGAAGCCGCGCATCGCCACCGCGTTGACCTTGATCGGGTGGGCCTCCGGGAACGAGCCGAGGACCTCGAGCCCGCGCAGGACCGCGTCCAGGGCGTCGCGGCGGGTGAGCTCGTAGAAACGGTCGCGCTGGAGCGAGTCCACCGAGACGTTGAAGCGGTTGATGCCGGCGCGCACGAGCTTCTCGGCGTCGCGGGCCAGCAGGAAGCCGTTGGTGGTCACCGACAGGTCGTGCACGCCGTCGACCGCGGCGATCATTCCGGCCAGCTTCGGGAAGTCACGGCGGACCAGCGGCTCGCCGCCGGTGAGCCGCACGTCGCCCACGCCCATGCCGGCGAACACGGCCACCAGCCGCGCGATCTCCTCGAAGGTGAGGATCTCGGCGCGCTCGAGCCAGGGCAGACCCTCGGCGGGCATGCAGTACTGGCAGCGGAAGTTGCAGCGGTCGGTGACCGACACCCGCAGGTCCCCGATGTCCCGCCCGTGTCCGTCGCGCACTGGCCCTTCGCGCACTATCCGTGTCGAGCGGTTCTGAAATCACACCTTAAGGGTAGCTTTGCCGCGATGAGACCGGGTCACGCGCTGGCGCTCCTAGGCGTTGCATACGCTCTGACCGGCTGCGGCGCCAGCGCTTCGGACCAGGTGCAGGCCAAGCTCGAGCAGTTTGCCCATGCAGTCGCGGTGCGCGATACCGGCACGCTGTGCAGCCAGGTCCTCGCCCCCGACCTCGTCGGCCACCTCACCGCCGCCGGGCTGAGCTGCCAGCAGGCGATGCACATGTTCGTGCAGAGCGTCTCGGACCCGAGCCTGAGCGTGTCGAAGGTCCACGTCAAGGGGACGTCGGCCTCGGCGGTGGTGCTGGCGCGCGCGCAGGGCCAGCCGTCATCGCTCGAGTCGGTGCAGCTGACCAACACCAAGGGCGGCTGGCGGCTGACCTCGCTCGCCTCGCCTCGCTAGTCGTCGCTCCAGTCGGTGGCCCTGCGGGCGCGTGGGGATGTGGGGGCGTCGAGCGGTGCGGGGCGTGGCGCGTGCGCGGGGTGCGGCGGGGCAGTCAGCTCGCCTCGAGCAGCCCGAACATCACCATGTCCTGGCGCTCGGACGCGCCCGCGCATGTAGGAGCGCAGCACCGCCTCGCGGGTGAACCCGGCGCGCTCGGCGACGCTGCTGTGACGCGGGGTTGCCGGTGGAGGCCATGAGGTCGATCCGCTCCAGGCGCAGGGCGCTGAAGCCCCAGGCGCAGATGAGCCGGACCGCCCGGGTGGCGTGGCCCTGGCCGCGGGCCCACGTCGCCAGCCAGTAGCCGACCTCCCCGCGGGCGTGCGCCCAGGAGAAGCGCAGCAGCGAGATCGAGCCCAGGAGCCGGCCCTCGGAGGCGTCGACGACGGCGAACGGCGCGGTCGAGCCCGGCGAAGGCGGCGTCGTAGCGCTGGCGCAGGTAGTCGCGCGCGTCGGCCTCGCTGTAGGCGGCGGGCACGCTCGTCCACCGCACGATCTCCGGGTCTCGGCAGGCCTGCACCAGCGCGGGCAGGTCGGAGTCGCGCCACGGGCGCAGCGCGGTGTCGCCGTCGACCAGCGGGTCGCCGGGAAGCACGATCCGGGGAGTGGGGGTGGTGGTCATGGCCGCGCCCTGTCCTCCAAAGCGTGACGCAACGCCGCTACGTCCAGGCCACCATCCTGTTGCCCCAGCCACCTCTCGGCCTCGCGGCGTCCCCCCAGCGCGCGCATGCCCCGGTCGCCGTACTCGGCCGCGTAGTCGGCCAGCGCGTGCATCCGCCGGCTGCGCACCCGTCGCGCGGGCAGGTCCAGGCCCGCTCGGTGCGCGTCCAGCGCCGCCGACGAGCTCGTCGATCCCCGCCGGCGGCGCCACCGAGGACACCGAGACGACCGCGGACGCGGAGTCCAGCGCACGCAGCGCCGCCTCCAGGTCGGCCCGCGCCCGCACCGCGACCTGGCCGAGGTCCGCCTTGGTCACCACGAGCACGTCGGGGATCTCCATGATCCCGGACTTCAGGAACTGCAGGACGTCGCCGGACCCGGGCTGCACCACCACGGCCACGGTGTCGGCGACGTCGGCGACCTCGGTCTCTGATTGGCCGACCCCGACCGTCTCGATGACCACGACGTCAAAGGCGCAGGCCAGCGCGGTGGCGGCGGCGCGGGTGGCGGGCGCCAGGCCGCCGAGGCGGTCGCCGGCCGCGGTGGAACGGATGAAGACCGCGTCGTCGGCGGGATCGCGCTCGATCCGCGCGCGGTCGCCCAGCAGCGACCCGCCCGAGCGCCGGGAGCTGGGGTCCACGGCCAGCACGGCCACCGATAGCGAGCGCGCCCGCCACGCCGCCACCAGCCGCGACAGCAGCGAGGACTTGCCGACCCCGGGCGGGCCGGTGACCCCGACGATGAACCCGGGCGCCTCGCCGCCCAGCGCGCCGGGGGAGACCGCCGCCAGCAGCGCCTCGGTCTGCGTCGCGCGGCCGTCGCCGCGGCTCTCGACCAGGTTCAGGACCGCCGCGGCGGCGCGCAGGTCCCTGTCGCGCAGTCGGGCGCCAAGCTCAGCTCCGTCAGCTGGGCGCTGCGCTCAAGCGGGGGCGGCGGTGTCGACCCCGTGGCGCTCGCCCACCAGCGAGACGATGTCGCGCATCATCGCGTTGAGGTCCCAGTCCTTCGGGGTGTAGACGGCCGCCACGCCGGCCCGGCGCAGGGCCGCGGCGTCGCTCTCGGGGATGATGCCGCCGACGATGACCGGGACGTTCTCGACCCCCGCCTCGGCGAGGGCCTCGAGGACCGAGGGGATGAGCTGGGCGTGCGAGCCCGACAGGATCGAGAGGCCGACGACGTGCACGCCCTCCTGGGCCGCCGAGCTGGCGATCTGCGACGGGGTGAGGCGGATGCCCTCGTAGACGACGTCCATGCCGGCGTCGCGGGCGCGGACGGCGATCTGCTCGGCGCCGTTGGAGTGGCCGTCGAGGCCCGGCTTGCCCACCAGGAACTTCAGCCGCCGCCCCAGGGCCTCGCTGAGCCGCTCGACCTCGTCGCGCAGCTGGGCTGAGGCTCTCGTTCGGCGCGGCGACGGCGTCGCCCACGCCGGTGGGGGCGCGGTACTCGCCGAAGACCTCGCGCAGCGTCTGGGCCCACTCGCCGGTGGTGGCGCCGGCGCGCGCGGCGGCGATCGTGGCGGGCATGATGTTCTCCGCGTCGTCGCGGGCGACCCGGGCCAGCTCGGCCAGGGCAGCCTCCACGGCGGCGGAGTCGCGCTGTGAGCGCCAGGCCTCCAGCGCGGCGCGCTGCTCGGCCTCGACCTGCGGGTCGACGACGAGGATGCCGCCGTCGGCGTCGGCGGTCAGCGGCGAGGGCTCCGTGGACTGAAAGCGGTTCATGCCCACGACCGTGAGCTGGCCGGACTCGATCCTGCGCCAGCGCGTCGCGGTGGGACTCGACCAGCGCGGACTTCATGTAGTCCACGGCCTTGACCGCGCCGCCGAGCTCGGCCACGCGACCCATCTCCTCGCGGGCGCCCTTGACCAGCTCGGCGACGAGTCCCTCCATGACGATCGAGCCCTCGAAGATGTCGGGGTACTCCAGCAGGTCGGTCTCGTAGGCGAGGATCTGCTGCAGGCGCAGCGACCACTGCTGGTCCCACGGCCGGGGGAGGCCGAGCGCCTCGTTCCAGGCGGGGAGCTGCAGGGCCCGGGCGCGGGCGTCGCGGCCGAGGGTGACGGCGAGCGCCTCCAGGGCGATCCGGTAGACGTTGTTCTCCGGCTGGGCCTCGGTCAGGCCGAGCGAGTTGACCTGGACGCCGTAGCGAAAGCGGCGGTGGCGGTCGTCCTGGACGTCATAGCGCGTGCTGGCCGAGCTCGTCCCAGAGCTGTGACATCGCGCGCAGCTTGGCGTGCTCCTCGATGAAGCGCACGCCGGCGTTGACGAAGAACGAGATCCGCCCGAAGACGTCGCCCATGAGGTCCTCGGGCACACGCTCGCGGACGGCGTCGAGCACGGCGATCGCGTTGCTCATGGCGTAGGCGATCTCCTGGACCGGCGTCGCCCCGGCCTCCTGGAGGTGGTAGGAGCAGATGTTGATCGGGTTCCACTTGGGAACGTGCTGGACGGTGTAGGCGATCGTGTCGGCGATCAGGCGCATCGACGGGCCGGGCGGGAACGAGTAGGTGCCGCGGCTGAGGTACTCCTTGAGGATGTCGTTCTGGGTGGTGCCCTGGAGTGCCGACTCGGCGGCCCCCTGGTTCTCGGCGGCGACGATGTAGAGGGCCAGCAGCCAGGCGGCGGTGGCGTTGATCGTCATCGAGGTGTTCATCTGGTCCAGCGGGATGTCCTCGAGCAGGGTCCGCATGTCGCCCTCGTGGGCGATCGACACGCCCACCTTGCCCACCTCGCCCCGCGCCAGCTCGTGGTCGGGGTCATAGCCGGTCTGGGTGGGCAGGTCGAAGGCGACCGACAGGCCGGTCTGGCCCTTCTCGAGATTCCGCCGGTATAGCTCGTTGGAGCGCCGTGCGTCCGAATGCCCTGCATATGTGCGCATCATCCAGGGCCGGTCGCGCTCCGGAAGGCGCGCGAAGGTGTATCCGCCATTCGGTGCATTGTATGGCTGGGGCGACCGCGCGACGTGCGACAATGGCGCACAGTCACCGATGCCAGATCAGAGCTCAGCAGCGACCGAGCACGCGATCCTTGCGGAGATCACCAGGCCCCTCGCGAGCTTGCCGGACGACCCGCTCGCGATCGTCGACGCCGACTTCCCAACCGCCCTGCGCGGGTATGACCGCATGGCCGTTGACGAGTACGTGCGCCAGACGCGGCAGCTCGTGGCCGAGCTGCAGGCGACCCGGTCGCCCGAGGCCGCGGTGCGGCGCGCCCTGGAGCGGGTCGGCGAGCAGATCTCCGGGATCCTTCAGCGCGCGCACGAGACCGCCGAGCAGATCACCGCGCAGTCGCGCAGCGAGGCCGAGGACCGGCTGGAGCAGGCGCGCCGGAGGCGGCGCAGGTCGCCGAGGACGCCGAGCAGCACGTCAGGGACCTGGACGCCGACACCGACCGGATCTGGCTGGAGCGCCAGCGCATCGTCGCCGACGCCGAGGATCTCGCCGGCGCAGCTGCTCGCCCTGGCCAAGACGGCGGCGGAGCGCTTCCCCGCCGACGCCGACGGCGCGGGCACCGTGCTCGCCGTCGACGCGAGCAGACCCGAGACGGACGGCGGAGGCGGCCGGCACCGTCGCACTTCGACGCCGCCCGGCCGCCGGGCCCGCTCAGGGCGCAGCGAGGTGGAGCGCACCGTGGCCTTCCAGCCGCTCGAGGCCGACGAGGAGAGGCCGCCGGGCCGAGACCGCAGCGAGGCCGGCGCACGGGGCCCGCCAGGCCCCGCGGACCGCCGAGGCGCCAGCCGGACCGCCGAGGCGCCGGCCGACCGGGCTCCACGGACGACGACGACACCGCGGTGATCCCGCCGGCATCGCAGGCCGCAAACCGCCGCGCCAACCAGTAGCCGTCGCCCGCGTCTGAGTCGTGCGCGTGATCGATCTCATGCACCTGGGCCGCGCCCGCGTGATCGGGTGCTGGCAGGTGGACGACGTCCTCATCGATCCGGGACCGACGTCCTGCCTGCCGGTCCTGCTCGAGGCGCTGGGTGACGAGCGGCCCGCGGCGCTGCTGCTCACCCACATCCACTTCGACCACGCCGGCGCGGCGGGCTCGCTGGTCGAGCGCTGGCCGGACCTGCGCGGTCTACGTGCACGAGCGCGGCGCCAAGCACATGGCCGACCCGGACCGCCTGTACAACAGCGCCAGGCGGCTCTACGGCGACGACATGGAGCGGCTGTGGGGCGAGATGCTCGCCGGTGCCCGAGGCGCAACCTCGAGATCCTCAGCGGCGGCGAGACGATCCGCGACGGCGCCTACGAGGTGCGTGTACACGCCGGGTCACGCCTCGCATCACGTCTCCTATCTGCACGACGGCACGGCGTTCGTGGGCGACGTCGGCGGGGTGCGGATCGCGCCCGAGTCGATGACGATTCCGCCGACGCCGCCCCCCGACGTCGACGTCGAGGCGTGGCACGAGTCGATCGCGCTCGTCCGGGGCTGGCGTCCGGAGCGGCTGGCGATGACCCACTTCGGCTCAAGCGAGGACGTTGACCGCCAGCTCGACGAGCTCGACGCCCGGCTGGACGCGTGGTCGGCGCTGGCCCGTGACGCCGGGCATGACACGTTCGTCGCCACCGTCCAGCGGGAGATCCTGCGCGACGGCAGCCCCGAGCAGGCCGCCACCTACGAGCAGGCCGCGCCGATCGAGCAGCTGTTCGCCGGATATGAGCGATATTGGACCAAGAAGGCTGAGCAAAACTAGCCTGGCCGCAGCGGCCTTGCGCCGCTATGCTGGCGGACCGATGTCCCTGACGGTCGAGCTGCCCCGCACCGGCCTGCCTGGGAGTGGCCTTGGAGGCCTCTGGCGGGTGGTGGTCCTCAACGACGAGTTCAATACGTTCGATCACGTGGCGGAGACGCTCTCCCGCGTCGTGCCCGGCGTGACGCTGGCCGACGGCTATCGCATCGCCGACCGGATCCACCACAAGGGCTGCGCCATCGTGTGGAGCGGCCCGCGTGAGGATGCCGAGGGCTACTGGGTGGCCCTAGACGACGCCGGCCTGACGATGGGCCCGCTCGAAGCCGCCTGAGCTCGACGCCCGAGCCGGCGCTGAGCCTCGGCTCGCGGCTAAGCGAGCAGCGAGAGCTGGCGGCCCGCCCACACCGCGGCGGCGCCGTGCCGCCGCGCACCCGTGACTCGAGGTCCAGCAGCGCCTGCTTGCGCTGCAGCCCGCCGCCGTACCCGGTGAGGCTGCCGTCGGCCCCGATGACCCGGTGGCAGGGGACGATGATCGGCACCGGCGTGCGGCCCACGGCCGCGCCCACGGCGCGCACGCGGTCGAGGCGGCCGATCTCCGCGGCGAGCTCGCCGTAGCTGCGCGTGCGCCCATACGGGATCACCGCGAGCGCGGCCCACACGCGGCGCTGAAACGGCGTGCCCTCCAGCGCCAGCGCGAGCTCGAAGCGCCGGCGCTCCCCGCGAAGTACTCTTGAGCTGGGCGATCGCGTCCGCGAACGGCGCGCCGTCGCGGGCGGCCTCGTCGAGCGGCCCGCTGCGCCCGGGGAAGCACACCGCGTGCAGGCCATCGTCGTCTCCGACCAGCGTCAGCGGGCCCGAGCGGGCTCTCGTACACCGTCCACGCTCCGGCCGGGCCAGGCAGCTCAGCGGGCATCATGGAAGATCACCCCCAGGGCGGTCCGGCTGCCCGCGGTGACCGTCGAGACGCCGTGGCGCATCCCCACGCGGTGATAGCCGGTCCGGCCCCGAGCGGGGCGCTCGCGGGTGGGGAAGATGACGAATGCGCCCTGGGGCGGGGTCAGCACGTGCGCGCGGCTCTGCGCGCGCGGACGCTGCTCCATCAGCACGAACTCGCCGCCCTCGTAGTCGACGCCGCGCCGTGACAGCACCGTGAGGATCTGGAACGGGAAGAACACCTCGCCGTAGAGGTCCTGGTGCAGCGCGTTCCAGTCGCCGGGGCCGTAGCGCAGGATGAGCGGCGTCGGCCGCGTCTGGCCGGCCTCCGACAGCGCTCCAGCAGCTCCTCGTGCTCGAGCGGGAAGGTGGGGGTGTCGCCGCGCAGCCGCTCGCTCCAGCGGTTGGCCACCGACCGCCAGGTGGGGGTAGAAGGCGCCGCGCAGCCCCGCGATCAGCTCGGGCAGCGGGTGGTCGAAGTAGCGGTAGCGACCGTCGCCGAAGCGGTGGCGGGCCATGTCGATCGTCGAGCGAAAGCGGCCGCCGTCGAACAGGCCGGCCAGCTCGGCGCACTCGTCCTCGCAGCAGCGGCGGGCGTGACGGCGTGGCCCGACCTCGTCGAGCTGGGCCTTCAGTCCGTGCCAGTCAAGCTCGTCGACGCGCTCGCGCACGTCAATCTCACATCGGCAGCATCGGTGGCATGCCGGCTCCTCTCTTTCGTTGCTGCGCATGAAACGGCGCAGCGGCGAGAGTGTGAGATCAGGCGCCGGAGGCCGGGAGCGTCTTGGAGCCACGCGTGGACGGCAGCGCCTTGGCCGCCTGGCGGTCGGGGCTGACGCGCACGACGTTCCAGACGAGCCCCACCTTCTCGAGCAGCGCGATCACCAGCCCGGTGGGGTCGGCGATCCGCTCCCAGAAGCGCAGTCCGTGGAACGCGGAGGTGGGGAAGGCATGATGGTTGTGATGCCAGGCCTCGCCCATCGAGAACGGCGCCAGCCAGAAGACATTGCGGCTCTCATCCTCGATGTCAAAGCGCTTGCGCCCGAAGAAGTGGCAGACCGAGTTGATCGACCAGGTCACGTGATGCAGCAGGAACACCCGCACCAGTCCGCCCCACAGCAGCGCGGTGAGCGCGGTGCCCAGGCCGCCGCCGATGATCCATCCCAGCGCGAACGGGATGACGAGCCCGAGCGCCACCCAGACGAAGAACAGCTTGTCGACCACCTGCAGCGCCCGGTCCTTGACCAGATCGGGGGCGAAGCGCTCGCGCTCGGCGGTGCCGACGGTCTCGAACAGCCAGCCGATATGGGCGTGCCAGAGCCCCTTGATCGCGCCGAGCAAGCCCGGCCCCGCCAGGTGCGGCGAGTGAGGGTCGCCCTCGATGTCGGTGAAGGCATGGTGCTTGCGGTGATCGGCCACCCAGGTGATGACCGAGCCCTCGACGGCCATCGAGCCCAGGACGGCGATGATCGCCCGGAACGCCCGCGAGGCCTCGAACGCGCGGTGGGTGAACATCCGGTGGAAGCCGAGCGTGATGCCCAGCGCCGTGATCACGTACAGGCCGGCCATCAGGCTGAGCTCGAGCGGCCCGATCGCGCGATTCCAGAGCAGGACGATGGCCACCACCACGCACAGCGGCGGCACCGCCACACCGACCAGGTTCCCGATCTTGTGAATTCGGCTCATGCGACAACAGACATTACGTGCCCAGCGCGCAATTTTCTCTTGTAGCGGGCATGATTACGGCGCCAGATCTTAGAAGAAGGGTATGAATTTTGGCTGATCAGCCGTGGCATGAGCTGCCGCCCGTGGTCGTGGGGGTCCTGCGCCCTGCGCTGGACGACGTCGCGCACGAGATGATGGAGGCGGTCGCGACGATCCCCGACTACGCCAGGCCGCTGGAGGGCCCCTTCGGAGAGGGCCTGCGGATCGGGGTCCAGGAGGCGCTCAAGCACCTCCTGGCGGAGATCGAGGAGGGCGGTCACGTCGACCGCCTCGACGTCTACCGGGCCCTGGGCCAGGGCGAGATGCGCTCCGGGCGCAGCCTCGAGTCGCTGCTCAGCGCCTACCGGATCGGGGCTCGGGTCGCCTGGCGGAGGTTCGCGGCGCTCGGCGTCGAGGCCGGCCTGGCGCCCGACACGCTGTATCTGCTGGCGGAGTCGATCTTCGCCTACATCGACGTCCTGTCCTCCGAGTCGGCCGAGGGCTACGCGCTCGAGCAGTCGGCGGCGGCGGGCGAGGCCCAGCTGCGCCGGCGCCGGCTCGTGCGCATGCTCGTGCGCGAGTCGCCGGCCGAGCCCGATGCCGTGGAGCGCGCGGCCGCCGATGCCGGATGGGCCGCTGCCGCGAAGCCTGGCGGTGGTGGCGATCAGCGGTCCCCGGCGGGAGGCCGCGGCCTCGCACCTGCCCGCGGGGACGATCCGTGAGGCGATCGGCGAGCTCATGTGCGCGGTGATCTCCGATCCCGACGGACCCGGCCAGCGCGCGGCGATCGAGCAGGCGATCGCATCGGGTCGGGGCCCGCGCCGGTCTGGGCTCGACCGTCGACTGGTCCCAGGCGCGGGCCAGCTTCATGCGCGCGCAGGCCGCGCTGGAGCTGGTCGACCGCGACGGCGAGCTGGTCGCGGCCCGCGCCTGCGCCGGCGCGCTCCTGCTGCGCAGCGATCCCGGGCTGGCCGACGAGCTTGCCGCCGATCGGCTGGCGCCCTTCGACGACCTGTCGCCGGGGTCGCGGCGACGCCTGCGCGAGACCCTGGAGGTGTGGCTGGCCGAGCAGGGACGGCTGGGCAGCGTTGCCGAGCGGCTCGGCATCCATCCGCAGACGGCCCGCTACCGCGTGGGACGCCTGCGCGACCTGTTCGGCGACGCTCTGGACGACCCCGAGGCGCGCTTCTGGCTGGAGGTGGCGCTGAGGGTGGGCGGCGCTTAGGCGGCCTGCGGTGTGGCCGGGGCCGGCGAGGGCTCCGGCGCGCCGTTGGGCTCGGCCATCGGGACCTCGGGTCCGAGCGCACCGGCGGCGATCTCGTCGGCCCACGAGTAGGCGATCGGCACCTGGTAGCGGCCCATGTTGCGCGCCCGGAACTCGATCATCTCCGGGCCGTCCCAGTAGCGGTACCAGTCGGTCTTGGAGGCGACCCAGGTGAACTGGGTGACCCGGTAGCGGTCGTCGGCGTCGATGTGCACGGCGTACTGGGTGGCGCCGTAGCGCAGGGCGAGCGGAGCCACCCGGGCGACGTCTGCGGCGAACACGTCCTTGCGGAACAACGTCGCGTACCACTTGACCGTTACGAGATCTGCCATTTCTACGCTCCCACCTCCGCACGGATGGCGCCGGGGCCCTCGGCGGTCTTGCCCTGGCCCTCTTGGGTTGCTCCCACCAGGATGGCAATTTTTCCGAGATGGCGATTGTCACGCAGCAGCTGGTGCGCTTCGGCGACGCCCTCGAAGCCCATCGTCTGCCACAGGACGGGGCGGATCTTGGACTCTTCGATGAGCTCGTTGGCCTTCATCGCCTCCCAGGCGTTGGCGAAGTGTGAGCCGATGATCTCCTTCTGGCGCATCCACAGGTAGCGGACGTCGAAGTCCAGCTGATACCCCGAGGTGGCGCCACAGATGACGACCTTGCCGAACGGCTTGACGCACAGCACCGAGGTGGGGAAGGTGGCCTTGCCGACGTGCTCGAAGACGATGTCGGGCGGCCCGCCGAGCTTCTCCTCGACCGCCTTGCAGAAGCGTCGTGACTCCTTGAAGCGCGCCTTCTCCTCCTCGGCGGTCTCGCCGCCCTGGCGCATCATCCCGTTGTACTCGCGGCGGTTGATGTAGCCGACGGCGCCGAGCTGCTCGATGAGTTCGCCCTTCTCGTCGGAGGAGACGACGCCGACCGCGTCGGCGCCGGCGAGCGAGCACAGCTGGGTGGCGAACACCCCGAGGCCGCCGGCGGCGCCCCAGATGAGGACGCGATGGCCGGACTGCAGCTTGCAGCGGTCGATCAGCATCCGGTAGGCGGTGAAGTAGGTCAGCCCGTAGGAGGCCGCCTCCTCCCAGGCGAGGTGCTGGGGCTTGGACAAAAGCTGCTGGGCCTGGACCTTGCAGAACTGCGCGAACGAGCCCCAGGTCGTCTCATAGCCCCAGATCTGCTGGGACGGAGCGGCCAGCGGGTCCAGGCCGTGGACCTCGGGGTCCTCGTAGGACGCCTGGTTGCAATGGATGACGACCTCGTCGCCGGGCTTCCAGCGCGTGACGCCCTCGCCGACCTTCCAGACGATGCCGGAGGCGTCGGAGCCGCCGATGTGATGGCCCCACTGGGGGTGGTCGCCGTAGCGCCACACGCCCACGGGCTCGCCCAGCGCCGCCCACACGTTGTTGAAGTTCACGCCGGCGGCCATCACGCGCACGATCACCTCGAACGCGCCGGGCTCGGGGACCTCGATCTCCTCCAGCTGGAACGCGTCTACCGGCTCGCCCTGGCGCTCCTCACGGATGACCCATGCGGCCATCGTGGGCGGTAGTTCGCCCGGCTCGGTTTCGACGGTTGCGACTTGGCTGAGATCGACGGCCACGCGGCTGACACCTTCCTGGTTGGCGGGAGCGGGAACCCTGGCTGGGCGGGTCGCGGCGCAGGGTGCGGGCTCAGGATCGTACCCGGTAGTAGGCGCGATTGAACAGCCACGTTCAGTCGTGTGATGTGCGAGCGCTCACACGCCCGCAGGGCTCATCAGGCTACGGTTGGAGCACCGAATTGCTCGAGCTGGCGCGCTCGCGGCCGATGTGGATCGAGGCCGGCCGGATCGAGGACTGCTTGGAGAGCTGGGCGTCGTTCCCGCCCCGCGCGCCGGTGGCGATGGTGTACTCGCCCGGCTTGAAGTCGACCGAGACCTGGGTGGTGCCCTGGGGGTTGATCGGGGCGGTGCTGGCGAGGGTGGAGCCGCCCTTGGAGATGGCCAGCGCTTCGGCGTGGCTGGCCTGGTTGGTGACGATGAAGGTGATCGGCCCGGCGCCCACCTTCTCGGGGGAGACCGAGACGCGCGAGTCGTTGACGTACACCGTCAGGTTCACCGGGTTGGGTGGCCGAGGCAGTGAGGCTGACTTGCCGCCCGCCGAGCCGCACGCCGAAACGACCAGAGCGATGATCGCCAACTGTCCGATCGTCCTGATGCGCATCCTGTGACCCGGCTTTCCTTTCCGGCACCTCCCCGGTGGGTGCGTGACCGCGGGGTGAACCGCCGGAAAACCCTATCCGACCAGGGGTTTCGCTTCTTGATTGTCGCCCGGTCCGCTCACGCGGCGCCGGCCCTCAGCTCCTCACGCTCGCGCTCAAGGCGCTGCAGCTCTGCTTGCAGCTCCGACCATGATTCGGACTCGACGCGCTCGTACTCGTCACCCGTGAGCTCGCGCAGCCGGTCGCTATACGTGCTCCACGCCAGACGGGTATCCGCCTCGAGCTCTTGCAGTCGTTCCGTATCGGGGGCCGTAGCAGTCATCTCGTCGCTCCTTGCTAGAGGGCAGATTCGATCCTACCCAGGTTCGCGGTCGGTACAACAGACCCGCCCGCGCGCCGGTGCCTGCGTCGAGACCGCTTTTCGGCCGGGTCCGCAGCGATTCCTGCACACCGTCCGGCCCCAGGCGTATCACCGGTCCCAGATGGATCTCCTGTCCGCTCCGATCGCCACCGCCGAGTTCCTGGTCGTCGACACCGAGACCAACGGGCTGGCCGGCGACGAGTGCGAGCTGACCGAGGTCGGCGCCGTGCTGGTCGGCGGCGGCGAGCTCCACGACCGCTGGGACTCGCTGTGCCGGACGAGCGCACCGCTGCGCCGGGGCATCCAGCGGCTCACCGGGATCACCCAGGCGATGGTCGACGGCGCACCGTCGCTGGAGGACGTGCTCCCGCCGCTGAGCGAGCGGCTCCAGGGCCGGGTGCTCGTCGCCCACAACGCCCCGTTTGACCGCCGTGTCCTGCGCCAGGCCTTCGGGCGCATCGGCCTTGAGTGGCCCGATCCGCCGGTGCTGTGCACCGCCGCCATGGCCCGCTCGATGCTGCCCCTGCAGCGGCGCCGCGGCCTGGGGGTGCTCGCCGACGCCCTGGGGATCGAGGTGGAGACCGTGCACCGCGCGCTGGCCGACGCCGAGACGTGCGCGCGCGTGCTGTGCGCGCTGTTTCCGCGCCTGTGCGCCAATGCCGCGACCGTGGGGGACGCCCTGGCGATGCTCAGCCCGCGTAAGCGCCCCCGCAAACGCCCCATGACCCAACCCCTCCCACCCGCTCTGCTGGCCCCGGCGCCGGGAGGGGCGGCACGGCTCCCGCGCCGGCCCCGCGGGGCCCCGGAGCCCGACTTCGCCGAGCTGCCCCGCGACCCGGGGGTCTACCTGTTTCGCGACGACGCGGGGCGGGTGCTCTACGTCGGCAAGTCGGTCTCCATCCGCAGCCGTGCCCGCGCTCACTTCGCTCCGTCGTCCCCGCCCGCGGCCTGGACCCGGCACGCCACGGTGGTGGACTACCGCACCACCAGCTCCGAGCTGGGTGCGCTGATCCTCGAGAACCGCCTCATCAAGGAACTCAAGCCGCCCGGCAACAAGCGGCTGACCCGCCGCGACGACCGGCTGGTCTACATCCGCTGCCGGCTGGACATCCCGTTCCCGATCCTGGAGGTGGCGCCCGATCCCGCGGCCGGGCACGCCGTCACCGTGGGGCCGGTCCGGGGCCGGCGCCTGGCCCTCGAGCTCGTCGAGCAGCTCGACTCCCTCTTCGGTCTGCGCCACTGCGGCCGGCGGCTGCCCCAGCGCGAGCACCCGTCGGCCTACGGCCAGATGGGCCGCTGCCTGTCGCCGTGCCTGGGCGACCTGGATCCCAACCTCTACCGGCGGCGCCTGGATGAGGTGCTGGCGCTGTTCGTCGGGGAGCCCGGCGGCTCAGACCAGCCGCTCCTCACCCACGTCTATGCCCAGATGCGGGCCGCCGCGGCCCAGGAGCGCTTCGAGCGCGCCGAGTCGCTGCGGCGGCGCGCCGGGCGGCTGCGCACGATCCTCGACCGTCTCGGCGGCGTGCTCGAGGCCACCCACGCGCGTCCCCGGCTCGTCCTGGCGCCGCATCCGGGGGTGGGCCCGCCCGAGGCGTTCTGGCTGGTGGGCGGGCGGCTTGTGGACTCCGGCCCGCTTGGCCACGAGACGGGCCTGGGCGAGCTCGCCGAGCGGACCGAGAGGGCGCTACGCCGCGCCGGGCGCGTCGGTGAGGTGGGCGCCCATGTCCCGCCCGACGAGGTCGACGAGATGCGGATCCTCGGCACCTGGCTGGCCTCGCACCCCGACACACCCCAGCTCGTGCTGCGCCCGGCGCCGGGCCGCGACGCCCTCAGAGACGTCCTGGAGCGCGCGCGGGTGGCGCGCTCAGGCGGCGAACGGGAGCTCGACGACGACGGCGTCGACCTGGTCGGCGCCGACCAGCACGTCTGAGCCCGGAGGCGCCTCGCGGCGGACCAGGGCCAGGCCGATCGACCCCAGCGCCGGTGACTCGGCCACGCTGCCCAGCCGCCCGACCACCCGGTCGCCGAACGTGATCTCGGCGCCGCTCGGGACCGCAGCGGACAGCCTCAGGCCGCGGAGCCGGCGGTTGGGCTTGCCCCGGTAGAACAGGCGCGCCACGGTCTCCTGGCCGACGTAGCAGCCCTTGCTGAACGAGACCGCGCGGTCGTTGAGGTCGGCCTCCTGGGGGATGACGCTGTCATCGATGTCGATGCCGTAGCGAGGGCGCCCGTGCTCCACGCGCACGCAGTCGGCGACGGTCTCGGACGCAGGGACGCCACCGCGGGCCGCCAGGGCGCCGGTCAGCGCCTCGGTGTCCTCGGCGTCGCAGAGGAGGTCGACGCCGAGGTCGGTGCGGATGGCGCGCGCCGTGATCCCGTCGATCTCGACGAGGGCATGCGCGTCCTCGGCCTCGCCCAGCTCCCGGATCCCGGTCACCGCCTCGGCCTCTGGCCCCAGCAGGGACAGCAGGCCGCGCTGGAGGGTTCGCTTGTGCAGCTCCACCGCGTAGCCCACGCTGAAGCGGCGCACCATGTTGAACAGCTCCTGGAGGGCGACGCGCTCGGTGTCGAGCAGGATCTCGTCGCCGGCATCGAGGATGCGCACGTCGCCGAGCATCTTGCCCTTGGGGGTGAGGAAGGCGGCGTAGCAGCCGGTCCCGGGCGTGAGCGCCTCGACATCATTTGACACCTGGCCCTGGAGGAACGTCTTGACGTCGGTGCCGGTGAGCGCCAGCTTCCCGCGCTCGGAGCGGTCCACGAGGCCGCAGGCCTCGGTCACGGCGCGGTATTCGGCGTCAGAAACGGTGAGTGAGCTCATCTGCTCCACAGGATAGGCAGAGGCCGACGTCGGTCCCGCGCCTCGCCGCAAACGCGCCCGTCCGCGACTCGCCCCTTGCCTGAACTATAATTTAGGCGTACCATAATTTCGATTTCGTATGAGCACCACTTCTGAGACCACAGGCCTTCGCTCTCCCGCCGTCGAGGACTACGCGAAGGCGATCTACGCCCTCCAGATGCGCGACGACCAGCCGGTGAGCACCACCGCCCTGGCCGAGCGGCTCGGCGTCACCGCGGCGTCGGCGTCGGGCATGGTCAAGCGCCTGGGCGAGCTGGGCCTGGTGACGCACCGACGCTACCACGGGGTCCTGCTCACCGACGCCGGCCGGCGCGTGGCCCTCGAGGTCATCCGCCACCACCGGCTGCTCGAGCTGTACCTGGTCGAGAGTCTCGGTGTCCCGTGGGATCGTGTCCACGAGGAGGCCGAGGTGCTCGAGCACGTCCTCTCCGACGAGCTGGAGGAGCTGATCGCGGCCAAGCTCGGCGATCCCACGCACGATCCGCACGGTGACCCGATTCCGTCGCGGGAGCTGACCATCGAGGAGATCAGCACCGACAGCCTCGAGTCCCTGGAGCCCGGCGCGTGCGGGACCTTTGCCCGCATCTCGGACTCCGATCCCGACATGCTCCGCTACCTGGCCGAGCGCGGCATCGCCCCGGGGGACGAGCTGGAGGTGGTGGACCGCCAGCCGTTCGGAGGCCCGGTGTTCGTGCGCTTCGGCGCCGAGGTCCACCCGCTGGGCGGGGATCTGGCGCGGGCCATTCGGGTACGGGCGATCGCATGACCCCGATGACCCGTGAGGCGGCGCTGGAAACGGCCACCGCCGAGGCCGCGGGCGCGGTCGCCGTCGACCCCCGCACCCCCTGGCAGCATCAGCTCGCACGGGGGCGGATGCGGCTGGCCATCTCGATGCTGGGGCCGGCCTTCGTCGCCGCGGTGGCCTACGTCGATCCGGGCAACTTCGCCACCAACCTCCAGGGCGGGGCCAAGTTCGGCTATGCGTTGCTGTGGGTCGTCCTGGCGGCCAACCTGATGGCGATGGTCGTGCAGTACCTGTCGGCCAAGCTGGGCATCGCCACCGACCACAATCTGCCCGAGCTGTGCCGCTCGCACTTCCCCCGGCCGGTCAGCTGGGGTCTGTGGGGCCAGGCCGAGATCATGGCCATGGCCACCGACGTCGCCGAGTTCCTGGGCGCGGCCATCGCGCTCAACCTGCTCTTCGGCGTGCCGCTACTGGTCGCCGGGGGCATCACCGGCGTGATCGCCTTCGGCATCCTGGAGCTCCAGCGCCACGGGTACCGGCGCTTCGAGCTGGCCATCGCCGCCCTCCTGGGCATCGTCTTCGCGGGCTTCCTCTACGAGACGCTCCACATCGGGCCCTCGGCGCACCTGGCGCTGGACGGCTTCGTCCCCCGGCTGAGCAACAGCGACGCCGTGTACCTGGCGGTGGGGATCATCGGCGCCACGGTGATGCCGCACATCATCTACCTGCACTCGGCGCTGACCAACGGGCGGGTGGCGGTGCGCAACGACGCCGAGCGCCGCCAGGTGCTGGGCTTCGAGCGGGTCGATGTGCTCATCGCCCTCGGTGTCGCCGGCCTCATCAACCTGGCCATGATGGCCGTGTTCGCCAAGCTCTTTCACACCCCCGAGCTGTCGGGGCTGACCTCGCTGCAGGTCGCGCACGCGCAGATCGGCCACCTCGTCGGGGGCGGGGCGGCGCTGGCCTTCGCGGTGGCGCTGCTGGCCTCCGGCGCCTCGTCGTCGAGCGTGGGGACCTACGCCGGCCAGGTCGTGATGGCCGGCTTCATCGGCGTCAGGATCCGCATCTGGGTGCGCCGCCTGGTGACGATGGTCCCGGCGCTGGTCGTCCTGGCCACCGGTGCCAACCCCACCGATGCGCTGGTGCTCAGCCAGGTGGTGCTGTCGTTCGGGATCCCGTTCGCCCTCGTTCCGCTGGTGCTCCTGACCAGCCGCCGCGACGTGATGGGCGCGCAGGTCAATGGGCGGGCCATGACCGTGGCCGCGATCGCCGTGGCCGGCCTCATCTCGGCGCTCAACCTGTTCGCCCTCTACCAGCAGATCCTGGGCTGACCGGCACCTGCCCGCGGGCGCCGGCGGTCGATCGCCCCTGCCGCTAGTACGCTTGGCGCCAGAGATGTCGCTCGCCGAGACGTTCAACGAGATCATCGCGCCGCTGCCCGATGATTGGACCGATCTGGAGCTCGATCTGCGGATCTTCGACGAGACGCGTTACGTCGACGCCGCGATCGTGCTCGTCAGCTGCAACGCTCAGCCCTACTCCAAGCACGATTGGCACTGGCGGCTCGTCGTGGCTCACCGCTTCGGGCACGCCGCCTCCGTTCCCGCCGTCCATCTGGCGCTCAAGCTGCTCGACGAGGGCGGCCTCGACGGGGAGATCGCTCTGCGCGAGGTCCGCACCGGCCGCGCCGAGGTCGTCCAGATGTGGGGCCGCACCGAGTCGGTGCGCCAGGAGTTCAAGAAGATCCGCGCCCAGTAGCCCGGGCTGGTGGGCACGGGTGCGCCGGGCGGAGGTCAGCCCGTGGGCGCGAAGGCGGAATCGAAGGTCGTCGCCAGGTCGGGCGGGGACTTGACGATCCCAAAGCGCGCCTCCCATGCCGACCAGCGGCGCAGCAGCGCCGCGTCCAGCACTCCGAAGTGGCCGCCGGGCCCGCGGAAGGCCGCGCCGAGGCCCGCCAGCTCGGCCGTGTCGAGCGCGTGGTTGAGCCCGGGCACCTGGGACTCGAGCGCGCGCTGCCCGGCGCCCGGCTGCTCGAGCGCGAGGTCATAGCCCCGCACCAGCGCGTGCACCACCCCGCGCGCGAACCCGGGATGGGCCTGCAGGCTCTTGGCCGTCGCGCACAGCACCAGCTCGGGATAGGCAGGGGCCCCGTAGTTCTCGACGCGGAAGACGTGAAAGCCGGGGCGCTGGCGGTTGAGCGTCACGCCTTCGTCGTTCCAGAACGCCGTCGCCCCCGCCACCTTGCCGGCGAGCAGGTCGCCGACGGCGTTGAAGCCGATGGTGATCGTCTTGAGCTGCTTGGGCTGGCCGCCCGCGCCGGCGACGATCGAGTCGAGCACCGCGGTGTCCGACGGGGCTCCGCTGATGCCGACCGGCTTTCCGATCAGCTGCCGTGGGCTCGTCACGGCGGGCTCGGCGATCACCGAGGCCAGCGGGCGCTCGACGATGGGCAGGATCCCGACGACGTCCTCGCCGCGCTGGCGGGCGATGGCCAGGTCGTGGATGTCCAGGATGGCGAAATCGGCACGGCCGGTCTCCAGCAGCCGGATCGAGTCCGTCGACGCCGACGGCGCGATCACGTGCAGACGCACACCGGCGGCGGTGTCGAAATGGTGGGCCAGCGCCGTGTAGATCCCGACGTGAACCGGGTTGGGCGTGAAGTCGAGCACCAGGGTCGCGTTGAGCGGAGAGCTCGAGTCGCCGGACGATCCACCGCAGCCGGCCACCGTCGTGGCGGCGGCGATCAACACGAGCAAGGTGACGAGCGGGCGCCGCACGATCGGCGCAGCATAGGCGGCCCCTTCGATCGGGGCGGCAGCGTGGGCCCCGGCGATCAGGGCGGCAGCGGCGGTCCCTAGAATCCACGCCGAGCATGCGTCGCCGCCGCGTCACGTTCAGCCGGAATCTCACGCTGTCGCTCAGCCGGACGTGCCGGTGCTACTGCAAGTACTGCGCGTTTGCGACGCATCAGCCGCATCTGCACGAGCCCGACGAGGTGCTGGGGATCCTCGACCGGGGTGCGTCGCGCCATCGGGCCAAGGAGTTGCTGGTGCTCACCGGCGAGCGGCCCGAGCACAACGCCGGCGTGGCCGCCAAGCTCGCAGAACTGGGCTTCATCGATTTCACGGCCTACGTGGTCTGGGTCTGCGAGCAGGCGCTGGAGCGGGGACTGTTGCCCCACACCAACCTCGGCGTGCTGGATCGAGTGGACCTGGAGCGGCTGCGGACGGTGACGGCGTCGCAGGGGCTGATGCTGGAGTCGGTGGCCGAGCGGCTGATGGACACGGTGCACGCGGGCTCCCCGACCAAGCATCCGGTCATGCGGATGGCGACGATCGACGCCGCCGGCGAGCTGAAGGTCCCGTTCACCAGCGGGATCCTGGTCGGGATCGGGGAGACCGAGGAGGAGCGGATGGCCTCGCTGGCCGCGCTGGCCGGGGCCCACGAGCGCCACGGCCACCTGCAGGAGGTGATCCTGCAGAACTTCGTTCCGCACCAGAGCTACTACGGGCAGGAGCCCGCCGACATCGCGGAGGGTGCCGCCGCCGAGTATTGGCGCACGGGGGTGGCTCAAGGGCCGATGCTCGATGCTCCGAAGTGGGCGTCGCCGGTCAGCCTGGAGGACATGACGCGGTTGATCGCCGAGACGCGCCGGCTGATGCCGGAGATCGGCATCCAGGTGCCGCCCAACCTGTCTGACTGGTGGCCGGAGCTGGTGGCCGCCGGCGCCACCGACCTCGGTGGGCTCAGCGCCAACGGCGACCACATCTCCCCCGAGCATCCGTTCCCGTCCCCGGCGCAGGTGCGCAAGCGCCTGGCGCAGGACGGCTACGCGCTGTCGGAGCGGTTGTGCGTCTATCCGGAGTACATCGACCCCGAGTGGGTGTCTCAGCCGGTCCTGGACGTGATCAAGACCCGGTACTGGTCGTTTATCCCGCGCCGCGGGAGCGGTCGGAGTGTGTCGGTGTCGGTGGGCGACGATGCGGCCCCGCGGGCGGTGGAGAAGGCCCGTGACGGCACGCGCCTGAGCGCCGAGGAGCTGACGGCGCTGTTTGCCGAGCGCCGCCCAGGGGTGATCGAGGACATGCGCGCCGCCGCCGATGAGCTGCGTCGCCGCCTGGCCGGCGACACGGTCACCTTCGTCGTCAACCGCAACATCAACGTCTCCAACGTGTGCATCGTCGGCTGCGCGTTCTGCGGCTTTGGCCAGTCCAAGCGCTCCCCGGACGCCTACGAGCACTCCCGCGATGAGTTCGCGCAACGCGTGCAGGAGGCGTTGGATGCGGGCGCGACCGAGCTGTGCATCCAGTCGGGGATCCACCCCGACTGGTCGTTTGAGGACTATCTCGGGTGGCTGCGGTTTGCCAAGGAGCTGGCCCCCAACATCCACCTGCACGCCTACTCGCCGATGGAGGTCGCTCACATGTGTGACGTGAGTGGAATGCCGCCGCGCGCAGTGTTCGCGCGGCTGCGCGAGGCGGGGCTGGGGTCCACGCCGGGGACCGCCGCCGAGGTGCTGCACGACGGCGTCCGCGAGCGCATCTCCCCCAACAAGCTGCCGGTGGCGCGGTGGGTGGAGATCATCGAGGCCTCGCACGCCGAGGGGATCCGCTCCACCGTGACCGTGATGTTCGGTCACATCGAGGAGCCCCACGAGCTGGCCGAGCACATGCGCGTGGTCCGCGACCTGCAGGAGCGCACCGGCGGCTTCACCGAGTTCGTGCCGCTCTCCTTTATCCCGTTCCAGACGCTGCTGGGCCGCGCCCACGGGGTGCAGGAGATCTCACGCGAGGAGAATCTCAAGCACACCGCGGCCTTCCGCCTGGCGCTCGGTCACACCGTCACCAATCTGCAGGCGTCCTGGGTCAAGATGGGCCTGGACGCCGCCACCGAGGCGTTGAGCTGGGGCGTCAACGACCTCGGCGGCACGCTGATGGAGGAGTCGATCAGCCGCATGGCCGGCAGCTACCACGGCGTGCGCCTGGAGCCCGACGAGCTCATCGACGCCGCCCATCGCGCCGGGCGCCCCGCCGCCGAGCGCACCACGCTGTACGAGATCCGCTGCCGGTTCGACCCAGAACCGCTGGCCGCCTAGGGCCGGGGCGGGCGATGAGCGTCGAGCGCCCGCCGTCGCTGTTTGCCGGTGTCGAGCCGCTGGAGGTGTTCGTCGAGCTGCTCGCCGACCTCGAGACCGACACGACGTCGACTGAGTTCTATGACCGCATCTGCGAGGCGATCTGCCGGCTGACGACGATGCGCCGGGCGGCGATCTTCATGGCCGACGCCGGCCGGCGTCGCGTCCGGGTGGTGGGTTCCCACGGCACCTCGTTCTCGCAGCTGGCCACGCTCCGGCCCTCGCCGACGCTCATCTCCACGCCGATCGCCCAGCGGGCCCTGCTGGAGGACGAGGTGGTGGTGGTCTCGGAGGGGATCGAGGACCACGTGCCCTCCGAGTACGCCGAGCTGTTCGGGATCACGACGCTGGTGTGCACCCCGCTGAGCGCCGCCGGCCGCGCCTACGGCGTCATCTGCGCCGACCGCGGCGGCGGTCGCTTCGAGCTCACCGACGGCGAGCGCCACCTGCTCTGGACGCTGGGCAAGACCGCGGCGCTGGTGGCCACCGCCCGCAACGCGACCCGCCAGGAGGAGCGCACGCGCCGGCTGGGCGAGCGCCTGGAGCTGGCGCGTGAGATCCACGAGCGGGTCATGCAGCGGCTGTTCGGGGTCTCGCTGGCGTTGAGCGCCGACAAGGCGCTTGACCGCGACGAGCGCGACCGGTGCCTCTCGGAGATGCAGGAGGCGCTCTCGGATCTGCGCAGCGCGCTGGAGCGGCCGCTGGCACCGGTCTCCACCGATACCGGCACCACGCTGGCCGCCGAGGTGGCGCGGCTGGTGCAGACGCCCGGGCGCGAGGGTCGACTGCAGGTGGCCTGGCCCGACGCGGTGCCGGTGCCCGCCGGCGTGGAGCCGCTGGCGCAGTCGGTGCTGGCCGAGGCGCTGCGCAACATCGCCAAGCACGCCACGCCCTCGCTGGTGGAGGTGGTGGTCGCCGGCGACGAGGACACCTTCAGCCTGGAGGTGCGCAACGACGGCGTCGCCCCCGGCGCCCGCGGCGCGGGGATGGGCCTGCGCCTGGCGGCGTTCGAGGCTCTCCAGCACGGCGGCGTTGTCGACTTCGGCGCGCCGCAGGAGGGGAGCTGGCGGGTGCGGCTCGTCGTCCCGCTGATGGAGCCGCGCGGATGAGCGCTCAGCCGCAGCCGCCCGGCCGCGGCGCCGACCGCAAGCTGCGGGTGCTGGTCGTCGACGACCACGACGTCGTGCACTGGGGCTTCCGCGTCCTGTTGGGCGAGCAGCCGTGGGTGGAGCGCTGCCTGGCGGCGCGGACCGGCGACGAGGCGCTGCGCCTGCTGGCCGGCCTGCGTCCCGACGTGGCCCTGGTGGACCTGTTCCTGGCGGGCGAGTCCGGCGCCGACGTGTGTGACTCGATCCGCAAGGCGTCGCCGTCCACCCGCGTGCTGCTCATCTCCGGCGCCGGGCGGATGTCGCCCGCGGCGGCCCGCGCCGCGGGGGCGTCGGGGTTCGTCTCCAAGGACTGGGACGCACGCGAGGTCGCGCGTGCCGTGCGCATGGTGGGGTCCGGGATGACCGTGTTCGAGCCGACCGCCGAGCAGCCGACGCCGATGCTCTCAGAGCGCGAGCGCGAGGTGCTGGACCTCATCGCGGCGGGCTCGACCAACCGGGAGATCGCCGAGCAGCTGTTCCTCTCCCCGCACACGGTCAAGGAGCACACCAGCGCCGTGTACCGCAAGCTCCAGGCGCGCAACCGCGCCGAGGCGGTGCAGCGCGCCCAGCGCATCGGGTTGCTGTCCTAGCGGGAGGGCGTCAGTCCACGGGCTGGCCGTTGGCGACCAGCTCGACGTCGATGTTGCCGCGCGTGGCGTTGGAGTACGGGCACACCTGGTGCGCCGCGGCCACGATCCCCTTGGCCTGCTCGGCGTCGCTGATGTCCGGCAGCGTCACGTCGAGCTTGACCGCGACGGTGTAGCCGCGGTCCTCGGTGGTGATGAGGCTGACGCTCGAGTCGATGGCGACATCGCCCAGCTCGAGCTTCTGCGCGGCGCGACGACGGCGCCCAGCGCGCCCTCGAAGCAGGCGGCGTAGCCGACGGCGAACAGCTGCTCGGGGTTGGTGCCCTGCTCGGCGTCGTCGGTGGGCGGCGCGCAGCTGGACGTCGAGGCCGGCCGTCGTTCGTGCGGCCGTGGCCGTGCTCGCGGCCTCCGGTGACGTGGGCCTCGGCGGTGTAGATCGTCTTGGCCATGGCTCTCTCCCGAGTCGGAGGGGTTGTCCACGCTCAAGGTTATGTGAGCGCGCGCGCGCTCAGCGCCGGCGCATCGCCCACTCGATGGCGGGCAGCTTGACGGCGTGGGGGAGGTACTGGGTGGCGAGCATCGCCGCCCGGATGGGCAGGCCCGGGACGACGACCCGGCGCCCCGCCTCCAGGCCCTTGACGCCCGCGGACGCCGCCTCCTCGGCGGTGACCCACGCCGGGCGCGGCACGGCCCGCTCAAACGACTGCCCGCCGGCCACCTCCCACCCGGAGATCTCCCAGAAGTCGGTGGCCACCGGACCGGGCGCGAGCACGGTCACCGTCACGCCGGAGCCGTGCAGCTCCTGGTGCAGGGCCTCGGAGAAGGTGAGCACGTAGGCCTTGGCCGCCGAGTAGCCCGCCGAGTAGGGCAGCGGCTGCATGCCCGCGGTGGAGGCGACGTTGAGGATGGCGCCCTTGCCGCGGCGCACCATGTCGGGCAGGAACGCCGAGGTGAGCGCGACGACGGCCTCGACGAGCACCCGCACCTGCTCGAGCTCGCGCGCCGGGTCGGCCTCGTGAAACGCGCCGTTGGTGGCAAAGCCGGCGTTGTTGACGAGCACGCTGACCTCGAGGCCCAGCGAGCTGATCCGGGCGGGCAGGCGCTGGCGCGAGGCCGCCTTGCCCAGGTCGCAGCCGACCGCCTCGGCGCGCACGCCGAACTCGCCGCTCAGCTGCTGGGCGAGCTCGTCGAGCCGGTCCTTGCGCCGGGCCACCAGGACGAGGCCGTGGCCGCGCTCGGCCAGCTCCCGGGCGATGGCCGCGCCGATGCCGGAGGAGGCTCCGGTGACCAGCGCGGCGGTATCGGGACTGGGGGCGGGGAGGCTCACCGGGCGATCGTGAGCCAGCGCTACTTCCTCGGCGCCGTCGAGCGGGCTCGATCCCCCGGAAAACTGGCTCGCCGCTGCGGCGGGCCGCGCCGCACGGACCCCCCAAATGGGGTCCCCCCAAAAGGGGGGAACTACATAACCAGCCTGTATCCGACCCCGGGTGGGCGGCGTAGGTTGAGGTCGATGGGTGCCGCAAGCGCGATCCTGTTCCCCGGCCAGGGGAGCCAGACCCCGGACATGCGCGACCTCGTCGAGCGCGTGCGGCCCGACCTGCTGGAGATGGCCGTCCACGCCGTCGGCGAGGACCCGTTCCCGCGCGCCGACGAGGGCACCAACTACGCCCAGCCGGCGATCTTCTGCGCCAGCCTGGCGGGCTGGGAGGCGCTCGGCCGTCCGGTCGAGGCGTTCATGGCGGGCCACTCGCTGGGCGAGCTGGGCGCGCTGGTCGCCGCCGGCGCGCTGGATGAGCGCGAGGGCCTGGAGCTGGTGGCGCTGCGCGGCCGGCTCATGCACCAGTCCGGCCTGGAGGCCGGCGACGGCGGCATGATCGCCGTGCTCGGCGCCGGCGCCTCGGATCACGCCGCGGAGATCGCCGAGGCCCACGACCTCACCGTCGCCAACGACAACTCGCCGCATGCAGGTGGTCATCTCCGGCGCCACGTCGCGCCTGCCCGACGCGCTGGCCCACGCCAAGGAGCTGGGCCTGCGCGCGATGGAGCTCGACGTCACCGGCGCGTTTCACTCGCCGATGATGGCCGGCGCGGTGCCGAGTTCGAGCGCGCCCTGGCCGACACGGCTTTCGCGAGCCCGGCCGAGCGGCACCACGGTCATCTCCGCCGTCACCGCCCAGCCGTTCACCGACCCTCGCCGCGAGCTCGCCGACGCGCTCACCATGCCGGTGCGCTGGCGCGAGGTGATGCTGACGCTGCACGAGCTGGGCGCCGAGCGCTTCGTCGACGTCGGGCCCGGCCGGGTGCTCACCGGCCTGGCCAAGCGCACGCTGTCCGGAGTGGAGCTCGTCAATGCCTGACGTCGGCCCTGCTCACCGCGCGAGCACGCGTTCCGCGCCGCCGGGCCGGCGCTCACCCCGGCGGCGATCCTGTCGGTCGCCACCGACCTGCCGCCCGAGCGCCTCACCAGCGCCGAGCTGGCCGAGCGCCTGGGCGTCACCGAGGAGTGGATCGTCAGCCGCACCGGGATCCGCGAGCGGCGCCGCGCCCGGCCCGACGAGCGGCTGAGCGACTACGCCACCCGCGCGGGCGCGCGCGCCCTGGAGGCGGCGGGGGTGGAGGCGGCGAATCTTGACCTCGTGATCGTGGCCACGCTCAGCCAGGACGAGCTGACGCCCAACACCGCGCCGATCGTCGCCCACAACCTCGGCGCCATCGCGCGCCGGCGCGTTTGACGTGGGCGCGGCCTGCACCGCGTTTCTCACCGCGCTGGCCCAGGGGTGCGGCGAACATCGAGAGCGGTCGAGCGCGGTACGTGCTCGTGGTGGGCGCCGACTTCGTGACGCGCCTGGTCGACTACAGCGACAAGCGCTCGGCGCCGCTGTTCGCCGACGCCGCCGGCGCGGTGGTGCTCGGCCCGCCCACCCCGCGACTCGCGGGCGACGGACGGATCGCCGGGGCGCGATCGGCCCGATCGTGCTCGGCGCCGACGGCTCGCACGCCGGCACCCTGTTCGCCACCATCGCCGAACGCAAGATCCGCATGGACGGCCCCGAGGTCTTCCGCCACGCGGTGGCGCGGATGAGCGAGGTCACGCTCGACGCCATCACGCGCGCGGGGCTGACGCTGGCCGACATCGACCTGTTCGTCTTCCATCAGGCCAACGCCCGGATCACCCGCGCGCTGGGCGAGCGGCTCGGGCTCGATCCCGACCGCGTGGTCGAGTGCATCGAGACGATCGGCAACGCCTCGGCGGCGACCCTGCCCGTGGGGCTGGCCACCGCTCAGGCCGACGGCCGCCTGCAGCCGGGCGCCAACGTCCTGCTGGCGGCGTTCGGCGCCGGCTTCACCTGGGGCGGCGGCGTCGTGCAGTGGGGAGGCGACGCCGATGACTGAGCCCCGTCAGGACGGCTGCGCGCTGGTGACCGGCGCCTCCAAGGGCATCGGCGCGGCCATCGCCAAGGCGCTGGCGGCCGACGGCTGGGGCGTGGGTGTCAACTACAACTCCGACCAGGCCGGCGCCGACGCCGTCGTCTCCGCGATCGAGGCCGACGGCGGCCGCGCGCTCGCGGTCGGCGGCGACGTCGCCGACCCGGCGGTCCCCGACCAGCTCTTCGCGGCGCTGGAGTCGCACTTCGGCTGCCCCGTGCTGGTGCTCGTCAACAACGCCGGCATCACGCGCGACGACCTCACGCCGTCGCTGGACGACGACGCCTGGGACGCGGTCATCCAGACCGACCTCAGCGCGGCCTTCCGCCTCACCCGCCGGGCGCTGCGGCCGATGATGCGCGCGCGCCAGGGCCGGATCGTCAACGTGTCCTCGGTGGTCGGGCTGCGCGCGAACCCGGGCCAGGCCAACTACTCGGCGGCCAAGGCGGGGCTGATCGCGCTCACCAAGACCTCGGCGGTGGAGGTGGCCCGGCGCGGGATCACGATCAACGCGGTCGCCCCCGGACTGATCGAGACCGACATGATGGCCGGCGCCTCCGCCGACCTGGTGGACCACATTCCCGCGCGCCGCGTCGGCACCCCGGAGGAGGTCGCCGCGTGCGTGCGCTTCCTCACGTCCGACGCGGCGAGTTATGTCACCGGTGCGGTGCTATCCGTTGACGGCGGCCTGGCCGCGTGAACTCCAAACAAACGAATAGAGGAGCAACACACATTGTCAGTGACAACGGAACAGGTCGAGAGCCGCGTCGTCGAGACGCTGGCCAGCTTCGGCCCCGACGAGAGCCAGATCACCCGCACGGCGACCTTCGAGGAGCTCGACATCGACTCGCTCGACCTCGTCGAGCTGGCCCAGGTGGTCGAGGACGAGTACGGCGTCGTGCTCAAGGGCGAGGACATGAAGGACCTCAAGACCGTCGGCGACGCCGTCGACCTCATCGTGCAGCGGGCGGGCTGAGTGGGTTCCATGCCGGACAGACGTAAGGTCGTCGTCACCGGGCTCGGAGCGGTCACGCCGCTCGGGCTCGGCGCGACCACGCTGCACGACCGCTGGGCCGCCGGCGAGGTCGGCATCGCCGATGGCGCCGGGGCCTGCCGCGAGTTCGACGTCAAGGACCACCTGTCGGTCAAGGAGGCCCGCCGCCTGGACCGCTTCGCCCAGCTCGCCGTGGTCGCCGCCGGCGAGGCGCTGGCCGACGCCGGCTGGGGGAGGAGGCGCCGTATGACCCGATGCGGATCGGCTGCATCGTCGCCACCGGGATCGGCGGTCAGTCCACGATCGAGACGCAGCTCGACGTCATGCGCGAGCGCGGGCGCCAAGATGGTCTCGCCGCTGGGCATCCCGCAGTACATGCCCAACGCCGGCGCCGCGGCGGTGACGATGAAGTACAAGCTGCGCGGCCAGAGCTACGGGGTCGTGTCGGCCTGCGCCAGCGGCGCCCACGCGATCGGCTCGGCGCTGCGGATGATCCAGTACGGCGACGCCGACGCGGTCGTGTGCGGCGGCGCGGAGGCGACGCTCACCGACTTCGGCTTCGCGTGCTTCAACTCGATGCAGGCGCTGTCGCCGCACCGGGATCATCGCGGCCGTTCGACGCACGCCGCGACGGCTTTGTCATGGGCGAGGGCGCCGGCATGCTCGTCCTGGAGGACGAGGAGGCCGCGCGCGAGCGCGGCGCCACCATCCTCGGCGAGGTGGCCGGCTACGGCTCCACCACCGACGCGCACCACCTCACCGCGCCCGAGCCGACCGGCGGTCCCGCAGTCGCGGGCGATCGAGCTGGCTCTGCGCGACGCCGGCGCCGACGCGTCGCAGATCGACTACATCAACGCCCATGGCACCTCGACCCAGCTCAACGACGCCGCCGAGACCGCGGCGATGAAGATCGCGCTGGGCGCCGAGGCCAAGCGGATCCCGATCTCGTCGACGAAGTCGTCGATCGGCCACACGCTGGGCGCCGCGGGCGCCGTCGAGGCGGTGGCCACCGTTCCGCACCCTGCATCACCGGCGTGATCGCGCCGACGCTCGGCTACGAGGTCCCCGACCCGGAGCTCGACCTCGACTACGTGCCCGGCGAGGCGCGGCCGCTGGTGACCGGCAACGGCCATCCGCCGCTGGCGCTGTCCAACTCGTTCGCGTTCGGCGGCCACAACGTCGCCCTGGCGCTGCGCGGAGCGGCCAGGTGAGCGCCACCGCGATCGGTGCCGCGGGGCAGGTGCCGCCGCAGCGGCTGACCCCGCTCGAGCGCCTCGAGGCGCTGTGCGACCCCGGCTCGCTGCGCGTCCTGCGCTCGCGCGCCCGGTCGGCGCGGCTGGGCGACCGGGCGGTGGACGGCGACGGCGTCGTCGGCGCGACCGGGGCGGTCAACGGCCGGCCGATCGCCTGCTACGCCCAGGACGGGACGTTCCTGGGCGGCTCGCTGGGCGAGCGCCATGCCGACACGATCGTCCGCGTGCTCACCACCGCTCAGCGGGCGCGGATCCCCGTGGTCGGGTTCGTCGAGTCCGGCGGGGCCCGCATGCAGGAGGGCACCGCGGCGCTGGCCGGCTACGGCCGCATCTTCCGCGAGACGGTGGCCCTCACCGGCGTGGTGCCCCAGATCTCGATCGTCTCGGGTGCCTCGGCCGGCGGCGGCGCGTACTCGCCGGCGCTCACCGACCTGATCGTCATGACGCAGGACGCGGCGATGTTCCTCACCGGCCCCGGTGTCGTGCGCGAGGCCCTCGGCGAGGAGATCGACGCGTCGGGTCTCGGCGGCCCGCAGGTCCATGACCGCAACGGCGTCTGCCACCTGGTCGAGCGCGACGAGGCGTCGGCGGCGCTGCGGGTGCGCGAGCTGCTCTCCTACCTGCCCTCGGCGGCGGGCCAGACCCCGCCGCGTGGCATCCCCACCGCGCCCGCGGACCCCGACCCGGGCGTGTTCGTCCCCAGCGAGCCCCGCCGCAGCTACGACGTGCGCGATGCGCTGGGCGCGATCGTGGACCGCGAGTCGCTGCTGGAGCTGCGCCCCCGGTGGGCGCGCAACATCGTCACCGCGCTGGCGCGTCTGGACGGGCGGCCGGTCGGGATCGTGGCCAACCAGCCCCGCTACCTGGGCGGGGTGCTCGACGCCGAGGGCTCCGAGAAGGCGGCCCAGTTCGTCAACTTCTGCAACGCGTTCGGCGTGCCGCTGATCGCCGTCGTCGACACCCCCGGCTTCATGCCCGGCTCCAAGCAGGAGAAGGCGGGCGTCATCCGCCATGGCGCGTCGCTGGTCCGGGCGTTCGCGGCGGCGCGAGTCCCCAAGCTCACCGTGGTGCTGCGCAAGTGCTACGGCGGCGCCTACATCACGATGAACTCGCGCGATCTCGGCGCCGACCTGGTGCTCGCCTGGCCCGACGCCGAGCTGGGGATCATGGGCGCCCGGGCGGCGGTGGGCGTGGTCAACCGCCGCGAGCTGCGCGCCGCCGATGACCCCGAGGCCGAGCGCGACCGCCTGGCCGACGCCTACGCCGAGGAGCACCTGCGCGCGGAGGCCGCGGCCACCGAGGGCTTCGTCGACGAGATCATCGAGCCGTCCGAGACCCGCGACCGGCTGGCCTGGGCCCTGCACTCGTTCGCCGCCGGCGAGGTCGGTGACGGCGCGTGATCCTGGAGGGCAAGCGCCTCCTCATCACCGGCGTCATCACCAAGGACTCGATCGCCTACCACGCGGCCGAGCAGGCCCAGAAGGAGGGCGCCGAGATCGTGCTGTCGAGCTTTGGGCGGGTGCGGCGCATGACCGAGCGCGCGGCCCAGCGGCTGCCGCAGCCGGCCGACGTGCTCGAGCTCGACGTCAACAAGCCCGAGGACCTCGAGGCGCTGACCGAGTCGCTGCGCGAGCGCTGGGGCGGTATCGACGGCGCCCTGCACGCGATCGCCTTCGCTCCGCAGGATGCGCTGGGCGGCAAGTTCATGACCGCGCCGGCCGAGTCGGCCGGGCAGGCCTTCCAGACCAGCGCCTACTCGCTCAAGGCGCTGGCGGCGGCGCTGCAGCCGCTGATGACCGGGGGTCGGCGCTGGTGGGCATGGACTTCGACGCCACCGTGGCCTGGCCGATCTATGACTGGATGGGCGTGGCCAAGGCGGCGCTCGAGTCGGTGGCGCGCTATCTGGCCCGCGACCTCGGGCCCGAGGGCATCCGCGTCAACCTCGTGTCGGCCGGCCCGCTGGGGACGGTCGCCGCCCAGGGCATCCCCGGCTTCGAGCAGCTCGCCGACCTGTGGCGCCGGCAGGCCCCGCTGGGCTGGGACATGTCTGACCCGGCGCCGGTGGCGCGGACCATCTGCTGGCTGCTGTCTGACTACTCGCAGGGCATCAGCGGCGAGATCGTCCACGTCGACGGCGGCTTTCACGCCGTCGGCGCGCCGGCCCAGTCGGAGCTCCGGCGCGCTCGGGGCAGCCCGACCGCGCCGGCTCGGCCGGAGCCCGCCACCAGCCACGCCTCGGCTGGTGCCGTCGAGACCGCGAGGCTCTCAGCGCGAGACGGCGGAGAGGCGTGCGCGGAGCCAGCGTCGTCGACGCGCTGCGGCGGGCCGACGAGGACCGTATAGCTCGCGCCGCGGCGGCGGCATCTTGCCCTTGACCCGCGAGCGCCACGGAGCGCGACGGGCTTGCTGCTCCAGGCGGTGCTCACACCCAGGGAGGGCGCCAGCGCGGCGAGGCGGCGCGCACGCTCGGTCGCGGGCCACGCCCTTGGCGGCCGGAGGCGGTCAGCGCAGCCGCGATCGCGTGCGCAGCTGAAGGGTCCGGTCAGCGTCGCCGCGTGGACCTGCGTAGCGGCCGGACAGGCATCTGCCCTTGACCCGCACACCACCGCTTGCGGTCCACCGGCGCGACCGTGTCCACGGTGGCGCGCCGCGCGTAGGCGCAGCCTGGCGAGCTTGGGTGGTGGTCCCACTGGATGGCCACGCCGTGCGGGCGCGCCGTAGTGAAGCCAGCTGACGGGCTTCGCCGGGGATGACCGGGACCGGAGGGCCAGGGAGTTGCCGGCCCCGATCGAGCTGCAGCCGTCGGGGACCGGCAGCGCCGCTCAGCCTCGCGGTGAGGAAGCTGAGCGCCCCCGCCTCGAAGGGCACCGCGGCGTTGGTCGTGGTCCTGCCCGCTGTAGATGTTGAACTGCACCGACACGCCGCGCTGGCAGTACGTGTGGGCCAGCGCCTCGTCGTCGTTGGCGATCATCACGCCGTCACCGGTCCCGTCCTTGTTGCCGACGCCGATGAACAGCGGCCCCTTGGGCGTGCCGGTACGGCTCATGATCAGCTGGTTGATGGTCTTGGCGAAGACCGGGATGCCCAGGAAGTTCTGGTACTTGGCCTTGAGCAGCTTCTGGATGGTGAGGCCCGGATAGTTGCCGAGGAAGTTGTTGATGCACTGGCTGGAGACCGTGTTGGTGATCTGCGCGCCGTCGGGGACAGGTAGGGCCGGATGTTGATGGCGAACCCGCGCCCGACCCCCACCAGCACCGCCGGGATGACGCCCGACCAGTCCTGGCTGCCGTTGACGTAGGCGAGGTTGTGGGCGAAGTCGACCGGGATGCCGCCCTCGGCGACGCCGACGATGTCCAGCGCCGGGGGCGTACTGTCGGCGCCAGCTCGGAGGCGAACTCGGTGGCGATCGCGCCGCCCGAGTACCCGATCAGGCCGACCGGGGTCGTGGCCCGCGGGACGCCTTGAGCAGGTTCTCGGCCGCGCGGACGCCGTCCAGCGTGTTGTAGCCGGACTCCTGACCCGCGCCCCAGTCGAGGTTGGTGCCCTCGTAGTCGGTGTCGACCACCGTGTACCGGCGGCCACGTAGCCGCCGATCACCGTCTGCTCGTCTGAGTCATAGCCCGAGTTGCCGCCCTGCAGCGTGTAGGACGGGTCGCATTCGGAGCCCAGCGCGTCATAGGCGGTCTGGTAGGAGACGATCCGCGTCACCGCCGCCGGGATGAGCGGCTGGATGATCGTCGCCACCGTGGCCGTCGGCTGACCCTGCTCGCCGATGGTCCGGAACAGGACCTGGGTCGCGCTGATCGGGGTGGACGTGCCGAGATCGGCGTTGGGGATGGTGCGCTGGCGCAGGATCGTTCCCGGCGCGACGCGTGCTCAGCGTGCGCCGCCGAGTAGCTGTAGAACGGGTCGGCCGAGGGCAGCGGAGGGTCCGCCAGCGCGGGCCCCGCGGCGAGGGCCAGCGCCCGAGGAGACCGCCCCGCCGACCAGCAGCGCCGCGAGCAGTCCAGCGCGTCCTGACGGTGACGGCATCTGCTTGCGACGGCTCACGATTCGGCTCCTTCCTCCGCGACAGCCCTGCCCCTATGAATGGCGATGCTATACCCGCCGGCGGTCACCGCCATGCAACGGGAGGTGCGACCTCGCCTAGCGAAACAGGTCCGCGGCGGCGTCGCGCAGCAGCGGGAGGCGCCGGGGCCGTCGTCGGGGGTGACGTGCCGGCCCGCGCCGCTGACGAGCACGGCCGGCTGCATCGCGTCCTTGGCCCGGGCGAGGTCGGCGGCCGCGGCCAGCTCGTCGGCGACGGCGATCCATGTCGCCCTGAGCTCGCGTCCGCGGGCGTCGGCGCGCCCGCGCCAGTCCTCCAGGGGCGCCAGCCCGGCGCACCCGATGGCCACGTCGACCTGGCCGTTGCGCCACGCGCGCCCGAAGGAGTCGGTGATGAGGACCGCGGGGGCCACGCCGAGGCGCGTCCGCAGACCGGCGCGCAGCCGCCGCGCCGAGTCGTCGGGGTCGACGGGGAGCAGGATCACCGTGTCGTCGTCGGGGGCGTTGGAGGCGTCGACGCCCGGCGTTGGCGCACACGAAGCCGTGGTGGGTCACGCTGATCAGGACCCCGCGGGTGGCGCGGCGGACCTCGCGGGTCTCGTCCAGAACCACCTGCACGTGGCGGGGTCCTTGTCGAGCTCCGCCGCCAGCGACTCGGGCGCGCTCGCTCACGGTGACCTCGCGACAGCGCGCGGGTGCGGCCCTCGGCCTTGGAGATGAACTTGTGGGCCACCACGAGCACGTCGGAGTCGGCCGGCGCGGCCCGGCGGCATGGCGGCGGCGATGAGGCCGGCGGGGTCGTCGCCGGCGCGGATCTCGGGCAGGCCGTCCAGCGCCACGGCGGTGATGGCGGCGCCCATGTGACGGCGGTCAGGCGCGGCTGCGCGCGAGCTGTCGCAGCATCCCGCGGGTGTGCGCCGCGCCGCCGCGAGTGTCCTCCAGGGTCGTCTCGACCGCCTGGAGGTCCTCGGGGGTGTCGAGGTCCAGCGCCAGGGACGGGACCTCGACGGTGCTGCGCCGTGATCCCGGCGGCCGCGGCGTGGCGGTGATGGCGATCGTGGCTGCCCGGCCCGAACGAGGGCTTCATCGCGTCGGGCGGCTGCGAGCAGGAGCGCGTTGGTGCCGGTGCCGTGGCGATCGGGCACGATGAGCACCGCGGGGCGGCTCCAGCCGGCGGCTGAGCAGGTCGTCGAGCTCGATGGGGTCGAGCAGTGGGGTGTCGCCGGGGACGAGCAGCACGCGCTCGGCGCCGAGCTCGATGGCCCGGGCGATGCCCCGGCCGGCGGCGTCGTTGTGGCCGCTGTCCTCGTCGTCGGCCACCATCGCGCCGTAGCCGCCGGCGATCCGCTGGGCGTTGTGGTCCCGCGAGACCACCAGCACCTGGTCCACGAGCTTGGCCCGGCGCAGCGCGACGAGCACGTCGGAGAACATCGCCTCCACCAGCGCCCGGCGGGGCCGGGGGTCCAGTTCCTCGGCCAGCCGCGTCTTGGCGTCGTCGAGCGTCTTGATCGGAAGGATGGCGAGGGTCGTCACGGCAGCTACACGCTAGCTGGCGGTCGGGCGGAGGCCGCGCGCAAGCGGTTTGTGCGCTGTCATTTCCGCAGTCCCAGCGCGAATTGGAGCGCCTGCTCGGCCACGCGGCGCCGGGCGGCGCCGTCGTCCATGAGCACGCTGGTCTCCAGCACGGGCAGCGCGCGGGTGCGCTCGTCGGCGACCAGGCCGTCGATGATGCCGTCGTAGGTCTCGGCGATCCCGGCGCTCGAGACGCTGCGCCGCGCCCAGCGCAGGCACGCCTCGGTCGGGCCCTTGAGGACCTGGCCGTTGACCAGCGGGCTGACGGCGACGACGGCGGCGGGGCTGGCCTGAGCGCGTCGGTGAGCCCGGGGAGGGCCAGGATCGGGCCGATGGAGATCACCGGGTTGGAGGGCCCGATGACGATCGCCCGCGCCGTCGCGATGGCCTCGAGCACCTCGGGCGTGGGCGCCGCCGCGCGGGCGTGGCGGAAGTCGACGTCCTGCGATGGGGCCCTCGCCGCGCCGGCGGATGAGGAACTCCTGCAGCGAGACCCAGCTCCCGTCGGCCATGACCCGGGTGCGCACGGGCCTGTCGGACATCGGCAGCACGCGCGCCCGGACGCCCAGCGCGGCGCCGATGCGGGCCTGGGCCTCGGTCAGACGCGCGCCCTCGTCCAGCGCGCGCGCGCGCTCGATGGCGATGGCCAGGTCGCGGTCGCCCGAGGTTGAACCAGACGTCGACCCCCAGCTCGCGCAGCCCGTCCATGACCGAGAAGGTGTCGTCCCTGAGCCCCCAGCCTCGCTCGTCGATCCGGTCGGCGAGCCAGAAGGTCACGAGGTCCGGGTCCGGGGAGACGTGGGCGCCGTAGATCTCGACGTCATCGCCGGTGTTGGCGATGACCACCAGGTCGTCGGCGCCGACGACGTCGAGCATGCCGCGCGCCAGCTTCGCCCCGCCGGTCCCGCCGGCGAGCACCACGACCGGTCCCGTGAGCGTCAATGGTCCAGGCCCGTGATCTTGATGCCGGCCCGCGCCTTGTTGCGCACGTTGATCGAGATGAGCAGAGGCGTGAACTGCTCGACGATGCGCGCCATCTCCAGCGGACCGCAGTCCACCGCGCGCAGCCCCTCGATCTTGTCCACCAGTTCGATGACCGTGGCCTTGTCGGCCTTGCGGTCCCCGCAGACCAGCACGTCCTCGTCGAGCACGTGATCGAGGTCGGTGAGAAGCGCGGCGCTGACGGTGTGAAAGGCCGAGACGACGCGGACGCCCTCGGGGACCATCTCCTGGGCCTGCTGGGCCGCCGACCCCTGCCACACGCCGAGCGTGCGCGTTGCCTTGCCGCTCACCGCCGCCGCCAGCGGGACGGTGGCGTCGATGACGAGCTGCTCGGGCGCGAGCGCGTGCTTGAGGTTGGTCAGCGTCTCTGACTGGGAGCGGAACGGCACGCTGAGGATGACGATCTCCGCCCCCTGCACCGCCTCGGCGTTCTCGCGCGCCGGTGAAGGTCGCGCCCGGCACCTGGGCCTGCGCCTTGTCCGCCGCCTCCTGCGCGCGGCCGCCGTCACGCGAGCCGATGACGATCGGGACGCCGGCGCGTCCGAGCCGCACGGCCAGGCCGAAGCCGAGCGCTCCCGTCCCGCCCACTATGCACACGGGGGATGACACGAAGTCCGGCAGTCTATGGCTTGTCAGCGCGCGGCCGCGGCTGCCCGCGGCGCGGGGGCCGCCGGCGCGGTCCGGGCGAGGTCGGCGTCGATCGCGTCCACCAGCGTCAGGCCGAACCGGAGCAGCGCGTCGAGCGCGGCGGCGTCAAGCGCCGCCGGCGGTGTCGCCGGCCTGGTGGGAGCGTGGCGCCAGGCCGCGGCCGTCCAGGCAGCCGATGGTGAGCGCCGGAAGCCGCCGGGTCCGCGCGGGCAGGGCCGGGGAGGTGCCCCGGCCGCGGTGGGGCGCCGCGCGCCCGCCGGTCGCCGCGCCTGGGCGGCGAGCTGGCGCAGCCGCGCGGGGTAGCGCAGCGGCACGAGCGGGCCGTCCGAGACCCACCACCGGGGCCGCCCGGAGCCCGCAGCGGCGATGCCCAGCACGATCGTGTCGGTGGCGCGCAGCTCGCGGCGCCGCGAGCGCAGGTGGCGCCGCAGGCCCGGTCATGCCGGCCTCGCCGGCGCCCTGGAGGACGAGCTCGACATCCAGCCGCGGCGGCGGCGCCGCATCGAGCGCGCGGACGAGCGAGATCGCCACGGCGGCCCCCGCCCCGTTGTCGCCGGCCGCCGGCCCGAACGGCGCGCCCGCGAGCTCCAGCAGGAGCGCCAGGGCCAGGACGAGGGCCGCCGTGGGGATGAGCTGGACGACCCCGATCGGGGTGCCGGTGGCTGCCGCCGTGGCGCAGCACGGCCACCACCAGCAGCCACACCATCGCGATGACCAGCCAGCCCAGCCAGCCCGGGGACTCGCCGGGCCGGCCAGCCGCTTCAGGCGGGCCACGGGCACGCGCAGCCAGTTGCGGTAGACCAGGCCGGTGCGGCCGGCGTCGTAGTTGGCGGTGACGATGAGGCGGACGCGCGGCGGCGTGGTCGCCCGCGGCGCGGGGCCGGCGCGCGGCTGACCACGTTCTGGCTGGCGTGCTCGCGCGTCAGCCGGCGGCCGGGCGAGTACCCGGTGAGCCCGTCGGCGACGACGGACAGCAGCGCGGCCAGGACGATCGCGCCGCCCAGGAAGCCGTGATGGACCGCCAGCAGGCTGCCGACGATCGCCGCCAGGGTGTGCCAGGCCTGGGCCAGCGCCCAGTTGGGCCGGCACCAGAACGTCTGCACGCGTCGCCCGGCGCCGGCCGCCGCGGACCTGGCCGGCCAGCCACAGCGGCCGCGCGGCGCTCGGCGTCGGTGCCGGCGCCCCGTCGCGAAACCGGGTCAGCTCAGTGGCGGTGTCCAGGGCCTGCATCGCGGGGATGATCCCAGGGCGGTCCGCGCCGGAGCGCGCGCCGGGCCCGATCTAGTACAACCGGTGTCTGATGAGTGTGCTCCGAGGACGAACTGCTGGCCGTGGCGCACGAGGCGGCAGGCGCCGCGGCGGCGGAGCTGATGTCCCGGTTCGGCGGCCACGAGCGGGGCTCCGGACCAAGAGCACCGCCACCGACCCGGTATCCGAGGCCGACCTGGCCGCCGAGGCGGAGATCCGCCGCGTGCTCGGCGAGCGGCGGCCCGGCGACGCCATCCTGGGCGAGGAGGGCGGCGCAGAGCGGCGACGGCGAGCTGCGGTGGATCGTCGATCCGCTCGACGGGACCGTCAACTTCCTCTTCGGGATCCCGCAGTTCGCGGTCAGCGTGGCCTGCCAGGACCGCGACGGCATGATCGTCGGCGTCGTCCTGGACCCGGTGCGCGAGGAGACGTTCGCCGCCACCCGCTCGGGCCCGCCCACGCTCAACGGCGGAGACGATCACCGGCTCCTCGCGCGAGGACCTCGGCCACCGCGCTCGTCTCCACCGGCTTTGCCTACGACGCCGACGTGCGGGCCAAGCAGGCCGTCGTCATCGGGCGGGTCCTGCCCCGCGTGCGCGACATCCGCCGCGCCGGCTCGGCGGCGCTCGACCTCGCCTGGTGCGCCTGCGGCCGCTACGACGCCTACTACGAGCGCGGCGTCAACCTCTGGGACTACGCCGCCGGGGGCGCTGATCGCCTCACGCGCCGGCCTCGCCGTGCGCGAGCTGGCCGCCGCCGACGACGGCCCCGCCGGCCTGGCGGCGGCGCCGCCGCTGCTCGCTCGACGAGCTCATGGGCCTGATCCTCGACGGCGCCCAGCTTAGACTTGGCCTCCACCGCGGCGGTGGTGGAACGGTAGACACGATGGACTCAAAATCCATTGGCCTGAGAGGCCGTGAGGGTTCGAATCCCTCCCGCCGTATGGATCGTGCCTGAGTTTTTGCGTAACTTCTGGGCCATTACTGCGTTGGAGAGGGTCGGGGCGCAGTTCCCACGGTGGAGCAGCCCGGAACGCTTGATCAGCATCCTGGGAGCAACCCACCGTCCCTCCACCCGCGTCCATAGGCGCGTGACGAGACCGCCTGCCGGACGTACTCATCACGTATGCGGCTACCGCGTGAGAAGTGTGCGGCAATGAAGCGGTGCGTGGCGGCGGGTGCTGCGGCGTTCGGCCTGGCCGCTTGTCGGGCCGTCCCAGCGACGGTCGCGCCTCACAAGCCCGGCGGGACGCGACGTGCTCCGACGTCCACCACGTGCGCCAATCGCACCGGCTTCGCGCTCTCCCTCGTCAGCGACCGAGGGGGAAAGGCCACGCCCGCGGCGGCCGCCAGATGGTTCGCACGGCACGGCGGCGTGCCGGGCATTCCCCGGACCGGATGGCGGCTGACCGGCAAGAACGACAGCGAGGCGACGATCGCCTCGGGCCGGACCGTCCTTCATGCCGTTCGGGGCAGCGACGGCAGCTGGCAGGTGGACAGCGGCTCCACGGGGACCAGGTGCGGTTGAACGACGCCGGCGCCACGAGCCGCGGGTCATCGGGGGGTCGAGGGCGCGACCGGCTAGGCCGTGGCGGCCGACGGCCCCCGCGCGATCGGCTTGGAGCCGCGGCGCCGGGCCTCCTCCTCGGGGACCTCGATCTCCACGTTCCAGCCCTGGGAGAACCCGATCATGCGAACACGATGAGCGCCGCCTCCACGGGGATGAGCAGCACGTGATCGTCGCCGAGCACGTCGGTGGTCAGGCCCGCGCCGCCGAACAGCGACCGGGCGGCGGCGAAGCCGTGATGGCTGCGATCAAACCAGCTCGTGCCGTCCAGCCCGAAGGCGGCGATGACGGCGATGATCAGCAGCAGCATCGCCAGCGCGGCGGCGATCGGCAGCAGGCCGCGGTTCCAGCGCAGGATGTAGAAGGCCACCGTGAGGTACACCGCCGACCACACGAAGTTGACCGGCTTCATCCCCTGGAGCTTGCTCCAGCCGCCGACCGTCAGGATCATCATCAACGCCACCGAGGCGATGAGCAGGCCCACGACGATCAGCTTGGTCAGCTTGCAGATCGGCCTTGTCCCGGTTGGGATGGATGACCGCGTAACCGGGCCGGATGTTGCGCACCTGGGCCACGAGAGCGGACCTTACCTGCTGAAAGCGCTGGACATGCGCACAGCATTCCCGGTCAGCGTGCCTCACAATCCTGGCCACGTCTCGCGGGCGTGGTGAAACGGTAGACACGCCGGCTTTAGGTGCCGGTGGGCGCAAGCCCGTGTGGGTTCGACTCCCTCCGCCCGCATCTCGCCCCGCTGCGACGCGTGCGCGCTCAAAGCCTCGCGGCGATCGAGCGCTCCTTGGACCACTGCCACAGCGCCTTGTCCAGGGTGCGGATCGAGACCTGGCACTGGGCGGCCAGGGCCCGGCACGCCTCCAGGTAGCCCAACCAGAAGCTGATCGGGTACTGCGACCGCGGCTTGACGCCGAGCGAGTCCAGGGCACGGACGTCCAGGATCGGGTACAGCGCGGGGAAGGCGAAGTACAGGAGGGTCGAGGCGGTGGGCACGCCAACGCCGTCGAGGGCGAGCAGCGCCTGCATCCGCGCGGCCTCGTCGGAACCGAGAGCGCGCGCCGAGTCGCGGCGCGCACCGCCGGCTCGCCGTTGGCCGCGACCTTCGGGGTGCTGCGCAGGGTCTTCCACGCGCAGACCAGCACGAACTCCCGGCGCCGGTAGTAGCCGCGCGCGCGAGCGGCAGCTCCGGCTGCCTCGCAGGCGCTCTCGTCGCCGCCGGGGAAGCGGGCGGCGAGCGCGGGGACCTGCTCGGGCGCGAACTGAAGCTGGAACGCCGGCACGACCGCGTTGGTCCGCCTTCTGGCGCGGCGGCATCGCGAGGCCGCGGCAGGCCGGTACCATCGCGATCAGCTCACAGGGGAGTGAGTTAATGGCTATGCGCGCGGTCTCCAAAACCGTGAATCCGGGTTCGAATCCCGGCTCCCCTGCTTCCCCCGGCTGCCCTCCGTGATGCTCTCGCACACCGTCTACCGCACGTTCAACACCTCCCGGCGGCGCGAGTTCATCCGCATCACCGAGGACGTCGCCGAGGCGGTGCGCGACGCCGGTATCGCCGAGGGGATGGCGCTGGTCTGCGCCATGCACATCACCGCCGGCGTCTGGATCAACGACGACGAGCCCGGCCTTCTCCAGGACACGCTGGAGTGGCTGGACAAGGTCGCTCCGCCCAGCTGGACGAGCCGGCCAACGACGTGGCGAGCGAGCTGCTGCCCGACCCCGGCGATTACCGCCATCACCGCGGCGGCGAGGACAACGGCGACGCCCACCTCAAGAACCTGCTCGTCCACCATCAGGTAATCGTGCCGGTCACCGAGGGCCGGCTCGACCTCGGCCCCTGGCAGCAGGTCTTCTACTGCGAGTTCGACGGCGGGCGCCCCAAGCGGCTCGTGATCAAGGTGCTGGGGGAGTAGGCGCTGGCGGCGTCGCGCGATTTTCGCCCCCGGCGCTCCTGGCCGGGCAGGTGGCGTTGGTCACCGGGGGCGGGACCAACCTCGGCAAGGCCGCGGCGGCCGAGCTGCTGCGCTGTGGCGCCGCGGTCATCATCGCCGGGCGCCGCGAGGAGGTCCTGGCGCGAGACGGCGGGCGAGCTGGGGGAGGGGTGCTCATGGGTGTCGGGTGACATCCGCGATCGCGCGGGCGCCGAGGCCATCGTCTCCGCGGCGCTGGAGCGCCATGGACGGCTCGACTTCCTGCTCAACAACGCCGGCGGCCAGTACTTCGTCCCCGCCGAGGGCATCACCGCCAAGGGCTGGAACGCCGTGCAGCGGCTCAACGTCTCCGGGACGCTGACGATGTGCGAGGCGGCCTATGAGCTGGCCATGCGCGCCGCCGGCGGGACGATCGTCAACGTCACCGTCTCGCCGCACCAGGGGTTTCCGGCGATGGCGCACACCGGGGCCGCGCGGGCGGCGGTGGAGTCGCTGACCAGGAGCTGGCGGCGCAGTGGGCGCCCGACGCGGTCGCGGTCAGCGCGGTCGCGCTCGGCCGGCTGGCCACCGATCCCTGAAGAAGTACCCCGCCGAGCTGTGGCGCGCGCGCGGCCGAGTCGGTCCCGCTCCAGCGCCTGGGCGAGGTCGAGGAGTACGGCTGGCTGGTCGCGCTGCTGGCCACGCCGATGGGGCGGGCGCTGTCGGGGTCGGTGGTCACGCTCGACGGCGCGCTGGACAACTGGACCGGGCCGTGGCCGCCTCAGGATCTCGTGCGCGACGGCGACGTTCCCACCGAGGCGCGGCGCGCACCGGCCCCCCCAGCTCCTGCCGGCGACTGACAGTGGACGAAAGTTCGAGGGTAGGCGCGACAGGACCCCGCCGCGCGCGGCCCGAGGCGGCCCGCCGCGTTACCATCGGTCGGCCCGCGGGCGAAGTGTTGTGGTTGCACAGAAGCCTTCCAAGCTTCTAGGGCGGGTTCGATTCCCGTCGCCCGCTCTGGCGCCGGTTATCATCGGCGAGTCACGGGGAGTGGCGCAGTCTGGTAGCGCACCCGGCTGGGGGCCGGGCGGTCGCAGGTTCAAATCCTGTCTCCCCGATGGAGCAACTAGCGGCAAATCGAAGGTTGCGGTTTCCGGCTCTTCCATCCGGAATGCCCAGAGGGCATCAAAGGGGCATCAAACATCGGCTTTGGTATGCGGCTGGAGCGGCCTGGGGGCGGTGATGTGCGTCGAGGGTTGAGGTCCTTGTCGGAGATCACGAGCCGAGCCTAAACCCGGACCTCACCATCTCCCCGCACCCGCCGCCTGGTCGTCAGCGTCGAGGTCGACCGTCTTAGTGACCAACGGCTGATTGCGACGCGTCCCGGCGCCGCTTGAGTGCATGGGCATGGAGCTGGGGAGGGGGCCGGGCGCGAGACCGCCGCCGCTTCGTGGGAAGCAGACGTCTCGTTCGCCTGATCAAACGCGGGCTTTCGTGTCAGACGCCTGCGAAGTGGGTGGCGACCCTGGGCTCGCGGGCCGTCTTTATCGGCGGCTTGAGTGAGGTCGGCCTACATGAACTTGGCGTCGGTCTTGTCAAGCCCGGCGCGGATCTCGGCGGCGAGCTGGTAGGCGTCGCCGGTCTTCAGCATGTGGGAGAAGTAAAGCTGTGGGTACTCCTCGGTCTCTTGGTTATAAAGGCAGCCGATGTACCAGCCCTGTGAGCGCATCAGCTTGACCACGGGCACGACCTCGCGGCCGGTCATCGCGAAGTCAGGTCCGGCCGCCGCCTGTGAGCCGGATGCGGCCAGCGGCTTGAACTCGATGCCGGTAGAGATGTTCGCCTCCGGCGAGGCGTGAACCCCGTCGATCACGATCCGTCCGCCTCGGGACACGTTGACCGTGACCACGCCGTTGCTGCCGATCATCGCCTGCCCACCGAGGATCTTGCCGAGACGCTTGGCATCCAGCGGCGAGGTGGGGTTCGACGGCATCGTCTGAGGCAGCTTCGTCGCCGTCGACCTCAGCACGTTATGGGCCGCTCGCGCCAATCTCAGCGGAGCTCCGACCCCACGCCAGTGGATGAACCAGGTCTGCGGGGACTGCTCGGTGTAATGCATGTGAAACGCCTGGAAGACCATGCCGTTGGCGTCGATCGCATCGATGAAGCCGTCGGTCTCCTCCGCCTTGAGCGGGAGGTCAGCGTTGAAGAACGCGAGACCGTCGCCGAGGGGTTGGAAGGTCAACGCTCCATCGACTTCAAACGACCCGTCCATCGTGACCCCGAGCGGCCCCCGGACCGGGCCGATGTCATCACGACTGATCGGAATGCTCAGCACGCCGTTCGTGACCGTCCCCTGCGCCTGGACGATCTCCTGGATCCGCTTGGCGGGCAGCTTGCCTCGCTGCTCGCGAACGCCGTGCTCGCGCGCTTGGGCCGCCCCGGCCAGCGCCCCGCCGGACAGCAGGGTTCCGGCTGCTGCTCCGCCTCCGAGCTTGAGCGCGCCGCGCCGGGTGACCCGATCATTCAGATAGGACATGAGCTCCCCCAATACATGCTCGATTTACCAGCCCAGCCCCCGCGCTACCCCCAGGAGAACCGCGCACCATGAGAACCCTCTCAGTCAGGGGCGCCCGCCCAGCTCGGCCAGCGCAGTGTCAACCACCGTCCGAGGGAGGATGCATGCCATCCACCGTGCTGTTGGACGCCTGCGGTCGGCGCCGGTCACCGGCGACGCTGCCCGGCTTTCATCAAGGTCGTCCGGCTGCGCGGATTGATCGTCGTGCTCTGGCGTGCTGGGCTGCGCCATCAGCGAAGCCCTAGCCCTGACCGAGCGCGACCTGGACGTGACCGGAGGCGCGATCCTGGTCCGCCGCGCCACGGGCGGCAAGCGCCGCGAGGTCGACACCCGTACGGACGTCCACCAACCCGGGCCCTAGAACTTAAGCCGTGGCGTCGGAGCCGCAAGATGGCCTTGTCGCCATAGGACTCGCGCGAGACCGGCCGAGCGGAGGACGTATGCGATCGCGCCCGGCGCCGGCTTGCGTATGAGCGCGGTCCCGCCAACGGCCTCGTGCTCGCCACCCAGCGCGCCGGTGAGCACGCGATGGGAGAAGGCCTCAAAACCGGGTAGTTGCTCGGCGTGGGTCTTATCGCGTACCTGATCATCCTTTTCGTGGTGGGCCTGTTCGTGGGAGCGGTGGCACGGCTGCTGCTCCCTGGTCCTGATCCGATGGGTCTGGGCATGACCGCAGTGATTGGTCTGTGTGGCTCCTTTGCCGCCGGACTGTTCTCGTGGTACGTGCTGCATCGCCACGGCGGAGGCCTACTCCTATCGGTCTTGTTCTCGATGCTCCTGGTCTGGCTGTTTCGCCGCTCCCGCGGCGGTGGTTACGTGGGTCGCGGCCGGCGCGGCCTTTAACCCGCCCGGACACGCATACCAGCTCACGTGGCGCCGCTGGGCCTGTCAAGTTTGCTCGGGCGACAGAGCGGCGACCGGAATGTCGCCCGAAGCGCTCGCAGCCCGGACGCCAGCACCGGGTCGGAAGCATCTTCAGCCTGCACAACCGCCGGCACCTGAATGCAGCAACGCGACCCACGCCCATAACGCTGTTGGATCACGCCTATTGCAGCCACGGCGTCGTCGTGGCCCCTTCGGTCGATGAGGGGAAGTCTGAGCCAGACTGCCGCAGAGGCGACGAAGCGGACGCGCTCGCCGATTGCTCCCGGGGCGTCCGCCTGCCCGGCGGCGGCTAGCACCGCGCCGCCGCGGAGTTGCGCTCGGTGCCAGCAGATCCGCCGACTCGGGACACAATTCGGAGTTACGCTGCTGGAGCGCACCAGCCGCAACGTGCGCCTCACGGACGCTGGTGATGGGATCAGCTACGAAGGATGCGAGGCAGCCCGAAGCGGCCGAGAACGCTGCTGTCGACAAAGTGGGTAATCGCAGAGATGCGGTCGCCCGCGAGAGTCAGCACGAGCACTCCGACGGCGTGCGCGATCGGTGTTTGCGAGTCGGTGCGATAGCAGCCGAATGCTGGCTGGCCGTTGGCTCGGGTTGGGATCAGCTTGTAGCGGCGGCCGCCCCGCCAATTTAGGTATTCGTAGATCGCCGAGCGGCCCTGGTATTCGAGCGGGGGCGGCGGCATCGTGAACCACGCGTCTTCGGTGAGTAGCGCGACGACGCCGTCGATGTCGTCGGCCATCCAGGCATCGGCGAAACGGCGAACGAGCTCGTGTTCTGTCGGTGAGTTGGGCTCTGGCGCTCGGCCCCGGTCTGATGCGGGAAATAGGCGTTCGGTCGTTACCCGCGCGCGCCTGAGGGCGCTTTTGACCGAGTCCTCGCTTGTCTCGAGGGTGTCGGCTACCTCGGCGGCGTGGAAGCCGAGGACGTCGCGGAGAAGCAGGACGGCGCGTTGGCGTGGTGGGAGATGCTGCAGGGCTGCGACGAACGCAAGCTCGACGGTCTCCCGGGTCTGGTATCGAGCGTCTGGACCCGGCGCCGTATCGATGATCCCCTCGAGCAGGGCGTCGGGGTAGGGCTGGAGCCAAGTCACCTCGCCGAGCCTCGTCGGCTCCGGCGGGGCGAATGGCGGCTCGGGTGCCGGCGGCGACCGGCGGCCGAGCAGGCGCAGGGCATCGAGACATCGATTGGTGGCGATCCGGTAGAGCCACGCGCGCAGCGATGCCGTGCCCTCATAACCCGACAGACCGCGCCAAGCGCTCAGCAACGTCTCCTGGAGCGCGTCTTCAGCGTCCTGCATCGAGCCGAGGATCCGGTAGCAGTGGAACTGGAGCTCCCGCCGGTAGGGGTCGGTTAGCTCGCGGAATGCCTCCTGCTCGCCTTGTGCAGCGCGCGTCAGCAGCGATTGGCCCATCTTCTGATCCTCGCATCTCGACTCCGATTTCGCCGGCATTAACAGCTATGACGTCGCGCGCGCCGAGAAAGGGTCGCCCGGCGACCGCGCAACAGGCACTGACCCTTCTTCGGCCCCACCGGCGTCTCAATACGCGGATGGCAAACCCCCCGACACCAGGAGGGACCGGAATGACCGCGTACGCAATCGGGTCGGCGCAGACACCTGGCCGTTCGGCTCGAGCTGCTTGATGCCGAGCAGGACCTGACTCGCTAGAGGAGGCTCAAAATGCTGCATCCCGCTCTCGCTCGAGCGCTCGCCAGCGCTCACATCGATGACCTACATCGCGCGGCCGCCCGTTGGCACACGATCCGTCTCGCCCATCGCGCCGCGCACGAGCCACGCGTGGCGGCCACTTCAACCGCCATCCAGCGATCCGCCTCCGAGTCAGCGGCGTGGACTTCGTGCGCCCCGGCCGCGGGCATGACGCCAACCGAGACTGCTCAAGCAGCCCCATGGCCATGCCAATCCGTCGTCGACGTCCCCTCGGGGCCGCGAGCCGGAATCGATCTGGCATCGAGATCGTCATGAGTCCTTTGCCGATGCTCAGGCTGAACACGAGGATCGGCGGGTCCGACAGCACTCCTACGACAGCCTTCGCCGGCCGGCGATCGTCAGGGCCAAGCGCGCTTTCCGCGCGCAGCAGGGAAGCTGTTGACGGGATGGCTACGCGCATCCTTCCCGCGAGTGGGTGTCACAGCCGCGCGGCGGGCGGTGTCTCATGCACGGCCGCAACGAGACAAGGAGACCACCCATGGCCCTACGCATTCCCAAGGCGGAACTCGCCACCGAGATCGCCGAGCCCATGACCGCGCAGTTCGGCGCCGTGCCCGAACCGCTTGAGGTGGTGTCGCACAACCGGAAGGTCGCCGAGAGCGCCCTGCAGTTCTCGGTGCTGATCGGGGGATGGGACAGCGTCGCCGAGGATCTCAAGACGTTCTCCCACATGGCCGTCGCCGCCCAGGTCGGCTGCAGCTGGTGCCTGGACATCAACTACTTCCAGGCGCAGAACCACCACCTCGACATGGCCAAGGCCAGCCAGGTGCCACGCTGGCGGGAGGCCGACGTGTTCACCTCGCTGGAGCGCGACGTGCTGGAGTACTCCGAGGCCATGACGAACACGCCGCCGACCGTCACCGACGAGATGTTCGCGCACCTGCTCGCTCAGCTCGGCCCGGCCGCGATGGTGGAGCTGACCAGCTTCATCGCCTTCGCGAATATGGCGACGCGGGGCAACGTGGCGCAGGGGATCGAGTCACAGGGGTTCTCGGCCGCTTGCGCGGTCCCGCTGGCCACCCCGGCGACCGTGGCGGCACTCGCGTGATCGCGGCGGTATGACCGACGACCCATTCGTCACCCACCGCAGCCTGCTGTTCACAGTCGCCTATGAGATGCTCGGCTCCGCCGCCGACGCGGACGACGTGCTCCAGGAGTCGTGGCTGCGGTGGGCCGGGGTCGACCAGGCGCAGGTGCTCGACCCGCGGGCGTACCTCGTCCGCATCGTCACCCGCCAGGCTCTCAACCGGCTGCGTACCGTGTCGCGCCGGCGCGAGGACTACGTCGGTGAGTGGCTGCCCGAGCCGCTGCTGACCAGCCCCGACATCGCTGACGACGTCGAGCTGGCCGAGAGCGTGTCGATCGCGATGCTCACCGTGTTGGAGACGCTCGGGCCGACCGAGCGGGCGGTGTTCGTGCTGCGGGAGGTGTTCGACACGCCCTACGAGGAGATCGCGGAGGCGATCGGGAAGTCGCCCGACGCGGTGCGGCAGATCGCGCGGCGGGCCCGTGACCACGTGGCCGACCGGCGGCCGCGGATGCCGGTGAGCCAAGCCGAGCAGCAGGCGGTGGTGGATCGGTTTCTGGTTGCGGTGCGCACCGGCCACGTGCAGGAACTGATGGAGGTCATGGCGCCAGACGTCGTGCTGGTCGCCGACGGCGGCGGGGTCGTGCCGGCCGCGCGCGCTCCGATCCACGGCGCCGAGCGGGTCGCCCGGCTCCTGGCCCGCGCCAGCCGGGCGCAGACGCCGGTCACGAGCGGCGTGTGGCTCAACGGCTCCCCGGCGGCCCGGGTTGAGATCGGCGGCCAGATGGCGGTGGTCAGCCTGGTGATCGAAGACGGTCGGTTGACCCGGATCTACGCGATGGCTAACCCGGGGAAGCTCACCCGGCTGGACGCGCCGGCCGAGCTCACACGGTAGGTCGCGGGTCGCCGGTCTGCCCGGCCAATGGGCCGCCCGGCGAGGAGGCGAAGAGCCTTCGCCAGGTGTGATGCCTTACGCGGGTTCTGGCAAGTCACGGCGTGGATGCGTGGCGGACCGCGACAGCGGATCGGGTTCGCACCGCAGCGGGATCGGGTTGCCGCTGCGCTACGGGTCGTCGGCTTGTCGGTGCTGACTTGACTAGGTGTCGGCCGCGCGCCGCGTGACGCGCATCTTCGCGCCCGACCTATCCCGTCGGCGCTCGCCGTGCACGGTGAGCGCGGTGGCGGCCAGCAGGGTTGCGGCGGGCAGGATGAGCAGGCCGGCACGGAGGCTGGTGGCCTGGGCGATCGCGCCGGCCGTCAGCGGCCCGCAGATCTCGCCGAGCGCCGCGACGGTCAGGATGTCTCCTAGGGCGTTGTCGGCGGTTCGGCCACTGGCCTGGACGTGCAGTGAAGAGGTCAGCGGAAACAGTGCTCCGATCCCGGCCCCGGCAAGGACGATGCCGGCCACCGCCGGGACGGCGGCGCGGGCTAAGAGGAGGAACGGCAGCCCGGCGAGGACCGTGGCGAGCGCGGCGGCGAGCAGCCGCTCGGACGGTTGGGTGCGGGCGGCCCGGCTGGCCACCAAACGGCCGAGCAGATTGGACGCGTAGAGGCCGCTGACCATCGCCACGGCGGCCCCGCGGGACAGGCCGACGTCGTCGTTGAGGTATGTGGCCAGCCAGAAGCTCAGGCCGAACTCCAGCGCGACGATCGCGAAGACGATCACGAGCGTCGCCTGAGCGCGCCCGGGCGGCGCGTCGCCGGGATCGGGCGCGCGACCGGGCGGCACGTCGGCGCGGAGCACGGCCGCCGCCGCGGCGACGACGATCACCGCGCCGAGCGCAAACGCGAGCCGCCACGTCGCGGCGGTCCCGGCCAGGGCACCGATCAGCAGCGGCGTGGCGATCCCGGCAAGGCTGACCGCCACTTCGCCCTCGGTCATCGCCACGGCGCGCCGCGACCCGTGCGCGTCGGCCAGCGCCGCCCAGACGCGGATCAAGGCGAGCGTCGCCAGCAGACCCATGAACAGCGCGGCCAGGATCGTCACCGGCGCAGCGTCACCGTAGCCAAGCGCCAAGCCGGCAAGCGCGGCGCCCGTCAAGCCGCCCGCGATGGTGGCACGGCGCCCGATCGGGATCGGCTCGCGCGAAGACAGGATCCCCGCCAGTCCCCCGCCGAGCGCGAACGCCGCCTGATGCAGCGCGCCGACGACGTAGGAGATGCCCTCGACCGAGCGCAGGTAGGGCAGCGCCGGTCCCAGCACGGCGTTGAGATAGCCGAACGCAAACAAGGCGCCGAATGCCGTCCAGGTGAAGGAATCGCGCCGGTAGGTCATCGCGCCTGCGCCGCCCAGCGCGCGAGCCGCTCGGCGTCGAGCACCGCGTCGAACGCAGCGATCGCCACGCCCGCGAGGACCGCGTCTTCTGCCGCTCGGCTCACCGCCACCTCCGGGGGCGCGGCGCGGTGCACGGCCATCATGCCCGCATCGAACGCCTGCTCGAACCCTTCAGGCGCAGCGTCGCGCAGCGTCCCTGCAAGCCCACCGAGCGTGACGGTGTCGGGATCGAGAGCGTTGACCAGCCCGGCGGCGCCGCGACCGAGCCCAGCCGCCAGCTCTTCACGCAGGCGGCGGTACGCCGCGGGGAGCACGCGGGCGGTGAGCAGCTCCCGCAGCCAGGCCCGAGGGTCAGCCGGCTCGGGGGCGCCGAGCCGCGCGGCGACCCGCCGCGGGTCAAACGCGACGCCCCAGCAGCCGCGCGCGCCGCAGTCACACACGTCGGCGGGGTCACCGAAGGGCAGATGACCGTACTCCCCGGCCAGCCCGCGGGCGCCCTGCACCGGCTGACCGCCGACGACCAGCGCCCCGCCGATGCCGACCTCGAGAACGAGGTGCAGCAGCGCATCGGCCGCGGGTCGGGCGCGCGCCTCGGCGACAGCGGCCATCGTCGCGTCGTTACCAACGACCACGGGTAGCCCGCCGCCGATCGCCGCGAGCTCGACGTCACACCACCCCAACATCGCCGCGTCGAGCAGTCGCGTCCCGGTGGTCAGGCCCGGAACCGCGATGCCGACCGCAACGGCACGGCGCCCCACTCGCTGCGCGTGACGGGCGACGACCTCGCCAAGCCGCGAGACAACCTCCTTCGCGTCCTCGCCGGCGTGAGACTCGGCTGCCAGCAGCCGCGGCTCGCCGTCCACCCCGCAAGCCGCCAGCCGCCAGTCGCGGTGCCGCAGGTCGACAGCGAGGACGACCGGACCCTCGCGGTGCGCATACAGGACGGTGGTGGGGCGGCCCGCGCCGGTCGCCGGCGCGGGGCGCTCGGCGACCAGGCCTGCTGCGCGCAGACGTGCCAACAGATCCGACGCGGCACCGCTAGCCAGCCCCAACTCCCGCGCGAGGTCACGCCGGGTCGGCACGGCCCGCCGACGCACCAATTCGAGCGCCGCGGCCGCCGATCGCCAATGCCGAGCCTGGGGTGTCGCTGTCGGTCGCGCCAAAGCCATAAACTCGCTAACCGAGTATATCCGGTCTCAAACACCCCGGGCAACGGTTCAGGCAACGGCCTCGCCGGGCAACCTGCTCCGACAGAATCGCCGCTAAATGGACGTTTCGGACCTTCCTGACCGCCCGCGACTACGGCAACAACACGCCCCTCTCCGGCGCCTGTCAAGCCGGAGGTCGCGGCTTCGAGTCCCGTCGCTCCCGCTTCACGTCGCCGTCGCGACCCAGCTTCGCGTGACGGCGGCCGGATCAGGGCGTATAGATAGGGACTCTGTCGCCGATCGAAGGGGGTCTGTTGTGCATGTCCGAACTGCGGCTGTGGTAGCTCTGGCCTCGCTGAGCTTCGCGCCTGCGGCGCTCGCGGACACGTCGACGCCTGAGACGCTGACCGTGGATGGCCAGGGATCGGTGATGATCACCCCGGATGTGGCGTCGCTCTCTCTGTCGGTCACGCGCTTTGCCGCGACGTCGGCACCCGCGCTGTCGGCCGCGAACCGGCGTGTCGACGCGATCGTCCATGCCGTCCGCGGCCTTGGTGTGCCCGCGTCGGGGATCCAGACCGAGTCGATCAACACGACCTGCGGCAGGATCCGCGTTGGGCCGAAGGGACACAAGCGCCTGATCAGGCGCTGCACCGCCAGCGAGTCGTTGTCGATCACCTCGACAGCGGCGATCGTCGGGCGTGTGATCGACGCCGCCAGCCACGCCGGCGCGACCACGATCAACGGCCCGGACTTTTCGTTTGCCAACCCGTCCGCCGGCGAGATTGCCGCCGAGAAAGCGGCGATCACGAACGCCCGAAGCCAGGCGAACGCCGCCGCCGCACAGCTCGGCTACACGGTCACCGGTGTGCAGTCGATCAGCCTCAACCCGCAGTCAGAGGTCGCGGCGCCCGGCGCGGCAGCCCCGTCGACGGGCACGGGGGCACCTTCGACACCGACGACCGTCCACCCGGGCGCCCAGGAGGTCGACGCGACGGTCGCGGTTGTGTTCACGATCGCCCCCGTCACCCCCGCACAATGATTCCTCTCACTGGTCCGCTGGCGTGACGCGCTTACAGGTCCAGGACGTCGTCGCAGGCGTCGACGACGTCCGGATCGTGCGAGGCGATCACCACCACGGCCCCCGCACGAGCGCGCTCGATCAGCAGTGAGACGATCAGGCCGCGGTTGTCGGCGTCGAGCTCCGCGGTCGGCTCGTCGGCGAGGAGGACGTCGGCGGCGGTGACGAGGGCCCGGGCGACGGCCACCCGCTGCTGCTGTCCGCCCGAGAGATCCTCGACGAGGTGGTCGGCGACGGGGGCCAGCCCCACGCGCTCGAGCACGGCCTGAACGCGCGAGCGCACCTCGGCGCGCGGCACTCGGGCTGCCTGCAGCACGACCGCGACGTTCTCGCGCGCCGTCAGGGCGGCCACCAGGCCGTAGCCCTGCAGGACGAACCCGATCCGGCGGCGCAGGGCGACGTCGATGCCGGGAGTCACTGGCGTGCCGTCGAGCGTGACCGTCCCGCCGGACGGCGCGACGAGCCCGCCGAGCATCGCCAGCAGCGACGACTTCCCGGACCCGGACGGGCCGCGCACCGCGAGGACCCGACCGGACGACGCGTGCACCGAGACGCCGTCGAGGATTGTCCGGTCGCCGACGGTGTAGCGGAGATCGCTGCCCGTGAGAACGACGGTCACGGCGACTCCTCGGAGCGTGGTCTGAGCGTGATCCCATGTCCGTCGCGGCGGACCTCGAGCAACGTGCCCGGCGGAAACTCCTCGGACAGCTCCGGCGGCAGCTGCAGCGACCCGTCCCGGCCCACGACGGCGTACTCGCGCCCGTGCACGCCCTCGCTCCCGACGCGTCCGTCGCGGATCGTGACGGTCCGCGCCGAGCGGGCAGCCACCGACGAGTCGTGCGTGACGAGCACGACGGTGCGGCCGAACTCGGCGTGTGCCTGCGCGAGAAGTTCCATGACGCGCTCGCGACCGGCGGCGTCAAGTTGGCTGGTCGGCTCGTCGGCGAGCACCAGTTGCGCACCCGAAGACAGCGCAGCCGCGATCGCGACGCACTGCTGCTCGCCACCCGACAGCCGTCCGGTGACCCGGTCGGCGAGGGCGGCCAGCCCGAGTCGCTCGAGCAGTTCGTCCGACGACGTGCCCGACGGCCCGGCGGCGAACGCCACGTTCTGCCGGACGGTCGCGTAGGCCAGAAGGTTGCGCGACGGGCTCTGCAGGACGAGCGCCACGACGGACCCCCGCAGCCGCGCGAGCGCGCGCGGCGCCATCCGGCCGACGTCGTGCGGGCCGATCAGCACCCGTCCGGCCGACGGGCGCAGCACCCCGGCGAGCAGGCCGAGCACCGTCGACTTGCCCGAGCCGGACGGGCCGAGCAACGACACGAACTCGCCCGGATCGACGTCGAGATCGATGCCGCGCAACGCGACCACGTCGTCGAGGTCCTCGCCCGACGCCGGGTAGATGTGCACAACCCCTTCGCATCGCACCCCAACGGCCACGGTCGCGCTCACTGCTGGGCCCCTCTCAGCTGGCTCGGTGTGGCGGCCCGCTCGACCAGCCTCGCGATGGCGACGCTGACGAGGACGAAGACGACGACCAGCCCGATGGCGAGTGCGGCCAGCAGCGTCCACGGCAGCCCGAGCACCAGCGGCGGCCCGGTCGACGTGTCGACGAAGACCGGCGTGCTGGGCAGCGCAAGCCGTGAACCGACGAGCCCCGCCGCCAGCCCGACGAGTAGTCCGATCCCGAAGACGCTGCCCTGCTCGGCCGCCGTCGCCCTCCGCAGCGTACGGGGCGAGACCCCGACCGCCTCGAGCGCAGCCAACTCGTAGCTCCGGCGGCGGACGGTCACCACCCGCCCGACGGCCGTCGCGCCGATGGCGAGCAACGTCGCGGCGAGCGCGGAGATGAGGAACAGCGAGTCGGCGAACGCCGGCCCGCTGTCGTCCAGGGCCGGACGGTAGGTGGATGAGCGGATCGTGCGCGTCACGTACACGTGCTGGCGGGCCAGCCGTGCGGCCATGTCCGACGGCGCGGACGACGACAGCCACACCTGGTACTCCGTCGTGGCCTCGGCCGGGTTGTCCATCGCCGCGAGGGCGGTCCCGAAGTCGACCATGATCCCGTTGCGGTCGACCTGGGGCAGCGTGACCGATCGGATCACGCCGTTGGCGAATACCACCTGGCCGTCCAGCCCGAGGGCGGGGACACTATGGATGTTGTTGCCCCGCGTAGAGCGCCGCCTGTCGCCGACGCGACAACCGCGGGGAGAGCGGTCGGGATCGCCGCTGAGACCGCTGACGGCCACGGCGCGTCGCCCGACGTCTGCCGGACGTCGAGGGACAGCGCTGCGCCGGCGGTGCCGATCGCCGCCGGTCCCCTGCCGTCCCCACGCCACCGGGCGTTGTCTGCGAACGACATGACCGGCCGCCATTCGCCGTGCGAGCGGACCGACGCGCCGATGACCGCGTCGATCTCGCTCACCTGCGTGACGGATGCGCCGAAGTTGTCCGGCGTGTTGGCCGTCGGGGCGAGAGCAGTGACGCGGCAGCCCCTCGCGCACGCGGAGGGCAGCGAGATGTCATACGACCCGGTGCCGGGCACGACGGGCGCGACGGTGCGCACCGCCTGGTTGTGGTTCGCGCTCGGTGAAACTCACCGCGAGGTGCACCGGCTGGCTGGGATGCCTGATCAGGTCGACGCGCAGCCGCAGCCGCGTCCCGGTCACCGTGACCGGCGCCGCGCGCCCGCCGGCGAGACGGTGTAGCACCGATGGCAGTGGGGCCGACGAATTGCCCGGCACCCACGCCCCGACCGACGCGAAGCGCGCGGTGTCGACGGCAATCAGCGGCGGTTGCTGGTTGACCTGCGTGTACGCCACCGCCATCGAGTGCCCGCCCGGGTCGGCCCGATCGACCGCTGTCCGCAGATCGTCCACGCCGGCGCCTGGTCGGACGAGCAGCACGGTGTGGGCACCGGCCGAGTTCAGAGCGCGCAGCGAGCGGTTGTGGCGCGCGTCAGCCCAGGTGGCGACCGCGAACGCAGCGATGGACACGGCCACCGCGACCAGCAGCATCGCGCGGGCCTCGGCCGGGCGGCGCAGCAGTTGGCGGACGGCGAGGAACGTCGCGAGCCGTCGCGAGTCCCGCGTCCACCGCGCCAACCGCCGGGCGAGGTACGGCAGCAGCCGCAGCGTCACGACAGCCGCGGCGACGGCCAGCAGCGTCGGGGCCAACACCGATAGAGGGTTGGGCTTACCGGAGTCCAGGACACCGCCGGCCTCGAGCTCGATCAGCCCGGCCACCGCGATCGTCACCGCCGCGGCGTCGGCGAGCAGCAGCCCGATCGGCGAACCGGGCGCCGGCAGCGCCGAGACGCATCAGCGCCCCGACCGGTGTCATGACGATCCGGCGGGCGGCCACGACCGCGGCCAGGACACCGCCCGCCGCGCCGAGCGCCGCGACGCCGTACGCCGCCGGCGGGAATGTCACGTCCACCGGATGCCCGAGCAGGCGCGCCGCGAGCAGCCGGACGACGATCCAGGCGAGCAGCGCCGCCACCGGGGCCGCCACCAGCACCAGCGCGACCGGCTGGGCGACGCTCTGCAGCAGGATGCTGCCGGACGGCGGCCCGCAGCTTCGCCAGCGCCACCTCGGGTCCTTGGGCCGTCGCCGTGTTCGCGACCACCGCGTAGAGCACGAACATCGCGAGCAGCGCGAGCTGGGCCGTCGCGACGGTCACCAGCGTGCGAGCGAGCGATGTCTCCTCGGCTGTCTCGTCGAGGATGGTCGGCAGGCTGGTGGTCACGCTGGCGACGGACGCGCCGGTCGTCGCCGCCTGGTAGGTGAGGCGCGCGACGGTGGCATTGACGTGCGCGATCGTGTGCGCAGTTCGCCGATGTCGTCGTAGCCCACATCTCCGGGCAGCAGCGCCACATTCGCCGACAGCGTCTGCGGCACCCGCTGCAGCAGGGACGTGAGCGCGGCCGAAGTCACGAACGACGCGTCGCCCGGCGGCGGCGCGTTGTCCTGACCCCGCTGGCCGGCCTGGAACAGGTCCCACGGCTCCCAGAACGACCCGCCGGGCGCGACCGGGCGGTACACCCCGGCGACACGAAGCGGGATCTGACCCCGGTTTTCGTAAGTGGTCGCGAGCATGCCTCCGACCGTCAGGTGTTCAGCCGCGGCGGTGTTCGC